>CAWFVR010000001.1:0-113802 GCA_963819315.1 uncultured Rubrobacteraceae bacterium
ATTGGCTAGATTGCTTGTATGTAACCTCAGGTCCGATATATCAACCGTCATGGCTGATCATGAGCTTTCTGATCCGCAATCGTGCGGCCCTATCAAGTGGTTAATGCCAGCGCAGTGCCGCGCGGCTCGCGGTCTCGTCGCCTGGACCCAGGGGCAGCTTGCCAAGAAGGCCGGCGTGTCACGCTCAACCGTGGGCGAGTTCGAGAAGGGCCGGCATGAGTTGCACCGCGCCAGCGCGGCGCGAATCCGGCCGCCTTTCAAGCAGCTGGCATCGTCTTGATCGAAGCTGATGGCGACTTGGGACCTGGGGTCCGACTGCTCAATAGCTGGCGGCCGATGACAAAAGGACCAATGAGCGCAGAGGCCTCAGAGAAATGACGGGCGCGAGCACGAGCTCGCCGGCGTCTAGCTCTCGACCATGGCCTTGATCGAGCGCGGGTTGAACGGGCGGCCGTGCTCGTTGAGGTGCCCGGCTTCGGCCAGCATGGCGGAGATGTCGCGAAGGGAGCGGCGCTCGCCCGTCTTCGGCGACGCGCGACGGAGGCGCTTGGCGAGGGCAACCGCCTCGGGATTGGTGACGGCGAAGCCCTTCCGCCCCTCGATCCGGCGCCCGGCCTCGGCCGACTTGCGGTCGCGGGCGCCCTTCAGCTTGGCGACGGTCATCGCCTTGTCGAACTCGGCGATGGCCCCGAGGACCTGGCGCACGAGGCGCGCCGTCGGCGTGTCGTCGACGAAGCTCTGAGGGCTATCGGCGGCGATGAGGTCGATCCCCTGCTCGCGGAGGTGCGCGTAGCCGACTTCCTGCACCATGAGATCGCGGGCGAACCGGTTGGCGGTCTCGACGATGATCGTGCGCACCCCATTGCCGGCGATGCGCTCGAGCATGGCGGCAAAGCCCGGCCGGCTGGTGATCGGGTCGGCGCCCGACACGGCGGCGTCGTAGTACTCGCCGACGATCTCGATAGCCGGCGCGGCGGGCGAAGGCCTCGATGGCCTCGCGCTGGCGCCGGTCGCTGTCCTTGTCGGCGCCGACGTTCGCGGCGCTCGAGGTGCGCAAATACGCGACTGCCTTGATCGGTTCTCCTGCGAGCTTCTCTCGGCGGGACATGGCTTTCCCGTCATTTGTGGTCGCTAATTGAAGAAAAAGCTAACACAGCGGAGCAGCAGGGGAAAGGGGAGGGCGTGGGATCGGCTAGCCGTGTTGATTGCGAGGGCTCGCCGCCCCCGGCACGGGCGCGCGTCGTGGACGGTCGGCGTGGACGAGGCTTAAACCTGGGCCGGGCTGAAGCAGGACCTTCGTCGGTGAGGACAGCGAGCTCCCCCAAGCGGCCCGCCCTCGCGGGGTCTCATAATCCCGCTTCCGCCATGGGGCGATCTGAACTCTAATTAAGCGGATGTTCCCAGCTATTGACTTCGATCACGTTTGTTTCCACCATAGAAAGTTCTGGGCTGCCCGCTCTCCTCAGCGTACTTCACTCGCCCCGCCTAGCCGGCTTTCTCCTTCGCCCTGGGGGCTCCGGCTCGCCGTCGGCCGTTGCGGCCTCGAGGGAGAGCCCAGTCACCGACCAAGGACCTACTTTGGTTCCGGTCGTCGTTGGCGGGCTCTCCCGGCTGGATCCGGCTGTCCTGGTGGGCGGCGCTCCTCCGGCGCCGTGTGGACCTTGCGCGAGCCGCACGCAGTGCACCGCATGCGCTCGCCCCCCTCCGGGACGGGGTACTCGCCAGGTAGCGGCAGCATCGCAGGATCAAAGGTCGCGCTCGCGCCCGCAATCACGGCAGTGGACCCACACAACAGCCTGCGGTCGCGGATCAAATCAGCAATGGTGATAGCCGTCATTCGGTAGGGCCTGACTGCTTGCCCACCGCGGGTTGAGCATCGGAACGTTGAAAACGAGCGCGGTTGCCAGGCCGAGGCGCAGCAGGCAGGTGCGACCGAACTGAGTTCCGATCGCCACCTTTGAGCAAGTTCGCCGGCGACCAGATCATCTGCCGCGCCGTCGCTGATCGCGGCAGCGACGACAAGGAACCAGGCGGCGCCCGAGAGGACGGCGACGGACACGCTGGTCGCGAAGATCCATCGCATGGCGGACCCAGAATTGCCCGCGTCCCGTCAGACCGATCTCACTCCGGGGATGTCTGCACCTCACGCAAGGCGGGCGGGGAGCGGACCAAGCGCATGAAAGAAAACGCCCCACACGCCATCACCGTGGCGGCGAGGTGGACGGCGCGCACCATCGAGCAGGACGTCGTCCAAAGCCGGCCTCCGTCACGTCGAGGGCGCAGTGCGCAGCTACTTGCCGACGGGGGAGCAGTAGACAAGATACCCTTGGCCGTGTGCGTGTCGACCGACAACACGTGCCCACGAGACGGTGTAGCTGCCGGGTGGCAAGGCTGGTGAATCTGATGCTCCATGGTGGTGGCGCTCATCGGTGACCTTGCCCTGATCCACGCGGCCGCCGGCCGCGTTTCGGACCTCGATCGTGCCTTTCAGTGAGAAGAGCTGAGGGGATCACTCAGCCCCCACCGGCAACATCCCCTGCCCATCCGGGGCTTTGATCAGCTTGCTCCGCGCGCTCCACCAGAGCGCCGCCGTTCGGCTGTCCTCAAGCGCCGCCACTAGCGTTCCAGAATGGTTCCGGGAGCTGGCCACGAGGGAAGAGCCGCCCTGTGAGAGGGCGCCATGCATGCGCCGGATCGATTCTTGGTGAAGCGTGCCCCATGGCGCCTCGAACGCGGCCCTCGAGAGAATGGTTCCCGAGGCCCAGCGATCGCCTGGAGGACCGATCGCTGGGGGCTTCTGGCCGGACCAACTCACCCCCGCAAGGACGATAGCACCTAGCAGAAGGGCAGAAATCAGCGCCACCCTTAGCCGTGCGCCGCTCGCGGGTCCGCAGGACGTTGCCTCACGGACGGCCGTCTTCGTCGGGATCTCTCACCGCATGGCCGCGGTCACGCGCCGCACGCGCGCTGGCCACCTTCTTCTCGAGTGTCCATGAATCGGAGAAGCTAGGCGCTTTATCTCATCAGTATCGGTTTGCTTGTCATGCCCGGCGACCGCCAGCTACGACACTCCAGTGCGCGCCGAGCTCGGCCGGCGTGATCATGATGCTGTCCAGCAAATCGAGCAGGCGGCCGGCTGCGCCGTCAAGAGAGGTACCCGGGGGACGCCACCGAGACGGGGGCCAGCCACGGCGACGACGTAGCCCGGAAGAGCCGCACTGATGAAGCCGCCGGCTCCGGTTATGCTCAGGGCTGCCAGAAGAAGAAGAACTCTGCCTGGCAATTCCTTACCGCCGCGGGGCCCCCTCCACCCGCGTGCGGTTCGTTTCTTGCCCCCAGTGTCCCCCTTCTTAATCGTCTGTGTATAAAGGCACAGTTGCGGGGCGCGCCGGATCAACCAATATCGCGCGCCCTGGCTACCGCTTCCGAGTGTCAGGGACGAGCACTGGCACTGCCCCGGCGCCCAGCCGGCGGGCTTTTTCATGGCCCCGCATGCCTAACCTAGTGCGTGCGGGCCTCAAGGTCCGGGTCGAGGTGCTCACGATCAGCGCGGCCCGGGGCGGCAAGCGGCACTTCCACGCACGCCGAGACGGCGAGGCAAACCTCATCATAACCGTCGCTGCTTGGCGAGGCGAGAGCGAGCTGGCCAGCATCTGACAGCGCGCGGCTTTTCCATTATCGCAGCCTGGTCGTGAGGCGACGCGAGAGCCGCCTTCGGCAAGCAGGGCTCGTAACCGGCCGGCGGAACCGCTCAGGTCCCGAGACGGGCGCCAGGCCGCGGCCCGGCAAGGGGCTGATGCCGCCGTCGGTAGCGGTCCACCTCCGACCGCCTCGAAGAGCCGAAGGCCACAGCGAGTCCACGGCCAGAGGGCCAAGAATACTCATGTGAGAGGGAGAAGGTGCAATTGCCGCTGCCGCCGAACCCATTACGAGTGCGCTTGCGGTCGAAGCAACGAGCACAGTCCTTCGCTTGCGCTTCAGCATCTCGCGCTCCCGGACTGACGATTTCATAGTGGTCGGAACAAACGGCAGCTGACGCTCGCCGGCTTGAGAAGCCGGAAGCTTCGAGCGATCTCTCGGCGAAGCCCCGTCCGGGGCCGTAGAATCGTTTTTGCTGCGGACATCTTGCGCACTATATGGCAATCACGGCAAGTTCATGGCACCAAGCTTCCACGCCAATTAGCGCATCCGGGGAACAATCGCTCTGCCACAAACCGCCGCAGCCCATAAGCGGGCTACTTTCGTGGGAAGCGCCCCCGTCAGGTGCTTGAGATGCCCGAGGGCTTCCAGATCCAACCGGGCCCCCGTCGCGGCTCGCGTCCGTACCTTACCGGGGATGCTCGGCGTTCGGCCTGCGGACGCCAACTCATCCAGGGGAGAGCCGCGTGCGCGCTTCTGCTCATAGCCGGCTCCCTCGGGCAAAATCACCGAAGGCCCGTAGATCACCTCTGGCCGGACCCGCTCAAGGCCGCGGCGATCGCGGCCAGCGGCAGGATCAGCGACATCGGCGCGTCTTCGAGCGCGACGGCGCCATAGGCGCGATACCAGCGCCGCCCGCTCTGACTTGGCGTCGATCAGCAGCGCGACCCCGCCCACCTGCTCCGCGACCGCAAGGCAGCGGATGCCGGCGGCGAGCAGCAGGCGTCCGCCGAGCCCCGCCCTTGCACGTGCGTTCGACGGCCAGGCGTCCGAGCTGGAACACGGGAACCTCGTAGCGGCCGAGGCCGCGCGTCACGATGCTCGCGTAGGCGAGCGAGGCCGGCGCCAGCGTGTAGTAGCCGAGAACCCGGCTCGGCTCGTCGACCGGGCTCGCGATGAAGGTCTTCGCCCCGCCGCTCTCGTGGTTCTGGCGCGCGTAACGCGCGAGGTACTCATTGAGCGCTGGCTCGCCGCAGTCGAAGGCCTTGCGATCGTGGTGCCGGGCGAGCGGCCTCGGTCCAGTCGGGCAGGAACCCCGCAGGCTCCAGCGGCTTCAGCCGGGTCAATCTTGGCGGCCGGGCGCAGGAGCTCGTGGCGGGAACGGCGGGGCGGGGTCGTGGTCACCGCTGAAGGATCGGGGTCGAACCTTCTGCGAGCGCCCGAGCTCCGGAGGCGAGACGACTTGGTCTCTTGCGGAGGCGGGCGCGGCCATGCGCGGCGCCCCATCGAGCCCTTCGCATCCGCCTCAACGCACCCCATATGAGGCCGGGGCCGTCAAACCGGCCCGGTAGCGGAGGGCCCGATGATTTCGCTGCTTCTCAACGTGCTCTGGCTCGTCTTCGGCGGCATCTGGATGGCGGCCGGCTGGCTGCTCGCCGCGCTGATCATGGCCATCACGATCATCGGCATCCCCTTCGCCGTCGCAGCGGTGCGCATCGCCCAATACACGCTGCTCCCCTTCGGCTACACCAACGTCCCGCGCGACCGGGGCGGCCGGCCGGAGACGATCGGCACCGGCCCGCTCGGGTTCCTCGGCCAATCTCGTCTGGCTGCTGCTCGCCGGCTGGTGGCTGGCCCTCGGCCATCTGATCACCGCCCTCGGTCTCGCCGTCACCATCATCGGCCTGCCTTTCGCCTGGGCGCATCTGAAGCTCGCCGGCCTCGCCCTCTGGCCGCTCGGCCGCGAGATCGTCAGCCATGACGAGATGATGCGATTCATCCGCCGGGCGTGACGACGGCCGCCGAAGTGTTGCGCAACACTCGAACGCAACACACCAGGGCGGGAGGAAACCGGTCGCCCGATCAGCCGGCGGGTAGACTAGGATGCCAGCGGCGCGTCGCGATCAGCGCGGCCGCGAACGATGCACGGGACGTGACGCTTGCCATGAGCGGATCGGTCAGCATCGGCGACCTGATGCGCGACCGTCGCCTGCTCTGGGTCTACTGCCGCGAATGCGGGCGCGAGCGTGACGTCGATCCTTCGACGCTGCCGCTGCCCGGCGACCACCCCGTTCCCGAGGTCGGCAAGCGCATGAAGTGCTCGGCGTGCGGCTCGCGCAAGATCCACACGGCGCCCGAGCTCTACCCGGCGGCATCGAGGCGATGCGCGCACGTTGGGGCGGCAAGCAGCCTTCCGCGAGGCCCTAGGCCCAGGAGAGACGGCCTTGGCAAGGAAGCCTCGCGCCTCAAGCGCATCGCAGCTCGGCCCGCTTCATCGCACGCGTGCTTCCCGGCGCTACACCTGCGCCGCATCCCGGGTTCATCGCGCCCTGCGAGCCGAAGCTGCGGCGGACCCCGCCGAGCGGGGATCGATGGCTCTCCGAAATCAAGCACGACGGCTATCGCGTGCAGGCCCACCTCGACGGCCGGCCGCGCGCAGCTCTTCACGCGGCGGGGCTACGACTGGACGCCCCGCTTCGCCGCGCTCGCCAGCGCGCTGACCGATCTGCCGGCCAACAACCTCGTTCTCGACGGCGAGGTGATCGTGCAGGGCGAGACGGGCGTCGCCGACTTCGACGCGCTGCAGGCCGATCTCGCCTCGGGCCGCTCGGAGCGCATGGTCTACTTCGCGTTCGACCTGCTCTACCTCGACGGCTTCGATCTGCGGAAGGCGCCGCTCATCGAGCGCAAGCGCGTCCTCGCGGCCCTGCTCGACGAGGCCAAGTCCGATTGCTTCCACCTCGGCCAGCATGAACAGCTCGTCGCATCCGAGAGAACGGCAATGGGCTTAAGGGACGCGGACCCCAGCTCGACGACCTCGCCCTTCGCCATGAGGTTCCCTTGGTGACGCGCTTGGCCGCGTCGCGCCAGTACGCAGACACTCTGGCTTCCCCTCCTCCAGGTAGTGCTCGTAGGTTCGCCCGAACCTGTCCACCGTGAACGGATGCGCGACACCGCCGCTTCTGACCACGCCCGCCGCACGCCGCCCCCTTGAAAACACGGCCCGCAACAGTCGAGGACTAACATGGTAGGGGTCACAGGTTCGATCCCTGTCGCGCCCACCATTCAGCGCCTGCGCGCGGTCGGCCCCGATACGACCGCGTCGGCCATAGGTGCACGTGTTGACACGCTCCGCCGTCGCGATTACACGGGGAGCCACGTTTCCAGCGGTGAGGCGAGCCGCAGCCCGGCCTGAGATCGGCGGGGATGGCTGCCGTCGAACCCGCCCGCCCTCAATCCGAACCGGTGCCGTCATGAAGGTCAGGAATTCGCTGAAATCGCTGCGCTCGCGCCACCGCGACAACCGTCTCGTGCGGCGCCAGGGCCGGCTCTACATCATCAACAAGACCAACGCCGCTTCAAGGCCCGGCAGGGCTGACGAGCCGCGGGCGGCGCCGGCCTGTCCTCGCCGTTTTGCCGCCGGTCCTATGCTGCCCAGCATGTTTGGTGATGCCAAGCGTATCCCTTCCTGTCCGCTGTTGTCGTGTGCCTCGCCGCAGCGTGCTGCGCTGACGCTGGCCGCGGCCGCTCCAGGACACGCCCAGCGATCCGGAGCGCAAGCCGCGAAGGCGCGAGCCCGCGGCTCGACCTTCCCGAAGACGCCGGCGGAGCGCGAAAGATGCTCTCCGATCTCTATGCTCTCCTCGCCACTGCCGAGGACGCGGAGACCGCCGAGCCGTCACGGACGCCATCGAGCGCGTGTGGCTGCACTCGGGCAGCGACACCATCGATGTGCTCATGGAGCGCTCGATGAAGGCGATGGCCGCAGAAGAAGGCCGAGCTGGCCCTGAAGCTGCTCGATGCGGTGGTCGAACTCGCCCCCGATTACACCGAGGGCTGGACAACACCCCGTTTCCGACCATCCACGCCGCGACGAGATCCTTCGCTCTCTTTGCCCCCATGCGATGCTCCTTCTTTCCGCTAATGATCTCTTAAACGCTTGGTGTGAAATCCTATGAGACTACCAGTCCACCAAATCTGTAAAGGCCAGCCGAGGCCGGCCGAGCTGTTCATTCAACCAGATGCAGAAATTATGCAGGGCGAGCTTTGCGGCCAAGCGTGCCTGAAACCCGCTGAGCTCATGGGGCCGTTCACGAGAGACGGAAGGTATGAGAGCTTCTCGTACACTGTCTCCACCATCTGGCGCACCCCCGCCAACCAGCGACGCAGCCGCTTGGGCCAAGGCGTCTTACTATTGCGCTTGGGAGGACAAATGACCTGGGCTCCATAGCTTCTCCACCACGCTCGCTGATTGTCGCGCCTTCGAAGCCCTTGTCGACCACGTAGGGTCCATGGGCAGGCGCTCCCACACTCGAGGCCTGGATGGGGTTGGCGGCGCAGAGCAAAGAAGGTTTCTGCCAAGGGCTGATCCTTGGTGCTGGCGGGGCCAAAGCCAAAGCCCGTGATCACCCCGACAGGGGTGACGGCCAGCAGCAGGTGGAAGCCTTCATACCACCCGAGCCGGTTGCTCCAGCCGATATCAGCCAACCCCGGCAACCAGCCAGCGCCCCGGCGCTTAGCGTCCCGCGTGGGAATGCCCGAACTGTCCAGGGCTTCGTAGAGACAAGGCTGGGCGGCCAAGAGCCGGCTCAGATACAGAAAGCAAGCCACGAGGGCCGCGGAGTGCTGGCGTACTTGCCGGTTGAACTGCTCCCGCGTGGGCAGTTGGGGAAAGGCAGGGCGCAAATGGTGCTGCGCATAGCGGTAAAAGCCGCGTTCGCTGCCAAAGCCCTGCCATTGCCCGAAGATCGCCAGGGTCACCGTCTCGCTGCGGCTCAGGGCTGCCTCCGGCCCAGGATGCGTCTCGGGGGGCAAAGAAGTCTTGCAAAAATCGTCTATCATGACGTAAAGAGTAGTCAGGAAGGTGTCCACATCGAGCATGCGGGTCGGTTCCTTTCCCTTCGGGATCGGGTGGCAAGCCGACTCTAAGGCGTGGGCACCTTCCGCTCAAATCTTCACCGCATAACTCACACCAAGCGTTTAAGGGTACTCCTCGCTCGGCTCCCGAACCAGTGACGCCACCACGGCGCACGCCCGGGCTCCTCTGGAACGGTGCTCACACCTTTCGCAGCATCTCCATGCCCTGGAGCGTGATGGTGTAGAGCGGGCTTCCTGATAGCTCGCGGGTTTCCTCCGCCCACTCCAGTACGTCCTCGGCCTGCAGATACTCCATAGCTTCCCCGTAAGTGGGAGAATCAGGGTCAAGCCCGGCCTCTAGCGCTGCCGTGTAGGGATTCACCCACGCCCCCGCGTAGATGTCGGGGTGGTGCTCCCTAATGGCGTGCAGCAGCTCTAGAGCGTATTTCTCGATACGGTCTTGCATGATCCTCCTACCCCCCGGATACTCTCTTCCACCACGATACGCGCTCTGCGTTCTCCTGAGCGCTTCCTGTGGCCGGGCAGGACTGCACTCTACTTTTCATCCGGCTGTCCGCTGGCCGTTTCCGGCGGTTCTGAATACTCCTACACAGCCTCTAGCCACAGCCAGCCCCTTTTCATTAGAGGGGGCGTTCTATCAGTAGCGTGAGTAACGCTACGCCTTCTGGTTGCAGAGTAAAGGTGCGCGAGAGCACCTTCCAGTCGTCTAGGTACTCTTGATCGACGTAGGCACCCAAGTCCAAGTCGATATGCTCTTCCCTACCCAATGCCGCATCCAAGAGCATGACATCCCGGAGTTTCTCTTTTGGTATGGTCCGTATCAGTAACCTTCGTTCTATCGCTCGGCTTTCCGGCGCCTCCCCATGTCCTCCGGTTGCATAAAGCCCCACCACCTTTACTACACGATCCGCCCGCTGACCCGCCTATGCGGGGATGCCCGACTCTGCCTCGTACTATGGGAGCACCTTCATCCACCGACCATCTTACGCTACCACGGGGCTGGCAAACCCTGGGGGACAGGGTGCGCGAACTAGGTTGGCCAGGGATCGTCGGCAATACCGACGAGGTGCTCTGGGGTGGGATGGCCAAGCGCCAGAACCAGTACGCCCACAATTAGCTTCTTAGTGGGCCGGGGGGTAGTAGCAACCTCGGCCCTTCTCCTGGCCCTTATTCACCCAAGTGGTCCATGGCCCTTGCCGGGCCACCCCGAAGCCATGAAATTGAGCCGCTGCTAAGGCTATTTTCACTGCGAGAATATGGGTGGCGATTGACCTCCGGCCGGTCTGACCCATATTTTCACGGGCCTACAAGAGAGTGCCTTGCTGGTGATTCGTCGATCAGGTCGGGGGCATCGCCACCACCGGACCGAGATGGGCGTGACTTGATAGAAGCTTGTGCTTTTCGGTAGAAGGCCCATCGCAGTGGTGTCCGCCTCGTCTCGGCTCTGGTGAGACATAAAAACGCGATGTTCATCTGTCGACCGAGGGGAGGAAAACGTGACCCGATGCATCCCTACAGATGCCGCAAGCGATCACTGTGGGCGTGGATACCCACAAGGATGTCCACGTCGCCGTAGCCCTGGATGGTCTCGGCAGACGCCTGGGTACTCTGAGCATCCCGACGACTCCGGCGGGTTACAAAAAGCTCGTGGACTGGGCGAGTGGATTCGGCCCTCTGGAGCATGCCGGGGTAGAGGGCACGGGCTCCTTCGGCGCCGGGCTCACCCGCTTCTTGAGGGCTCAGGGGATAGAAGTCTTTGAGGTGATCCGCCCCAAGCGTCGTGACCAGTACCGCTCTGGTAAGTCCGATCCCATCGATGCCGAGGCAGCGGCACGCTCGGTTCTTGCAGGCACCGCAATCGGTGAGCCCAAAGACGCCGACGGCGAGGTGGAGATGATCCGTACCTTGCGGATCACACGCCGCTCGGCGGTGAAAGCGCGTGCTCAGGCGGCCAACCAGATACAAGGCTCTGCTGGTCACCGCTCCCGAAGGGCTAAAGAGCGAACTGTGCGGACTCTCCACGGCCAGACTGGTCGAGAAAGCGTCGCGGCTTCGGCCAGGTGCGACTCCTTCAGATGTAGAGGCGGCCACCAAAGTTCGCGCTACGCTCGGTGGCACGCCGCTACCAACACCTCTCCGAAGAGATCTCCGAGCTCGACGAGCAGCTGGATCGGCTGGTGAGCGAAGTCGCGCCGGAGCTGGTCGCCGTGGAGGGCATTGGAACCGATACGGCCGCCTCGCTGCTGATCGCCGCTGGTGACAATCCCGAGCGGCTCAAGAACGAGGCAGCCTTCGCGCACCTGTGCGGGGCCGCACCCATCCCGGCCTCTTCGGGCAAGACCGTCCGCCATCGTCTGAACCGTCACGGCAACCGCGACGCCAACCGGGCCCTCTACGTGATCGCCGTCTGCCGCATGAGCCGCGACAAGCGCACCCGGGCCTACGTGGCCAAGGCGCACCAAGGAGGGCAAGACCAAGAAGGAGATCATCCGCTGCCTCAAGAGATACATCGCCCGTGAGGTCTACCGGATCCTCGCTTCCCTGTCCCTAAACAAACCCCCGGTTTCGGTGCCTTGACGAACATAGAAGCATCACCAGTGCCTGGAAGGGGTCAGCGTGTTGAAAAACACCCTTGATGCTCGCTTTCGCCCCAGATCGGGTACGAAAACGCCAGTTTTGGGGCGTTTTGAGCCCGGATTGTGGTCGCTATCAGCTCTAAGCCGACTTTTTCAACAGGCTGAGGAGTTCTCGGAAGATGAGATGAGAAGGCCGACCCCTGGTGCGCAGTACTTATGGTCTGCAACCACTGTACGGGCTCTATCGCCCAGGAAGGAGGATCGGCCCATGGATGATGGTAGCAAAGAGCAGCCAAGGATGACAGCCGGGATGGATCTGGGAGACCGATACAGCTACATGTGCTCTCATGGACATCCAAAGCGGCGAGATGATGGAGGAGGGTAGGCTGCGCACCACCCCCGAGGCCTTAAACGCTTGGTGTGAATTGTGAGCTCACCATCCCATCAGATCTGCGAACTTCAGCCGAGGTCGGCCGAGCTGGTCGTTGAGCCAGATACAGAAGTTGTGCAGCGCCACCCTCGCCGCCAATCGGGCACGCAGACCGTCGATCTCATGGGGACGCTCCCGCCAGAGACCGAAGGTGTTGAAGAGCTTGTCAAAAACCGTCTCGACGATCTGACGTATCCCGGCAACCCACCTCCTAAGACGCTTGGACCAGCTTCGCTTTTTGGAGTTGCGCTTGGGCGGATGGATTACCTCAGCCCCGTAGTGATCGAGCCAGCGGCGATGGTTTTCGGCGCCTTCGAAGCCCTTGTCGGCTACATAAGCTCCCGAAAAGGCCGAGCCCACGCTTTTGAGCCTGGGGTTCGGATTGGCCCTGACGGTTGAAGAATGTCTCCGCCAGAGGCTGGTCGGCGGTGGAGGCGGCACCGAAACAAAAGCCCGTGATCACTCCGGAAGGCTCAACGGCGATCAAAAGGGAGAAGCCCTCGTACCAGCCCAGGCTGTTGGACCAGCCGATGTCGGCATATCCGGCAAGCCAGCCATCTCCCACGACGCTTGGCATCCCGGACGGGCATCGCCGAGGCGTCCAGGGCCTGATAGGGGGAATTGCTCGCCCTCCACGATCTGTCCCAGATGCAAGGCTATCTCCTCGATGGCCTCAGCATAGAAGCGTACGAGCCGGTTGAACTGGGAGCGCTCGGGCAGGGTAGGGAAAGCACCTCGCAGATGGCCCTCGGCGTAGCGGTAGAAGTCTCGCTCGCTGGCGAATCTCGACCATCTGGCGAAGATGGCGAGGGTGATGACCTCGCCTCGGAAAGGGAGGCCTCGGGGCCGGGGCGGCGCCGTTGGGGGCGGTGGGACTGGCAGAAGTCATCGACGATGACGTAGAGTGCGGTGAGGAAGGTGTCCACGTCGAGCATGGAGTCGGTTCCTTTCCCTTCGGGATCGGGTGGCAAGCCGACTCTAAGGCGTGGGCACCTTCCGCTCAAATCTTCACCGCGTAACTCACACCAAGCGTTTAAGGCGGCGCTTCTCCTCAGAGCAGCAACCGCTGCGAATAGCCATAGAGGCGGGAACCCACTCCCCTTGGGTGAGCCGGGTGCTCGAGGAGTGTGGCCATGAGGTGCTGGTGGCCAATCCACGTAAACTGAGGCTCATCTACACAAACAAGCGCAAGACCGATGAGATAGACGCCGAGAACCTCGCTCGCCTCGCACGTCTTGATCCGAAACTGCTTTATCCGCTCAAACACCGTGGTGAGGACTCCCAGGCTCACCTGGCCATCATCCGCTCGCGTGAAGCGTTGGTCGGTTGCCGCACGCAGCTGGTCAACCACGTCCGTGGAGCGGTCAAGTCCTTCGGTGCTCGCTTGCCCAAGTGCCCGGCCAGGAGCTTCCACAACAAAGCCCCCGAGCACATCCCTGAGGCACTCTGGCCGGCCCTTGGGCCCATCTTGGAGCAGATCGGCTCGCTCACAGAGCGTATCCGCCAATACGACCGACAGCTGGAGACGATCTGCCAAGAGCACTACCCGGAAACCGAGCTCTTGAGGCAGGTCGAGGGGGTCGGAGCGCTTACAGCGCTCACGTTCGTGCTCACCTTGGAGGATCCCTACCGCTTCGTGAAGAGTCGCTCCGTGGGAGCATACCTGGGGCTGGTGCCTGCCAGAGATCAGTCGGGAGATAGAGATCCTCAGAAGCGCATCTCCAAGGAGGGCGATGAGATGCTGAGGAAGCTTCTGGTAGGCAGTGCTCACTACATCCTTGGTCCCTTCGGCTCGGACTCGGATCTAAGACGTCATGGAGAAAAGATAGCCTCCCGGGGAGGCAAGAACGCAAAGAAGCGAGCGGCGGTGGCCGTGGCGAGGAAGCTCTCGGTGCTTTTGCACCGTCTGTGGGTAACCGGAGAGGTCTACGATCCGCTCTACAACACGCATCGGCGCCAAGAGCAGGAGGAGGCGGCTTAGAGAGAGGAGCGCGATGGAGCACAGGTGAAGCTAAGAGAGGAGGTGAAGACTACTGGCAACAGCGGCGAGCGACGACCCTAAAGTGGCGGATGGCCACGGCTTTCTTGCCCGAATAGCGCTTCGGATCTAGCTGAGGTGACTGCGCATATGCGACTTGGTCACCCTCCACAGGAGAGACCGATCGGAAGATTGCAGCGCCTTATGAGCCCGAAAAGACGGATCTCATCATATGCACCGAGCCACCAAGAGAGAGTGAGCTCACCTGAGAGTGCGGATAGAAGCATAGCGCGAAGGGCAGCGAGAGCCGTTGCGACTCGGCCACGACGAGCAGCCGCCACGTCGGCTTGACAAACAGTGCCTTCTCATAGAAGTCCACTATCCAGGATCCTGCATGAACCTACCGCTCGGCACTGCGGGCACTCAGCTTTCGCACCGTAGACGCCGCACCGGTGATCACAAGATGCGGGACCCTGAATAAACATACGATCTCGTGGATGACGCTAAGCTCGGAAAGCCCGCTCGAAGCGCACCTCTGGCGCTCCTTCGTCCAATCTCGCGCTGAAGCGCAACCAATTTTCCGTCTTTTTCGGAACCATAACTCACGTTCTGGCGATATCAGGGCAGCATGTCGCCGTGCTCGCGGCGGTGATCTACTTCTGCCTACGCACCTTCGCCGTGCCTGCCGCTCCCCGTATCCTCACGACGCTGGCCCTGATGTGGCTCTACATCCTCCTCGCGGGCGCTCCTCCGTCGGCGATACGGGCCGGAGTCGTCGCCACGCTCGTGCTCGCCGCCGGACTGCTCGGACGCCAGCTCGCGCCGCTCCACTTCATGACGACTATGCTCGCCGCGGTCCTCGCATACAACCCTCTCCTCGTCTACAACGCCGGCTTCCAGCTCTCCGTCGCGGCGGTCTTTGGCATTCTGCTCCTCAGGAAGCCGCTGAAATCTCTTCTCGAGCGAACGCTGCTCAGACCCTTCGCAAAGCCGCCGCAAGCCCTCTCGAACCTGCTCGCGGTCTCTCTGGCGGCGCAGAGCGCAACTACTCCGATAGTCGCGTCGAGCTTCGGCGAGGTGTCGGTGATCGGGGTCCTCACCAACCTCCTCGCAGTGCCGCTCTCGGGCCCGATCCTCACCCTGGGACTCGTCGGCTCGGTTTTGGGCAACGTCGCCCCCGCGCTCGCATACCCTCTGAACGCCTCGAATGGCTTCCTGGTAACCTTGCTCGTGTGGATCGCCCGTGCAGCTTCCTCCCTCCCGTTCGCCACCGCAACGACACCGGGGGTGACACTACTCCTCGTCTCGCTCTTCTACGCGGGATGTGTCCCCGCCGCCCTCTGCGGGAGCGCTCTGCCCGAGAGACAGGCGCCTCTGTGGGCAACCGTGCTTGTAATGTGGGTGGTGCTGTGGCTCGTGCTGGTCAGTGCCGGCGGCCTCTAGTGATTCGGGGAGCCGTCGTAGGGGCGCACTCAAGCTCCGATGGGCGCCAGGAAATAACCGAAACGATCGTTGGGCTGACGATGCTCGAGCGGGCAGCGACGCTTGACGATGTGGGCAATGTGGCCGCCTTCACTGCCTCGGACCATGCCCGCACCATTACCGCACCAGCCCTCAACATCAGTTGTGGCGCGATCGTCGACTAGGCGCACATGCTCTCGTCTCGATCGATGCTCGAGGAGGTATGCCGTGCGTAAATTGATCGTGAGCAACAACATGTCAGTGGATGGCTATTACGAGGGACCACGCAAAAATGTCATGGCTCTCTATTCGATCTCGGGCCCGAGCCTCACGCTGGGGCTCCTCGGCCGATTTTCTAAAACGCCGATTTTTCTGGAGCGGCAGGAGTTTACAATAGGGTTCGTGGCCGTCTATCTTCTTCTTGGCGACGACGAGGAGCGCAAGGCCCGTGGCGTGGAGAAGCTGCGCCGGGGGCGTGAGGTCGAGTCCCACGACGCCTCCGAGACCACGCCCCAGGCCGCCGTCTCCGCCTGTAACTCGTACTCGCTCTTCGGCGAGGGGCCGTTCGTCGTCGTCAGGAACCTCGACGCCTGGAACGCCGCCCAGAAGGCGGTTGTGGTGGATTACCTGGATAATCCGGCGCCGGAGGCGGACCTCGTCCTGCTCGGGAAGAAGCTCGGGGCGCGGGAGAGGCTCTTGGCGGCGGTCAAGAAGTCCGGGGAGGTCCACAACTTCGAGCAGCCGACCGGGAAGGCACTCGTCCGGTGGGCCGTCGGCCACGCGAAGGAGCTCGGCCTTGACCTCCCCGAGGATGTCGCGGGTAGCCTCATCGAGCGATGCTCCGGTGACAAGCAGCGCCTCGTCACCGAGATGGAGAAGCTGGCGCTCTACGTCTCGGATCGGCCGGCGACCGGGGAAGACCTGGAGGCACTCTGTCCGCCGGACGTGCAGTCCAACATCTTCGCGTTCGTGGACTCTTTAGGCGCCGGCGACCGCGGCAGGGCTATCAAGCTGCTGGAAGACTTGATCTCCACCGGCGAGCCCCCGCTGCGGGCGATGTACATGGTGCGCCGCCAGTTCCGCCTGGTGGCTCGCGCCAGGGCGCTGTTCGCGCGCGGCGCCTCGCGGGGAGAGGTCGCAAGAGAGCTGAAGGTCCCCCCGTTCGTGGCGCGCAAGCTCGAGGAGCAGGCGCGGGGTTCGAGCGAAGATGACCTTGAGGATGCGCTCGGACTTGTCCTGGACCTTGAGCGGGGCCTGAAAGGGGGTAGCGACCTGGGCGACGAGCTCCAGGTAGAGCTCGCCACCTTGAAGCTCTCCGGCTAGATGAGTCCGAAAGGAGGGGGATTGCACGAGGTCGTCGTGGTGGGCGGTGGGCCGGCGGGGGTGACCGCGGCGCTGCGCGCTCGGGAGCTCGGCGCCGGGGTCGCCCTGGCAGAGCGTGGGGAGTTGGGCGGCACCTGCACGAACGACGGCTGCGTCCCTACACGCGTGCTCGCTCACGCTGCGCGCCTTGTGCGCGACGCCGAGCAGTTCGCCGACTACGGTCTCGTGGGCGAGCCTCCCGAGGTGGACTTTCCTAGGCTCCTCGAGCGGGTGCGCGCCCTTATAGGCGAGGTACACGAGAAGAAACGCCTGCGGGAGCGTCTGGAGGCTGCGGGGGTGCTCGTCTTCGACGCGAGCGGCGAAGCCCGTTTCGCCGGTGAGAACTCGCTGGCACTGGGAGATGGACAGCGCCTCGAGGCTGAGAAGTTCGTGCTTTGCGCCGGGGGGCACGCTCGCAGGCTGGGCCTTCCGGGCGGCGAGCTTGCTTTGACCCACAGCGACGTGTGGACGATGGGGGATCTACCCCGTTCGGTCGCGGTGGTCGGGGCGGCGGCGACGGGTTGCCAGCTCGCCTCGGTCTTCGCGGCGTTCGGAGCGCAGGTCTCGCTCCTCGAGCTGGCGCCGAGGATACTCGGTGCAGAAGACGAGGCTGTCTCGGAGGGAGTCGCCGAGGCTTTCGGAAGCAGAGGCATCGAGATCTTCACTGGGATAGACGGTGTAGCACGGATCGAGGAGACCTCGGATGGGCGCAGGGTGCTTTACTCGCATGGCGGGGAGGAGAGGGCACTGGATGTCGGGGCGGTAGTCTTCGCCGCAGGTTGGCCAGGGAACGCGGATAGCCTGAACCTCTCCTCCGCCGGCGTCGAGGTCGGGCGGGGCGGCTACGTGTGGGTGGACGACGCATTGCGCACCAGCGCGCCACACGTCTTCGCCGCAGGTGACCTGACGGGCCGGATGATGCTGGTACAGAGCGCCACTCACGAGGCCGAGGTCGCCGCAGAGAACGCTGTGCTCGACGGCCGCCGGACATTGCAGCACGCGGTAGTACCGCACGGGGGTTTCACCGACCCAGAGTACGGGAGCGTCGGCCTCACCGAGGAGGAGGCCCGGCGGGAGCACGACTGCGCCGTCGCCGTTGTGCCCTACGCGGACCTGGACCGCGGTATCATCGACGGACGCCCGGAAGGCTCGTGCAAGCTGATAGTCTCCCGCGAGACGCGCCGTGTCCTGGGCGCGCATATCGTTGGAGAGCAGGCGGTCGAGGTGGTGCAGATAGCGGCTACCGCGATACGGGCCGGTATGCGGGTCGAGCAGCTCGCCGACCTCGAGCTCGCCTACCCGACCTTCACGGCGGTTGTAGGGCTGGCGGCGCGCAGAATGATTCGAACTCTGGGCTTCATCCCGCTGGTCCGTGCAGAACGCGACGGCAACGAGCAGCTCAGGGCTGCGGAGTGGGAGCTCAGGAGCGGCTGACTGCTACTCGCTGCCGGCGAGCGCTCTGTCGAGGCGGCTCACCTTGCGGGCGGCCTTGTTGGGGTGGATGATGCCCTTCGTGGCGGCCTTGTCGTAGGCTTTCTGGGACTCGTCCCTGAGCTGGCGAGCCCTCTCCTCGTCGCCAGCCTCCAGGGCTCTGTAGAAGTTCTTGGAGAGGTTCTTGAGACGGGTGTCGACGGCGCTGGTTCTGCTCGAACCGCTTGAGGCTCTGATTGTCGCGCTTGGATGGTGCGGGCACGCTGCTTGCTCCCCTTGCTTTGATACTTACCTGACCGGGAGAATGTAACACATATGGAGCAAACGGGCAATCATGGTAAAATCTACGGGTGGAAAACATCGAGCGTACGCGCAATTTCTGCATTATCGCGCATATTGATCACGGCAAGAGCACCCTTGCGGACAGGCTGCTCGACATGACCGACGCCGTTCCCGAGAGGGAGCGGGTGGCCCAGATCCTCGACACCATGGAACTGGAGCGCGAGCGGGGTATAACCATCAAGGCCCAGGCCGTCCGCGTCCTCTATAACCGGCCCGATGGGCGAGTGGAACGCTCAACCTCATAGACACCCCAGGCCACGTCGACTTCGCCTACGAGGTCTCGCGCGCCATAGCCGCCTGTGAGGGAGCGCTGCTCATCGTGGACGCGAGCCAGGGTATACAGGCCCAGACGCTCGCCAACCTGTACCTCGCTATGGAGCACGACCTGGAGATCATCCCCGTCCTCAACAAGATAGACCTGCCCATAGCCGACGTTCCGGCCGTCACGGAGGAAATCGTCGAGTTGCTCGGTGTGGACGAGGAAGAGATCTGAAGATCTCCGCGAAGACGGGCGAGGGCGTGACGAGACTCCTCGACGCTATCGTGGAGCGCGTCCCGCCTCCGGCACACGACGCAGGAGGAGACGCGGGCCCTTGATCTTCGACTCCCACTACGATCCATACCGGGGCGTCGTCTCTCTGGCCCGCCTCTTCGACGGGGAACTCAAGAAGGGCGACAAGGTCAGGGCAATGGGGAGCGACGAGCACTTCGAGCTCCTCGAGGTCGGCTGCTACTCGCCCAAGCCAACCGCGCTGCCGGCTCTTGGCGCGGGCGAGGTGGGGTACGTGATCGCCGGGCTCAAGGACATCGAGGCCGTGCGCGTCGGTGATACGGTTACGAGGGTGAACGACCTCGCCTCGGAGCCCCTGCCCGGTTACGCTCAGGCGCTCCCCACCGTCTTCAGCGGCCTCTACCCGACGGTGGGCGACGACTTCGAGCGCCTCCGCGATGCCCTGGCCAAGCTGCAGCTAAACGACGCCTCGCTCTTCTTCGAGCCGGAGAACTCGCGGATGGGGTTCGGGTTCAGGTGCGGTTTCCTGGGACTCCTTCACATGGAGATCATGCAGGAGAGACTCGAGCGCGAGTTCGACCTCGACCTTATAGCCTCTTCGCCGAGCGTGAAGTACGAGGTCGTGGTGGACGGTGAGGTCGTAGAGATAACCAATCCTAGCGACCTGCCCGAGATCTTCGAGGAGATCCGGGAGCCCATGGTGCGGGCGACGATCATCGCGCCGAAGGAGTACGTCGGCGCCGTGATGAGCCTCTGCCACGAGAAGCGCGGCGTCTCGGTCGGGATGGAGTACATCTCTACGCGCCGCGTGCAGCTCACCTACGACCTCCCGCTCGCCGAGATCATCACGGACTTCTTCGACGCCCTGAAGAGCCGTACCAGGGGCTATGCCTCCTACGATTACGAGCCCAGGGACTACGAGAGTGCGGACCTGGTAAAGGTCGAGGTGATCGTTTCAGGGGAGGTCGTGGACGCGCTCTCAATCATCGTGCACCGCGACAAGGCGTACGGGCGTGGGCGGGCGCTCGTAGAGAAGCTCAAGGAGTTGATCCCACGCCAGCAGTTCGAGGTGCCGGTGCAGGCTGCGGTGGGGAAGAGGATCATCGCCAGGGAGACCGTGAGGGCGTATCGTAAAGACGTGACGTCCAAGTGCTACGGCGGCGACATCACGCGGAAGCGGAAGCTGCTCGAGAAGCAGAAGGCCGGAAAGCGCCGGATGAAGCAGGTGGGGAGCGTCGAGATTCCGCAGGAGGCCTTCCTCGCGGCGCTGCGCATCTGAGCTTCTCTCTGGCCGAACCTCCTATCATGGTAAAATTCGCGCGTTATGAGGCACCCCGAGATCTCCGACAGGCAGCGCGAGATACTGCTCAAAACACTGGAGCTCTACATTTCGACGGGAGCGCCTGTGGGTAGCCACGCCCTCACCGAGGCGATTGACGCGAGCAGCTCCACTATACGGGCCGAGCTCGCCGACCTCGAGTCGAGCGGGCTGCTGACCCACCCGCACACTTCCGCGGGCCGCGTGCCCACCGACGCAGGGTACCGCTACTACGTGGACGCCCTCATGTCCGGCCAATCGCAGTGAGGGGAGCTCCTTCGAGGCTCCCGAAGGGTACGGCAACCTGGATGAGCTTCTGCGCGGCGTATCGGAGGGGATGAGCGAGGTGACGCGGCTCCTGGCCGTGGTAGCGGGACCCAGCGCTCTGGGGGACTCGCTCTCGCGGGTAGACTATCTACCTCTGGTGGACGGTGCGCTGCTGCTCGTCGTCTCCATGGAGAGCGGGGCGACTTCCAGCACCACGCTCACGCTGCCCACCTTCGTAGAGGGGGACGAGTTGCGCGAGATCTTCGCTGCCCTCAACTCCTGGCTCGGCGGCCGGTCGGTCGGCGGCGATCTGGAGCTGGCCACCGCCGCCCGGAAGGTGCTCTCGGACCACGACCCGCTCGTCGTCGGGGCCGTACTCGAAGCCATCGAGGTCCTTGCGCGGGCCACCGACCGCGGCGTGTTCGTGCGCGGCGCCTCGGCCTTGCTGGCGCGCCTGGACGACCTCGACCCCCAGAGCCTCTCGGCGGTCGTGGAGATCTTCGAGCGCCGGCGCTGGCTTCTCAGGCTGATGGGCGACGCTCTCGAGCGGTCGGCGATCTCCAGCTCGGGCGTCGTCGTCTCGATCGGCGCCGAGAACGCTCTCTACAACTTGATGGGCACGAGCCTGGTCGCGGCGGCCTACGGCCACCACCAGCGACCCTACGGTGTCGTCAGCCTCATAGGACCCAAGCGCATGGACTACGACGCCGCCATCAGCACGGTCCGTTCGGCGGCCGAGACCCTGACCCACCGTCTGAGCGCCGGGTTCTAGGCGTGGCGGCCAAGCGCGACTACTACGAAGTCCTGGGCGTGTCCAGAGGAGTGTCTGAGGCGGAGGTCAAAAAGGCTTACCGCCGGCTCGCCCGCGACCACCACCCGGACGTCAATTCCCATGACTCCGGCGCCGAAGAGCGCTTCAAGGAGCTCACCGAGGCCTATGAGGTACTCTCCAACCCCGAGTCCCGCCGCGCCTACGATACCTACGGGCACCAGGTCCCGCGTGGAGCCTCTGGCGGTTACCCTGGTGGGGACCCCTTCGGCGGCTTCCAGGACATCTTCGAGGCTTTCTTCGGCGACCGCGGCTTCGGCGGCTCCTTCTTCGGCCCTACGGCCTCGCGCGCGCCGAGCCGCGGGGCTGACGTCGAGGTGGAGGTCGAGGTAGCGTTGCGCGAGGCGGCGTTCGGGGTAGACCAGGAAGTGAGGGTACAGACCGTAAAGAACTGCAAGGTCTGCGGCGGGATCGGCGGTACAGAATCCCACTCCTGCCCCACGTGTGGGGGTGCCGGGGCCGTCAGGACGGTGCGCGAGAGCTTTCTGGGCCAGATGGTGAGCACGCAGACGTGCTCGACCTGTGGCGGTCGCGGCAGGGTAGTCGAGGTCCCTTGTGAGAACTGCCGGGGTAGCGGCAGGGTCTCGGAGGTTGAGGAGCGAAGGCTGCGCGTGCCTCCGGGCATCGAGGACGGCATGCGCCTGCGGGTCCCGGGGGCGGGCCACGCCGGGGAGCCGGGCGCGCCGTCCGGGGACCTGTACGTGACCGTCAGGGTTCAGGAGGATCCGGAGCTCATGCGTGACGGCGAGGACCTCGTGCACAGGATGAGGGTCAGCTTCGTCGAAGCAGCGCTGGGAACCGAGGCGGTAGTGCCGACGCTCGAAGGGACGGCCGCGGTGCGTATAGAGCCGGGTACCCAGCCCGGAGCGACGCTAAGATTGCGGGGCGAGGGGATGCCGCGCATAAGGCGGAGAGGGAGGGGAGATCTCAAGGTGGTCGTGGACGTGATGGTGCCAACGCGGCTGACGGGCGAGCAGCGCGAGCTCCTCGAGAGGTTCGACGCGGTCAGCGGGGAGGATACCTACAGCGGCAGCGGGGGCTCCTTCTTCGACCGTCTCAGGGGAGTATTCAGGTAGGAGCAGGGATCACGCGCACCCCGATCACGCGCATCTTCGTGGACTCGACGCTCGAGGCCGGCGACGCTTTGAGCTTGCCGGAGGGCGAGGCTCGCCACGTGCTCAAGGCCCTGCGCGGTCGCCATGGGGATGTCCTCGAGGTCGTGGACGCCGACCGGCGCCTCTTTCTCGCCGAGCTGCGCGGGAGAGGGAAAGCATACGTCCTCGAGGCGCTGGAAGCGCTGGACCACGAGGATCTCGACCTGTTGTCCCTGTACCAGGCGGTCCCCAAAGGCGGGCGCATGGATCTCGTCGTCGAGAAGGCGACCGAGGTCGGTGCGACGAGGATCGTGCCGCTCGTGACGGAACGCGGGATCGTTTTGCCGCGTGGCGGGAAGGTCGAGCGCTGGCGGCGCGTTGCCGAGGCCGCGGCGCGTCAGTCACTGCGCCTGCGCGTACCGGACGTAGCGGAGCCGGTGCATTTTTCGCAGGCGGTTCGAAGGGTAGGGGGTGATGGGGTTTTGCTGCACAACGCCCCCGATCTGGAGCCTCTCGAAGCCGTGATTCGGGACCCGGTGAGCCTCTTCGTCGGTCCCGAGGGTGGGTGGAGCGAGGATGAGTTGAGGGATGCCGAGGAGGCTGGGCTCGCCATGGCGCAGCTCGGGCCGTACCGGTTGCGCAGCGAGACCGCCGGGATGGTGGCGGTGGCTCGGGCGCGGGCGGCGCTGGAGAGATCCGTGAGAAAGTCGTAACGAGGAGTTGAATGTGAGCGAGAACGATTGCATATTTTGTAGGATAGTGCGAGGGGAGATAGACGCCGAGGTAGTACACGACGAGGATGAGGTACTGGCCATCAACGATATAAGGGGGCTGGCGCCTGTGCACGTGCTGGTCATCCCCAAGCAGCACCTCAGTTCACTGGAGGAGATCACGCAGCTGCCGGAGAGGGTCGCGCGACGGCTGTTGGAGGTCTGCAGTGAGGTAGCGCAGAAGCTCGGCGTGAGGGACAGCGGCTACGCCGTACGGATCAACAACGGCCCCGATGCCGGGCAGGGGGTCTTCCACCTTCACCTGCACGTCCTCGGCGGAAAGACCCTGGAGATGCCGTGAGCCTGGCCGAGCAGATACAGCAGGACACGAAGGCCGCAATGAAGCAGCGCGACAGGCCTCGCGTGGGCGCCCTGCGGATGCTTGGCGCCGCCCTCAAGAACGGTGAGATCGAAGCGGGACGACCTCTCACGGAGGAAGAGGAACGGGTCGTGTTGCGGCGCCAGCTCAAGCAGCGCGAGGAGTCGGCTGAGGCGTTCAGCCGGGCCGGGCGCGAAGAGCAGGCGGCCTCGGAGTCGGCTGAGGCCGAGATCGTGCGCGCGTACCTGCCCGAGCCCCTCTCGCGGGAAGTGCTCGAAGAGATAGTGGACAGAGCCATACAGGAAACCGGCGCGAGCGGGATGAACGACATGGGTCCTGTGATGGGACGGGCGATGGCCCTGTCGGGGGGACGCGCCCAGGGAAGGGAGCTCGCCCCCCTGGTGCGCGAGCGACTGAAATGAAGGCTTCAGGTTACAAGTCTCAGGCATCAGGAGGGGTGAAGGATGGAGTTGTACTGCAGGGGAAGCGACGACGGCGGAGTTTTTGGGATTCGCGATGTTAGTGCTGAACTAGAAGCTAGAACCTGAGTAAGGAGGAAAAGACGGACACTACAACGGGCGCACAGGTAGAAGCGAGGCTGGTCATACCGCCAGGACGGATGCTCGAGGTCTTCGGTGAGCGCGACTCGGTCTTGAGAAGGGTCGAGGAGCTCGTCGAGTGCGAGGTCATCGTGCGCGGCAACGAGATCATGCTCCGGGGCACCGAAGCGGCCGTGGACAGGGCTGAGGCGGTCTTCGACGGCCTCATCGGGCTCGCGGAAGATGGGGATAACCCGACGCCGGAGACCGCCGAGCGCCTCTACAAGATGGCGGACAGCGGCGGGGGACGCGAGGTTCTCGGGGACGTGATCCTCACTCACAGGGGCAGGCGCGTGGCGCCCAAGACCCGCAACCAGAAAGCCTACACCGACGCCATCCGCGAGAACCAGATCGTCTTCAGTATCGGACCCGCCGGGACGGGCAAGACCTATCTCGCGGTAGCGTTCGCCGTGGAGGCGCTCAACAGGGGCGAGGTGGCCAGGATCATCCTCACCAGGCCGGCGGTCGAGGCAGGGGAGTCTCTGGGGTTCCTGCCGGGAGACGTGATGGCCAAGGTGGATCCGTACTTCCGGCCGCTCTACGACGCCCTTTACGAGATGGTGGACCCGGCGAAGTTCCAGGCGCACCTCGAGAGGGGTATAATCGAGATAGCCCCACTTGCGTTCATGAGAGGCCGGACCTTGAACGACGCGTTCATCATCCTCGATGAGGCGCAGAATACGACCCCCCAGCAGATGAAGATGTTCCTGACGCGCCTCGGGTTCGGCTCCAAGATGGTGATCACGGGCGACGTCACGCAGATCGACCTCCCCAAGGGCCGCGTGAGCGGCTTGCAGGACGCCAGAAGGACGCTCACCGGGGTGGAGGGCGTCTCCTTCGTTGGCTTGAGGCGAGACGACATCGTCCGCAGCGACCTCGTCATGCGTATAGTGGACGCCTACGAAGGCGCTGGGGAAGGGGCCTAGGGCCCAGGACGGGGAAAGCCATGAAGCTGGGAAAACAGGTTCCGAAGACGCCGCTCGGGAGAAGGGTGGACGAGCTGCACCGGCCGCCGACACGGTTCGAGCGTTTCCGCGAGTGGATCGAGGGACTGCCGAAGGTGAGGCTGTTCGTCGCGCTCATCCTGATTACCTGGCTCGCGCTCACCGCCCTGATCGGCCTGGGTCCGCGTCCACCTATAGAGCGGATCATCGCCGAGGGCATCGTGGAGCGCGGCGACCTCGCACAGCTCGAGTCAAGCAACCTGATCCGCAACCCCGATCTCTGGAAGTCGCTGATCGGGGTGGGTCTCGTCGTGGCGACCGAGATGGGGATAATAGGATACTTCCTGGAACGCTTCGGGCGCCGCGTCCTCAAGGCGAACTCGGCGATCAAGCTGGTCCTCGCCGCCTCACTGATGATCCTGTTCACCGCGCTCGCCCGGCTCTTCATCGAGCTGAACTTCAACCCTTACCTGACGCCGCTGGCGGCCCTATCCATCATCGGGACCATGCTACTGGGACCGCGCATCATGTTCCCCGTGGTCGTGATCACGAGCATCAACGTCGGGATCATGAGCGGCAACGACTTCCTCCTGACCGCGGCGCTCCTGCTCGGCTCTGGCTTCGCGATCTACACCGTCGTGCGGGTTCGTTCGCGCCAGCAGCTGCTGAAAGCCGGCCTGTTCATAGCCCTGGTCACAGCCGCCGTGACGTTCGCGGTGGGCCTGTTGGGGGGCGGTACCCCCTCCGAAGCGCTGTGGCAGGGTCTGCTGGGTCTCGTGAACGGGCTGCTCTCGCTGATGCTCGCGATGGTGCTGCTGCCGCTGCTTGAAGACGCCTTCAACATACTTACGCCAATGAAGCTCCTCGAGCTCTCCAACACCGGCAACACCCTGCTTCACAAGCTTCTCCAGAAAGCTCCAGGTACCTTCACCCACTCCATGCAGGTCGGCAGCCTTGCCGACGCCGCCGCCGAGCGGGTCGGGGCCGACCCGCTGCTCGCCAGGGTGGGAGCCTACTACCACGACATAGGCAAGATGGAGCACCCCGCCTACTTTATCGAAAACCAGATCGCCCAGGTTAACCCTCACGCGACCCTCTCGCCGGCCCTCTCCGCGAAGGTCATCAAGCGCCACGTGAAGGACGGGCTCGAGATCGGGCGCGCCTGGGGCCTGCCGCAGGAGATCCTGGACCTCATAGCCCAGCACCACGGCTCGACCCGCATCGAATACTTCTACCGCAAGGCCCTCGAAGAGGCCCTCGACGACTCGGAAGTCAACGAAGCGGACTTCCGCTACTCCAGCGGCCTGCCCCATAGCAAAGAGGCCGGCATCCTGATGCTTGCCGACTCGATTGAGGCGACCGTCAAAGCTCTCCCAAAGCCCACCCCGAAGCGCATCGAGGACGTCGTCGCCGATACCATAAAGAGAAAGCTCGAAGATGGCCAGTTCGACGAGAGCGATCTCACCATGCACGATATCCACGAGGCGGGTGAGGCGATCCGGGAGGCCCTCATAGGCTTCCTCGGCCCCCGCATCGAGTATCCTGAGGCTCACACCCATAAGACCGCCGCTCACAAGGCGGCCGGGGACGCCACCTGACAGCGCGGCGGCTCATGCCCTTCACCGTCGAAGTCCTCGACGAAGCCGGCTACGGAGCGCTCGATCCCGAGCTGGCCACCCGGCTCGTCGCCACAGTCTTCTCCTGCCGCGGGTTCGACATCGAACGCCTTGGCGAAGTCTCGGTGGCCCTCGTCGGGCCTGGCGTCATCCGCAACCTCAACCTGAAATTCAGGAGTAAGGACGAGCCGACCGACGTGCTCAGCTTCGAGGTTGACGGGCCGTACGGGGAGATGGCGGGGGAGGTAGTGATCTGCCCCGCCTGCGCTGAGATGGGAGTCGAGGAGCTGATAGTTCACGGCGCATTGCACCTCTCGGGGATGGACCACGGGGAGGACTTCGAGGGGAGCGAGATGGCCCGCGCGCAGGAGGCTGTGATAAGGGTGGCGCGTGGCGAACAAAGGTAAGCACCCCCTCAAAAGCCAGCAGGGCGTAGCTCGCAGCTTCGACCATGCCTACCGCGGGCTCATCTACGCGGTCCGCACCCAGCGGAACATGCGCTTCCACGTCGTCGCGGCGACGCTGGTACTCGTCGGTAGCCTGTTCTTGGGGGTGAGCAAGCTCGAGCTGGCGGCCCTGGTGCTCGTGATCATGTTCGTCTTCGTCACGGAGTTGGTCAACACGGCGCTCGAGTTCGCCGTGGATCTCGCCATCAAGGAGTACCACCCGCTGGCGAAGCTCGCGAAAGACGTTTCGGCGGGGGCGGTGCTGGTCTCGAGCGTCGGGGCTGTGCTCGTAGGATATTTGATCCTGGCGGACGACCTCGGTCCGCTCTCGGTCGAGACTATCGACACCATACGCCACCGGCCCGCGCACCTCACGCTGGTCGTGCTCGGGGTGGTTGTCCTGCTCGTGCTGTTCGGGAAGGCCGTCACGCGCTCTCCCAGCTCCTTCGCCGGGGGGATGCCCTCGGGGCACGCGGCGGTCGCCTTCGCCGGGTGGGTCGCCGCGAGCTTCGTCGCCGCGGACGGCCGCTACGGTGGGCTGGTGTCCGCCATCACGCTGCTCATGGCCCTGCTCGTGTGCCAGAGCCGGGTCGAGAGCGGCACCCACACCCTCTACCAGGTGGCTACAGGAGCCGTGATAGGGATACTCGTCACGGTTGCCGCCTTCCAACTGCTTTGAAAGGAGGGGTATGGAACTCGATGCCGTGATGGACGCGGCCCGCGACGCCTCCAGGAACGCCTACGCGCCGTACAGCAACTTCCGGGTAGGCGCGGCGATCCTCACCGAGGGCGGCCAAATCCACGCGGGCTGCAACGTCGAGAACGTCTCTTACGGCCTCGCCATCTGCGCCGAGCGTAACGCCGCCGCCGCCATGGCCTTCGCGAACCCGGGGGACCGTGAGATCCGGCTCGTCGCGGTCTTCAGCCCCGACGCCGCGCCCTGCTTCCCCTGCGGAGCGTGCCGGCAGGTGCTGCGCGAGTTCGGCTGCAAGGAGGTCGTCGTCGAGGAAGCGGCCGGTCTCCGCAGCTACCCGTTCGATGAGATACTGCCCTACTCTTTCGGCCCGGAGGACCTGTGAGCGACAGAATAGCTGAAGGGATAGAGGACGGCTTCCGAAGCGGCTTCGTCGCGGTCGTCGGGCGGCCGAACGTGGGGAAATCCACGCTCGTCAACAGGCTGGTCGGACAGAAGGTCTCTATCACCTCGCCCAGACCCCAGACCACCCGCGGCCCGATAAGGGGCGTCCGCAACGGCCCCGACTACCAGGCGGTCTTCGTGGACACGCCCGGCTCCCAGAAGCCCCGCGACACTCTGCGCGCCAGGATGCAACAGCAAGTCCTCGACAGCCTCTCGGAGTCAGACGTGATCCTTTTCGTCCTCGACGCCCCGCAGGCGACCGACAGGATAGGCCCCGGTGACCGCTACGTGGCTCGCCTCGTCGCCGAGTCAGGGACCCCGGCCATCGCCGTGATCAACAAGGTAGATCTACTGCGCAACCGCGAGGAGGTACTCCCCATCGTGGAGGAGGTATCGGAGCTCGGGGATTGGCGCGAGATCTTCCCGATAAGCGCCGCCGAAGGGCTGAACATCGAGCCGTTGATGGAGGCTGTGATCGAGCTTCTACCACCCGGACCGCGCTACTTCCCAGAGGGCAACATCACAGACTACCCGGAATCGCTTATCCTCGCCGAGTACGTCAGGGAGAAGGCGCTAAACGTTCTCAGGGAGGAGGTCCCGCATGCCGTGGCCGTCGAGATCGAAGAGGTCGAGCGTAAGGAGAGCGTTACTGTCGTCTACGCTACGATCCACGTCGAACGGCCCACCCAGCGCATGATAGTGCTCGGCAAAGGTGGCAAGACCATCAAGCGTATCGGCATCGAAGCTCGCCGCGACGTCGAACGCCTCCTCGGTAATCGCATTTACCTCGACCTCAAGGTAAAGGTGAGCCCGGGATGGAGGAGTGACAAGAAGTTCCTGGAGCGGCTGGGGTTATAATTACTAACGTCGTGCATTAGAGTGAGGAGCCCGGGTCGTGGCGATGAGGGTGCGAGAGTTCGCGAAGACTGTGGATCACACCCTCCTGAAGCCTGATGCCAGGGAGCAGGACATCGTCCGCCTGTGCGAGGAGGCGGCCCGCTACCACTTCGCCGCGGTGTGCGTGCCGCCGTGCTACGTCCGGCTCGCCGCCCAGGAGCTACGCGGCGCGGATGTCAAGGTTGCGACTGTGGTTTCGTTTCCGTTCGGCTACGACGCTACGTCGGTAAAGGCGGTGGCAGTCAGGGAGGCCATCTCTGGCGGGGCGGTGGAGCTGGACATCGTAATGAACATCTCGAAGTTCCTCTCTGGGGAGTTCGACTACGTCGCCGACGAGCTCGCCACCCTCGTGCAGGAGGTGAGCGTCGTCGCGATGAACAACGGCCTCAACGACGTGGTGGTGAAGGTGATCGTCGAGACGGCTTACCTCTCGGACAAGATGAAGCGACTGGCGACCCAGATCGTGGCCGCGAGCGGCGCGGACTTCATCAAGACCTCGACCGGGTTCGGCCCAGCTGGAGCTACTCCCGAGGACGTTTCCGTGCTCAGGGAGGAGGCGCCTGAGGGACTCGCGGTCAAGGCGTCTGGTGGGATCCGCACGCTGGACGACGCCCTCGACATGCTGAACGCTGGTGCCTCGCGGCTTGGCATGAGCTCCAGCGTCGCCGTGATGAAGGAGGCCGAGGGTGGCGGTCTACAGGAGTAAAGGGATAGTCCTACGTTCGATCCGCTACGGCGAGGCTGACCGCATCCTCGACCTCTACACTCGAGACGCGGGGCTCGTCTCGGCCATCGCTAAGGGTATCCGGCGCACCAGGTCCCGCTTCGGCGCCCGCCTCGAACCGCTCTCGTGCGTGGACTTCGTCGCCTACCACGGCCGTACCCTCGACACAGTGACCCAGGCCGAGGTGCTGCGCAGCTTCCACGGCGTCCGTGAGGACCTCGCCCGCTTCGAGGCAGCAGCCGGCATGGTCGGGAGCGTGCGCGCCCTCTCCGGGGGCGACGAGGCAGACCGCCGCGTATTCAACCTCCTCTACAACGGCCTTGATGCCCTGGAGCGCCGCGACTCCGGCTTCGGTTCCATCGAGGCGGCCTTCGGCCTGAAGCTCTCGATGCTCGCCGGCTACGCCCCGCAGCTCGACGACTGTCTGGGCTGCGGCGTGAGCCTCGACGAGGCCGCCGAGCCCCTGTACTTCGCCCCGAACCTCGGCGGCGTGCTCTGCCAGGAGTGCCGGATCGCTACAGCCGACGCCTTCCCGATGCCCCCCGGAACGTTGGACCGACTGAGGGCCATGATCGAGACCCCGATCCGCGCGAGCCTACCTGAGAACGGGCTCGGCGAGGGCGTCCTGCGGGTCGTCCGCTCCCACGTCCTGGCTCACGCCCCCGGTAACGCTCTTCCCAAAGCCCGAACCCCCAAACGCAGACGCCCGGCATGAGAGGCACATGGGCCTGCGAGTCGAGCGCCGGCCGCCAGAGGCCCGAAGCCCCCGACGGCGTCCGTAATGAGTTCCAGCGTGACAGGGACCGCATAATCCACGCCAAGGCCTTCCGCCGCCTCATGCACAAGACCCAGGTATTCATCGCTCCCGACGGAGATCACTTCCGCACCCGCCTGACCCACACCCTCGAGATGATGCAGATCTCACGCACCATAGCCCGCTCTCTCGGCCTCAACGAAGACCTCACCGAAGCTATAGCCCTCGGCCACGACCTTGGCCATACCCCCTTCGGCCATACCGGAGAAGCAGCCATCTCCCGCGCACTCTCACCTTACGGGAGAACTTTCCGCCACAATGAACATTCCCTCCGCGTCGTGGATAAGCTAGAGAGGGGTGGGGCAGGTCTAAACCTTACGTTAGAGGTTAGAGATGGGATACACAACCATACAGGAGAGGGTTATCCGTCGACGCGCGAGGGAGAGATCGTACGGATCGCGGACCGGATCGCGTACGTGAACCATGACGTCGATGATGCGTTGCGGGCTGGGATCATCTCCTGGGATGAGTTACCGGAGGGTCCGCTCTCGGTGCTCGGGGAGAAGATGAGCGTCAGGATAGACACGCTGGTGCGGGACATGATCTCCAGCTCTGAAAAACAGGGTGAGATAACTCTCTCGGAGCCGGTCTACGAGGCGCTCATGCAGCTCAGGGCGTGGCTCTTCCGCAACGTTTATGGCAACCCGCTCTCGCGGGAGAACGAGAAGGCCGCCGGCGTCGTAGCCGCGCTCTTCGAGTATTACCTCGAGCATGGCGGGGAGCGTGCCACGAGCGACCCGGACCCGATAATCGAGACTGTGGACTTCGTGGCCGGCATGACCGACCGTTATGCCCTCGCTACGTACAGGAAGCTCTTCCTGCCGCGAGGTGAGATCTTCGCGTAGCAGGGGCGGTTCGCGAGGCACCCCTACACGAACCGTCCCTGCGCGTTAACCCGTGTTCAGCATCCCGGATGAGATGCCGGAGATGGTGAGCAGGAGGGTGTTCAGCGTCGTCTGGCGCTTGGGGGAGTCTTCGGGTAGAGCCCGCAGTCTCCGAAGCAGGCTCACCTGTACATACGAGAGAGGGTCGACGTACGGGTTGCGCAGGCGTATGGACCTCTGCAACACGGGGCTGTCGTCGAGGAGGCTCTCGTGGCCTGTGATCTTGAGCAGCGCCTCCACACAGGCGGCATGCTCCGCGGAGATCCTATTCCACAGGCGTTCTCTGGCTGCACTCTGCGAGACGAGCGAGGTATAGGTCTCTGCTATGCGGAGGTCGCTCTTCGCCAGGGTCATCTGCATGAAGTCGACGAGAGTTCGAAAGAAAGGCCACTGCTCGTACATCTCGCGCAGGACGGCCAGCCCCTCCTCGCTGCTCGAGTAGGTGCCCAGAGCGGCGCCTGCCCCGTACCAGGAGGGTAGCAAGAACCGGTTCTGGGTCCAGGCGAATACCCATGGTATGGCTCGCAAGCTCTCGACCTCCGGGGCCTCGACCCTTCTGGCGGGACGGCTTCCCATGTTGAGCAGGGAGAGCTCTCTTATGGGTGATGCCTCCGAGAAGAAGGCCAGGAAGTCCCCGTCTTCGTAGACCAGGGCCCGATAGGCATCACAGGAGGTCGCGGACAGTTCGTTCATGACCTCGACCCAGCGCGGTTCGGGCGCCTTGGGAAGGTCGTCTGCGCTCGCTTCGAGAACCGCGGCGAGCACCGTATCGAGGTTACGCCGTGCCAGGCCGCGGATGCTGTACTTGAAGGAGATGACCTCTCCCTGCTCTGTGATCCGGATCTTGCCGTCCAGGGTGCCTGGAGGTTGGGCCATGATCGCCTGATAGCTGGGACCGCCGCCCCGCCCGGCGCTGCCTCCGCGTCCGTGGAAGAGCCGCAGCTCTACGGCGTGCTCGCGGGCGAGCGAAGAGAGGAGTCCCTGCGCCTTGTACAGGGTCCAGTTGCTCGTCACATAGCCCGCGTCCTTGCCGGAGTCACTGTAGCCGAGCATGATCTCTTGCAGGTTCCCGCCGCGGTCCACAGACGATCGGTAGAAAGGGTCATCCAGCAGGCGGCGCAGCACGTCGGGCGCCCGCTCCAGGTCCTCAATGGTCTCGAAGAGAGGAGTGATGCGCAGGAGGCTCCTCGTACAACGGCCGCGCTCGTCCGCCTCCAGCAACCCCGCCCGGCGCGCGAGCAGTTGGACGCTGAGGACGTCGCTCGCCTGGTGGGTCATGCTCAGGATAAAGGTCTCTACGGGCGGCTCGGAGAAAGCATCCGTGGCCTGCCGGATGCGCTCGAAGGTTTCGAGCACCTCCATGGAGGCCTCGGAGATGTCCCCCGGGTTATCGGGGAGAGACCGGGGGTCGGCGATCAGGCGCCGCAACAGCGCCGCGCGAGCTTCTTCGGACATGCCCAGCAGATCCTCGCCCGTGCCCGCGGCTACCAGCTCCGCAGCCGCCTCAACTATCCTGGAGCTCTCCTGGCGAACGTCGAGCTTCGCGAGGTGGAAGCCGAATACCTCCGCCTGGCGGATCAGATCCCGGAGACCCCCCTCGGCGATCCGCTCGTCTCCATTGTCCACCAAGCTGCGGCGTATGACGAGCAGGTCGTTCAGGAAGTCCGACACGCCAGAATAGGCCGCCTGAGATCCTGCATCCTCGAGTGTGCGCCTCAAACGCTCGGCTACGAGCAAGAGCTTGCGGTGGTAGATCTCGTTGGGATCGTCGTCCCGGTGATGCTCCACCACCTCGGGCATAAGCCGTTCGTCGCGCGCTACGGACGCCGCCAGCTCTTCCGAAACCGCGGCTAGCTTCGTAGACTGGCTCATGTGCTCGGCCAGAGCCAGGGTCGAGGCACGATGGCGCTTCAGGATCAACTCGCGGTGGAGGGAGAGGGCCGTACTCAAGGTGTCGGGCCGCACGAACGGGTTTCCATCCTGATCCCCGCCGACCCAGGAGCCGAAGCTCAGAACCCGCCCGAGGCTCGGGGCACTCCCCGGAAAACGGCGGGCCAGCTCGTCCTCGAAATCCCGATAAACTTCGAGGGTCGCAGAGATCAAAGGGTTCTCGAAGAACCCCAGCGTACGCTCTATCTCGTGCTCGACCTGGGGCCTGCGAACCCTTAGCTCGTCGGTCTGCCACAGGACGGTGATCTCCTCCGCGAGCCTCTCCTCCAGGCGGCGCCTTTCCTTCCAGGTGAGTTGCGGGGATTCGAGGGTCTCGAGCACCTCGCCTATCCTCAGGTGCCTGCGCCGTATGCTCCGCCTGAGGGCCTCCGTCGGATGGGCAGTCAACACGAGCTCCACGCTCATGCCGTCCAACGCCCGCTGCAACGTATCGGCCTCCACACCCTCTGTTTCGAGCCGCGAGAGAGCGCTCGCCAGCGAGGCCCGCTGCGGCGGATTGCTCGGGGACGACTCGTACTGGCGCCGCCGCCTGACCCTGTGGTATCGCTCCGCGATGTTGACGAGCTGGAAGTACACCGAGAAGGCCCGAACGATCCTCTGGAGCTGCTCTCCGTCCATACCTTCGATCTTCCGCCTGAGCCTCTCGTCCAGCTCGGGGTCGTAATCGAAGCGCAGCCGCTTGCAAAGGAGCCGAACCTCCTCCTCGGCGTCGAAGAGCCCTTCGCCCTCCTGCTCGATCAGAACCTGGCCCAGAACCCTTCCGAGCAGGTTGATGTCACGCCGAAGCGGCTCGTCTTTGGGCTCGAAACCGACCCCGGGGGGCAGGTCCGCGTACTCCGACTGCGGGGCCGTCGTGGATCGCTCGCGGATATCCATCGCATTAGAGTAACATTACCTCGACTTGGATCACGAGGGAGCAGGGGAATGTTCGTAGTAGGGTATATGTGCAAGGGTTCATTAGAGGCGGGAACTTGAGGATCTCAGACCGCAGCATAGAGCAGGTCAGGGAGCAGGCGAACATAGTCGAGGTCGCCTCCGAGTTCACCGCCCTGCGGCGCCAGGGCACCCGCTTCGTCGGTCTCTGCCCTTACCCCGATCACTCCGAGAAGACCCCCTCTTTCAGTGTGCACGCAGAGAGGAACTTTTATCACTGTTTTGGTTGTAGTAAAGGCGGTGATGCAATCAAGCTCGTCATGGATCTCAAGGCGTTCTCCTTCGTGGACGCCATCTCCTACCTGGCCGAGCGCTCCGGCGTCGAACTCGAGTTCGAAGGGGGCGGAAACCTGGATGCCGCAAGGGAACGTAACCTCCGCCGCCGCAATATCCACAAAGCACTCGCCGCCGCAGCCGTCTACTACCATAAATACCTCCTCAAAGCTCGCTCCTCGGAGGCCGCGCACGCCCGCCGTTACCTCAAAGGCCGCAGCCTCACGCTTTCTACTATAGAAGAATTTCGTTTGGGATATGCCCCGCCGCGGGGTGTTGGGGGGATTGTGGGAGCTGCGGCGAAGCTGGGCATCGAGCGGAAGGTGCTTGATGCGGCTGGGCTGCTATCGGCTGGGGGAAGGGACAGGTTTGCGGGCAGGATCACCTTCCCCATTTCGGACAGGCGCGGCAGGATCGTGGGCTTCGGGGCGCGCTCGCTCGGCGACGACCAACCCAAGTACCTCAATTCGCCGGAGACGGAGATCTTCAATAAGCGGGACCTGCTCTACGGTTTCCCGCAGGTCTCCGAGGCGATGCGCAAAGCGCGCGCGGCCATCATCGTCGAGGGCTATACTGACGTGCTGATGCTCTATCAGTCCGGTATCAGGAACGCCGTGGCAACCCTGGGAACGGCTACTACTCCGAGCCACCTGCGGACCCTCAGCGGTTACGCTGACAAGATATATATGCTCTTCGATCCGGACACTGCGGGGGAGAAGGCCCTGGAACGAGCCGACGCGACAGTAAGGGAGCTCGAGCGAACTGACGATCCGGACACGGTAGCGACAGCGACCAGGCTCAAGCTGGACCTGCGCGTGCTGCGTCTGACCCAGGATCCGGCCGACTGGCTGCTAGATCACTCGCCGGAGGAGTTCGCGGAGATGCTTTCGGGCGCGGTAACGTTGCTTGAGTATATTTTCCGTCGCAAGGTCGAGCGGGCTCGCGGAGCCAGCGCCGCCGAGCGTTCCCGGATGATGTCGGAAGTCCGTGGCCTCATAAGCCGCATTGACGATCCCGTCTTCTACAGGGAAGCTCTGCGTGTGGCCGCCGAAGCCATGGGTGTAAGCTCGCAGGAGCTCGAGAGCGGAAGGAGAGAGCGGGTCGTGAGGGCCACACCTTCCCGGCACGCCGTTTCAGCCCCCCTGGAGCAGGCCGGACAGCTGGTGCTTGCCTTGCTCCTGGCCCACCCGGATCTCACCGCGAAACCACTGGAGCGAGGCATGCGGGTCCCTCCGCTGCCCGAGCCCTTCAAACTCGATGCCAGAGACTTTGCGATTAAGCCCCAATCCAGCGTCTTCCACCTGCTGCGGAAGCACCCCGGAGAAAGCCTCGAATCCATCCTCGCCAAAGAAAGTGCCCGGCCTCTGATGGACCAGCTTGTCGCCCTCGGCGCCGAAGCAGAGGAGTTACGCCGAAACGAACTTTACTCCTCAGAAGCCTCCGTTCGAGAAGCGTTTCTACGCCTCGGCATCCTGAGCCGCCAGCGCACCAAGAACGAGACGACCGATTATGATGAGAAGGAGAAGCTCCGAAGGGAAATATGGGCGTTGACGGACGCGCTGCGCGCCGTCACCGTCGAACCTTGAAGCCCGCATCCCCGGACCGTATAATCTGCAACGCAACCTTCCCCTGTAGCTCAATCGGCAGAGCATTCGGCTGTTAACCGAAGGGTTGTAGGTTCGAGTCCTACCAGGGGAGCTCGGCACGCGCCGACGAGAGGGCCCATAGCTCAGTTGGTTAGAGCATCCGACTCATAATCGGACGGTCCCAGGTTCGAGTCCTGGTGGGCCCACCGCCACCCGAGCACCTCCAGATCTCCCGGCGATCACCACCCAAATTTCATCCGAGCTCAACATGTTGGGCCTCGTAGACTCTCTCCACAACATCTCGCGCTCCCGACCCAAGCCTTCTCCCAGCACTCGACTTCCCCTTCAGCCCGTACAAAAAAGGATTTTGAGGGAGTCCTTACCCCTAGGGGAGAGGGATAACTAGATCAAAAACGGCGATATTGACCTTTCAGAGGCTGCTATGAGCGGTGTGGATTGCGCATTTTTCCCTTATATGCAAGAATTTCGTCAGTTGTGGGTCAAAGTGGAGTGTAGTGGGAGGACAAGGCTCTGGCCCTTCTAGGCGAGTACGAGCACACGCTGGACGAGAAAGGGCGCTTGACTCTTCCTTCGCGGCTCCGACCATATTTCGAGGGTGGGATCGTGGTTACCAAGGGGATCGACCGTTGCCTTTTCGCGTTTCCGCCTGAGGAGTGGGCGGCCTTCAAGGCGAACATCAAGGCAAACGCGGACCTCTCGGCGAGGGGCCGCCAGCTCTCGCGGATGTTCTTCTCGATGGCCTTCGAGGCGACGTTGGACCGGCAGGGGCGGGTATTGATTCCCACGAAGCTCGCGCGGTACGCGGGGTTACAGCGGGACGTGACGATCACCGGGGTAGACGACAGGCTGGAGATCTGGGCCACCGAGGAGTGGGACCGCTACGTTACGGACGCGGACGAGTCCTTCGCGGAGATAGTGGAGGAGTTCGCGGGGAGGGACCTCGGGGCGTGATGGCTACCGAGCACCTTCCCGTGATGCTGGAGGAGGCCGTTGCGGCTCTTGATCCCAAGGATGGGGAGACGGTCGTGGACGCCACCTTCGGGGGTGGAGGACATTCGCGTCGGATCCTGGAGCAGCTCGCTGCCGACGGCAGGGTCGTCGCCGTCGATCGGGACCCTCAGGCGGTCGAGCGGGCGTCGGGACTCTCACGAGACCGGCGCTTCGAGTTTATGTCCGGCGCCTACGACGAGGTCTTGAGGGAGATGGTTGAGGAAGGCTGGCGGGTCGATGCCGTTCTCTTCGACCTCGGGCTCTCCAGTTATCAGATAGACGAGCCGGAGCGGGGGTTCAGCTACGTCAGGGAGGGGCCGCTCGACATGCGGATGGACCCTCGCTCCGGCTTCTCGGCTGCCGAGTTCTTGAACACCGTCGAAGCTGAGGACCTCGTCAGAGTTCTCGTTAGTTACGGGGACGTGCCGCGTGGAGAGGCGCGGCGGGTTGCGCGGGAGGTAGTTCGCCGAAGGCCGCTCGAGACCACGACCGATCTCTACGAGGCTGTGCGGGGGGCGGTGGGTTGGACGGAGAGAGGCGGTAATCCGGCAAAGAGAGTATTCCAGGCCGTGCGCGTTCACGTCAACGACGAGCTCGGGGGCCTCGAGAGGGCGCTGTCGGCGACGGAGCGGCTGCTGGTGCCGGGAGGGCGGCTGGTCGCCATCACGTTCCAGTCCGGAGAAGACAGGGTCGTCAAGCGCTTTATCTCGGAGCGAGAGGGTCGCTGCGTCTGCCCCCCCGACTTGCCTGTCTGCGTGTGCGGCGCGAAGCCTGTATTCCGCCGGGGCGCTGTCGGGCGGCCTGATCAGAGAGAGGTGGAGGAGAACCCGCGCAGCGCCTCCGCCCGGCTGCGGACGGCGATCAGGACGGCCGAACCGCTAGAGGGCTCAGGGGATGAATCCTGATGGCCGCTCCCCAGCGGCGGTACGGGGCCTCGGTATCGCCGAGGCCCGCCGGTCCGCCTGTCGAAAGGGAGAAGGCGGCGCGGCGGGCTGGCGGCCCGGCAGCGCGGCAGAAGGCCGCCAGCCGCCGCAGGAGGTTCGCCGTTGTTGTGGTGATACCGGTGTTGTTGATGCTCGGGAGCGTCTACCTGCACACGGTATCCGCCGGGCTCACCGACAAGGCCGCTTACCTCGATGAGCGGCTCGCCCAGGTCCAGGCCGAAGGGGAGAGGCTCGAGGTCCGGGTCGCGGAGCTATCGGGGGCCGGAAGGATAAGGCCCCTCGCCATCGAAAAGCTGGGGATGAAGGACCCACGTGGCGCGCGTCTCGAGGTTTACGACGTAGACAGGGAGGATGGAGCACGGGATGGGGGAGAGAAGGAAGGAGGGAAGTAGCGGTCGGGCAGGTCGGGATGGCGCCCGCACCGGCACTGTCCGCCGCGGCACCCGAAAAACCCCACGCTCCCGCAGCGGCCGGACCTCTGGTGCTCAGGTCATACCCCTGCGCGAGAGCCGCCGAACACGACTTCGCGCGACGGGCGTGGCCTCCGGAGGCTCCACCACCGGCAACGCGGCGTGGACGACCGGCCGCAGGAGGCTGCGGATGGTGGTGGTGGCGTTTGCGGTGATCGGCCTTCTCCTGGCGGGGCGCGCGGTGCAGATGATCGTCGCCGACGATGATCGCTACCAGGCGTTCGCTTCCGAGCAGGGTGCGGGTTGGACCACGCCTGCCGCGGGGCAGGCTCGCGGCAGCATAGTGAGCGCAGACGGCCGCAAGCTCGCGACAAGCCTCCAGGCTGCGCGGGTCGTCGCGACGCCTTACCAGATCGAAGAGCCAGCCAGGACAGCGCGGGTTCTCGCGGATATTCTCGGTCCTGAGAAAGGATCGGGGGTAGAGGAGATAGAAGCGTCCTTGACAGAACGCAGTCCCGATGGGCGTCTGGCAGGCTACAGCGTGGTCGCCTCCGGCGTTGGGCCCGAGACGGCCAGAAAGGTCTCCGAGCTCGGAATAGAGGGGATCTCGGTCGTCCCCGAGACCGTTCGGGTGTACCCCGAGAAGTCCCTGGCCAGCCAGCTAGTGGGACACGTTGGAGAGTACGGCGACGCCTTCGGAGGCGTAGAAGCCAGCTACGATGAGGCCCTCGAGAGCGGCGAGGACGTGCACCTGACCCTGGATACAGCCGTACAGCAAGAGCTGGAACAGGCTCTCGAGGCCACCGTCGAGAAGAACGAGGCCAGGGGTGCCGTCGGCCTGCTCATGCGCGTCGAGGACGGCGCTATCGTTGCGCTGGCCAACACCCCCGGCTACGACAATAACAGCTTCGACGAGGCCTCCCTGGAGGCCCAGCGTAACCGGGTCCTGACCGACCCATACGAGCCAGGGTCCACTTTCAAGGCATTTACCGTAGCATCCGCCATTGAGGAGGGCGCCGTAACCGCAGACTCGACCTTCGTCGTCGCCGACCACATTACCGTCGCCGACCGCGTGATCCACGACTCCCAGCCGCACGAGACCGAGGTCATGACCACGGGCGACGTCCTCAAGAAGTCGAGCAACGTGGGCGCGATCCAGATAGCAGGCGAGCTCGGGGGCGCGAAGCTTGAGGAGTACATCCGGCGCTTCGGTTTCGGGGAGCCGGCAGGCGTGGACGTGTGGGGAGAAGACGCTGGTGTCGTCCCCGCTTACGAGGACTGGAGCGGCTCCACTATCGGGAACATCCCGATGGGGCAGGGCCTCACGGTCACCCCGCTGCAGCTCGTGGCGGGCTACGCAGCCATCGCCAACGGGGGGCAGAGGGTCACGCCCCACGTGGCCGAGCAGGAGACTCCCGCGGTCCCCGGCCCCAGGGTGATAAGCGAGGAGACCTCGGCTATAGTACGCGGAATGTTGCAGGGCGTCGTCGACGAAGGGTCGGGCCACTTCGCCCAGATTCCCGGTTACACCGTGGCCGGCAAGACCGGGACCTCCCAGATAGTGGACCCCAACACCGGGACCTATGGCGACGAGTACGTGGCCTCTTTCATAGGCTTCGCCCCCGCCTCGGATCCCGAGTACGTGATGCTCATCGCCGTCAACGATCCCCAGCGGACGTACTGGGGAGAGATCGCCGCGGCTCCCGCTTTCCGCGAGGTGATGTCGTTTACCCTGAGCTACTTCAACGTGCCGCCTGACCTCGGCTCCGCCAGCGCGGCGGCGCAGGGGGAGAGCCCGTGAGGCCCGCCACCCTGGCTGAGGTGGCGCGCGTTCTCGACGCCAGGCTCACCGCCGGGGACGAAAGGACGTTCGTGCGCGGTGCGGCGGCGGACTCGAGGGTGGTGCGCGAAGGCGACCTCTTCTTCACCCTGCGCGGGCGAACGGACGGCGCCGAGTTCGCGCCCGAGGCTTACCTGCGTGGCGCCGTCGCGGCGGTGGCTTCCCGTCCCCTCGAGGTGCCGACCCTCGTCGTAGGAGACCCGCTGGAAGCGATGCAACGCCTCGCCAGATGGACGCTGGTGCGGGACGATTCCCCCGCCCCGCTGGTCGTCGGTATCACGGGGACGGTAGGCAAGACCACGACCAAGGACGCCCTGGCCACCGTGCTCCGATACGCCGGCAAGCGGGTCTCGGCGACCGCCGGAAACTTCAACAACGAGATCGGTCTCCCCCTCACGGTGCTCGCGGCCGACCAGCGCACCGAGATCCTGGTCCTCGAGATGGGGGCCACCCACCCTGGGGACATCAAGCATCTCTGCGGCATAGCCCCGCCGCAGGTCGGAATCCTTACCGCCATCTCACCGGTCCACCTCGACTCTTTCGGCAGCCTCGATGCCCTCGCAGCCGCGAAGGGTGAGCTGGCGCTCGCTCTCCCAGCGGACGGCACCCTAGTTTCACCTTCGTCCGCGCCAGCGGCGGCCACAGGCGCAGGGCGGAACCTGCGACGGATCACCTTCAGCATCGAGGGCGCCGGTGACCTTTCAGCCTCGGATATTGAGGAGCGCGAGGAGGGCCTCCGCTTCCTTGCCTGGCTGGGAGACCAGTCGGCCGAGGTTCGCTCTCCCGTCTTCGGTACTCATCTCGTGGAACCGCTGCTCGCGGCGCTCGGCGGGGCGCTCGCGCTCGGCCTCGACCTGGAAGTGGGCGTCAGGGGTATCTCTCGCCTGCGGCGCACCGGCCTCAGGGGCGAGGTGCACCGGTTGCGAGACAACATCGTTGTCTACGATGACTCCTATAACGCATCACCCGCCGCCGTCGCCGCCGTCTTGCGCTACGGTGCGCAGCAGGCAGGCAGGCAGGACCGGCGACTCGTCGCCGTCCTCGGCGGCATGTTCGAGCTGGGCGCCACAGCCCGGGCCTACCACCAGGAGGCGGGAAGAATCGCCGAGGAGGCCGGCGTAAACCTGCTCGTCTGCGTCGGCGACGAGGCTCGCTGGTACGCTGAGGCTTTCTCAGGAAAGACGCTCTTCTATAAGGACGCGGAGGAGGCTTCCGAGAGCCTCGGAGAGAGCTTGCAGCCCGGGGATTACGTTGTCGTCAAGGGTTCGAGGGGCGTGGGGCTCGACACTCTGACTAGAAAGCTAAGGGAAAGCTTGACTCTTGTTTAGCGTCGTGCTCGCGGCCGCCATAGCGTTTCTCGTAACGGTGGTGCTCGGTTCGGAGTACATAGCGTTCTTGCAGACGCGCAAGTTCGGCCAGTTCGTGCGCGAGGAGGGGCCTGAGACGCACCTGATCAAAGCCGGCACGCCAACGATGGGCGGGCTGGTGATGTTGATGGGCCTGCTGGCGGCGCTGCTGGTCGTCGCACGACCGAACGTTGCAACGTTCGCGACACTTCTGATCGTCTCTGCGGTGGCGGGGATCGGCCTCTATGACGACTGGCAGAAGATCTCCAAGAAGGGGAGCGAGGGCTTGAGCGTCCGCTTCAAGTTCCTGCTCCTCACCCTGACGGTCGTCCTCGCCGACGTACTGGCGTTGCGATATGTAGGCGTAACGCAGAACGTAGTGGTGCCGGGCTTCGACCGCAACCTGGTACTCGGACCCGGGGTAGTCGGGATCGCGCTGTTCAGCCTCTTCTTGCTGCTCGTGATCGTGGGCACGACCAACGCCGTAAACCTCACGGACGGCCTCGACGGGCTCGCTGCGGGCGCGGGGGCGATCGCCCTTCTGGTCTACACGGCCGTCGCGTTCCTCGAGCGCCAGTACGACGTCGCGATCATCTGCGGTGCGATGGTCGGTGCCATCGTCGGGTTTCTCTGGTACAACGCCCACCCTGCGGACATCTTTATGGGCGACACGGGCTCGCTCGCCATAGGGGGCGTGCTCGCCGCCGCAGCGGTCCTGACCAAGACGGAGTTGCTCCTTCCGGTAATAGGAGGGCTCTTCGTCGTCGAAGCGCTGTCGGTAATAGTCCAGTACGCGGTCTTCAGGCTTACCGGGCGCAAGCGCCGGGTCTTCAAAATGGCGCCCATCCACCACCACTTCGAGATGTTAGGCTGGCAGGAGAACAAGGTAGTGGTGCGCTTCTGGATCGCTCAGGCCGCCTTCTCTGCGACCGGATTCTTCCTCTACTACTTCTTCCTCTACCAGACCGCGGGGTGAGCCCTTGAGTACCGTGGTGTACGGGCTCGGGGAATCTGGGATCGCGGCGACGCGAACCTTGCTTGCGCGCGGTGAGCACCTCAGGGCGGTAGACGCCGGGGACGACCCGCGCCTGCGCGCTACGCTTGAGGAACTAAAGGAACTCGGTGTCGAGGGCGCTCTAGGCGCGGGTCCCGAGGTGCTTAACGGCGCGGACCTGCTCGTCGTGAGCCCAGGCATACGGCCCCGGGACGCCATGCTGCGGGCCGCCGCGCTCCGCGGGGTCCCGGTGATCTCCGAGGTCGCTCTCGGTCTGGAACTGCTCGGGTCCGGGGTGAGGGTGGCGGCGATCACAGGGACCAATGGCAAGACTACCGTGGTGGACATGCTCCACCGGATGCTCGGCGGCGCGGGTGTGCCGCACGCCGTGGCCGGCAACTCGTGGCGGGCGCTCACAGGGTGTCTTCAGGAGGCGCGCGCCACGGGTTTAGTCGTGCTGGAGGTGTCTTCGTTCCAGCTCCACTACATGAGCAATCCCGGGTTCGACGTGGCGGCGCTCCTGAACGCCCGGCCCGACCACCTGAACTGGCACACCTCCTTCGAGGAGTACGCGCGCGACAAGCTTCGGATCTTCGAGGGGCAGCGGACCAGATGACCTCGCGCTCGTGAACGCCGAAGATCCTCTCGGACTCGAAGTGGCGGACAGCCTCGCCGCGGAAGCGCTCGTCGTGGGCGAAGGAAACACGGCGGTGAGCGACGGCTGGCTCCTGTTACGAGGCCGCGAGATAGCGGCCGAGGGGGAGTTGCGCTTTGCGGGGACGCACAACCTCACGAACGCCCTCTTCGCTGCAGCTGTAGCCGAGAGGCTCGGGGCGTCGATGGAAGCTATCAGGGCGGGCATGCTGGGCTACAGGCTAAAGCCGCACCGCATGCAGGTCGTGGCCGAGCGGGCGGGCGTGATCTACGTGGACGACTCCAAAGCGACCAACCCGGCGGCGGTCGCGGCGGCGCTGGCAAGCTTCGAGGAGCCCGTGGTGCTCATCCTCGGCGGTTCGGAGAAGGAGACGGATTTCTCCGAGATGCTGCCGTATCTCGGCCGCGTGTCGGGCGGTCGTCTGCCAGGGTGAGGCCGGTCCGCGTGATCGTCGAGTACCTCGGACGCCGGATGGGGGGACGTCTGCCGGCTGGTCGCGGACCTGAGGGAGGCCGTGGCTGAGGCGGCGTCGCTCGCAAGGCCGGGCGACGTCGTCCTGCTCTCGCCCGGGTGCGCGAGCTTCGACCAGTTCGCGGGGTACGCCGAGAGGGGCGAAGCGTTTGCCGGGTTCGTCGGCTGACCTCGCCGGGAGCGTGGGGCCGTCGGCCGATGAGAGCTTGCGGGCGAACCTGTTCCTGGTGGCGCTCGGGCCTCTCCCTGTTGGGCTCGTCATGGTCTATTCGGCTACGTACAGTGAGGTTCGGACCGCATTATCTGTTCGTTCCGCGCGTGCACATGGTGCTTGGGGTCGCCGTCTTCTTCGTGGCGAGCCGGGTCAGGTACACCGCGTGGCGCAGGTACGCGCCGTGCGTTGTACCTGATCGTGCTGCTCGGCCTCGTGCTCGTCCTGATACCCGGTATAGGGACCCAGATCAACGGCGCCAGGAGGTGGCTGGACCTCGGTCCCATGAGCATGCAGCCCGCGGAGTTCGCGAAGCTCGCCGCCGTCCTGGTCTTGAGTTGCGCGGTCGCGCGGCTGCCTCCTGGTTCGGGGCTTCCCTTCAAGCCCCTTGCGGCCGTCGGGGTGCTCTTCGTACTCGTCTTCGTCGAGCCGGACTTCGGCACCTCCGTGGTCCTGCTCGCGGGCGTCGCCGGCGTGCTCTGGGTCCTCGGAGCTCAGGACGAGGGACCTGGTGCTCTCCGGGGCTCGCTGGGTTGGTGGCGGTCGCCGGGGATGATGGCTCGAGCCCTATCGGCGCGAGCGGTTCATGACGTTTCTCGATCCCTGGGCCGCCGCGGACGGCTCCGGTTACCAGGTAGTCCAGTCCATGGTGGCCATAAAGGCCGGGGGTTTCTTCGGCTCCGGCGCGGGGTCGGGCGGACAGGGGCCCTACGTGCCCGAGCTGGGCACGGATATGATCTTCGCCCTGATAGGGGAGGAACTGGGCCTGATCGGGATGGTCGTGGTGATCGCCGCCTTCGGCTTTATCGCGCTGGCCGGGCTGAGGATATCGCCCTGAACGCCCCTTCGGTGATGGCGCCGGTGCGTGGCCGCAGGCCTGACCACGATGCTCACCGTGCAGGCCATCTTCAATATCGGGGCCGCCATGGTCGTCCTCCCGCTCGCCGGGATGACGCTGCCCATTTGTTAGCTACGGGGGCTCGAGCCTGCTGGTATGCTTCGCCGCCGTGGGCATCCTCTACAGGATATCGGAGGACAGTGAACGAGCGAGAGAGATCAAACCTCGCGCGGCCCGAATCCTGATAGCAGGAGGCGGCACGGGGGGACACGCTATCCCCGCGCTGTGCGTGGCGGATGAGTTGAGGGCGAGAGGAGCGATGGTCGAGTTCGTGGGCTCCAGCATCGGGCATCGAGAAGGACCCTCGTCCCACGCAAGGCTACACCCTCCACGCCCTGCCCCTACAGGCCTCGCCGGAAGCCCCCTGGCCCAGGCCCGCGCCGCCCTCCTATCCCTAAAGCGCCATCGCCCCTGTACACGCATAATACAACGACTGAGACCCGGCGCCGTTCTCGGGGTCGGGGGCTACGCGAGCGCGCCGGCCGTGGTCGCGGCCCGCACGCTCGGCGTGCCGACGTTCCTGCACGAGCAGAACTCAGTCCCCGGGCGCGTCAACCGCCTCGCCAGCCGCTTCACGACGGAGACGCTTGGTGACGTTTCCCGGCAGCCGGACGGCGAGCTCGGGCACGCCGTGTGGGTCGGGATGCCCACCAGGGCAGAGATCTTCGAAGACTTCGCGGGAGGAGGCGCTCGGCAATGCTTGGCCTGGAGCCGCCGGTCGTGCTCATCTTCGGCGGGAGCGGGGGAGCGCTCAGGATCAACCTCGCGGCGGCCGAGGCGTTCGGGGGCACGACGCCTTATACGGTCGTCCAGATCTCCGGCCGCAGGGACTTCCCGCGGCTCTCCGACGAACAACCCCGCCACACGATCCTCGAGTACGTCGACGACATCTGGCGGTATCTGGCCGCCGCGGACGTGGTCGTGAGCAGGGCCGGCGCGGGCTCGCTGTTCGACATCGCGGCGGCCGGGAAGGCGGCTATACTCATCCCCTTCCCGCTACGCCACGGGAGACCACCAGCTCCACAACGCCAGGTACTTCACCGAGAAGGGGGCGGCGGAGCTGATGCTCGACTCGGAGGTCGACGCGGCGGCGCTGCGCGGGCGCGTCGAGGACTTGCTGGAGGATGACGCGCGGCGGGAGGGGCTGGTCGGCGCATAGGGGCCTCGCCACGCCTGGTGCGGCCGGTGAGGTGGCCGAGCAGACTGTTGCGTGCTGGAGAGAAGGAGTAGGGCGCATGAAGATACACATGATCGGCATCGGCGGGGCGGGAATGAGCGGCATCGCGGAGGTCCTGGCGAGCAGGGGGCACGAGGTCACGGGCTCGGACCTCAAGGAGTCGCCCTACACCCGCAGGCTGCGTGAGTGCCGGCGTCACCGTCTACATCGGGCACGCCCCGGAGCAGGTAGGGGACGCGGACCGGGTGGTGATCTCGACCGCCATACCAAAGACGAACCCGGAGCTCCTCGAGGCCCGGCGCAGGTCGATACCCGGTAATCCCGCGCGCCGCAGCGCTGGCCTGGATCCTCGAGGGCAACCGCAGCGTCGCCGTGGCAGGAACCCACGGCAAGACGACGACGACGAGCATGACGGCGCACGTCCTCGAGGCCCTGGGCGAGAACCCGACGGCCCTGGTTGGCGGCGAGCTGAACGACATCGGGAGCAACGTGGCCTTCGGGAGGTCCGACCTCGTCGTGGCCGAGGCGGACGAGAGCGACCGTTCGCTCCTCCACCTCAGGCCACAGGCCGCCGTCGTCACGAACATCGAGTTCGACCACCCCGACTTCTACTCCTCCCTCGACGATGTCGTGGAGACCTTCGAGCAATTCGTCCGCTCTCTGCCCGAGGACGGGCGCCTGGTCACCTGCGCGGACGACCCCCTGTCCCTGGTCGTGCCGCCGAGGCTCCTTGCCCCGTAACGACGTACGGCATCGACTCTGGAGATCTCAGGGCGGAGATCCTCGGCCCCGAACAGCTACGTCCTCTCGAAGACGGAGAGAGGCGCGGCGAGGTCGAGCTGGGCGTCTACGGCCGCCACAACGTCCTCAACTCCCTGGCCGCGGCGGGAGTGGCCCGCTGGCTCGGCCACGACGCCTACGAGGCGGCCCGCACCCTCGAAGACCTTCGGGGGCGTGCGCCGCCGCTTTCAGCTCAAGGGAGAGCGTCGCCGAAGTACGCGTCGTCGACGACTACGCCCACCACCCTACCGAGCTCTCGGCTACGCTCGCCGCCGCCCGTTCGACCATGCCAGCGGGGACGGCAGGGTGATCGCCGTCTTCCAGCCGCACCGCTACTCGCGCACCCGCGCGCTCTACAGGGAGTTCGGCGACTCGTTCGCCTCGGCCGACGCCGTCCTCATAACCGAGGTCTACGGCGCGGGTGAGATGCCCCAGCCAGGCGTCAACGGCAAGCTCATAGTGGACGCCATCTGCGAGACGCAGGGGCCACCCCGAGGTCTACTACATACCCCAGCAAGACGCCATACCAGCGGTGCTGCGGGAGATCTCCGAGAAGGGGAGACCTCGTGCTCACCCTCGGCGCAGGTGACATCTCGCAGGTCGGCGAAGACGCTGCTCGAGCATACTGGAGGAGCGGGATCCCAGCCCTGAGAACACCCACTGCGCGCGATCCTGATCTCGGCGGCCGTCGCCGTCGCTACTACCCTCACCGTCCTCCTCATCACCTACCTCGACTTCCCCGTCACCGGCGTCAGGGTCGAAGGCGCCCGTATGTACCCCGAATCCGAGGTCGTCGAACGCTATCCCGGACCACGCCAGCCTCCTCACCCTCAACGAAGAGATGCTGAAGGAAAAAATAGAGTCTCATCCTTGGGTTCAGGGTGCAGAGGTGAACGAGAATTGGAACTCCGGTATAGTTACGGTTCAGGTTGAGGAACGTCGGCCGATGTTGGATGCCGAGGTGGACGGGCGGAGAGATCATCCTGTCGGCCGACGGCGAGGAGCTTCCGGGGCTCGGGGGAGCGGGTCTCGAGAGGGTGGAGTTGGATCGCGACCAGGTAGGGGAGATCTTGGATGTTCGCGAGGACGTTGTACGGGAACGGGGTGAGGCTCGACTCCATCGACGGGGCCGGTGCCGGGGGCATCAAGGCCACGGTGGCGGGCCGGCGCGTGATCTTCTCCAGGGACGTTGGCGACGGGCAGGCCGAGGCCTTGAAGAACATCATGCCCGAGCATCCTGACGCCAGGGTCTTCGATCTGCGTTCGCCGGGCGAGGGTCGTCGTCGGCGCCCCGGTCCAGGGCAACGCGAACAGCGAGCCCAGGGGTAAGGCGGATCGTGGCGCGTCGCTGGTCTACGGGATAGACGTGGGCACCACCAAGATAGTGGCGCTCGCCGGCCGGGTGGACCCGCGGCGGGGCTGGGTCGAGGTGCTCTCCATGGGCGAGGCGCCGAGCTACGGCCTCAAGCGGGGCGTCGTGGTGGACCGCCAGGCCGCCGCCGAGTCGGTCGCCGAGGCGATGGAGGCCTGCGGCGTTCGCGGCGGCCGGGTGACCGTCGGCATCGCGGGTAGCCACATCTCTTCCTTCAACACAGAGGTCACCCTCCTCAACCGCAGCAGGAACCTGACGGTCACGGACAGGTTCGTCCGCAGGCTCGAGCAGGAGGCCCGCCAGCTCGACCTGGACGAGGACGAGCAGGTGATCCACGTCGTCCCCCGCGGCTACGTCCTCGACGGCTCGGAAGGCGTCAAGAACCCCGTGGGCCTCGCCGCCCGCAAGGTGACCATGCGCGCCCACGTCGTGAGCGGGGCCGTCTCCAGCATCCAGAACCTCCTGCGCGCCGTCGAGGACTGCGGCGTCGAAGGTCTCCAGGATCGTGCTCGAGCCACTGGCCTCGGCCGAGGCGTGCCTGCTCGACTCCGACCGCGAATCCGGCGTCGTCCTCCTCGATATCGGCGGAGGCACGACGGACATCGCGACCTTCTACCGAGGGGCGCTCACCCATACCGCCGTCATCCCCATCGGCGGCGAGAGCTTCACCTCCGACCTCGCCTACGGCCTCAAGATCCCGCAGCACAAGGCCGAGGAACTCAAGGTCCGCTACGGTACGACCTCTCCGAGCACCATCGACCCCGTCGCCGCCGTCAAGCTCGACGACCGCCACTACAACGCCAGCTTTATGAGCCAGATCCTCGAGTACCGCGCCCGTGAAGCTCTCGACTACGTGCGCGACTCGCTCGCAGGGCACCAGGATCGAGGGACCTCATCCCAGGCGGCGTCGTCCTTACCGGCGGCGGCTCCCTCCTCGACGGGATGACCGACCTCGCTGAAGAAGTCCTCGGTATGCGCGCCCGGACCGTAGTCCCGCGACGCGTTAGGGGCGAGGTTAAACCTGTACAGAAACCTCAGTATGCAACGTCCGTCGGTCTGTTATACTTCTCGGCCAGAAACGATGACCCTAGACCGAAGGGTAAAGGTGCAGGGGCGCGCAGTTTTGGTAGCATATTGGAGGCGGTCAGGGGCTGGTTCCGGGGGAGGTAGACCGGTGGGCCTCCTAAAGAGCGTGTGATGGAGGGTTAGGAAGGCATGTTGGACGCGGCGACTAACTATCTGGCGGTCATAAAGGTTGTCGGCATTGGCGGGGGGGGAACCAACGCCGTGAACCGCATGATCAACTCCGGTTTGCAGGGGGTTGAGTTCATAGCGGTGAACACGGACGCTCAGGCCCTCCAGATGTGCGATGCCGACCAGAAGATCCACATCGGGGAGAAGATCACGCGCGGCCTCGGCGCCGGCGCGGACCCGAAGATCGGGATGGAGGCCGCCGAGGAGAACAAGGCGGAGATCGAGGAGGCGCTGCGCGGTGCCGACATGGTCTTCGTCACGGCCGGCAAGGGTGGCGGGACGGGCACGGGCGCTGCCCCTGTCGTCGCCAAGATCGCCAGGGACTCGGGAGCGCTGACCGTCGGGGTCGTCACGCGGCCGTTCGCCTTCGAGGGGCGCAGGCGCTCTACGTACGCCGAGGAGGGCATCAAGCGCCTCAAGGAGAACGTCGACTCCCTCATCATCATCCCCAACGACAGGCTCTTGCAGGTCGCCGAGAAGCGGACCAGCATGATGGACGCCTTCAAGATGGCCGACGACATTCTGAGGAAGGGTGTCCAGGGCATCACCGACCTCATTACGGTGCCCGGCCTGATCAACCTGGACTTCGCCGACGTGCGCACGATCATGCACGACTCCGGTTCGGCGCTCATGGGCATCGGCGAGTCGAGCAGCGAGACCAGGGGCCCCGAGGCCGCGAAGACCGCGATCTCGAGCCCGCTGCTGGAGGCCAGCATCGACGGGTGCGACGGGGATCATCCTGAACATCACGGGCGGGCCCGACCTCGGGCTCTTCGAGGTCAACGAGGCGGCCGAGATCGTCCACAACGCCGCGCACCAGGACGCGAATTTGATCTTCGGCGCCGTTATCGACGAGAACAACGGCGACAGGGTGAGCGTGACCGTGATAGCCACGGGCTTCGACCAGCGCCTCGCCAACCAGCGCCGCTCCGAGCGTCCCGCCGCCGAGCCGCTGCAACAGGAAGAGCCGGCGGCCCCCTCGCAGGAGACGGGAGACGTACTGGACATACCGGCCTTCCTCCGGCGCCGGTAGGCCCGCGCCGGGGCGTGCGCAGGCCCGATACCCAGAAGCGCGCCTACGGCGCCCCCGCCGCGATGCACACCGCGAGAGGGGGCGCCGTCTACGTCGCGCCGCGACCCGGCGCCCGAAGGAGCCGAGATCTGCTTCTTCACCCGCCTCGGCGGCGTCTCCGGAACCTCCATACGACTCGCTGAACGTCTCCAAGAAGGTCGGCGACGACCCGAGAGCGGTCGACGAGAACCTCTCCATGATCAGGAGCGCGATGGATCGCAGGCCGGCGGCCTGGGTCCGCCAGGTCGCGGGGGACAGGGTGGTTCGCGTCTCTGAGCCGGGCTTCGCCGGTGAGGCCGACGCCCTGGTCACCGCCGAGACCGACCTCTGCCTCTCTGTAGCCGTGGCCGACTGCGTTCCCGTCGCGCTCGTCGGGGAACGAGAGGTCGGGATGGTCCACTCCGGCTGGCGCGGCACCCTCTCGGGCGTCTCGGGGAAGGCGGCGCACGGAACTCGGAGGGGGCCGCGTGCAGCGCCTATATCGGGCCGTCCATCCGCCGCTGTTGCTACGAGGTCTCGGAGGAACTCGCCGCGGAGTTCGCCGCGGAGTTCGGGGAGGAGGTGGTCTCGGGCCGCCAACTCTCGTTGCAGGACGCCATAAGGGTCGACCTCGAGAGGTCCGGGGTCGGAGGTCACGACCTCGGGACTCTGCAGCGGGTGCCGGCCCGACCTATTCTACTCCCACCGCAAGCAGGGGCCCCTCACGGGCCGGAACCTCGCCTCGGTGGTGAGGGAGGCCCGATGAACGCGCACGTGGCACGGACGATCAGGGAGAGACTCGCGCGCGTGCGCGAGAACATACAGAGGGCTCTGGAGCGGAGTGGGCGCGGCGCGGAGCAGTGCGCGCATCCTCGTCGCCACCAAGTATTACGACGCCGGAGCAGCTCTCCGCACTCGCAGAGGCGGGCGTGGATCTCATGGGAGAGAACCGGGCAGAGGACCTCCTCGAAAAGCAGGAGACTCTTCGGCGACCGCTTCGAGTGGCACTTTATCGGCCATCTCCAGAGACGCAAGGCGAAGGTGGTCGTGCCGAGGGTGACGCCTCGTGCACTCCGTGGACTCGGTGCGGCTGATCGAGGAGCTCGCCAAGCGGGCGCCTGAGGGCGGAGCCGACATCCTCATCCAGGTAAACGTGGCCGACGAGGAGTCCAAGTACGGCGTCTCCGAGGAGCGAGGTCGAGGCGCTGTTGGAGGCCGCGGCAAAGACCGGAGGGAGGGTCCGGGTGAGAGGGTTCATGACGCTAGCGCCGCTGGTTGAAGACCCCGAGGACGTACGCTATGTTTTCGCGAAACTTCGCACGATCCGTGATAGGCTACGAGAAAGTTGGAGTCCGCACTTCGATCTCTCGGAACTCTCCATGGGCATGAGTGGCGATTATGAGGTTGCGGTCGAAGAGGGAGCGACCGTGGTCAGGATCGGGCGGATGCTAATTAGAGGAGGATGGGCCCGTAAGGAGGCAGGATGGGAGTTAGGGACCGTCTGGACCGGATCGCGGCCTGGTTCGGGTTCGGTGTCGACGACGAGGATTACTACGAAGACGAAGAGGAAGAGGACCGCCGTTACGCAGACGAAGCATACGCGAACGGCGCGCGCGGCGCCGAGCCAGGACCGACCGTGAGGCGCCTCGGCCGGGCGGAGCGCTCCTCGGCCTTCGGTACCTCCCTGGGGGACCTCTTCGGTAGCGAAGGCGTCGGGCAGGGGCGGAGCGCTACGCGCGGCACAGAACCCGCCCTCGCACCTGCGGCCCGTCCCCGACCAGCGCACCACCCGCGTAAGCGTGCTCGAGCCTTCCAGTTTCAACGACGCCCAGAACCTGGCCGACCGCTTCAAGCGCCAGCAGCCGGTGATCCTGAACCTCCAGAACGTCGACGGCGACCTGAGCCGCAGGATGGTGGACTTCTGCTCGGGCCTGACCTACGCGCTCGACGGCAACATCCAGTCCGTCGCCAACCGGGTCTTCCTGCTCACTCCGCGCGACGTCGAGGTGAGCGCGGAGGAGCGCAAGCGCATCGCCGAGCGGGCGTTCTTCAACCAGCTCTAAGGGTCTTCGAGGAGACTTTGAAGAAGGTCGGGATAATCGGGGCGGGCAAGATCGGGGGCTCCCTCCTCCTGCAGGCTCGCCGAGTCGGGCGGCTTCGACCTCGGCGTGAGCGATATCCATCCCGAACAGCTGAGGCCCTACAGAGAGCTCCGGCGTTCGCACCACCTCCTCGAACCGCGAGCTCGCCGAGCGAGAGCGACCTCGTCATCGTCGCCGTGAAGCCCTGGGACGTCGCGCAGGTGATGGAGGAGATCTCACCCTCCTTCGAGGGCACGGACAAGGCCGTCGCGAGCGTCGCCGCCGGCGTCTCCATCGCCAGCATCTCCGAGAACCTGCCGCCAGGGACCGCGATCCTGCGCGTGATGCCGAACGTGTGCGCCTCGGTGGGGCTCGGCTCCGCCGTAGTCACCGCCAACGAGGCGGGCCGGTCCGCGCTGCCCACGGTCATGGATATCTTCCGCCACGTCGGCGAGGTGCAGGAGCTGCCAGAGCGCCTCTTCGACGCGGCGACGGCCCTGCACGGGTCCGGGCCGGCGTACGTCGCGCTCTTCGCCGACGCCCTGATACAGGCCGGCGTCAGGGAGGGCATACCGCGGGACGTCGCCCGCAGGCTGGTGGTCGGCACGATAGGCGGGACGGCGGTACTGCTGAAGGAGCGGAGCGCCCACCAGGTGCGCGACGAGGTGATGACGCCGGGCGGCACGACGGCCGCGGCGTTCGTCGCGATGGAGAAGGCAGGGTTCGTGGCGGCGGTCTACGACGGGGTCGAGGCGGCGACGGAGAGGGCGCGGGGGCTCGGCGGATGACCGTGGCCCTCCTGCAGCAGTTCGGGTTCAGCGTGGCCGGCCTTCTGGCGGGGGTGGTGAACTACACCTACTACATACTGTTCGGTTTCATCATCGCCTCCATCCTCTTCTCCTGGTTTCCCGGCTACCCTTCGAGCAGCTTCATGCAGGCCGTCTACGACGCGGTCAGGGCCGTGACCAACCCTATCCTGATGGCCCATAAGGAGCCGCGTGCCGATGCTGCGGCTCGGCGGGTTCGGGATAGACCTCTCGCCGATCATCGCGATCTTCGGGCTCTCCATAGCCAGGACCTTGCTGTTGATAATAATCGACAAGTTCATACGACCAGTTACGGGGTGATAAGAGATGCCGATACGACCGATCGACATAAGGCGCAAGGAGTTCAAGAGCGGCTTCCGCGGCTACGACGCGAACCAGGTGGACGACTTCCTGGACGCCGTGGCCGACGAGTTCGAGCGCAACTACACGGAGAACCAGAGGATGCGCGAGGAGGTCTCGAGCCTGCGCGACCGGCTGCAGCAGTTCGAGGACCTCGAAGGCTCCATCCGCGCCGCCCTCGTCCACGCCGAGCAGGCCTCCAACGACCTCCGCCGCGCCGCGACCAGGAGGCCGAGGGCCTGCGCCAGAGCGCCCAGCGGGAGGCGGACTTCACCATCAGGGAGGCGCAGAGCGCGCTCCCACCAGATGCTCGCCGACTCCTCGGCGCGCATAGAGCGCGTCCAGGACTCCTACGAGGCGCTGCAGGAGGCGAAGAGGAGCTTCGCCGAACGACTTCCGCCACCTCCTGAAGACCTACATGGACATGATGGACAACATGGAGGTCTCCTCGGCCAGGGAGATAGAGGCTTCCCTGCGCGAGCGCCTCGACACCGAGTCCATCGCCGTGGTCCGCGAAGCCGCAGCACCGGTCCACGGAAGCGGCGATTGACGTCACGGCGAGCTTACGGTCCCGGCCGCACCGGCCGATGCCGAGCCCGAGAGAGGAAGATCGTCTCGGGCCGAAGCGTCGCCTCCGCCGAAGACGGATGCGTGCGGACGCAGCCCGTAGAGCGCGGAGAGCCGCCAGCCAGCCTACGCCGGAGGAGATCGAGGCTCAGGAGATCGCCGAGCTAGACGGCGACGAGAGCCGGAGACTCGAACCGTCCCGAGGAGCCGACGAGTCGCCGCAGAGCCGGGCCCGACGGAGCCCGAGCGGCGCGACGGACCAGACAGTGGAAGCTCGGAGCCCGCACCGCCTACGAGCCCGCGCGCGGAAGAGGTGGAGCAGGAGGAGCCGACGCTGGCCGAGGAGAGCAGCTCGCAGAGAGTTCTTCGATCAACGAGGGCTAGTCCGAAGAGGGCGAGGCAGAGAGCCGCATCTTCAGGGCCAGCCGCTTCCTGCGCCGGCGTGAGTAAGGGTTTCGTCAGTACCGCTAGGGACGGAACCCTCCTCAACCTCAAGGTCTCGCCCGGCGCGAAGAGCACCTCGATCGAAGGTCTCTACGGTGAGGACTCCATCAAACTCAGGGTCGCGGCGCCGCCCGTAGAAGGCAAGGCCAACGCCGAGGTCGAGCGTTACCTCTCGAAGCTACTCGGCGTCCCGCGCTCCGACGTCACCGTGGTCCGTGGCGCTTCGAGCAGGGACAAGACCGTCCTCGTCAGCGGCGCTACACAGGCCGAGACCCGCGAAGCCTCGCGGCTCACCTACCCTGGATCCCGTGCCGCTCCGCAGCTTCGAGGTAGATCCCGCCGAGGCCGGGGAACGCCTCGACCGGCTGGCCGCCCGCCGGCTCGGGATCAGCCGTAGCATCGTGCAACGCCTAATCAAGAAGGTCTATTGCTCGTCGATGGCGAGGAGGCTTGCTCCTCGTACAAGGTAAGGGACGGGCAGCGCATGGAGGCGCGGCTTCCCGAGGAGGGACTCGCGCCGGAGGAGATCCCCGTCCCCGTGGTCTTCGAGGACGAGTACGTCCTGGTGGTGGACAAGCCGGCCGGGCTCGTGGTGCATCCTGGCGCTGGCAACCCGTCGGGCACGCTCGTCAACGCGCTGCTGAGCAAAGGCATCTGCGGGTGGGGAGGACCCGATCGGCCCGGGCGTCGTCCACCGTCTCGACCGCGACACCTCGGGCCTGATGGTCGTCGCCAAGGGCGAGCCGGCGTACTCGAGGCTCGTTGAGATGATGTCGGCCAGGCGGGTGGGGCGCGTCTACAGGGCGGTCGTCGGTGGGAGAAGGGCTGCCCGAGACGGGGACCATCGACTCGCCCGTTGGCCGGGACCCGGACAACCCCACGCTCATGGCCGCCGGCGTAGGGAAGCCCGCCGTCACGCACTTCGAGGTGCTACGCGGAGGCGGCGTGGACACACCATGCTGCGGGTACGGCTGGAGACGGGGAGGACGCACCAGATCCGGGTCCACCTCTCGGCCATCGGGTACCCGGTCTACGCCGACCCGTTGTACGGGACGCCCGTCCCCGGCCGCCGTCTCTGGCTGCACGCCGAGCGGTTGTCCTTCGAGCATCCCGTAACGGGGGAGGCGCTGAGTTTCGACATCCGAGATCCCCGAGGATCTGCGGGACGCCGCTCTGGCGCTTGACGCTCTCTTCGCCCTCTGGTAGCTTGACGCTGGCAACCGATCCTTTAACGGCGTCCCGTGAGACGCGAAGGAGGCACGGCATTGGGCCGAACTAGCGTCTACGAACGCGCCCACTCGAAGGTGCTCTCCCCCGACGGCCTCGACCGTTCGCTACGCCGCATCTCGCACGAAATACTGGAACGAAACGCCTCTTGCCTCGACAGGCTCGCGCTCGTCGGGGTACTTACGCGCGGGGTTCCGCTGGCGCGCAGGATCTCCGCGAACATCCGCCAGTTCGAGGGTCTCGACGTCCCCGTCGGTTCTCTGGACATAACGCTCCACCGCGACGACCTGAAGCAGGAGGATCCCGAGGTGCGGGGCAGCAGCGTGCCCTTCGACGTGACGCGGCAAGACGGTCGTGCTCGTGGACGACGTTCTCTATACGGGCAGGACGGCGCGGGCCGCGATGGACGCGCTGCTGGAGCTCGGGCGTCCGGCGGCGGTCCGGCTGGCGATTCTGGTCGACCGCGGCCACAGGGAGTTGCCGATCAGGGCGGACCACGTCGGGAAGAACGTGCCCACCGCGCGCGATGAGAGGGTGCTGGTCAACCTGGAGGAGACCGATGGGGAGGACGGGGTGATCGTCGTTGGAGACTAGGAGCTTTCTGACCCTGGAAGACGCGAGCCGCGAGGACCTGCGGGAGATCCTGGACCTGGCACGCGCGCGTTCGCGAGAGGGACGCGTCAGGGACGCGCTCGCGGACAAGACCGTCTGCCTGGCCTTCTTCGAGGCGTCGACCAGGACGGCGGTCTCTTTCGAGCTCGCGGCGAGGCGGTTCGGGGCGCACGTGATCTCACTCTCCGAGAAGGGCTCGGCCATCGCCAAGGGCGAGTCCCTGATCGACACCGTCGTCACCCTCGACAGCCTCGGAGCAGATGCGATAGTGCTCCGCCACCCGGCCGCCGGCGCGGCAGCCCTCGCCGCCCGCCACACCTCGGCGCCCGTGATCAACGCCGGCGACGGCTGCGGCCAGCACCCGACCCAGGCCCTCCTCGACCTCTACGCCCTGAGCGAAGCGCTCGGCGGCTTCGACGAACTCGCGGGACGCCGCGTCGCCATCGTCGGGCGACGTACTGCACAGCCGGGTGGCCCGCAGCGTCATACCCGGCGTTCTGTGCCGCCGGGATGGAGGTCGCCCTCGTCGCCCCCCGCACGCTCCTGCCGCCGGACGCGGAGCCTGGGGGCTGCCCGTGCTCATCGCTCGGTGGACGAGGCGCTCGAGTGGGGCGCGGACGTTCTCTACATGCTGCGGCTGCAGAAGGAGAGGATGACGGGCGCGCGGATACCCTTCCGTCGCCGAGTACGCCCGCTTCTACGGCGTGTCGCGGCGCCACCTGGAGAATGGGGTGCTCGTCATGCATCCCGGCCCGGTCAACAGGGGGGTCGAGATCTCCGGCGACGTCGTCCTCGACGCCTCCTCCCTGATCCCCGACCAGGTCGCCGCCGGCGTCTGCGTCCGTTCGGCCGTCCTCGCCCTCTCGACCGGCGCCGCCCAGAGGGTCGCCGCGTGATCCGGAGTCAGGGCTACCCCGGAACTCGTCATCCGCCACGCCCACGTCCTCGACCCGTGCAACGGGCCTCGACGGCGTCATGGACGTGCGCATCTCGTCGGGCCGCGTCGCCGAGATCGGCGAAGGCCTGCGCGGGACGCGCGAGCTGGACGCCGACGGCCTGCACCTCTTCCCCGGCTTCGTGGACGTGCACGCCCACTGGCGCACGCCTGGCCGCGAGGACGAGGAGAGCATCGAGAGCGGCTCGGCCGCGCCGCCGCCGGCGGCTTCACCGGCGTCGTGATGATGCCGAACACGGACCCCATCGTGGACCGGCCCGTCGTGGTGAGCGGTCTCGTTCGGCGCGTGGAGAGAGAGTCGAGGGTGCGGGCCTACGTCTCCGCGGCCCTCCACGTCGGGCTTGGCAGGCGAGCGGCTCACGGAGATGCGCCTGCTCAAGGAGGCCGGCGCGTTCTGCGTCTCGGACGACGGGCTGGGAACGGCTTCGGCTGGCGTCTCAGGAACGGCATGCTCTACGCCCGCTCGGCCGGGCTGCCCGTGATCCTGCACTGCGAGGACCACACGCTCGCCACCGGCGTCGTGCACGACGGGGTCGCCGCCGTCGCTCGCCGGACTCCCCGGATCTCCCGCCAGCGCCGAAGACGCGGCGACGGCGACGGCCCTCGTCCTCGCGGCGGAGACGGGGGCGAAGGTCCACATAACCCACGTCTCCACGGCCCTCTCGGCGGCTCTCGTCGGGTTCTTCAAGGACAGGGCCGACGTCACCGCGGACACCACGCCGCACCACCTGACGCTGACGGACGAGCTCGTCTCCACGCTCGACGGGCTCTACAGGGTCAACCCGCCGCTCAGGCCCGAAGACGACCGCGATGGCGTCGAGCGAAGCCTTGCGCGATGGCGTCCTCGACTTCGTGGCGACGGACCACGCGCCGCACGCCTCGGAGGAGAAGGAGCTGCCGATGGAGGAGGCCGCGCCGGGTTTCCTCGGCCACGAGACGGCCTTCGCCGCGCTCTACACCGAGCTGGTCCTCGGCGGCAGGCTCTCGCTGGCACGCCTCGTCGAGGCGATGAGCTGCGCTCCGGGCCGCTGGGTCGGCGAGGGGGTGGGCTCTCGAGTCGGTGCGCCGGCGGACCTCACGCTCGTTGACCTTTCGGAGGAGTGGACGGTGGGCCGGGGACGCCCTGATAGCCGTTCTTCCAACTCGCCTTATCTCGGACGGACCCTGACGGGTCAGGGTCGTGGGTACTATAGTTGGCGGAGAGCTGGTACACGACAGGACTGGGAGCGAAGTTTGGAGCACGTGCGTAACCAGGGCGGAGCGGGCGACGCTGGTCCTCGAGGACGGGGCGGCCTTCGAGGGCTGGAGCTTCGCCGGCGAGGGCGAGGTCGCGGGCGAGGTCGTCTTCACGACGAGCATGGTCGGCTACCAGGAGACCATCACAGACCCTTCTTACCGCGGGCAGATCCTGCTCTTCACCTACCCGCTGATCGGGAACTACGGCGTGATCCCCGGCGACGACGAGTCCCGCAAGGTCCAGGCCGCCGCCGTCCTGGTCCGCGAGTACACGCCCCACCCGAGCAACTGGGCGAGCGAGCGCTCCCTCGCAGCCCTGCTCGAAGAGAAAGGCGTCCTCGGCGTCGAAGGCATGGACACCCGCGCCCTTACGCGTCACCTCAGGGACAAGGGTGCGATGCGGGGTGTGATCTCGACCTCAGATCATGACACCGTAACGTCCTGCGCGAGCGAGGCCACAGCCCACCCCTCGATGGTCGGCCTCGACCTCGCCTCCACGAGCTCGGAGCTGACCGGAGCCAACGCTGCTCCCGCCTTCGGGGAGGAACGCTGCCGCGTCGTCGCCCTCGACTACGGGGTGAAGGGCTCGATCTACAAGGAGCTCAGTAGCCGCGGCGCCTCCGTCCTCGCCATGCCTGGCTCGGCGAGCGCTCGAGGAGATCCTCGCCGCCGAACCCGACGGCGTCTTCCTCTCCAACGGGCCGGGCGACCCGGCTGCCCTCGGAGAGGCGGTAGAGCACCCTGCGTCCGCTGCTCGGCGAGGTCCCGACGTTCGGCATCTGCCTCGGGCACCAGCTCCTCGGCCTCGCCCTCGGTTGCGAGACGTACAAGATGCCCTTCGGGCACCACGGCGCGAACCATCCGGTCAGGAACCTGAAGACGGGACGCATCGAGATAACCAGCCAGAACCACGGCTTCGCCGTGCGCGAGGAGACGCTGCCAGCAAGGCGTGGAGCTGACCCACCGCAACCTCTACGACGGCACCGTCGAAGGCATCGCGAGCCCCGCCTTGAGCGCCTGGAGCGTGCAGTACCATCCCGAGTCGAGCCCCGGTCCCCGAGGGACTCCGGGCTACCTCTTCGACGAGTTCGTGGAGAGCATCTCGGAGAAGGCGCGGGCCTAGCGTGCCGCGGCGCGACGACATCGCGAGCGTCCTGATCATCGGCTCCGGCCCGATCGTGATCGGGCAGGCCGCCGAGTTCGACTACTCCGGGCACCCAGGCCTGCCGCGCCCTGCGCGAGGAGGGCTACCGCGTGATCCTCGTGAACTCCAACCCCGCCACCATTATGACCGACCCCGAGGTCGCCGACGCGACCTACGTCGAGCCCCTCACCGCCGAAACCGTCGCGGAGATCCTGCGCCGCGAACGCCCCGACGCCCTGCTCCCCACCCTGGGCGGCCAGACCGCCCTGAACCTCGCCGTCGAACTGCACGAAGCAGGCATCCTCGACGAACTACGACGTCGAGCTCCTGGGCGCCTCCATAGCCTCGATCCGCAAGGCCGAGGACCGCCAGCTCTTCTCGGAGGCCATGCAGCGCATCGGCCTGAAAGTCCCCGCGAGCCGCACGGTCCGCAGACCTCGCCGAAGCCGAGGACCTGGCCCAGGAGATAGGCTATCCCCCTCATAATCCGCCCCAGCTTCACTCTCGGCGGCAAGGGAGGCGCCACCGCCCGCGACCACCGCGAGCTCCGCCGCGCCGTCATCGACGGCCTCGACGCGAGCCCCGTAAGGTCGGCCCTCGTCGAAAAGAGCGTCGCCGGCTGGAAGGAGTTCGAGCTCGAGGTCATGCGCGACCTCGCCGATAACGTCGTCGTGATCTGCTCCATAGAAAACGTCGACCCCATGGGCGTCCATACAGGCGACTCCATAACCGTCGCCCCAGCCCAGACCCTCTCCGATAGCCAGTACCAGACCCTCCGTACCGCATCTTTACGCATAATACGCGAGATCGGGGTATCGACCGGGGGATCCAACATCCAGTTTGCGGTCGACCCTGAGAGTGACGAGTACTACGTGATCGAGATGAACCCGCGGGTGAGCAGGTCGAGCGCGCTGGCGAGCAAGGCGACGGGGTTCCCGATCGCGAAGATAGCGGCCAAGCTCGCGGTCGGGTACTCGCTCGATGAGATCCCCAACGACATCACCAGCGCGACGCCCGGCCTCGTTCGAGCCGGCGCTCGACTACGTGGTGACCAAGGTGCCCCGCTTCGCCTTCGAGAAGTTCCCCGGTGCGGCGCCGAGGCTGACGACCAGGATGCACTCCGTTGGCGAGGTCATGGCCATAGGGAGGACCTTCACGGAGAGCCTGATGAAGGCGATGGCCTCGCTGGAGGTCGATCCCCAGGACGTGCAGGCCGGCCTCGACGAGCCAAGCCCGTACCGCGTCTTCGCCATCTTCGACGCCTTGCGCGCCGGGATGGACGTACCGGAGATCTTCGAGCGCACCTCCATAGACCCGTTCTTCATCGCCTCCATAGCCAGGATCGTGGCCGCCGAAGGCTCCGTCTCCGAGCCGTTCGGCGTCGAGAATCTGCGCGAGCTCAAGAGGATCGGGCTCCCCGACGAAACCATCGCCGCGGCCTCCGGCTAGCCTCGGTGGAAGTCGTGCGGGGCGTCAGGCGGGCGCTCGGCGTCTCGCCGACCTACAAGTCCGTCGATACCTGCGCCGGGGAGTTCCCCGCCCGCACGCCCTACTACTACTCCACCTACGAGGAGGAGGACGAGGTCAGGCGCGGGGAGAACGCCTCGGTCGTCGTACTTGGCAGCGGGCCCAACCGCATCGGCCAGGGCATAGAGTTCGACTACGCCTGCGTCCACGCCAGCTACGCCCTCGCGGAGAGCGGCTTCGATGCGGTCATGGTCAACTCCAACCCCGAGACCGTCTCCACGGACTACGACACCTCCACCCGCCTCTACTTCGAGCCGCTGACCGCCGAGCACGTGCTCGAGGTCATCCGCCGCGAGGAGCCCGACGGTGTGATCCTGCAGTTCGGCGGCCAGAGCCCTCTGAAGCTCGCGCACGAGCTGGAGAGGGCCGGCGCGCGGATCCTCGGCACCTCCCCCGACGCGATAGACCTTGCCGAAGACCGCTCCCGCTTCGGCCGGCTCCTGGCCGAGCTCGGCATCCCGCACCCCAGGTTCGGGACTGCATCGACCGCCGAGGAGGCGAGGGAGGTGGCGCGCGAGCTGGGGTACCCGGTCGTCGTGCAGGCCCTCCTACGTCCTCGGCGGGCGCAGGATGGAGATCGTCTACAACGGCGAGGACCTCGACCTCTACCTCAGGACCAGCGCGGGCGCGAGCCCTGGGCATCCGACCCTCATCGACAAGTTCATGGAGGACTACACCGAGGTCGACGTGGACGCCGTCTCGGACGGGGAGGAAGTCTACGTCGGCGGCATCATGGAGCACGTCGAGGAGGCCGGGGTGCATTCCGGGGACTCCTCGTGCGTGACGCCCCCGATCACGCATCCACAGGGCGCTGCTCGCAGAGGATCGAAGACTACACCAGGCGGTTGGCGCTCTCCGTTGGCGTAGTCGGGCTCATGAACGTGCAGTTCGTGGTGCGGGGCGACGACGTGCTCGTGATCGAGTGCAACCCCCGCGCCTCGCGCACCGTCCCGTTCATCTCCAAGGCGACGGGCGTGCCGCTCGCGAAGGTGGCGACCAGGGTGCTGCTCGGCGAGAAGCTGAGGGACATGCGGCTCGGTTCCTCGACCAACGGCCACTTCTCCGTCAAGGCGCCGGTCTTTCCGTTCGACAGGTTCGCCGACGTGGACCCGCTGCTCGGGCCCGAGATGCGCTCGACGGGGGAGGCGATGGGGATAGACCGCACCTTCGGCGGGCGCTTTCGCCAAGGCGCTCACGGCGGCGGGGCAGGAGCTTGCCCGTCTCGGGGAGGGTCTACATCTCGGTCGCCAACAGGGAGAAGCGGGCCGTCGTGCTCATCGCGCGGGCCTTCGCCGATCTGGGGTTCGAGATCTCCGCGAGCGAGGGGACGGCCGAGGTGCTCAAGAACAACGGGCTGCCCGTCATGGTCGTGCCCAAGATAGGGGAGCTCGGGCGAGGACGTGCTCGGCCTCATAGAGGCCGGTGGGGTGGACCTGATCGTCAACACCCCCTGGGGCCGCGGGCCGCGCACGGACGGGTACCTGATCCGGCGCCGCGCCCTCATGCACGGGGTCCCCTGCATAACCACCCTGGCCGGCGCCGCCGCCGCCGTACAGGGCATCGAAGCCAGGGTCCGCGGCGGCACCAGACGCGTGAACTCACTCCAGGGCCTCTACGCGGCGAGAGCATGAAGTTCTACAGCGTAAACGTCGAAGAGCGTAAGGAGCTGGGCAGCTACACCCTGCTCCGCTACCGCTGGAATGGACCCGTAGAACCGGGCCAGTTCGTGATGGCGCAGGGCGGCCGGCTACCCTGTCACCCTCGACCCGTTCCTCGCCCGCCCCTTCTCGTTCTACGACCACGACGGCGAGGTGGCCAGCCTCCTCTTCGAGGTGCGGGGCCGCGGCACCGCGCTTCTGGATCGTTGCATCGACCATCGAGGTCACAGCGCCTCTGGGCAAGGGGTTCCGAGATCGATCCGGAGCTGGGCCGGCAGCGCTGCTCGGCGGCGGCATAGGCGTCGCGCCGCTCAAGATCCTGGGCCGGCGCCTCGACGCGATGGGCGTTCCCCACGACGTGTTCCTCGGGTTCGCGGACGCGAAGCCCGGCGGCTGCCCAGGGACTTCCCCGGCGCAGAGCGTGGCGACGATGGACGGGTCGGTCGGAACCCACGGGACCGTTCTCGATGCCGGCGTCGACCTCGAGGAGCTACGGGGCCATCTACTGCCTGCGGGCCGAACCCGATGCTCGCCGCCGTCAAGCTGGCCGCCGGGGAGGGCATCCTCTGCCAGCTCTCGGTGGAGGAGAGGATGGGGTGCGGGAACGGCTCGTGCAACGGGTGCGTCGTCCCCGTGCGCGGCGGCGGCTACGTCAGGTCGTGCATCGAGGGACCGGTCTTCGACGCGGAGGTCGCTGGCGTGGTAGTGCGCGAGCAGATGGCCGGCGTCGATCTCGCGGTCGAGCTCTGCGGGATCCCGCTGCAGACGCCCCTGATCCCGGCCTCCGGAACGCTCGCCAAGGAAGCCCTCGGCGAGGTCGAAGGCGTCTACGGGGCGATGCTGCCAAAGACCACGACCCCGTCGGCGAGGGCCGGCAATCCGCCGCCCCGCGTCGCCGAGACGCCGGCAGGGATGGTCAACTCCATCGGCCTCCAGAACCCTGGCGTCGAAGGGTTCTTGCGAGACCTCGACGCCTTCGACCTCGGCATCCCCATCTTCGTCTCCGTGGCGGGCGATACGGTGGACGGAGTTCGCCGCCCTCTGCGAGCGCCTCGGCGACGACGAGACGGATCTCGGCCGTCGAGCTGAACCTCTCGTGCCCCAACGTGGAGTGCGGCGGGCTCGCCTTCTGCGCGGGCCCCGCCTCCGTCGAGGAGGTGGTCGCCGCTTGCCGCGCCGCCGTACCCAAACAAGCCCTTCTGCGCCAAGCTCACCAACGAGGGCGTCGTGGAGAACGCCCGCGCGGCCGAGGCCGCAGGGGCGGACGGCGCTGACCGTCATCAACACCATCCCCGCGCTCACCATCGACGCCCGGGCGCAGAAGGTGCTGGTGCGGGGCGGCCTCTCCGGCCCGGCCATAAAGCCCGTCGCGCTGCGTGCCGTCTTCGACGTATCGCGCGCTGTACGTGCCGGTTGTGGGGAGCGGGGGCGTGGCGAGCGGGATGGACGTGGCCGAGTTCATGCTCGCGGGCGCCACCGCCGTGCAGGTCGGCACGGCGAGCTTCGTGAGGGACCCGCAAGAGATACTCGACGAGTTCGCGGGCTACCTGAATCGGGCGGGGCTCGATGCCGCGGATCTGAAGGGCGCTTTGCGGGAGAATCCGCGGTAAAACGGCGGGTTGAGGGACCCGGTGGTATACTAGCGGTCGATGTTGAGGAGGGCACCAGAACGGACGGCCGACGAACGGAGGGCACGCGCTCGAGGAGGCCAACAGGGTGCGCTTCGCCAGGGCTGCGACCAAGCGGGACCTCAAGAGCGGGGAGCTTGGGGATCTACGACCTGCTCATGGACCCTTCCGAGGAGCTCAAGGGCGCCAAGGTCGAGGAGATGCTCCTCGCGGTCAAGGGCATGGGGCGCATCAAGGTCACGCGCGTCATGAGGGACGCTGGCATCAGCCGCTCCAAGACCCTCGTTGGGCTCACGCACGGGCAGAGGGACCGTCTGATCAGGGCTCTAGGGTGCGAGGAAGGCTGATCGTCGTCTCCGGGCCCTCCGGAGCCGGAAAGTCGACCCTGATAAAGGCCTCGCTCGAGGCCGTTCCCGAGCTCGCTTATTCCGTCTCGGCGACGACCCGGGAGCCTCGTCCCGGCGAGGTGGATGGCAAGGATTACATCTTCCTCTCGCGCGAGGAGTTCGAGCGTTGGATCGAGGAGAGCCGCTTTCTGGAGTGGGCCGAATACTCTGGTAACCTCTACGGGACGCCGGAGCAGAAGGTCGAGGAGCTCCTGGAGAAGGGAAGTCCGTGATCCTGGAGATAGAGCTCCAGGGCGCGAGGCAGGTCAAGGAAAAACGCCCCGACGCCGTGATGGTCTTCGTCAGGGCGCCTTCGCTGGAGGAGACCCGCCGCAGGCTCACAGGAAGGGCGACCGAGACCGAAGAGGCGATGGAGAGCCGGCTGGCGACCGCCGTAGGCGAGGTCGCGGCCCGCGACGAGTTCGACCACGAGGTCGTAAACGAGGACCGCGAACAGGCCCGCAAGGACATGATAGAGAAGATGGAAGCAAATAGTAAGAGGAGGCAAGAGATGCTGCACGACCTTAAGATAGACGAGCTTCTGGACAAGGTGGACTCCCGTTACGGCCTCGCCGTGGCCAGCGCCAAGAGGGCGCGCCAGATCAACGAGTACACCTCCACCCTGGGCCTGAACGACGCCCTCGGCATCCCCGGCCCGCAGGTCCACACCCGCTCCCAGCATCCCCTGACCATCGCCATCGAGGAGTTGCGCCAGGACAAGCTGGACGTCGCCTTCAGGCAGCCAGCGGAGGAGCCGGAGGAGGAGGTCGGGGCGGCCGACGCTGACGACTTCATCAGCCCGCCCAGCGGTGGCGGCGTCCCGCAGGCATCAGACGTCGACACGGGCGCCCCGGAAGACGAGGGCGCAGCCTAGAGCGCGGCGCTAAGCCGTCTACGTATCCTTGATCCTTCTCCGCGTCGGAGCCGCCCCCGGGCGCCCCGGCGATCCCCGATCGTCGCCCGCGAGATCGCCGGCGCGGGTCAACAGGTGGAGGTGATCCTCGGGCCAGCAGGCCCGACGATTTCGTCGGCCCCGCCGCATTCGGCGACGTGCGCCTGGTCGACGAACCCTCCGAGGCTCCCGAGGCCGTGCTCTTCGCCCCGGCGACCGCGGAGACCGTGGCCCGGCTCGCCCGCGGTCTGGACTCGCGCTGCCGGCGCCGCTCACCGTCGTCGCCCCCGACCTCGACGCCGGTACGGCCGGCCATCCCGCCGTGCGGGAGAACCTGGACGCTACTGCGCGAGGACGGCTACCGCATCGTCGAAGGGCCGGACGGGAGTATGGCCCGGCGGGAGGAGATCGTCGCCGGCTTACTCGGCGGTCTCGGCGGGCCGATGGAGCGGGCTGCGGTTGCTCGTGACTGCGGGCGGCACCAGGGAGCCCATGGACAGCGTGCGTTTCATCGGGAACCGTTCCTCCGGGAAGATGGGGCTCGCGGTGGCGCGCGAGGCGTTGCGGCTCGGCGCGGACGTGACCGTCGTGGCCGCCAACATAGAGGACGGTCGAGCCCGGCGCCGAGAGCCATTCCGTCGAGACCGTAGAGGAGTTGCGGGAGGCGGTGCTGGAGCTGGCCGCAGAGGGCGGACGCGCTCGTCATGGCCGCTGCGGTCTCGGACTTCGCGCCGGCCTCGCCGGTGGGGGAGAAGATCCGGCGCGGCGAGGGGACGACGAGCCTCGAGCTCGAGCCGACGGCGGACATCCTCGAGGCCGTCACGGGAGCGGTATCCCGACCTCTTTGTGGTAGGATTCGCGGCGACGCACGGGGACCCGGTGGCCGACGCCCGCGAGAAGCTCGGCTCAAAGGGCGTGAACCTCGTGGTCGGCAACGACATCTCGCGGGCGGGAGTCGGGTTCGGCGCTGACGAGAACGAGGTCTACGTCGTCGGCCGCGAGGAGGAGCGATTCGTCCCCAGGGCCTCCAAGCGGGAGGTCGCCCGCATCATCCTGGAGAGCCATGATAGCGGAGATGGACGAGGAGAGGCAGGGGTAGGATGGCGGAGAAGACGGCTCGGCACCACCACCTGGAACGCGGCGGACGACCAGAAGCTCAGGACCTCGCACCTCTTCACCTCGGAGTCCGTCACCGAGGGCCACCCCGACAAGATAGCCGACCAGATCTCCGACACCATCCTCGACGCGGCGCTCGCGGACGACCCGATGAGCAGGGTCGCCTGCGAGACGCTCGTGACGACGGGCCTCGTCGTGGTGGCGGGGGAGATGACCACCTCGACCTACGTGGACATCCCGACCCTGGTGCGCGAGAAGGTAGCCCAGATCGGCTACACCAGGGCCAAGTTCGGCTTCGACGCCGAGACCTGCGGCGTGATCGTCTCCATAGACCCCCAGTCCGCCGACATCGCCCAGGGCGTGGACAGGGCCCTCGAAGCGCGCGAGCGCGACGACCTCGACGAGATCGGGGCCGGCGACCAGGGGATGATGTTCGGCTACGCCTGCGAGGAGACCGAGGAGCTGATGCCGCTCCCGATAACGCTGGCCCACGCCCTGACCCGCCGCCTCTCCGAGGTCCGCAAGAACGGCGTCCTCGACCTACCTCAGGCCCGACGGCAAGAGCCAGGTGACGGTGCGCTACGAGGGGGATAGGCCCGTCGGCATCGAGAAGATCCTGATCTCCGCCCAGCACCGCGAGGGGGCGGAGAGCCACATTAGGGACGACCTGATCGAGACCGTCATCCGTCCCGTGATGCCCGAGGACCTCTTCGACCCGGGCGCGGCCGAGATCCTGGTGAACCCCACCGGGCGGTTCGTCACAGGAGGGCCCCAGGGCGACACGGGCCTCACGGGGCGCAAGATCATCGTGGACACCTACGGCGGGTTCGGCGCCGCACGGCGGGGGCGCTTTCTCGGGCAAGGACGCGACGAAGGTGGACCGCTCGGCCTCCTACGCCGCCAGGTGGGTGGCGAAGAACCTGGTCGCGGCGGGCCTCGCCGGGCGGTGCCTGGTCCAGGTGGCCTACGCCATCGGCGTCGCCCATCCCGTGAGCGTGATGGTCGAGACGTTCGGCACGGCCAAGGTGGACCCGGCGACCCTGGGCGCGCTGGTGCAGGAGCACTTCGACCTGAGGCCGGGCGCCATCATCCGCGACCTGAGCCTGCGGAGTCCCATCTTCGCGCGGACCGCGGCCTACGGCCACTTCGGACGCCGCGAGCCAGGGTTCACCTGGGAGGAGACCCCGCGCGCCGACGATCTCCGCCGCGCCGCCGGCTTGTAGTTGACCAACCCGATCTGAGCCAGAAGCCTCCGCGCTTGGCGAGACCCGCACGCGGCCCGGGTGAGCCTGCTCATACCCACCCACGCCCTGCCTCCCTTGAGCTACCTGATACCCGAGCGCCTGCGAGGCAGATCCGGGTCGGTACGGCCGTCGTCGCGCCTCTCTCGGGACGGCAGCGCCTCGGGGTCGTGGTAGCGACGGGAGGGGATCCAACGCCCGCGAAGACGTACTCTCGTGGGCCGCCCTGAGCTCTCACTCCAGCCCGACCTCGTCGAGCTTTGCGGTCGGGTCTCGGAGGCAGCCGCCGTCCCGCTGCCGGCCGTGCTGAGGGCCGCCCTCCCGCCCGGCATCGACACCGGGCGCTACCGTGTGCTCGGACCCCGCACCCGGCTGGCCCCGCACGGGGAGACCTCGTCGACGCGCGCAGCCCTGAGGCGCCCCTCGGGCCCGAGGCCTGCGGACGGCTGAGGCGGAGGGGCGCATCATCCTCGTCCCCACCGCGCCCCGAACCCGCCGGCGGTGGAGTGGGCGTTGTATCGGTGCCGCGGCGCGACCCGGACCTGCCCGCGCCCCCCGCCAGCGCGAGCTGTTCGAAGTATTGAAGGAGCACGGCGGCGCGTGCACGACCGCCGCCCTGCTCGTTGGAGACCGGCGCGGCGAGGAGCGCGCTGCGGGAGCTCGTCCGCAGGGGCGCGGTGAGGCTGGTGCGCCGCCCGGAGCCCGCCCCCTCTTCGCCGCTCGACGAGGAGGCGAAGGACCTCGGCACTCCGTTCTCCGCGCCGCGCGGAGCGGCCGTAAGGAGCGGCGGCGCCTTCGTGTGGAGGATCGCCCTGCGCGAGGATCAGCCGGAAGCGGTCGCGGCCATCGCGCGCGCGACGCTGCGAGGACGGGAGCCAGGCGCTGGTGCTGGCCCCGGAGATAGAGGTCGGTCGAGCGGCTGGTGGACCATCTGCGCCGGGCGTTCACCGCCGGGCACATGGTCGCCCTTACCACAGCGGCCTGGGCCGTGGCAGCGCACGCCGTCTACGAGGCGGCCCGCGATCGGGGCGCGTGGACGTCGTGGTCGGTACCCGGACGGCGGCGCTGCTCGGGCTTCGTGCGCCTCGGGTTCGATCTGCGTCGTAGACGAACCGAACGACGCGCACCGGGCCAAGCCGGGCCACGAGGGACTCCCGGTGCACGTCCGCGACGTGGCGCTAGAGCGCGCCCGCCTCGAGGGCGCGGCGGTCTTCTTCCTCTCGCCCTTCCCTTCGCTCGAGCTCTACGCCCCCGAGGTCCGCAGGCGCGAGCGTGCGGGAGCTTCCTGCGCGGCGACCAGGGCGGTGGCCCGCGGTCCGCATCGTGGACATGCGCGGCTCGGGCGCGGCGCTCAGCTCGACCCTGCTGGATGCCTGCCGCCGGTGTGTGGAGGAGGGGGGAGCGCGGCGTCGTCCTCAGACGGCTGGGTTACGCGCACCGCCGTCTCGTGCAGCCACTGCGGGACGATAAGCTCTGCCCGAACTGCGACCTGCCGCTCGTCCTGCACGGGAGGAGCGGGCCTCCTCGTCTGCACCCGCTGCGGGCATAGGGAGAAGATGGCGGGCCGGTGCGCGGAGTGCGGGTCCGATCGCGTGAGGCCGGCCGGCCTCGGCGTCGAGCGGGTGCGCGACGAGCTCTCGGGCGTCCTCGGGGCGCAGGTAGGCCTCATCACCGCCGACGAGCGGGAGCGCGCCGACGCGCCCATGGTGGTCGGGAACCGCACCCCGGATCGTCCTGGATGGGGAGTGGGACGCGGTGATCCTACCCGATGCCGACGCGTTCTCTTCGGGGCGAGCGGCATCGGCGCCGTAGAGAGGGCCTTCAGGTTGTTCTACCGCGCGGCGGAGGCCGCCCGAAAACTGCTCCTCGTCCAGACGCGCCTCCCTGAGCACTACGCCCTGCGCGCCGGGGTGCGGGGCGACTACGAGCGTTCGCCGCCGCCGAGCTCCCGCGGCTGCGCTCGCTCGGCTACCCGCCTTTCGCGCACGTGGCCTCGTTGACCTTCGAGGGTCCCGAGTCGGCGGTCCTGCGGTGCGGTAGAATCCCGGCTGCGGCCGGCGCTTGGAGCCGGAAGTGGAGATGTCGGCCCCGGTTCCCCTCGGCGCGCGCCGGAGGGCATAGCGCGCTGGCGGGTCCTGCTCCGCTCCGGTGGCGGTCCGCCGTGGCCCGCGCGGCGGCGCTGGCCGCCAGGGCGGCGGCGAGAGACGCACGGGCTGACGGTTCGTGTTGACTTGGATCCCGAGGAGGTATAGGACAATGGCACTCGATATCAGGACGTTCGGAGACCCCGTGCTCAAGACCCGCGCCGCGCCGGTCGAGACCTTCGACGAGTCGCTGCTGCGCCTCACCGAGGAAATGCTGGCCACCATGCGCGAGAACGAGGGGGTCGGCCTCGCCGCCAACCAGGTCGGTCGCCTCAAGCGCGTGCTCGTCGCCTCCGTGGAAGATGAAGAGTACGTGATAGTCAACCCCGTTCTCTCGGAATGTCCGAGACGACCGAGAACGGGGCCCGAAGGATGCCTCTCCATACCAGGCATCCACGTCGAGGTCGAACGTCCGACCGGCCGTGACCGTCTCGGGCCAGGACGCCTCGGGCGAGCCCTTGCGCATAGAGGCCTCAGGACATGCTCGCCAGGGTCTTGCAGCACGAGGTCGACCACCTCGACGGCGTCCTGATCCTGGACCGCACGGACAGGCAGTCGCGCAAGGCCGCCATGCGCGAGTGGCGCGAGCGACCTGCTCGCCCAGCAGAGCTGACCCACGACCCTTGAAGGTCGCCTTCGCAGGCACCCCGGACTTCGCCGCGACCATCCTGCGCGCCCTGATCTCCTCCCCCCACGAGGTCGGGCTGGTGATCTCCCAGCCAGACACCCGAAAAGGCCGCGGACGTAGGACGCAACCGAACCCCCGTCGCCGAGCTCGCCCGCCGCACGACCTCCCCCTCGACAACCAGCCCGCATCTCCGAGATAGCGACGAACTCTCCGCCTACGACGCCCTCGTCGTCGCCGCCTACGGCCAGATACTGCGCCCCGATACCCTCTACGCCGCCAGCGAAGGCGCCTGGAACGTCCACGCCTCGCTCCTGCCGAAGTACCGCGGCGCAGCCCCCGTCGAACGCGCGATCATGAACGGCGAGACCGAGACCGGCGTGACTATCATGCAGATGGACGAAGGACTGGATACAGGCCCCATGGCACTCCAGCGCCCCGTCCACATACCTCCCGAAATGAACGCCGGCGAACTCACAGACCTTCTCGCCCACACTGGAGCTAAAGCTATAGTCGAGGGTTTGAACTTGCTCGAAGCGTAGCACGCCTAACCCTCGTCGAGCAGGACAGTCTTAATGCTACTTATGCTTCTAAACTACTGGATGAGGACAGGGTCATAAGGTGGGAACGGGGTGCTGGGGAGGTGCATGACCTGGTACGGGCGCTCGCGCCGCACGTGGGGGCGAGGACGTTCCACCCCGACGTCGATGGGCCGGTCAAGATCTGGCGCTCCAGGGTTGCTGGAGACGGCGGCCCTACCTTCCGGGAGCGGGTCGTCATCCGGGCCGAAAACGGGCGGATGCTCGTGTCTTGCGGATCGGGGGCACTCGAGGTGCTGGAGCTGCAGATGCCCGGTGGCCGAGCGCCTCCCGGCCCGCGAGTTCCTCCTCGGCAACCCCCTGGAAGGCGCGTTCGGCTGACTAGACCCCGTTCCTCCAGCGTGTCGGCCTGGGCGAAGCCGCTCCACGATGTCGGTAATAAGAGCAAGATGCCAGCAACGGTGCTAAACTGCCTCGGCGCATCAGGAGCGATCTCCGTTGGGAGGAGAGGGAGATAAGAGAGCCCGAAACCACTCCAACATGCCTGAACCCGAAGTTGAGGTACAGCGTCTCGACCTCGACGAAGAGATAAGGGTCGCCATAGTCGGAGCTGGCGGCTACGGGAGGGTCGCGCTCGACGTCTTGCTGGCGGGCGGGATGGGGGACCGGGTGCTCGGGTTCTACGACGACGCCCACGCGGCGCTCTCGGGGAAGGTGCGGGGGTATCCGGTGCTCGGGGATGTCGAGATGCTCAAGAGCATGCTCTCCGTCGAGCCGGTGCACGTCGTCGTGGCGATCACGGACAACGAGGCCAGGCTGCGGGTGGCCAACTCGTTGAGGGCTCTTGGGGGGCAGTTTTTCACCGCCGTCCACCCGCTCGCCTACCTCTCCGGCGTCGGCCTTGGTTGGGGGCGGTTGCGTGGTCGGCGGCTGGGGCTGTCGTGCACCCGGATGCGGCGGTGGGGAGCCACTGTTTCTGGGGCCGGGGGCGGTTGTGGACAGGGACGCGGAGGTGGGGGCGGGGACCTGGATCTCCGCCGGGTGCGGTCGTGGGGCCGGGGCCCGCATCGGGGCGAGGGTCGTCCTCGGCCCGAACTCCAGCGTCGGGCGCAAGGCCTCGTCAGCGGCGACGCGGAGGTCGGCGCGCTGCGGCACGTCACCAGGGAGGGCGCTTGACTTACCGGCGCAGCTCCGTGGTGCTTGTCCGGGTTCGATCCGGGGGGTGTGGGCGCATGGGGCGTTTGGGCGGCATCGGGCGGGCTCGGGGACCATCGGGGTGGACATAGACCGCGGCGTCCATCAAGGCCGTCCAGATCTCCAGGAGCTGGCTGGTGGGCTACGTCTGCAGCACGTCGGGTATCACAGGCTGCCCCCCGGGGCCATAGTCGACGGGGAGGTCGCCGACCAGAGTCCTTGGCCGCGGAGATCAGGGAGTTCTGGGACTCGCATTCGTTCAAGGGCAGGTCGGTCACCTTCGGCGTCTCCAACCAGAGGTGGTCGTCAGGCTGCTCGACTTTCCGCGCATGGAAGCAAGAGGATTTGCAGGGCGCCATCAGCTTCGAGGCGCAGGACCACATCCCCATGCCGCTCGATGAGGCCGTCCTCGACTACGTCGTGCTCGGGCCGCAGGGAGGAGCGTTCCGACCTCGACCGCGTACTCGTCGTCGCCGCGCAGAGGGAGATGATCTCGCGCTACACCTCGGCGGTGCGGGCGGGCGGGCTGAGGCCCGCAGGCGTAGACGTCAAGGCGCTCTCGCTCACGCGCTCCGCCCTTCCCGAGCCCTTCTTCGACGAGGGGGCCGTGCTCCTCCTCGACGTCGGGGCGGAGATCACCAACCTTGCGATTGCCGAGCGGGGCAATCCCATCCTGACCCGCTTCGTGCCCTCGGGCTTGGGCGACTTCGTCGCGGCCGTCGTCGGAGGTCGCCGACCTCCCCGAGGACCAGGCCGAGAGAGAGGCGCTCGAACCCGCGGGTCAGGCTCGGTTCCGACCCGGAGGTAACGGACGCCCCGGGCCAGGAGGAAGAGGAGGAGCAGGAGGAGAAGAGGAGGAAGAGGAGTTCGATCCCGCGCTCGTCTACGACGTGAGGCGCGGGCTCGAGGGAGCGGCGCAGGCGCTCGCCGACGAGGTGCAGCGCTCCATCGAGCACCACCGCTCCCAGCGGGGACGCAGCGAAGTCGTCCAGGCGTTCGTCTCCGGGGAGGCGGCTCTGATCCCCGGCCTCGACGCTTACCTCGGCGAGCTGCTTGGCGTCCCGACACGGCCGCGCCAACCCGGTGGAAAAGCTTTGCGCCAACCGCTCCAACATCTCGGACGAGCAGCTCAGGGCGATGGAACCCGTGCTCGCCGTGGCTTCGGCCTCGCCATGGAGGACGAATGAGGCGGATAAACCTCCTCCCGCCCGAAGAGCGTGGCCGGCCCGCAGAGAGGCTGCGCGGCGGGGCACCCGCGATACTCCTCATCGTCGGGGCCATCGGCGCTCATCTTCATGGTCGGGGTGTACCTGTTCTTCCTCCTCCGGCTCAACGAGGTGGAGGATGAGATCGCGGGGCTCGACCAGCAGATAGCGGATCAGAACGCGCAACTGGCCGAGCTGGAGCCTTACAGGGACCTGCAGGCGCAGCTCGACGCCAAGAAGCCCGTCGCCGACGGCATCTTCAGTACCCGGTTCCCGTGGGACCAGTTCCTGCAAGGCCTCGCCTTCGTCATCCCGGAGAGCACGGCGCTCGATACCTTCACCGCCGAGGCGGCTCCCGTGAACATCGAGGCGCAGCCCGAGCAGCCTCTCGAACCCCCTGGCGCGATCACCTTCACCGGCATAGCCCTGCCCCGCTACCAGAACGTGGCTGACTTCGTCGTGCAGATAAACGATTTGCGCTACCTCTCCAACGCGGAGCTCAACTCAGCCCAGCTCGACAGGCAGACGTTCGCGCAGCCGGCGATCAACTTCGAGGTGGCCTCGGAGCTGATCACCGTGGCCGGAGAGAACGGGACCGAGGTCAGGCTCGACGGCGGGTCGTCCACGGAAGCTGCCGACACCGGGGTACAGGAGAGGTACCAGGCCCGCGTGGACCGACCAGGGAGCGAGCGCTGGTGAGCCGCACCGACCGGAACATCCTCATCCTGGGACTCCTGATCATCGTGCTCGTCGTCGTCGGCTACTACTTCCTTCTCCTGAGTCCGCTGCTGGGCACCCTGGACGCGAGAGCCCAGGAGCGCTCCGCCAAGGAGTCCGAGCTTGCGAGCCTACAGCAGGAGGTCGCCCAGCTCGAGGCGGCCAAGCGCAACGCCCCGGAGACCGAGCGGCAGTTGCTCGAGCTCGCCAAAAGGGTGCCTACCCAGCCCGAGATACCCACGCTCGTAGTCCAGATAGAGGATGTGGCTGACGCCTCCGGAGTAAGCCAGCTCTCGATCGAACCCGGAACCCCGGGGCCGCCGCCAGGGGGTGGTGACTTTTCGGTAGTACCCGTTACAATGTCTTTCGAAGGAACTTACGAGCAGCTGCAGGACTTCCTGCTCCGAACGCGCAACCTGGCACGGTTGGTGACCGTGAACTCGGTCACCTACTGTCGTGTCGTTCCGCTCGGCACGGGAGAGTCGACGTGCACCCTCGAGGAGGTGCCCACGGCGGGGGAGACCACCACATTGCCGGAGATAGAGGAGGAGCTGCAAGTGGAGGTAGAGGCCGAGGTGTACTTCCAACCCTCGGTCGAGCCATCTAACGTCCCGGCGGGGACTCCCCCCGTAGCCCCCGCCCCACCGGAGGAGACGACGGTTGCACCGGAGGAGACGACGGATGCTCAATAGGCTGCGGGAGGCTATGTTCGGCGTGGGACGGCGGGTGTCGGCAGTCGGCTCTGGATTCGTCGACACTTTCCTGCGCGACAACAGGGTAATACCGATCGTACTGGCCCTGCTCGCGCTGCTCGTCTTCGCCTGGATCATGGCTGGCGCATTCCTCGGAGGCCCCGCCAAGGAGCCTGTCTCTAACCGGGCCGAGGTCGCCCAGGCGGAAAACCCCCCAACCTCCGATCCTCTCGCCCCCGAGGTAGAGAACCCCGACGTAGACACCTACGCCGCCTACCAGTTCAAAGACCCCTTCCGCCAGCTCGTGGCGCCGGCCGGGTCAACCACTACGACGACTCCGACGACCACGCCGGAAGACACCAGCGGCGGAGCGGGCGGCGGAGCCGGTGGAGGAGCTGGTGGCGGAACTGGTGGCGGAGCTGGTGGCGGAGCCGGTGGCGGAGCCGGCACGGACACCGACGGCGACGGCCTGAGCGATGAGAGAGAGCTCAGGCTAGGCCTCGATCCCGCGAACCCGGACACCGACGGCGACGGCACCCTCGATGGTCAAGAGGAAGAGGCGCGCGGCGGCAACGGTGGAGCCGGAGGTGGCGGAGCCGGGGGTGGCGGAGCCGGGGATGGCGGTCTACCTGGCTCCGGAGGCCAGAAGGGCGCCCTCCCCGAGAGCGGCGGAGAGGTCCCTCTGCGGTAGCGGCCGTCCTGAGGCGCCCAGCGCGGGCCGAACTGGCACTCGTGGTTTATATTAGCCTCTGATGGTTTGTCGAGACGCGGGTAGAGAGGTTGTGCGGAGGTGAGGTTCGGTTTTTCGACGGCGGGGGAGTCCCACGGTCCCGGCGGGGTGGCCATGGTGCACGGGGTTCCTGCTGGTCTCGGGCTCGTCGCCGGGGACGTGAACAGGGACCTGGCCCGCAGGCAGAAGGGCTACGGCCGGGGCGGTCGCCAGAAGATAGAGAAGGACGAGGTCGAGTTTCTTGGCGGCGTGCGCCACGGCTACACTCTGGGCTCGCCCGTCGCCATGCTCATCCGCAACAACGATTACGCCAACTGGGGACATCGGATGTCGCCGGAGCCGGTCGAGAAGCCGCCGGAGACGATCACGCTGCCGCGTCCCGGGCACGCCGACCTGGCCGGGATGCAGAAGTACGACTTCGACGACCTGCGCAACGTCCTCGAGCGCTCCAGCGCCCGCGAGACGACGGCGAGGGTCGCGGCCGGCGGCGTCGCGAAGAAGCTCCTCTCCGAGTTCGGGGTCGGAGATAGCGAGCGCGGTCTACAGGATAGGGGCGTCGCCTATCCCAAGGAGCGCGCCGCGCTCGATGCCGCCAAGGCCGACGAGTCGGAGGTACGCTGTCCCGACCCCGAGGTCTCGGAGAGGATGAAGGCGGAGATAGACGCCGCCCGTTACGCCCGCGACGCCCTCGGCGGGGAGTTCGTCGTCGTAGCCGAGGGTTGTCCGCCGGGGCTCGGCTCTTACGTCGACTGGCGCGACAAGCTCGACGCCAGGCTCGCCGCGGCCATGATGTCCATAAACGCTATTAAAGGCGTCGAGTTCGGGATGGGCTTCGACCTGGCGGCCCGTCGCTCCAGCGAGGTGCAGGATGAGATCCTCCCCGAGGACGGACGCCTCGCCCGCAACACCAACCGCCTCGGCGGGCTCGAAGGCGGGATGACCAACGGCGAGCCCGTCGTGGTCTCGGCCGCGATGAAGCCGATCTCCACGATAGCCAAAGCCCTCCGCACCGTCGACCTCGCGACCGGCGAGCCGACGCGGGCCTTCAAGGAGAGGGCCGACTCCTGCGCGGTGCCGGCCGCGGCCGTGATCGGGGAGTCCATGGCCGCGATAGTGCTGGCCGAGGCGTTCCTGGAGAAGTTCGGCATGGATAACATGACCGACATCCGCGCCGCCTACGAAGCCTACAGGCGAGCGGGTCGGAAGCGACGGCGACGGGGAGGAGCTGAAAGCTTGGAGGGTCCGTGGCCATCGTCGGGTACATGGGTAGCGGGAAGACCACACTCGGCCGCCTGCTCGCCCGCGCCACTCGGCCTGGAGTTCGTGGACCTCGACCGCGACGATCTCCACGAAAGCCGGCAAGGAGATACCGGAGATCTTCGCCGACTTACGGCGAGAGGAGTTTCAGGGACATGGAGCACCAGGCGCTCCTCGGGGCCCTCGACGGGACGCCCGAACGGGTCGTCGCCTGCGGGGGCGGCGTCGTCGAGCGCCCGGAGAACCGCGAGAGGCTCGCGGAAGTGACGACGGTCTTTCTGCGGGAAGATATCGGCGTGCTTTTCGGCAGGACCAGGGCGCCAGGCGGCCCCTGCGGGCGGCGAGCCGGGAGGAGTTCGAGTCGCGCTACGGCGAACGCCTCCCTCTCTACAGGGAGGTCGCCGACTTCGAGGTCGAGGTCGACGGTCGCCCGCCGCAAGCGGTGGCGGAGGAGATGAGCGGTGCCTGTCGAGACGGTAGAGGTCCCCGTCGCCCCACCCTACCCCGTCGTCGTCGGCGCGGGTCTCGACCTCGCCGAAGTCGTCTCCACGGAGCTCGAGCCCGGCCTCGCGCGATCCTCACCGACTCCAACGTCGGGCTGCTGCACGCTCCGCAGGTATCTCACGCCCTAGAGGACGCCGGCTGGCGCGTGGCGGGGGAGATTCAAGTCCCGGCCGGCGAGGCATCCAAGGGTCTGGCGGCGTACGCGGAGGTCGCAGGGAGCCTCGCCCGCATGGGTATGACGCGCGACGGCACGATCTTCGCGCTCGGGGGCGGGGTGGTGGGGGATCTCGGCGGCTTCGTCGCGGGGACCTACATGCGCGGGATAGACCTGGTCATGCTACCGACCTCGCTTCTGGCCATGGTGGACAGCGCGGTCGGGGGCAAGGTCGGCGTCGACCTCCCCGAGGGCAAGAACCTGGTCGGGCGCCTTCGTCGGCCTCGGCTGGTGGCGGCCGACCTCGACTGGCTAGGCACGCTTCCGGAGCGCGAGATCTCCAACGGACTCGCCGAAGCGATCAAGATGGGCCTGCTCTCAGGAGGACGATACTTCGAGGACCTCGACGTGATCGGGGCGGCGAGGTCCAGGGACCTCGATGCCCTGCGCGCCCTCGTCCTGGACTCCGTCCGCTTCAAGGCGCAAGTCGTCGCCGAAGACGAGCTGGAGGCGGGTCGGCGCGCGATCCTGAACTACGGTCACACCATCGGTCACGCCCTGGAGGCCGCCGCAGGCTACACGCTGCCACACGGCTAGGCCGTCGCCGCGGGGATGGTCGCCGCCGCCCACCTCGCCCGTGAGAAACTGGGCACAGACCTCGTAAGCGTGCACGAGGACCTGCTCGCCTCCGCCGGGCTCCCCACGAGGGCGCCGGAGCTGGACCCACAGAAGGTCCTCGCTGCGATGGGCCGGGACAAGAAACGCCGCGCCGCCGAAGAGGCGCACAGGTTCGTCCTGCTCGAAGGCATCGGCAGGCCCGTCTGGGGTGTGCGCGTGCGCGAAGAAGAAGCCCGCAGGGCGATAGGGGCCGTCGTTGCCTAGAGTGTTCGTACTCAACGGGATCAACCTGGGCTCGCTGGGTGCGCGCCGCCCCGAAGTCTACGGAACCCAGACCCTCGGGGACATCGAAGAGCTCTTGCGCGCAGGGTTTCCCGACGTTGACTTCGAGTTCAGGCAGACGGACTACGAGGGTGAGTTCGTGGCCTTGATAAGGGAAGCGGCCGACTCGGCGGGCTCGTCATCAACCCCGGGGCCTGGACCCACTACTCCTACGCCATACACGACGCGCTGGAAGCGGTATCGTTCCCAAAGTGGAGGTTCATCTCTCCAACGTCCATGCCAGGGACGAGGGGTGGCGGCGCGAGTCCGTCGTCTCGCCGGTAGTGGACGCGACCGTAGCCGGGATGGGCGCCTCCGGGTACCTGGCGGCGGTCCGCTACGTCCTGGAACTATGAGTACGCTCTCGAGAAGACCGTGGGGTTTCGATATTCTGCTGACAAGCTGATGGCTGGAAGCAAATCTGTGCGATAATATCGCGGCGTCTGCGCCGGGTTTCGTCGGTGGCGTACAACTACGACGAGACGTTGTCGAAGGGGAGTTTCAGGCATGATATCCACCAACCAGTTCAGGAACGGCAGTGCTATCCGGGTAGATGGCAAGCGGTTCACGATCATGTACTTCCAGCACGTGAAGCCTGGCAAGGGCGGAGCGTTCGTCAGGACGCGGCTGAGGAACATAGACAGCGGGGGCGCTGATCGAGAAGACCTTCAGTGCGGGCGAGAAGCTCGAGAGCGTCAGAACCGAGTCGAGACCCATGACCTACCTCTACAGGGACGGGGACCTGCTCTACTTTATGGACTCGGAGACCTACGAGCAGGTGCCGTCTCCCGTCGAGGTCGTGGGCGAGGCGGCCGGCTACATCGTGCGAGGCGGCACCGTGAGCGTGCTCTCGGCCGACGGCGAGGTGGTGAGCGTGGAGCCTCCCGCGCACGTCGACCTCGAAGTAGCCGAGACGGATCCCGGCCTCAAGGGCGATACGGCGACCGGGGGCAGCAAGCCCGCAACGCTGGAGACCGGGGTAGTGGTGCAGGTGCCGCTCTTCGTCAACGTCGGTGACCGGGTGCGGGTGGACACGCGCTCCAACGAGTACCTGACGAGGGTCTGAAGCCTTGAGCCGGCGCAAGGCCCGCAAGCAGGCGTTTCTCGAACCTCTACCAGAGCGACGTGAACGAGGTCCCCTCGACGCGACTTCGAGCGCTGGCGGGAGTACAGGGGCGACCTCGAGGAGTACGCCATGCGGCTGGCGCGCGGGGTGGAGGAGGAGAAGGAAGAGCTCGACGCGCTCCTCGCGCAGGTCTCCGTTGGGTGGCCCGTGCACCGCATGAGCGCCGTCGACCGCACTATCCTGCGGCTCGCGCTCTACGAGATGCTCTCCGTGGACGATGTTCCCCCCGAAGTCGCCGTCAACGAGGCCGTGGAGCTGGCCAAGGGGTTCTCGGGCGAGGAGGCGCCAGCCTTCGTTGGGGGGAGTCTTGCGGGGAGCGGTGGAACGGGTGCGGGGTGGGGCATGGCGAGGCGGGGTTAGCCGGACGCGGAGCGCAGATCCGCTGGGAGCGCGCACAGGCGCGCCTTCGAGGAGTATATGCACGGGCTCAGGCTTCACGGACGAGCCGCGGCTCGGAGGGCTCGAAGAGGCTATGCGGTACTCCATGCTCGCCGGCGGCAAGCGCGTGCGGCCCACGCTGTGCATGGAGGTGGCCTGGATCTTCGGGGCCGAGCCGTCCCACGTGCTCCCTTCGGCCGCGGCCATAGAGCTCATCCACACCTACTCCCTGATACACGACGACCTGCCCGCTATGGACGACGACGACTTCAGGCGGGGAAGGCCGACGGCCCACAAGAAGTTCGGCGAGGCGATGGCCATCCTCGCCGGCGATGCCTTCTTCGGCGAGGCGCTCACGCTCATCACCGTGCACCAGGAGGGGAGCTGCGAGCAGATCCTCGAGGTCGTGCGTGAGCTGGCCGACTCCACGGGGGTCAACGGGATGGTCGGGGGGCAGGTCATGGACATGGACCAGACGGGGTGGGAGCAGAGGTGACCGACCCCGAGACCCTGTACATGATCCACAAGTACAAGACGGGCGCCCTGATCAAATCCTCGGCCCGCATCGGGGCGATCCTGGCCGGGGCGACCGAGGAGGAACAGGCCGCCGTCTCAGAGTACGCCTCGGAGCTCGGCCTCTGCTTCCAGATAGTGGACGACGTGCTCAACGCCACCTCGACGCGCGACGAGCTGGGCAAGAGCGCCGGTTCCGACGCCGAGCAGGGCAAGGCTACCTTCGTCGGGGTCTTCGGCCTCGACGGTGCCAGGAGCGAGGCGGACAGGGTCGTCGAAGAGGGCCCTCGCGCGCTCTCGGTAGGCTGGACGGCGACACCTCGGGATTGCGGGACCTCGCCTTCTTCGTGCGCCACCGGGAGAGCTGACTCCCAGGCATGAAAGAGCCGCAAGGGGCCGCAGCGGTTGGACGCCCTGCTCGTCGAGACGGGGCCTCGCCGAGAACAGGAGCAGGGCGCAGGGTTTGATCCTCGCCGGCTCCGTGCGCGTCGGCGGCCAGGTAGTGACGAAGGCAGGCCTCCGCGTCGCCCCTGGCGAGCCGCTCACCGTCGAGACGAAAGACGGCTTCGTCTCTCGCGCCGGCGAGAAGCTGGACGGCAGCTCTGGAAGAGTTCGGGGTGCAGGTGGAAGGACAGGGCATGTGTCGATGTCGGCGCCTCGACGGGCGGGTTTACCGATGTGCTCCTGCGGCGGGGCGCGGAGCGGGTCCTCGCGGTAGACGTGGGCTACGGGCAGCTCGCCTGGCCGCTCCGGAACGATCGAGCGGGTAGTCGTGATGGAGCGGACCAACGTTCGCCGCCTCACAGGCGACGATCTTCCCTTCGCCCCCGATCTCCTGGTCGCCGACCTCTCTTTCATCTCCCTCACCGTCGCGCTGGAGAAGCTGGTATCTCGACCACGCCGTCGCTGCATGAGGCTGTAGTGCTGGTCAAGCCCCAGTTCGAGGCGGGTCCCGAGCTGGTTGGGCGTGGCGGACTGGTGCGCGACCCGCAAGTTCATGCGGCTGTGATCCGGCGCGTCGCCGGGTTCTTCGAAGAGCTAGGATTCGGGGCCGTCGGCGTGGCGCGCGGCCCGGTCGCCGGGCGCCGGGCAGGGAACCAGGAGTACCCGCTGTACGTGGTGCGAGGAGCGGAATCGGTCCTGGATGACGCGCGTATCCGGGAGGTGGTCGAGGGTGGGTGAGCGTCTGGACCCGCAGAAGATACGCCGCGTCGCAATCGTGGTGAAGCCGGGGCTCAGCGAGGGTTACTTCGAGCGGCTCGTCGCGGCGCTGGAGAAGAGGGGGGTGGAGATCGCTGAGGTCAGGCACGACGACAAGCCGGACGGCGCCTCGGAGCCGGAGCTAGTCTTCGTCCTCGGCGGAGACGGGACGATGCTAAGGGCCATCAGGATGTATCCCGAGCGGGTGCTCCTCGGGGTGAACCTTGGGAAGGTCGGCTTCATGTCGGGGATGCTCCCTGACGAGATCGAGTCAGGGATCGAGAAGGTCTTCTCAGGGGGGCTCGAGGTCCAGGAGTACCGGATGCTCGACGTGCGGGTTGACGGCGGGGAGCCGCGCCTGGCGGCCAACGAGGCCGTGCTCTTCAAGAAGCGGCCGCACCAGCTCATCTCGGTGGACGTCGCGGTCGGCGGGGGAGGAGCTCTTCGCCTTCCGCTGCGACGGCTTCATCGCGGCCACGCCTCTCGGGTCTACGGCCTACGCGCTCTCTGCGGGGGGCCCTATCATCTCGGGCGACGCAGGCTGCTACGTGCTCGTCCCCATAGCGCCGCACGCGCTCGTCAGCCGGCCGCTGGTCTGGGGGTGGATCAGGTAGCCGAGCTGGAGCTCGTCGGGCCGGGAGGCGCTGCTCTCGCTGGACGGGGCCGAGCCGCGAGAGATGCCGGCCGGCCGGCGAGGTGGAGATCAAGCTGTCCCAAGAAGAGCGTTAGAATAGGCCGGACCGAAGACTGGAGCTGGTGGCGAGCGGTGCGGAGGACGTTCCTGTAGTGTTGACGGAGCTCTCCGTCGAGAACGTGGCCCTGATCGAGGAGGCAACCCTGGAGCTCTCTCCTGGCCTGAACGCGATCACCGGTGAGACCGGGGCGGGGAAGACGCTCCTCGCCACGGCCTTGCAGCTGCTACTCGGCGGCCGCGCCCGCTCCGAGACGGTCCGCGCGGGCGCCCGACGAGGCGACCGTCGAAGGCACGTTCGTCCTCCCCGACGAGACGGGCTCCTCGATCCTCGAGCCGAAGCCCTGGGCGATCTCGCCGAGGAGGTGGAAGACGGATGATGGTCTGGTCCTGCGGCGGACGCTGACTGGGGAGGGCCGCTCGCGCTGCTACGTCGGCGGGGTCTACGGTCCCCGTAAGGGCGCTCGCTTCTCTGGGCGAGCGGCTGGTCTCCTACCACAGCCAGCGCGAGCAGACGCGCCTCACCGAACCGTCGGAGCAACTCGCCATCCTCGACGATTTCCTCGACGAGGACGCCGCCTCAGGCAAGGCGGGAGCGCGAGGCGCTCTGGCGCGCCGTCGAGAGAGACAGCGCGGGAGCTCGAGGAGATCACGGCCACCTCCGAGGCGCGGCTGCGGGAGGTAGACTTCCTCCGCTACCAGGTCTCGGAGCTGGAGGCTGCGGGCTACGATGCGCAGGAGCTCTCTGACCTCACCCGCGAACGCGACCGCTTGCGGAACGTAACCGACCTCCTGCAGGCCACCGCTGCCGCAGCCGGCTGCCCTCTCCTCCGAGGAGGGCGGGGGCGCGATAGACTCTGTGGCCGGCGCCTTCTCCGAGCTGGAGAAGGCCTCCCGCTACGACGACGGCCCTCTCGCAGCTTGCCGATAGCGCCTCGGCGGGCTCTCGGCGGAGCTCGAAGACGTGCTCTACGAGCTCAGGTCCTACGTGGACGAGCTCGAGGCCGACCCGAACCGGTTGGAGGCGGTGGAGGACCGTCTCGCCGCCCTGAGGGCTCTGGAGCGCAAGTACGGGGACGTCGAGGGATATCTCGAGGAGGCCAGGACCGCCTCTGACGCCTCGAGAACCTGGACGAGGAGACCGCTGGGCTCGAGGCGAGGCTCGCAGAGGGGGAGCGGCGGCTCGGGGACCTCGCGGCGAGGATAACGGCGGGCAGGGAGGCGGGCTGCGCAAGAGCTCTCGGGGAAGGTGCAGGAGAACCTCGGCTGACCTCAACCTCGGAAAGACTACCTTCACCGGCCGAGCTCGTGCCCACGTCACCTGGTCCTTCCGGCGTGGAGAGGGTGGAGTTCGTGATCCAACCCAACCCCGGCGAGCCGGAGCTGCCGGTAAGGCGCTACGCCTCTGGCGGCGAACTGTCGAGGATCATGCTCGCCATCAGGCTCGCGCAGGAGCGTATCGAGCCCGGGGCGACCTACATCTTCGACGAGGTGGACGCCGGCATAGGCGGGGAGACGGCCACGGCGGTCGGCGCGAAGCTGAGGGAGCTCGGCGAACGCAACCAGGTCCTCACCATCACGCACCTGCCCCAGATCGCCTCCGAGGCTCTCTCCCACATCGTCGTCTCCAAAGAGGAGGCGGGGGGCCGCACCATCACCCGCATCCGGCGGGTGGAGGACGAGGAGCGCCTCAGAGAGCTGGCCAGGATGCTCTCGGGCCGCATCGATGAGGCCTCCCTCGCCCACGCCTCGGAGCTCCTGGTGAGCGGACGATGAGATCCAGGGAAGGTTTCGGCCTCAACGGCTCGCGAGGGGAGTTCTACCTCACGGGCAAAGCGATCCTCGGGAGGAAGACCAAGGAGATCCTGCCTCTTCTCGATGGCGTTACCATACCCGTGATAGATCATGAGAACCTCGACCGCATCACGGCGGAGACGCTTGTGGAGGCCGGGGTGAACGCCGTGGTGAACGCTGCCGGCTCCACAACGGGCAAGTACCCGAACATGGGACCGTTCATCCTGGCGCGGGCCGGCGTCTACATCCTGGACGGGGTAGGCAAGAAGGTCTTCGAGCGGCTCTCGACGGGGGATGAGATCGAGCTTCGCGGCGACGGCGTCTACAAGGAGGGCGAGCTCCTAGCCGTTGGAGAGCATCTCGATGAGGAGACCGCCGAGCGCAGGCTGCGCGAGAGCCGCCGAGTAGTCGGCGCGGCGCTCGAGAGCTTCGCCCAGAACACGATCGAGTTCATGCGCCACGAGCAGGACCTCCTCTTCTCCAGGCTCAAGGTCCCCACGGACCTGGCGCGCGAGATGCGGGGCCGCCAGGTGCTCGTAGTGGTGCGCGGCTACGACTACAGGCAGGACCTCGCGGCCCTGAGGACGTACCTGCGGGAGGTACAGGCCGTTCATCATCGGGGTTGACGGCGGGGCCGACGCCCTGCTCGAGGCCGGGTGGAAGCCGGACCTGGTCTTCGGCGACATGGACTCCGTCTCCGAAGAGGGTCTCAGGCTGGCCGCGCGGCTCCTGGTCCACGCCTACCCTGACGGGAATTGCCCCGGCCTCGAGCGCCTGAGGGCAGCGGGGATCGCAGACGCCGAGACGCTCCCCGCGCCCGGGCTCTCCGAGGACGTCGCCATCCTCATCGCAGAGCAGTGCGGGGCCGAGTTGATCGTGGCCGTCGGCACCCACGTCGGCCTCGTGGAGTTCCTGGACAAGGGCCGCAGAGGGGCCTCCTCGACCTTCCTTACCCGCCTGAAGGTAGGGGCGCGCCTGGTTGACGCGAAGGGCGTCTCGAAGCTCTATCCCTCCCGCGTCTCCGTTTGGCAGCTCGTCGCGCTCGTCATCGCCGCGATGGTCGCCGTCTCGGCGATCGTATACTCCTCCCACTCGCTGGCCGACATCTTCCAGATACTCGCCATAAAGCTCCGGCTCCTTCTGGGCATCTAGGAAGTGCCTGACCTCAGGTACCACCTGATCTCCCTGATCTCTGTCTTCCTGGCGCTGGCGATCGGGATCCTGCTCGGCGTGGCTATGGCGGACAGGGGCGTCGTAAGCAACCGGGTGCAGGCGGAGATCACGAGCATCCAGCAGGATCTCGACCGCCAGCAGCGCGAGATAGCCCGCCGCGACGAGCAGATAGCCGACAGCGATGCGATGCTGGAAGGCATGTCGGAGGTGATGATCTCCGACAGCCTCAAGGGCAAGGACGTCGCCCTGGTCGCCGGGCCCTTCGCCGACCAGGAGGTGTCTGGCGCCGTGCAGAGCGCTCTCTCCGAGGCCGGCGCGAACATCACGACCTTCGAGACCCTCGAGCTCCCGAGCCCGGACGAGATCACCGTCCAGGACCTCACCACTCAGGAAGCGACCACGCAACTTACCTCGGGCTACGCCGACGACTTCGCCGACCAGGTCCTCGGGTTCGACAGCGAAGAGGCCGAGTTACCCGACATAATCATCTTCGTCGGCGGCGGCGAGATCCCCCCTGACGCGCAACCAGGCACGCTCCAGGTGTTGAAAAGCGTCCAGAGGCGGATATTCGATATATGGCTCGACGCCGGGACCCGCGTGATCGGCGCGGAGCCCACCGTTGCCGGACGCACGGAGGTCTCCTTTTTCCAGGACGCCGGCGTCCCTTCCGTTGTCAACGCTGACCAACCCGCCGGACGCGCAGCCATCATCAGGTGCGCCAAAATGGAGGATTGCGAAGGGACTTACGGCACCAAGGAGAGCGCCGCCGAAGCCTTCCCTCCCCCAAGCTAGCCGTGGCGCTCGAGACGGCAGCGGTGATCCCGGCCCGCGATGAGGCCGCGACCCTCGCCGACACCCTGCGGGCCCTGCACACCATCCCCAACCTCTCACACCTGATCGTGGCCGACGACGGCAGCCGCGACTCGACACCCGACATCGCCCTGGCCCTCGGCGCCGAGCTCGTCCACGCCTCGCCTGCGGGCAAGCCCGCAGGCAAGGGCCACGCCCTCCGCCACGGCCTCAGCCACATCCGCACCCACCCCCCCGACGCCGTTCTCGTCCTAGACGCTGACCTCGGCCACTCGGCCGCCCTCCTCGCCACCCTCATCGCTGCCCTCGACGAAGATATCCCCGCCTCCATCGCCGCCTTCCCTCCCGCCGCCACGAAGGGCGGCTTCGGCCTCGTAAAGAGATTTGCCAGGAGCGCCATCGCCAGCCGCACCGGCCACGTCCCCTCGGAGCCACTCTCCGGCCAGCGCGCCCTGCTCGCCCCCGCCCTCGATATCCTTCCCGGCATCGCCCCCGGCTTCGGTGCCGAGGTCGGCATGACCCTCGACCTCCTCGCCGCCGGGATCGAACCACTCGAGATCCCGCTCTCCCTCACGCACCGTCCCACTGGCCGCAACCTCCGCGGCTTCGCCCACCGCGCCCGCCAGGGCCTCGACGTAGTCCGCGCCCTCCACGGAGCCCGTATCCCGTGGTGATCACACCTCTGCTCCTCGCCACCACCGGCGCCGCCCTTGCTCTCCTCACCCTGGCCCTCTGCCAACCCTACCTCCCGAAGCGCCAGAACTTCGCAGGCCATACCATCCCAACCTCAGCCGGGCTCGCCTTTTTACCCATAATACTTTTAACGCTGGTTGGCGCCCTCGCTGGTGTACTGGAAGTGGGCGAAGGTGGGAATGCGTACCTGGCGTATTCGCTTGTGGCTGGGCTCGTGGGGTTCGCGGACGACAGGTGGGGTGGGGCGGGTGAGAGGGGGTTTTCGGGGCACCTGGGGGCGTTGAGGCGGGGGAGGGTCACGACGGGGCTATTGAAGGTGGTGGTGCTAGGGGGTGGGGCGCTGCTCTTCGGGGCAAGTGTATTCGGGGTGGGATGGAGGGCGCTGGTTGCCGGTTTTCTGTTGGCCGGCTGCGCCAATCTGGCCAACCTTTTCGACGTGCGGCCCGGGCGGGCGCTCAAGTTCCTCGGTGTTCTGGTGGTGGTCTTGCTGTTTGTGGCGCCGTATGGTGGGGTGGTAGCGGTTGCGGGCGTGGTAGGTGGAGCCATCGCGCTATTTTATTTTGATGTGAAAGGTCGTATCATGATCGGTGATGCAGGAGCCGCGGTCTGGGGAGCTGTTCTGGGCTACCTCGCGGTGACGAGCGGGCCGGGCGCGGTCTGGTGGGTCGCCGGGGTGGCGATCTTCGGCCTCACCATCGTGGCCGAGTTCTCGTCAATATCCCATGTAATAGAGGAGGTAGGAGCATTACGGAGGTTCGACTATTGGGGGCGCGATGAGTGAGACCAAGTATATCTTCGTTACGGGCGGCGTCGTGTCGTCCATCGGCAAGGGGACCAGTGCCGCGGCGCTCGGGATGCTCCTCAAGTCGAGGGGCTACAGGGTGGTGCTGCAGAAGTTCGACCCGTACATAAACGTGGATCCTGGGACCATGAACCCGTACCAGCACGGCGAGGTCTTCGTCACCGAGGACGGGGCCGAGACGGACCTGGATCTCGGCCACTACGAGCGTTTCCTCGACGAGAACCTGGGCAAGCTCTCTAACGTCACGGCGGGGAGCGTGTACTGGGAGGTCATAAGCCGCGAGAGGAGGGGAGACTACCTCGGGGCGACCGTGCAGGTCATCCCGCACATAACCAACGAGATAAAGAACAGGATCGGGCGCCTGGGGCAGGACAAGGACATCGTCATCACCGAGATAGGGGGGACGGTAGGCGACATCGAGAGCCTGCCTTTTCTGGAGGCGATCCGGCAGTTCAGGAACGACGTCGGGAGGAGCAACGTCCTCTACGTCCACGTCTCCTACGTGCCCTACATCGAGGCTGCGGGCGAGCTCAAGACCAAGCCGACGCAGCATTCCGCTCAGAGGCTAAGGGAGATCGGCATCTCGCCCGACATCCTGATCTGCCGGGCTGACAGGCCCATAGGCGAGGACATAAGGAAGAAGATAGCGCTCTTCGCCGACACGGAGCTGGCCTCCGTCATCCCCGCCGAGGACGCCCCGAACCTCTATGCGATCCCGCTCAGCCTGCACGAGGAGGCCCTTGACGAGCTCGTGCTGGAGAAGCTAGGGCTCCCGGCGGTGCGCGCGGACCTCGACGAGTGGCGCGCCCTCGTCTCGCGCATGCTCGGGGCCGAAGAGACGGTCAGGGTCGCTATCATTGGAAAGTACATCAAGCTGCAGGACGCCTACCTCTCCGTCGTCGAGGCTCTGGCGCACGCCGGTGGAGCCCACGGCGTGCGGGCGGAGCTGGACTGGGTGGACTCCGAGCAGCTCACGGACCGCGAAGCGGTCGCGCGGCGCCTGGCCGCCGCCGACGGGGTCCTGGTGTTGCCTGGCTTCGGACACAGGGGCGCGGAGGGCAAGATCGAGGCGGCACGCTACGCCAGGGAGACCGGCACGCCTTACCTGGGTCTCTGTCTGGGCATGCAGATAGAGGTCATCGAGTTCGCCCGCAACGTGGCCGGCCTCGAGATGGCCAACTCGACCGAGTTCGAGCAGGACACCCCGCACCCGGTGATAGACATCATGCCGGACCAGGTAGGGGTAGATATGGGCGGCACGATGCGCCTCGGGCGCTGGCCGTGCAAGATAGCTCCCGATACTCTGGCTGCAGAGGTCTACGACCACGAGCTGGTCTACGAGAGGCACCGCCACCGCTACGAGGTGAACAACCGCTACAGGGACGCCCTGCAGGAAGCCGGGATGGTCTTCTCCGGCACCTCCCCTGACGGGCGCCTGGTAGAGATCGCCGAGCTAAAGGACCACCCTTTCTTTATCGGGAGCCAGTTCCACCCCGAGTTCAAGAGCCGGCCCGTGAGGCCGCACCCGCTCTTTGACGGGTTTGTGGGCGCCGCGCTCGAGCGCAAGCGCAAAAGGTGGCATCTCAGAGGTCGTCAAGCACGCAGAGGAGCAGACCGCCAGCTGAGGCTTAGGGCGCAGCATCGAACGAATCCTGGCTCCGTCGTCGGCGGGGAACGCCCGCGCTGGTCCCTCGCCCTGCTGCCCGACGCACCCGCGGGCACGATCGCGCCCCGCGTCGCCGGCGCCGCCGAGTTCAGCGCTACGCTCGCGTGGCGGAGCCCTGAGGACGTACCCGAAGGGCCGGCGCTCTGCGAGCCGCCTGGACCCGCGCGCTGTCGCTTCACCGAGGCGGATGATCCGGGTTCGGCCACGCGGCGCCTCGCCGGCGAGATCAGGGCCCTCACCCGGGCCGACCTCGGCGCGGCCCTCGGCGAGGTATTGCGCTCTTTGATGAGGGTTGCGGCCCTCACGGAGGCGACGCTCGAGGTCGGGGCGGTGAGATCCGTGCCGCCTGGGGTAGCCTCGCCGCTTGCGGTGGAAGTGCTCGCGCGCCAGCTCGGAGAAGCGGGCCTCTCCGTCTGTTTCGAGGCCTCGTGGACTCCGGCCGCGCAGCGGGCAGACGCCTACCTCGGAGTCGGAGGCAACGAAGGGCTCCTGCGCGACTTCCTCCGGTCACACCCCTCGTGGAGCCTCATCTGAGAGACCAGCAGACCCCGCCCGTCCTGCGGCGCGCCCGCGTGCTCGCCGTTTCGGCGGACCTTGCCGAGATCGAGTTACTCGAAGGTCCCCTCTCGGGCAAGCGGGTCCCCGGCGTCTTCTACCGGGAGCTGGGGTATCCTCCTGTGGAAGGGGATGAGGTCGCGGCCAACACGGTAGGGCTGGAGATGAAACTTGGCACGGGCGGCGTGGCGGTGATCTTGCCACGCGCGGCTGCGGAGGTGGTTCCCGCCAACGCGAACCACTTCGTCAAGCTCCCATACACGCCGCTGCAGTTTCCGGCGTTGGCCGCGCCTCAGGCCGAGACTCTCGACGGAGTTCCGATCGTCGTACTGCCGCTTCACTCGCACCTGGCTCCGTCCTGCTGCGCGGCGGGCGCCCTTCGTCCGGGGTGCAGCGTGGCTTTCGTCTGGCAGGAGGGTGGAGCTCTGCCTGTCGCACTCTCCAACGCTGTTCAGGAGCTGAAAGGGAAGGGGCTGCTGCGTACGGTTGTCTCTTGTGGAAACTGCTTCGGCGGCGATCTCGAGGCAGTGAACGTCTATTCAGGGCTACTTGCGGCCGCGGAAGTGGCGGAGCTCGTACTCGTCGGGATAGGGCCGGGCATCCTGGGCACCGGCACGCCGGAAGGCCACGGCGGGATGGCTGCCGCGATCGCGGCGAACGCGGCCATTTCTCTTGGGGGCGAGCCTGTTCTTGCGCCCCGAATCTCCGGGGCCGACCCGCGAGGGCGGCACAGAGGACTATCTCACCATACCCGGGCCGCCCTGGCTGCGATACTTGGGGGCTGTCGGGTGGCTTTCCCCCTTGGCAATACTGCCCGGGTCTTCGACCGGGAGATCCCTGACCGGGAGATCCCGATGCGCCACTCCTGCGTGCAGGTGCCCTACGGGGCGGGTGGATTGGATGCGCGCTTCGGGGTAACCTTCGAGAGTATGGGACGCTTTTACGAAGAAGACACAGCCTTTTTCGATGCTGCCGCAGCAGCAGTAGCACTCGCCCTCGGCGAGGAGTTCCCCCGGTGAGGATCGGGGTGCCGAGGGAGGTCTCGCCGGGCGAGAGCCGGGTGGCGCTCGCCCCGCACGCCGTGCATGAGCTCGCCCGCGCAGGTCACCGCGTGCTGGTCGAGGCCGGGGCAGGCGAGGCGTCGAGCATCCCCGACGAGCGCTACGAGGAGGCCGGCGCGCGTACTCGTCAGGGAGGCGGGCCGCGTCTACGAAGACTCCGAGCTCGTCGTCAAGGTCTACGGACCTACACAAGAGGAGTACCGCTACCTCAGGGAAGGCTTGATCCTCTTCGCCTTCCTCTCGCTGCAGGTGAACGCCGGGCTCATGCGGGCGCTCCTCGACTCCCGGTGCGTCGCCTTCGCGATGGAGGCCATCCGCGACCGCAGGGGGGGTCTGCCGGTCCTCGCTCCGATGAGCGAGATCGCCGGCCGCATCACGCCTCAGATCGGGGCTCATTACCTGCAGCGCCCCTCGGGCGGGCGGGGCATACTGCTCGGCGGCTCGACAGGGGTGAGGCCGGGGCGGGTGGTGATCCTTGGCTGCGGCATCGTCGGGTCGGCCGCTGCCAGGATGTCGAGCGGCCTCGGAGCGCGCGTCGTCGTGATAGACCGCGACCTCGACCGTCTCAGGCGTCTCGAGGAGGCCTCTCCGAGGGGCGTCACGACTCTGGCCGCGAGCAGCATGGCGATAAGGAATGCAGTCCTCAACGCTCGACCTCCTCATAGGGGCTATCCACGTGGTGGGCTCCCGGACGCCAGCTCTCGTGGACCGCCAGACGGTCGAGGGAATGAAGGCCGGAAGCGTCATAGTGGACGTCGACGTGGATAACGGCGGGTGTGTGGAGACCTCCCGGCCGACCACGCTCGATGATCCCACCTTCGTCGAGGCCGGCGTCATCCACTACTGCGTCAAGAACGTCCCCGCCTCCGTCCCCGTCACCGCAACGAGAGCGCTCTCGAACGCGCTGTTCACCTACGTGCGAGAGGTAGCCGGCGCGGGCTCGCGGACGCCATCAACGCGGACCCGGGGCTCGGCCGCGGCGTCGTCGTCGCCGAGGGACGCGTCGTGGACTCCGTCCTCGCCCGCGCCACCGGCACCGAGCACAACGCCCTCTCCTCTGTGTTGCCGCTCCACTCGGAGGCCAGGTGACCCTGGATAGGGCCCTCTCGGACTTCACCGTCGAGCTCGAGGTGTACTCCGGTCCCTACGAGTGGCTCCTTGCCCTGATCCTGAAAGAGGAGCTGGAGATCTTCGAGGTTCCTTTGCGCGAGCTGGTCGAGCCTCTACGTCCAGGCCCGTGATCCCGAGGCTCCCAACACCCTGGAGCGCGACACCGACTTCGCTGGCTCCGCCGCCGCGCTCATCCTGCTCAAGAGTCGCGAGCTCTCCCGCTCTCCGAAGACGGCGAAGATGAAGTGGAGGAAGCCCTCTCGCCTGAGCAGCTCGCTGGGCGGCTCACCCGCTACCTTAATGGTCAGCCGCGGCGCACAGGCCCTGCGCGAGCGGTTTCGAGCAAACGCGGGACACTACCCCTCCGCCCACATCCTGCCGCCGCGGCCGGGCCGCCTGCGGTTAGACCCGGACCGTATCCTCGAGGCCGCGCGCCGCTCCTTCTCGCGTCCCGCCGAGCCGCCTGTGAGGCATCTCGGGCCCATTACCGTGACCCTCCAGGAGCTCGCCTCCCTCATACGCTCAGCACTCGCGGGAGGCGGCCCCGTCCCATACGAGGAGCTCGTCAGGGACATGGGCCGGCTCCGCTCCGCCGTGGCCTTCGCCGCCGCCCTCTCGCTCGCCCACGAGGGCCACCTGGTGCTCGCGCCAGGCCGAGCCTCTGGGCCCCCTCACCCTGGAGCCCATCGAGTGAGCCGGCCCAGAGCCGCCCACCTCCTCGAGGCCGTCCTCCTGACGAGCTCGCGCCCGGTCGGCCTCAGCACCCTGAGCTCTGCAACGGGCCTCCCCGAACCAGAGGTAGGTGCGGCCCTCTCCGACCTCGAGGAGCGTTACTCGCCGGATAACTCGGGCATCGTGCTCCGCAACGTCGCGGGCGGGTATTTGCTCTCTACGAACCCCGCGTGCGCTTCCGCCGTCGAGCGCTTCCGCGACGAGGCGCGACCCGCGCCCGTCTCGGGCGCCGCCTACGAGGTGCTCTCCTGCGCCCTCTACCACGGACCCCTTACCCGGTCTGCGATCTCCGCGGTGCGGGGCGTCAACTCCGACGCCGTCGTGCGCAACCTGATCGACCGCGGCCTGCTCGCCGAGGTCGGAGCAGATCGCGAGAGCCCCGGCTCCCCGGCCCTCCTCGACGTGACCGAGGAGCTCCTCGTGGCCGCCGGCGCCGCCTCCCGCGAGGAGTTCCCACCACTTGAGACCCTCGTCGGGGAGGAGGAGCTCGCCCGCGTCCGCGAGCGCCTGCACGCGGCCGGCGAAGCCCCGGAGAGCGCTTGACATGCGCCTTCAGGCGTTTCTCGCCCGCGCTGGCGCTTCCCCCTCCCGCCGCAAGGCTGAGGCCCTGATCTCCGCCGGCCGCGTCTCCGTAAACGGCGAGGCAGCGACCCTCGGCGCCACCGTCTCCCCCCACGACAGCGTGCTCCTCGACGGACGCCCCGTCACCCTCCCGGAACATCCAGCCTACCTCGCTCTCAACAAACCCGCAGGCTACCTCACCACCCTCAAGGACGAGCCGGGCCGCGACCGCCCGACCATCAAGGACCTCATGCCTCCCCTGCAAGGCCTCGTCCCCGTAGGCCGCCTGGACGCCGCCACCACTGGCCTCCTGCTCCTGACCAACGACGGCACTCTGGCGCACCGCATCGCTCACCCTTCCTCCGAGATAGATAAAGAGTACGAGCTGACCGTCCGAAACCCGGCCCCACCCCTGGCCCTCGCCGCCCTCGCCGCAGGTCCCACCCTCGAGGACGGCAAGATGCTCCCCCCGAAGCTGGAGAAGGTGCGCCAGCACGGCTCGACAACCACCTTGCGCCTCACCATCCACGAGGGCCGTAACCGCATAATACGCAGAGCGTGCGTCGCCGCCGGCCTCGACCTCATCTCGTTGAAAAGGACGCGTGTGGGCCCTGTCGCTCTCGGTGACCTCCCCGAGGGCGACTACCGCGCCCTCTCGGAAAGCGAGCTGGAGGCGCTAGGATGAGGCCCGTAACGGGCGTACCGGGCGTGGACTTCACCCTCGAGGACGTGCGCGGCGCCTTCCCGCACGAGCTGGAGATAGAGCCACTCGACGGACCGCTAGACGCCACCGTCCGCGTCCCCGGCTCCAAGAGCGTCACCAACCGCGCCCTCCTCATCGCCGCCCTAGCCAACGGCACCTCCACCATAAGAAATACCCTCTTCTCCGACGACTCGTACTGGCTGATGCACGCCCTCGTCCGGCTCGGCTTCGCCGTCCGCGCCAACCGCAGGACCGGAGAGACTAGCATCACCGGAGAAAGCAGCATAATACCCGAGCGGGAGTTAGAGGTCTACGTGGGGAACGCGGGGACGGTAGCGCGCTTTCTGCCGCCGGCTCTCGCGTTGGGGGAGGGGCCTTACGTGGTAGATGGCACGCCGAGGATGCGGGAGCGGCCGGTTGGGGACCTCGTTGACGCGATGCGGCTACTTGGCGCGGGGGTTGGATACGTTGAGGAGGACCGGCGGTTTCCCTTGCGCGTCGAGGGTGGTGGTTTTCGGGGAGGGACGGCCAGAGTGCGCGCAAAGAGCAGTAGCCAGTTCGTGAGCGGGCTGCTGATGGCCGCGCCGTACGCCAGGGAGCCGGTGATGCTCGAGGTCGAAGGCAGAGATGAGTGGCCCTACGTCGGCATCACGGAGGAGGTGATGCGGGCATTCGGGGTGGAGGTTGGAAGAGGGCAGGCGAGGTACATCGTTGAGCCGGGGGTTTACCAGGCGCGGGAGTACGAGGTGGAGCCGGACGCTTCGGCGGCCTCCTACTTCATGGCTGCGGCGGCGGTTACGGGTGGAACGGTGCGGATACCGGGGCTCGGGGCGGGATCTCCGCAGGGGGACCTGCGCTTTGCGAAGGTATTGGGCGAGATGGGTTGCGAGGTAGAGACGGGCGAAGGTCAGGTAGAGGTGAGAGGCCCGGACCGGCTGCGGGGTGTAGAGGTGGACATGAGTGCCTTCTCGGACACGATGATGACGCTTGGTGCCATAGCGCCGTTCGCCTCGACGCCGACCGTCATAAAAAACGTCGGGCACACCCGCTACCAGGAGACGGATCGGATATCCGCCGTGGCGACGGAGCTCGGGCGGCTCGGGATCTCTGTGGAGGAGAGCCGGGATGGGCTGCGCATTATGCCAGGGACCGTCAGGCCGGCGGTGGTAAAGACCTATGGGGACCATAGGATGGCGATGGCCTTCGCCGTCACGGGGCTGGTAGCGCCGGGAATCAGGATCCAGGACCCCGTGGTAGTCACCAAGACGTTCCCTGACTACTTCGACCGACTCGACACTTTGCGGTGAAGCGGTAGGGCCATCAGATATACTCGGGGGCCGATGGAGGGACTTCTAATAACAATAGACGGGCCGGCCGGGAGCGGCAAGAGCTCGGTAGCGCGGGCGATCGCAGACGAGCTCGGCTTCATCAACCTGAACACGGGGGCCGTATACCGGGCCGTGGCTCTCGTGGCGCTCCAGGAGGGCGTGAGCCTCGATGACGGGGCGTCTCTGGCCGGCGTCGCCCGCCGCGTCAGCCTCGACGCGGGGGGCGCTCGCGTGGACGGAAAGCCCGTCCCCGAGGACGAGTTGCGCACGCCGGAGGTCTCGGCCGCGGCCTCGGTTGTCTCGGCGAGGCCCGAGGTGCGGGCCGTGCTCCTCGACGTGCAGCGGGAGGCCGCGCGGAGGGCGAACCAGCAGGGCGGGGCCGTGGTGGAGGGCCGCGACATCGGTACGGTCGTGCTGCCCGAGGCGGAGCTCAAGGTGTACCTCTCGGCGGCGCCGGAGGAGCGGGCGCGCAGGAGGGCGCACCAGACGGGCCGCGAAGCTGAGCTCGACCGCATCAAGGAGGCCATGAGCCAGCGCGACCGCCAGGACTCCGAGCGCGAGACCTCCCCGCTCAAGCCAGCCCCCGACGCCGTCATCCTCGATACTACCTCTCTGAGCCTGGAAGGGGTAGTCTCGCGCGTGCTGGAGCTCGTGCGCGGCCTCCGTGAGAAGGGAGCGTGATGGAAGTCCTGGAATCTCCCAGGAACCGGAGCACACCGGAGGAGATGTCCTCGCGCTACAAGCTGTTCAGGTGGATGATGCTCGTGCTCGGACGAATACTGTGGGGGTTCACCGTGCACGGCGCGGAGAAAGTCCCGCGCAAAGGGGCGCTTGTCGTCGCGGCCAACCACTCGCAGTACCTGGATCCCGTCTACGTGTGCATGGCCATCCCGCGCAGGGTGCAATGGATGGGCAAGAAGGAGCTCTTCGCCTTCCCGTTCAGGGCTTTCTTCTACTTTATCGGCACCTTCCCCGTGGACCGCCAGGGCGACAGTCGCGCCGGGTTGCGGACCGCTCTCAACTTCCTGGCGAGGGGATGGACGCTCGGGATCTTCCCCGAGGGGACCCACCGCACTGGGGAGGACTCAGGGAGGACTCGAGGGCGGCCAAGAGCGGAACTGTTCTGCTCGCGGTGCGCGCGGGCGCCCCGGTAGTGCCCGTATTCATCGGCAGGAGTCCGGGCCTGCGCGGCAGGCTGCGCGGCGAGAAGCTTCACGTCTACGTCGGGGACCAGATCACCCTGGACCCGACTCTGCGCGGCAGGGAAGAGTATCGGGCAGCGGCCGACGAGGTGCTGCGCACCGTCTACGCCCTGCCCGGCGGGGCGTAGAGAAGGTGAGTAGAGCACCAGTCGTTGCGGTGGTCGGGGCGCCCAACGTCGGCAAGAGCTCCCTGGTCAACCGCATCATGGGGCGCCGCGGGGCCGTGGTCTCCGACGAGCCGGGGACCACGCGCGACAGGGGGTACAATCGCGCCGAGTGGGCCGGCAGGGACTTCGTACTCGTAGATACGGGCGGGTTGGAGCCCGCCGCCAGGGTCGGTCTGCAGTCGCTCGTTACCCTGCAGGCTAACGTAGCCGTCGAGGAAGCCGACGTGATCCTGCACGTCGTCGACGCCAGGCTCGGGACGACAGAGGCGGACGCGGCGATCGCCAGCCAGCTCAGGAGGGCGAGCGGCAAGGTTGTCCTCGCGGTCAACAAGCTGGATAACCCCTCCGACGACACCGAGCGCTACGGTTTCTACGCTCTAGGCGAGGGGGAGCCGCACGCGATCTCGGCGCTGCACGGCATCGGGGTCGGAGACCTCCTCGACGAGGTAATTGCGCTCCTGCCGGACTCCGAGTTGGACGAGGAAGAAGGGTTGCCGAGGCTAGCCATAGTCGGCCGTCCCAACGTGGGCAAGAGCACGCTCCTGAACCGCCTGCTCGGCGCCGACAGGGCGGTCGTCTCCGAGGAGGCGGGCACGACTACCGACGCCGTCGCCGGCGAGGTCGAAGTGGATGTAAACGGCGAACCGGTGCGCTTCCTCGTGCTCGACACCGCAGGGGTGAGCCGCACCGCAAAACGCGCGAGCGGCGTACCCTACTACTCCTCGCTGAGGACGGCCGAGGCCATCAGGCTATCTGAGGTCTCGCTGCTCCTCGTTGACGCTGTGGATGGGCTTGTGGCGGGCGACCTCGCCATAGCGCGCCAGATAGAAGAGGCAGGCTCCTCGTGTGGGGTACTCATAAACAAGCGGGACCTGGTACCCAGGGAGAGCATCCGGGAGATCGAAGGCCAGCTCTTCGCCCGGATGACCGACCTGAAGCCGCCCGCTCTTCCCATCTCTGCGCTCACTGGCGAGGGCGTGGATCAGGTACTTCCCCTCGCCGCCCGGCTCCACCGGGCTTACAACCTGCGAATCCCGACCCACGAAGTCGCGGAGTTCATAAACGAGGTAGTCGCGCGCAACGCCCCGCCAAGGGGCGTCAAGATCCGGTACGCTACCCAGACCAGGACGGCTCCCCCTCGCTTGACGCTCTTCGCCAACAGGCCGAAAGATCTGCCCGATTCTTACCTGCGCTACGTGGAGAACTCTCTCAGGAAAAGGTATGATCTGTGGGGGGTAAGCGTAAGGATAAGGGTTAAGAGCAGCCGTTAGAGGTATGCCCGGAGCTGACGAAGCAAGAAGCCTGGAAGATCGGGTGTTCACCGTGCCCAACGCTCTGTCCTTGCTACGGCTGATCATGGTGCCTGTCGTGGTGGCGCTCTTGCTAGCCGGGTCCGACGGGCTCGCGGCTGCGTTCTTCGTGCTGGCGGCGCTTACAGATTTTCTAGACGGCAAGCTCGCCAGGAGGGCCGGCCCGACGCGGCTGGGGCAGATACTCGACCCGGTTGCCGACCGGCTCATGCTCTCGAGCGTCGCTGTGGTCCTCGCCATAAGGGGCCTTTTGCCGGTCTGGGCGGTTGCTATACTGGTCGGGCGGGACCTCCTGGCGCTCCTCGGGAGCCTGGTGGTGGGGAGTAAGATCAGGGTCAACAGGGTAGGCAAGGCGGCGACGGCCGTACTCATGGGGGCGGTCGCGCTCGTCGTGATCAGCCCGGGCGTCGTGGGGGAGGTCATCTTCTACGCGGGCTTCGGGCTCTCCATCGTAGCGGGGCTTATGTACGCGTGGCGCATGCGGCGAATCTACAGGCAGGGGTGAGGCTTTAGATGAAGGCGATAATAATGGCCGGCGGGCAGGGGACCCGGCTGAGGCCGCTCACGAGCGACCAGCCCAAACCGATGATCCGGATAGTCAACTTGCCGTGCATGGAGCACATCGTTAACCTGCTCGCGCGCCACGGCTTCACGGATATCGTGGTCACCCTCCAGTTCATGCCCGAGGAGATACAGGACTACTTCGGCGACGGCTCCGATTGGGGCGTGAACATGCGTTACTCGATAGAGGACGCCCCGGCCGGCACCGCGGGATCGGTCAAGATGGCCGAGCAGCAACTCGACCTCGAGGGCGAGCGCCTCTTGATCATAAGCGGCGACGCCCTCACGGACGCCGACCTCACGCGGGTCGTGAGCTCCCACAAGGAGAAGGACGCCGAGGTGACGATGGTCCTCAAAAGCGTCGAGAACCCCCTCGACTTCGGCATAGTCATAACCGAGGAGGACGGGCGGATCTCGCGCTTTCTCGAGAAGCCCGCGTGGGGTCAGGTCTTCTCCGACACGGTGAACACGGGCATCTACCTCGTCGAGCCCTCTGTCATGGACGAGATACCCGATCCCGAGGAAGGCGAGTACGACTTCTCCAAGGATCTCTTTCCCAAGTTGCTGGACCAGGAGAGACTCCTCTACGGCTTCGTCACCGACGCCTACTGGGAGGACATCGGCACCCTCGAGCAGTACGCCTCGGCCCAGCGCGACGTGCTCGACGGCGAGGTGCGCGACGTCAGGCCCCCGGGGACGCGTCTGAGGGAGAACATCTACGTAGGCCAGCGCGCGCACGTCGACGATGAGGAGCTCGAGGGCCCCGTCGTCATCGGCAACAACGTGCGCATCGACGAGGGCGCCGAGATAAGCCCGTACACCGTGATCGGCAACAACGTCGTCATATCGGCCGGGGCTACCGTAGAGCGGAGCATCATCGCCGAGGGCACGTACATCGGCGAGGGGGCAGAGCTCATAGACACCCTCATCGGGCGCAACTCCTACGTTCAGGCCCGCGCGCGCATCCTGGAGCGCAGCGCTCTAGGCGACGACGTCATAGTCGGGGAGGGCGCCACGATCTCGCCCGAGGTCAAGGTCTACCCCCACAAGACGGTACAGAGCGGGGCGAACGTTACCCAGTCCCTGATCTACGAGACCATGGGCCTGCGTACCGTGTTCAGGGGCGGCGTCGTATCTGGGAAGTTCAACGTGGACCTGACCCCCGAGTTCGTGATACGCCTCGCCTCTTCCTTCGGCAGCACCCTCGATCCCGGAGCAGTCGTAACCCTTGGCCGCGACTCCTCGCTCTCTGCCCAGGTCGCCAAGAGGGCGATGACGGCCGCCTTGCTCGGCACGGGCGTGAACGTTAGAGACCTCCGTGCGGCTCACGCCGGCGTCGTCAGGCACGACGTGCTCGCCGGCAAGTCCTCGGCCGGCGCCCACGCCCGCGCGGGAGACGACCCCGACGACGTGGAGATCCTCTTCTTCTCCTCCGACGCCACGCCTATGACAGAGCCCGAGCAACGCGACGTCGAGAAGTACTTCGTGCGCGAGGAGTACCGCAGGGCGCACGGCGACGACATAGGGGAGTTGATCTACCCCGGCCGCGCCGTCGAGCAGTTCGTGGAGCGTGTGGAGCGCGCCGTGGACCGCGAGAAGACCTCAGGCGCCACTATCGTCGTGGACTTCTACAGCGGTGTCGCCGGCCTCGTGGCGAGCCGCGTCTTCTCCCGGCTTGGCATGAACGCCGTCGTCATGGAGGGTTTCGCCAACGCCAACGCGGTCGGTGGCGCCGTGAGGACGGAGCTGCAAGAGGGCATAGAGCGGGTCGCTCGCGTCGTGCCTACTGTAGGCAGCGCCTTCGGGGCCGTGGTCGGTCCCGAAGCAGAGCACGTGCAGTTCGTAGATGACAAGGGCGAGTTCGTCCCGCCGGACGTGATGCTCGCCTGCCTAATCGACCGCCTGCAGCCCCGCAAGGTTGTGCTCCCGATAAACCTCTCGCGCCAGTACGCCAGGCTAGTCGAGGACAACGGCGGCACGGTAGAGTGGAGCCGCACGGGCCTGGACAACGTCGCCATAAAGGCCGCCGCCTCACGGGCCGACCTCGCCGGTCTGGCCGACGGGCGCTACATCTTCCCGACCTTCCTCCCAGCCCCCGACTGCTTCATAACCCTCGCCCGCGCGCTCGAGGCGTTCCGGGAAGAGCCCCTCTCGAAGACGCGGGCCAAGTTCGGCGAGCGCTTTGGCAACGTCGTTCGCGAGAGGCTGGAGTGCCCGTGGTCGGCCAAGGGGCGCGTGATGCGCGGCCTCGCAGAGAGGTTCGGCGGCGACCCCGACGCTATCCTCACGGACGGTGTCAAGCTCAATGTCGATGGCGGCTGGGTACTCATGCTCCCCGACCCGGACAACCCCGTATTCTACGTCTACGCAGAGTCCGACACGGCCAACGGAACGCGCCCCAGAGAGCTCATGAAAGACTACGTCGAGCTCGTCCGCTCGCTTATAGAAGATGAAGACTAGTCTGGTACTAAAGTCCCGCCCTCTAAGTATGTACTTCAGGTTCAGGGGGAGTTATACTTCGGCTTATGGGTGTTAACGTCGATTCGGGGGGAGAGGCGTTCGATTGGGAAGAAGCAGCGGAGGACATTCGCGCGTTGTTGGTGTTGTTGGAGGAGGGGGGGCGCGCGTGACGGTTTGCGCCAACTGCGGCGCCGAGATCACCCCGGAGATGAAGTTCTGCTCCGAGTGCGGGACGAGGTTGGATCACGGGCAGTCCACGGCCTCCTACGCGCCGGCTTTCGAGGAGGGTGGGGCTGAGGTGCCTCCCGCCGCCGAAGTCGAAGGGGCTGCTCTCATCGAGCTGGACCAGGTCGAAGGCACGGCTGGCAGGCGGATGCACGACATAAAAGAGGCAACCGTAACCGTCGGGCGCGGCCCTGAGAGCGACATCTTCCTCGACGACGTTACTGTATCGAGGAAGCACGCCGAGATCGAACGCGGCGAGCGCGGCTACAGGATCCGGGATGTCGGCAGCCTCAACGGCACCTACGTCAACCGGGTTCGGGTGGACGCCGTCGACCTGCGAAATGGGGACGAGATACAGGTCGGCAAGTACAGGTTCAAGTTCGTTTTCGCCTGAGAGAAAGTAGATAGCGTAATATGCGAGAGAGGGAGCGGCCAGTGGAGAACGGCGGCACTACCAAGGACAGCTACACTATAGGCGAGGTCGTCGCGCGCCTCAGACCCGAGTTTCCGACGCTCTCGGTAAGCAAGATCCGCTACCTCGAGCGGCGGCGCCTGATCAACCTGAGCCGCACGCGCGGCGGGTACAGGCTCTTCTCCAACCAGGACATAGAGCTCCTGCGCTACATCCTCACTCTCCAGGACAAGGAGTACCTCCCGCTAAAGGTCATCAAGAAGCGAATCGAGGGTGGAGCGCCGGTGACGAGCACGGACTCGGCCGGCGACCTCTCCAGGGTCCTCGAAGACAGGACCTACACCCGCGACGAGCTGGCCGAGACCCTGGAGACAGAGACGCGCTTCGTGGACGACCTGATGGCCGTGGGCGTGATCGGGCGCAGCGGCGAGCTAACCCAGCGCGACGTCGAGATAGCCCGCATGGCCCTCGAGATGGCGAAGTACGCGATCCAACCCAGGCACCTGCGCGGCATCATGGCCGCCGTCGAGCGCGAGGGGGCGATGTTCAAGCAGATCCTGAACCCCGAGCTGCGCAGCGGCGACGAGCAACGGGTCCTCGAGGCGATGAACAAGGCGCGCCACCTCGCCTCCGTGGACGCGCGCATGAAGGAGTTGATGATGGCGAACGTCATCGAAACCTTCGTCCCTTGAGTCCCTCCGTGGGCTACCCTAGAGAAGAAGTAGCGCGCGAGGTCGAGCGTCACATCCGAACCGTCCCCGATTTCCCCAAGCCGGGCGTCTCCTTCAAGGACATAACGCCCCTCATAGAAGACGGTGAAGCCCTCCACCTCGCCGTTGACGCCCTCGCCGGCCTAACGGAAGACCTCGAATACGACAGGATCCTCTCGGCCGAGGCTCGCGGCTTCGTCTTCGGCACGGCCCTCGCATACCGCGCCCGCAAAGGCCTCGTCCTCGCCCGCAAACCGAACAAGCTCCCCCGCGAAACCATCGCCGCCACCTACGAGCTCGAGTACGGCACCGACGCCCTGGAATCCCACGCCGACGCTATACCGCCAGGGACCCGCGTCCTCGTCACCGACGACCTCCTCGCCACGGGCGGCACCGCCCGCGCCATGTGCCAGCTCGTCGAGAACGCAGGCGGTATCGTAGCCGGCGTCGCCTTCCTCATAGAGCTCTCCTACCTCGACGGTCGCTCCCGCCTCGACCCTTACCCCGTCGTCTCGCTCATCACCTACGATGACCCGAGCCAGTAACCTCCCGGAACCCATACAAGAGCCGCACTTCGCTCCGCGCACCCCACAACAGTCCGACCCGGACCGCCTCATCTCCGTCTACCTCCGTACCCTCACCGCCCCTCAGACCATAAAAACCTATAATACAGAGCTCCGCATGTTCCTCTCATATCTGGAGGGTGAGATAGGGAAGGGGCTGGAGGAGCTCACGGCGGAGGATCTCTCGCTATATCGGGAGCACCTGATAAAGACTTATGCGTCGGCTACGGCGGCCAAGAAGCTCGCGGCCTTGCGGCGGTTCCTTATCTTCACCTACATGGCCGGGGCTACCGCGGTCAACCCGGAGGCTCTGCGCTTCTTTGCCAAGAGCCCCAGAGTACGCCAGGACCCTTCCTACAACGTCCTCACCGAAGACGAGCTCTCGCGCATGCTGAGCGCCGCCCGGACAACCAACTACCGCGACTACGTGCTGCTCGCCATCATGGCCGGCTGTGGCTTGCGGGAGGCCGAGGTAGTGGACATCCGGATCGGGGACTTCCAGGATGTGGGACGGGGCGAGATCCTGCTGCGCGTGCGCGGTAAGGGAGACAAGGTCCGAAACGTTCCGCTCTCACCGGAGCTCTGGCAGCTCGTCCAGCGCTTCGTCCTCCTCACCAAACGCTCCTTCAACTCCCACCTCGACGCCCGAAAGCCTGTCCTTCTCTCGCGTGTCGGCAAGGACAAAACCCTCACGACCCGCTCCGTCCAGAACGTAGTAAAGAAGTACGTCCGCGCCGCCGGCATAACCAAGGCCATCTCTCCGCACTCGATCCGCCACACCGTCGGCACCAACATGGCCCTGAACGAAGCCCCCCTCCTCGTCATTCAACAGTTCCTCGGCCACTCGGATCCCAAGACAACCATGCGCTATATCCGTCGTGCAGAGGAACTGGCAGCACGAGCATATCAATATAATACGCTGCCAATCTGACCAACTTTCAGTGTCGGCGATAAGCTTCAGATCTCCGAATCATTTGACATTCTGCTGCATTTCATGCATAGTACACCCGATCAGCGTGGAAAGGGGTGATCTAGTGTCGGAAGATTCTAGAAGGGACGACACCTTCGATGAGTTGACGCGAAGACTAGCTGCGGGCACGATCACCCGGCGGCGATCGCTGAAGCTCTTTGCCGCTAGTGTACTCGGTTCACTACTCCCGGCTAGTGTCGCAGAAGCAAGGCGCACATGTCGCACTCGAGGACAGCGCTGCGGGGGGGATAGGCCTGAGTGTTGCGGTACGTTAGAGTGCAGGCGCGGCACCGACGGCGAAAAGCGTTGTAGACGCACATGTCGCACTCGAGGACAGCGCTGCGGGGGGGATAGGCCTGAGTGTTGCGGTACGTTAGAGTGCAGGCGCGGTACCGACGGCGAAAAGCGTTGTAGGAGAAGGCAGCAACCATCGCCGCCGCCGCCATCGCCGCCGCCGCCACCATCGCCGCCGCCGCCATCGCCGCCGCCGCCACCACCAGGGCCGCCACCACCGTAAGGTGGGTAAGAGGAGCGAAAGACTAGTCAGGTACTAGCCGGCGCGGTGGGCGCCTTCCGGGAGGACCCCGGATGAGTGTTGCGAATGGGGTCATCCCCGCGCCGGGCGCTCGAAGGAGCGCTAGAGAGGGCACTTCATGGATCTCGCGCTGCTCCTAGCGCGTTTGCTACTTGCCGGGGTCTTCGTCGTGGCAGGTGCGGCCAAGCTCGCGGATCGCGAAGGATCGCGGCGATCCGCGGTCGACTTCGGGGTGCCCGCTCCGCTGGCGGGCGCGTTTACTACGTTGCTACCAGTGGCCGAGCTTGCGGTAGCGGCCGCTCTCATACCGGCCGCCACCGCCTGGTGGGGCGCCGTGGGGGCACTCGCGCTCCTGTTCCTGTTCGGCGCGGGTATCGCCGCCAACCTTGCCCGTGGCCACAAGCCGGAGTGCCATTGCTTCGGGCAGCTGCACTCGGAACCCGCCAGCTGGAAGATGCTTGCGCGCAACGGCGGGCTGGCCGCCGTTGCCGGCTTCGTAGTCTGGCGGGGCTACGGTGATGCTGGCCCCAGCGCGGTGGGTTGGCTCGCGGGCCTCTCGGCGGCCCAGGTTGTGGGTCTCGTCGTTGGAATGGCCGTGCTCGGTGTGTTGGCCATCCAGGGGTTGTTGCTCCTCAACCTGCTCAGGCAGAACGGGCGCCTCCTGATGCGCGTGGAAGCGCTGGAGGAGGGACTCGGCGGCGGTGCGGCGACATCCCCCGACGGCGGCGTGGCTGCCCAACCGACGGTTGGGCTACCGATCGGGAGCACGGCGCCGGACTTCGAGCTCCCGGACCTCCATGGCGAGATGCTCACGTTGGCGTCCTTGCGCGCCTCAGGGAAGCCGGTAATGCTGCTGTTCACCGACCCGAACTGCGGCTCCTGCACAGCGATGCTCCCGGAGATACGCCGCTGGCAGAAAGAGCACGCCGAGGAGCTGACCATCTCGCTCGTGAGCCGGGGCACTGTCGAGGAGAACCGCGCCAAGAGAACCGAGCACGGGTTGAGGGGTATCCTGATACAGCAAGATGGGGAGGTCTCGGAGGCCTACGAGGTCGGGGCCACGCCGAGCGCGGTGCTCGTCCGGTCCGATGGCACGATCGGCAGCGGGGTCTTCGAGGGTCCGGATGCCATAAGCGCCCTCCTGGAGCACGCGGTGGCGGAGCGCAGCCGAACTGTGGTGGGCACACACGCCCCTCAGATAGAGCTTCCGGACCTGAACGGTGCGATCGTCTCCTTGAGGTCTTTCAGGGGCACGAGGCTGGTCGTGCTCTTCTGGGATCCGGAATGCCAATTCTGCGGGGAGATGCTCCCCGACCTGAGAGCCTGGGAGGATAACGACCCAGAAGAGGCGCCTATGCTCCTTGTTGTCTCGACCGGTTCCGAGGAGGCCACAAGGAAGATGAGCCTGAGCTCGCCGGTATTGCTCGACGCGCAGCTCGCCGCAGCGACGGGCCTTCGATGCGCCCGGTACGCCATCCGCCGTACTCATCGACGAGCAGGGTCGGGTAGCCTCTGAGCTAGCCGTGGGCGCCCCAGCGGTGCTCGCGCTGGCGCAGGCGCCATGAGACGAAGAACGCTTAAAGAACGAAGGGTTTCCAGAATGATCCCAGGGATAGGCAGCATGGGAGGAGCAGAGCTACTGATCCTTCTGGTAATCTTAAGCTCTTGTTTTCGGGGCCAAGCGGCTGCCGGAATTCGGAAGATCCTTCGGATCGGGATGAAGGAGCTCAGCGAGGAGGCCGCCCGCCTGGGCGAAGAGGACGAGACGAAGCAGCCCCGCAACAACGAGGACGGGAAGGAAATCGCCCCGAACGCGGGCAAAGGAGAGCGCAGTGTCTAAGGGCGCCGTAGAGGACCCCAAGGGAAGAAGCGACAAAGGCCAAAGCCCCAAACTGATCGCTTACCGCACCGGACCCTGGCCACCGATGCGCATCGTCGTGGCGCCCGCCGATCGCGACTGGATGGACGCCACCCCTTATCGGTTCGCCAACCGTTGCCTGCCCTTGAGGATCGCCGCCCAAGCCGGTTGGTTCGTCCTAAACAGCCATGCGCTGCGCGCGACCTGGAACGGCGGCAACGACGTCTCGGATGTCGAGATAGAATCCTTGGACGGGGAGGAAGCAAACTTCGCGAGTAGCCACTTCGGTAACGGGATACTCACCTGGAATCTGCCCTTCCTTTTCAGGACCTCCCCTGGCTACAACCTCCAGGTCCGCGGCCCGGCGAACTGGCCCAAGGACGGGGCGTACGCGCTAGAGGGGATCGTGGAGACCGACTGGCTGGAATCCACCTTCACCATGAACTGGAAGCTCACCCAGGCCGACCTCCCCGTGGTCTTCGAGGCGGACGAGCCGATCTGCATGATCGTGCCGCGCAGGCGAGGAGAGCTCGAGGCCTTCGAGCCGGAAATCTGCGAGATTGGGGAAGAGCCGGCGCTCGCGGAGGCCTACGAGCGGTGGGCCGAGAGCCGGGGGAAGTTCAACCAGGATCTGGAGGTGCCGGATTCGGATGCCGCCAAGCGGGGTTGGCAGAAAGACTACGTTCGGGGCATAACCCTCGGAGGGGTCCGGGCGAAGGAACACCAGACCAAGCTCAAGCTCAAGGACTTCGCCGAACAAGGGTGAGGTGTGCCGTCTTCGTACACACGGACCTTCGGGGGTGATGCCACCCCGCGTTACACCCTCGGGCCCCGATGACCCCACGTGGGGGCGATCCTCGGATCTGCCTGTATGAAGGCTAGCGCGTGGCGCAAGATAGAGGCCGAGGCGGATGGTTGCCGCACACTGCTCACAGGAGGCAAGAGGGTGACGAGGATCCCATTCGAGATCGTTGGCTGCTCGTGGCCTCGTCCCGTCGAAGTGGTGGACGGTGAATGGGTTTCCGAGCCCGAGTGGGATGCGCCGCTCATGCCTACCCGGCCCGTGCCTTGCTGGAGGATGTTCGACGAAAAACCGTGCTGGACCATCGACTGGCGGGAGTTCTTCAGGAGCGGTACGAAGCCTTACCATGAATCTCTAGGGGGTGAGATGCGCCGATTCCACGTCGTGTATCACCTGCGTATCAAGGAGAGCGGCAAGCTCGCCTTTTGGACCGACGACGGATGCGTGATTGCTCGCAACGGGAAGGTAATACACTCCGATCGGGGCGCTCACCCGCCGACCCGAGACGAGATCGATGTCCAGCGCGGGGAGGGGCTGCGGGTAGCCCAGTGGCAAAGTGGCGGGGAGTGGCTGTGGGGCGCGCAGCTGGTCGATCCGGAGAAGGAGCCTCGCCTGAGGACGCCGGCCGATCTGGTGCATTTCTACCTTGGCGCGGTTCAGGAGCGTCTCAGGCACCCGGACGGTCCGCCGCTGAAGATGTGCTTGAGCGGTGGAGAGCCCATTCGCACCATAGTGGGGCTCTACAGCATGATTTTGAACGGATACGCACCTTCCAAGGTGATCCTGTTCGGTGAGCACCAATGGAACCAACAGGCTCGCGAGCTGTTCGCCAGTGCCTTCCCCTTCGCGGAGTTCGTCTCGACGCAGCGATTAATGGAGGACGTCGGAGACATAGGCGGTTCCCAACTCATCGAGATGACCCAACAGTACTGGTGGGTTTTCAAGTCGTTGATCCAGTTGTTCTCGCCACCTGAAGAAAGCTGTGTGATGGACGACGACGTGTTCATCCTTGATCGAGTCGACGACGCGCTGGAGGCGTTCGAGCGGTGCGATCTGGTGTATAGCCCCGATATGTACAATTGGGGTGAAGGATATCTGGAAAGGTGGGGGGGCCTAATAGATGGGGGACTGGAAACGCTGCCGACGACAGGACTGGTCAACACGGGCCTGTTTTGGATTCGGCAATTCACGGAGCCCCGGAAAATTGCCGACTATATCTTGAACTCCGAGCCAAACATAGGGAGCACTATATGGTCTACGACCAAGGCTTTGTTGCGACCTTGTACGCACGCAGGAATGCCCACCAGCTCTCTACCCAGCGTTACTTCTTCCCGCTATGTGAGGGCCTACCAGGTGGCTTGCCCGGCTACGACTACGCGGGCAACCCGTGCAGCTTTGCGAGCGTGCACTTCGCCGGCTTGCTCGAGAAGCCTTCGGACCCCGTAACGCTCTGGCTAGCCCCACAGATCCTGGGTCGCAAGCCGGAACTTCAAATTTGCCCATTCTAGACCCCTTCGGCGATCATCTGTGAGCCGACACAGGGCGAGAGCATGACGAGCGAGGGTAGTCTAGAATGGGTACGCGTCACCATCCGTGGCCGCAACGCGCATGCGGAATAGCGCTACAGGGACATCTATCCGCAGCCTCCCACATCAGACCACGGAAAATCAGGAGTCAATGCTGCCAAACTGGCGGCTCGATGCATCCTCACCGTTGGGCAACTGGAGCGAGATAGGGGCCACCGAAAGCTGCCTCATCCGTTACTACCGCCGGGAATCAACACGATCAACCCGGGGGTCGTGCAGAGTAGGGTCGGGGCTCGGTGGTGACTGCCTACCAGAGGTTATGGGAAACCCCGCGATCATACTCGACGGGGCCGTGGCGCTCCGGTGGTGCGCGAGCTGCTGACCCGGGCGCTACGGGTAGCACAAACAAACGCGAGCTTGAGTTCTTAATTGCTCGCAGATACGAAGGCTTACCAAATGGTCCCAGAAATAGGCAGCGTAGGAGCGGCATAGCTCTTGATCCCTCTGGTGACAGTACTCCTGTTTCTCGCGGTCAAGCGATTTCCAGGGCTCGGACGAGCGCTCGGGATCGGGGTGAAGGAGCTTTGAAAGGAGGACACTCACACCATTGGCTCAGATGATGGCAGCGTCTTGGTTCTGATATACAAACACTTACGACACCCGAGTTGGTGTTTCGAGCCCTGCTCTCAAAGGACGGCGCCCAGCGGTTGGAATTGGCAAGAGCGTAGAGAGTTGTTTGGGCTAGGACGCTACCGCATGGAAGGTGCATGTACGTGAATTTCATTAAGAGCGCATTTCAAAACCTGTTGCGACCTATGCAGTCTAACGAGCCACAGACCCGAAACGAAGGAACCCAACGTAGAATACTGCCCGCTGCACACACGGACCCTGACACCCGTACAGGGGTTTCGAAATGCGCTCTAAGCAGGATGCTGCATACGGCCTTCTGAGAATTTGCCATCCCCGACGTTGAGTGAATAGGGTTCGTCTAGTGCATCGGGCTAACCATATTGAGCATCACCACCCCCACCACGATGAGGACCAATGCGACGACCTTGACCACGGTCAATGCCTCGCCGAAGACGCTCACCCCGACCATCGCGATGAACGCTGTGCCCAACCCCGACCACACCGCGTAGGCCATGCTCACGTCTATGCGCTTGATGACGAGCGCCAGCCCCGCGATGCTCAGAGCGTAGAAGACCGCCACGAGCGCCGAGTACAGGGGCCTGCTAAAGCCCTCCGAGAGCTTCATGCTCACCGTACCCAACACTTCCAGTACGATGGACGCCACCAGCATCAACCAGCTCATCTGCCCTCCTCTCCTCGCGCCAGCGCGTTGATCTCCCTGAGCACCTGCCCGCGTAACTCCCCTGCAGGCGGAGCCAGCCCGAACAGGTCCGCAAACCACAGCCCGTCGGCGGCCAGACGCAACAGCGTCGCCAGCGCTAGGTCCAACCCATCATCCTCCGCTCGCGCCTGCCACGCCTCGAAGCGTCTCCTCAGAGGCTCCAGCAGCGCCGGATCAGTCGCCATGGCCGCGAGCAGAGCGACCAGCTCCCGAGGTTGCGTTTGCTGCATCTCTCCCGGCTCGAACGATGCCCCTGCATACGCCCGCGCCCAGCTCCCCGCAGCGCCAGCTTCCTCCACCTCCAGCCGCTGGCCGATGTCACGCTCGAAACCATCCACCCATCGCAAAACCATTGCGGAGATGAGCGCATCCTTGTTCGGGAAGTGGTAGAGTAACCCACCCTTGCTCACGTCCGCCTTCCTGGCCACGGCGTCGAGGGTCAGACTCGCCACGCCATCACCCGCCACCACCCTCTCCGCAGCCTCCAATAACCTCGTCCGTGTATTACGCCGTTCAGTAGCCATATCATTACTATACCGTCTGGACGGTACACTTGTCAAGATTTCGCCGTTTGCCTAGAGTGCTGGGCGTGGGAACGGGCGCTCCCTAAGAAGAAGCACATCACCCTCAAGAACAACATCCTCACAGACATCCCACCTGAGAACCTCGCCATGCAGTAAGGGTGGGCGAAGGTGAGTCGAAGGGCGTAGTCGAGCAACTGTTGGTGGTCTACTTCGCTTTTAATACGGTGGCGAGGATTCCCCAGGACGGGCGCGGTAGGGTTAGGATTCCTACAACCGACCGAGGGAGGGCCAATGAGTGAAGAACCCACGCAGCGAGATTTGGAGATTCGAGCGGCCATAGACGAGATTAGCGAGGCAAACGAAAGCGTGCAACGCATGCTTGAAGAGGTACGGCGCTGGCAGCAACAGAACCCACCCCCGGCACAACCTCGGAGTGTACGGAGCATGGCGGAGGTAGAAGAGTTCGAGCGCAGAAATGAAGAGTGGCACAAACCATACGGCGAACTAATGAATCGCTACGAACATGCCCAGGCGCAGCTGGAGGCAGCGAGAACCAAAGTTAAATCAGTACTCCCGCAGCACTATGCCTACGAATACGAGGGAAAGCGATATCTGCGTGAGGGCAGTAGCTACCGCGTAGAGAACATACGATGATCCACTTGAGTCGCCGGAGGGCCACATAGTCTGAGTGGGACAACAGAACAGAGCGAGAACAGCTTAGGCTCCGATCCCTCTCTTGCGTGCTGAACTTCGGAGAACTCCGTAAAGCGGAAGTCCAGCTACCGAAGGCCCTCCGCCACCACGACCTCCGTACGCCCTCCTTACCCTCTCTCATAGGGGATCTGGGCGACCGGCTCTGCGCCGCATCTCCTTCTCTAGATTCTAGCCAATTCTACTCGCCTAGCACCGTTCTCCGCGACCAAGGTCTTGAAGCGCACAGGAGGGCGTTTTGTACTCTGAGCGGTTGACGAACCAGATTACCTGGGCAAAGCCAGCACCTCCCGATCCGAATGCAAACAGCTTGCGCTAATTTAGTCGGCTATCTATCTTGGGATACGAGAGAGACGAATGAGGGAGAGTGACATGACACCACCCGCCGAGATGTCAGAGCAGCATGAAAAGGCACGCCAGCAAAGCAGGGCCGCATGGGGCGCCGTGGCTTCCGGCTGGTACGCTCAGCGCGAAGAACTCTGGAAGGCTTCTCGTCCAGTCAGCGAGTGGATGGTCAGAAGGCTCGATCCTAAGCCGGGGGACACTGTGCTCGAACTGGCCGCCGGCCTGGCCGACACCGGGCTCATGGCGGCATGCTTGGTGGGCAAGTCAGGGAGCGTCATAGTCACGGATTTCACGCCCGAGATGGTCGCTGCGGCTCGCCGGCGGGCACAGGAGCTGGGCGTGAAGAACGCAGAGTTTAGGGTACTCGATGCCGAGCGAATGGACCTGGGGATGGATAGCGTGGACGGCGTCCTCTGTCGCTGGGCCTATATGCTGATGATCGACCCTCTTGCGGCCTTCGCGGAAACTCGCCGCGTGCTGCGCCCGGGGGGTCGACTAGCTTTCTCCGTCTGGGCTGCCCGAGAACGCAACCCGGCTCTCTCGCTCGTGGGCGGGGTGCTGGAATCACAAGGACATATTCCGCCGCCCGACCCTGAGGCGCCCAGCGCCTTCGCCATGGCCGATCCGAGGCGCATCCGAGAGCTGGTGGTGGGGGCGGGCTTCGCCGAAGCCGAGATAGAGGAGGTTACCTTTCGCTGGCCTTTCGCCAACCAAGATGCCTACTGGCATTATGTCACCGAGACGGCGGCGTCCTCATCGCCCGTCCTGGGGGCCCTTTCTCCCGAAGTGCAGACCAGGGTTCGGGAGCAGGTGCAGGAATTGGCTCGGCCGTACCGATCTGGCAAGGGAACGACTTCCCTGCCAAATGCATTAACGCCGTGACGTACTGATCCTGAGCTGACTCTACAGATTTGTGTATCGTCGTGTGTAGGTCACCCCGCCAGAGCGTCCCCGCGCGCGGACGAAAGTCTCCGACGCCAGACGCCGCCCTTGGGTGATGCGCGACCATGGGGTCGGATTCATTGCCGATTCATCGTCACCTGCTTACATAGCGGCGAATGCAACGGGAAGTGGGATGATTTGTGGAGCACGACAAGAAGACGATTCTAAAACTCACAACGAACCAAGTTCTGGCCGCCATCGGTAGCGTTCTTGGGTTCGCAGGTCTGATCAGCTTGGCCGGTGGTTATGTTTTCGCATGGAGTGGACCGGAATCGTCACGGATTCCGACTTCCCCAAGAGAACACTGTGGAACTGGCTGAAGCTACTGGTTGTCCCTGCTGTGCTCGCTGGGGGTGGGTATCTGTTTACCCGCTCGGAGAACCGCAGGACGGAAGGAATCGCGGACCAGGGGGCGATGGACGCCGCGTTGCAATCATACCTCGACCAGATGTCGATCCTGCTGATAGACAAACACCTGCACGGTGAGTACCGTCCACACGGTGATACACG
>CAWFVR010000002.1:0-86475 GCA_963819315.1 uncultured Rubrobacteraceae bacterium
GGTCGTCGTCCTCGGTCCAGCCCGACCTCTCGACCCACAGCCTGAGGTATTCGTCCTCCATAATCGCGTTTTGTAGAGAAGCGGGCGGCATGCTCGCCCCTGCCGACTTGAAATTTTCGCGTCTGCGGTGTCGTCCAAAGAACAAACCCTTGGCCTTGCAGAGCACCTTGGGGTGGGAGTCAGGATCTTGGTGAGCCACTCCGTCCCGGACTCGGCCTCTCCAACGACGAAAAACGCCGGGACGCCTTCCCCGGACACCTCACGCCCGTCCGAGGCCCACCGGGTCGTCTCTTGCTTACCCGGGCCCCCCAAACGACGCCTGATCCTGGCCATCATGGGGGCATCCTAACCAGCGCGCGGAGCTTTGACAAGGATCTGTGCCCGACTGTCAAGGGACCTAAGAGGGATTAACTGGGCGGTGAAGACTATGGTGGAGTGACTATAGAATCCGGGGTGTTCGATAACTCCTACTTCGTGTTTTACTCGGACAAAGGCCACGACATGGGTGAGCATAGCCTCCCCCGCAAGGCCCCGAAGACCTCGCCCTACAGCAGAGGTCACCCGCTTCCCGATCATCATGCGCGGCCCCCAGCATAGCTCGAGGCGCCTCAAGCGGGGGATGGAACAGAATATCGACCTCAGGCCCACGTTCGAGGACGCTGCGAACGCCCAGACGCCGAGCTGCGTGGACGTGGTCTCGTTCCTACGGACGCCCACGACCGGCGCGCCGTTCCTGCGCCGGTATGCCCTCTCCGAGAGCCTGGGCGGCGCGTACAGCTGGCGTGCCGTCTACGACGCCGACGAGGCGACCGCCGACCGCTGCCAGCTCGAGTCGACCCCCGACTATCCGCACGCGGCGCTCATGCACCGGGTGCTCGTGCGCATGAAGGACTGTGACGGTGCGGAGTGCAGGACCTCAGGACCGTAGAGAAAGTAGATAGCGAAGAGAGTACTGTCGCAGGACCCGTTTGCTTTCCAACTCCATCGCACGACCAAGGTCCGCAAGGAAGCTATCACGAGGAAGTTGCGCACTGGTATCTCTTATTGAGATAAGCTAATATCGTCGAGATGTCATCCGAACTGATAGCTATCGGAGATGAAGCTCATCTAAGATGAGAGCATTTACTGGCAAGCTCAAGGACTTCCTACGAGCAAAAGCGGGTCCTCCTCTGAGCGGTGAGAACGAGGAGCCAGACACAGAGGCTGCGGGAGGAGCTGACCAAGAAGAACGAGCAGACACAGAGGCTGCGGGAGGAGCTGGCCAAGAAGAAGGAGCAGACACAGAGGCTGCGGGATCACATAGAGAAGCTACGAGAGTTGCTGGCCAGGAAGAATGAGCAGCTACAGAAGCTACCGAACCTGCGTAGGCAGGTGATCGACGGTAACCGGCAGCTAGAGAAGCTGCAGGAGATGGTAGTACGAGCGAACCTGAATGGTGCTGAACCCGGTAACATTAGGCCTGAGAACATCATTTGGATAATCGGCTCGCCGCGGACGGGTAGCACATGGTTGAGCCGCATGCTGGGTGAACTCGAGAATTACGAGGTGTGGCAGGAGCCCTTCTTCGGCGTCATCCTGAGTTTTCGGGATAATATAGCCAATCAGGGCTGGATCGGCCACCGTAACTTTATCCTCGGGGAACAAACAAGCCGATCTGGCTAAATTATATGAGGCGTATGTTTCTGGCAGTGGCCGAGGTGTGGTTCACGGGGCACGGGCACCTCGTGGTGAAAGAGCCGAACGGCTCGGTGGGTGCACGCTTGGTACTCGAGGCTTTCCCGGAGAGTAAGGTCATTTTCCTGGTGCGCGACCCGCGCGACGTTATAGCCTCACAGCTCGACGCGGTTAAGCCGGACAGCTGGTACGGTCGCGCCCGTTTCGAGTCCTCCGCGGCGAGGGCGCAGTTCGACCCGGAGGGAGGTTCTTTCGTCTTCTCACAGCCGGCATCCGAGGAGGAGTTTGTCGAGAGCCTCTCGCGCGATGTGGTGGCAAGTGTTACTGCCTCCCAGGAGGCGTTCGATGTACATGGCGGACCCAAGATGTTCCTCAAGTATGAGGACCTGCGGGTGAACACCCTGGACGTCATGAGAGACCTTTGCTCAACCCTGGGATTGGGTGTAGACGAAGGTCAACTCGCCCGAGCGGTGGAGGCGTACTCCTGGGAGAATTTGCCGGAAGATACCAAAGGTGAAGGAAAACCTCGCCGTAAGGCTACCCCGGGCGGATGGAGGGAAGACCTGACCCCCGAGCAGGTCGAGGTGGTAGAGAGGGTAACTGCTCCCCTGATCGAGCGGTTTTACCCGGGTAGCAAATCCAGATCATAAGATCCACCCCGTATCGTCAGCGCTACCCCTCGGATGACCCGAGCCTCGACCGAGCGGGACTTGCCGAACGTGCCTACGCTATCGGGGTGCGATTTCGGCAAGACCTGGTTAGGTGGGCCTCACCCGGGGCGTGGGTCATCGTTCATTGCCGAGACTTGAGCTTAGCCGAGATCGCAGCCCTCAACTGCTGAATCTTCTGGATCAGCCTATCAATGTGCCGAGACCGATTCTTCATTTCAGCGGCTTCGAGCGCGTTTTCCTGCCCGGCAGCTGACTTCCCCTGACGCTGCTTCAGGTTCTTGTGGCGCCTCAGCAGTTCCTGGTGGCGTCTCTGAAGATCTGCATTACGCTGCTTCAAATCAACGTGGTTATCCGCCAGCTCTTGGTTCCGTCCACGGAGCTTCCTGTGTCTGTGCTCTAGATCCTCGTAGTACTCTCGAAGCTCTTGTGGGAGAATTCGGTCCTCCTCCTCGTGTAGCCGCTCCATCAGGTGCTTTTGGAGACGCGTGTACTCCTCGAGGAGGCGGCGATAGCGTTCTTCGATGGAGAGCGTAGGAGGCGTGTCCCCGTTCGCCTTATCGCTTGCTACGCTGGCGACTTCACTCGTGGAAACTTCAGCACCCGAAGCGCGCAGGGCTTCCTGGTCGCCTCCAGGTACGCGTGGCCGTACTTGAGATCTGGTTCGAGATAGTTGCTTTCCGCCCACTCGTTCCACGCGTTGATGAAAACGATCTGCTCTTCCGGGGGGTTGGACAGCGTCTTCTCGATCGCACCCTTGAGCCAGCGCTCGTAGAGCTCCGGCGTAGAGTTAACAACGATGTTCGCGCCACCAGACCTAAATCTTGGGGTGTTATCCCAGGAAGGGATCACGCTGGGGAACCGTCGGTAAGGAGGCGTGGGGCGTTCGAGGTGTATTGCAGCTCGCTCCTCGTAGTCAAAGATCTGATTGACTTGGTAAATCTCCTCTGGACCAGTTACACGCTTGATGGGTGATTCCACCCTGTGTGGCGGGAACTCGACCGCGGCATCGAAACCTAGATCATGCGGGTCGCTGAAATCACCAAGGCTATCTACTTTGCAGATATACGGCTCGGCCACTCCCATCCGCTGCGCTTCTTCTTTCCACATGGTGATGGTCCGCAGTGGGTTGGGTAACGATTGGGCCCTGTAGATCAGAAAGAGGGGACGGTCACCGATCTTGATGTACCGCTCATCCTGGAACGCGCCGAGTAGCCAGCGAATGTGGTTCTTGTCGTCATCCTCGCTGTATTCTTGGACGATGAGCCGTCCCATCGTCTGGGTATTCCACTTGCGCGTCCAGGTGTGGTTTGCCCAGCACAGACAGAAGGGGAGGTCGGGGTGTCCCGAGGCCAGCACCTCGTCAAAGGGACGTTCGAGTATGCGTCTTCCCTTGAACCAATAGTGGAAGTAGCAGAACCCGTAAATGCCATACTCCTTGGCGAGGTTCGCTTGGGCTTCGCGCACCTCTGGCAGCCGCAGATCGTAAAAGCCCAAGTCGGCCGGGAGGCGTGGTTGGTAATGACCGGGGAACAAAGGTCTGGCCTGGACGACGTTTGTCCATTCAGTGAATCCCTTGCCCCACCACACGTCGTTCTCCGGGATCGGGTGAAACTGGGGCAGGTAAAAGGCGATCGGTCGTGGCGTTGGTCGCATAGGCTGAGAGCCTTCATCCGGCAACCGCTCTGGCGAGACCAAAGGCTATCTACCCTCCGTTGCGGGCGCCTCTTCGCGCGTCCGCAATTTACCCGGGGTCTCGACGCGCTCACCGACGTTCTCCCGGACAGGGAGATCGAAGGCCACTGGCTTTCGCGAACGCGGTGTCTCAGGGACGGTTTCCAATCCAACTCTCCTTTCAAATGAAAACTAAAAATGCCAGGACTTATCTTACGTGAGAGTCTTGCTGCCATCAAACGGGTGCGTGGAGAGGCTCGCTTCAGAAGGAGGTTGCGCAAGTTCTCTGCAACGTCACAGGAACCCCCCAGCGCCCGGGCACCCCGCAACCACGTCATGATCACGCTCGGGACGATCTCAGATCTAAGGGTTGAACCAGCGGCGCAGCTCCCGGCCATGCCCTTTCTGCTGTTAGCCGCCGCTCGTCTGCTCAGAGCCGGCTGGTGCTTTAAAGCCCCAGTTTGTGTAAGTCATCCAAAAGTTGAAGCTGAACGCGCGAGGAGTAGCCACGCTCGTATAGCGAGCGGGCCACATCCAGTGAATTTCTCAGGGTTGCCAGTTGGCGGAGATTACAGAGATGAAGTCACGGCCATCGACTCTCCGGCCCGTGGTTGCACCGCCTGTGGGGATGACTGGCGCTGGCGAGGCCTCTTCGTCGTTCGGGTTCACAAGATGCTTCCGGAATGGGATAATGCCGGCTGACTCGAAACTCGTAAGTATGGTGCAAAAACATGCTCTCGAAGGAGTATTAAGATGACGGCTACTGATCCGGCAGGTCAAGGGCGGCGTGGGGTTACGCTCGCTCGCGGCCGGGAAAGACCCGACGTGCCAGACAGCCCGCTCCTCGAGTGGGTACAAAAGTGGATTCTGCACCACAACATAGAGCACCTGCACGGCCCCAGGGAAGTAGATTACGGGGTGGACGAGCTGGTGGTATTGGTCGTTGCGCGCGACGGGCGCCCTTACATCGAGTCCTTTGTGGAGCACTACCGCTCTCTGGGAGCGAAGCACATGATCTTTCTCGACAATGGCTCGGTCGACGGCACCGTGGAGGCTCTCAAGGAGTACGAGAATGTGACGGTTCTACGTACGAAGCTGCACTTCGAGAGGTATGCCATCTCCATGAGGCAATACCTGATAGAACGCTTTGGACGAGGGCGGTGGACGTTGACCGTCGATCAGGACGAGCTTTTCGATTACCCGTACTCGGACGTTGTGAGCCTCAAGGCCTTTCTAAGATATTTGAACGAGAACTCCTATTCGGCCGTGGTGGCGCAGTGGCTCGACATGTTCTCGGAGAAGCTTTTCTCAAGAGTCGCGGGTGACGAGGACGGACCGCTAAAAGAGGTGAATAGGTTTTACGATCTTTCGAACATACGTACACAAAGTTATGAAACCGTCGGCGACATTGGGAACGTGTTGGCGAACGAAGAGATCAGGATCCTCAGGGACGGAATGGTGCATACCCTCTTCGGCTTTCGTGCATTACTGACGAAGCATCCTCTCATTTTCCTCGATGACAAGATAAAACCCATGGACCTTTCAGAACATTGGGCCGGCAACGCGCGCGTTGCCGACTTGACGGGCGTGTTGTTTCACTACAAGAACCCGTCTCATTTCTACGAGGTTATTCAGCGGAAGGTCAAAGAACGTCATCCCGATATGTATCAACGTAGGTGGGACGCGTATTTTGAAGCGTTGAACGACGCTTCCAGCGTGTCGGTCTTACCCGAGACGGCAAGAGAACTCAAGAGCGTAAACGACCTAGTCGGCACTGACTTTGCGGTGGTCTCAAGGGAATACATGGAACTCGTAGAATGCGAGGAGCGGAGAAACGGGCTCGGCGAAGAAGCGACCCGGCACAGATTGCTTGAAGCCTTTTTCAACGCTCGGGCTGAGGCACACGCTCAAAGTCGAAAGGCAAGCGAGCTTGAACAGCTTCGCAGGGAACTTGAGCAGCAGCTTAAAGCCCTTGATCGGAAGCTCGGCGAAAACGAACGCTTGCCTGAGCAGCTGCAACCGAAAAAAGTAAAGAAACTCCAGGAGCAGCTACACGATAAGGCGCGACAGTTAGGGCAGCTACAAGACAGAGTAGTGACAGAGAGACGTAAGGCCGACTCTCTGGAGCGGCAGCTGGCAAGCATAAGGGCTTCGAAGAGTTGGAGGCTGCTCGACAGGCTAAAGCGCGCAAAGGAGAGTATCTTAAAGAGAAGGTAGGACTTCGGGAACCACATTATGCCCCCCTAGCTATTGTCAGCACGGTCGGCGCCCGGTCCTGGGTTGTCGTCTTGAGCTAAATTCACCCATTTGGGGGATGCGCCGTTCGCTGGCTACGCCCTATAGTAATACGGATTCAGCAACGGCCTAACGGAAGGAGAAAGAAGATGCGCAGGCTGATGATGCTGTTGGGAATGGTGGTGCTGCTGGCCCTGATGGCCAGCGGGGTTGCGCTGGCCGTCATCAAGACGTGTCAGAACATTCCATGTGATGGCACTAACAACGCGGACGTCCTCCACGAGCGGGTGACGGGCAGGCCGGACAATATCTTCGGCTTCGATGGTCGCGACCTCCTCGACGCCAACAACCGCTTCGCTGACAGGGATAGATTGCGCGGCGGCGCTGGGTCCGACAAGCTGCTTGCCAACGACCGCGACAACCGCGACGAGCTCAGAGGTGGCAGGGGCTTCGACCGCTGCTACGGTGATCCTGGCGACCGGTTCGTGAACTGCAATGTGAGGAGCACAAACACTGGCCTAGAGGGACCTTAAAAGGGTGTAGCACAGGGCTAACAACCCTGAGACATCAGGTACGGACCGGGGCTCAGAACGAGCCCCGGTCTTTTTGTTGCCTTGCCGGCGTTCGCCGATGTGGCTCCGGGGTTTTGGTAGAGTATCGGTGCTTGAGATCGAGAGTTCTGGAGTGTGAGGTACATGAATAGTGAAGCGGGGTGCTGCTGAGGTGAGGGTGCTGGTTACCGGGGCGGGCGGCCAGCTCGGGCTGGAGCTGGCCGAGGTTCTGCCCGGGCGCGGCCACGAGACCGTGGCGCTCTCCCGCGCGGAGCTCGACATAGCAGATCCCGATGCCGTGGAGGATGCCGTCAAGGGTTACTCGCCGGATCTCGTCGTAAACGCGGCCGCCTACACCAACGTGGACGGCTGCGAGACGGAGATGGACCTCGCTTACGCGGTCAACGCGCTCGGGCCCCGCAACCTGGCCCAGACGTGTGAGGGGCTGGGGTGCAAGCTCCTGCACGTGAGCACCAACTACGTCTTCGACGGGGAGGCGGATCGACCCTACGAGCCCTTTGACCTGCCGAACCCGATCAGCGCCTACGGCCGCACCAAACTGGCCGGCGAGGAATACGTGAAACATTTGACACGGCGCTGGTACGTCGTCCGTTCTGCCGGCGTCTACGGGCGGGGGCACAACTTCGTGCGAACCATGCTGCGTGTAGCCGGGGAGAGGGATGTGCTGAAGGTCAAAGCCGACGAGTTCATCTCGCCGACCTACGCCCGCGACCTCGCGAAGGGCATAGCCAGGGTCGCGGAGGCCGGGCGCTACGGCCTCTACCACCTCACCAACGCCGGCTCCTGCTCCTGGTACGAGTTCGCGCGCGAGATCTTCCGTCTGGCCGAGGTCGAGGCTGAGGTGGTCTCCATCCCCGGCTCCGAGTACCCGTTGCCTGCCGCGCGGCCGACAAATGGGGTTCTCTCTTCTCTGGGGAACTTCGAGCTCCGCCACTGGCGCGAGGCGCTCGCAGATTACCTTGGGCGGGAGGCCGTGCTGAGCGGCGCCCGCGGCTGAGGGGCGGGTGACGATCTTCGGACACCGCAGGGTCTACGGCGCACTGCGTGAGGCGAAGCGGTCCCTGGAGGCTGCGATGGGCACCATTCGATCGAAGACGAGCAAGGGGGCCCGCAGGCAGATAGCCATCAAGGACGCCGAGATCGTGGCGCTCAGGAGGGAGCTGACCCGGGCGCGGGGGGAGGAGCCCTCACCTAGTGCCGCGAGCACGGCGTCCTTCTTCGTCGTGGGCTACCAGAAGTCCGGGACGACCTGGTTGATGCAGATGCTCGACTCCCACCCAGAGATACTGTGCAAGGGCGAGGGTCGCTTCTTCGGCGGGGGCTGGAGGCAGGAGTCCGTCAAGCGGATCGACGCCAGGCGGCCGCCCAGCTCGCTCTACAACGCGGTGCTCGACGCCGAGTACCTGAGGCTCTGGATAGAAAGGTCGGTCTGGAGCAGGAACGACGACACAGAGGAGCACCTGACCAACCTCACCCGCATGGCCATCCACTACTTCCTCACCGGCGAGCTCTCCAAGACTAACAAGCGGCTGGTAGGCGACAAGTCGCCGTTGCTCACCCCGGAGACCATGGAGGAGATCGCCAGGATCTACCCGGAGGCCAGGGTCATCCACATCATCAGGGACGGAAGGGACGCGGCTGTCTCCGCGGCACACCACTCCTGGAACTTCGGCAAGGCACGGAAAAAGAGTTACGAAGTGTCGGCGAAGCGCGAGTCCACTCGCAGGGATCCTCGGGAGCTTAAGGAGGCAGGCGAGAGCATATTCGCAAAAGACCAGCTCAGGAAAATCGCCGCAGAGTGGGCCGCAAGGGTGGGCAGGGCCATGGAGGACGGGCCGGTTCTGCTCGGAGAGAATTACAGTGAGGTGCATTACGAGGGCCTCTCAATGAAGCCGGAGGAGAGAGTACGGCGGCTGCTGGAGTTCCTCGGAGCCGAGGCGGGTGACGAAACCGTGAGGCGGTGCGTGGAGTCGGCCAACTTCGAGAGGCTCTCCAGGGGCAGACAGAGGGGCGAGGAGGACCCCTCCTCCTTCTTCAGGAAGGGTATAGCGGGCGACTGGCAAAACGTCTTCACCGAGGAGGACAAGCGGGTCTTCAAAGAGGAAGCGGGGGATCTGCTAATCAAGCTCGGCTACGAAGAGAGCAATCAGTGGTAGGAGGTGCTGCCGCCAGACCTTGGCAAGACGATACCACGATTTTCGCCAGCCCTCTTCGTACAACTCACCATGGTGGGATGGACTGGCGGGCGCCGGCGTGGCGTCCGGCCTAGCTTCGCTGGCTAGACCGGCGGGAGCCCGGGCGGCACCGGGGAAACCCCGGCCGAACATGCTGTTCACCTCACCCAACGGCAACCACAACGCAGGAGATCTTCACTTTGGCAAGGACGGCTACCTCTACATAAGCGCGCTGTCGGCGCCGCTCCCGGATAGATAGAGCGGCACTCTAGTCTACAATATGCACTCGCCAGCTTGAATTTGTATAGTGCCCCGGCGAGACCATGCGGAAGAGGACGTAGGATTTTGAGCGACCAGTTGATCATCGCGGGTTTCCACCGCAGCGGCACGTCTGCGACCGCCCAGTTGTTGCATCGGGCGGGACTGTTCCTCGGCTACGAGTTGCTCGAGGCGCTACCCTCAAACCCTTACGGGCACTTCGAGGACAGGGAAATAGTGGACCTCCACCACCAGATCTTCCTGGACAATGACATGTCCTGGCTGGTCGGGGAGCCCTTCCTACCCTGGTGAGGGGGCCTCGCTGGCAGCGCATGCGGCAGATAATCGAGCGCCGGAACTCGGAGCACAGGCTTGTGGGGCTTCAAGGACCCGCGGGCGTGCTTCTTCCTCGTCCTCTGGAAGTACCTTCTTCCGGACGCCAGGGTCCTGCTCGTCTACCGGCACTTCTCGGAATCGACGTACTCGCTGAGCCAGCGCCACTCCTCCGACCTATTTACGGGCGAGGGGAACGCGTACATACACGAGCGGTTCTGGGAGGAGCCGGATCTAGCGCTGCGGATGTGGCTGGTGTACAACAACGCGCTGCTCGCGTTCGCCCGCGCCTACCCGGAGGACACCCTGGCCGTGTCGCTGGACATGATCCGGGACGGCTTCCCCGTCGTCTGGGCCATAGAGCGGCGCTGGGGGCTGGGCCTGAGAGATGTGCCCGTCGGGAGAGACCTACGATCCTCGCATAACCGGCCGTCGGACGAGGCGGCAACCGGTCTCGGACCGGCGCCTGATCCCGAAGGTGGATGCGGCCTGGCGGGCGCTAGAGGAACTGGGCAAAGAGACTGAGAAGATGCTGGTGCAGAAGGAGGCAGCGGTTGTCGGAGAATGACTTCTACACACCGACCGACCTGGACATGCTGAGGATGGAGAACGAGCTGCTGGCCTTCGAGGTGCGCTTTCTCAGGGCCCGCCTGGGCTGGCCGGGGAGGGGCTCCGGCTCTTCCCCGTCCCTGACTCGCCTGGCCCAGCTCGAAGAAGCCGAGAGCGATCTGGTGCTGCTGGTCAGGCGTATGTCGTCCAGCCCGCTCGGCCCGTTCTTGCGGCTAAGAGGGGGGTTCAGGACCCTGGAGGAGCGCTACCTCTCGTCGGAGGCGCAGGAGGCGTCGTCCCGGGACCGGCTGGCGTACCTGGAGCTGGCGGAGCAGGACCTCGTCTTGCTGTTGCAGCGGATGGGGAGGGGGCCGCTAGGCCGGGTGTTCAGGCTCAAGAGGGAGTTCCGAACCCTCGAAGAGCGGTACCTGTAAGCACCGATGGGCGTGGCTGCTTCAAACGTCGCCGTCGGCCATCCGGTCTTCTACGCCGGTCGGTTCGTGCACCGGGTAACCGGCCTGCCCGAAGGGTGCGAGCTGCTCGGCGACTGGGACGTCCTCCCCGCCCAACTGGCCGCTGCCATGGAGCGTGCCGACACCCTGGTGGTGCTCGACCCGCTCTCGTTCCCTTTCGAGGCCCTGACCGGGACCCAGCAAGACGTCCCGCTCATCGTGGTCCTTCCTTGGGAGCTCGACGTGGACACCCTCGTCGCAGTCTTCGGCGAGCCCGTCTTCGCGCGCCTGGGATTCTTTGACCGCGTGGCGACCCCGGATTCGAGCGTGTGGGAGCTGCTGTGCCGGAGGTACGGCTGGGCCGAGGGCCAGCGAGTCCGGATCGAAGGTTCCAGCCCCGAGGAAGCGGCACGGGAGATAGGGATAGTGCTAGAGGCGGAAGCGGAGGTGCCGGAGTACTTCGGCGACGCGCTCGCGGGGTCGATGCCGCACCGCGCGATCTGCAGCGTGCTGCTTGGCTCCAACTTCAACAAGGCCATGCACCGGGTGCAGAGGACCGCGCTCGAACCGCAGTTCGCAGCCGCGCTTGGCGCCCGGGCGGAAGGGATCCTCTTCGATGTCCTCGAGGTCGGCGCCGGGATCGGCCGCTGGGCGGCGAGCTTCGACCCCGCCGGGACGCGCTACTGCGGGGTGGACATCAGCGAGGGTATGGTCGCCGCCGCCCGCGCCAACTTCCCGGAGAGGAGCTTCGAGCAACTCGGGCCCGACCTCGGCTTACCCTACGAGGACGAGAGCTTCGACCTGGTCTTCTCCGTGACCGTCATGCACCATAACCCCACGCCGACCAAGAGGTCTCTGCTCTCCGAGATGTGGAGGGTGGCGAGGCCGGGTGGACGCCTGCTCTTCCTCGAGAACTTCGTCACCGGGGGATGGTCGGAGAAGTCAACGGTGTATCCCATGTCGGTGCTCGGGTTCGTCGAGCTGCTGCTCGAGGCGACGGCCGGGCAGTGTGGTCCTCGAGCACGTGGAGTCGCTCCGGTACCCGCACGACGACTGGGCGAGGGATGGGATCATCGCCGTCTCCAAGCTCGGGGTGCCGAAGAAGTGGTAGACGAGAAGGTCTTTATACTCTCCAACGACGTCGTCCCGAGCCTCGGGATGCCCGTCGCCGCGCCGGGCCTGCGGGCGTTCGGGCTCGCCGAGGGCCTGCGCGCCAACGGTGTAAAGGTGAAGACCCTCGTCACCAATGGGTTCGTGGACAGCCAGTGGATGCGGTTCGGCAGGTCCGTCCCGCACCCGATGGCGCCCCACGCCGAGGTCGTCAGCGCGCGGCGGCTATGCCCGCTACTCGAAGACCAACGCGCCCGCCACGGTCGTGCTCATAAACAGCAACCAGGTGGACCACCTGAGGCCCATCCCGGGCGTCCGGTACGTGCTGGACTTCTTCGCGCCGAAGATGCTGGAGATGCTCTACCAGCACGGCGAGCGGGTACCCCGGGGAAGGAGCTCGCGGCGCTCAGGCACCGCAAGATCCGGGCCATAAAGCTCGCCGACGGCTTTATCGTGAACGGGGCGAAGAAGCTCCCTTACTTCCTGGCCTGGATGCTCCAGGCCGACAGCGACATACGTACTTTGCCCTTCGAGGTAGTCAACATGTGCGCCCCGTCTGCGTTCTCGGGCGAGGCCGGACCTGTCCGGCGGAGCGGCGTTAGGTTCGCCGTCGCCGGCTACCTGCAGTCGTGGAGCACGCTCGGGAACTGGGTGAAGGTGATGGAGCGCCAGCTGGAGCGGCCCGGACATGAGACTCGACCTCCTCCTGCCGTGGCACTGGGGCGGGGCGGCGAGCACTCCCACGAGTCCAGGGCCGACCTCGACCGGCTCGAGCGGAACGGCTCCGTGACCACCCACGGCCCCATGACCTTCTCCAAGTTCCAGGCTTTTCTCTCGATGCATCGACGTCTCCATAGATCTCTTCCAGCACAACCTCGAGCGGGAGTACGCGATGGTCACGCGCTCCATGATCTCTCTGGCGTGCGGGGTACCCGTGCTATACACCCGCCGTTCACGGAGGTGTCTCCTATGATCGCCGAGTACGACGCCGGCTGGCTTGTAGACCCCCCGGACACGGAGGCGCTCGAAGACGTGATTCGGCGGCATCCTCGACGACCCGGACCTAGTGCGGCGGAAGAAGGAGAACGCCAGGGCGCTCGCCTCGGAGGTCATCGACCCCGCGGTGGCGGTGAAGCCGCTGTTACGGATCATGGAGGGCTGGTAGTGGGCGAGTGGAGGCGCATGTACTTCATGACGCCGACGTTCCGTCCCGTTGGCGGGGTCATCAAGGTCTTCGACTACGTCAACCACGCCCGCTCTCTGGGCTACGAGCCCGTAATCGCCTGTCCCGAGCAGTACAAGCCAGGGCTGCCGTCTTCGAGATCCCGCGCTTCTCCGGGATCTCGCCGGATAACGGCGTCAAGTTCACCGACCTGGAGAAGGTCTACCGTCGGGCCACACGACCTCGCCTTCCTCTCCTGGCCGACGCACTACGAGATCGTGGAGCCGCGCCTCAGCAGGTGGACTCGGCACGAGCAGGTCATCTTTATCGTACAGAACGTTCGCTGGGCAAACCCTTCATTCACGGACGGCTACGCCCTGCGCCTCCTCTCGCGCCCTATGGCCCGCATCATGACGAACGACGTGGTCCTCGAGGCGGTAAAGCCATACCTGAACCCTCTCCTCGATGAGCGAGGTGATCCTGCTCGGCAACGAGTCGAGCTTCTTCGCCAAGGAGCGAAGGGGCGGTTTCGGCAACCCTGATCAAGGTCGGCTATACCACCTGGAAGAGCGGAGTGGGAGATGAGGTAGCGCGATACTCGCGGGCACGCGGCGCTTCGAGTTTCAGGGCGATAAGGGAGCCCGTCGGGTGGGACGAACTGCGGGAGCTCTACCACTGGTCAGACGTGTTCCTCGCCACGCCTCTCGTCGAGGAGGGTTTCTACATGCCGGGGCTCGAGGCGATGGCCGCCGGTGCGGTCGTGATCTCCTCGGACGCGGGCGGCAACCGGGCCTACTGCCGCTTCGGCGAGAACTGCGTCGGGGTCGGGTTGGAGGATGCCGGGGGCTACGTCGAGTGCGCTGGAGGGCCTGCGTGAAGGCGGGCTGCGGAGGAGGTGGAGCGGTTGCGGGGCAACGGTTACGAGACCGTCAGGCGGCACACGCTGGAGCACGAGCGGGAGCGCTTCGGGGAATTTATGGAGCGGTTGATACATCGCCTGGTGGGCTCGTGCCCAGGGGATCCCGGCCCCTCGATGCGTCGCCCGGCGGTCGCTAAGAGAGACTTGACAAGCCCGGCGCTCGATTCGATGATAGTCCAGTTGCGCCGGGCTCAGAGATCGCCAAAAGGACTCTCGAAAATCCCAGGAGGACGAAGATGTTTCCGGACTTCATCGGAATAGGGGCGCAGAAGGCGGGCACGACCTGGTTGCACCGCAACCTCCAGGCGCACCCCCAGATCTTCATGCCCAGAAAAGAGGTCCACTACTTCGACAAGAAGATCAACGATCGCTCCAACGCCCGGACGAGGCTCTTTGGCACTCGCAAGATCGACGACCAGTGGCGCCGGCAGGTCAAGCACTGGACCTTGATGCACCTGATCAAGAAGCCCTCTCTTCGCGATCTTCACTGGGACTTCAAGTACTACATGTGACCGTACAACGACAAGTGGTACGGCTCGGTGTTCGAGCCGAAAAAGGGAAAGGTTGCGGGGGAGATCACCCCGGCTTATTCGGTCCTCGAGCGAGGACAGGGTCGCCCACGTCCACAGCATAGTGCCGGACGCGAAGATAATCTTCTTTATGCGCAACCCTATAGAGCGTGTCTGGTCGCAAACCGTAATGAGCTTCGACAAGGCGGAGAAGGGATCCGCCGAATCCGTCTCCGAGGAGGAGCTGTTCCAGAGGACCGAGCGCGACAGCATGCGGAAACTGTCGAATTACCTACGGACCTTCGAGAACTGGGGAGCGTGCTACCCTGAAGAGCAGATATTTGTCGGGTTCCTCGAAGATATACACTTCTTCCCCGGGGAGCTGCTCAAAAGCCTCTACGAATTCCTCGACGTTGACCCTACTTTCGATCCCCCGCTCACCGATAAGAAGGTCCATTCCAGGTCTGCGGGTAGCATGCCGACGAGGATCGCCGTGCACCTGGCGCGGGCCTACTACGAGGAGATAGCGCGCCTGAGCGAGCGCTTTGGCGGCTACGCTTCCTTTTGGCTCTACTGCGCCAACCGCCTTATCAATGATCCTCCGGAAGAGGAGAACATGACTTACCCGATGTTCGAGTCGTCCTTCTGGGAAGAGTGGGCGGTCGGCTCGGGAAACCCTACGGGCCTCGGTTCGCGGCAGGTGCAGAGCGGACCTCTGGCCTCCATCCAGGTTGCGACGTGAAGGCTCCGGTCACGGGTTCGTGACGTTCCCGGACTTCATCGGAATAGGGGCTCAGAAGGCGGGCACGACGTGGCTGCACCGCAACCTCCAGGCGCACCCCGGGATCTGGATGCCGAGGGAGAAGGAGCTCCATTACTTCGACGAGAAGATCGAGCAGCATGGCTGGGTCTTCTCCAGGTTGGTCGGGAAGCGACCTGTAGACAAACGCTGGCGCCGGCAGTTCGGGGCCCGGTTCAGGCAGGCATCGAAGGAGCGCTCTCGGCAGAACCTCGCCTGGGATCTCAGGTACTTCTTCGGGAGGCCGGACGACGGGTGGTACGCCTCGCTCTTCGAGCAGGGCCGGGGCAAGGTCACGGGCGAGGCGACGCCCGACTACGCGATCCTGGAAGAGAAGACTATAGCCCACGTCCACGGACTGATGCCCGACGCGAAGATCATCTTCATGATGCGCAACCCCGTAGAGCGGCCGTGGTCCGCCATGGACATGAGGCTCAGGATCAGGGGCCATGAAGTGCACGAGGTCAAGGACAGGAAGTTCTACCGCCGCTTCGACAACAAGGGCTCGCGGATCAGGACGGACTACCTGCGTACGCTCGAGGGCTGGGGCTCATACTACCCGGAGGAGCAGGTCTTCGTGGGCTTCCTCGAGGACCTGCGCTTCTTCCCCAGGGAGTTGCTGAGGAGCCTCTACGAGTTCCTCGGCGTCGATCCCTCGGTCGAGCGCGCGGACGCGACGCGCAAGATCCACTCCGGTAGCCGGGACGCGATCCCAACCCGCTTCGCCGTTTACTTGGCCCGGGCCTACCACGAGGAGATGAGGGCGCTGCACGAGCGCTTCGGCGGGTACGCCTCTTTCTGGCTCTACTGCGCCGAGAGGCTCATCAACGACCCGCCCCCGGAGGAGCACCTGCCTTACCCCTTCTGGGAGTCGCCCCTGTGGGACGAGTGGGAGGGATCCCAGGGTATGACGCTGCAAAGCGGGCCGCTCTCATCGGTCCGCTCAGCGTCGTAAAGGGCTGTCGAGAGGGTCTTACTGCGGCGGGCTATCTTTGAGCCCGTTGATGATCTCTTCCACGTCCTCCCGCGAGTAGAAGTTCCAGTAGGCGCCTTCACTCTCGAGGAGCTTCTCGCCGAAACGGAAGACCTTGTCGCGGGGGTAGAGCGGGTTCAGGTTCTTGTTCTCGAGCGGCTCGTCGAGCCCTCCGGCGGCCGGCACGATTACCTCGAGTGCCTTGCCGCGCGAGCTGCAGATGTCCTCGTACCGGATTATGTGGCTCCGGGGGAGCGACTCCTGGTAGCGCTCGAAAGTGTAGTGCAACCTCATGAGCCGCTGGTCTATCTTGTCTGCGCCTTCCTTCCTGCTCTCTCCCAGGCGCTCGCCGAGCTGCGGGTCGTAGGTGATCTTGGCCGAACGACTCCTGCGGCGCTTGTTGTTGGACTGCTGCGAGCCGGCCTTTGCCGAACGGCCCTTGCGGCGCTTGTTGCCGGGCTTCTGCAGGGTGCTCGTAGAGAGCATGATGGCCAGAGGGTTACGGATTATCGCGAAGCACGGGAACCGTTTAACCAGGGTGGGGAGCAGGGCGGTAAACATCCCGGGCTGCTTGATGGCCAGGTAGAAATCGCGCTGGAGATCTTTGCCTACCGGTATCTGCCCCTTGTCCGCGATGCGCTGGCGAACGCCGTCTTTCATCCCCTTGCTGTTGTCCGGGACCATGCCGCCCACGTGCTTGCTGATCACGAGCCCCTCGCGCAGCGCCATCTTGCGCATGTCGCGGTAATACTCTTCGATGCCGTCCGCGACGCCCTCGTAATCCGGCATCCGGTTGGCGTACCTGCCGGGGGATATGGGCTCGCTCAAGGCCACCGTATCGGGCAACTTGTTGAGCAGGAAGCAGGTCAGGGTCGTCCCGCTGCGCCCCGGTCCGGTCAGCACTATGTTCCGGTCTTTGGCCTTGGAAACCCCGAAGCGCGAGGCTAGTCTCTTAAGCATGCGCCGTATGATAGCGTACTCGTTACCCGGCTTCCAAAGGGTAGAACTCGCCAATCACGGGGGCGGTGATCTCCTCGACGATCTTCGCCTGTTTGGCGGTGAGATCCTCGCGCCAACCGCCCGGGCTCGCCTTCCGGTAGAACTTGCCCTGCCCTTTCATGTCCTCGGGGATAGACTCCCAGGCGTGCCTCTCGACCGCCCTCGCCAGCTCGCCGGGGTCCACCTCTATCCCGAGGGCGAAGTACAGGCGACGCATGGCTCCGAGGGTGTCGGCTCTCAGGTCTTCGTAGAGGACCACCGCCTTGGGGCCCTTGTGGGCTTCGTAGGCGCGCCGGGCATTCTCCATGTTGCGAAGGTACTTCTTGGCCGATCTGCGCGCCACGGCCTCGGGGCGCTCGTCGGAGAGGCTCCTGACCCCCGAGCCGCCGCCCCACTTCTGCCAGCTGTCCTTCCTCGTGGCGTCCAGCGAGGACGCCACTACGTCTCTGGGATCTCTGACAAGCAGGATCATCCGGCTCTCCGGCAGCGCCTCCATCAGGAACGGGGCCCCCACGCCGCCGCCCGGCTCCTTGACTACGAGGTAGTTCTCCGGACCGAGGAAGGGAAAGGTGTGCCTCGCGCCGGTCAGGACGAAGTTCCTTATCGCGTGGATCCAACCGTCCCTGGTCGGCTCACCCATGATGAAGTTCGCGGACCGCGTCTTTTCTCTGGGGGTGTTGAAGTAGAACTCCCCGAAAAGGTGGCCGACCCTCGGCTCTTTCCAGACCTTGTGCCCGCCGATCTCGCCCATCATCTCGGCCAGCCAGGTGCTCCCGCTGCGGGCGACGCAGAAGATCCACAAGATGTTGGCCGGGTTCAGACCACCGTCCTCGAAGTCCGCCCCACCGGCGGACCTCGTCCGGCCTCGCCCGACGACCCCGGCGGACCTCACAGCCGCGGCACTCAACCGGCGTCTCATGGCGGCCAGCCGCGGGTACCTGGCGGAGGCCCGCCGCCAGATCCACAGTCCCCTCTGCCCAGCCCGCAATCTGGAGAACATAGTCGTTCCTCTCTTTCATTTGCCTCACGCTGCGCCGGCATCCCAGAATATACGCATTCTCCCGTCGCCTGACCAGCGATCGAGTGGCAACCTGCCTTATCCTCTGCTAGTTTTGGCCCGATAGATACGCTGCTAAGACAGGGGAGGTTCCGTGCGCACAAGAATACCGGCAGCAACGCTCTTCTCGATAGTGCTCGTCTTGCTCCTGGGCTTTCTCGCGGGATGTGGGGGGGACCAGTCGGGGAGCGGCGAATCGCAGGGTGGCGGCCAGCAGGGCGGTGGCGAACAGGGCGGTGGCGAACAGGGCGGCGAAGCCGCCGACGAGGGGCCGACGCAGGTGAAGGTATCGCTCGGGAGCATCGAGTCCGTGCAGCCAGACGAGAGAAAACTCGTCCTGAAGCCCAGCTTCGAGGCGCAGGGTGGAGACCAGATAACCTTCAACGTCAGGAAGAACGCCGAGATCCAGGTCAAAGACCAGCCTGCCGAGCTCTCCGAGCTGCAGTCCGGCCAGCAGGCCCAGGTCGAGTACGTCACCAAGAACGACGTGAACCGGGCTGTTTCCGTGCAGGTAGTGGGAGGTTGAACCCGACCGCGGAACCGGCCGGACGCAGCCGGAGACGGGCGTCCTCGCGTCTCTAAGCGTGCCGTGAAGGTTCTTCTTACGGGGGCAACCGGCCTGCTTGGCGGCGCGCTACTCGAGCTGTTGCTCGCGGAGGGACACGAGGTACGCTGCCTGGTGCGCGAGGGGAGCCGCCGCGCCTCGCGCCTGGACCCGCGCCGGGCCGAGCTCGCCCGCGGGGACGCGGCCGACCCGCGCGCGCTTTCGCGGGCGCTCTCCGGGGTGGCAGCGCTATTGCACGTCGCGGGGATCGAATACGCGCCGCCGGTTGTGGAGGCGGCGCGCCGGGCGGGGGTGGGGCGGCTCGTTGTGGTGAGCAGCACGAGCGCACACTCGGCCTATGCCTCCCGGTCCGGCCCGAAGCTCCGGATGGAGGGGCTGGTGCGAGCGAGCGAGCTGGACTACACCATCGTGCGTCCGTCCATGATCTACGGCTCCGAGCTCGACAAGAACATGCACCGCCTCCTGCGCTTCCTTGACCGCTCGCCCCTCTACCCCATGTTCGGCTCAGGGGAGAACCTCTGGCAGCCGGTCTACTACGAGGACTGCGCCAGAGGCGTCTACGAAGCTCTCGTGCGGCCCGCGGCCGTGGGGCAGAGCTACGACTTGCCTGGCGCCGCGCCCCTGACCTACCTGGATCTGGTGCGGACCGCCGCCGGTGTTCTGGGGAGGAAGCCGCGCATCGTCCGGGTGCCGCTCGAGCCCGCGCGCCGCGTTCTCGCCGCAGCCGAGGCGCTACGGCTGCCGCTCCCGGTCCGCTCCGAGCAGGTGCTGAGGCTGAGGGAGGACAAGGCGTATCCTTACGGCAGAGCGAGGAGCGAGCTCGGCTACGCCCCGCGACCTTTCGGGGAGGGCATAGCGCTGGAGGCGGCGCGCCTGCGGGAGCTCGGGATGGTGCGGAGGTGAGCGAGACCCTGGTAGCAGGGGGAGTGGCGTTCCTGGTTGCGGGAGCTCTCGTCCCGCTGCTCGTTAGCTTCGCCGTCGGACGGAACCTGCTCGACGTCCCCAACCTGCGCAGCTCGCACGAGGTCCCTACCCCGAGGCTAGGAGGGATCGCCATAGTGCTCGGAACGTGGGCCGGCTTCGCGCTCCTGCGCCCCGAGGGGGCGTGGCCACTGCTGGTAGCGGCGACCCTGGTCGGGACGGTCGGGCTCGCCGACGACCTCTCGGACCTCCACTTCAGCACGAAGGCAGCCGCCCAGACCCTCGTCGCAGCGGGACTCCTGCTCCTCTATCCCCCCGAAGTGCTCTCGGACGCTCCGGGAGCGTGGGGGATAGCGGCTTTCGCAATCGGGGTGCTCTGGCTCGTGGCTCTGTCCAACGCCTTCAACTTCATGGACGGCATAGACGGCTTTATAGGGGGGGTCGCGGTTATCAACGCGTTCTTCCTCGCGGCCCTCGCGAGCGGGACTTTCCTGCCGGCCCTGATCGGGGCTACGGCAGGCTTCCTTGTGTGGAACATAAGCCCGGCATCCATCTTCCTCGGCGACTCGGGAGCGTACTTCCTCGGCTTCGGCCTCGCCGCCGTCGCGCTGTACGTCCCCGTGCCGGGAGACAGGTGGACGCCTCTGGGCTTCCTCGCGGGCGTCCTCGTCTTCACGCCGCTCCTCTTCGACACCGCTTACACCCTGGTGAGGCGGCTGCGCACGGGGGCCGGCAAGAACATCTTTTCCGCCCACCGCGAGCACATCTACCAGCGGATAACGCCCAGCCCTGGGATGCACAGGCGCACGAGCAACCTCTACTACGGGGCGAGCGTCGTCGCCGGCTTCGCGGCGCTGCTGGCGCGGGAGGGCGGAGCCTCGATGCTCGCCGGGATCGCCCTGGCGCTGGCGTGCTGCCTGGCACTGGCGGCTTTGCCTCGCCTCTTCTAAGGAGCACGCCGCCTCCCTCCGGTCGTCGGCTTGTCAGCACGCTCAGGCCTTGCGGCCCTCGCTTGTCAGCACGGCGCCTGGCTTCGCCAGACGCCTTCTCAGCACGCCCTCTTCGAGGGCTTGTCAGCCAGGATGGCGCACTTCGTCGCTCCGCAGCGCTAGATCAGAGCTCGCAAAACGTGACCGGGCAAGAGCCGAACGGCAGAGAAAGCTGAAAGCTGACAAGCGAGGGCCCTGAGCCCGAGCGTGCGACAAGGCGCCAGGCGCGTGCTGACAAGCGAAGCCCTAAAAAGGGCGTAGCGTGCTGAAAAACTGGATACATGGAGCCATAGAATTTAGAATGCAAGGCCATGTGGTTCTTGCAGAGGATGGGGGAGCGGTTCAGGCGGCCGGCTGGCTGGGCGCAGCGGGCCTTCCGGCAGTCGCCGCCGGCGTTCAGGCGGGGCGCGGCGATGCTGGTGGACGCCGCGATAGTAATAGAGTCTTTCGCCGTGGCGCTGCTCTTCAGGTTCAACGGCAACGTGGAGCCGCCGTTCTGGAGCACGTTCTGGCCTTTCGCGATCTTCGCTTCGCTGGCCTTCGTGTTGCTGCTAAACGAGAGCGGGGTCTACCAGAGCATCCTGCGCTACACCGGCATCTACCAGGGCGTCCGGGTGGCCAGCGCGACCGCCTTAGCCGCCGGCGGGCTCTTTATAGCGACCTTCGTCTTGGGACCCGAGGGTATCGGCATGCTCACCTTCAATCCCGTCCCGCTCTCGGTGATTCTCGCCGGGGCAGTCCTAGCCTACCTCCAGCTCGTAGCCGTGAGGCTCTACCCCAGGGTCTTCTACGAGCTCTCGTTGAGGGAGATCGGCCGCCGGACGCGGGCTGCCATCGTGGGTACCGAGGAGTCGGGCGTGGCGCTGGCCCAGCATATCTGGCGCTCGGCGGCGATGGAGACACAAGTCGTGGGCTTCATAAGCGATTCACGCGGGGAGGTCGGCAGGCACATCGAGGGTGCGCCGGTCCTCGGGGTCGTCGAGGACCTCGGGGAGCTCATCATCAGCCACGGTCTGGACCAGGTGATAATCGCCAAACCACAGGCCAGCCGGGATCAGATGGACCAGATCTGGCGCGCCTGTATAGATGCCGGAACCGAGGTGAAGGTCATGCCGGACCTCGGAGAGGTCCTCGCGCAGGGCGCAATCAAGCTGCGCGAGCTCCAGATCGAGGACCTCCTCGGCCGCGAGCCGGTGGACATAGACCTCGACACCCTCTCGGAATACATCAACGGCAAGCGGGTGCTGGTCACCGGCGCCAGCGGCTCGATAGGCAAGGAGCTTAGTCGCCAGATCTCCCACCTCGGACCGGCGCGTCTGATCCTGCTCGATAGGGACGAGAGCGGTCTCTACTACCTGAACCAGGAGCTCCACCAGGAGGACTTCTACAACGCTGAGGTCTTCGTCGGCGACGTGACCATCCCCGAGCGCGTGAGCTTCGTCTTCGAGCGCTTCCGGCCCCAACTGGTCTTCCACGCGGCAGCCTACAAGCACGTACCCATGATGGAGCTGCAGTCTACGGAAGCCATAACCAACAACGTACTCGGCACCCAGAACGTAGCCAGGGCCGCCGGCGCCTACGGAGCAAGCAAGTTCATCAACGTCTCGACGGACAAGGCGGTCAACCCGGTAAACGTTATGGGCGCGACCAAGCGCTTGGCCGAGATGCTCGTCAAAGACATAGCGATCGAGTACCCTGAGACGGTCTACACCTCGGTGCGCTTCGGGAACGTGCTGGGCAGCCGCGGCTCCGTGGTGCCGACCTTCAAGCAGCAGATAGAGGCCGGTGGCCCCGTCACCGTCACCCACCCGGAGATGATTCGTTACTTCATGACCATCCCCGAGGCGGTCTCCCTGATCCTGCAGGCCGGGGCGATGGCCGACGCCTACGGAACCTACGTACTCGAGATGGGCCGCCCCGTGCGCATCACGGACCTGGCCCACAAGATGATCGAGATCATGGGCGCGCCCAACGTCCAGATCAAGTTCATAGGCCTCCGCCCCGGCGAGAAGCTTAAAGAAGAGCTCTTCGAGGAGGGTGAAGAACGCAAGCAGACCGAGCATCCCATGGTCTTCCAGCTCGTCTCGGAGAACACTAGCCCATCAGGAGAGTATGACCTCTTTGAACTGGTGGACGCGATGGTCCTGCACGCCAGGGAACAGGAGATTGGCAACTCGCTGGATCTCTTGCGCCGGGCGGTCCCGAACTACTCTGTCACCGATCTCCCCGAGACCCGGGAGAACAAGCTAAACTACCCGCCCCAACGCTGGTAGCCTGATCTGCTCATCTCAGCACGCCTCCCTACGGTCGGCTTGTCAGCACGCCTGCCGTCGGCGGCTTGTCAGCACGGCGCCGTCGGCGCCTTGTCAGCACGCTCGGGCCACGGCCCTCGCTTGTCAGCATTTCAGCTTCTCTCTGCGCTGAGTGAAGCTGACAAGCCGCCTGGGGCGAAGCCCAAGGCGGCGTGCTGAAAGCGAGGGCCTTGTAAAGGGCCCGAAGCGTGCTGACGAGCGGAGGCGTAAGCCGGAGCGTGCTGACAAGCGAAGGCGCCAGAGCGTGCTGAAGCGTGCTGGCGAAGCCGGAGCGTGCTGTTTCACTGCCTGGTGGCCCTGCGGCCCCTGACTCCAAGGTACGTGAGGAAGCCGCCGATGGCGAGGAAGATCACGATGACCGGCAAGTGTATGAGGGCGAGGTAAGGGTCGTCCTGCAGGTCGTTCGCGTACCAGGTAAATGCCCTGATAATCCACGAGAAGAGCGTGAATAGACCCGCCGCCAAAAGCACGTTCGATGTGCGCCTGCCGAGCATCATGACTGCCGGAGAGTGTACCAGAGGCGAGGCCGCTCCAACTAGCCACAATCTGACGCAAAGGGTATACTTCGCGTAACAGTTGGATATGGTTTGCAACAGCAAGTACCTGATGTATAGAGCTTACGGAGGCGAGTGGTTTTGGCTGAGTTAAAGCAGCGCACTCTCGACGAGGTAAAGGCTTTGAGCAAGGATGAGGCAGTCGAGATCATGCGCCAGGCCGGCATCGTGGGTGCCGGTGGCGGTGGCTTCCCGACGTACTTCAAGTGGAAGAACCCGCAGCCGCGTCTGATCGTCAACTGCACCGAATCGGAGCCTGGTTACTGGGCTGACAAGATGCTCCACCGCGAGTATTTCGACGAGTTCCTCGAGCTCTTCGACGTGATGAAGACGGTCTTCGGGGTAGAGCAGATCATCATGGGCGTCCACTTCAAGGACGAGGAGTGGTTCTCGCGCTACGACGAGCACGCCGACGGGCTCTACGAGGTGGTCCACGTCCCGGACAAGTACTCGATGGGCGAGGAGAAGACGCTCATCAAGAACATCTTCTACGAGGACAAGGAGAAGTGGGTGCCGCGCCGGGTCGAGCTTCCCGACGGCAACAAGCGCCCCGGCCTCCCGCTAGACGCGGGGCACATCGTCAACAACTCCGAGACCCTGCTGAACATCTACAACGCGTTCTTTTTGGGCAAGCCGGTGACCACCAAGTACCTCCAGGTCTTCGGTCCCGACCTCCCGCTCAAGCTCTACGAGGCGCCCCTGGGGGCGTCGGCCACCGAGCTGGTCTCCCTGGCCGGCGTGGACGTCGAGGCCGAGGCGGGCAAGCTCTCCATCATCGACGGCGGCCCGTACCTGAACGAGATGGGCATCGAGTCCCTGGGCGAGGGCGACGCCTTCGTGCGCCGCACCACCAACGGCTTCCTCGTCATCCCGAAGGGCGTGGCGAGCAAGGAGTACGCTGACATCAAGACCAAGCGCCCGGACGAGGGGATCGTCTCGCTGGTCGGCGAGGTCTCCGGGGTCGACCTCCCGCTCGGTGGGCGGTTCCTCAAGCCGGCCACGCCGCTAATCTCAGTGGGCGAAGAGGTCGCGTACGGGCAGAAGATCGGTGAGCCCGTGGACGAGGGGTTCTCCATCGGCGTATGGGCGAGCATGGCTGGCTCGATCTCCTCGATCGAGGACGACGTAGTGGCCATCTCCGGCGGCGCCATGCCCCAGGAGGAGGCCAGGGAAGAGGCCGAGGCCGAAGCGACGAGGTAGGTTTCAGGTTTGGCCGGGGCGCGAAGCCCCGGCCTTATCGTTTGCCTGAGGGCCGTGCTGATCTGACGCCTATTCGCCGTTGGAGCGAGGGAGGAAGTTCTGGGCTTGCTGGGAGAGGCGGGTCCGCAGGTCGTCGAAGGTAATGCCCTTCAGGGAGGGGAGCTCGAAGTCCCGGAGCATCCGGATCAGGACGCCGCCGCCGCCGAGCTCGATCAACTCCTCGACCCGCATCCGGGCGAGGGTATCGATGACCCTGACCCAGCGGACGGGCGCGACCATCTGGCTCTTGAACGCCTCCTTGACGGCCTCGGCGCTGGTGAGCACCGACCCGTCTATGGCGCTCACGATCGGGACCTCCGGCTTGCGGAACTCGACGGCGTCGAGGACCCCGCGCATCTTCTCGCCGGCCGCCGCCACGTAGGGCGAGTGTGCCGCGAAGGAGACGTTGAGGGGCACCTTGCGCCCCCGGATCCTGGAGACCGCGTCGCCCACAGCGTCGCGCAGGCCTGAGACGACGGTCTGGCGCGGGGAGTTGTAGTTTGCGACCACCGGGCCCTCCGTCTCGCCGAGCGCTCTCTCGACCTCCTCGGGGTCGGCCCTGAGGATCGCAACCATCCCGCCCGGCGTTTCTCTTGCGGCCTCCGCGAGAAAGCGGTCCCTCTCCGCCACGAGCCAGAGGCCGGTCTCGAAGTCGAAGCACCCGGCGGCGTAGGCGGCGCCGTACTCCCCGAGCGAGTGCCCGGCTACCACGTCGGGGCGCACCTGGAGAGCGCGGCTCTCGTCGGCGTCCTGGGCGGCGCGGGCGAAGAGCTTGACCTGGTCTGGTATGCGCTTGCCGACGACGCGCCGGATCCTGGGCAACAACTCCGCCCCTGGCTCCGTCACCCCGCTGCCTTGTCCCGGAAACACGAACGCTCTCATCTTCTCACCGATCTCCGTCACATCCCACCTATACGCACTAGACCGCCCCGCGTTGCAAGGACGCTAGAGAATAGGCGTTTTACCACAGATTCGCGACGTTTAGTAGGGTTTTAACGGGACATCGAGCGCCGTGAACGTTCGGAAGGCCTCTCACTCCGCCTGGATGTCCCGGCGCATCCGCTAGTTCTCCTCGTGTCCTATCTCGCCGCGGGCGTAACGCTCGTCAATGATCTCCCGCGCGTTGCGACTTACCGTGGAGGCTTCGCGATGGGTAGAAGCCTCTTTTCTGCTCCTGGACGGCATGCCATCATTGCTTACAGCCTATGAAGCCACGACACGCAACGCTCCGGGCAACACCCGTGCCCTGAAAGCTCGGGTAGGCGCGAGGATCTCACCGTCTACGTGGGCCGGGACCTCCTTCGCCAGCTCCACCTCGACCTCCCGCGCCCGCGCCAGGTGTACCTTGGGGTGCCTGAGGAGCGTGCCCCCCAGCGCCGCCGGTATGAGCCGCAGGACCTCCGCCCGGCTGACCTCCTCGGACCAGACGACGTCGAAGAGCCCGTCGTCCAGCCTGGCCTCCGGCGCGAGCCGGAACCTGGCCCCGGAGGTGGTTCCGAGCGCCACCGCGATGAGTATGGTCTCGGCCTCGACGACTTCCCCGCCATCCAGCCTGAGCGTGGCCTCATGGCACCTGAAGCCCTGGAGCAGCCGCCCCACGGACCACAGGTACCTGCCCGTCCCCCCGAGGTACGCCGGCGCCCGCGCTACGCCGGCCGCTACCTCCGCGTCGAAGCCGACGCCGAGCGTGTTGTTGAACGGGACCCCGTTGACCTCTCCCGCGTCCACCACCCGGACCTTCCCCGCCGCGAGGACCTCGAGCGCCCGCCCCAGGTCCGTGCCGATCCCCAGCGCCTTGACGTAGTCGTTGCCGCTGCCGACAGGCAGCACCCCCAACACCAGATCCCTCCCCACGCACGCCGCCGCGACTTCGTGTACCGTCCCGTCCCCGCCCATCGCCACGGCGAGCGCCCCGTCAGGCAGCCCCCCGACGATGCGACCCCCGTCACCGGGTCCCCGCGTCGCGTGCCAGACAGCCCTGATCCCTCGTTCCTCCAGGAAACGCGAGACGAACGCGCGTCGGCCGCCAGCTCGACCCCTGTCTGCCGCCGGGTTCAGTACGAGGTGTGCCTCTCTCATCCGCAAGTTAATGTGGAAAATACCAGAAGCACACCCCGAGGATCTCGCCAGACAACCGGCATAAGGCTTCACTCGAAGGTGAAGCTTCGCGCCGGGAGGACGCTCCCAGTACGGGTGCGCGGGGCAATCTCTCTCCGCGCCCAGGGCCGGGTTCCCCCGCGTCGTCTGCGAGCTGGGGCCGATGGAACCGCCGTTTCCCGGGGAGAACGCTCGAAGGCTATCCGCTGTGAGTATCGACCTTTGGTCAATATTAAGTTATTGTACAGGTGCAGAATATGCTCGGGCTTCGGATGAGAGTCGCGCCGGGTTAGGAAAGGCGTACAATACTGGTCTACATGGCGAGCGCGACGGAAAATTGCCTGCATCTGTGGGGCTTGCGGCCTTCTACCGGGTCCGAGTACCGGTGCCCGGCTTGCGGGGAGAAATTGGATCTCGAGGGTGTTGCACGGTGGGTTCGGGAGGCTGAGAGGACTCGCGACAAGTCTTATTCTTCAGTTGAGGGTGAAAGGTTCGGCGACATCGTGCGCGAAGAGTTGCATAGGGAAGTCTACCGCAGGCGGAGGGTTATGTACGACTTGCAGAGCGTACCCCGCGTGGCGACGGCGAGGCCGGAGATGATCCTGGTCGTCTATAACGCCAGGAGCGCAACTTACGAGTGCCGGATCTTCTACAAGGAGCCGCGGCCGGCCGGGGTAGTAGAGCAGCTCAGCATAGAGGCGGGGTGGCGGGCCATCCTGGACTTGCGCACCGACCCGGATCCCATCGTGCGGCTCACGTCGGAGAAGGTGGAGGAGTTCCACGTCCTGCGGAACAGGTTCTCAGGCGAGGGCGCGCTGGCGCCGAGCCGGCGAGTGTTCTACGCGAACGAGCTCTAGGGCACGCCGCTGGCGTTCGCCGGGTACGGCGGCTAGAATAGGCCGGCCGTTGCTGTTCTCATTCCAGGGATGAGGTGTGATGAGCGGGAACAACTTCATAGCGATAGTCGTTATGATCCTGATACTGCTCTTCATCCTCATGTCCGTAGGCCCGCTGATCACGGCGTTCTGAGAGGATAAGCCGCCAGGGTAGAGTAGACGACGCCGTCTTCGCCGGGCACGCTCTGCACCAGATCCACCCGTAGGACCGGGAAGGCGGGTACGGGCGAGGTCCTCTCCACCGTCTCCAGAGCCACCGGGCGTCCGCGCGCCCGGCCGAGCGTAAGGTGGGGAACGTAGATCCTGCTTTCGCGCTCGAAACCTAGAGGCTCCAGGTACTTTTCCACATCTTCGGCCAGGGCCCGCAGCCTATCTGAACCTTCGCCGACGCCGGCCCACAAGACGCGGGCCTTCTTCGGGGAGGGGAAAGCTCCGAAGCCGGAGATCCCGGCCTCGAACGGCTCGTGTTCTTCGCGGAGCGGCTCAAGCGCCTCCGCCACCTGACCCAGGTCGTCCTCGAGGACGTCACCAAGGAACTTCAGCGTCAGGTGAACGTTCGCTGTGGGCGTGAGGCGGACTTCGCCCGCTATGGGGAGCTCGAGCGCCGCGCCGGCCAGCGCCTCCTGGACTTCGGGCGGTGGGAAGACGGCGACGAAGGCCCTCATGCTCGGCCTAGCCGGAACCCGGATCTTTGCTGTTGGGTTCGCTCGGGCGGCCGAGAGCGGCCCTGTTGGCGACGAGGGCTGCGGTAACACCGGCACCGATGCCGTTGTCCACGTTCACTACAGAGAGGCCGGGCGAGCAGGTCTGGAGCATTCCCAGGATGGCGGCTGTGCCGTCGCCGCCGAGGCCGTAGCCGGTCGAGGTGGGCAGGCCGACGACCGGGACGGCCACGAGCCCGGCTACCACGCTCGGCAGTGCCCCCTCCATGCCGGCCGCCACTATCAGGCAGTCGGGGTCGAAGCTACGGAACTCCTCCAGAGGTCGGGTGAGGCGGTGTATGCCGGCCACCCCGACGTCGTGGAAGCTCCTGACAGCAGCGCCCATCTCCCTGGCCACCGCGACCGCCTCCCCGAGAACCGGCACGTCCGAGGTGCCCGCGCTTATGGCGCCGACGCGGCCGCCCGAGGGCGCGGGTTCTCCGGCTCCAACGACGATGGCGCGGCCGGCGCTCCTCACGGGCGTTCTCGGAAGGGAGCGCCGGAGCTCCGCCGCCACTTCGGGTGATGAGCCGCTGACGATCACGCGCTCGGTCGAGGCCAGGAGCGTCTCGCAGATCCGGACCACCTGCTCCGGCCTCTTGCCCGGGGCGTAGACGACTTCGGGGACGCCCTTGCGCGCCTGGCGGCCGAGGTCCAGGACCGCGAACTCGTCAAGGTAGCGTACCTCTCCATTTCTCAGGCGCCCCGCGGCTGCCGACGGCGAGAGGGTGCCGCCGGCCACCGCTGCCAGTATCTTGTCCAGCTTGTCGGGTAAGTCGGGCATGAGCCTAAGTGTAACCGCTGCCGCCGCGGGGTAGAATCCTCCGATCCGGCGCAGTCGCTGAAGAAAGGGCGCCGATGACGATCATGATCGTAGAACTGGTGCTCTCCGCGTTGGCTATCGTGGTGGCGGCCGCGCTGTTCACCAACGCGGTCGAGATCCTCGGCGACAGGCTGAACCTGGGCCAGGGGGCTGTGGGGAGCGTGCTCGCCGCTGTCGGAACCGCGTTGCCCGAGACCATGATCCCCGTGGTAGCCATCCTCGCGTCCGTCTTCACCGGCAGCAGCGCCGCGGGAGAGGTCGGCGTCGGGGCTATCCTCGGGGCGCCGTTCCTCCTGGCCACGCTCGCGATGTTCGTAGTCGGGGTCTCCGCTCTGAGCTTTCGCCGCCGCCGGGAGAGCGACGACGACGTGATGATAGACAAAGGGACCGCGAGGCGGGACATGCTATTTTTCCTCGTCCTCTTCGCTCTGGGCGCCGCGGCCGGTATCGCGCCGGTGCCCTTCTTCTCGAAGGTGGCGCTGGCGGTCCTGCTCGTCGGGGCGTACGCGTTCTACGTGTGGCGCACCATAGAGTCCGGCGGAGAGAGCATCGAGGACCCGCCCGAGAAGCTCACCTTGTGGCGCTCGGCGTCCGAGGCTCCCACTTGGGCCGTAGCGGCGCAGCTCCTCGGGTCCGTGGCCGTGATGGGAGCGGGGCCTACTTCTTCGTCGGCGCCGTGGAGCACCTCGCCGAGGCATTCGGGGTTGCCGCCAGGCCTGATCGCGCTGGTGCTAGCGCCTCTGGCCACGGAGTTGCCCGAGAAGTTCAACTCCGTCATCTGGCTTCGGGGCAACAAGGACACTCTTGCGCTGGGAAACATAACCGGGGCTATGGTCTTCCAGAGCTCGGTGCCGGTCGCCCTTGGCCTCGCGTTCACGAGCTGGAGCTTCGATCTGCTCAATGCCCTCTCCGCAGCGCTCGCGCTCCTGGGGGGCGCGTACCTCTACAAGCTGGTCAGTAGGAAAGAGCCGATAGAGGCCGAGTACCTGCTCGTCGGGGGGCGCTCTACGCCGTGTTCCTCGCTGTGGCGCTCGTAATGATCCTCTGATGCCGGCTCGATGGGAAGGTCGGATTGTTGGTAAGATGAGCTGGGGTTGGTACGAGCAGGAGCGGTCCCGGCGTCTGGCGGAAAGGCTTAGGAGGAGCACACGTTGTTTGTAGATCCGATTTTCTGGGTCGCGCTTGTCAAGGTACTTACCGTCAACCTCATCCTCTCAGGCGACAACGCCGTCGTCATCGCCATGGCGGCCCGCAGCCTCCACGGCTCCCAGCGCCGGCAGGCGATCATCTGGGGCGCCGCCGGAGCCGTCGTGCTGCGGCTCGTCTTCGCGGCCATCATCTCCTTCTTGCTCGAGATACCCTTCTTGCAGGTCGCGGGAGGGCTTTTGTTGATCTGGATCGCCTGGAAGCTCGTCCACGACGATGTCGAGGAGGGAGAGGACAAGATCGAGGCCGGCCAGAGCGCGTTCGAGGCGATCAGGATCATCATCATCGCCGACGCCGTCATGTCGCTCGACAACGTGATAGCCCTCGTCGGCGCCGCCAGGCTCGGCGGTGAGGTCAACTGGTGGCTGATGGGGATCGGCCTCGGGACGACGATACCGCTGGTCATCTTCGGGGCCGCGCTGCTCACCTCCCTGCTTGACCGGTTCCCCATACTCGTCTACGCCGGCGCCGCGCTCCTCATCTACATAGCCGTGGAGATGTTCTTCGCCGACGAGGTGCTCCACCACTACCTCGAGCCGTTCGCGAGCATCGAGTGGATCATAGGCTTGAGCGCCGCGGCGATCTTTACCGCCATCGCCTGGCTGTGGAAGAGGCGCTCCGAGAGCGCCGAACAGGAGGTCCGCGAGGAGTAGCGGCGCTGGATAGTCACCAGACGCCGGGGATGAGCCGGTACCTCACGTTACGTGCGTACTCGTCGTATCCGGCCAGTCCGTTCTGTAGCAACCGGTCCTCGAGGGTGGTCCTCCAGACGAGTAGCGCAAGCATCACGGGGCACAGCAGGAGCCCCCACCACGAGCCCAGCAGGAGCGCGGTTGCCGGCAAAAACACGAACATGCTCGCATACATGGGATGCCTCACGTAGCGGTACGGGCCGGTGCTCACCACTCTCTGACCCCTCTCCTCTTGCAGTTTCACCACCGGGGCGAGGTACGCGTTCTCCCGGAAGGTCAGGAATATGATGTAGAACGAGAGCACGAGTCCCACTGCTCCCAGGATCTGTAACCAGCGGGGCACCTCCGACCAGCCGAACCTCACGGCGTCCAGGGGCATCAAGATCAGCCAGAAGACAAAGAGCAGCACTACCGCAACCACGAATACCTTGTCCCAGTGAGGTTGCCCGCTCTGTATCGGGGTGGAGAGCCTCTCTGCCAGGAGACCGGGGTCTTCGCGGCCCAGCCAGAGTACGATAACCAGGGCGAAGCCGAAGAAGATCGCCATGAACACCCATCCGGCGGGCCAGAGCGGCGTCCCCGCGGAGACGAAGAGCAGCGCGGCGAACACTGCGAACTCGGCGATAAGGACCAGGACACCTCTCGCCACGAGTACCTTCCGGTTCATCTCACTCCTTTGCCACAACTGCGCCCATAGAGTTTACTGCGGGTTCGGGCGACTGGGTGAGTTAGAGCTTGAGGGAAGGGATAGGGGTGTCTGGAGCCCAGGCCTCAGATAGAGATGCCGCTAGCCCGGTCTGACGCGCCGCTGTGGCGGGCTTGGAGGAGCCGGCTCACGCTTCGTCGAGGCGGATCGCTGATCGGGCACCCTATCTGCTGCGAGTTGTCCGCTGAGGATGATCCAGGCACAGATGGCCGCGAGCGGGACGCTCTGGAGCAGGTCATTGACCGCCCAATCTATCTTTGCCCCTCCTACCAGCAGGGCCGTAGAGAGCGTGGCGAGAACCATGTTGGTTCCGGCGTGGGCGAGACTGGAACTCCACACGCTCCTGGTGCGCAGACGCAGCCAGGCCAGGATGATGGCGAGAAGGATCGCGAAGATGGTAGCGGTTATCAGGCCGATGAAGGGGTTTGCGTACTCTGAGTATCCCAGGAAATAGAGGGGATAATGCCAGACGGCCCAGATGAACCCCGTAGCGATGGCCGCCTTGAGCGGACTATGGCTCAGTAACCGGACCTGCAAGTAGCCTCTCCAGCCGAACTCTTCGCCCCAGAACAGGGGCATCATAAGGATGGGCACACCCATCAGGAGCAGGAGGCCTACCCAGCCGGGGAGTTGCGCACCTGGAAAGAGGGTGCCGAGCTGAGAAAGGTCCGGGCGGGAGATTCCCAACACCGTCGCCAGCCCGATAACCATGCCCACGGCGATCAGCGGAAAGAGCCAGGCCGCCAGATAGTAGACCCAACCGCTTCTCAGGTGGAGCGCGAGCCCCGCGTCCCCGAATCCTTCCCTGGTGATCCAACGCCGCACTATCACCGCCGCGATGGCGGGAGAGAAAGCGATAGGGATCTGCACCAGCGAGTTCTCCAGCGACAATCCCAGCAACAGCCGGGCGACGAAGATCGTAGACCAGGCCAGCCCGAAAGCAAGCAATAGATACGCCAACACACCCCTGGTCTTCATCGTCATCGGTAGTCGTGCTTCCTACCGAGTGACGGTGCGGAACGGCAAGAGCCTCCGGTAGCCCTCCAGGACAAGCCGCAGGTAGCCGCGCAGCAGCTTGTACCCGGCCCACGCTATGACGGCGAAAGCCGCGGCGAGTACCAGGGACGCAGGGAAGCTCCACAAGACCGGCACCTGCCAACCCCCCGAGTCTCCCATCACGATCCCGGACACCCCGAAGGTCCTCAAGACCCCCAGAACGGGCGACACGACAGCCAGCAGGCCGGCCAGAGCGGTGAGCAGCGCCAGCATGGGGACGACGAAGAGGCTCAGCAGGCCCGTCCCCGAGACGAAGGCCGAGGAGAGGACGAAACGCGCCACCGATCCAAGCGCCCCGCCGCGCGGCACCCGGATGTGGTAGTCCGCCACGTAAGCCCTGGCCAGCGTCCTCGCGTCGCCCAGCCCGGCGAGCACGGCCGCGGTCGGTCGCCCGTCCGCTTGTCCTTCGGCGATGTGGCTCTCGATCTCCCTTACCGCGTCCGACCGTTCTTCCTCGGGCAGTGGCCTGAGGTTCCTGCGCAACTCGTCCAGGTAGCGCTCGGCAGCGTCATCCATGACTCTCCGCCTCCTCCTCTATCGATAGGGTCTCTCGTACAGCTTCGTTTAGGTCCGCCCAGTCGGCCATCATCCGTCCCAGGAGGTCACGCCCCTGAGGCGTCAGCCGGTAGTACTTGCGCGGAGGTCCCGCCGCGGACTCCCGCCACGAGGCCTCGACCTTGCCCTCCCGCTGTAGGCGGCGCAGCAGGGGGTAGACGGTTCCCTCCGTGGTCGCCAGCGGCTCCCACCGCTCGAGAGCGCTCACGAGGTCGTACCCATAACGCGGTTTCCCGGCGATCAGCGCCAGGACGCAAAGCTCGAGGGTGCCGCGCCGGATCTGCGAGGACCACTCACCCGCCCTCACCAGCACAACCCCTCAGCCCAGGTTGTCGCAACCCGTCTCATGGCTATAGGGTAACACAAGGTAGTGTGTACTACAAGGTAGTGAGTTCACCTTGCATTCTAGCGATTAGCATGGGTGCGTCGGCCACCTTTCTATGGGGGACTGTCTACCTGTCCGGGCGCGATTACGCTCGTCACCGTTCCGCAAGCGTCCTGGCCAGACACGCCAACGCCAGACGGGCCACCCCGTGTCACGTCTTGACAGCTCGAAGCGCAGCGTCGCGCCAGCGAAGCCGACCTGCCGCATGCCGAGCTTCTCGAGCACCCGCAGCGAGGCGGTGTTGTCCTCCAGGCACTCGGCGGTTCGGTGCGGAGGACGTGCATGGAGATCAGGGATTAAGAATCCCCTGTTCCAGGGGCTTTGGATCCCGGAGATCCCTCACCGTCCGGCATGGAGTCAGTCCGTAGCGTGCTCCGCGCCGGGGGATGGCTCGTAGTCGTGGCCCGCCTCCTCGACGGCCTCCCCGATCTTCTCCAACTCCGCCTCTCCGCCCTCGTAGGAGACGGCGACGAGCCCCTTCTCCGGGTCCACGTTTACCAACTCCACGAAAGAGAGGCGCCCGATGGCTCGTTCCAGGCGCTCGGCGTCCTCGGCGCCCGACAGGTCCTGCACAATTAGCGTCACATCCGGCATGTTTGCCTCCCTTCGGTCGGCAGCATTTCAGCTTTTGTGCGCGCTGGCAAGCTGACAAGCGAAGGCGAAGCCGGAGCGTGCTGACAAGCCGCCGAAGGGAGACGTGCTGACAAGCGGAGGCGAAGCCTGAGCGTGCTGACAAGCTGGCGAAGCCAGCGTGCTGCCTAGCTTTGATCTGGCAGCTCCTGCGGCCGTACCCGCAAGGTCAGCTCCCGGCCGCCCCGCAGCACCCTGAGCGTGCTGTCGCGTCCGATAGCCGACTGGTCGAGCATGCTCAGGAGATCGTCGTTGGAGCGGACGGGTGTGTCGCCGAAACCGACGATGACGTCCTGCGGCTTCACGCCCGCCCTCTCGGCCGGGCTGTTCGGGGCGACGCTCTCAACGCCGGCGCCCCCCTCGAAACCGTTCCGGGACCTCGCCGGGCGGCTCACAACGCCAACGCCCAGGTAGGCGCGGCGCACCCGGCCCTCGGTGACGAGGGTGAAGACCACGCGCCTGAACGTGTTCGAGACGGGTATGGCGAACCCTATCCCCTGTGCGCCGCCGATGATCGCGGTGTTGATCCCGACGACTCTGCCCGAGGCATCAGCTAGCGGCCCGCCGGAGTTGCCGGGGTTTATCGCCGCGTCGGTCTGGATGACGTTCTCGATCAGGCGCCCGCTCTCGCCCCTGATGGAGCGCCCCAGCGCGCTCACCACACCCGCCGTGACGCTCCGCTGGAACCCAAGCGGGTTGCCGATAGCCACGACGAGCTGCCCGACGAGCAGGTTCCCGGCCTCCCCGAGCGTGGCCGTCGTGGGCTCCTCCTCGGGCGTGAAGCGCACCACCGCGAGGTCACTCGGCGGGTCGTCGCCGAGGACGTCGGCCGGCACCGGGGACCCACCCGAGAGCGTAACCTCGATGCCGCCCGGGCTGCCTCTGCGGCCTCCTGCCCTCCTCAAACCCCGCACGACGTGGGCGTTGGTGACGGCGGTCGCCGTCCCCTCGTCCGACCCGAGCACCACCCCGCTCCCGCCGCCACGGCCGTTCGGAAGCCCGACCGAGATCACAGCCGGCTCCAGCCTCTCTGTGACCTCCCTGACCGCCCGGGAGTACGCGTCGAGCGCGTCCTGCTCCGCGCGGGAGCTGGCCGAAAGATTTTCGAAGATATCCATCTCCTATTTTTACCGCACCTCGAACAGGTTGACCCTGGACGAACGGCTAGGTTTCGAGGGAGGTGAACTCACGTTCAAGGGACCTTTTGCCACCGGCTATAATCCCACTCTAGTGAGTGGGACCCTGGACAACGCCCGTCTCTTCGCGGCGATAGCCTCCGCCAGGATGGCGCGGCTCGCGAGCCGGACGCTGCGGACGGGAGGGGGCTCGACGGTGCCCGGGGTGGTGGCGCGGCGCGTCGACCCGCAGGTTCTCGAGAAGCTCTCTGCGCGACTTCCTTTGGGGTCGGCGGCGATCACCGGCACCAACGGCAAGACCACCACGACGCGCATGATCTCCAGGATCTTGCAGACAGCCGGCGTGCGAGCCGTGAACAACTCGACGGGAGCAAACCTTGTCACGGGGGTTACGGCCGCCCTGATCTCGGACTCCAACCTCTCCGGGAAACCCGCCTCCGAGATGGGCCTCTTCGAGGTAGACGAAGCGAGCGTCCCGAAGGTCGCGGCGGAGGCGAAGCTCGGCATCCTCGCCGTCCTGAACCTGTTCCGGGACCAGCTCGACCGCTACGGGGAGCTCGCCTACACGGGCAGGGTCGTCGCCTCGGCCTTCCCGGCTCTGCCAGAGGACGGCTCGGTCGTCCTGAACGCCGACGACCCGCTGGTCGCGAGCCTCGGACGCCAGGCCAGAAAGCCTCTCTACTACGGGGTGGACGAACCTTCCCTCGACACCGGCCGCCTGCAGCACATAGCCGACTCCAAGGACTGCCCGATCTGCGGGACGGCGCTCGCCTACGACGCCGTCTACATGGGGCACGTAGGCGTCTACGACTGCGGAGCGTGCTCCTTCGGACGCCCCGAGCTTGCCTACCGGGCCAGCAGGGTGCGGCTGGACGGCGCGCGAGGGGCGGACTTCCTGCTCTCGACGCCAACACAGGAGGAGGCGGAGGTGCGGGTCAATCTGCCGGGGCTATACAACGTCTACAACGCCCTGGCTGCGGCTACGGTCGCCGCCGAAGCGGGGGTCGGGATCGATGATATCTCCCGGGGTTTAAGGGATTTCGGCGGGGCGTTCGGGCGGGTCGAGCGGGTGAGAGCGGGGGACAGGGAGGCGTTCTTGCTCCTCATCAAGAACCCCGTGGGCTTCAATGAGATCCTGCGCACCTTCGTCGCTAGCGACGACGCCCGCTACGTCCTCATAGCCATAAACGACAACCACGCCGACGGCAGGGACGTCTCGTGGCTCTGGGACGTGGACTTCGAGATGCTCGCCGAAGCCCGAGTCGAGGGCCGGACCAAGGGCGCCTCCCCATTCATGGTCGCCGGTCTCCGGGCCGAGGACATGGCCGTGCGCCTGAAGTACGCCGACCTCCCAGTCGGCACCGTCATCCCCGACCTCAAAGAAGCCATAAGGTTAGCCCTTGCGGCCACCCCGCCAGGCGAGACACTCTACGTCCTGCCGACCTACACGGCGATGCTCGAGATCCGCAAGACCTTGAGCGAGCTGGGCTACACGCATCCGTTCTGGGAGGATTAGCTTGTGAGCACGCTCCCTACGGTCGGCTTGTCAGCACGGCGGCTTGCGCATGCGCCTTGGCGCCTTGTCAGCACGCTCGGGCCTTCAAGGCCCTCGCTTGTCAGCATTTCAGCTTCTCTTGGTGCTGAGAGAAGCTGAGAAGCCGCCTGGCGAAGCCAAAGGCGGCGTGCTGAGAAGCGAGGCCGCAAGGCCGAGCGTGCTGAGAAGCGGAAGCCGAAGGCTGGAGCGTGCTGACAAGCCGACCGAAGGGAGGCGGCGTGCTAAGAAGGGAGGAGTGTTGAAGCTGACAATACACCACCTCTACGCGGACATGATGAACCTCTACGGCGACCGCGGGAACGTCATCTCCATAAAGAAGCGCTGCGAGTGGCGCGGTGTCCCGGTAGAGGTCGTAGATGTCGGCCTTGGTGAGTCCATAGAGCCCACAGGCTGCGACCTCTTCCTCTTCGGCGGCGGCCAGGACAGGGAGCAGGCGCTCCTCGCTGGGGACCTCTCCGGGTCCAAGGGCGCCGACCTGCGGGCTATCGTCGAGGACGGGGGCGTCGTCCTGGGGGTCTGCGGTGGCTACCAACTCATGGGCCACTTCTACGAGACCCCCGATGGTCAGAAGCTGCCGGGGGTCGGCGTCTTCGACCTCTACACCGAGCCGCGCAAGCCCGACGAGCAGCGTCTGATCGGCAACGTGCTGATCCGAGTTCGCGGCCCTGAGGACGAGGAGATGCGCGAGGTCGTCGGCTTTGAGAACCACGGCGGCCGCACTTACCTCGGCGACGGCGTGGAGCCTTTAGGTGGGGTGGTCGTCGGCTTCGGCAACAACGGCAAAGACGGCACCGAGGGCGCCAGGCGCCTGAACGCCTGCGGCACCTACCTGCACGGCTCGCTGTTGCCGAAGAACCCCTGGCTCACCGACCAGCTCATCCTGAACGCCCTGCGCAGGGTAGACGACGACTTCGAGCTGGAGCCCCTCGACGACGCCGCGGAGAGGACCGCCTTCGAGTCCGTCGCGGCGCGGATAGCAGGGCGACGAACCGGCTAAGGTCCTACGCTCCAGGCTCTCCGAGCCAGCCACGGCCGCGCAGGTCCACCGCGACGGCGCGCCAGCCGTTCTTCGCGAACCACGGGCCGACCCGCCACCAGGTGCGCGTCGAGGCCGAGACGCCGTGGACGAGCACGGCGAGGGGCCGTCCATCTTCATTGCCCCAGCTCCGGGTTGCGAGCCTCAGAAGCGCTCCACCGCCGGGCGCAGGTCGAGCTCCAGCGTCCAGCCTGTCGGGTCCTGGGAGTGGAGCTGCCAGTAGGTCTCGGCGATGGCGTCGGGGGAGAGCATGGTGTGCTCCTCGCGGTCGGAGTACCTCTCCCGTACCCTGGGAGTGTTGATCTGGCCGTCAATGATCACGTGCGCCACGTGTACCCCCTGCGGCCAGAACTCGCGCGCCATAGACTGGGCCAGAGCCCTGAGACCGAACTTGCCAACCGCCAGCGCCGAGAACCGGGCTGAGCCGCGCAGAGAAGCGGTCGCGCCGGTGAGCAGGATCGTGCCTCTCCCCGCCTCGACCATAGCGGGCAGCACCTGCCGAGCGGCGTAGAAAGCGCCGGCACAGTTGGCCCTGAAGCACTCATCGAACTTATCCGGTTCTATCTCCAGTATCCCTCCCATCTGGAAGGCTCCGGCGTTGTAGACGAAGACCTCAGGGTCGCCGAGCTCCTCGCGCACCCGCCCGAAGGCCGACTCGACGGAGGACGGGTCGGTGGCGTCGGTGGAGACGGGGAGCGCGGTGCCGCCAAGCTCTTCGATCTCTTCCCGCGCCCCCGCGACGCTCTCCTCGCCGCGGGCCATCAGCGCCACGGCGAAGCCCTCGCTGGCGAAGCGCCGGGCGACCGACGACCCGAGGCCCGGACCTACGCCAAGGACAGCCGCGACCCTGCCGTTCAAGTTCAAGTGGCGCTCCTTTCCAGGGCCGCCCAGGCGCTGCCCCTGGGGAACTCGTAGGCCCTTAGCGACTCAGGGTAGATCTCTATGGAGTAGCCGGGACGATCGGGCGGCACGTAGCGGCCGTCCTTTATCTTCACGGGATCCACGAAGTGCTCGTGCAGGTGGTCCACGTACTCCAGGATGCGGTCCTCGAGCGAGGCGCTCACACAGATATAGTCGAAGATGGATAGGTGCTGGACGTACTCGCACAGCCCGACCCCGCCCGCGTGCGGGCAGACCGGGACGCCGAACTTGGCCGCGAGCAGGAGCACGGCGATGACCTCGTTCACGCCTCCGAGGCGGCAGGAGTCGATCTGGCAGAAGCTAATGGCGCCTGACTGCATGAGCTGCTTGAAGACGACGCGGTTCTGGCAGTGCTCGCCCGTGGCGACGCCTATGGGGGCGACGGCGCGGGCTATCCGGGCGTGCCCCAGCACGTCGTCGGGGCTCGTGGGCTCCTCGATCCACCACGGGTCGAACTCGGCGAGACGCTCCATGTTCGATATCGCCTCCTCCACCTCCCAGACCTGGTTCGCGTCCATCATAAGCTTCCTCTCGGGCCCGATCTCCTCTCTTATGATGGACGCCCTCCGCGCGTCGTCCTCGAGGTCGCGCCCGACCTTTATCTTGACGTGGCCCCAGCCCTGCGCTACGGCCTCGCGGCTCAAGCGCCTGATCTTCTCGTCCGGGTACCCGAGCCAGCCCGCGCTCGTCGTGTACGCGGGGAAGCCGTGGACGAGCATCTCCTGCTCGCGCTCTGTCTTCGTGGGCTCGTTGCGCCTTAGGATCTCGAGCGCTTCCTCGGGCGTTATCGCGTCGGTGATGTAGCGGAAGTCCACGCAACGCACGAGCTCCTCCGGGCTCATATCCACGAGCAGCTTCCAGAGTGGCTTGCCTTCGGATTTGGCGTAGAGGTCCCAGACCGCGTTCACTATAGCGGCGGTAGCCAGGTGTATGACGCCCTTCTCGGGGCCAACCCACCGCAACTGGCTGTCGCCCGTCACCCGGCGCCAGAAAGCCCCCATGTCCTCCGCGAACGACTCCAGAGTCTCGCCGACCACGAGCGGGGCGAGGGATTCTATGGCGGCGACGCATAGCTCGTTGCCCCGCCCGATGGTGAAGGTAAGGCCGTGGCCTTCGAGGCCGGTATCGGTCTCGAGGATGACGTACGCCGCCGAGTAGTCGGGGGCCTCGTTCATCGCGTCGGAGCCGGAGAGATCACTGGAGGTGGGGAAGCGGATGTCGAGGGCGATCGCCCCGGTTATGGTAGTGGACACGTCGTCATCCTCCTTTTCGGGTGAGGACCCACAGCCAGGACTCGTCGCCGCCGGGGCCGCTGGTGGTGCGGGTCTCCGCGCGCTCGACCTCGAAACCGGCGCCGCGCAGCAGCGCGAGGCTCGTCTTCCCGTCGTGGTGGCTCCAAAGCACGGGCGCGCGCCGGAGCGAGTTCGCCGGCCAGCTCCTCGAGCGCCGCGAGCGTCGCAGGGTCTTCGGGGTCCTTGCTCGCCAGGTACTGATTGGCTATGCGGTCGTAGCCCGCCTCGACCGTTCTCTTGAAAGGTGTGCTCAACGGGCAGTCACGCCGCCGTCCACGATCATGCACGCCCCGATGCACGAAGCCGCCTCGTCGGAGGCGAGGTAGGCTGCCATCGCGGCTATCTCCTCAGGGGTGACGAACCTGCTGTGCGGCTGGCGGGCCTGCATGTTCGCGCGGGCCTCCTCGGGGTCGTCGTAGCCGCTCGTTATGCGATCTATCCACGGCGTGTCGACCGTGCCAGGGGCTATGCAGTTCACCCGCACGCCCTCCCCGACGTGGTCTATGGCCGCGGCCCGCGTCATGGAGAGGATCGCACCCTTCGCCGCGCTGTAGACGGCGCGGTCCGTTATTCCCACGAGGGCGGCCACGGATGACATGTTGATGACCGACCCTCCACCCGAGTCTCTTATGGCGGGGATGGCGTACTTCATCCCGAGGAGGGTCCCCCTCACGCAGACGTCCATTACCCGCTCGTAGTCTTCCTTTGTGGTGGACACCACGGTGGCAGCGACGCCCACTCCCGCGTTGTTGACCATAACGTCGAGGCCGCCCCACGCCTCGACCGCGCTCGCCACCAGCGCTTCGACCTCCTCCGCCCTGGTGACGTCAGTTCGTCTTACCAGCGTCTCGCCGTCTATCTCCGAGGCCACCTTTCTGGCCGCCTCCTCGTCAACGTCGGCGAGAGCAACGCGAGCGCCTTCGCTGGCGAGCCGCAGGGCGATGGCGCGCCCGATCCCGGCGCCGGCGCCAGTGACCACGGCCCTCTTGCCCTCGAGACGGTTCATCACACCCCCTGCTTACTCGACCCCGGAGACGGTCAGTATAATGATGCCCGGATCGGGGGCGCAAACCTGGGGAGAGGAGCTATTCATGGAGCCGTTTCCGGACTGGTTGAAGGACAGCGTGCCCGAAGTTGACACGCCTTTTACGGGGCTTGAAGGCCGGCTGCTCGCGAGCCCGCACGGACAGGCGGTCTTCTTCAGCGCAGCGGAGGAGTTCGAGGTTCCGCCGCACGCCCACGGCGCCCAGTGGGGTATAGTGGTCTCAGGCCGCCTGCACCTGACCGTTGACGGCGAGCACGGAACCTATGAGCCGGGCGAGACCTACGAGATCCCCCCGGGCGCGGAGCACTCGGCGCGCTTCGAGGCCGGGACCAGCGTCATAGACGTCTTCCAAGACCCCGACCGGTACACCCCGAAGTAGCGTCTGCCCTCCGCTGGGAATGACGAGCGTGACGCAAAGAGTGTACGTAGACGGGCCGATCCACGAGGAGGCTCTGGGCATGCTCCGGAGCGCCACCGAGGTCGTCCCCGAGGCAGTTGAGTTGGGATCTGCGTTGCCCGACGTACACGCCGTGCTCCTGCGGACGGCCTCGCTCGATGCGGAGGCTATCGAGCGGGCGCGGTCCCTGCGGGTGATCGCGCGCCACGGGGTGGGGGTGGACAACGTCGCTGTAGATGTTGCGGCGAGGCGGGGTATCCCGGTCTTGATCACGCCTCAGGCCAACCTGCGGTCCGTAGCCGAACACGTCTTCGCCCTGGCGCTGGCCGTGAGCCGGAACCTGATCCTCGCTGACCACACGGTCCGCGACGGGCGCTTCGCCTCGCGCGACCGCCTGATGGGCCGCGAGCTGTCCGGGGCGACGCTCGGGGTGATAGGCCTCGGGCGCATCGGCGGGGAGGTGGCCCGCATGGCCGCCTGGGGCTTCGGGATGCGGGTGCTCGGCTACGATCCCTGGCTGTCCCCCGGCCGAATCCGCGAGAGGGACGCCGAGCCGGTGGAGACGCTCCCGGATCTGCTGCGCACCTGCGACCTCGTCACCGTGCACGTCCCGCTCTCCAGGCAGACCCGTGGTCTGCTCGGTCGCCGCGAGCTGGCTTCGATGAGACCGGGGTCCATCCTGATCCAGACCTCCCGCGGCGGGGTGGTCGATGAGGACGCGCTGGTAGACGCGCTCCGCTCCGGACACCTCGCCGGAGCAGGCATCGACGTGTACGAGGCGGAACCGCCACCGCAAGATCATCCGTTCTTCTCCATGGAGCAGATCGTACTCACCCCCCACACAGCCGCCCTTACCGAACAGGCCATGCGACGTATGGCGGTGGACGCCGCAAAGGGCATACTGGACGTGCTCGGAGGGGCGGATCCCTACTATCCGCCGGATGGCGCGCGCTGGCGGGCCTTCGGCCCCGCGGCCGAGCCGGGGGAGTGAACACCCCGCGAAGAGCTCACGCGCCTCCCGAGGCGGGGGCGCCGGTCATTCGGCGTTCCCGTCTACTGCAGTGCTGGAGTGGGTGTCGAGGCTCTTCGAGGTCGCGGCCCATCCGGGTCCAGGCTCGACTCGAAGGCCAGCAAGTGCTCCTTGAGGCGTATGCCGCCGGTGTAGCCCTTGAGAGAGCCGTCGGCGCCTACCACCCTGTGGCAGGGGACCACCAGCAGGACAGGGTTGGCCGCGCACGCTTTGCCCACCTCCACCGCGCTCGCCACGCCCCCTATCGCCTCGGACACCTGACCGTAAGTGCGCGTCTGGCCGAACGGGATGCGTGAGATCTCCTCCCACACGGCTTCCTCGATGTCCGATCCCTTTCGTGCCACCTCCAGGTCGAACGAGCGAAGCTCGCCCGCGAAGTACTCGACGAGCTGCTCGCGCGCGCCGGTAGTACGCCTGAATGTCCGGGCGCCACGGGCAACGAGGTCGAAGCCTGCGCGCTCGAGCTCCTCCTCGAGGCTCTCGTGGTACCGGCCCTTGCGGAACCTCAGGCCGAGGAACGACCCCTCTTCGTCCGTCGCGTAGTCGATCTGGCCCATCGGGGAGCCGATCTCATCCATGTATGCCTTCATCTACTCCGTTCTTCTCTCTAGAGCGTTCGATTGCGCCTTCTTCCCTACACCCGTAGAACACGCCAGGACCGCAGAAAGTCTCACTTTGCCGGGAAAAATGGGAGAACCCTTTCGACGAGCAGGCGTGTCGAGTCCTGGCCAGTGCCCGGACATTCCGGGCCAGGTGAGCAGTGGTGAACCGATCGTCACGCTACTGTCAGGTGGAGTTGCCCACCCGTCCTGCGCGGGCAGGCGCGGAATGGATCCGGGATGGTATTTTGGTAAAGCGCCCGCAAGGTCAGTGAAAGCTCGCTCAGAGCTACTTTATGTGCAAGGCTGCCATACCCCGTAAGATATGTGGAGGCTCGCCGGTGCGGGCCGGCCTGCCGGGGAGGTGGAGAGTGGAGATCATCGACATAACGGCTCCTGTTGGCCCCGGGTCGGTCATGTGGCCGGGACAGGACCCCCCGCCCCGGGAATTCCTGTCCCACACCGACAGGGGCGACCCGAGCACGGTCAGCGTGTGGCGCATGAGCGCCCACACCGGTACCCACGCGGACGCCCGAATGCACTTCATCCCCGGAGGGTGGACTATGGAGTCTCTCAAGCTCTCGCGCTGCGTGGGGCCGTGCAGGGTCGTTGACCTGACCCACGTCGTGGGGCACGTAACCCGGGCCGACCTCGAGACCGCGGAGGTCGCGGGCGTGGCCCGGCTGCTCCTGAAGACACGCAACTCGGAGGACGGGCTGCTGGAGCGCGAGGGGTTCGTGGAGGACTACGTGGCGATCGAGCGGGAGGCGGCGGAGTACCTCGTCGAGATCGGGGTCGAGACGGTTGGGGTCGACTACCTGAGCGTCGAGCCGTTCGAGGACAAGAAGTTCAACACCCACCACACGTTGCTGGGGGCTGACGTGATCGTAGTGGAGGGCCTGCTGCTCTCCGGTGTGGAGCCGGGCGAGTACTTCCTCGCGTGCCTGCCGCTCAAGCTGGAGGACTCGGACGGCGCCCCTGCACGCGCTATCCTTATACGTGGTCTATAGATGAGGAGGAGGTCGCCCATGAAAGCGATCGTGTGGAACGGACCGGAGGAGATGGCGGTCGAGGAGGTGCCCGAGCCGGCCGTCGAGCCGGGGACAGTGGTAGTACGCCCGGAGGCGGTGGGGATCTGCGGCTCCGAGATCGAAGGCTACCTGGGCAGGATGGGCAACCGCACCCCGCCGCTGGTGATGGGTCACGAGTTCGCCGGGACCGTGACCGAGGTCGGCGAGGGCGTGAACGAGGATCTCCTCGGGCGCGAGGTGGCGGTGAACCCGCTCTCCTCTGACGGGACGTGCCGCCTGTGCCGCGCCGGGTACACCAACCTCTGCCCGAACCGCAGGCTCGTCGGCATCCACTCCCCCGGCGGCTTCGCGGAGTACGCGCTCGCACCGGCACAGAACGTCTATCCGCTACCCGAGGGCGTGGAGGCGCGCGCGGGCGCTCTGGCGGAGCCGCTCGCGAACGGGGTCCACGCGGTCAGGCTCGGGCTCGCCGGACACTTCGTCGAGCACGCCGTCGTGGTGGGGGCCGGCACCATAGGCCTGATGTGCCTACAGGCGGCTGTGCTCGAAGGCATCCCCGAGGTCTCGGTCGTCGAGCCGCACGAGGCTCGCCGCGAGCAGGCGCTCGAGCTCGGAGCGCGCGCCGCATATGCCTCGGGTGAGGAGGCCCGCGAGGCCCTGGAGGGGCCCACGGAGGGTCTGGGCGCCGATCTGGTGGTAGACGCCGTCGGCGCTGAGGTGACGCGCCGCATGGCCGTCGAGGTGCTGCTGCGTCCCGGAGGCCGCACCGTCTTCGTCGGGTTGCACGACGACGCCACCACTCTAGGGTTCCACGACATCGTGCGGGGCCAGCTCGACTTGCAGGGCTCCTACGCCTTTACGGCGGATGACTACGAGCAGGCGCTGGAGTGGCTCGTCGCCGGAAGCGCCGGGATCGGGGAGCTGCCGCCGGTCCTGCCGCTGGAGGAGGGGCCGGGCGCCTTCGCCGAGCTTGTGAGGGGGCCATCAGAGCAGATCAAAGTCTTCCTGGCCGGGACGGCGTGATGTCCGACGGCACGCTCTCGGGGAAGACGGCGCTCGTTATCGGGGCGAGCAGTGGCATCGGGCTCGCAACAGTTAACCTCTTCGCCGACACCGGCGCGAAGGTGCACGCCGCCGCGAGGCGCAGGGAGGTCATAGAGGAGGGCGCGGGAGGACGGGATGTCACCGCGCACGCACTCGACATCTCGGAGCAGGAGGCTGTCTCGCGGACCGTCGAGGAGGTCGGCGAGGTGGACGGCATAGACGTGCTCGTGGTCGCAGCCGGGATGAACTTCCCCGAGCGGAGGCTCGAGCAGCTCACCGCGGAGGGCTGGGACGCCATGATCTCGGTGAACCTCAGCGGCGCTTTCTACGCGATCCGGGCCGCGCTCCCGTTCTTACGCGCCTCGCGCGGCCTCGTCATCCTGATCAGCAGCGTCTCGGGCGTCTGGCCCGACATGTCGGGCCCGGCATACCAGGCCTCGAAGGCCGGGATGACCGAGCTCGCCCACGCGGCCGGCTTCGAGGAGCACCAGAACGGCGTGCGCTTCTCCGCGGTACTGCCAGGCATCGTGGACACCCCGATCCTGGACAACCGCCCCGAGCCGCCCCCGCGAGAGGTCCGCGACCTCAGCCTCAAACCGGAGGACGTGGCGCAGGCCTGCTTCTTCCTCGCAACGCTGCCCGAGAGGGCCTACGTCCCCGAGCTGACCATCCTGCCGACGGCGATACAGGCCCTCGGCAAGACCTCGACCGCGACACCGCCATCGCCGCGGGCCGAAGAGTAGGGAGAGATACATCATGTCTGCTGATAACGGCCGGCCCGCGCGCCGGTTCCGCTCGCGTGACTGGTTCGACGACCCCGAGCGCATGGACCAGACGCGCGCTCTACCTCGAGCGCTTCATGAACTACGGGATCACACCAGATGAGCTGCGCTCGGGCAGGCCCATAGTCGGCATAGCCCAGACCGGCAGCGACCTGTCGCCCTGCAACAGGATCCACCTCGAGCTCGCCCGGAGGGTGCGCGACGGGATCCGTGACGCGGGTGGCATCCCGATGGAGTTCCCTGTACACCCGATCTTCGAGAACTGCCGCCGCCCTACCGCTGCGCTCGACCGTAACCTGGCCTACCTCGGGCTGGTGGAGATTCTCTACGGCTACCCCATAGACGCCGTCGTGCTGACCACGGGCTGCGACAAGACCACGCCCTCTGCGATCATGGCGGCCTCGACGGTGGACATCCCTGCCATCGTGCTCTCCGGTGGGCCGATGCTCGACGGCTACTTCGAGGGCGAGCTGGTGGGCTCGGGGATGGCGATCTGGAAGAGCCGCCGGAGGCTCGCGGCGGGGGAGATCAACGAGGAGGAGTTCTTCGAGACGGCGCTGGCCTCAGCACCCTCGGCTGGCCACTGCAACACCATGGGGACGGCCTCGACCATGAACGCCGTGGCCGAGGCGCTCGGTCTGTCCTTGCCAGGGTGCGCGGCTATTCCCGCGCCCTACCGCGAGCGCGGCCAGATGGCCTACGAGACGGGGCGGCGCATCGTCGGGATGGCCAACGAGGACCTTCGCCCGTCGAAGATCCTGACCCGGGAAGCCTTCCTGAACGCGATCGTCGTGAACACCGCCATCGGCGGATCTACCAACGCCCAGCCGCACATCATGGCAATGGCGCGCCACGCCGGAGCGGAGCTCGAGCCGGCCGACTGGAACCACGGCCACGACGTGCCGCTGCTGGTCAACATGCAGCCCGCAGGAAAATATCTCGGCGAGCGCTTCCATCGCGCTGGCGGCGTACCCGCGGTGCTCTCGGAGTTATTGCGGGGAGAGAAGATCGACGGCGAGGTCCTGACCGTCACGGGGCGGACGCTCTCCGAGAACGTCGCAGGAAGCGGGAGCGTGGACCGCGAGATGATCACACCCTACGACAAGCCGTTGCAGGAGCGCGCCGGGTTCATGGTCCTCTCAGGCAACCTCTTCGACTTCGCGATCATAAAGACGAGCGTGATCTCCGAGGAGTTCCGCGAACGCTACCTGAGCAACGATGGCGTCTTCGAGGGCCGCGCGGTCGTCTTCGACGGCTCCGACGATTACCACCACCGCATCAACGATCCCGAGCTGGGCATCGACGAGCGCACGATCCTGGTGATCCGGGGGGCGGGGCCCATCGGGTGGCCGGGCTCCGCCGAAGTGGTCAACATGCAGCCCCCCGACGCGCTCATCAAGCGCGGCATCAACACGCTGCCAACCATCGGCGACGGCCGGCAGTCCGGAACCTCGGACAGCCCCTCGATCCTCAACGCCGCACCCGAGAGCGCCGCGGGCGGCGGCCTGGCGTGGTTGCGCACCGGTGATGTGATCCGCATCGACCTGGGCGCCGGGCGCTGCGACATGCTCGTGTCCGACGAAGAGATCGAACGCCGCAAGAAGGAAGGTGTCCCCCCAGTCCCGGAGAGCCGCACGCCCTGGCAGGAGATCTATCGCGCCTCTGTAGGCCAGCTCGACGGCGGCGGGGTCCTGGAAGCGGCGCTGAAGTACCGCGACGTCACGTCCAAGACGCCGCGCCACAACCACTGAAGGCGGGATCTCGCGCATTTCAGCACGCTCCGGCTGACGCCTCCGCTTGTCAGCACGCCTCCCTGCGGTCGGCTTGTCAGCACGCTCAGGCTTGCGGCCTCGCTTGTCAGCACGGCGCCTGGCTTCGCCAGACGCCTTGTCAGCACGCTCGGCCTTTACAGGCCTTCGCTTCTCAGCATTTCAGCTTTTTGTTTCGGGAGGCGCAGCCTCTCCCGACTTCCTGCCAGGATGAATCATTTCGAGAATTGGTGTAGGCAGCTCGTCAATAGGGGCCTTCTACCTGTTGGACGTAGGCTTGTAGACCGTTGTCGCTTCTAATGCAATATGGCGTCTAGTATATTTTCTCTATGAATCGGTAGAGAATTTGCCCCGTGCTTCGATAGCTTGGACGCTCTAAGCTATAGAAGTATCGCCTCCGAAGCGAGAGCAGATGATGATAGTGTACTTAAGCACCGGGGGATAGGGCTAGGCGAGGCTCCTCCTCACTGCCAGGAAAGTCCTAGAGCCAATAGCGTACTCCTCCTTGACGCAGGCGAGTGTAACGAATCCGGCCTCCTATCCTTCCCATTGGAGTAGGGGTCGGTAGAAGGAAGTAGGTGTCCCAAGGGTGTTTGGTCGGAAAGGGATCGAGAGAGCAGCCGCTGAGGAAGTGCTTAGGCAGATGCCCGCTGCGGTCCTCATCGCCGAGGCTCCTTCAGGGGAGATTATCTTCCGTAACAGAGTAGCGCAGCACATGAGAGAGCGAAGTCTGAGAGAGGCTTGGGCGACGTACCTCGAAGATGTTGGCGGTTTCCAGATATATCACCCTGATGGCCGACCTTATGCGACGCAAGAGTGGCCACTGATGCGTTCCATCACAGATGGCGAAGAGGTCAGAGACGAGGAGTTTGTTTATCCCCTTGCCGACGGTAGTGAGCTCTTCATACGCTGCAACTCATCCCCGCTCTACGACGATGAAGGGCGTATCGTCGCAGGGATAGTAGTTGCGTACGACATATCCGAGCAGATGCGGGCAGAGGCAGAGCTTAAAGAGAGCGAGAAGCGTTTCAGGGCTACCTTCGAACAGGCTGCCGTCGGCATAGCGCACAACGCCCTGGACGGAAGCTGGTTGAGGGTCAACCAGAAGCTCTGCGACATACTCGGATATACCCGCGAGGAGCTGCTGGAGAAGACCTTCCAGGAGATAACCTACCCCGATGACCTGGATGCCGACCTGGAGCAGACCCGCAGGCTCTTGGCAGGGGAGATAAATACCTTCACGATGGAGAAGCGCTACATCCGCAAGGACGGCTCTGTAGTCTGGATCAACCTGACGGTATCGCTGGTAAGGGAACCTTCGGGAGATCCCGGCTACTTCATCGCCGTCATCGAGGACATCTCAGAGCGCAAGCAGGCGGAAGGGAAGCTAGAGGAGGTTAGGGAGGCAGAGCGCTCCAGGATAGCAAGAGACATCCACGACGAGCCCCTCCAGGAGCTCACCGATGCCCTGGTCCAGCTACAGCAGCTCCAGAGAACCTCTGAGGACTCCCAGCAGACCCTACGGCTTGGGCGCCTGCTCGCGACACTCGATCGTATTGGTCCGCAGTTGAGGGGAGCCATCTACAACCTGAGGCTCCAAGGAGAGCAGACCAAGCACTTCCCCGAGCTGCTAGAGGCGCTTGTCGAGCTCCACCGAGGAATGGCACCACACTCAGAGATCACCCTCGAGGTGCACGACGGAGTCCTGGAAGGACCTTTAGGAGAGAGGGGCAGGCAGCTATTGCGCATCCTTGGGGAGGCTCTAACCAACGTCAGGCGTCACTCCGGGGCAAGAAACGTACGTGTTGGAGTAGGGATCACAGAGGAGAAGCTGTGGGCTGAAGTCTCTGACGATGGAGTAGGCTTCGATGCCGCACGACAGCAGGAGGACTCCGAAGAGGCGCTCTCCGCTCCTGGAGGGCAGGGGATAAGGGGGATGGTCGAGAGGGCCCGCGCCCTCGGGGGAGACCTCACCATAGAGAGCGACCCTCACAGCGCTACGATGGTGCGCTTCGAGATGCCTCTAGGCACTACTACTAGAGAGCGTGAGGAGCCTGCAGGAGGAGCAGCAGGGGTGTTGAGCAAGACAGCCCATCTCGATGAGGTCGTGGGGGCTGTGAGGCGCCTCAGGGCAGGAGAGCCGCTTATGGCCCTAGAGGAGGTTGTGGAGTTGCTCAGGTTTGCTGGCTCGAGGAGGGAAGAGGAGCTAGAGGCCAGGCGCTCGGTTGAGAAGCTCACCGCCAGGGAGGTTGAGGTGTTGCAGGCACTGGCAGAGGGGTTAGGCAGCGAGCAGATAGCAGAGAGGCTGCACATAAGCCTGCGCACAGAGCGCAACCACATGGCAAACATACTCTCTAAGCTAGGGGTGCACTCCCAGCTGCAGGCTCTTGTTTTCGCCTTGCGCCACGGCGTGGTGGAGGTACGTTAGCTGCCTGCGAGGTTCTACTCCGCAGCCTTCGGCTGGGGGAGCTTCCCCACAAGTAGCGCCTCAGCCTCGTCCAGGAGGGAGAGCACTTCCACCAGGGTAAGGTCGTGGACTTTCCTGGTTCGCGCAGCGGGCAAGGACCGAAGCTCCCGAGCGAGCTCCAGTCTCTCTCGGGCGCTAGTGTAACCATGCAATGCATGCGCCAGGCTTGGTATGGTGGCATCATGCCTGGGTTGAAGGGATAAGAACCTGGAGCCGGGAACGCCGGGGAAGGAGAGAGGCAGATGTCGGAGGGTGATCGTAACCAGGCGAGGGAAGAGAGCGGCTCCGAGCATACCCATCCGAGAGAGCACGTAAGGGAGATGGAGGAGCACCTGCGCGAGATGGGGGAGTATGTGCGCCGGATGGGCGAGCGGTTGCGCCGGCTCGACGAGCAACTCAGCCGCCTTGAGGCAAACGACGACAGAGAGGTAGACAGGGGAAGGTCGTGGCCTTCCGGGGGCTAGAGCTGATCCTGCCCGACCGCTGCCTGCTCCCTGCTACGTAAGCCGCACTCCGGGGACCATCCAAGGAGCCAGAGGTCCATCCGGCGGGCTCTCCGCGGAATTGACTCGTTACGATTTGTTCGGAGTGCTCACCTGATGTTCCTCGGCACGACCCGGAACACGGGGAACCGGGGCGACACCCGCTCGAACTCGACGAGCGGAGCATTCTTATCGATAGGCAGATGCGCTCTGGCACCGGGCGCTCTCTTCAAGTAAGCGTTCAACACGGGCGCGCGGCGGTCCGGCGCCACCTCCTGCAGGCGCACCTCCTCACGACGACCATGGCGCAGGGTGACGTTGCTCCCCACTGCCTTCACGTTCCGCACCCGGTTCGATTCCTCTCCTAGCATGGACACGAGGTAATACGACCAAAGTTCTAGGGAAAAAGCATTCTTTCGCCCGATGCTCCCGTCCACGTCACCGGCTTTACTGATGGTGAGAATTTCGGCAGCCATCAAGCCGGGGCTACCCCGATTGTTCCTGTCTCCCGAATCTCTGAGAATGGCCACACGACGACTTCCTCCCCGAGTACCCCTATCTCGGGCCGCCTCACGAGAACCGGTCGGAGGCGTAAAAAGAGTTGTGGGCGCACGCAACTTTTCGGAGGTCGCTGCGGGAGCCGGACACGGTAAAAGTGCCGAGGGCATTCGTAGAGCACCTGACCGAAACGCTTTTTATGCACCCTGAATGGATAAAGTCGAGCCTAAACCAATTCTGCGAACTTCGTATTGCTGCATTCTCGGAAGTAGTCCGCCAAGAAAGTTTCAAAGAAAGTTTCAAATATCACTCAGATGAGTGATGCGCTTGGTGGCCATACTTGCTAGCGTGGCGGCGTTGTAGAACTCTAGGCGGGGCTGACACCCTGCCCTCTAGCCAAAGGAGGTAGGCTAAAGCTATGTACGTTGCAGTGCGGCGCTTCGAGGGCGTGACCGACTCGCGAAAGGTGGCGCAGGTGGCCAAGGAAGGCTTTGTGCCCATCATCAGCGAAATGCCGGGGTTCGTGGCTTACTACCTGGTCGACGCCGGCGACGGCGTAACAGTTTCGACCAGCGTCTTTGAGCACAAGGACGCTGAGGAGCAGTCGACCTTTAGGGCGGGAGAGTTCGTGCAAGAGCATCTACTTCCCTTGATGCCGAACCCACCCCAGGTCACAGCCGGTGAGCTTGTCGCATACAAGGCGAAGTAGGCGAGATACAGAGGTCGAGAGCTAGATAAGAGAGAGCCGGGGCTCCTGACAGTCCCGGCCCTTCTTCATGCCCTTATTCGCCCGAGTGCGTGGAGAAACTGTCCGAGAAGGGGTTGTTGGGTGGTAGTCCGCTACTCTGGCACGCATGAGAAAAAAATGCCCAACGAGGAGTACCACGCGCTGGCGTGGTAGGTGCTCATGCTGCAGGCGATCTCGGTCCTCGGCGCGCTCGCCATCCTGATAGCCTACGCCGCCAACCAGTTCGGCTGGATCAGCCCTTCCCAGCTGCCGTACACGCTCGCCAACTTAATCGGCGCCGGCATCCTGACGGCCGTCGCGATAGCAGAACGCCAGATCGGGTTTATCCTCTTGCAGGGCGGATGGACCCTGGTGAGCCTGTGGGGGATCGTCAGGATCCTGCGCGCCCGCTAGTATGCTGCAGGCTGTCTCGGTCCTCGGAGCCTTGCTGATACTGCTGGCCTTCGCGGCCAACCAGCTTGGCAGGGTCGACACCTCGAACCTCTCGTACCAGATCTCCAACCTCGTCGGCTCCGTCATCCTCACAACCGTCGCCGTGATCGAGGCGCAGCTCGGCTTCATACTGCTCGAAGGCGCCTGGGCGCTGGTGAGCCTGTGGGGGACCATCAAGGTAGTGCGGGGCGAGGGTCCCGGCGAGGCGCACTAGTAGCCTTGCCCCGGCGTCTACGTCGGCCTGGCTTCCTCCGACTGCTCGGGCGTTGGGATGGCGCCAAGCTGCCGCATCATGCCGAGCTGGTCGAGGTTGTCCCAACTCTCCACTACCTTGCCCTCGGAGAAGCGGAAGATACCGATGCCGGTGATCTCCAGCGCGTTGCCTGTGGGCGCGATGCCCCGGAACTCTCTGCGGTGGGTCCCGCGCATCGTCCAGCGGGTGACAACCTTGTCGTCTTCGGCGATCTGGTCTTCAATCTCGGTGTGGAAGTCGGGGAAGGCTTCCTGGAACTCGCCCATGAACCGCTTTACGTCCTCGGGACCTCGCTCCAGCGCGGAACCGTCGGGCTGGTGAGCGAGGTAGCGGTCGAAGATCTCGTCCGCCAGCTCCAGCTTGCCCTCGTTGCCCACCTCCTCGACGTAGCGCCTGAAGATAGCCTTGTTCTTCTCAGCCGACATCCGCCTCCTCCTTTCCACCACAGGTTTTTGTTTCCATACCATACGCCCGCGCCCTACAGTGGAGGAATGAGTCATTTGACCCACCCCGGCCGCAGCACGTGCGCCGCGAGCGACCTGCGCCAGCTCTACCTACGAGACTCCTCTGAGAGCTCCAGCGATCGCGTCACATTTGCTACGCTGGTATCCTGTAGGCACTGCCGTGAGTTGTGAGAAGGGGGATCTCGCGCGGTGTGGTTGGAATCATCACCGTCGAGGGGAGGTCAGCAAGAGGTTACGAAGGCGTGGACCTTTCGGGAGATCCCTCGTAAAGGCGCACCATGACTGAGAGGGATCGTCCGGTCTACTGCACGCAGTGCGGCAGCATCGTGCAGTCCGGGAACTACTTCTGCGGGGTGTGCGGGGCAAGGGTGTCGCCCAACGCCCAGACTACCGGTCCTACCCTGGAGATACCCAGACAGTATCCTCCTCCCCGCAACGTCCCGGCGGGCGCACCCGGCGGGGCGCCGGCTTTGATAGTCGGTCTCGGGGTCGTCGTGGTCCTCTTGCTCGGCGTCGGCACGATCTTCGGGCTGGCACTGCTCGGGGGAGAGTCGGAGTCCGGAAGCGCGCCGGAGCACCGGCAGGCAGCCTCGCAACGAGTGGCAGATAAGGAGAACGAAAAAGAAGAGAAGGCGAACGCCTCGCAGCCCGCCGAAGAGGAAAAACTTGGCGTAGGCGACTCGGTGGAGGCTGGGGGAGTACGGGCGACGCTCAACGACGTGCGCGTTCTGCCCAGGACGGTCTTCGACCGCCCCGTCGAGAGCCCCGACAACCTTTTTGTGGCTACGGACCTGACCTTCGAGAACGTCTCCGACGAGCCGCTGGCTATCTCCAGCCTCCTCGAGTTCGTCTTGAAGAACGTAGAGGGCTACTCTGCTTCTCAGACCATGCACACCCAGCAGCGACAACTCTCCGAGGGTGAGATCACACCCGGGCAGAAGATGAGCGGGGAGATAGTCTACGAGGTGCCGCCCGATTCCAGGGGCCTGCAACTCGACTACAGGCCCTTCCTCAGAGAGGACACCCACACCTGGTACATCGGTGACGCGGAATCGCTACCAAAGGTCAAGGCCCCACAGGCCAAAGCCCCACAGGCCAAAGCCCGCAGGCCGAGGCGGCGCAGACAGCATCGTCCTCGGCTTCGGCAGCACAGACAGCATCGTCCTCGGCTTCGGCCGCACAGGTCCCACCGGGGTCCGAGACGGAGCTTATCGAGGCGGCGGAGGACTACTACCAGGCGGTAGACCAGGAGGACTGGGCCTACACCTACGACAACCTCGACTCCCAGACCCGGAGCATGTTCACCGAGGAGGAGTGGTACGCGAAGAACCAGTGGTACGCAGACGATGAGGGACTCGAGCTCTCAACGATCAACGTGGTGGTCAACGGGCCCACCTCGGAGCCGGTGGTGAGCGTAACGATCAACAGGACGTTCGAGGACGGAACGTCTATAACGAGGGACACCCTCTTCGTCTCGGAGGGCGGCCTCTGGAAGCACCGCTTCTCTCAGGAAGAGATCGGCATCTTCATGCCGGGCGTCCCCTACGAGAGGTTCGTCGCCGCGCAGTAGTGGACTGGGCCTCAGGTGCCGCTCGATAGGAGATCAGGCGATCCGGCAGCGACCTGTCAGTCGAGACAACGCCCCGAAGGTCCGCTTCTCAGCCACACTGGGCGACGAGCCGGAGGTCGAGGTGGCGCCGGTCCAGCGCTTGCCTGCTACGGGACTGCGTGCAACAAGCGTCTCCCGTGCGTTAGCTTTGGGCTTGGCCAGATGGCATCATGCTTGGGGTGGAAAGGGTTGACGCCAACGAAACGCACCTCGAGGAGAACGGTTGTCAAGCGGCTACCGAGACAGGAGGAGGAGTCGAGCATGGAGACCAGAGCACACCCGCCCGGCCTGCAGGACGTCCTGCAGTTCCCGCTGGTCGAAGCACTCTACGGAAGGCGAGCCCGGCGGTTCTCTCTGGGCGCATCCATACCCGATGGCCCGCTGGAGTTCACCTCCCGGCATGAGCCTCTGCCCTTAAGCGACCTGGAGCAGATGCTGGTACTCACGGCTGCTGCCGGCAATACCGGCTGGCACTACATGATCACGCGCCACGCCCGCTACGCACCCCACCTCTCCAACTACTCCGGAGCCGCGGGGGGACGGACCTTCCCGTCTGCTGCGGGCTTCCACACCAGCGAGGTCTTCTTCACCGACGACGAGGGCACGTATCTCTTCGAAACCCGTGACGCACCCGCGCTCGTCGAGCAGACAACGGACGGTCCTCCCGATCTCGAGGCCGTCCTGGATGCCCACCGTAGCCGCATCCGCAAGCTTTCCGAGAGCAGGCTGCACATCCCTGCCGAAGAGCCCTACATGGAAGGACACAACAGCTGGTGCGCTAACCGCCCGGGAAGCACGCTGCTCATCCCTGTGGGCGACCTGGCCCAGCACATGATCGCCGTCCTCTGCTTCATGGTCCAGAACGGATATGCCCTCTACGACGACATCAACGGAGAGCAGATCTCTGGACTCGAGCGCTTCTCTCACCTTGTGAACCTGGAGGAGCCGCTGCCGCTTAGCTTCATGGAGACCTACGCGATAACCGAGTGCACCGCCGAGCTCTCGACGTGTTGCTACGCGGGGATGCTGATGCTGCAGGCCATGGGCCTGGGAGGCTGGATGTTCGACGGCATAGATCGCTACACCGTCCTCGGGGCCAGTGGAGATCCCGAGGTACCGGGGTTGGGCTTCCGCTACGACACCGACGAGCGCTGGCCTCTGCCGAACCCCACGGGTCTGGAGGGCGTCTTCGAGGGCTACTGCCCACCCCACTACCCCGACATGCGGGCCGCTGTTGAAGCCTTCGCAGATAGGAAGTTCGGCCCCGGTGGGCCCTTCCATCCCGACACGCCGGGTCCCTGGAAGGAGAGTTCCAGGGTGCGCTCAAGCGCAGAGGTCCACAGCGAGGAGTTCAAGGAGTGCGTGGCGCTCCAGGCGCAGCACATCTACGATCGCTTCGGGAAGTTCCCCGGCACCGTCCCAAGCATGTTCATCCTCACGTATCTGCAGGCCCACCACCTGGACCTGGAGTTCTACGACCACCACTTCGGCCCGGGAGCGTACCTGAAAACTCACGCAGACCACATGTCCCGCTGGCATCCAGAAAGGAGCGAGGGGTAAAGATCCAAAGAATCCCGCAGCACACCCCCTTCTCCGCCACGATGGGGGAGGAGCCGGAGGTAGAGGTGGTGTCGATCTGGCTATTGGACGCTCGAGTCCTCGGTCCTATACTCACTAGAGCAAGTAGCGAGCCGGGCGATGAGGCCCGCATGTCGAGACCCGACGGAGAGGGGACAATGACCCACGTAGTCAACAAGGACGATCTCCCTCATAGCAAGATCGCGCACAGGTTCGAGGGACACCGCTACGGCGATGTGGACGTGTCCTTCTTCCTGGTGGACAGCCCGCCCGGCGGTGGAGCGGTGCTGCACACCCATCCTTACCAGGAGATCTTCATAACGCTGGAGGGTAATGCTACCTTCACCGTCGGCGATGACACCATAGAAGTGAGCGCCGGCCAGATAGTGGTGGCTCCGGCTGGCGTGCCCCACAAGTTCGTCAACTCCGGGAACGGGCCGCTGAGGCAGGTCGACATCCATCCCAGCGGACGCATCCAACAGGTCAACATCCCGGAGGGTTCATGACCACCTGATTACGCCGCGCAGGCTCAGAATCAGGTGGTCGATAGGCCAACTGCAAGAACGTCACGGTGGGTGAGGAGCCGGAGGTGCCAGCAGATTGAAGCCGGGCGACGCTAATACGCGGGCTCTCGGCCGGTCGCCGGAGCGAGCCCGCCCTATACTACGGTCAGGAGCACAGATAAGCGGGAGGAAGAGCATGGCCGACGTAACGTACGTCTCGCGGGTAAGGGTGGAGCCGGTAGAGGGCAGGGTTCGCCGCGCCTACATCCCCGGCAGGGAGGAGCCGGTCCTCTTCGGCGTACACAGCGAGGTCGCCGAGCACTACGGAGTCTCGGCCGACGTGGAAGAGCCTCATTCCTCCACTCTCGACTTCCTCGTGGCCGCTGCGGGCGGCTGACTGCTCGGAACCTTCAGGGGCGCGCTGGTAGCGCGTCAGATCTCTTACGATGATCTTAGCGCCGAGACGGTGGGGGAGATAGAGACGGAAGACAAGGTGCTCGTGTTAAAGAGGATCAAGCAGCACTTCCACCTCACCGCCGGCGAGGAAGACAGGGCCACTATAGAGCGGGTACTGAAGGTCTACGCTGACAGCTGTCCTGTAGCCCGCTCGATAAAGAACTGCATCGAGATCTCGAGCGAGCTGGACTTCACCGCGAGCTAGCGCCACCGGCGGTGGGTTATGCCCGGTGCCCTGCGGGTACAGCTGATGGCACCAGACCAGGGAGGCAGACGTGGGCAGAAGGGACAGAGGCAGGGGGTCACAAGGGCGCGCGGAGGACCGCGTGCGAGGGCGAGTGCGGCAGCGCGTGCAGCAACGCCCGCAAGGACGCCAGACGCGCGGGTCGGAGAGCAGGCGAGGCCCCACCTTCGACGTGGACGAGATAGAGGGCTACGCGCGGCGGCTCAGGGATGAGGTCGAAGACAACCCGGGGCTCACTGGAGCTGCTTCCGGGCTCGCTGGAGCGGCGGCCTCGGGGCTGGCGGCGGGCGGACTGGCGCACAGGCTCACCGGCGGCGGTGCTTCGGAAGGAGATCCCGGGGATGAGATCAGGGAGCGCCTGGATCTGATGGAGGAGCGCCTGCAACGGCTCGAGGACGAGGTCCGCGCGTTGCGCGAGGGGGGAGAGAGCGCCCCCGAAGATCCGATGGAGCCAGGCCCGGCGCCGGACCCCGAAGGCAACCTGTAGCGCTCCTGCGGGGACGTTCTATATAACGTCCTCCACTATGTCGGCGGCGAGAATGGTCTCCAGGCCGTCGAGGACCTCGTCGGCGTCTAGCACGTAGGTCTCGTATCCTTCGTTCTGCGCCCTGAGTCTCAGAGCGTCCATCACGTTGAGGAGGCAGCCGGCCCCCCACCGGATATCTTCCCCGTCCAGCTGGGAGGTGGCCACGCTGACCACGGCGTCCACGCTGGCGGGCTCGAGCTGGCCGCTCTGGGGATCGGTCACCAGGAAGTCGTTGCGCGTGAGGATGTCCTCCACCACCTCTCTGGCGTCGGGCATGGGGGGAAGGTCGTAAAGGGGCAGGTAGGCGGCGGCGATAACCCTGAGCGCCTTGACCTGGTGGTTGTGGTCTCTCTGCGCGTAATCCTGTACGACCGAGAAAAGCTCCTGAAAGGTGGCTCCATCCGTTGAGTCCGTCATCTCCTGCCCTCCTTGGCGCCGAGAATGCTCCGACGCGCCATGTATACCCCGGGCACCGCGAAGCTACCCGCGCAAGACTCTCGAAAAATCACTCAAATGGGTGATGCGCCGCGCCTGCACGGCTGGCAAAATATTGTCCGGGCCTCGGCTCGCGGCGAAGGGCGGACGACGTTGTTGACAACGCCCTCGCGGACGGGTAGAGTGCCCGGGTTGTTGTAGAGTCGCGAAAGGACTGAAGGGACAGATGCACATCCGTGTCACGCACATAGGAATCCCGGTTTTCGGGGGAGAGGTGCGTCCCGAGGTCCGCGCGGTCGCGATGAGAACGTGAGCCTTTAGTTCACACAGATTTCTCAAAGAGGCCCCCGGACACCAGGACCGGGGGCCAAAACTTTTGCTTGAAAAGCAACGGTCCCCATCCTTCCCGAGAAGACGGGCATCACCCGCGAGTAGCCGTCGCGACGAGAGACGAAGAAGGAGACCGGAGATGAACGGAAGTTGGCACTACTTGATGGAAGACCGGGGTCTGCGCCAGCAAGACCTCACCCGGAAGGTCGCCGAGCGCGAGAGCTACGCGCGCTCAAAACATAAGTCATCCTTGCGGGCCCGAATAGCGCGCTGGCTCTTCGAGCTGGCGGTAGCCGCCGAGCGGGAGGAGACCTGGCGCCTGGTCTGGGAGAGGCTGGAAGCGAGGGGCCGGTTGTAGAGCCGGCCCCCTCGCAGGAGAAGTAGGAAACGAAGGGAACTGCTCGTGAACGCTTTAGAGCTACGAAACGTCGAGAAGAGCTTCAAGAAACGGCGCGGCGAGGTCGTGCGCGCCCTCGACTCGGTCTCGCTCGCGGTCGGGCGGGGCGAGGTGGTAGGCATCCTCGGGCCGAACGGCAGCGGGAAGAGCACGCTGGTGCGCGTGGTCTCGACTCTCGTCGTACCCGACGCCGGCTCGGTTGAGGTCTTCGGCGTGGATGCCGTGAGGCATCCCAAGAAGGTGCAGCGGAGCATGAACAGGGTCAGCGTCGAGGCGAGCTTCTTCAAGAAGATGTCGGCGATGGAGAACCTGCTCTACGGCGCGAAGCTCTACGGTGTGACGACCGGCGAGGCGCGCCCGAGGATAAGGGAGATCTTCGAAAACATAGGCTTCGCCCACAAGCGGGCGCTGGAGCCGATGGAGCACCTGAGCCGGGGCATGCAGCAGAAGGTTGCGCTCGCGCGGGCCCTCCTGACGAGCCCCATCCTGATGCTCCTTGACGAGCCGACGACGGGCCTCGACCCCAGGAGCAAGAAGGACGTGCAGGACTTCATAAGGCGCATCAGGGAGGCGCACGACTCCTCGATCCTGCTCTGTACACACGACATGGACGAGGCCGAGGAGCTCTGCGACCGCGTCGGCATCATGGTCGACGGCAGAGTCCTGGCTTTCGATAAGCCGGAAGATCTCAAGCGCCGCTACGCGAGCAACGGCCGCGTCCCGACCCTGGAGGAGACCTTCATGGCCGCGACCGGCTACTCCGTAGAGGAGGCGTCGGCGGAAGGAGAAGACTGATGCACAATCTGCCCAAACCTTTATGGCTCTCCGAGCTGGTCGCGGTATGGGGCTACGTTCAACGCAATTACTTCCTGACCAAGCGCTACCTGATGTGGGAGATCGTCTGGCTCGTCTACGTCACGGTGAACGCCATGGCGATCACCTTCATCGGCGCGGGCGTCGAGGCCGTAGGCGGATCCGTGGACACCAGGTTCCTGATGACTTACCTGCTCGTTGGCGCCCTCCTCTGGAACTACCTCTCGATGCTCTTCGACGTCCTCTCCGAGACGGTGAGCTGGGAGCGGTGGGAGGGGACCATCGAGTACACCTTCATGAGCCCCTCGAGCCGCGTGACGCACCTCCTCGGGATGGGCTTCTACGCGGTCATCTACGGCATCCTGCAGACGGTGGTCACCCTTGGAGTCTGCTACCTGTTCTTCGACCTCGACCTCTCGAACGCAAACTACTGGGGCGCCCTCCTGATCCTCGCGGTGTGCAGCGTCTCGCTCGTCGGCTTCGGCATCGTCGCCGCCGTGCTGCCGCTGCTCTCCCCGGAAAAGGGCCAGCAGGTCAGCTACATAGTCTCGTCAGTGCTGCTGCTCGTCTCCGGCGTCTACTACGAGGTCGAGGTGCTTCCGGGCTGGATGCAGGCCATCGCCACGGTCTCCCCGGTGACCTACGCGCTCCGGGGCGCGAGAGACGCCCTGCTCTACGGAGCCGGCGCCGCGGAGCTCTGGAGCAGCATCTGGCCGCTCCTGATCATGGGCGTGGTCTTCGTCCCACTCGGGCTCTTCGTCTTCCACCTCGGCGAGACCTACGCCAAGCGCACCGGTAAGCTCAAGAGGAGCGGATAGAAGGCTTCAGGTATCAGGTAAACCGCTGATGCCTGAAGCCTATTCCCGGGCGAGCCCGACCGGCCCGCTACTGAGGCGCTAACACGGACATCGGCTGCCGGGGTTGTTGTACTTCTCGTCCTGGCGGTGGCGGTAGAACTCCCCGCGGCTCATCGGCGGCTTCTCCGGGTGGGTCGCCGTGTGGAGGAGCAGGTAGCGGTCGTAGGCGTTCTCGCCCGAGATCTCCCTCAGGTACTCCCACGCGTAGTGGAAGGGTTTGAGCAGCGCGGTCATGGTGTCCCTAGTCCCGTGCACCGACCGGTTCGCGCTCGATCTCGTTACCCTCCGAGTCGAGGTGCGACTCTTCCCAGGGGGCCTCGCTCAACTCCGGCTCCTTATCGCCGAAGACCAGGCCGGACCACACGCGGGCGGCGTCCAGGATCACGATGATGATCATGACCGCGAACAATATGGAGAGTATCCCGTCCACCGTTGTGTTCACCACGATCTGATGCGCGTCTTCGAGGCTCTCGGCCTTCAGGGCCTTCAAGGTGTCGTTCAGCTTGCCAGCCTCTAGGGACTGCACGGCGGCCGCCCTCTGAGCGAAGAAGCCGATCGCGGGGTCCGTGGAGAAGATCTTCTGGTAGCTCGCCGTGAGCGTCACGGCGGCGTCCCACGCGAGCGGCAGCGCCGTAACCCAGGCGTAGCGGAGCTTGCCCATCTTGATCAGGATGGTCGTCGCGACCGTCAGCGCGACAGCCGCCAGGAGCTGGTTCGCTATGCCGAAGAGCGGGAAGAGCTGGTTGATGCCGCCCAGCGGATCGTTGACGCCGGCGTAGAGGAAGTACCCCCAGGCCGCGACGATCAGGGCGCTCGCCACGAGGTTGGCCGGCAGCCAGGAGGTGCGGGCGAAGGGCCGCCACACGTTGCCGACCAGGTCCTGGATCATGAACCGCCCTACCCGCGTTCCCGCGTCTACCGTCGTCAAGATGAACAACGCTTCGAACATTATGGCGAAGTGGTACCAGAACGCCTGCAGCGCGGTGCCGCCGATGACGGAGGAGAAGATCTGGCTTATCCCCACCGCGAGGGTCGGGGCGCCTCCGGTCCTGCCGATAATGGTGTCCTCGCCGACGGCGTTGGCGGTCTGCTGGAGGGTCTCCGGGCTCACCGAGAACCCGAAGCCGTTTACGGCCTGGGATGCAGACTGGACCGTGTCGCCGAGGAGAACGGGGTTGGCGTTCATCGCGAAGTACACGCCGGGGTCGAGCGTGGTCGCGGCGATCATGGCCATGACCGCCACGAAAGACTCCATGAGCATCGCCCCGTAGCCGATCATGCGCACCTGCGACTCTTTCTGGATGAGCTTGGGCGTCGTCCCCGAAGCTATGAGCGAGTGGAAGCCGGAGAGCGCCCCGCAGGCTATGATGATGAAGACGAACGGGAAGAGCGCCCCGGCGAATACCGGCCCCTGGCCGTTGAAGGCGAACTCCGTGAACCTGGGCATGTGCATCGGGGGAAGCGTTATGGCTATGCCGACGGCCAGGAGCAGGATGGTCCCGATCTTCATGAACGTCGAGAGGTAGTCGCGGGGGGCCAGGAGGAGCCACACGGGCAGGACGGAGGCGACGAAGCCGTAGACGACGAGGGCGAGGACGAGCTGGTTGGGCGTGAACGTCCACGCCTCGGCGTAGGCTGAGCTCTCGGAGATCCAACCCCCCCGAAGATCGCGAGTATCAGGAGCGCTACGCCTATGACCGAGACCTCGAGCACCCGCCCCGGCCGCAAGAACCGCAAATATACGCCCATGAGCAGGGCTATCGGGATGGTCATCGCGAGCGAGAACGAGCCCCACGGCGAAGCCGCGAGCGCGAGCACCACGACGAGGGCCAGGACGGCGAGCAATATGACCATGATCGAGAGTACCGCGATGAGCGCCGCCGCTCCCCCGACCGGTCCGATCTCCTCGCGCGCCATCTGCCCGAGCGACTTGCCGTCCCTCCTCATGGAGAAGAAGAGGATCGTCATGTCCTGGACCGCGCCAGCGAAGATGACGCCGACGATGATCCAGATCGTGCCTGGCAAGAACCCCATCTGCGCCGCCAGCACCGGCCCGACGAGCGGACCTGCCCCGGCTATCGCCGCGAAGTGGTGCCCGAAGAGCACCCTCTTGTCCATCGGCTCGAAGTCGCGGCCGTTGTTGAGCCGTTCTCCGGGCGTGGCCCGCGAGTCGTCGGTCTCGAGCACCCTGGTCTGGATGAAGCGAGCGTAGAACCTGTAGGCGATGGCGTAGGAGGCGATCGCCGCGAAGAGCAGCCACCCCGCGTTGACCGTCTCGCCCCGCGCCAGGGCCAGCATACCCCAGCAAACGGCCCCAACGATGGCGACGAGCACCCACACGCCGTACCGGCCCAGACGATTCCCCATTAGACCCTCCTACTTGTCCCCAAACTTCCTTGGTGCTTTATAGCCCAACGGAAGCCGTAATAAACACGCGCGCTCCGCCGCTACAGGCGCTGGGAGAGGAGCCGCGGGGCCGTCAGGCAGACGAGGAAGACAACAACGGCGCAGATGATCGTCGGGTAGGCGAAGACCTCGAGGGGCGTGGTCCCGGTCGTGAGCCCGAAGACGTATTTCAGGGCATCGTTGGCGTAAGCGAAGGGGACGAAGCCGCGCAGCGTCTCCAGGAGACCGGTCGGGTTCTGGTTGCGGAAGAAGCCCGAGACGTAGATCAGGGGGAACAGGATGGCGGTCGCGTACAGGAGCACGTCAGCAGGGGAGGTGGTGAAGTTCGCGATGAACACCCCGATGCAGTTCGCCGCCACGAGCGTCGCGAACACCGCGAAGGTCGCAGCACAGGCCCAGACGAGCGGTACAGGATGCAAGACGTAGACGACGAGGAGCGCGGGCAGCAGCTGGAGGAGGTCCAGCATGGCGTTGACGGCCAGGATCTCGAAGACTATCCGGTAAGGCGAGAGGGGGGTGAGGGCTACGCGGGCGAGTATGCCGTCGTTCAGGTCGTTTGTGAGACTCTCGCCTGCTCCGAAGGTTCCGGCCATGATCGCGACTATCCCGACGACGGCCGCGGCGTACCGGGCCGGGATACCGCTGGCGGCGACGGGGACGATGATCGCCAGCGGGTAGACCAGCTTTATGACGAGGGCGAACCTCCTCGAGAAGAACAGCGTGACGTCCTTCTTCCAGTAAGCGTCCGGCGGGTTAAGCCTCATCCTGCCTCAACGCTTCACCCGTGAGCTTCACGAAGACGTCCTCCAGGTTCGGGCGGCGCACCGAGAGGTCCATGATGTCCCCGCCCGCCCGCACCAGCGCCCCTACCACGTCCGCGACGACGCCCGGACGGTCCTCGCAGTGCACCACCAGGCTCCTCCCCTCGGGCACGACCCGCTCGACCCCGCTCACTCCGCCGACGGCGGCGTATTCCACAGGGTTGCGGAGCGTCGCTACGATACGCTTGATGCCCCGCAGAGCAGAGACGAGCTCCTCCGGCGTCCCCTCCGCGACGGTCTTTCCTCTGTGCACCGCCACCTGCTGTCGGTTCGTCATCGCTCCCTGTTCGACAATGGCCTGCGTGGCCTGCTCGATTTTCGCGAGGTTTCCGACAACCAATATTTCGAGGACCTCGGCGGCAGCCTGAGCGCGTCGAGCACGATACATCTCGACCGCCACCTGAGTTTCGACTGGTACAGCGACACGATGTACCTGTTCGCGCAGGCGCAGGATTTCCAGACCCTGGACGATGCGATCCTGCCGGACGAGGAGCCCTACCAGCGGCTGCCACAGGTCCTGTTCCGCGGCCAGTGGCCGGAGGGGATCGCTGGCTTGCAGGCCGGCGTCGACGCCGAACTGGTCAACTTCGATAGTGAGGTCGGTGTGACGGGCTGGCGCGCGAATGTCGCGCCGCGCCTCGAACTGCCGGTCGAGGGCAACGGCTGGTTCGTGAATCCCTCGCTCGCGTGGGACTACACCGCCTACCGGCTGGAGAATACGGCGCCGGCACAGGACGACGAACTCACGCGCAGCCTGCCCATCGGCAGTCTCGACGCCGGGCTCGTGTTCGAACGCAATATGAACGGCCCGAGCACCGCGTGCAAACGCTTGAACCCCGCCTGCTCTACGTGCACGTGCCCTATCGCGACCAGGACGCGTTACCCGTTTTCGACACGATCGTGCCGGACCTCAACCTGGTCCAGTTGTTCCGCAGCAATCGCTTCCTCGGCGTGGACCGCATCGGCGACACGGACCAGGTGAGCGTCGGCGTCACGTCGCGCATCCTCAATGCAGACAGCGGGAAGGAGCTGGTCACGGCAACCATCGGCCAGACCCGTTACCTGAACGATCGCCGCGTGACCCTGCCCGGCGGCACGCCAGCGACGACCGAATCGTCCGACTACGTCGCCGAGGTGCGCTTCCTGCTGTACGAGCACCTGAACTTCGACTTCGGCCACCAATGGGGTACGAGCGAGAATGGCACGACGCAATCCGAGGCGCGACTGCAGTACCGGCCCGCCGCGAACAAGATCCTGAATCTCGCCTACCGCTTCCGGCGCGATGCGCTGGAACAGGGTGACGTGTCCTGGTCCTGGCCGATCGGCGATCAATGGAACTTCGTGGGCCGCTACAACTATTCCTTCCGCGACGAGGAAATGCTCGAGCAGTTCTTCGGCATCGAGTACGAAAGCTGTTGCTGGGGCCTCCGCCTGGTGAGCCGGCGGCACATCTCGACGCGCGACGGAACCCGGGACTCGTCTGTGGGTCTGCAACTCGTATTGAAGGGCATGACCAGCGTCGGCACCGCGGCCGACAAACTGCTCGAACGTGGTATTCTTGGCACTCCGCAGATCTTCGGTAAGTAAATAGTGTTTAAATTCAATGGCTTATGCGCGATCCTGGCGCTGTCGGCCGCGCCCGCCGTGGTGGCGGAAGAGCTGTCCGAAACCGGTGAATTCGTCGACGGCGTCGCGGCGATCGTCAATGAAGGCGTCGTCCTGAAGAGCAAGTACAACGAGACGCTGGCCATGATCCGTGAACAGGCGCAGAAGAACGGCTTCCAGCTGCCGCCGCCGGACATCCTCAAGGAGCAGGTCCTGGAACGGGTGGTGCTGGAGGAGATTCAGCTGCAGCAGGCCGAGCGCATCGGGCTACAGATCTCCGACGAGATGCTGAACCAGACTGCAACGATGTGGCATCGAACATGGGTGGCACGCTGGCCGAATTGCCTGAGATGCTGGCGAAGGACGGCATCGACTACCAGGATTTCCGCCGTCAGATGCGCGAGGACGTGACTATGGAGCAGTTGCGCAGGATTCGGGTGGACCAGTCCATCGAAGTGTCGCCGCGGGACATCGAACAGTGCATCGCGGACCTCGAGAACAACGTGGTCGTGAATTCCGAATACGACCTGTCGCATATACTGGTCGCCGCTGCCGGAGTCGGCCACGACCGAGGAGATGAAGAGCGTCGCGACGGCCCGGGACATCACCGGGCGCGCAAAGGCGGGCGAGGATTTCCGCCAGGCTCGCCGCCCGCTACTCGAATAGTTCGACGGCCCTCGAAAGGCGGCAAGCTCGGCTGGACGAAGGGCACCGAGGTAGCCGAAGTTATTCGCCGAGATCGTCGCGCCCCTGCAGGAAGGCGACGTGAGCGAGCCGGTTCGCACGGCGACCAGCATCCACATCGTGAAAGTCAACGAGATGCGCAGCGCGGTCGAGAAAAGCGAGGTGGACCAGATGCACGCGCGCCATATCCTGATCACGCCGAACGAAATCATCGACGACGAGACGGCCAAGCAACAGCTCGACGATGCCTATCAGCGTATCGAGGGCGGCGAGGATTTCGCCGCGGTCGCGAAACTGCTGTCCGACGACCCGGGCTCGGCGAACATCGGCGGCGACCTGGGCTGGACTGCCCCCGGCACCTTCGTTCCGGAATTCGACGCCGTCGTCAAGGAACTCGACATCGACGAACTCAGCCAACCCTTCCGCAGCCAGTTCGGCTGGCACATCGTGCAGCTCCTCGGACGCCGCGTCTACGACAATACGGAGGATCTTAAAGAGCAGAATTGCGTTACGCGCATCCGTGCAAGCAAGCGCGACGCGGAGACGCAACTCTGGATGCAACGGATCCGCGACGAGGCCTACGTCGAAGTACGGATGTGAGCGCGCCGCCGCTAGTCGTCACCGCCGGTGAACCCGCGGGAATCGGCCCGGATCTGTGCATCATGATTGGCGCGTCCGAGGACGCGCCCGCGATGCAGGTAATCGGCGACGCGGCGATGCTGCGCGAGCGTGCCGAACGCCTGGGTATCGAGTATCGGCTCGACGTGCTCGATCTGCCGTTTCCGGCCGCGGTCCGCTGCGGCCGGCCCGATCCAGACAATGCCGCGACGCTCCTAGAAGGGCTCAGGCTGGCGGCGTCGCCGGCTGTCGCGACGGCCGTTACCGCGCCTTGGTCACCGCGCCGATTGCGAAGAGCGTCATCAACGACGCCGGCATACCTTTCACCGGCCACACGGAATTCCTGGCCGGACTGACGGGCACAGCGCTGCCGGTAATGCTGCTTGTTGCCGGCGACCTGCGCGTCGCGCTCGCGACAACCCACCTGCCCTTGCGCGATGTGCCCGACTACCTCACCGCGGAGCGCCTGCGCGAAGTGCTCACGGTGCTCGAGCGCGGTCTGCGCGAACAGTTCCGGATCGCGGTGCCCGACATACTGGTCTGCGGGCTCAACCCGCATGCCGGCGAGGCCGGCCACCTGGGATCGGAGGAACAGACGGTCATCGCGCCGGTACTCGACGCGCTGCGCGCCGCCGGACTCGCTCGATGGGCGGGTCCTCGGGTCAGCCGCTTCGAGGAGGCATTCACGATCATTCGCACGCTCCTCGCGGACGGGCGCTGCGATTTCCACGGCACGTACTTACGAGCTGCAGGACTGCGAGCTGCTGCCGCGCGGGCCGCGCCACGCGCACGGCGAGGGGCCGCCGCTGCTGGTCGGCTCGATGGGGGAGCGGATGCTGGCCATCACCCTGCCATGGGTGCAGGCCTGGAACGCCTGGTTCACCTGGTTCGGCAACACCGTCGAGGGCTACCGGCCGCTGCGCGACAAGATCGATGCGGCGTGCCGAGCAGCGGGCCGCGAGCCCGGCGGAGGTGGAGCGCACGCTTGCCCTGCTGGTCGCCTTTCCGGGCGCGCAAGGGCCGGTCGCTCGGCGACCTGAAGGAGCCTGACGTGGAGCCGATCCCGAGCGATCCAGCCACCCTGGCGGCGACCCTGCGCGCCTTCGAGGCGGAGGGCGTGGGCGCACGTCCAGCTGGTGCTCGACCCGATCAACGCCGAGACGATCGCCGGCCTGGCTCCGGCGCTGGAGGAGCTGCGCGCCTAGATCGGCCACGGGGCGGTATGCTCGGCGCATGGAGGGACGCCAGGCGCCGTTTCCGCTCGGCCCGGATGGCCGTCTCGAGGCCGAGCCGCTGACCAACGCGGTCGGCAACCACGCCGTGCTGGTCCGCGAGGGCGAGCAGCCACGGGCGCTGGTCACCGTCGAGGCGGGGAGTCCCGAGCGAGAGCGGGTGGTATCGTGCCGCTCGACAACGACGTCGAGATGCGGGTCGACGGCGACGCGCTGGCGATCTGGCTGTCGCAGGGCTCGGTCGGCCCGCGCCATCGAACGTGCCGGCGCTGGGCCAACGCCATCGGCTTCGCGCTGGTGATCGCTGGCGGTCGGCTTCATGGTGCTGGGCAGCGTCACCTTCTTCGGCTGGCTGTTCCGGAGCGCTCGGATGGCTCTGACGCCACCCACCGCCGGGCCTGATCGCGATGCGCATCGGCCAGGAGTTCGGCCCGCCGGAGGAGTTCGCGCAGCTCGCTCGAGCGCGCCATCGAGCGTGGCGGCGAGCGGGGAGCGACGATCGTGGCGGTCCTGGATCGTGGCGACCTGGCGACCCACATCCCGCAGGTCGACGGCCCGTCGTGGAACACCGTCCCGCTGGTGCACCTGCATCGCGGCCAGCAGCCGACCGAGGACGACTGGGCGGTCGCCAATGCGATCGTCGAGCGGCTGGAGCGCTACCGCTGAGCCGATGGACGAGGATCGCGGCCCCTGGCTGCGGGCGATGATGGGCCGCTTCGCCACGGGCGTGACGGTGGTCGCCGCCCGGCACGGGCCGTTGCTGGCGGGGATGACCGCCAACGCCGTCGCCTCGATCAGCCTCGACCCGCCGCTGCTGATGGCCAGCATCAACCGGGGCAGCGAGACGCACGTCGCCATCGTGGGCAGCCACTCGTTCGCGGTCAGCGTCCTGGGCGCCGATCAGCGCGCGATCGCGGACTGCTTCGCCCTGCCCACCACGGCGGGAAAGCTGCAGCGCTTCTGCGACGCGCCATGGCACGAGGCGGAGACCGGCTCACCGATCCTGGACGGCGCGATCGCCTTCTTCGACTGCCGGCTGCACGAGTCGCACGCCGCCGGGACGCACACCATCTTCATCGGCGAGATCGTGGCCGCCGGCTACGAGGAGAGCGGCGAGCCGCTCCTCTGGTTCGGGTCGCGCTACCGCCGCATGGCGGCCGAACCGGTCGAGGGCTAGGCGCCGACCGCCGCCAGCGACTCGGAGATGACGCCGATGGCGGTCTCGACCTCGTCATCGGTCGTCACCAGCGGCGGGATGACGCGCACCACCTGGCCGTAGGTGCCGCAGCTGAGCAGGAGCAGCTTGCGCTCGAAGGCCTCGTGCAGGACCGCCTTGGCCAGGTCCGGCGCGGGGCGTCAGCTCCGGCCCCTGCGCGAGCTCGATCCCGATCATCAGGCCGCGCCCGCGCACCTCGGCGACGCAGCTGTGGCCCTCGGCCGCCTCGCGGATGCCGGCCAGCAGCCGCTCGCCCTGGCGCGCCGCGTTGGCGAGCAGCCCCTCCGACTCGATCACGTCGAGGGTCGCGACCGCCGCCGCGCAGGCGACCGCGTTGCCGCCGTAGGTCCCGCCGTGTGAGCCGGGCGCGAACCGGTCCAGCAGCTCGCGGCGGGCCATGATGCCGGACAGCGGCATGCCCGAGGCGATCCCCTTGGCCATGACCACGATGTCGGGACGCGCGTCGTGCCAGTCGGTGGCCCACATCCGGCCGGTGCGTCCCATCCCGGACTGCACCTCGTCGGCGATGAGCAGGATCCCGTGGCGGTCGGCCACCTCGCGCAGGGCGGGCAGGAACGAGTCCGGCGGGACCACGTAGCCGCCCTCGCCCAGGATCGGCTCGACCAGGAAGGCGGCCACGTCATCGGGGAAGATGAGCGTGGCGAAGAGCTCCTCGATGCCCGCCAGGCTGTGGGCCACGGCCGCCTCGGCGTCCTGGCCGGTCGGGTTGCGCAGCGACGTACGGGTAGGGCGCGAAGTGCACGCCGCCGAGGAGCGGCTCGAAATGGCCGCGGTTCTTGATCGCCGGAGCTGGTGAGCGCCATCGTCCCGTGGGTCCGGCCGTGGAAGCCGCCGCGGAAGGCGATGATCCCCGGCCGCCGGGTGGCGTACTTGGCCAGCTTGACGGCCGCCTCGATCGCCTCCGCCCCGGAGTTCGAGAGGAAGAGCCCGGCCTCCTCCCCGTCGCGCAGGCCGGGGAAGGTGCGCGGCAGGCGCTCGTGCAGCTCGAGGCCGGGCTTGTGGTACAGGATGTTCTGCTGGGCGTGGATGATCTTGCCGGCCTGCTCGGCGATCGCCGCCGCGACGCGCGGATGGGCGTGGCCGGTGTTCGTGACCCCGATCCCGCAGGTGTAGTCGAGGTAGCGCTCGCCGTCGATCGTCTCGACCCACGAGCCGATGCCGCGCTCCACGACCAGGTCCGTGTAGCGCGCCCAGACCGGCGCGACGCCGCTCCGCAGCTCCGCCCAGTCGGTCCGCTCGTCGCCCATCGGTCCTTACCTCCCGACCAGGGTGATCGGCGCCGCCTTGCCCTGGCGCCGCTGGCCCCAGAGCTGGACGCCGATGAAGGCGAACGCGGTCAGGAAGATGAGCGTGCCGAGCACGTTGACCTCGGGCGGGATGCCGAGCCGGCTGACGCCGAAGACCCACAGCGGGAAGGTCAGCGGTGTGGCCGGCCGAGAAGAGCGGTGATCACGTAGTCGTCGATCGACAGGGCGAAGGCCAGCAGGGCCGCCGACAGGATGCCGGGGAAGATGATCGGGAAGGTGACCTTCCAGAAGGTCGTCCGGCCGTCGGCATAGAGGTCCATGCCCGCCTCCTCGAGGGATCGGTTCATGCCTGCCAGCCGGGCGCGGACGGTGACCACCACGAAGCTGATGTTGAACATGACGTGCGCCGCCAGGATGGTGAGGAGCCCGCGCTCGACGTCGAAGGTGACCCACAGCGTCAGGAGCGACGCGCCCAGGATGATCTCCGGCGCGGTCATGGGGATGAAGATCAGCAGGTTCATCATCCAGCGGCCGCGGAAGGTGAAGCGCGTCAGCGCCAGGGCGATCATGGTCCCGAAGGCCGTGGCCACGACGGTCGAGATCGTCGCGATCAGGAGGCTGGTGATCATCGGGTCGGTGATCTGCGAGCGGCCCCACAGGTCGAAGTAGTTGCGGACGGTGAACCCCTGCCAGGTGATGTTCTGGCGCCCGGCGGGATCGTTGAAGCTGAAGGCGATCATCACCCCGATCGGCGAGAAGAGGAAGAGGAGCAGCAGCGCCGGTGAAGGCCGGCAGGACCAGGTTCGCCAGCCGCGCTCCGAGGCCGGTCGGTGCGTGGTCGAGATGCGCGGCGGTCGTCATCGGCTCGTCATCCGCTCAGCCGGTCGCTGCCGACCAGGCGGGTGTAGACGGTCACCAGGACCATCACCACCGCGACGAGCACGAATCCCAGCGCGGCGGCTGACGGGTAGTCGAGGCTGTCGAGGAACTTGCGCTGGATGATGTTGCCGACCATGAAGACCTGCGGGTTGCCGGCCCCGATCACCTCGGCGGTGATGAAGTCGCCGACGGCCGGGATGAACGTCAGCAGCGAGCCGGCCACGACGCCCGGCAGTGACAGGACGAAGGTGACGCGCCAGAAGGCCTGGAGGCGGCTGGCGTAGAGGTCCGTCGCCGCCTCGATCAGCCTGCGGTCGATCTTCTCGAGCGCCACGTACAGCGGCAGGATCATGAACGGCAGGAAGTTGTAGGTCAGCCCGAAGATGACCGACGCCGGGCGTGGCCAGGAAATGGAAGTTCGGCGCGATCAGATCCGAGGTCCTTGAGGAAGCCGAACACGATCCCGTTGTCGGACAGGATCATCCGCCAGTTCAGGGTGCGGATCACGAAGCTGACGAAGAACGGCAGCACGACGATCAGGAGCAGCGCGTTCTTGAGGCGACCGCCGCGGAAGGCGATGGTGTAGGCCACCGGGTAGCCGATCGCGAGGGTGAGCAGCGTCGCCGACAGCGCAAAGACCGCAGACCGAACGTAGAGCTCCCAGTACTGCGCGACCACCTCGGGATAGATCCCGAAGTTCCAGGTCAGCTGGTAGCCGCTGTCGAAGGTCCCCTGCTGCAGCGACACCAGCAGCATGAACGCCATCGGCACCGCGAAGAAGACGACGAGCCACGCGGTGCCGGGCAGGAGCAGCAGGAGCGGCGTGATGCCGCGCCTCAGCGAGCGCACCCCGATCGCCTCGCCGGCCCTAGCGGCCGGTTACGCGGGAGTCAGGTTGCGCCGAGGACCGCCTCGAAGAGGTCGTTCCACTGCTTCTCTTCGTCTTCGGTCGAGCTGCTTGTCGGCGATAGGTGTTGGCGATCTGGTCGGCCGACGGCACGACGGTCGGCGCGAGCGCGTCGTAGTAGTCGGCCGTCTCGGTGTCGCCCTCGCCACGCGCGGTCTCCGCGTCGGCGGCGATCTGCTCCGAGACGCCCTTCACCGGGGTGAAGTAGCCGACGTACTCGTCCAGCATGGTCGCGGCGGCGACGTCGTAGTAGTAGTTCATCAGCTTGTGGGCGTTCTCGATGTTCGCGCCGCCCTTGGGGATGACGAGGTTGTCGTTCCAGCGCATCCCGCCCGCCTCGGGGACGACGAACTTCACATCGGGGTTGTCGTTCAGGATCATCTGGCTGACGTCACCGGACCAGGCGACGCAGATGGCCAGGTCGCCGGCCGCCAGCGCGTCGTAGTACTCGTTGTCATAGAACCCGCGGAAGTGCCCTTCGGGCACGGCGAGCAGCTTGTCCTGGGCCTGCCTGCACGTCGTCCACCGTCGCGTTCTCGGGCTCGACGCCGAGCGAGAGGAGGGTCAGCCCGAACATGTCGCGCATGTCGCTGAAGCCGCCGGCCCGCCCCGAGAAGGCCGGGTCGAGCAGGTCGTCGAAGCTCGTGATCTCCCGCCCGGTCAGGTTCGGGTCGTAGGCGATGCCCGGTGATGCCGCCCTGCCACCAGACGCTGTACTTGTTGTCCGGGTCGAACCACAGGCCCTTCGCGTAATCGGCGCAGTTGGCGGTCCAGTTGGGGAGCTTGGAGTGGTCGAGCTCCTCGAGCCAGCCGTTGCGCGCCATCCGCTCGACGACCCAGCCGCCGGGGGACATGACGTCCCAGTCCGGTGCTGTTGCCCGCGCGCAGGTCGGGCGGCATAGGCCGAGAGGAAGTCCGCGTTGTCGAGGAGACCCTCGTTGTATTCGACCTCGATCCCCGTCGCGGCCGTGAACGCCTCGATGCTCGGGTACTTCGACTCGTCCTCTTCGTCGATGTCGATGTACGCGCGGCCAGTTCAGCCACTCGAGCGTTGGAGCTCTGCGACGAGCCCGGCGCGCAGGCGGCGAGCAGCGACGGCAGCGTCAGGCAGCGCCCGAGCGCAAGCCCGCCTCGACCGGCGCGGCGCATGAAGGTCCGACGGGTGATCAGGTCCCGCCGCATCAGGTTGTCGATGGCCAGCTCGATCTGACTACGGGACTCCTGGTCACTCATCGGTCTCTCCTTCTTCGGACGTGTGCGGGTCGCCGGCGACATGCTCGGCGGGGCCGCTGATCACGAATGTGTGCTGTGGCTTCCAGGTCAGGGGGACGCGCTGTCCGTCGGCCAGCAGCTCGCCGGCTCCGGCGGTGTCGAGGTTCTGGGCATACACCGTCAGCCGATGCCCCTCGGCGGTCTGGACCAGGTACTGGGTGCTGACGCCGATGTAGCTGGCGTCGAGGACGGTGCCGCTCAGCGCGTTCAGGCCGTTGCTGGCGCCGGCCTCGGCGCGCGCGTCGACGCGCAGCTTCTCCGGGCGCACGCCGACCCGCACCGGGCCGGAGGTCGCCGCGCCGTCGGCGGGCGCGCGCAGCAGCGTCCCGTCGCCGAGCTTGACGGTGACGAGCGAGCCGTCGCGCGCCGGCGACCTCGCCCTCGAGCAGGTTGGAGACGCCCAGGAAGCCGGCCACGAAGGCGGTCTTCGGGCGCTCGTAGAGCTCCTCCGGGTTGCCGAGCTGCTCGATCCTGCCGGCGCGCATCACCGCGATCCGGTCGGACATGGTCATCGCCTCTTCCTGGTCGTGGGTGACGTAGATGAAGGTGATCCCGACCTCGGTCTGGATCCGCTTCAGCTCGAGCTGCATCTGCTTGCGCAGCTTCAGGTCGAGCGCGCCGAGCGGCTCGTCGAGGAGGAGGACGCGGGGGTGGTTGATGAGCGCCCGGGCCAGCGCCACGCGCTGCTGCTGGCCGCCGGAGAGCTGGGACGGCTTGCGCGCCTCGTAGCCGGGCAGCTCGACCAGCTCGAGCATGGCCGTCGACCTGGGTGGCGATCTCGCTGGCGGCCACCTTGCGGCGCCGGAGGCCGAAGGCGACGTTCTCGAAGACGGTGAGGTGCGGGAAGAGGGCGTAGTTCTGGAAGACGGTGTTCACGTCGCGCTTGAAGGGCGGCAGGCCGGTGACATCGGCGTCGCCGAGGTAGATCGTCCCGGAGGTCGACTCCTCGAAGCCGCCGATCATGCGCAGGGTGGTCGTCTTGCCGCAGCCGGACGGGCCGAGCATCGAGAAGAACTCGCCGCGCTCGATCTCCAGCGAGAGGTCGTCGACCGCGACGACCTCGTGGAAGCGCTTCGTGATGTGGTCGAGCCGAACGTCGACGCTTGACGGCAACCGCGGTCCCTCGTGCGATTCGGGAACCTGATCGGGAAGGGCGGCCGAGCGGGCCAGACCGGAGTATAGGACCGCGCCGCGCGGCGGTGTCAACGAGCCGGACTGCTAGACTCGCCGCGACCGATGGACTTTGCTCTCTCAGCGCCGCACGTCGAGATTCGGCGCACCGTTCGCGACTTCGCCGAGCGTGAAATCGCCCCCGTCGCCGACGAGATGGAGCGTCGCGGCGAGTTCCCGCACGGAGATCATCCGCAAGGCAGCCGGGCTCGGCCTGCTGGGCGTGCCGTACCCGGAGGAGGTCGGCGGCACCGGGCTCGACACGCTCGCCTACGCCATCACCGTCGAGGAGCTGTCGCGCGTCTCGGGCAGCGTGGGGATCATCGTCAGCGCGCACACCAGCCTCGGCTGCGCGCCCGCTCTTCACCTGCCGGCACCCCGGAGCAGCAGGAGCGCTACCTGCGCCCGCTGGCCAGCGGCGCCAAGCTGGGCGCCTACGGGCTGACCGAGCCGGGAGCGGGCTCCGACTCGCGCGGGACGCGGACGCGGGCGCATCGCGACGGCGACGAGCTGGGTGCATCAACGGCAGCAAGCGCTTCATCACCAACGCCGGGCGTGGCGGAGACCTACATCGTCACCGCCGTCACGCGACCGCAACACGGACTCCGGCAAGATCAGCGCCTTCATCGTCGAGGCGGGCACGCCCGGGCTTCTCCATCGGCCGGATGGAGGAGAAGATGGGGCTCCACGCCAGCAACACCGGCGAGCTGCTCTTCGACGACTGCCGCATCCCGGCCGAGAACCTGCTCGGCGAGGAGGGCGAGGGGGATCGGCTCTTCCTGAAGACCCTCGACGGCGGCCGGATCGGGATCGGCGCCATGGCGCTCGGGCCTCGCCCAGGCGGCGTACGAGGCGGCATCGGCCTACGCCAAGGAGCGCGAGCAGTTCGGCCGGCCGATCGCCTCGTTCCAGGGGATCGCCTTCAAGATCGCGGACATGGCGACCCAGATCGACGCGGCCCGCCTGATGGTCTACCGCGCCGCGTGGCTGAAGGACAGCGGCCAGCCGTACTCGACCGAGGCGGCGATGGCCAAGCTCTTCGCCAGCGAGGTGGCGCGCCAGGTGACCAACGACGCGCGTCCAGGTGCACGGCGGCTACGGCTACGTCACCGAGTACAAGGTCGAGCGCTACCTGCGCGACGCGAAGCTGACCGAGATCGGCGAGGGGACGAGCGAGATCCAGCGCATGGTCATCGCCCGCAACCTGCTCGGCGTGCGCGCGATGTGACACGGTCCCGCTCTTCGGGACCGATACCGACGCCGCGGCCTGGCGACCCTCGCCGGCCTACCTCGAGCGGAGCCGCCTGCGCTCGCTTCCTGCGCGCCGCCGGCTGCGCCGACCTCGAGGCGCTCCAGGCCCGCGCCGTGGCCGATCCCGCCTGGTTCTGGGAGGCCGCGGTGGCGGACATCGGCGTCCGGTTCGACCCGGAGCCGGGCACCGATCCTGGACACCACCCGCGGCATCGAATGGGCCCGCTGGTTCAGTCGGCGCCGGCTTCAACTACGTGCGCATGGCGGTCGACGAGCCGGCCGCTGCGCGTCCGGACGAGATGGCGCTGGTCTGGGAGGGGGAGGACGGCGAGGTGCGCCACTTCACCCGCGGCGCAGCTGCGCTGGGCGGTCGACCGCGCGGCGCGAGCCATGGCTGGCGCTGGGCGTCGAGCGCGGCGATCGGGTGGGCATCTTCCTGCCGATGATCCCCGAGGCGGTGATCGCGGTCCTCGCCGTCGGCAAGCTCGGCGCGATCTACACCCCGATCTTCTCCGGCTACGGCGCCGATGCGGTGGCCAGCCGCCTCGCCGACTGCGAGGCCAGGCTGCTCGTCACCGCCGACGGCTTCTGCGCGGCGCGGCAAGCCGGTGCCGATGAAGGCGACCGCCGACGAGGCGCTGGCCGACGCGCCGATCGGTGGAGCGCTGCCTGGTCGTCCGCCGACGCGGGCGACGCGACGTGCCGTGGACCGAGGAGCGCGACGTGTGGTGGGACGCGGCGGTGACATCGGCCTCGGATCGAGCCGCTGGACACCGTGGCGACCGACGCCAACGACCCGTACATGATCATCTACACCTCGCGGCACGACCGGCCGGCCGAAGGGCGCGCTGCACGTCCACGGCGGCTTCCCGATCAAGGCGGCGCGTGGACCTGGCCCACTGCTTCGACCTCCAGGCGCGGCGACACCCTCTTCTGGTTCACCGACATGGGCTGGATGATGGGTCCGTGGGCGGTCGCCGGCGCGCTGATGCTGGGCGCCACGCTCGTTCATCTACGAGGGCACGCCCGACTACCCCGGCCCGGATCGGCTGTGGGACCTGGTCGAGCGGCACCGGATCACGCACCTGGGGATCAGCCCGACCGCGGTGCGGGCGCTGATGACCCACGGCGACGAGCCGCCGTGCGGCGCACGACCTGTCCAGCGCTGCGCGTGCTCGGCTCGACCGGCGAGCCGTGGAACCCCGACCCGTGGTGGTGGCTCTTCCGCGAGGTCGGCGGCGAGCGGCTGCCGATCATCAACTACTCCGGCGGAACCGAGATCAGCGGCGGGATCCTGGGCTGCACCACGCATCGCGCCCATCGCCCCGTGCTCGTTCTCCGGGCCGTGCCCGGGCATGGCGGCCGACGTGGTGGACGCCGACGGCAGCCCGCTGCGCGGCGAGGTGGGGGAGCTGGTCATCCGCCAGCCGTGGCCGGGCATGACGCAGGGCTTCTGGCGCGATCCGGAGCGCTACCTCGAGGCGTACTGGTGCCGCCTGCCGGGCGTCTGGGTGCACGGCGACTGGGCGCGCATCGACGACGACGGCTTCTGGTACATCCGCGGCCGCTCGGACGACACGATCAAGGTCGCGGGCAAGCGGATCGGTCCGGCCGAGGTCGAGTCGGCGGCCGTCGCGCATCCGCTGGTGGTCGAGGCGCTGGCCGTCGGCGTGCCCGACGAGATCAAGGGCGAGACGATCGTCGCTCTTCGCGGTGGTCCGCGACAGCCGCGGCGAGCCGGGCGAAGGACTGGCGGCCGACGATCGGCGAGACGGTGGTCGAGCACCTCGGCAAGTCGTTCAAGCCGGGGGCCGTGCACCTCGTGCCCGAGCCTGCCCAAGACGCGCAACGGCAAGATCCTGCGCCGCCTGGCGCGGGCCGCCTACCTGGGCCTCGACCCCGGCGACAGTCAGCTCGCTCGAGGACGCCGCGACCCTCGAGCCGATCCGGCGCGCTGCGCGCGCCTGCTAGCGCCCGCGCCGGCGGCGCGGTAGGCGCTCGGCGAGCGTCTCGTCGCCTGGCGCCGCGCCGGCGGCCGTCTCGGCCGAGCGGCCTGCGAGGTTCGTTGGGGCGCGCTCGTCGCCGGCGGCGGCGTCGGAGCTTCCTCGGCCTTCGGTCGAACCGCGCGGTCGGCTCGTCGCTGGCTCCTTCCCCGTGCCGCGCGCAGCTCGGCGAGCCCGGGCACGACCTCCGGCGTCGGCCTCGCGAGGCCGACCCGCCGGCGACCCAGCCGCGCGCCTTCGGCGAAGTCGCCGCGGGTCAGCGCCACGCGTCGCACGCCAACATCGATCGGCACCAGGATCATGGCCAGCAGGAGCAGCCACGGCCAGATCGGGGTCGGGAAGGCGGCGGCGCTGATGTCGTGGCTCCAGATCTGCGTGACGATCTCGGGACCTCCGGGTCGAGCGTGATCTCCCGCCCTGCCCGGCCGCGGCGTAACGGGCCAGCGCGTCGCCGTCGACGCCCAGCCGCCGGAACTCCTCTGCGGCGGGGGAGACGACGCCCAGGGTGCGGTTGGCCGAGTCCGCCCCGTCGCGGGTCTGCGCCACGCGAACAGTAGGCGCCCGGCTGATCGGCCTTGACGGTGCCCGCGTAGCGGCCCGGGCCGACCTGGGTGAGGTGCTCTGCACGGGGTCGAGGTCCGGTGCGACCATCCGCAGGACCGTCCGATAGAAGTTGCGCGGCGCGCCGTCTGTCTCTCTCTCTCTCTCTCTCTCTCTCTCTCGTCGAGCGAGTGTGGACCCTCATGTTCAGCTCCTGTCCTCGCGCCCGGCGTTCCGCTCAGCTCTGTCCTTGAATCCGTGCAGCATCTTGCGCTCCATAACCAGGCTGCCGGGTTCCATGATCCGCGGTGTTCACCGCTCGTCCAATGGGTCCGGCGTCCGGTGACGCGATCCGGTTGCGGCTCAGCAGACGGGTTCGGCCGTCCGTTCTCGACGAGCGTGAACGACCACACCCACTGGGCGTCGTCTGGGCGGAAGACCACCGAACGCTCCGGGTCGACCGAAGCCACCCGGACGGCCGGACCTTTCCGTTCCGAGCGAAAAGGCGTCGCCCACCTCAAGATGCTGGAACTCAGGAAGGATGCGATCGGTGCTGTGGATGTCGAGCCCCAGCGAGGTTCTCGAGCCAGTCGTACGAGTAGGCACCGCCACGCCCGGGCCGAACTGCATCAGCCACGGCCAAGCCGCCGCCGCCGGTGCGTCGATCGTGATCGCCCGGGTCGAGAGGATGTCTGGCGCGACGAGGAGATCGTCACCGGGCAGGGCGGCCGCTGCCTCCTCATCGGTCGCGCCCCACCGCAGACAGCGCTCACGCCCGAACCGTTGATAACCTATGAACGCTGCGGCCGCGGTGCCGGCGCTCACTAACGAGACCGCCACGAGCCGTCCTCGAATGCGCATCGCAATTCCTCCTCGACAACGGCCGGAACGGCTCGCTCACGACCTCGATATCCCAGGCGCCGGGGTCATCTCCGCCCGGCGGGACCGGCGTGGGCTGGCCCATCAGCGAGACCGCGTCACGGGACGGCCGCTCTTCGGCAAAGTCGTGCGGTTTCGAACATCGGCCTTGTCGCGGATTCGCGAGCTGGGCATGTCCGGACGTTGTCGGCCGCCGTCGCTCTGCTCTCGACGTGGTCCACCCGAGGTTGCGGACCGGACTATCGGTTTGCCATCGCCGCAGTCCTGGACACCAGCTCTCTGCTCGTAGTTCACGCCACAGAAACCACGGAAACATCAGAAATTGCATTCCGTGTTGTGCGTTTTTCGTGGGCTGCAGCGCTGGACCTATCGCCGGACCTCCTGAAGGCGCCGAGTAGTTCAGCTCCGCCTAACCGACACTGTCACGAGTGATCGGAGAACGTATCCGATTGCGCCGGAGAAGTATGGCGGTCATCCCGCCATCGGCGTCGCGCCGGCCTTTCAGAATGACTAGGTGAAGATGACCCGATCGAGGCAGGTCGCCAGTCCCGTGTCGGGTATCTACTTGACTGATCCGGAGACACGTCGAGGGGGCGCGTCATCCGGTTCTGTCTGGGGGAAGGCGGTCGCGCCGGGCGGGCCGGCGGATCTGCGGCGGGGCCGACCACGGACCGCGGAAAGTGGCACCGCCTGGTGGGGCTTGGCCCGCTGGGCGGTGCCCTCGAAATCGGGCATCGAGCCCGGAGTTATCCCGGGAAGCACGCCTCACAAAGCGGCCGCGCCGTGTCGGCGGCAGCCGTGTGGTGGGCAGGCGGCGAACCGACGCGGCTCGACGCGCGCCGGCGGTCGGTGGTGCGCGGCCAGCCATGAACTTCTACGAGCTGATCGTGTCGGTGGGCCGACGGGCACCCCGCGGTCCGAACGGCAATTCCATAAGCACCGACGCCTCGTTTCGGCTCGCCTTTCGTGCTGGCGCGATCGGCCCAGCGGCACCATGGCCGCTGAACCGTCGCGTAGGCCTGGGCTCACTCGCGTACGCCGAGGACATCGACCGGACGCCGACGGAGGATCGCGCGTGTGGGAACCATCGTCCCGATCCCGGTCAACAGCACGGTCGTCGCGATCAACGCGAGCGCAGGGAGCAGCGGGACGCTGGGCATGAACGATCCCGTCACGGCCTTTGCAAACGGTGAGACCGTGACGACGGCTACGGCCGTACCGAGCGCCCAACCCAGGACCAGCAGCATCAACGTCTCGACCCGCATCATGTGCCGCACCTGGCGACGTGTCGTTCCCACCAGCTGGAGCAGACCGAACTCGCGCGACCGCTCCCGAATCGAGAGCATCAGCGTGTTAAGAACGGCGAACGCCGAGAACACGATCACCAGGCCGAGCAGCACGTAGTTGACCCAGGCCTGGGTCTCGGCGTTGGCGTCCTCGGACGACGCGACGATCTCAGGGCCGCCGATGGTGATCGCTGGGTTGCTTCGGTGCAGGTCGTGCAGTGCCGCGTCCGCCGTCCGCTCAGATCCGCTGGCGTCGATGAGTAGGAGCGAGACAGTGGGGTCGGTGACGTGAGCCGCGACCGACTCCCACGGAAGCAGCACGTCCGCGAACCCCATGGACCGGTCGAACGTCGCCACCACGACGGGGTCTACCTGGGTGCCGTCACCCAGCCGGACGTCGGCTCGCTGCCCGACCTTCGCGCCCAGACGGTCGGCCGCGTCCTGTGACAGGGCCACCTGGCCGGGTCGCAGCTCCGCGAGTGAGCCCTGCACCACACCGAGGTCGAGAACGTCGTCCAGGCTCCCGGGCGTGACCGCCTTCGCGGCATACGGGTCGAGCTCGAAATCGCCATACACGGTCGTGTCGGCAAGTCCCACGACCGTCCCGTCCTCCTGGCCGACCAGCTTCTCGACGGTACTGGGCGGCAGCCCGGCCGGTGCTGCGACGACGCGGTCGGCCGTGACCCGATCGCGTCCTTGGGCAGTCGCCTCACTGTCGAGGGTGCTCTGCTGGAACAGCGTCATGCCGGCGATCCCCACGGTCAGGGCGAGCGGGGTGACCGCCGACGCGAGGCGTCGCGACTGGAAGCTCGAGTTCGCCACCGCCAGAAAGCCGCTGACCCCGAAGAGCCGACCCACCGTGCCGAGGCAGCCGAGTCCCAGCCGGACCAGCAACGGCGCGAACAGGCCGACGGTCACCATCGAGGTCATCATCAACGCGAGCGCCATCGCGGGGGCGATGGCGGCCGATACCGACGTCGTCACCATTGCCAGGGCCGCTGTCCCGCCGGCGAAGGTCAGGCCGAGTAGCGGCCCGGATCCACCCCACTCCCGTCGTGGGCGCAACCGACGACACCAGAGCCTCGATCGGCCTCACCTTGCTGGCGCGTCGTCCTGCGACCCATGCCGCTACCGTGCACATGATCAACTGCGGTCGTGACGGCTGCCGCTGCCGGCCAGACGCTCGGTGTCAGCGTGAACGTGCCAGGAAGCAAGCCCTTGTCCTGCATGGCGACCGACAGGCGACCGGCGAGGATCAAACCGGGCCAGACACCGACGGCGGCACCGAGGGCTGTCACGAGCAGAGCTTCGAGCGAGATCATCCGCCTGACCTGGCGTGGCGTGGCACCGACTGCACGGAGCAGGGCGACATCGCGCTGCCGCTGCTGGATGAACAGGCTGAGCATCCCGACCAGGACGAGCGCGGCGACGAACATCGCGATCCCTCCCAGCGAGCCACTGATGGCGATCAGGCGGATGGACGACTCCGCGGAGTCCAGGAACTCCGCCTTGCCCCGGTCCTCGCCGGTCAGCGTGACCACGTGCTCGGTCGCGCCGACCTCCCGGTCGATCGTGGCGGCGACGTCGGCGGGGTCGGCGCCGTTCTCGACGGAGACCTCAACGAGGTCCACATAGCCAGGGTGGCCGTACAGCCCGGCCGCTGCGGCGGCGCTGAAGAAGACCGCGGACTGGACCCGCAAGCGCGAACCGGACGTCGGGTCGGCGAGGCCGGTCACGTTCACCGAGGCAGGATGGCCTGCCACGACAGCGTCCACGGTGTCTCCGACCCGGACGCCTGCACGGTGAGCCAGTCCGGAGTCGAGGACCACCTCGCCAGCTGCGGCCGGAGCGCGGCCGCTGTCGAGCGCGAAGCCACCTGCAGCATCATCGGTCCAGGCATGGCCCAGCGACGGGCCATCGTTGGGCGTGGCCACCAGTTGGTGGCCGGGCGTCAGGAGACCGGCCGGGAACGACACCTCGGCGACCGCGGACCGTACGCCGTCGACCGCGCTGACCTTCTTGACCAGGTCTGCACTGACGCGGACGCGTTCGGAGACCGTGCTGCTGACCGTTTCGTGGTCCTCGCCGGCTCCGCGGCTCTCGCTCACGTTCTGGTCGGCGGCGACCACGATGTCCGCGGCTGCCAGCCGTTCCGGCGGTGCAGCGCCACGAATGCCGGCTTCGAGTAGTGATCCGGTGGCTGTCATCAGCACCGTCGCGGCCATCACCGTGACGAATACGCCCACGAAGCTGATCCAGCGGTGACGGAGGTTGGAGATCGCAACAGAGATCATGGCTCAGCCCTCCAGGTGGGTCATGTGATCGGCAACCGCCTCGGCGGTCGGGGAGGTCAGATGGTCGACGATCTGGCCGTCGGCCAGGAAGAGGACGCCGTCGGCGCGGGAGGCGGCGAGCGGATCGTGCGTGACCATGACGATGGTCAATCCGTATCGGTCGACGGCGACACGCAGCAGGTCGAGGATCTCGCCCCCCGTGCGCGAGTCCAGAGCCCCGGTCGGCTCGTCGGCGAAGACCACGTCGGGTCGTGTCACGAGGGCGCGAGCGACGGCGACCCGCTGTTGCTGACCGCCGGACAGCTGCCCCGGACGGCGTGCCAGGTGACCCTCAAGGCCGACGCCCTGAGCCACTTCCATCAGCCAGGCACGGTCGGGTCGTGACCCGGCAAGCCGCGAGGGCAGGGTGATGTTCTGGGCCACAGTGAGTGAGGCCATCAGGTTGTACGCCTGGAAAACGAACCCGATGCGCTTGCGGCGAAGGTACGTGAGCCGCTTCTCGGACATGCGGGTCAGGTCGGTGCCACCGACCCGCACGTCGCCGCTGCTGGGGCGGTCGAGACCGGCCGACACGTGCAGAAGGGTGCTCTTGCCGGATCCGCTCGGCCCCATGACGGCCGTGAACGTTGCCGATGGGAAGGCGGCGGTGACGTTGCGGAGGGCGTGCACGGTGTTGGCGCCGCGACCGTACGTCTTCGAGACTGCGACGACCTGGACGGCGGGTTGGTGAACGGGTGGGCTGGTGGGTTCTATCGTGTGCAGGGGCATCGGGAGCTCTTTCACGTTGACGGGGGACCTGAAGCGGAGTGCCGAAGACTTCGGCGTTGGTGTCCTCCACGGTCCGCGAAAGTCGCGCTTGCCGACGTCGGCCTCGCGACCACATTCGTCCTCGGCCGCCGGTTCTAGTACTCGAGAACGAGCTGCCAGATCGGTCTCGGGACCGAGGCCGCCGCGGAAGGCCCGGAGTAGCCTCAGCAGATGAGCGTGCCCGCACGGTCGTCCGCCGCGGTCACCAGGCCTTTCGCATTCACCGCACCAGATGCGCACGTTCCGAGTCCTCAGGTGACCGTGCAACGACAACGTTGGCTGCTCGCCGTGGACGCGGTCGTGGCCGTCGTCTTGTGCGCGATGTGGGCGTGGGAGAGCGCCCATGATCCGGGCGACGGCCCTGCAGCGCGGGTGGCGTTGTACGCTCTGGCGGCCGTGGCGACCCTCCCGTTCGCCGTACGCCGCGTGGCGCCTCGTACCGTGTTCGCTGTGCTGGCCGTCGCGTTTGCGGCCGCGTTGCTCATCGGGTCGGCCGGCACGGGTGTCGGCGTCGCTTTGGCGGCGTACACCGTCCTCGTCGACCAAGACCGCCGTACCGGCCTGGTCGTCATAGCGACCGGCTACCTGTTGATCGTGCTGGCCTTCCTGGTCCTACCCGGCACGCTCAGCAACCTCTTCTTCGACGCCATCACCTTCGCGATGCTGATCGCTATCGCCGAGCTCGTGCGGACCAGGCGCGCCTACGCACGTATCTACGCTGAGCGAGCGGCGCAACTCGACCGGGACCGGGTCGCGCTCGCTCAGCAGGCCGTCGCTGAGGAACGGCTGCGCATAGCCCGCGAGCTGCACGACGTGGTCGCACACTCGATCAGCCTGATCGCGGTCCAGTCCAGCGTTGGCCTCGACCGGATCCGAGCCGATCCGGTTGCGGCCGAGCACGCCCTGGACACGATCGAGACCAACAGCCGCAGCGCGCTGGCGGAAATGCAACGCATGCTGGGCATGCTTCGACCCGAGTCCGGCCGAGTGGTGGAACTCCTTCCCCCGCCGAGCCTGGACGGGTTGTCCCGGCTTGCCGAGGAGGCCGAGGACGCCGGTGTCCCCACCGCGATTCAGGTCGACGGGGTCCGGCCCTCGGTTGTACCGCCGGGACTCGACCTCTGCGCCTACCGGATCGTCCAAGAGGCGTTGACGAACGTCATCAAGCACGCACCAGACGCACGAGCCCAGGTGTCGGTGACCTGGCACGTCGAGGGACTCACCGTGGAGGTGACGGACAACGGAGCCGGCCTCGGACTGCTCGGCGAGGCGTCCACGCGCCGGCCGCCTGGCCACGGACTCGTCGGGATGCGGGAACGCGTCGCGCTGTTCGGGGGCCAGCTGCTCGCCGGACCGCGCCCCAGCGGCGGCTTCGGAATCGTGGCCCGGCTGCCGTTCCCAACCACAACCCTGACGCCGGGCGGCTCCGTGCCCACCGGACTCGTGGCACAGGAGGTGCACGAAGGGTGATCAGCGTGCTGGTCGCAGACGACGAGGACCTGCTTCGTGCCGGCCTGGCATCTCTCGTGGAGTCAGCCGACGACATGACCGTGGTCGGCGAGGCCGCTAACGGCGTCGCGGCGGTGGCGCTCGCCAGGAGTACCCAGCCCGACGTGGTCCTGATGGACGTCCGGATGCCGGAGATGGACGGGCTCGAGGCGACCCGCCAGATCGTGACCGACCCCGCGACGTCGACCACCCGAGTCCTGGTGCTCACCACCTTCGACCTCGACGAGTACGTGTACGAGGCTCTCAGGGCTGGTGCCAGCGGCTTCTTGCTGAAGGCGGCCATGCCGGCCGAGCTGCGCAGCGCGATCCGAGTGATCGCTGCTGGTGACGCGTTGCTGGCGCCGAGTGTCACCCGCCGCCTGATCGAAGACTTCGCAACCCGGCCGGGAACCCTTGCGCCCGGCCGCGCACTGCCGGAGATCACCGAACGCGAAACCGACGTCCTGGCTGCAGTTGCACGTGGCCTGTCGAACGCCGAGGTCGCCGACGAGCTCTTCATGAGCATGTCGACGGTCAAGACCCATGTAAGTCATCTCCTCATGAAGCTCGGAGCCCGGGACCGGACCCAACTGGTGGTCATGGCCTACGAAGCCGGCTTCGCGGTCCCGGGAGGCGGGTGATGGCTGCGCCGCGACCATTCGGCCAGGTGCGGAAT
>CAWFVR010000003.1:0-102293 GCA_963819315.1 uncultured Rubrobacteraceae bacterium
CCTCCGCCCTGGTCTTCGGGGCGGGGAGCGGGGTCGTGGCGGCGACGTGGACAGGAGGCCGCCACGTCTACGCCAGGGAGGAAGATGGTGGCTGAGGTCTCGCTACTCGTCCACGACCTCGAGGCCGCCGTCTCCCCGAAAGGCTCGGGTCCGCTGCGTGGCCGGAGCCTGGGCGAGCTCCAGGTCCACACCCCCGCCTCGGTCGCGATCGCCGGCGACCGCATAGCCGCCATCGGTTCCCCGAACGAGGTGCTGCGCGAGCTTTCGTTCAGACCTGACTACGAGACCGTGGACGGGCGCGGGAAGGTCGCGCTCCCCGGACTCATAGACTGCCACGCTCACGCCGCTTTCCTCGGAGACCGGGTAAAGGAGTTCGAGCTCCGCTCGCGCGGGGCAAGCTACGAGGAGCTTCACGCGGCCGGCGGGGGCATCCTCTCGACCGTCTCGGCCACCAGAGCGGGGAGCGAGGAGGAGCTGAGGTCGGCCGTCGAGAGGCACCTGGGCTGGATGCTCGATCACGGCACTTTAACCGCCGAGGCCAAGAGCGGCTACGGGCTCGACCGCGAGACAGAGCTGAAGTCCCTGCGCGCCATACGGAGCGCGGACGAGGTTCATCCCGTGGACGCGCATCCGACCTTCCTAGGGGCGCACACCGTGCCGCCGGAGTTCTCCGGCGCGGCTGAGTACGTGGACTTCGTGATACGGGCAGTCCTCCCGGATGCCGCCCCGCTCGCCCGGGCCGCCGACGTCTTCCTGGAACGCGGCTCCTTCGAGGTCCCCGAGGCGAGGAGGTACCTCGAGGCCTGCGCCGGCTACGGCCTCGCGCTCAGGCTGCACGCGGACCAGTTCTCCGAGCGCGGGGCGATACCGCTCGCCATAGAGCTCGGCGCCCGTAGCGTGGACCACCTGGAGAACACAGGCGAAGCAGGCGCGCGCCTCCTTGCCAAAAGCGATGTCGCGGCGGTGATGCTGCCGGCGTGTGGGCTGTTCCTGGACCTGCCACTCCCCCCCGCACGTCTGCTCGTCGAGGAGGGGGCCATCGTCGCCCTCGCCACCGACTTCAATCCCGGCAGCTCCTTCTGCGAGTCGCTGCCCCTGGTCATGAACCTGGCCTGTACCCGCCTCAAGCTCTCCCCCGCCGAAGCTCTCTGTGCGTGCACGGCGAACGCCGCGCACGTGCTCGGTCTCGATGACGTCGGTCGATTGGCGCCGGGCTACAAAGCCGACGTGCTCGTCCTCGACGCCCCCGACTGGCGCCACGTCGCGTACCACCTCGGCGGGGATCGCTTCGCGGCCAGGATCAAGGCCGGCCAGGTGCTGGCGTAGACCGCTGGTTCACACCCACGGTGTGTCGTCGTACACGTGGGACCGCTTGTCAGCAATTCGACGTTCTATTTTGGGAGGCGCAGGCACTCCCGAGTTCTTTTGGGATCGATCTCGAGATTCGGCGTAACGAAGGAGGCTCGTTTCGCTACAGGGTAAAGAAGAAAGTGGCTCCACTCCCGATGTTGCCCTCGGCCCACACTCGGCCACCGTGCCGGTGGATGATGCGCTGTACCGTTGCCAGCCCGATGCCGGTGCCTTCGAATTCACCAGTGCTGTGCAAGCGCTGGAAAGCTCCAAACAGCTTGTCCGCGTAGGCCATGTCGAAACCCACGCCGTTGTCACGCACGAAGTACGCTGGCGTGTCCTCGTGATCTAGTATCCCAAACTCTATCCTCGGGCGCGGCTGGTCCCTGGTAAACTTCCACGCGTTGCCCAGCAGGTTCTCCAGCGCCACCCTCAGCAAGCTCTCGTCCCCGTTTGCCACCAGCCCTTCCTCTACGATGACGTCCACTTCGTGTTCCGGTGAAGTTCCCATCAAGTCCTCGACCACCCCTTTGACCAGGGCGCTGAGGTCCACACTTTCCCGGCGCATCTCACTACGTGTCATGCGGGAGAGGTTCAGCAGGTCGTCGATGAGGTGTCCCATCCGCTGGCTGGCGTTCTTGGTGCGCCTCAGGTAAAGCCTGCCTTCCTCGTCTAGCTTGTCTTCGTAGTCTTCCAGCAATATCTGGCTGAAGCCGTCGATAGCCCTCAAGGGGGCGCGCAGGTCGTGAGAAACCGAGTAGCTGAAGGCCTCCAGCTCGTTGTTGAAGGCCTCGAGCTGGGCGGTGCGCCACCGGACGCGTCCCTCCAACTCTTCGTTGAGCCGGCGGAGATCTTCCTCGGCGCGCTTGCGCTCGGTGATGTCGCGGACCACCATGCAGATGATCTCCCGACCTCCGTAGCTGACCACGTTCGCGCTGACCTCCACCTCGACCAGGGAGCCATCCTTGCGAAGGTGGCGCCTCTGGCCGCTGACGTAACTGCCCGACTCCAGCACACGCTCTACGTAGCAGTCCATATCTTCCCTGGAGTAGGGGACGAGCTCGTAGAGCGAGAGGCGCAGGATCTCCTCGGTGGAATAGCCGAGCAGATCCTGGTAGGCGGCGTTGGTCTCCAGCACGCGTTTGGTGTCGACGTCCACGAGCAGGATACCCTCGGCGGCTTGCTCGACCACCGACCGGTAGCGCGCTTCGCTCTCTTTGAGAGCTGCCTCCGCTAGCTTGCGCTCGGTGGTGTCGCGGGCCGAGGCGAAGATCAGACGCCGCCCCTTGTACTCGAGGGCTCCGACGCCCACCTCGACCGGGAAGGTGGTGCCGTCCTTGCGCCGGATTTCGTTCTCCTCGAAGCCTACCATTCTGCCCGGCTCGCCCCGCCTGGCTCGCTCCCAAAGCGTCCGGCCCTTCTTCTCCCGGCGCTCTTCCTCCGAGATCAGGCGCGTCGCCAGGTCTGCAACAGAGAGCTCGAGCAGCTCTTCGCGGGTGTATCCTAGCGCGCGGCACGCCTGGGCATTGCAGTCTACGAAGCGACCGTGCTCGTCGTGGACGAATAGAGCATCGGCCGAGTTCTCGAAGAGCTGCCTCAATTGCCGCTCACTCTCGAGCAACCTTCGCTCTCTCTGCTCCAACTCTCCGAGGGCGGACTCCAACTGGATGGTTCGCTCGGCGACCCTCGCTTCGAGGTCCTCGTTGAGACGCCGGATCTCCGCCTCGGCTCGTTTGCGCTCGGTGATGTCTCGCGAGTTGATTACCACGGCCCCCATAGCCGGGTCGTCAAGCAAATTGTTGACGGTGTGCTCGAGGTAGAGCCAGGAGCCGTCCCTGTGCTGCACCCGGAACTCCAGGGGTGGGTGAATGCCGGGGGTTTTCAGGATCTCGGCGAATATGCCCGACGCACGCTCCCTGTCATCAGGATGGACGGAGTCAAATGCGTTGGTCCCTACCCGCTCTTCGGGCCTGTAGCCCGTCATCCTTTCGACCGCCGGGCTTATGTAGATGATAGTGCCACTGGCATCGAGTACCGTAATAGTATCGGAGGTGTGCTGTACCAGAGAGCGGTATCGCTCCTCGCTCTCTCTGAGCACTTTCTTGACCTCCTCACGCTCGGTGACGTCGCGAATGATTGCGAACACCACGCGCCCTTCGGTCCCCTCCAGATCGCGGATCGACTCCATGGGGCTGAGGACGATCTCGATGGTGATCTCCTCTCCGTCCTTGCGCACCGCGGGTAGCTCCAGCACAGCGTTCGAGTCGATGTAGGGGCCGTGGCCCGTATCCCGGAAACGGGCCATGCCCGCCTCGCATTGCGCTTTTAGGCGTTCGGGGACGATTACGGTCCAACTGTGCCCGAGCACCTCTGATGAGGAGTATCCGAAGATCCGGGTCGCGGCCGCGTTCCACACCACGATCCTTCCGGTTTGCGCCTCCGCGACGACCACCGCGTCCCGGATGCGCTCGATTAGCTGGTCTATGACCCGGTTCTGTAGCCGCACGGCCTGAATCACTCCACATTCACAGCGGACGCTCGTCGGCGTTCTTCGCGTATCGCTCTTTGGCCTTCGATCTCTAAGTAGTACTCTTGCGCTAGCTTACAAAAGGTTCCCGAGCCTCGCAATCTGGTGTCCACGACTCACTTCGTGGCAGACGGGCAAGAAGGACCAGGTGAGCGTCGTAGCCTTCGATGCCTCGCCGACACAGGTGGAGGACCTGCGAAGAGGCAACGTGGACGTGCTCATCGCCCAGCACCCGAACGACATAGGCGACAAGGGCGTCAGGATAGCAGTGGATTACCTGAAGTCTGACAAGGAGCCGTCCAGCAAGCACATTACGACCGGCTTCACGACGGTAACCCGTGAAAATATCGACGAGCCGGAGGTCAAGGAATACCTCTACAAGGCGCAGTGCTAGGGGTCAGCAAGAAACCGGCCAGTGGGTACGTCCCGCCGAGAGCTCGCCGGCTGCTAAACTGCGGGCCATGGCCGCGAAGGTGCGAATAAGACCCGAGGTCATAACCGAGCACCGCCTGCGCATCGAGATGTACGGGCTCGAGGACGAGGACATAGAGAACACTATCCGGATGAAGGGCTGGGCGTGGGTCCGCTCGCGCGAGGCCTGGGTCTACGCTGGCGAGCCGGACTTCGTGAACCGCCAGATCCGGGAGGTCATCATCGCTCTGCCCGACATGGCCTTCGACGAGAGCAGCATCGAGGAGTCCATCCGCACCGTCGAGGCGAAGGCGAGGAACGAAGAGGAGCGGGCCGAGGGCCGCGACCTCCTGCGCCGGGCTTTCGAAAAGGCAGGCCAACTCCCCGAAGCCGAGCCGTTTCTAAGGGACTAGCCTGGTCCTCCGTTCGGACTATCGGGGACTCGACCACGCGCGCTTCCGAGTATCTCCAGGGACATACTTGCAAGCCGCATACGCGCTTGACCACTCGCCTGCGCCGGCAGTTCGCTAAAAAATAGCCCATTTGGGGGATGCGACGCACTCTTTCCACCCGCTAACCTGGAGGGGAGATGTGCCCAACAACGAGAAAAGGAGCATGAAATGAAAACCTGGGTCAAGGTCGCTCTAGTCACCGCGCTCTTCGCCGTTCCGGCGATGGCGCTCGGCAAGGTCATCTGGCCTCCCGCGCCGGGAGGCCCGGAGCCATCGGCAGGACAGTTCCCCTTCTTCATCTTGCTTGCGGTGTTCGAGGCTTTGACGTTCGGCCTGGGCATCTCCTTCCTCCTCTTCGGGTTCGCTCCCCTGCGGCGGGCTGTCGGCGCGACGTGGAGGGCCTGGGCGATCTACCTGAGCGTCGGCTGGTTCCTGGTCTCCTGGTGGCCGCACGACAACCTTCACATCCACAACGGTGACGACCTTCAGGGCCTGCTCTACATCGAATACGGCTTCCACGTGACGCTGATGCTGGCAGGCATAGTCCTGGCCTACTCGCTCCTCACCATGCTCAGGCCCGGCGACGCCGGCGCTCAGACGCCCGGAGCGACGCCAGCGCGCGTCCGGTGAGCGCGAGCCACCTGCCGGCGCGGCCCAGCGCCGTCCTGTACGCGGCGGCGGCCCTCTCGCTGCTCGCGGCCCTGATCCACCTGCGGGTGATGCCCGAGCACTTCGAGGAGTGGTGGGGCTACGGCACGTTCTTCCTGGTGTGCGCCGTAGCCCAGGTCCTGTACGTCCCGGTCATGCTTCGCTGGCCGGCTCGACCGGTTCTCCTGCTCGGCGTAGCCGGCAACCTTGCGATCGTGATCCTCTGGCTGGTGACCCGCACGACGGGGATACCGCTCTTCGGGCCGCACGCCGGCGAGGTCGAGGAGATGGGGGCTCTGGATCTCGCCTGCACGCTCGCTGAGGTTGGCATCGTAGTCGGGGTCGGGGTGCTGGCGATGAGAGGCCTCGCGACGCAGGGGCGCATACAGATCGTGGTCGTGCTGGCGGTCTCCGCGCTATTCTTCTGGCACCTGCTGCACCTGCTCGCCGGGTCGTCGGCCCACTGATCTGGGAACTAATCGTCCGTGGGTAGCTTGATGAACGGCAACCTGTCATAGAGGACGAACCGCTCGAAGTCCGGGTAGAACTCGCTAGTACTCACCGGGGCACGCGCGAAGGAGGCGAGGGGGTCCTCGCCCTCTTTGCCCTTGGCCGGCTGTTTGAGCGTGATCCGGACGCTCTGGTCGTCGATCTCGATGATTTGTACACGAACCGCTCGAAGTCCGGGTAGAACTCGCTAGTACTCACCGGGGCACGCGCGAAGGAGGCGAGGGGGTCCTCGCCCTCTTCGCCCTTGGCCGGCTGTTTGAGCGTGATCCGGACGCTCTGGTCGTCGATCTCGATGACGTTGTACGAAGGCGGCATCGTGCCGCGCACCCGCATGCTCGACGCCGTCCCCGAGTGCACCACCCTCACCCCTGAGATGCTCCAGACGTACGGGACGTGACGGTGCCCCGACAGGACCATGTCCACCTTGAGCTCTCTGAAGATGGCCATCACGTCGCCCGCGTCGCGCAGGTTGTTGACGTCGCGGCCCGTGCCGGGGACGGCGAGGATGTGGTGGTGGACGATGACTATCTTCGGCCCTCTTTCCCAGTTCCTGAACTCCGAGTCGATCCAGGCGTAGTGCTCGCGGCCTATCTCCCCTTCGTCGAGGTCGGGCTTGGTGGAGTCGAGCGCGACGATCTTCGCTTCGCCCTCCGGAACATTCACCGTGACAGCCCCCTCGCGCAACCCGAAGAACTCCTCGAAGTGCCTGTAACCAACGTTCTTCGCGTCGTGGTTGCCGGGAACGACGACCACGTTCTGGCACTCGAGGCGATCCAGATACCCCTTCGCCTCCTCGAACTCCCACCGGTAACCCTCCATCGTGAGATCCCCTGCTATCGCGACGAGGTCCGGCTCCAGGGCGTTGGTCTCTTCGATGGCGGCGTCGAGGAGCTCGGGCCTGAAGAGCCCCGAGCCCACGTGTATATCGGAGATCTGAACTATGCGCACACTTTCCTCCTACGTTTTGTTCCGGAGCATTATGTAGCCTCGCAGGACGGGAAGAAAGTCCTTCCTGAGGAACCTAGAGGTTGGCGTCGAGAAACCGCCTGGCCTCTTCGAGCTGCGACTCGACCGAGCCGGACGAAGTCGAGCCCGGACTCCGCTTGTTGGCCACGCTGCCTTCCGGCGTGAGGAGCTCGCGCGGTAGCTCCGCGAGCTCCGGGTGGGCCGCCGCGAGCTCTTCGCCCGGCACCTCCTCGAGCGAGACGCCGAGCTCCTCGGACCTGCGGACGAGCCGCCCGACGGCCCTGTGCGCCTCCCGGAACGGCACGCCCCGCGCAGCCAGGAAGTCCGCGAGCTCCGTCGCGAGCGCGAACCCGCCGGCGGCCCACTCCATGCGCTCGCCGTCGAAGCGCGCCGTGCGGAGCATCCCTGGGAGCACGGCGAGCATGAGCAGAACGGCGTCCACCGCGTCGAATAGCGGCTCTTTGTCTTCTTGCAGGTCCTTGGAGTAGCCAAGTGGGAGCCCCTTGAGCGTAACGAGAAGCGCGTTCAGGTCGCCGATGAGCCTGCCCGCCTTGCCGCGCAGGAGCTCGTAGGCGTCAGGGTTCTTTTTCTGCGGCATGATGGAGGACCCGGAAGAGTAGGCGTCGTCGAGCTGCGCGAAGCCAAACTCGGCGCTCGTCCACAGGACCCACTCCTCCCCGAGGCGGCTCAGGTGTACTCCCAGCACGGCGCAGGCGTAGAGGAGGTCGAGGACGAAGTCCCTCTCCGATACCGCGTCGAGCGAGTTAGAGAAGGGCTCCATGCCGAGCTTCGCCGCCGTCGAGGCAGGATCCACCGCGTGCGGCGTACCGCCAAGGGCCGCGGCCCCTAGAGGAGAAACGCCCGCTGCCTCCCCGGCCGCCTCCAGCCTCCTGAGATCCCTTTTAAAGGCCTCGAAGTGGGCGAGCAGGTGGTGGGAGAGCAGTATCGGCTGGGCGCGCTGCAGGTGGGTGTATCCCGGCAGGACGAGGTTCTTGTTCTCCTCAGCCACCTCGACGAGCGCCCGCATCGCCGCGAGGACGCCGCCTTTGATCTCCTCCCCCGCGTCGCGGGCGAAGAGGTGGAGGTCGAGCGCCACCTGGTCGTTGCGGCTGCGCCCCGTGTGCAGCTTGAGCGCCACGTCTCCCACCAGCTCCTTTAGCCGCCGCTCGACGGCGGTGTGGACGTCCTCGTCCCCGAGGGTCCACGAGAACTCCCCGACCTCGACCTCAGCGAGTACCGCCTCGAGACCGCGTACAAGCTCACTCGATTCCTCAGGGGTGATGATTCCTTGCTCTCCGAGCATAGCGGCGTGAGCGATGGAGCCCCGGATGTCGTAAGGCGCGAGCCGCACGTCGAAGGGGATGGAGGCGTTCAGGCGCTCGAAGGCTTCGGCGGGCGAAGATCCGAACCTCCCGCCCCAGAGTGGACCTTTCTCGCTCACGGAGGGCAGTTTACACGTCGAGGTACACGCTCACCGGGGTCGATCAGGGACAGCCCCGAGATCGCCACGCACCTTTTGTCACTCACGAATCGCTAGTCTGGCGTGAATAGGGTATAAGGAAATCCACGATGGCATATCTATACCGAGGCAAGGGTAGCGGAGGCGGCCGTCGCATCCCACCCTGACTGGGTCATCAAGACCTGCCGCCGCCGGGCCGAGGAGATCATGGACCAGGGCAGGTCACAGTATTACGACGAAGCGATAACCTGGTTGGATAAGTCAAGGGACGCACATGTGGCGGCCGGACGAGATGAAGAGCGGCGAGATTACCTCGACGACCTCGTCGGCCGCCATCAGCGTAAGTACAAGCTGCGACCGATGTTGCAAGACCTCGCGCAATAACGCGCGCTCACAGGTTCAGGCCGGGCGCTACTGGGCGCCCGGCCGCTTGTCCCTCTGGTACTTCCTTATGGCGGACTTGAGTGTGCTGAGGCCCAGAGTGGCGTTGCGGGTGCGGCTCCCGACGATGTCGCTGCCGAGGCTCTCGACGAATGCCCCGTAGTCGAGGTCGAGAACCTCACCCATCGTGAGTTCCTCCTCGAGCACCTTCTGCATGACCATGGATGCTGCTGCCATGCTGATAGTGTCACCCTGGCCGGTGAATGAGAGGTCCTCGATCCGGCCGTTGCCGTCACCCTTGAGGTAGACGACGACCGAGCCGCCGCACTCAGGCCCGCCGCCTGCCATCGCGACGTCCGCGTCTTCCAGAACCCCCTGGTAGCGAAGGTTACTGGCGTGCTCGACGAGGCGCGAGATCCGGTCCTTCCGTTCCAAAAGACACCTAGCGCTCGATGGGGGCGCGCACCAGGTTGCCCCACTCGGTCCAGGAGCCGTCGTAGTTCCTGACCTGGTCGTAGCCAAGCAGGTAGGTAAGCACGAACCACGTGTGGCTCGAGCGCTCACCGATCCGGCAGTAGGCGATCACGTCGTCGCCAGCGTTCAGGCTAGCCTCGCCCTCGTAGATCTCACGTAGCTCGTCCGCGCTCTTGAAGGTAGCGTCCTCCCTTACCGCCCTCGCCCACGGCACGTTCGCGGCTCCAGGGATGTGCCCACCCCGCAAAGCGCCTTCCTGCGGGTAGTCGGGCATGTGAAGAAGCTCGCCCGAGTACTCCCCCGGGCTCCTCACGTCCACGAGCGGTCCCCGGGCCTCGAGGTGCTTGTCCACGTCCTGCCTGAAGGCCCGGATCTTCGAGTCGTCTCGCTCCGGAACCGGGTAGTCGGTCCGCTCGAAGGAAGGAACCTCCTGGGTCATCTCACGTCCCTCGGCCTCCCACTTTACACGCCCGCCATCCATTATCTTGACGTTGTCGTGGCCGAAGAGCCTGAAGACCCACAGAGCGTAGGTCGCCCACCAGTTGTTCTTGTCGCCGTAGAAGACTACGGTTGTCTCCGGAGTGATCCCCTTCTCGCTCATGAGGTTCGCGAAGTGCTCGGGGTCGAGGTAGTCACGCGTGAGGGGGTCGTTGAGATCTTCGACCCAATCTACCTTCACGGCGTTAGGGATGTGGCCGATGTCGTAGAGCAAGACGTCCTCATCGCTCTCTACGATCCTTATGTTCTCTGTGTCATCGAGGTTCTGTGCGACCCACTCGGTCGAGACAAGCGCTTCGGGGCGCGTGTAGCCCTTCTCCTGTATCTCCTGCTCCGTCATCCCAATCTCCTCTCGTCCAGGTCAAACACACGAGAGCCCATTCTAAACTATCCCCGACAAGAATTGTCGGGTTTCGAGATCAGCCGGTTCTCCCGGCGCCGAGCTCCCCGACGGGTGTCGCCGGCGCGGGGTCCCGGGAGTTCAGATACCCGAGGAAGAGGATGGCCCCCCAGAGCAGGAGGAAGCCAAGGATCTGGTTCGCGCTGACCCCGACTCCGAGGAATGCCCAGTTCAGGATCACGGCCGAGGCCGGGAAGGAGATCTCCGCGAGCGTGGCGTACGAAGCCTTGGTGCCGGAGAGGCCCCGGTAGTAGAGGAGCAGGCCGAGAAGCCCCGGGACCAGGGCCAGCAGGACCACCCGCGCTGGCTCGACCGCGAAGCCTGCGCCCATCTCGCCGAGGGAGCCCTGCACCAGCACTATGGCCCAGAGGACGGGGACGGCGAGGAGGAGCCGCGCCCCGGTCAGGGTGTGGAAGGGCATGTCTTTGAGGACGAAGCGTCCCAGCGCGGTCGAGGAGCCCCAGAGAAAGGCGGCGCCCAGGGTGAGGAGTGCGGGCAGGGCCTGGGCGCTGCCGAGAGCCTCGAAGGGCTCGACGAAACCGTCGAAGGAGATCAGGTACGCCCCCAACACGGCTACCGCGAAGCACGGCCAGTAGGCCCAGCGCAGGCGCTCCCGCAGCAGGACGTGGGCCAGGGCTATGGCGAACAGAGGCTGGGTCTTCTGGAGCAGTATCACGACCGTAGGGTTGCCGAAGGCGAAGGCCGTAGTGAACAGGAGGGTCGCGAGCGCGGACCCGCCCCAGGCTATCACAAGCAGCGCGGTCCACTGCGGCGCCCTCAACGTGCGGAAGACGCTCCATCCCAGAGCGACGGCCGGCACGGAGTAGAGCATGAGCACCAGGTGCTCGGAGAGCACGATCGCCGGCGGCGACATCACCTCCAGCAACGGAACCCTCAGAACCGCGTCCGTGCCCCACAGCGCCGCCCCCAGGGCCACCAGCAAGACCCCGATGTAACTACCGTTTCTCCAGCCCACGCCGCCCCTTCCAGGTGATCCGATTCCGGCAATGATACCGAACCGCAGATAGGTCCGGAGCATGCGGCCTATCCTCTAGAAGCCCGGCGCCCTCAGTCCCTGTATACGACCAGGTCGTCGAGCGGCCGCCGTGAGCGGCGCTTCGGGGGGTCTCCCTCGGCGTAACCCAGCGTGAGCAGGGCGTGCGGGACGAGTGCCTGGTCCAGCGCCAGCGCCTCCACGACCTCCTCCGGGCAGAAGAGCGGAGCGCACATCCAGCCCGCGTCGAGGCCGAGGTCGTAGGCGGCGAGCAGCATATTCTGCGCCGCGGCCCCCAGCGACTGTACGGCCATCGTGGTCTCGCTCTCCTGCCGCCCGGCGTCAGGATAAACGTCGAGGTCATCGAGGTACAGGCACAAGAGCACGAGTACGGGCGCGTCGAGCAGCCGACGCCGCGAGCCCTGGAGTCGCCTCTCAACGATCTCGGGAGCCTGGCCGTCCATCTCGAGGTTGGCCCGCCACTCCTCACCCATCGCCGCGGCGAGCCGCTCTCTGGTCTCCTCCTTAGTAACGACGGCGAAGCGCCACGGCTGCGTGCCGTGCGGAGAAGGCGCCCAGCGTCCGGCCTCGAGTACCGCCTCCACGAGGTCCTCCGGAACTTCCTTGGGTAGATAACGTCGCACCGAGCGGCGGCCTCGGACCGCGTCGAGAACGGTTGGCTCTCCGCTCCTGGCGACGTCGAGGGTGCCCCACGAGACGACCCTCTCTGGCCGGATGCAGATCACGGGGTTGTCCTCTATCCGCATCTCCTCGTACTGATGGTACTTGCCGCGCAACAGTCTGATGGCGGCGGTGTGCTCCCCGCCGCCAGGCTCGAGGAGCCCTGCCCGCCCGCGCACCATGACGAAAGCCAGGAGGCTCCAGTCCTCGGCGTAGCGGTCCGCGACGAGCGCGACGCTCGGGTTCTCGAGGATGTTCCGGACCCTCTTCAGGCGCGCCGGGGGGACGTCCTTGGGTTTATCGTCGAGGGCGATGAAGATCTCACCCCCTGAGTAGGCGAAGCAGACGGGGACGGCGTGCGGTGCTCCCGCCGCATCGGCTGTCGCGAGCCGGGCTACTCGCTGCCGCACCAGGAAGGCGGCCTGCTCGGGGCTCAGGGTCTCGGGCGCGGCCTTCACTTACCCGCCGCGTCACGGACCTTCGGAATCACCTCGGAGGCGAAGAGCCGCGCGTTAGCGAGCGCCTGCTCGTGGGTGATGCCGGGCAGCCGCCCCCAGAAACAGTAGTGGTCGTAGGGCGCGTCCTGGTGGAGCCGTATCAGGCCGTCTGCGACCTCGTCCGGACTTCCCACCAGGTACCTCTCCCACGGCAGGTCCTCGGGCCGTATGGGCTCGGGTCTAGGCCTGTCCCTGTCGGTACCCCACTCGGCGTAGCGGCTGCGCTGGTAGGAGATGGCGGGCGCCACGTCGGCGAGCGCCCGCTCCGGATCCTCGTGCACGTAGACCACCCCCGAGGCGACAAACGGGAAATCCTCGTCGTCCCTTCCGTGGCGCGCGAGAGCCTCCCTGACCCGACTGTAAGTGTCCGCGAGCGCGCCCCCGCCCGTTGAGGCCAGAAAGCCGTCCGCGAGCCTGACGGCGCGGTCTATCGCGGGGTCGGCGAAGGCGCCGACGTAGATGGGAGGGCGCTTCTCAGGTCTCGGCTCGAACGGCAGGTCATCGAAGCGCCAGCGCGTCCCCTTGTAGCCGGTGCGCCCATCCTCCCAGGCGTGCTTTATGACCTCGATGCCCTCCTCCAGCAGCGATGGCCGGTACTTGCGGTCGAACCCCAGAACCTCGAACTCGTGCTGGACATAGCCCTGCCCGACCCCGAGGACGAACCTACCGCCTGAGATGAGCTGCACCACCGCCGCGTCCTCGGCGACGCGCAGAGGGTGGTGCATGGGAAGCAGCAAGACGTTCGTCCCGATCGTGAGGCGCCGCGTACGGGCCGCGATGGCCGCCGCCACTACGAGCGGCGAGGGCAGGTACCCGTCGTCCACGAAGTGGTGCTCCGAGAGCCAGACCCCCGTGAAGCCCAGCCGATCGGACTCCTCGATCTCCTCGAAGCACTCCGCGTAGAACTTCTCGTAGTCCCCGAGCGGGAGCCTCTGCCGGAAGTCGTACCAGAGTCCGAAGGTCGGGGCAGCACCGTCTTTGGCCAAGACGCCTCCTATGCTCGAGCTTGCGCACCAAGTTTACACCGGGCGCTAGCCCGAACCGTCGGCTCAGTAGTAGAGCGTCTGGCCGATGTAGATCAGGTCAGGGTTCGCTATGCCGTTGGCCGCAGCCAGGTCCTCCACCGAGGTCCCGAGCTGGGCGGCGATCCCGGACATCGTGTCCCCCGCCTGCACCACGTAGGTCCCTCCTCCTGTCACACCACCCGAGGCGTAGCTCTCCGTCCCCGAATAGCTGGAATAGCCCGCATCCGCCGGCGGGTAGGTCTCGTACCGGGGGTCGTAACCGCCCGTGCGACTGTACTCGACGTAGTCGACGCCGGCGCGGGTGAGGCCGATGTACTCCGCAGCCCCCTGCGAGAGGTCGAGCTCGCGCGCGCCAACGTAGGGGCCACGGTCGTTTACCGTCACCTGCACCGAGCGGCCACCGTAGCTCACCAGCAACTCCGTCCCAAGCCGCATCGTCTTGTGGGCCGCCGTGTACCCGTAAGGGTCGTAGGGCTCGCCGCTCGCCGTCGGCAGCCCCTCGAATCCCGGTCCGTACCAGGAGGCAAGGCCGGTTCTCGCCTCGGCACGGTCGTTTCCCAGCGCCAGGAAAGCGCCTACAAGGAGCAGTATCCAGAGAACATTCGAGAGCCTAAGCATCACGCATCCCCCTCCGTATGCGTTAGCTTTACGTCTACCTGTAGTTGACCATTAGGTATGGCGCAGAGGAGTATTCGCCCTCGGAAAGCAGGATTCAAGGCCTTTTCCCCCGTTATCGCGGCGAGATAACCGTGCCTCTGAAAGCCGGGGACGACACGACCAACGATTATCTCGGCCGGCTGGAGAAAACGCTTGAGAATGCCTGATCTCGGGTACTTTCTCGTCTGGCGAGGCAGGTGGCGTGTTATGTTAAGATGCTGACCTGAGAAAAAAGTTCAAAAATATTTACGTGATAAACGGGAGGGGGCTCATTTACACGGTCGAAGAGGTTAGTGATCTGCTGGGTATCCCCCGCCCGACCCTCTACCGGTACTTGAGGGAATACTCGATACCCCACCTGCGCCGATCGGGCAAGATCTCCATCCCCGAGGAGTCCTTCGACCGCATCAGGGAGGCCCGCGACCTGCACAAGGAAGGGCTTGGGACCGAGTCGGTCAGGAGGGCGCTGCGCGAGAGCAGTGGCGGCCCTGACACGGGGGAGATCAAAGAGCGGATCGAGCGCCTCTCCGAGAACCTCGAGAAGCTGAAGAGCAACGGGTCGGCGGCGGACGAGGCGCTCTCCTCCCAAGCCATGCGGACCGTCCTGGCGCGCCAGAGCCTCATGCTGTCCGCGTTGTTCAACCTCAGCGAGATGGTAGAGGAGCTTCTGCTCGCGAATGGGAAGCCCAGGAAGGCAGTCTTCGAGGAAGTCGAAGGTGAGATCCGGGAGGTCACGCCGCTCTCCGGCCAGAAGGTACGCCCGCGGGCCCGAAGAGCCGTGCCGGCCCGCACCGACCCCTCCCGGAAGGGTCTTCCTGCCGCCCTCCCCGCTGCTCGCCCCGACAGGTTCGGCTCCCTGGCCCGGCGGCGGCGCACGGCTCTGACGCTCCTCGCGACGCTGCTTGTGGCCGCCATATTGCTTTTGGTCCTCCCGGTCCTGGGCGTCGGGCTCCCGTTCGCGGGCGACAGGGCTGGAGGAGAGCGTGACGAAGGAGAAGGCTTCCGGTGACGGGGCGGCCGCGCGGGGTCCTGCGGCGGGCGGCGAGGCGCAGGGAGCGGAGGCTGATCCGGAAACCCGGGATCAAGAAGAGGCGAGTCCGGGAGAGGGACCGGACGTCTCGGGCAAGAGCGTCGTAGAGGCTGCGCGGGTGCTCTCGGGAGCCGGATACGAGGTGGCCGCCATACGGACCGTAAAGAGCGACGAAGAGGCCGGCACGGCGTTGAGGGTAGAACCTGTGGCCGGGTCAGCAGTGGAGCCGGGAGCCTCTGTGGTGCTAGTTATGAGTGGCGGACCGACCGGCAGGGAGACCGGGAGCTTCTAGCCGGGTTATCCCGCGAGGAGCAGGCGGGCTCCGACGAAGATCAGCATGACGGCGAGGATTATCTTCAGCTGCTTGCCTGGCAGCCAGGGAGCGAGCCGGCTGCCGACGAGGACGCCGGGGACGCCGCCGAGGAGCAGCGAGCCGACCAGGGAGAAGTCCACGTTGCCCTGCGTCATGTGGGCGATGCCAACCACTAGAGAGAGCACGGTCGCGTGGGCGATGTCCGTCCCGACTATCACGGCGGGAGCTATCGGGTAGAGGAGCAGGAGTATGACCGCCATGATGCTCCCCGAGCCTATAGAGGTGAGACCCACGAGGTAGCCGCCCATGGCGCCGAAGAGCACCGTGTATGCGCGGCGTCTGTTGCTCATACGACCCTTGCCGTCCCAGACGCCCGGCTTCGGTCCCTCCTCGCGCTCTGGCATGAAGTTGCGGAAGATCAGGGACGCCCCGACCAGCACGAGGGTGATGGCTATGATCGTGATCATTATCGACTTCACGGTCTCGGCGTCGAAGGATCCCTCGATCCACTCCAGGGTCGCCACGCCCATGAGCCCCGCCGGGATGCTCCCGAGGCCGAGGAAGACTGCTATCTCGAGGTTCACTGACCGCTGGCGGTAGTGCTGTAGCGAACCGGTGAACTTGGTGAAGGTGGCGAAGACCATGTCGGTCCCGACCGCGGTCGGGGCAGAGACGCCCATCACGGCGATCAGGAACGGCGTCATCAGGGAACCGCCCCCCACCCCCGTGAGGCCGACGAGGAACCCGACCAGGAGGCCGAAGAGGGTGGGGGTGGTCTCCATCTTTACGCCCGGTCGAACTCCCTGACAGCCCGGAGGTAGCCGAACTCCTCGAGCCTGACGATAACCCTTCTCGCGCTCTCTTGGGGCTCTTCCTCGTTGGTCTTGATGTGGAGCTCGGGAGAGGCGGGGGGCTCGTAGGGGTCGGAGACGCCGGTGAACTGCGGGATCTCACCAGAGAACGCCTTCTTGTAGAGGCCCTTCACGTCACGCTCGGCGCAGACCTCCAGGGGCGCGTCGACGAAGACCTCGATGAAGTCCTCCCCAACGTTGCGCCTTACCTGGTTGCGGACCTCCTTGAACGGCGAGATGGCCGACACTATGACCCCGACCCCGTTGCGGGTCAGGAGGTCTGCCACGAACCCGATCCTCAATACATTTGTGTCCCTGTCTTCGCGGCTGAAGCCGAGGCCCTTAGACAAGTTGGTGCGTACGATGTCTCCGTCGAGGACCTCGACCTTGCCGTGCCTTAGGCGTAGCTCCCTCTCGACGATGTCCGCTATGGTGGTCTTGCCGGCCCCGGAGAGACCTGTGAACCACAGCGTGAACCCGCGCCCGTGCCTGTTTCCGTTCTCCATCTCCACCCTCCTGTTTGTTTTCTCCTTTTCTTATTACTCCTGGAAGTATCGAGGCTGCTTGATGAGCCGCTCCTCGTCCCTCATGCCCTCGATGAGTACCTTTACGACCTCCGGACGAGAGAACTCGGGCGGCGGATACTCGCCCCGACCAAGCATCTCTCTCACCTTCGTCCCTGAGAAGAAGACGTGCGCATCCTTGCCGTGCGGGCACGTCTTGGTCGTCGCCATGCCCTCGCAGTTGAGACAGAAGAAGGCGTGCTCGAAGAACAACGGCGTGATGCCAAGCTCGTCCTCCTCGAACTCCTCGAAGATGTGCTGGGCATCATACGTGCCGTAGTAGCTGCCGACTCCTGCGTGATCCCTGCCCACGATGAAGTGGGTGCAGCCGTAGTTCTTGCGAGCTATGGCGTGGAAGATCGCCTCACGAGGGCCCGCGTAGCGCATCGCAGCCGGGAACACAGCGAGAACAGTGCGGTTCGTGGGGTAGTAGCGGTCGAGGATGACCTCATAGCTCATCATCCTGACAGCGGCCGAGATGTCGTCAGACTTGGTCTCGCCGACGAGGGGGTTGAGCAGCAGTCCGTCGACGGTCTCGAGAGCGCTCTTCTGGATGTACTCATGGGCTCTATGGACGGGGTTTCTGGTCTGGAAGCCGACCACCTTCTTCCAGCCCTTCTCCGCGAGGAGCTTCCTCAGTTCGTGGGGCTCGTAGTAGTAGCCGGGGAACGGATGTGGGTTGGGCTCGTCGACGAGGAGCGTAACTTCGCCGCCGAGGAGCGTGTCGCTCTGACGGTGCAGGGCGGCCACGCCTGGATGCTCGCGGTCTGTGGTGCGGTAGACCTCGAGGGCCTCGCGCTCCTTGTCGTAGGAGTAGCGGTCCTCGACGACCATGGTGGCGACGATCTGCCCTTCGCCCGTCGTAAGCGCTATCTCCTCGCCCTCGCCTATCTCTCTCGCCTCGTCTTCGGAGACGGAGAGCGTGATGGGCATGCTCCACACCAGGCCGTTGGCGAGGCGCATACTGTCGACGACTCACTCGTAGTCATCGCGGACCATAAAACCCGTGAGCGGCGAGAAGACGCCTGTGGAGATCATCTCCAGGTCCGAGAGCGTCCTCGGGCCTACCGCGATCCTGCGCAGCCCCTCGGCCTTCCGTGTTCGCTCCTCGCGCTCGTCCTCCGGCGCTCTTCGGTCTACGAGCGTCCCGCCGTGCGGGATGCTGGTCGTGTACTCGATATCAACGTTCATCCGTTCACCTCCGGGAAGCCGCACCATCTGGGGCGGGGAGCCTGCGCCGCACACGTCCGGCGAGGCCCGATACGCAGTGATTCCAGGGACGCTCGCCCACGACCCAGAGCCTCAGCTCTGCGGAGTAGCCGCGGGCGATCTCGAGGAAGCGGGCCTGGTCCATACCGGACCGCTCAAGGGTCTTGCCCCACTGCTCCCAGAGCGGGCCGGCGACGAAGGTCGCGTCCTCTACGACGCGAGCGCCCTCCTCGGGGGACTCCTCGAGCAGGGCGCGGGTCTCCGCTCTCAACCCGGCGGGCTCGCCGGGCAGAGGCAGTCTCTCTCGCGCGTCGTCCAATCAGTACCTCACCGCTTCGTGTTCGACCGGGGCACGGTCCGTCCCGGCATAGTTGCTCAGGTGCTCTTCGTAGTCTATGAACAGCGGCGCGTCCGGATCGAAGGCCCGCTTGAGACTGCTGAAGGCCACCCTTTTGTCCAAAGCGTCAAGCTTATCCAAAGCCTGCGGCTTGTCAAGTGAACGGGTGGACAATTTTTCGCGCACGTGCGAGAAAGCCTCAAGGCCCTCCTCGCTTCGGATCAGGACGCTCGAGTAGCCGTCGACGCTCCCGACGCTCCCCACGGAGATGTCCGCCGCGTGGCCCATGAAGTCGGCGCACTCGTCGCAGCCTTTGAGGGCCGCGCCGTGGAAGTCCCGTATCGGCTCCTCGAAGATCGTCTCCCCGTCTCTGTCCTGGACTATCAACTTCCCCCGGATGACGTCGACCCGGCCGACCTCGTCCAGGTCCACCCCCCTCTTGTCGCGCACCTCCTCGAGCATGAGCTTCTCGTAGTTGAAGCTCTTGGTGCACAGGAGGGCTATGGTGAGCGTGATGGCCTCTACCTGCGAGGACCCCCACGTCCAGGGCCGCGCCTGCATCGCCTTTATGCCCTCGATCTCACACGGCGTCCCGACGACCGCGATGCGGGGGTTGGGCGGCAACTCGTACCCCTTGAAGTCCACGTGCGCGAGCGCGAGCGTCTGGTTGTAGAAGCTACCGGCGCACTCGCGCACCTCTTCGGGCGTGGTCGCAAGGTACGCCTCGCCCTTCCACGGCTCCTCCTCGCTCTCGCGAGCCACGAGCGCACCGTCTATCTCTCCCGCTTCGAGCAGGGAGATAAGCAGCGCGCTCACCACCCCGCCGTCCTGGGCGCCCTCGATCACGGGGTCCACGCGCGCGGAGAAGCTCTCGTGGACCTGCCCGATGCCGTCTATGGGGCGGCCGTTGCCCGTGATCTTGAAATCATGTTCGGCGGCCGAACCGTTGCTCCCGTTCTGATGCGCGGGATCCAGTTTCCACGTCGCCTCGTACTGGAGACCGCCGCGCGGGCAGAAGTCCCAGCACAGTGAGCAGCCGGTGCACATCTTGACGAGCGTGGGCAAATCGTCTTCGCCGATACCTATAGAGTCGGTAGGGCAGGCCGCGACGCACACGCCGCACTGCACGCAGCGGTCGGCGTCTATGACGGCCTGCTCGAGGTCCCAGAACCAGACCTTCCCAGGGGCTTCCTCGATGTCGTTCATCAGCTCCCGGATGTCGAAGCCAGCCACAGCTAGCCCCTCTTGCCCGCTACGGCGGCGAGCCCCCGCAGGATCTCCCGGAGCTCCACGTTGCGCTGCCTGCGCGCCCACTCGTGGAAGCGTTCGCCCTCGCGCTTCTCCTGCTTGAAGCGCTCGAAGATCCGAGCGAGGGCGTCGGGGACCTCGTCGGCCGGCTTCGCACCCTCGACCCAGTCTATAAAGGCGGCGTCCATGCCCAAAGACCCACCCAGCCCGATGTCCACACCCTCGACCAGGGCGCCGCCGTTCTTCGCCGTCTCGCCCCTGAAGCCTATGTCCCCGATCTGGGGCTGCGCGCACGAGGCGGAGCAGCCCGAGAAGTGCATCCGCACCGCGTCTTGCCCGGGATCTCCGACCCTTCGGTCCATTTCGCGCGCCCACTCGAGCGCCCGGATCTTGGTCTCCACGATCCCGAAGCGGCAGAACTCGCTCCCCGTGCACGCCACGACCCCGCGCTCGAAGGCGCCGGGGTTCGGCGAGTAGCGCTCGAGGAGGGGCTCGGCCAACAGATCGTCGAGCCGCTCCTGGCGCACGCCGGTGATGATCAGGTTCTGGTCGGTGGCGAGCCGCACCTCTGCCCCGTACTCCTGCGCGAGGCGCCCGGCCTCCTCGAACTGCTCCCCGCTCATCCTCCCCACCGGGACGTTGAGCCCAACGTAGTAGGGACGGATCGGCGATCCGTCCCTACACTTCTGGGGATGGACGCCGACGTGGTCGCCGCGATAGTGCTTGGTGAGGTCCTCGCCCGCGGGCTCTAGCTCCACGGAGACGCGCTTCTCGAGCTCCTCGCGGAAGCTCTCGGGGCCGAGCTCCTGCACCAGGTAGCGCATCCGGTTGATCCAACGGTTCTCCCGGTTTCCGAGCTCGCCATAGACCTGCGCTATGGCGCGTGTGATCTCCACCGCGTCCTCGGGCCGCACGAAGACGTCTATGTCCGAGGCCATCCTCGGGCCGTCGGAGAGACCGCCGCCGACGCGCAGATTGAAGCCTATCGTGCCGTCTTCGAGCCTCGCGGGGAGCATCCCGATGTCGTTGATCTCCGCCTGAGCGCAGTCTTCGAGGCAGCCTGTGACGCTCATCTTGAACTTGCGCGGCAAGTTGGCGTACTCGCGATTGCCGGTGAAGTAGTTCGAGATGGCCTGCGCCACGGGGTAGGCGTCTATGACCTCCTCATATCCGAGCCCTGAGACGGGGCAGCACAGGACGTTGCGCGCCGAGTCGCCGCACGCCTGGACGGTCGTTATGCCTACCTCCTCGAGCCTGCGCCAGATCTCCGGTACGTCACCCATCTTGATCCAGTGCATCTGCACGTCCTGGCGCGTCGTGAGGTCGAGGAAGTTGTTGCCGAAGTGGGGGTTCGGGATGGGACCGTTGGCGAAGTCCGCGGCGATGCGGCCTATGACCCTGGCCTGCTGGGGCTTCAGGACCCCGCCCGGCACCTTTATGCGCATCATGAACGCGTCCCCGCCCTGCTTCTGCGGGTAGATGCCGACCCACTTGAGGCGCTCGACCTCGCCAGGCACCTCGTCCATGGCCGCAAGGTCCTTCGAGTATGTGTCTATTATCGCCTGGCGCACCTCGAGCGGGTGGCGCTCAAGCTTTATCTTCTCGACCTTGTTGAGGGTCTGACCCTCTCTGAGAAACCGCATGAAGAAAGAAACCTCTTGTAGATATGCCGCACGTTCAGCTCGGGAACCCGGGACTCTAGGCGCGGGCGTGCCCGTTCTCGCTCGCGGGCACGGGCCTGCCGTTGTCCCAGTGCAGCCCGCACTCGTTCTTGTCGAGCCCAGCCCAGCGCCCGGCCCTCGGGTCCTCGTCAGGGTGAACGGGACGCGTCTGCGGCTCGCACCCGATGCTCCTGTACCCCTGGTGCAGAAGCGGGTTGACAGGAACGTTGTGCGCTTTAACGTAATCCCACACCTGCTCGTCCGTCCAGTGAGCGAGCGGCGCGATCTTGGCCGCCCCGTAGCGCTCCTCCCACGCGACGACCCTCGTGTTCGCCCTCTCGGGGGTCTGCTCCCGGCGGATGCCCGTCATCCAGGCGTCATAGCGACTCAAGGCCCTCTGCAGTGGCTCGATCTTGCGGACCTGGCAGCACAGGTCAGGCGTGCACGTGCGCATCCGCTCGCCGTAGCGCTCGATCTGTTCCTCCAGGGAGAGCGAAGGCTTCAAGACCTCCAGCGGAAGCTTGTAGCGCCTCATGACCTCCTCGCGGAACTTCGCAGTCTCCCTGAAGATAAAGCCAGTGTCGATAGTGAGGATGGTCACTTCGTTGGTGATCTTGGAGATCATGTCAACGAGCGCCATACCCTCCCCGCCCCCGAACGAGGCCGAGAGCGCGAGCCCGCCGTCATAGGTGTCCACGGCCCACTGGATTATGTCCCGCGGGTCGGCTGTCTCCAGATGCCCGGCCAGACGCTCCAGAGCGTCCGGCCCGGGTAAGATATTGTTTTTACGCTGCGAACGCAGGGCTTCGGGCATCGCGCTCCTCCAATCAAATCGTGTGATTGCGAATGGGGTTGGATCAGGCGCGCACGCTACATCGAGCGCCCGGGCAGGGGGCCAAGATTCTGGGCCCCACCGCAACAAGTCCCCGCGTACCTTGCAACTCCATAGACAGGATACTAAGCACCCGAAGCCTATTAGTCAACAAAACTCCGACAATTTCTGTCGGAATTAACGAAATTCCCCTGTTTACGCGCTTTGCTTGCATCTTCGGTTTCATTTTCGGGCGTCGCCGCGGCGGATAGCGGGCGCGTAGAGCGGGAGGGCTGGGGAGAGCGTGATCGCGGCGACAGCCAGCGCGGCGCGGATGCCTGCGAGGGTACCGACCGCGCCTATGGCGGGACGGCCCGCAACCTGTCCGAGATAAGTAGACGGGGTCTCAGGCCGTAACCCGTCTACCTGAAGAGGTCTCTCTCTGGGGGAATGATCAGGTCCCTGCCCGTGCCGGCTGCCCGCTCGTAAGGATAGCCGCGGACGATGGCGACGGGGATGCCAGCGGTCTTTCCCATAACGAGCTCGGCGGCGGCGGCGAGCTCGTCGGCGGTCGCGAGCACGCTGGCGGCGAGTGGGAAGCCGTGGGGGTCCGTCTCCCCACGGTAGTCAGCGAGGGGCCGCATCCCGGCGACTCCTATGGCGACGTCGGTTATGCCTTCCCGCCACGTTCGGCCGAACGAGTCGGAGACTATGACGGCGAGGTCGAAGCCTGATCTCGCGGCGAGCGTCTCGCGGAGCCTCGCCGCTGAGGCGTCGGGGTCAACTGGCAGGAGGCAGACAACGTCGTCTCCTGGGACGTTCGAGGCGTCGACGCCGGCGTTGGCGCAGACGAAGCCGTGGTGGGTCTCGGAGATGATGAGGCCGCGGTCCATGCGGACTATGCGCCGGCTCTCCCGCAGCACTACCTCGATCTGGCGCGGGTCCTTGCCGTAGCGGGCGGCGAAGCCTTTCGCGAGCGCGGAGGGCTCGACCGCGCGGAGGTCCACCAGGCGGCCCTCCGCCTTGCTGACGACCTTGTGGGTAAAGACCACCACATCCTTCGCGCGCAGGTCATCCCCCGCCGCATCGGCGACGAGCCCGGCCACATCGTCGCCGGGCCGGATCTCGGGGATGCCCTCGACCGGCGAGGACCTCGAGGCCCCTCACGAGCGCCGGGCCTCCTTCTCCTTGAGGCGCGCCAGGTCGTCTGCCGTATCCAGGTCGAAGGCCAGGTGGGATCGCTCGCAGACCCTGACGTCGAGGCCGCGCTCGCGGGCGGCCCGCAGGTGGGCTTCGAAGCTCCTCACACCGAAAGCGAAAGACACCGCGTCCGGCGGCCTGAGCAGGAGGGCGTTCGTGCCGGTGCGGCGCGTCGGGGGAGATGACGACCGAGGACTCTTCGCCCATCTCTCCCAGAACTTCCCGTACGTCTTCCGGAACGAGGAGCGGCAGGTCTGCCGGGAGGACGAGCAGCGCCGAGGCTCCGCGGTCCATCGCCCAGCGGCGTCCCTCCTCGAGGGCCGGGTTGAGACCCCTGCTCTCCTGCCGGAGCGGTGTGGCGCCGCGCTTTCTGGCCTCCCCGAGGACGATCCAGTCCGGGCTCACGACGCCGACGTTCTCCACTCCCGCCCCGCGCAGCGCCGCCACGACGCGGCCCATCATGTAAAGGGTGAGCCCAGCCCTGGCGCCCGGGTTCAGGATGGGCTCGAGCCGGCTCTTGGTCCCGGCCAGGTCCTTCACAGGCACTACCGCGAAGACGCTCCAGTCAGCTCCGCTCACAGCGCCACCAGCCCGGCGCCGAATCCGAGGACCTCCCGCGCAAGGCGCGCCCTGTCCGGGACGTCGCGCATGACGGCGCCCGTCGCGAGCACGCGCATTCCGAGCGCCTCGATCCCGGACCGCTGCGCCTCGTCCACCTCGTCTATGACCATGCCGTCCACGAGCCCCTCGTACATCCTCGCCACCCCGGCCGGCGAGACCTCGTGACCCAGAGAGGCGAGCATCCTGTCAGCCGGCCCCTTGAGCGCCCTTCCGCCGATGATGGGGCTGACCGCGACCCTGGCGACAGTGGAAGACGCCAGCGACTCCCGCATCCCGGGCACGGCCAGTATCGGGCCTATGCTCACGACCGGGTTGGAGGGGCAGAAGACCACGAGGTCGGCTCCGGCGAGAGCCTCGAGGACGGCGTCCGTGGGGCGGGCATCCCCTATGCCACGCAGGCGCAGGCCGAGCACCTCGTCCCTCTGGCGCCTGCGCACGAAGTACTCCTGGAACTCTAGCGGACCATCAGGGGTATCGAGGACGGTAGCGACCGGCTCGTCGCACATGGGGAGGATGGCGCTCCCGATGCCCAGCGCCGTCGAAAGGCCGGCGGTGATCCCGGTCAAAGTCTCCCCGGCGCGCAGCCTCGCCGTGCGCAGCACGTGCGTCGCGAGATCCCTGTCGCCGAGCTTGAACCAGGTGTCCTCGCCGTAGCGGGCGAGCATGTCGAGAACATCGAACGACTCGTCTACGAGGCCCCAGCCGGTCTCGGGGTTGGCGACTCCGGCGAGGGTGTACATCACCGTGTCGAGGTCGGGGCAGATGCGCAGGCCCCACAGATCGAAGTCGTCTGCGGTATTCACGACGACCGCGAGGTGGTCGCCCGGCGAAAGCGCGGCCTCGAGGCCCGCAGCCAGCTTCGCTCCGCCTACCCCACCCGCTAGAGCGAGCACCTTCATCGCCCCGTAGACCCCTGGTGATTCAGGACGTAGCTCGTGAGCGCGACGATGCTGAGGGCGTCAGTGATCCCCCCGTCGAGCGCCATGGCCAGCGCCTCGCGCAGCGGCACGCGGCGTACCCTGATCTCCTCCGTCCCCTCAGGCCGCACTTCGCCGGGCACGAGACCTGTCGCGAGAAACCACACGGCGTACTCGTCCGCGACCGAGTTCGAAAGATACGCCTCTCCGAGCTTCCGCCAGCTCGTGGCTTCGAAGCCCGTCTCTTCCCGCAACTCGCGCCGGGCGGCGCTCAGGGGCTCCTCGCCATCGGGGCAGCCGCCTTCAGGTATCTCCCAGGAATACATCTCGAGCGGGTAACGGTACTGCCCGACGAGGTAGACGTGGTCCTCTTCGATCGCGAGGATCCCCACGGCGACGTTCTTGTAGTGCACCACGCCGTAGATACCCGGCTCGCCGTCCGGACGTACGACCTGATCCTCGCGCACAGAGATCCAGGGATTCTCGTACACCCGCCTGGAGGAGACGGTCCGCCACGGGTTACCCGGGCCCTCCGGCGTCATGGTTTCCCGTCGCAACACTGGTCCTCCCACGTCCATACCAAGCTGCTATCTTAGCACCGCGGGGGGTCGCTACCGGGTACACGCATCCTTCGCGGCGTCTTCCCGCGCCGAGCGTTGTCCGCAAGCGCGACACCGGCCCCAGCGTGAGGCAAACTATCGCCACAACGGACACCACAACCAACTTGCGGATCTTCCCTCCTTGCTCGTAGAGGGGACGTATCGGGACCATCCCCTTTTTGCACAAGCCCGCACGCTAGCAACGCCGTCAAGCAACCGCATCCCCCAGATGAGCTACGTTTTTCTCTGTAACCAGGATGGTATCTTGGCAACGTGCAGACCCTGATATCCGAGCACCTGCAGGCCCCCGAGGACGGCTTCGGGCTGCAGCAGGCGGTGCTCGAAGAGGTCGCCTCCGGCGAGCGCGGCCCGACAGCCCTCATCTGGACCTCCTCGCGCTACGTCGGCGTTACGAGGCCGGAGACGCGCCTTCCCGGCTTCGGTAAGGCGGTGGAAGCGGCGCAGAGCCTCGGCTTCCCTGTGCTGGTACGCAACTCGGGCGGCGGGGCGGTGGCGGCGAACGAAGGCTCGATCTCCTTCTCGCTCACCTTCCCCGTCGAGGATTTGCGCCACGGCCTCTACGAACGCTACTCCGAAGGCGTGGATCTCGTCGCGGCGGCGATACGGCGCACAGGCGTGGCGGCGGAAGGCGGAGAGGTCGAGGGCGAGTTCTGTCCCGGGGCCCACTCGGTCCGCTCCGGCGGTCCGCGGGGTATCAAGCACGCTGGCCTCGCCCAGAGGGTGACAAGCCGGGCCGCGCGGGTCGAGGCCCTGATCCTGGTATCCAGCACAGCGGAGCTCGTGGAGGTCCTCGAGCGTTTCTACGCCGCTCTGAGGTTGCCTTTCAGGCGGGAGAGCATCGGAGACCTGCCCGCGAACGTACCAAAGGTGATCGAGGCGCTCGCAGCCGAAGTACGCGAGCGTTACAGCGGCGAAGCAGTGGCTGCAGGCGGGGACCTGCTGGCGAAGGCAGCCTCCCACCACGATAAGTGGGAGGTCGCCCGGCCCCGTGGCCACGAATCTCTCGACCCCGCCAGCTAACGGCTACTTTCCTCTTTCGATGCGGTCCAACTTCTCCCTCTTGGCGTCCGCCGGATCTGGCACGGGCAGTTCGACGCCTGGCGGAAGCTCGAGCCTAAGGTCCGCTTCGTGGTCGACGCGAAGCTCACCACGGGCCAACCGGAACTCGAGGACGTGTCCACCGGCATCCCTGTCCGCGGTTATGAAGTGAAAGTGGTTGCCTGCGACGTTGATCCCCTGGGCATAGCGAGGGAAACGGAAGCCAAGGAGGCTTCCCTGGACATCATGGAGTTCGAAGGTAGGCTGGCTCTCGACGACCTCGGCGAGTGGCGGGTAGGGCTTGCGCTGGCGGGGCACGCTGCGCGTTTTGACGTAGTCGAAGCGCCCGTCTACGCGCACGGCGTAGCATGAAGTCTCACCGCCGACGAGCCGATCCAGGTACGTACCCAACGCCTCGAAATCCATCGGCGTGGCCAGCATTCTCGACAGGTTCGGCTCGAAGAAGGTCACGACGGCGAACGGGGTCCTCAACTGTTTGCCGACCGGATAAGCTCGCCCATCAGCCTTCACCTGGTAGAAGTCGCCGTCGAGAGCGATCATCTCGCCGTCAAGCGCGTCTAACGTGCCGAGGCCGAAATCCCCGCGATCCTCGAGCTCGGCGAAGCTGACGTCGCCGTCGTACTTCCCCTCCAGCAGCGCGTCGATGGTCGAGGTCTGGAACAGGGTGTGGTGGGGACGAGCGTCCTCGCCGAGGTCGCGCTTCTTGAGGTACTCGACGTGCAGCGCGCCCGCCAGCGCGGTGTCTATGGGCATAGGACCCTTTCGGTAGACAGCGCATGCGACCTTACCCCGAAAGCCGGCACGCGGCAACCAGGAGCGGATCCAAGTGGTATTAGAATGGTGTAGTGCTCGAGTTCGTCTTCAACTCGTTCGTGACGCTGCTCGTGGTCGTGGACCCGCTGGGGCTGGCTCCGATCTTCGCCGCCCTCACGCGCGGCTACCCTGAGAAACGCAAGCGGGAGACGGCGATCCGGGGCACTCTCCTCGGCGCGGTCATCCTGTTCATCTTCGCGCTCGCCGGCGACATGCTGCTCGAAGCCCTGGGCATCGGCATCCCCGCGTTCCGGATAGCGGGCGGGATCCTCCTCTTCTTCCTCGCTCTCGACATGATCTTCGCCAGCCCAACAGGCCTGCGCTCACGCACCGTGCGCGAGCAGGAGGAGATTTCCTACGAGCACGATATCTCCGTCTTCCCCCTCGCCATCCCCCTGCTCGCCGGCCCCGGAGCTATAACCACCGTCCTCCTCTATACCGGCGAAAGGAGCACCCCCGAGCTCGCCGCCTTCATGGCCGTGCTCCTCGCCGTCCTACTCTTGACCCTACTCTCCCTCCTCCTCGCTCCCCGAATCATGCGCCTGTTCGGCGAGACCGGATCCAACGTCCTCACCCGCGTCCTCGGCGTCCTACTCGCCGCCCTCGCCGTCCAGTTCGTCCTCGATGGTATACAGACCAGCCTCGCAAGTTAATCAATATTGTACCGATCGTTCCAATAATCGTATACTGCGCCGGCGAGTGCTGGACAGCAGTCAGACGGGGGTGAGCAAGACGAGGATCTCTCGCTACGTACGCCGTACCGAGGACGCGTTCGAGCGGGCGCTGGTGCGCGGGCGCGCCGCCGGTGAGGTCCCCGCCAACAAAGACCCGAAAGCCCTCGCCCGTTTCCTGGTGAGCACCCTGCACGGCGTGAGGGTCCTCGCGAGAGCCGGAGTGGACCGGGCCGTCCTCGACGACTCGGTGCGGACGGCCCTCGAGGTGCTCCGGTAGATACCCCGCCGGCTGAGACGTTTATACTCTCTTGCATGGCAGGCGATCCCATAGTCCTGGTCGGCGGGTTGGCGGCGTGGCCGGGGAGGTACCGGAATCTCGCGCAGAGCCTACACGAGATCTCCGGCTCCGAGGTGTACACGGCCCCGATCACACCCCTGGACTGGCTGCTGGGACGCCTCAGAGGCTACGGGCAACTGGTCTTCGAGGTCGCAAGCGTCGTAGACCGCGCGCTGCTCGAGAGCGAGTCGGACAAGGCAGTGCTCGTGGGACACTCTATGGGCGGCATCGCCTGCCGGATATACCTCGGCGGAGATCCCCCCTTCGGCGGCCGCCGCTACTCGGGCTACCGGCGGGTGAGGCGCCTGATCACACTGGGCACCCCTCACCTCGTCGCTAAAGAAAACCTCACCCTCATTAGCAGGGTTAATGACTATTTCCCGGGCGCCCTTCACGAACCGGCGGGCCTCGAGTACCTCTCCGTGGCTGGCGCTGGCGCTGACGGGGCGGCCTCGGTTCGTGTTCGCAGGAGGTACGAGCGTCTGGTGGAGGATGGCAGGGTGGCAGGCGACGGGGTCGTGCCGGTGGAATCGGCGCTGCTACCCGGCTCGGAGGCTCTCGTCCTCGATGACCTCTATCACAACGGGTTCTACGGGCGGTGGTACGGCTCGGATCTGGCGGCGGTCGAGCGGTGGTGGCCGAGGCCTGAACGTGAACATTGTGGGCGAGCACCGTGCACAGAACAGGCTTCGGACGCCATCACGCGCTACAAGGAGAGGCGACGATGCCGGCTGACGAGCCGCGTAGCGCAGACGAGCACGGTTGGGAGGTTCACGGGGCCAGCGCGGATGCCTTGAGGGGTGCGATGCGCCTCTTCCCCACCGGCGTCACGGTGGTCACCTCGGGTCGCGAGGAAAGGGCCGAGGGGATGACGGCGAACGCGGTAGTCTCTGTCTCCCTGGACCCCCCGCTCTTCCTGGTGAGCGTCCACAAGGACGCCCGTCTAAACCCCCGTATCCGCGAGGAGGGCTACTTCGCCGCCAATATCCTGGCCGCCGAACAGGAGGGATTATCCAGGCTCTTCGCCTCCCCCGAGCGCTCGAGCGGACTGCCGGCGATCCGGTCTCTAGGCGGCGGCTACGGCTCTACCGGCGCCCCGCTCGCGACGGGGGCGCTCGCGATCATAGAGTGCGAGCTCGAGGCGGTCCACCCCGGCGGCGACCACGACCTCTTCGTCGGGCGGGTCGTAGCCGTCAGGATGGGCGACACTCGCAGGGAACCTCTGATCTACCACGAGGGCGGATACACCACTCCCAGACCCGTGCAACGTCCCGGGGAGGCCGGCGCGTTCGTGGATTCCGTCCGCGGCTTCGACGTCCGCCTGCAGCGCCTCAGAGAAAGAAAGCGCCGCTAGAGCCGGGATGTTCAACCGGGAGCTACTCCCTATCGTCCAGCCACACCCTTCAGATCCCGCGGGGCTCGTGTTCGCGGAGGGCGCGGAGCAGAACGGTGTGATCCTGGCCGGAAAGGTCCGTTCTCCCTCCGGCGAGACCTACGAGGTGAAGGACGGCTACCTCGACCTGCTGAAGCACCGCGTCGGCGCGGACAATGCCGCCAACCTGACCAACTTCCTCCCTGGCGCCGGGCGCGGCTACGAGCCGCTCTGGCGCGTCCACTCCCTCGGACTGCTCACGAGGGAGCCTTTCTCCAACAAGCGCGAGCTGGAGATCATCTCCGGCCTCGCCGGCGTGGAGCGCGGCGGCCGGTACCTCGACCTCGGATGCTCCGCCGGTCTCTACACGCGCAACCTCGCACCTGGCGACGGTGGCGAAGTAATCGGCATAGACATCTCCCCTTCAATGCTCAAAGAGGCCGCCCGCCGCGCCCGCGGGATCGGCGCCAGACCCTCTTTCGCGCGGGCTGACGCCCACAGACTTCCGTTCGCCGATGCCTGCTTCTCCGGGGCCGTCTGCGGCGGCACGCTCAACGAGCTCGGGGACCCGGGGCGCGCTCTGAGAGAGACGCGGCGCGTTCTCGAGCCGGGAGGACGTCTCGCCATCATGGGTATCTTGCGTGCCCGGACCCTTCGCGGGCGGCGTCTCCAGCGCTTCCTCTCCATAGGCGGCATCCGGTTCTTCGAGCCCGACGAGTTAAGAAGCATGCTCGACCACGCGGGCTTCGAGCCTGAAGCATTACAAACGTACGGCGCAGTCTTCTTCGTAGGCGCAACTCGCAGAGGTTGATCTTCGGCGGGTGGATTGGGCTCAGCCCGCCGTTCGTCCAGGGCGAGTGCCACCAGCCCGCACCTCATGAAGAGTGCTGAAACTGAAGCGAAGGCGCGCAAGGGCGGCGCTACCGAAGCGCTCTAGAAAGGCACTCCGCAGCGGAGGATGACGTTCGAGTAGGGCGTAGCCTCGCCGGTACGGATCACGAGCTTCGCCCCCGGGACCATGCGCTTGAGCTCTTCGTGCGGGACGAAGCCGAGGTCCGGCAGGCGAGTCGTCAGGAATTCGTAGGAGCGACGGTTCCTCTCCACCTCTTCGGCGGCGGTAGCGCCTTCGACGACCAGCTCTTCGAGCACGCCGGAGAGCACGGTCTCGAACGAAGGGACACCGAACCGGAACGCGAGATCCACGACCTCGAGGCCCGGCGGTATAGGCAGGCCAGCATCGCAGACGACGACGTCGTCGGTGTGGCCCAGCCCGGCCAGGGCTCCAGCGAGCCTCGCGTTTATGATGCCTTCCCTTTTCATAGCGCCTCCACCACCTCAGGGGTCGGGAGCGCGCCCTGGGCGCCCTCTTTGGTAACCGCCGCCGCGCCCGCTCGCACGGCATAGGCTACAGCTTCTCGCAAAGAAGCTCCGCGGGCAATTTGCGTGGCCAGGGCTCCCACGAAGGCGTCCCCCGCGCCGGTCGTGTCTACTACTTCGACCTCGGGGGCGGGAAGGTGTTCTACGGACTCGCCGTCCGCGAGAACGGCTCCTTCTTCTCCGATAGTGATCACAGCGGACCGCGGACCTGAAGAGAGTAGCTCCGGGGCGGCGGAGAGCGCACCTTTCACTCCCTCGACCTCTCTCCCGAGCAGGAAGGCAGCCTCGTGCTCGTTCACCACAAGGGGGTCAAGCTTCTCGAGGAGGTCCCGCGGGACCTCGAACGTCGGCGCCAGGTTCACCAGCGCCCTGGTTCCCTCCTCGGCCGCGACCTCGACCGCCCGCAACACCGTCTGCACGGGGACCTCCATCTGGGCCACGAAGACCCTGGCATCCCCTATTGCCTCTGCAGCTGCCTCCACGTCCCCTGGGGTCAGGCTGCGGTTCGCGCCTGGAGCGACCGTAATCGCGTTCTCCCCATCGGGCGTGACGGTTATGAAAGCGGCGCCGGTCGACTTGCCCGAAGCCCGTTCCACCAGGCTCGTGTCTATGCCCTTTTCCCGGAGTGCCTGCACCAGCGGCTCGCCGAACTCGTCGTCGCCAACTCGGCCGAGCATGGTCACGGAGGTGCCGAGGAGGGCGGCTGCGGCGGCCTGATTCGCGCCCTTGCCGCCATTGTGCGTGGAGAGCTCTGCGTTCGTTACGGTCTCGCCCGGCTCGGGGCGGCGCTCGACCTTCAGGACGAAGTCCTGGTTGATAGATCCCAGTACGAAGACGTCGGACATGGTGGGCCCTACTGGAGGAACTGCGAGACGTTCTCCTTCGTCACCAGCTTCACCTCCACGGGGATGTTCTTCGGCACGGACTCACCATCGATGACCTTCATGGCGTTCTCCACGCCAAGGGAGCCGATCTTGTCCGGCTGCTGGGCGACCGTGGCGTTCATCTTGCCATCCTGGACGGCCTTCAGCGCGTCTTCGACGCCGTCGAAGCCGACTATCTTCACGTCTGTGCCTGCCCTGCCTCCAAGAGCCCGTACGGCGCCCAGGGCCATCTCGTCGTTCTGGGCGAAGATGCCCTTGATCTCCGGGTTGGACTGCATGATGTTCTCCGTCACATCCAGCCCCTCCGCCCGGTCGAAGTTCGCCGTCTGGCTCGCCACGAGCTCGACCGCACTCTGCCCGTCAATCGCCTCCTCGAAGCCCTGCCCCCTGTCGCGCGTTGGGCTGGCGCCGGGGATACCCTCGAGCTGGGCTACTGGGCCGCTGCCGACGAGTCGGATCAGCTCCTCCCCCGCCATCCTGCCGCCTTCCACGTTATTCGAGGCTATGAGGGTAGCGATCTCGCCGCCCGAGGCGCCACGGTCAAGCGCGATCACGGGGATGTTCGCCTGGTTGGCGGCCTGGATCGACGGAACTATGGCCTCTGAGTCGACGGGGTTGACCAGTATGGCATCGACCTGCTGGGTAACGAAGTTCTGCACGTCATCTTGCTGCGTGGCCGAGTCGTTCTGCGCGTCGGCGATGAGGAGCTGGACCCCCTCGTCCTTCGCGGCTTGCTGAGCGCCGCTGCGCATGCTCACGAAGAACGGGTTGTTCAGCGTAGAGATAGAGAGTCCGACCCTCGGCCCTCCTCCCTCTCCTCCTCCGCCGCCACCGCGCTGGCAGCCGGCCGCCAAGACCGTCGCCAGTATCGCCAGCATGAGTACCGCCAGCAACGTCGCCCTCGTTCTCATCATGCCCTCCTTCTAGCTCTTCCTGCGTCTCAGGGTGTCCGTCATCACCGCGAGGGCGATAACGGCGCCTATGATCACCTGCTGCCAGAATGCGGAGACGTTCAGCAGGTTCAAGCCGTTGCGGAGGACGCCCAGGATGAGCGCCCCTATCAGGGTCCCCGAAGCGTTTCCCACCCCGCCCGAGAGGCTGGCGCCGCCGATCACGACCGCCGCGATGGCGTCCAGCTCGTAGGTGAATCCGGCCTGCGGATCGGCCGAGGCCAGCCGGGCGGTGAGCAGGATGCCCGCTATACCTGCGAAGAGCCCGGAGAGAGTGTAGACGATGAGCTTCTGGCGCGAGACGTTTATCCCGGAGAGCCTGGAGGCTTCCTCATTGCCGCCGATTGCGTACATGCAGCGGCCCGCGTAGGTGCTCCTGAGGATCCCGATGGTGAGGGCCCACATGACGAGCATCAGGACCACCGGCAGCGGTACGAAGCCGAAGAGGTCCCCGCTGCCTAAAGAGAGAATCGCGCCCGGTATCGGGTTCAGCGGGACGCCACCCGAGATCACGAGCGCCAGCCCCCGCGCCGCGCTGAGCATCGCTAGAGTGGCGATGAACGGCGGCAGGTTGCCCAGTGTGATCAGCAGCCCGTTCGTGAGCCCGGCCAGCGCTCCTGCTCCGATCCCGAGCGCCAGCGCCGCCACTAGCGGCAGATTGGCAACCACGCTCGCCCAGCCGAAGACTATCCCGGCTAGTCCCAGGACGCTCCCGACGGAGAGGTCTATGCCCCCCGAGACGATCACGAAGGTCTGGCCGAGGGCGATGATGGCGACCACCGCTATCTGGGTCCCCACGTTGAAGAGGTTGTTGAAGGTGAGGAAGTACGGCGAGAGGATGGTCATCACTACGCACAGGATTATGAGCCCCCAGAGCGGCCCGCTGCGCGAGAGTATCTCTCTGGGCTTGATCCTCTCGGCCACGCTAGCCAACGGCTGCCTCGCTCCCTTGCGTCGCGAGCGTCATGACCTTCTCCTGGCTGGCTTCCTCCCCGGAGAGCTCGCCCGTGATGCGCCCCCCCGCCATCACCAGTATCCGGTCGCTCATGCCCAACACCTCCGGCAGATCGCTGGATATCATCAGGATACCGGCACCCTCCTCCGTGAGCTCGTTCATCAGCTCGTAGATCTCCACCTTCGCCCCCACGTCTATCCCACGCGTCGGCTCGTCCATGATCAAGACCTTCGAGTCCGCCAGGAGCCACTTGCCGATGACCACCTTCTGCTGGTTGCCGCCTGAGAGGTAGCGAATTTCCTGTTCGAGACTCGGTGTCCTTATTTTCAGCTCCTCGCTCATCGTCTGCGCCCGGCTCCGCTGCTCCTTGCGGTTGACGAACCCCGCGCTTGTGTACCGACCGAGCGAGGCGAGCGCCAGGTTCTCCGCTACCGATAGCGGTGGCACGATCCCCTGTCCCTGCCTGTCCTCCGTGATGAACCCAATGCCTCTGTGCTTCGCCTCGCGGGGATCGAAGCGCTCCATCCGGCGCCCCTCCACCCATACCTCACCGGAGTCATGCGGGTCGGCGCCGAAGATCGCGCGCGCCATCTCCGTCCTGCCGGCCCCTACTATCCCGGCGATCCCGACCACCTCGCCGGCGCGCACCTGGAAGGAGATATCGTGAAGTACGCCCTCGCGCGAGAGTTCCTTGACGTCGAGCAGGACCTCCCCGACCCCGGGCCGCCGGCGGGGAAACTGGTCCTCGATGGAGCGCCCCACCATCATCCGGACGAGTTCCTGGTGGTCGGTTGTGGCCGGCACCTGGCCGACCATCTTCCCGTCCCGCAAGACGGTCACCCGGTCTCCGATCTCGGTAACCTCTTCGAGGTGATGAGAGATGAAGATCACGCCGACCTCTTCCTCCTTGAGACCGCGAACTATCTCGAAAAGGCGCTCGACTTCCTGGCCCGAGAGCGAGGCGGTCGGCTCGTCCATTATCAAGATCCTGGCGGCCAGACTCAACGCCTTGGTTATCTCGACCATCTGCCGCTGCGCGACGCCCAGAGTCGAGACCGGAGCATCCGGGTCCACGCGCACCTTTATCCTCTCCAGGAGCTCTTGCGCCTCGTCTCTCATCTGGCTGCGATACACGATCCCGAACCGTCTGGGCTGGCGTCCGAGGAAGATGTTCTCGGCCACGGTTAGGTGCGGGACCAGGTTGAACTCCTGGTAGATCGTCGAGATGCCGAGCGCCTGGGCGACAGCAGCGGTGGGGATGTCTACCCTCTCGCCGTCGAGCAGGATCTCACCCTCGTCCGGTCGGTAAGCCCCCGAGAGCATCTTTATGAGGGTGCTCTTGCCCGCTCCGTTCTCGCCCAGGATGACATGCACCTCGCCCTTCTCGAGCTCGAAGTCCACCCCATCGAGCGCCGTCACGCCGGGGAAGCGCTTGGTGATGCCGCGCATCTCCAGAAGTGGACTCACGTCCCCTCTCCTACCCCACCGCGCAAACCCACCTCCTGTGCGATACTGCTACTCCCCATTCATGCCGTATTGTAAACGCCGGGCGTACTACGCGGGAATCTTCCAGCCTCGTGATCCGAGCGCTCCCGCTACAATGGGCGACGTTGTCTAGGGAAAGGGGTTGGGAGATGAAGGCGATCCGGGTGCACGAGCAAGGCGGGCCTGAGGTATTGAGCTACGAGGACGTACCCACGCCTGAACCGGGTCCCGGCGAGGCGCGCGTGCGGCTCGCCGCCTCGGGGGTCAACTTCATAGACTGCTACCAGCGCACGGGCCTCTACCCGATGGAGACTCCCTTCACCCTGGGACAGGAAGGCGCGGGCGAGGTCGACGCCGTCGGCGAGGGCGTCGAAGACGTCTCGGTCGGGGATCACGTCGCGTTCGCCAGCGTGATGGGGGCCTACGCCGAATACGTCGTCGTCCCGGCGGAGAGCCTCGTCCCTGTCAACGTCACACTCGTCGAGGCCAGGGTCGCCGCCGCTGTGATGCTGCAGGGGATGACGGCTCACTACCTGACGCACAGCACCTTCCCGCTGCAAGAGGGGCATACGGCGCTCGTGCACGCGGCGGCCGGCGGCGTGGGTCTCCTCCTGGTCCAGATGGCCAAGCTGCGCGGCGCGACCGTCGTCGGAACCGCAGGCAGCGAGGAGAAGGCGCAGCTCGCGAAGGACGCGGGCGCGGACGAGGTCATCCTCTACCAGGAGCAGGACTTCGTCGAGGAGACGAAGCGCATCACGGGCGGCGAGGGCGTCGACGTCGTCTACGACTCCGTCGGCAAGGATACCTTCGACGGGGGCCTCGACTCCCTCAAGCCCCGCGGCTACATGGTACTCTTCGGCGCCTCCAGCGGTCCCGTCCCGCCTGTAGACCCCCAGAAGCTGAACCAGAAGGGTGCACTCTTTCTCACCAGGCCCGCCCTCGTGTGGCACACCCAAACGCGCGAGGAGCTCCTGTGGCGCGCCGAGAGCGTCCTCTCCTGGGTGGGCAACAACGCCATCGAGGTCCGCATCGGTGGCACCTACCCGCTCTCCGAGGCAGCACAGGCTCACCGCGACCTCGAAGGCCGCAAGACGACCGGCAAGCTCCTCCTTATCCCGTAGATGAAGCTCGACGCGGGCCTCGGGGCTGAAGGCGGCTACCTGCACAACGCGGGCGAGACAGCGCGAGCGGCCGAGTCTCTGGGCTTCGCCGGCCTCTGGACCAGCGAGACAAAGCACGATGCGTTCCTGCCGCTCGCCATAGCCGCGAACGAGACGGAGCGGATGGAGCTCGGTACCTCGGTTGCCATCGCCTTCTCCCGCTCTCCGATGGAGATGGCCCAGACCGCCTGGGACCTCCAGGACCTCTCGGGCGGCCGCTTCATCCTCGGCCTTGGCACCCAGGTCAAAGCGCACGTAAAGCGGCGCTTCTCCATGCCGTGGGACAGGCCCGTGGCGCGGCTGCGCGAGTACATAGGCGCGCTGCGCGCCATCTGGAGCTCTTTCCAGACCGGCGAGCCTCTGAGCTTCGAGGGCGAGTTCTACCGGCACACGCTCATAACGCCGTTCTTCAACCCCGGTCCGATCGAGCAGCCGGAGATCCCGGTCTACATAGCCGGCGTCAACACGGGACTGGCACGCCTCGCCGGCGAGCTCTGCGACGGCTTCCACGTACATCCGTTCCACACCCCCGAGTACGTGCGCAAGACCGTAAAGCCAGCTATCGCCGGGGGAGCGCACAAAGCGGGTCGCGAGCCAGAGGAGGTCGAGCTCGCCACGAGCATCTTCGTCGTGACCGGAGAGAGCGATGAGGAGATCGGGGAGCAACGCGAGAAGGTGCGGGCCCAACTTGCTTTCTATGCCTCCACCCCTACCTACCGTGCCGTTCTCGAGGTTCACGGCTGGGAGGAAGCCGGTGAGAAGCTCGGCAAGCTCGCCAGGGACAAGAAGTGGGACGAGATGCCAGACCTCATAACCGACGAGATGCTCGGCGCCTTCGCCGTCGAGGCCGCGCCCGACCAGGTAGGAGGCATTCTGAAAGAACGTTACGAGGGCCTCATAGACCGCGTCGCCCTATACGAAGCCTTCGTGCCGGATGAGCGGGGCGACTTCTGGCGAAAGGTGGTGGGATCGGCACGATGAATCAGGGAGCACCCAGCATCAAGACGGCGGACATCTGCGACCGGTTCTCTTGGAGGGTGGAGGTGTGCGCGCCGATCTTTACCAGCTACGGCGGCGCCGCTGCCTTCAACGGCCCAATCTCGACGGTCGAGGTCTCACGAAGACAACGTGCTGGTCAGGGAGGCGCTGGAGGACCTTGCGGCAGGCGCCGTTCTGGTCGTGGACGGAGGCGGTTCCAGGCGCTGCGCTCTGTTGGGGGACAAGCTGGCCTCGATAGCCGCCTCACGCGGCCTCAAGGGCGTCATCGTAAACGGTTGCGTGCGCGACGCGCGGGAGCTGGGTGGGATCGCGGTCGGCGTCCTGGCGCTCGCGACGAACCCTCTGAGGAGCAAGAAGGAGGGCACGGGCCGGCGGGACGTGCCCGTGAGCTTCGGTGGCGTAACCTGGACACCTGGCCAGTACGTCTACGCCGACGACGACGGCGTCGTCGTGGCTCGCGAAATGCTCCACGACGCCACGTAGGGACGTTTCGCGCATCGCCCCCACGGCCTAACGCGTCTATCCGGATTTCAGGACTATCTTGATGGCGCCGTCGCGCTTCTCCTGGGAGATCTCGTACCCGTAGGGCGCTTCGTCGAGCGGCATCTCGTGGGTCTTGAGGTCTTCGGTGCCAAGAGGGTCCTCGTCGGTCAGCAGCGGCATGATGTTTACTTCTCCAGCGACCGGAGCACGCTTGTCCCTATGTTGCCGGTCGCCCCTACGATTACTACTCTCATGCCGGCCCCTTTTACCCCCGACTATCCGGCACGAAACTCTCGTCGCCGAAGCCTATGCTGTACCATCTGTGCCGGTTCGCATCCAGAAGGAGGGCTGTATGAAGGTACTGGTGACGGGAGCGCGGGGCAAGGTGGGAAGGGCGACGGTGGCGGCGCTCATGGAGGCCGGCCACGACGTGCGCGCGACCGACCTGGCGCCACCGGTCTTCGAGCGTCCCGAGCCCGGCGAGCCCGCCTACGTTCAGGCCGACCTGAGCGATGCAGGCGACGCCTTCGCGGTCGTCCGGGGCGCAGAGGCGGTCGTGCACGCCGCTGCCATCCCGGAGCCGACCCAGAACCCACCGCACGTCGTCTTCCATAACAACCTGATGTCCGTCTTCAACGTGCTTGAGGCCGCCATCAGGTTCGGCGTCCAGCGGTTCGTCAACATCTCGAGCGAGACGGTGCCCGGCTTCTTCTTCGCCGAGCGACCCTTCCTGCCCGACTACATCCAGGTCGACGAAGAGCATCCCATAAGGCCCCAGGACCCATACGCCACGGCCAAACACTTCTCGGAGCTGCTCATGGACGGGGCCGTGAGGCGCTCTGACATCCGGCCCATCTCCATTAGGCCCTGCTGGGTGCAGCACGAGGGCAACTACGAGCGCAACCTGGGACCGTTGGTGAGGGAGCTACCGCCGGACCTCTCCCCCAACTTCCTGAGCTACATAGACGTCTACGACCTGGCCGACGCCATCGTGCTCGCCACTCAGAGCGACCTCTCGGGTCACGAGGTCTTCTATATAGCCTCTCCCGACAACGTCGGGAACCGCCCGCTCGAAGAGGTCGTCCGCCGGTACTACGGCGATGAGATCGAGATCAGGAAACCCCTCCCGCGCGAGGACGCGAGCTACATCTCCATAGAGAAGGCGCGGCGGATGCTCGGCTACGACCCGATGCGCTCCTGGAGCGACTACCTCGACGAAGAAGGAAGACGCAAAGTTTAAGGCATCAGGTTTCAGCTGGTGGGTTTTACCTGTGCCTTCCTATGCCTCCTCGAGGGTTGGCTCCACAGGGACTGACGACTTTACGGCCGTCACCTTGTAGCCGGCCTCTTCGAGGCTCTGGACAGTCCCGGCGGGGTTAGTAGTCTCGAGGCGGAGCACGATCACGCGGTTGCTCGCTCGCGGCGCCGGCGCCAGGAAGACGCCGGCTATGTTGACCTGGCGGGTCCGGATCACGTCTGTCACGTTGGCGAGCATGCCCGGCTGGTTCGGCACCTCGACCTCGACCCAGCTCCCGATCCCGTGCGCGCCGATGAGCTCTATCAGGGTGCGCATCATGTCAGATGAGGTAATGATCCCCACCAGCTCGCCGTCGGCCACCACGGGGAGGCAGCCTATCTTGCGGTCGTAGATCTCGCGCGCCGCGTGCTCGATGGTGTCGAGCGGACCGATAGTGACCAGATCCGTGCTCATTATGTCCCTCAGGCGCACCCACCCGAGCGTGTCCCTCTCGCCGCCGGAGCCCCGCGGCGGGCTCACGTCCCTCAGGTCCCTATCGGAGACCAGCCCCACCAGGCGCCCCGCTTCGACGATGGGCAGGTGCCTTATCCCCAGATCCTGACAGACACTCCACGCCTCGGCGGCACTCGCCTCCGGCCCCAGCGTGACGACCTCCCTCGTCATGGAGTCCCTTACCCGCAACATCCGCTTCCTCCTCTAAAGTAATCGGCCCCGGCAGCTTACCATCCTGCCCGATCCCGGTATAGGTCTCCCGCCGCCGTTAACCCCAAACGCGCTTGGCGGTCTCGGCGATGGTGCGGAGCTTGCGCTCCTCGTCCTCGACGCTCAAAGCGTTGCCGATGATCGATGTGGCGAACCCGCACTGCGGGCTCAGCGCCAGCCGCTCCAGCGGCACGAAATTGGATGCTTCCCTGATGCGGGTCTCCAGTTCCTCCGGTGTCTCGCGCCGGCCGGTCTTCGTCGTAACGAGGCCGAGGACGGCGACCTTGTCCTCCGGCACGTGAGCAAGGGGCTCGAAGCCGCCGGAGCGCTCGTCGTCGTATTCGAGCATCAGCCTCCCGGCGCGCAAACGCGGGAAGATCCTGCGCGCCAGCGGCTCGTAGGAGCCCGAGACGAGCCAGCGGCTCCCCTGGTTGCCGCGGCACAGATGGAAGGCGAACGTGACGCCGGGGTGCTTCCCTATAACGTGGTTGTCGAGCTCCACGCCACGGCTCATCCAGCGGTCGAAGTTCCAGCCTCTTCCTTCGTAGAACTCGCGGGTCCCGGATTCGAGGAGCAGCGGGTAGTGCGGCGCGTCGAGCTGGATGTAGGTCGCACCGAGCCGCACCAGCTCCTCGACCTCATCGCGCAGGATCTCCGCCACGTCATCGAGGAAATCGTCGAGGGTGGGGTAGACCTCCCCGGAGAGCTCCGGCGACCAGAGGTTGGCGTAGAGGCTGGGGCTCGGGAGCGTCACCTTGATCGTGCGCTCCGTGCGCGCTCGGGCGTAGACGAACTCCTCGGCCGAGAGGAAGCGCCTGCGGCGCAGCTTGCCGACCACGCCGAGCGTCCGGGGGCGTTCGATCTTCTTGTCGCCCACCGTCTCGTCGCCGTGCCAGTTCCCCCAGAGCCAGGCGTCTATGGTGTGCTCCCCGAAACCCTCGACCGCCTCCACCATCTGGCTCTGGAAGGACTCGCGGCGCATCTCTCCGTCGGTAACTACAGGGAGGCCAGCGCGCTCCTGGAGCGAGATCGCCTGGTCCACGGCTCTGTCCTCGGCGCGCTTGAACTCGGGGACGGAGATCTCGCCTTTCTCGAAGCGGCGCCTCGCTTCGAGTAGCTCCGGCGGCCTGAGGAGGCTCCCAACGACGTCGGCATGAGCCGTGATCATGGACCGAGAAGCTCGTAGTCTCGCGCCGAGACGACGGACAGCACGGAGCCATCATGCCTGGTGAAGCCGTCCTCATCCAGGAAGAAGATGTGCGTGGCCGGCACACTCACGTCCCCGGCGCTGACCTCGCCCCACTCGAGCCACACCTCAAGCTCGCCGCCGGTCTCCGCGGCGAAGTCGCCAAGGGCCTTGTCTCGCTCGCTCGTGATTACGACCGCGTCGTCGCGGTACTCGGCCCGGATCTCCTGGAGCGCCTCTTCGAGGTTCATCTCGACTACAGGTTGCGGGCGATGTCTTCGAGGTGCTCGGCCATCGCCCTCTGCGCCGCCTCCTCGTCGTGGCGCAGAACGGCCTCGAGGATGCGACGGTTGCCCTCGAGGGAGATCTCCGACCGCTCGACGGACCGGAACAACCGCGCCTGCGAGTCCTCAAGCAGCCTGTCGATGACCTCCATGACGCGCTCCACCACAGAATTGTGCGTGGCGCTGGCCAGGAGGTCGTGGAACTCGGCATCCTCCTCCGCGCCGGAGAGGCCGCTCGCCACCCGCTCTTGCTGCCGGCGTATGACGCCTTCGAGTCGTCGCAGGTCCTCCGGCGTTGCCCGGGCGGCAGCCGCCCGCGCTATCTGCGGCTCGAAGAAGAGCCTCGCGTCCATGAGCTCCTCGCGAAGCGGGGCCATGCCGTTGAGCACGCTGGCTATCGGGGCCACAAGGTGCTCGACCGTGACCTCCCTGACGTAGTTGCCCCCGCCGTGGCGGCTCTCCACCAGACCGGATACCTCGAGCTGGCGTATGGCCTCCCGTATCACGGCGCGGCCCACCTTGAACTGCTCGGCGAGCTTCCGCTCCGAGGGGAGAGCCTCACCCGCTCGCAGCTCGCCGCCGGCTATGAGGTCCCGGATCCTGGCCGCCACCTCCTCGTAGAGCTTGACGCGCCTGATCGGTGCTATCGAAGGCCTGGTCTCATCCTTCCCCGGCGGCTCCATGCCGCCAGTTTAACACCTTCGTGCCATACTCCACCCGGCTTCCAGACGCGTTCGGCCCCCTCCCGATCCACGGGAGGGGGCCGAAGCCAACGGGTTTGTGCCCGCCTTACTTGTAGTGCTTCCTGTCGGTGAGCCGCGGACCAGTGCCCCTGCCGGGAGAACCCTTGCCCGTCATGCGGAAGGGCTGGGCACCGGGCGAAACCGCGTTTACCAGCTTCCTCAGGACCACCCTCCAGTCGTCCTTCCCGATCGGCTCGTTCTTCGTGAAAATAGTCCTCAATACTCCCATGCTCACGTCTGCTCCTTCATCGACTGGTATGACCTCTTGTCGAACCCGATTATAACTAGCTTGTAGCAAGGATCAAGCAAACGTGTATCAAAGTACTGAGAAAACTATCACAAAGTCGGGGTATATGGGGGTGATTGGTTGTGGGGTAAATGTTCCGCTTGACACAAATTAACCCCCTGTGTATGCTGGTATGACCTGTCTATAAAGGGAGAGGCAGAGAAGGGGCGGTGAACAGGATCAGCGACGGAGGGACATCCCGCGTCGGCGCTCGGTTCTCGGACTTTTGTGGGACGCGTTCGATGGCGTGTGGGGGCTCGCTGTTCGGTGGCGCGTGAAGCCTCTGGAGGTCTTACCTCGCTCTGGCGCTACCTCTGCCCGGGTAACCGAGGGGGTTCAGGGCGATCGCATGCGCAGCGAGCACTGATCGGTCGGGGACGAAAGGAGGTCTTGGTGGACACGTCTAGGGGTGGTGCGCCGGGGGAAACCACCGAACAGGTACAGGAAGAAAGGGTATGGCGCGCGGGTAGGGAAGACCCGATGCCGATCAGGGAGTTGCCGGAGCCTCCGGCCTCGTTGCACATCCTCGGTCCCGGTTTGCTCCTGGCGGCGCTGGGGGTTGGGCTCGGCGAAACGTACCTGTGGCCGCGGCTCGTCATCCTCTTCGGGCCGGAAATCCGGTGGCTCTTCTTTATTGGCGTCACGCTCCAGGGAATCGTCATGCTGGAGATGGCCCGCTACGCGACGGCCACCGGCGAGAGCATCTTCTTCGGGGCGGCGCGTCTGTGGCGGCCGATAATGTGGTTGTTCTTCCTCATAGCGGTGATGGTCTACATCTGGCCAGGCCACGTGGCGCTCGGGGCCCAGGCTTTCGAGAGCCTGACGGGGATCAGCTGGTACATATTCGGCGTATTCGGTCTGCTCCTCATCGGCGTCATAATCAGCTTCTCGACGATCGTCTACAACGTCGTCGAGGCGATCTTATCTACCTTGATCGGCGTACTCGTGATCGGCTCCACGATCATCGCGGCGCTGGTGGGCAACCTGGGGTTCGTTTGGGCTACTATCACGGGCCTGTTCGCCTTCGGGTATTTCCCGCAGGAAGCGATTAGTGGTCCCCAGGCCGCCGCGCTCTTCCCGCTGATAGTGGGGGCCATCGCCTTCGCCGGTCCTTCGGGGATGCAGCAGATGTGGTACACGCTCTGGCTGCGGGACAAGGGGGCCGGCATGGGGGTGTACATCCCCAGGATCAAGGGCCTGACCCACATGGACGAAGAGGAGACCATGCCCTCCCGGGGCTTCATGTTCGACACGGAGGATCCGGAGAACATGCAGCGCTGGAAGGGGTGGCGGCGCTGGGTGCACTTCGACGCCTGGGTGTTGTTCTGGGGCATAACGATGCTGACCACCATCATCTACACCGTGCTCGCGCAGAGCGCGGTGCAGATCAACCCCGGCGTGAGGGACGCCATCCTGGCCGACGATCAGGGGGCCACGCTCGACGGCATGTCCGCGGCCTTCGCCCAGGCGGGCGGGGCGGTCATAGGCGGCCTGTTCTTCGTCTTCATAGCGGTGATCGGCTGGAAGATGACCTTCGGCATCTTCGACGCCTTCTCGCGCGGGCAGGCGGACATGACGTACTACTTCATCCGGCCCACGCAGCGCTTCGGGATGAACAAGCTCTACTTCGCGTTCCTGTGGTTCCTGATCCTGTTCGGGATCGCCATGCTGTTCGTCACGGGCGAAGAGGACGGCCCCGCCGCGATCCTCGACATCCTCTCGGTGCTCTCGACCTTCGCGATGGGCGCGTACTGCCTGCTGCTGCTGGGGACCAACAACCTGCTTTTGCCCAAGAAGATCCGGCCGAACATAATCATCAACATCTTGCTGGCGTTCGCGGCGCTCTTCTACCTCGGTATGCTGGCCTACAGCTACTTCAAATTCGGGGTCATCATCTAGAGCTGGGAAGGCGTAGCTGGTGCGCATCTTGCGACTGCTCAAGATACCGGGGATGGTGACGGGTTTCGTCACCGGACTCCTGGTGGGGGGGCTGGCCGCGGTTGCCGGCGCCCCCACCGGCTACATCATCGTCGCGGCGCTCGGGCTCGGTATTCCCCTGGCGATCTTCGGGTTAATCTACGACGCACTGCTGGACGCGGGCCGGATCCCCTTCGGCCGCATCGCCCCGACCGCGCTCTACGGGGTCCTGACCTTCCCGATAGCGCGCCTGGTGCAGGAGCTCCTGCTCACGGCTATCTTCGGCCAGGGGATCACCCTGCAACACGAATCGGGGGTGCTCTCCTTCCTGGTGTTCCAGGGGATCATGGGTTTCGGCTACGGCATCGGCTTCCTGATGATCCACAGCCAGATCATCGAGGTGAGCGCCTGGCGCGCGTACAGAAAGCAGGCCAAGGAAGAGGGCAACAGCCCAGACCGCCGGAACCGCCGAGAGTAGGCCACCCCCCGCCGCCTGATATGATGTATCGGATGTTCCAGATCCGGCGAAGGAGCAAGAGGACCAGATGGAGCTTACGGTAACCGGCGCAGGGGCAGGGATCACGGAGGAGCACGTCGCCGAGCGGGTGGCGCGGCTCAAGCGAATGTTCGCCTCCGAGCCCGACATCAGCGTGCGCTTCGACAACGATGGCGACGGGGTTGTCGCCGAGGTGGTGGTCCCGATCCGGGGCTACCGCACGCTGAAAGCCTGCAGCAAAGGGGAAGACGCCCCGGCCGCCCTGGACAGGGCCGTCAAGAAGCTGGAGTGGAAGTACAAGCTGTTCTGGGCGAGGGGCAGCTTCCGTTTCGGCGACTGTTGCTAGAGCGCTGTGGGGAAGGCTAGGAGCCTTCCCCACAGCGCGCACGCCTCCTCCCTGCGGTCGTCGGCTTGTCAGCACGCTCCGGCTTCGCCTCCGCTTGTCAGCACGCTCGCCCTTTCAGGGCTTCGCTTCTCAGCACGCTCGGGCCAAGGGCCCTCGCTTGTCAGCACGGCGCCTCCCTACGGTCGGCGACTTATTTCCAGCATTTCAGCTTGTCGGCTCTGGACTGAGGGTGTTTCTCGAGGTGCTGTAGGGACGAAAAAGCGGGCGGGGATTGTTCCCGCCCGCTTTCCTTTCGGGTCCTGATGCTGTCCTGATCTCTACTGACCGGTGGACGGCAGGGCCCACGGGTACTCGCCCAGCTCGTTATCGTCGCGCCAGGGCTCGTAGGGCTCGTCTGCGACGTCCTTGAACTCCTCGTGGGCGTGGCCCGGGTTACCGGCCCAGGTGGCGTTCTCGCGCACTACGTTGCGGTTGCGGACCTTGGGCATCGTCGGCGGTGATGTTGATCGGGCCGCCGTAGGAGAAGGCGACGACGGTGGGGATGACCCACTGCTCCCACATCTCGTCGATCTTCTTCTGGAAGTAGGTGTAGTCCTGGTTCTTGAAGTGAGCGAAGCGGCCCTGCTTCTCCAGGTACTCGCGCACCGGCTTGCGCATACGCTTGCCCTCGGCGATCTGCTTCGTCATGCCGGTGAGCTTGAGGACGCCCTCCTTGATCTCGTAGAGCGGGTAGATGCCGGTCTCGATGGCCAGCTTGCCCAGCTCGTGGGAGTGCTCGGGTCGTAGTGCCAGCCCTTCGGGCACGGGTCGAGCAAGTGCATGTAGGTCGGCCCGCCGGCGCTCAGGGCCGCGCGCACCTTGTTCATCATGTCCACGGGGATGCGCCGGGGTGCCCGAGGCGATGTACTTCGTGTCGGGATGCCCGGCGGCCAGCATGCCGGGGATGTTCTTCTTCCACCGGCGCTGCATGATGCGGTGCTTCTTGCCCGGAGGGCTGAAGGTCGTCACCGCGCCCCACGGGGTCTGGCCCGAGATCTGGATGTCGGTGTTGGCGTACGACTCGTTGTCGTAGAGGAGGATCAGGAGGTTGTACTCGATGTGGGTGAGCGCCGCGCAGATGGCGCGCGAGGCCCATGTCCGCGCCGCCGCCGTCGCCGCAGAAGGCGATCACGTTGATCGGCTCGTCCTTGATCTTGCCCTTCTTCATGAGGGACTTGAGCCCGGCGGCCGTGCCGACGGCCGCCGACCCCGCGGCGCCGAGCTGGGTGTGCATCCACGGCACGACCCACGGGGTGCTCATGTAGGTGGTGTTGGCCACGTACATGCAGCCCGTCGAGCCGAGCACGATGGTGCGCGGGCCGGCCGCCTTGGCCATGAGCCTCATGGCCAGCGCCGACTGGCACCCCTGGCAGGTGCGGTGCCCGGACTGATAGTACTCCTCCTCGGGAGCCTTCTTTATCGACTTGATCGGATCGAGCTTCAGCGCCCGTCCGGGGGCCTCCATAACCACTTTTTTCGATCTCCTCTCTTCGTTCCCTTTGCTTTTTTACCCTTCTCTCTATACTACTCGCGCACGCCGATCCAGCTGACGACGGGAACGTCCTCGCCCTCGCCGGCCCGTCTGGTCAGGTCCGCCATCTCGTCCATCATCTCAGGCGTCACCTCGCGGCCGCCCAGGCCCCCGATGAAGTTGACCATGCGGGGCCGCTGCTCGGCGTCGTAGAGCGCCGCGCGCAGGTCTGTGAACAGGACGCCGCCCTGCTGCGGCGAGCCGTACGAGTAGTCGCGGTCGACGACGCCGACGGCCTTGAAGCGGCCAAGGACCTCCGCCAGCTCCTCGTCGGGGAACGGACGGAACCACTTCAGGCGGACGAAGCCGACCTTCTCGCCCTGCTCGCGCAGCCGGCGTACCATGACCTTCGCGGGCAGGCCGAGCGAGCCCATGCCGACGAGCACGTACTCCGCGTCCTCGGTCATGTACTCCTCGAAGAAGGGGTTGTCGCCGCCGCGGCCGAACAGCTCCTTGAAGTCGGCGTAGGCCTCGCGGATCACGTCCTTGACCCGCTTGGCTGCCTCGTCGTTCTGCTTGCGGATCTCCATGACCCAGTCCTCGTTGGCCTGGGGGGCGATGCGTGATCGGGTTGTCCGGGTGCAGCAGCCGGTCCCCCAGGTCGTAGGGCGGCAGGAAGGCGTTGACGCTCTCCTGGTCCGGGATCTGGACCAGCGCCTGCGAGTGCGTGAGGAACGCGCCGTCCACGCCGAGGCCGACAGGGAAGGAGACCCTGCCGGTCCTCGCCGACGCGGTAGGCCATGCAGCGTGGCGTCGAAGCACTCCTGGGCGTTCTCCACCCAGAAGAGCTGCCAGCCGAGGTCTCGCACGCACAGCGCGTCGTTGTGCTCGACGCCGAAAGCCCCCGGATCGTCGAGCGCCCGGTTGCCGACCATGGCCACGACCGGCAGCCGCAGGGCGGCGTGACCGCGATGGACTCCATCGCGTACATCCAGCCCACGCCCGAGGAGCCCACGAACACGCGGGCTGCCGACGGCGGAGGCGTGCTTGCAGATCTCGAACTGGGAGTGCTCGCCCTCGGCGACGATGTACTCGCACTCGAGCTCGCCGTCGGCGATGAGCTTGGCGACCGCCTGCATGACGCCGTCGTAGGGCCGGATCGGGTACGCCGACGTCACGTCGACGTCGGCCAGCTGCACCGCCTGGGCGACGGCCTGCGTGCCGGTCATCAGCTTCTCTTCTTGCTTTACCTCGCGCCTGGTCTCTTGAGTGGTCATCTCCCCTCCTCTCCTACTTCGCCCAGGTGTCGGCGTTGAAGAAGTTCTCGTGGGCTATCCTGCCCCTCGCGATCTTCTCGTCACGCCACTCGTGGTAGGCTTCCTTGTCCTCCTGCCACATCGGGAAGACGTCCTTGTCGCCCTCCTCGACGAACTCGAGGTCGTTGACCATCACGATGCAGTCCTCGACCGGGCACACGTTCGCGCAGATGCCGCACCCGGTGCAGTATTCGTAGTTGACGGGGTGCAGCGCCTCAGGGCTGATCTCGAAGCACTCGTCGGGGCAGTCGATCCAGCACTGCCTGCACTTGATGCAGGTGTCGAAGTTGACCACAGGCCGCATGGTCCGATCCGAGGAGGACTTGTAGTGCGGGTTGCGCTCGCCCGGCTTTACGGCCTCGACGATGATGGCGTCGCGCATCTCGTGCCACCCCGGCAGCTTGACCGGCTCGTAGTCGTCCTCTTTGCCCTCGCCCGCCTTGACCTCGTGGACCTGGACCTCGTCGTGGCCGCTCTTGAGCGCGTCAGGTACTTCTCGCCGAGCTCCGGTTGTCCCCTACCACGGCCTCTATGGAGTCGAACTCGAAGATGTCAGGGCGCGCGCTCGCGATGGCGCCGAGCACCCGCATGTCCGTGCCGTCGTCGCGGTAGACCCAGAGCCCGCCCATGCTCGGCGTCCCCGGTAGGATGGCCAGCGTCCAGTCCCAGGGCTTCTGCGGGATAACCTTGAGCAAGCTCCTCGGCGGTCCTGTTCGAGATCACCAACAGCGTCCCGCCGCGCCTGAGGCGGACGTTGATCGGCTGCCGCCCGTACCAGGCCCAGGACTCGATCCCGTCGCACATCGTGTCGTCGAGGACCGTGATCACATCCAGCTCGTTGGGCTCGTACTTGGCCATGTGCTCCTCGAGCGTCTCTGTATCCGGGGCAATGACCGCGAACTGCTTGGCCGGGATGCCATTGCGCTCCGGCGAGTCACTGTAGCGCTGGATCGTCGATCCTAGCCAGTCCCGCTTGCGGGCCGCCATCACCACGTGCTTGCACAGGTTGGCCGCCAGCGTCTTCTGGAAGATTCCCCGATACGTGAACTCGACGCTCTTCGCCTCTTCTCTTACCTCCGTCGAGGTGCGCCCCTCAATGGTGTCTTGCTCCCTAGGAATCGAGTCACCAGCTTCTCTGCCAGTCGGCATTCCCTCTCCTTCCCTCTCTGACCCACCCCAAGAGCCAACTCCCAAGCCCCCAGCTTCGGTCGCCGGAGACTCTGGCCTGACCACTTTACCAGTTGCCGCGCATGGTATCAGCGGCGAGTGATCAGGTCAATCCCACCTGGCGTGGATTGTAGCATTTTTTCTATATTCCCGGGGCAAGCACGAATTGTATGCCTGCTGGCGGGTTTTCGGGCTTTATTGCGGGGATGTGTCAGCTGACGTCGCCGTAGATCAGGGACCGGACCAGCGACCGGCGGAAGTCATTCTGGTGGGATCTGTCTCTCCGGCTTCGGGCTCGAGGCGTTCGACGAACTCGGGGGCTGGGACAAGCTCCACGTCGCCTGAGGGCGGTGGGTTAATGGCGACGTAGGTTATGTAGGCGTCGCCGAGGAGGAGGTGTATCAGGTCGGCTGCGGGGAGCTCGACCCCATCCCAGCTCTCTTTCGGTTTCGGGGGCGAGCCAAGGGTGCGGACCGCGAAGTCTATAGCCTTCTGGCGGGAGGAGAAGACGGGGCAGCAGGGCGCCGTCCCGGACCCCGAAAAGGCCTATAGTGATCGGGCCCTCGTGCGGGCCTTCGGGGTAATATGCGACGAAGACGTGCCTTGGGACCGGGGACGAATCCATGCCCTCTTCCCCGCCTCGCTGCTACTCGTCGCGGATCGCCAGCTTGCGGGCCTTGTCGAAGTCCTGCTCGTAGAGCTCGTTCCAGTGGTGCACCGACTGCATGTGGTCCATGATCCCGGCCAGGACCTCGTCCTCCGTCTCCCCGCGGGCAACGAAGTCGCAGCCGGGGTCGACCTCGAAGTCCCAGGTCTCCTGAGCCTCGGTGCACCGGATAACCTTGCCCATCTCCTCTCCTTTCGTCGCGCCGATCATAGCAGTACAGGTAGGACCTCTCAACAACAGCGGAGCCCGGACGAGCCGGGAATGAGGTATTACCTCTTTGTGATAACATCCAGCGCGAGAAGCTACGAGAGGATGCCGTCCGTCTGTGAACGGCGGACGCGGGGGACTCCACGGAGGTCAGCTGGTGAAGATCAACAAGTGGACCAGGCGGCACTCTGACGCCCGGCCGCCGGAGGAAAGCGTCGCGAAGGACGAGGCGAGCGAGCCAGCCGCCGGATGGTCTCTCGGAGGCTGGCGTACGGGAGGCGCTGCGCGACGTCAGGGACCCTGAGATAGGGCGGGACCTCATCTCGCTCAACATGGTGCGCGGGGTGGAGATAGAGAGCGGCGTCGTGACCGTGGGCGTCGCGCTCACCACCGCGGGGTGTCCGATGAAGCACAGGATCACCACCGACGTCAGGGACAGGCTCATGCAGATCGAGGGCGTACGGAGCGTCGAGGTCGACTTCGGCGTGATGACCGACGAGGACAGGCAGAACCTGATGACCTCGCTGCACGGCGGGCCCGCGGAGCTCGCCCCGGCCTTCAAGGACGAGTCGAAGACGCGCGTGATCGCCGTGGTCTCGCGGCAAGGGCGGCGTCGGAAAGAGCACGGTAGCGGTGAACCTGGCGGCGGCGCTCGATCGGGCCGGTCACTCCGTGGAGATACTCGACGCCGACGTGCACGGCTCCTCGGTGCCGGTCATGCTCGGGGCGCTCCAGAAGCCGAACGTGGTCGGGGGTGTCATCTTCCCCGTGGAGTCGCCGCAGGGGCTCAAGTTCATCTCCATGGGCAACTTCGTGAACGAGGGCCAGGCCGTCATCTGGCGTGCGCCCATCGTCAACAAGGCCCTCACGCAGCTCATGCGCGACGTCTACTGGGACGAGCCGGATTTCATCATCGTGGACATGCCGCCCGGAACGGGCGACGTGGCGCTCACCGTGGCGCAGATGATCCCCAAGGCAGAGGCCCTCGTCGTAACCACCCCGCAGGCCGACGCCGCGCGGGTCGCGGTCAAGGCCGGCAAGATGGCCGTGCAGGCGCACCTGAAGCTCGTCGGCGTCGTTGAGAACATGAGCCACGCCGTCTGCCCCGACTGCGGCAAGGAGATGAGGATCTTCGGCGGCGACGGCGGAGATCGGGTGGCCGGGGAGCTGGAGCAGAAGGTATTGGGACGCATCCCGATCCAGCCCGACGCGAGCGGAGAGCCGGGCCGCTCGCTCTTCGAGGAGGACACCGACCAGGCCCGCGCTTTCGACGAGATCGCCGCAAGCATCGCCCAGACCAGAGTCCGCCGGCGTCTGAAAGTCTTGTAGCTTGTAGAGCACGCTCCGGCTACGCCGTCGCTTTCAGCACGGCGCTTCGCGCCTTGTCAGCACGCTCCGGCTTTGCCTCCGCTTGTCAGCACGCCGCCTTGGGCTTCGTCCGGCGGCTTGTAGCCGCTCTGGTGCAGAGAGAAGCGAAATGCTGAGAGCGAGGGCCCTTGGCCCGAGCGTGCTGAGAGCCCCAAGCGGCGTGCTGACAAGCCGACCGAAGGGAGGCGTGCTAGCTAAGGTTCGCCTGGGCCGCAGCCAGGGTGGAGACGGGGACGAGCCAGGGGCTCGCGCTGACGCCGTCGAGGCCGATGTCGTGGAAGGCCTGTACGGAGTGGGGGTCGCCGCCGAGGTCGCCCGAGGCGAAGACGAAGACGTTCGGGGTTGGATCTCCTGGCCCTCTCGAGCGCCTCCTCCACGAAGGTCTTTACGATCGGGTCGAGAGAGCGGAAGGGGTCAGCTCCCACGATGCCGAGCTCTTCGTATGCCCCCATGAAGTGGCCTGTGTCGTCCCGGCTGATGGCGAGCACGGTCTGGGTCAGGTCGTTGACCCCGTAGGAGAAGAACTGCAGGTCTCCGGCGAAGGTGTCGGCCGTCCTCACGGCGGCCGGCGTCTCGACCATCACCCCCACCTTGTAGGGGACCTCGATCCCTTCGGCTTCCATGACTTCCCGGGCCGCTTCGTGGATCGTCTCGAGCACGCACAGGGTCTCGGTCCGGTTTATGACCATCGGGATCTGGATCTCCGGCTGCACCGGAACGTCTTCCTGCATGCAGCGGGCCGCGGCCGTCAGGATGGCCTTCGTCTGGGAGACGGCGATGTCCGGCGCCAGCACGTACAGGCGCACGCCCCTGAAGCCGAGCATGGGGTTCGTCTCCTCGCGCACCTCGCACCTGTGCCTTGTCTCCTCGAAGGAGAGCTCCATGAACCCCGCCACGCGGGCCAGCTCGACGTCGCTGCGCGGCAGGAACTCGTTCGGCACGGGATCGAAGAGCCGTATCGTGGCCGGCCTGCCCTCCAGCAGACGGAAGATCATACCCGCAGCCCGCTCCATGACAGGGTAGATCGAGCTCAGGGCTCTCTCGCGCTCTTGCTCGCTCTGGGCCAGTATCAGGGCGGTGAACGCGGTGCGGCGCTCCTCGGGGCCGAGCATGTAGTGCTCCGTGCGAGCCAGGCCAACGCCTTCGGCGCCCAGAGAGAGAGCGACTTCGAGGTCCTCCTCGGTCTCGGTGTTGCACCGGATCTCGACGGCCTTGTGCTCGCGGGCCCAGCCGAGCAGCCGCTGGAACCCCTCGTACATCTCCTCGCCTTCGGCGTCCACCTCCTTCCCCGCCAGCCTGGCCTTTATGGGCGAGGGGACCACCGGCAGAGCGCCGAGGAATACCTCGCCCGTGGTGCCGTCGATGGAGATGACCTCGCCTGACGCTATCGCCTCCTCGCCGATGTGGAGCACTCCGCGGCGCTCGTCGATCTCGACGCTCTCGGCCCCGACGACCGCCGCCTTGCCCATTCCCCGCGCGACGATGGCGGCGTGCGAGACCACCCCGCCCCTGGCGGTAAGGACCCCGTTGGAGGCGTGGAGACCGCTCACGTCCTCCGGCGAGGTCTCGTGCCGAACCAGGATGATGTCATGGCCGCGCTGCGAGAGGACCTCCGCCTGCTCGGGGTGGAGGGTGACCTCGCCCGTGGCGGCGCCGGCCGAGGCCGGGATGCCGGTGGCGACGAGCCTGCCGTCCTGGCGCGCCTTCTCCTCCTCTTCGGGGTCGAAGGCCGGCTGGAGCAACTCGTTCAGGCCCTTGGGGTCGCCATACTTGATCACCGCCTCCCGCGGCGAGATGACGCCCTCCTCGACCATGTCGGTGACGATCTTGAGCGAGGCCCGGCCGGTGCGTCCGCCCAGAGCGCGGGTCTGCAGGATAAAGAGCTGGCCGCCCTCGATGGTGAACTCCACGTCCTGAGGGTCCCGGAAGTGGCGCTCCAGCGCTTCCTGGGCAGCGTAGAGCTGGCGGTAGGCACCCTCCAGCTTCGGGTCGTTCTCCATCTCCTCGATGGGCTTCCCGGCCCGGATGCCGGCCACCACGTCCTCGCCCTGCGCGTTGGTCAGGTACTCGCCCGTGACGACGTTATCTCCTGTCAGGGGGCTGCGGGTGAAGCAGACGCCGGTGGCGCCGTCCTCACCCCGGTTGCCGAAGACCATGGAGACCACGCTCACCGCCGAGACGGCCGTCTCTGGGATCTTGTTGACCCTCCGGAAGAAGACGGCACGCTCCGAGTAGCTCGACTCGAAGACCGCCTCGATAGCCGCCAGCAGCTGGCTGCGCGTGTCCTGCGGGAAGGGTTGTCCAGTGACCTCGAGGACGGCGTGCTGGTACTCCCAGGTGAGGTGCTCCAGATCTTCGAGCTCCAGACCCGAGACGTCTTCGACGCCCCGCTGCTCCAGCACGGCCTTGCGGAGCGGCTTGAGGTGCGTCTCGTCGTCTACTCCGAGCGCAATGTCGGAGAACTGCTCGGTAAAACGCAGGTAGCAGTCCCAGGCGAAGCGCCTGTCGCCGCTCCGGCGGGCGAGGCCCTCGACGCTCTGGTGGTTGAGGCCAAGGTTGAGGATCGTGTCCATCATGCCCGGCATGGAGACAGCCGCCCCCGAGCGCACGGAGACCAGCAGGGGGTCGTCCGTGTCGCCCAGAGTCTTGCCGGTTACGGATTCGAGGCGGGCCTGGTACTCGTCGATTGCCTGGACTAGGTCCTCCGGTAGCCGGCCGCCGTTCTCGAAGTAGCGCCGGGCCTGCTCGGTCGTGATGGTGTAGCCGGACGGCACGGGCAGCCCGGCCTCCTCCCCGCTCACAGGGTCCTCGTAAGTTATGGCGGCCATCTCGGTCATGCCCGCGCCCTTGCCGCCCAGGAGCTGCCGGCGCTCCTCCCAGCTGGGGATGCTCATCCCCTCGACCTGCTCGCCGCCGAAGAAGTAGATGGGCTGCGCGCCGGCGAGTACCTGCTCGGAGCGGGTCCCGTAGTAGCGAACGAGTCCCGCCTGCTGCCGGCCGAGACCCAGCGCCTCGCTCACGATGTTCGTCCCTATCTCCGTGCCCGAGATGGTGTTGGGGATGAGCCCGTCGCGGTTGAGCGCCGCCACCAGGTTGTTCGGCTTGACGTTGAAGAGGTGAGGCGTGAAGAAGACTATCGCCAGGTCGTCGCCGTCCTGGGTAACGGTAAAGGGCTGGACGTAGAGGTTGCGGATGCCGATGCGGTAGTGGAGCGTCTCGAGCAGGTGCCGGGCGTCCACCTTGCCGGGGAACTCGATGAGCTGGGCGCTCTCGGACTCGCGCCTGCTCAGCTCGGTCTTGAGCTCTTCGGCGTCTAGAGGTTTGCCGTGCAGCTCGCCACTCAGGTGCACAACGCCCGTGTGGAACTCGGTGGCCGCCTGCCCCGTGGCGTGGGTCGAGATGGCCCACGCCGCTGCATCTCCCTCGCGTACGTTGTCGAGGGCGAACATGGCACCCAGCCGCCGCCTGACGCTTTCGTCCTTGATCCGGTCGTAGAAAAGCCTGGCGTCGTCCCAGTGGTGGTAGTGGAAGTCGAAGGCCATACCCTGGTAGTTGACGCTCTGCTTGCCCTCTCCAACGTACTGATCGTTCGCCTTGCGGTGGGTCATGACCCGGATCTTCATGCCCGATATCCCCGGCACGTCGGTGAGGCGCAAGAGGATGCCCGTGATGTTGGTCGTGTTGCACGAGACGCACATGAGACTCTGGTTTGGCCCGTCGTGCTCGTCGTAGTGTTCCGCCGGTTCCAGCCCATACGTCGTGAAGGCGTCGTGGATGAAGATCCTGCCGTCAGCGACCTTCTCTGGCGAGTTGGACCCGTTGTAGATGGTCGGAACGCCGCGCCCCTCGTACTCGTCGAAGAGCAGCTCTTTGTAGTATTCGCTGATCCTGGTCTTCTCGCCCGTGACCGGGTGTTCGATGCTCCCCAATAGCCCGTCCAGTATGTGTCCTACGCGCGCCCTGACGGGGACGCCCCCATCCGTCTCGCCGACGACGAGTCCCTCGTCCAGGAGATCCCGCAGCTTCCCGCTGAGCTTCAGCCCGGCCCGCTCGTAGGCTCTCCGCTGCCGGTCTTCGGCGACGGTTTCACCCTGTTCGTCGAGGGTCTCGTCGAACTCGTAGAGGGGGACGCCGTTCTCCAGGGCGTTCAGGGCTCGCTCGTTCGGCGAGCGGTTGAAGGCGACGACCCTGTAGGCGAGCCGCCGCTCCAGGACACCCAGATCCCCGCAGATGTTGCCGAAACCAAAGACGAGCTGGACCGTGGTCGGCATGAGCACTATGGGGTCCTCCACTCCCGGACCGAGAGCGAGGGTGATGCTCCGTGGCTCCTCGGACACGTCGTCGCGCTTGTAGAGGTCAACCTGGACCACCCGGTCTCCGGACGGGACCCGAGCGCTACCGAGCCGGTAACGGGTCCCCCGCAACGAGCCTACCTCTATGGGAGCCGTGGCCCTGCCCGGAACTTCCGCGTCCGGGTTGAACTCCATCATGCGGGCGGCCAGGAGGCGCTTGAGCTCGTCCGCGTGCCGGTCGTATACGCGCACGATGCGGTTACTGGACAGGACCGTCTGGTGCAGGTACTCGAGGAGCGTGCGTCACGTACAGGGCCCTGCCCTTCGGGTCCTCCGGGTTCAGGCCCGCGACGGGCGCCGTGTGGAGGGTGTGCCCCTCGTCTGACTCCCGCACCTCGAGGACGGCGGTCTCGTGCTCCCCGAGAGCCACCACGCAGCCCTCCTCGGAACGGTGGCGACGAAACCCGTCCAGCTCCTCGGTCTCCACCGCGCCCCATCCGGCCTCCTCGAAGAGCTCCTCCGTAGCGGGAGCCGCGGATGGAGGTGAGATCTCCCCCGCCGCATCGAGCAGAGAGGCTATGGGATCGAAGCCAGAGTCCCGCGGCAACCCCGGCCGGTCCTCCATGGGGGGCGGTCCCTCGCCCCTCGGGAAGGAGTGGCGGACCCTGGCGTCGATCCGAGGTATGTCGAGGGCTTCGTCGGCCAGCCTCCTGACGGTGTCCCGCTCATCGCCGGCCAGACCCGAGGCGGCGAGTACGGCCCGCAACCGGCCCACGACGCCGTAGGAGACCTGGGGCGCGACGAAGAACACCTGGAAGGACTCGCCGGTGAGAGGCGCGACGACCGCGGCCGGGCGGTAGCTGTGGATGGAACGGAGCTTGGAGAAGACGATGTTCTGGAGGTACGTCCCGTCAAGCAACGTCCGGACGGCGCCGTTCTCCTCCGGCAGAGGGATGACCCTGACGTCTCCCGCCTCCTCCAGGAGTCGCTCGTACTCCTCGGCCCGCAGGTATCCACCGTCCGCCTTGGGCGCCCTGAGGGTCACGGCCCCTGCCAGGTGGGCCGTCCACGGGCCGACCTGGGCCCGCACGCTCAGGGCCCGCGAGCCTTCGAAGCCCGCGAGCCGGGTCGGGAGCGTGGGATCCAGGTCCTCGAGGGCGGCGAGGACTCCAGCCTCGATCCCGTAGGCCGCCCTGAAGGTAACATCGTCCGTGGAGTGACGGTTCTTCTCGCCGTACGGCACGGTCGTGGGCAGGGTGAGGTCGAACGCCGCCTCGACGCCCTCCTCCCGAAGCTCGTCGCCCGCTCCTTCTACAACGGGCAACAGGAACTCCAGAACGGCGGCCTCCGGGAGGGGGAGCAGCGAAGGCCCGCCCGCGCGCAGGAGCTCCCCGGAGACCCTGTCGAAAGCCACGGGCCCGTCCGGGTCCACCTCCGCGGCGAGCACGGCGTCGGCTGCATCGAGCTCGCCACCCTCCTGCACTGCGCCCTCGGGGGTGAGCCTCGTATCGCTGCTGAAGCCCACCACGGCCAGGTCCGGCTGCCCAATCTCACGGAGAGCCTCGCTCAACTCCCCGGCGTCTTCGACCTCGAATACCGGGTATCCGCCATCGTGCAGGTCCAGGAAGACGTCCCGCCGGCGCGCACCCGCCTGTTGGGCCAGGAGCACCCTCAGACCCAGCCGCCTCAACCCCCTGGCCAGCTCCACGTTCGTCTCGTCGAGGCCGACAAGCAAGACCGTCCGCAATGGTGCGACCCTGAGCGGCATGGGTCCGACCCACGAGGCCCGCTCCGGAACCGTCACGCACGACGCGCCTCCCGGACCGTTCATCACGGCCTGATAGAAGCGTGTCTTGAGAAGCCCGTCGGCGCCGAGCAGGTGAATCGTCCCCTCCAGCTTCTCACCGGCCCCTTCCACAGCCAGCGGTGCCTCCAGGCCAGCCCTCCCGTCCTCCAGAGGCTTCCACTCACGGGTGCTCAAGAAGCTCATCAGCCGGTCGGGGTCCGCGTCGTAAAGGTCCAGTAGCCGGCCCTCCGCTACGGCCCGCGAGTGCGCGTGCCCCAGGACGAGGCGGTAGTAGAGCGAGCGGTCGTCCCGCTCCTCGACCCTCACCCCCGGCGCCGGTCGCGTGATGAGGACTCCCTCATCCTCCGTTACGAGAACGACATCCCGGCCTTCGTGGCGAACCGGTTTCCCTCGCAACCGCGGTTCTTCTATCGGCCATGGCCCTCCCTTTCCACCCCCCGACGGTGATCGCAACATCCGTCTCAAAGTGCGGCTCGTAATATAACAGGTCTGACCACTGGAGGACAGGCCGATGTGAAGCGGGGCGCGCATCGGGGGTAAGATGGTGAGATCAGGGGATATGCGACTGGAAGGTGTGGTGATGAAAGTAGATGGGGCGAACCTAGCCGCTGCGAGGGAGAGGGTCTTCATGTCGCAGGAGGAGCTGGCGGAGGCGCTGGGCATGAACCCGTTCGTCATCATAGGCCTGGAGACCTCGGAGAGGACCGAGGTCAGGGAGAACCTCGGGAAGGACCTTGCGGAGATACTCTTCGTAGGCCGTGCGGAGCTGACGAGCTACCCTGACCCTCCGGAGCCGGTCGACAGCAGGAGGCCTGACCTCGACGACTTCGAAGAGGAGGGATAGGGACGTGCAGCTTTACCTCCTGGACGGAGCCCGACTGCGGGAGTTGCGGGAGGAGGCTGGCTTCTCCCCTGAGGAGCTCTCCGAAGCGGTCGGCCAGAGGAAGAACTGGGTCAGGGAGCTGGAGCAGCAGAGCCGGGTGCACGTTCTCGAGCTCTTCATGCAAAAGCTCGTCGGCGTCCTGGGCGTAAGAATATCGGACATGACCTCATTCCCCGATCCGCCCGCCACGCCGACGGTCCCTGAGGCGCAGGTGCTGGACGGGCTCAGGCTCAGGGAGCTCAGGGAGGAGGCGGGGATCTCCCGGGGCGCGCTCGACGAGGCGGCCGAGCTGGAGCCCGGCTCTGTCGCCCGGGCAGAAGACGCGGGCGAGGAGGTCTACGCCTCGGTGGAGATCATCTGGAAGCTGGCCGGGGCTCTCGAGGTGTCGCCCACGGTCCTGCTCAAGCGGTAGCACGGTGCGCTTCGAGCAGCTGAGCTTCCAGGACCTCGAGGAGTTGAGGGAGCAGATAACGGAGTACTACGAGACCTACTACGCCGAGCTGCGCAGCAGGCTCTCGGACCACAGCGCCGGGCTTGCCGCGTCGGTGCCAGATCATCTCAAGGGTTACCGCCGCGTGGTGACGGAGCTCGGCGAGGACGGGGCGGTCGTCAGTCACTGGCGGGCGGGGCAGGATCACTTCGACTTCCACATCTCCCCCGAGAAGAAGGCGAAAGACCTGGTAGCCGAGTTGTGCGCCGGAGAGCAGGTCCTCGACTATCCGCCTGGCGGCGACCTCGGCTACTACCAGATCTCCGAGCCACTGCAACTCGTCGTGGACGACCGCGTCGTCTGGGTGGCCGAGTGGACGCGCCTTGACATCTCCGGCAGGCTCGACGTCTGGCGCGACCCTGAAGCGGCCCGCAAGGCGGCCGAGGAGGACCTCCTCCCCTACACCAATCCCTGATCCCGCGAAGCGGTTCACACAGGCGTGGGTGCGGCTCCGTCGCATCATCTATAATGCCGAGCGCACATAGTGTGACTTTAGAGAAGGGGTGGTGGGCGTGGACACCACGGTTCGCAAGAGGTTGCTCGAACGCCTGGGTTTGAGGGACCTGGGGTCGGTGCGCGAGAACCTGTCGCCGGCCCGGCTCGTAGAGGAGTCCATCCGGCGCGGGGAGGCGACGCTCTCGGACAGCGGCGCCCTGGTTGCCATGACCGGCAAGCGCACAGGCCGTTCCCCGGCCGACAGGTTCATAGTCGAGAACTCTCTGACCAGAGACAGGGTGGACTGGGGTGCGATCAACAAGCCGTTCCCCTCGGAGGACTTCGAGCGGATACTGGAGAAGGCCGCGGAGTACATAAAGGGCCTAGATGAGGTATTCGTGGTCGACGCCTACGCCGGCGCGGACCCCCGCTACCGCCTGAACGTCCACATCGTCACCGAGTGGGCCTGGCACGCCCTATTCGTCCGCCAGCTCTTCAGGCGCCCTTCCCCCGAAGAGCTCGAGAGCTTCGAGCCAGACTGGACGGTCATCTCGGTCCCCGGGTTCGAGACGGACCCCGAGAGGGACAGGACGAACTCGGAGACCTTCATCGGGGTGGACTTCGAGCGCAGGGTGGTCCTCGTGTGCGCCTCGGGGTACGCCGGGGAGATGAAGAAGAGCATCTTCACCGTGCTCAACTTCGTGCTGCCGGTCGAGCACGGCGTCCTGCCGATGCACTGCTCGGCCAACGTCGGGCGGGAAGAAGACGACGTGGCGCTGTTCTTCGGGCTCTCGGGCACGGGCAAGACAACAATCTCGACCGACGAGAAGCGCTGCCTTATCGGCGACGACGAGCACGGATGGTCAGAAGACGGCGTCTTCAACTTCGAGGGCGGGTCTTATGCCAAGACCATAGACCTCAGCGAGGAGAAGGAACCCCAGATCTACTCCGCCATCCGTTTCGGAGCTGTGCTGGAGAACGTGGTCATAGACGAGGACACCCGAGAGGAGATCTACGCCGACGCCTCCAAGACGGAGAACACGCGGGTGGCCTATCCCCTGGAGTACATAGAAAACTCGGTGCCGGATGGCCGGGCCGGGCATCCCAGGGCCATGTTCTTCCTTACCGCCGACGCCTTCGGGGTTCTTCCCCCCATAAGCATCCTCACGCCAGAGCAGGCCGAGTACTACTTCCTCTCAGGCTACACCGCCAAGCTCGCCGGCACGGAGGCCGGGATGACTACCGAGGTCGAGGCTACCTTCTCCGCATGCTTCGGAGCGCCCTTCTGGCCTTTGCCACCAACCCGCTACTCTTCGATGCTGTCGGAGAAGATCCGGCGCCACTCCGTACGGTGCTACATGGTGAACACCGGCTGGAGCGGAGGACCGTACGGCGAGGGAGAGCGGATAGACCTTCCCCACACCCGCGAGATGGTGCGCGCGGCGATCGGCGGCAAACTCGACGGCGTCGAGACTCACCCCGACCCCGTCTTCGGGCTTAACGTGCCAGAGAGCGTCCCCGGCGTGCCGGACGGGATCCTGGACCCACGGGATACCTGGGACGACGCAGAAGCTTACGACGAACAGGCGAAGAAGCTCGCCAGCCTCTTCAAGGAGAACTTCGAGAAGTTCGGAGACCAGGTCGAAGAAGAGGTGAGGCGCGCTGGACCAGAGTAGACCGGGCTCTCAGCCGGCCAAAGAAAAAGGGGCGGGGTTCGAAAACCCCGCCCCTCTTCCTTTCCCCGTCTCTCGGTCCTGAAGCTTACCCTGTCCAGCGTCTGAGGTTCGCCTGGGTCTGGCACGTCTGGCACGCGCCTTCGAGCGGAGCGTCGTCCGCGCAGGCCTCGGGTATGCCGGAGTCGCCGAGCGGCACCGAATCCGGGACGCCGGTATAGGGACCGTGCACTCCGATAAAGTGGCTCTCCATCTCCCCACCAACTCCCGCCCCAGAGATCACTTCCATCTTCTGCTCCTTGGCTCGCCAGTAACCCGAGCCGTAAATATGGCACAGTTGGCCGCCGCGGAGAAATAACAGTTCTCTATATCTCGTATCGAGCCAGCCTATACGCGTATGCAGGCAGCGAAAAGGGCCGGGGATCTACACCCCGGCCCTCGGAAACTCTTGCGAGCGTAACTCCAGTTAAGCGTTGGCCGCCTTGATCTTGCTGTCTATCTGCTCGATGAGCGAGTCGCGGTTCTTGTGGCGCCGCTCGTACTCGCGGACCGTCCTGAGCTGCTCCTCGGAGAGTCCATCCAGCATCCCGGAGATCTCCGCGACGTTCTTGTCGTCGTAGCCCGCAATCGGGAACCCGCCGTTAGTACTGGCGATTCCTGCCGCCGTAACCCTCTGCGTCATGTTCGTCACATGCTCGGCGTTGCGGGTGGCCGTCTCTACGCCCTGGCGGAAGTAGTCGGCGAAGGGGTTACCCTTGACGAAGGGATTCTCCGTGCCGAAGGGGTTGAAGAACGGGTTGAAGAGCGGCATCGAGTACATGCGCATCCAGTCCTGCATGAGTCCCTGGAAGGCGCCGCTCTGGCCCTCGGCCTCGCCGTAGAGCCTCTGAATCATCCGCTGGTTCAACTCCGTCTGCTTGCGGAAAGCCTCGATCCAGGTCTCGGTCGCGCGCCGGGCGAACTCGGTGTTGATCTCCTGCGCCTCGGTGAGGTAGCCGCTGCAGATCTGGCCCGCACGCTGCGCGCTGCGGGTCATCTCCTGGGCCGTCTCGCCCATCTTCTCAACGTTCTTCTTGCGTCGTCGTAGCCAACTCGATACCTCCATAATCGTATATCTCTTGCCTACAGTATTTATGTGTACCCAGCATATAGAGGGCCTAAACATCCTCCGGCCTCCGATTCCCGAATTTTTCACAGGGACTCCGATATTTAGGGTATTATGGAGGAACTAAAGAGGGGTGGGTTCGGGAGAGGATCTGGCGCATGTGCTCGAGCGCGAGGGCGATATTCTCGCGCGAGTTGGCGTAGGAGAGGCGCAGGTGGCCCTCGCCGTGCCGGCCGAACGCCGTGCCGGCGAGGCAGGCGACGCCGGCCTCGTCGAGGAGCAGGTCGGCGAGCTCGTCGGCGGCGTAGCCGGTGCCCGTGATGCGTGGGAACACGTAGAAGGCGCCTTGCGGCGTGATGCACTCGACGCCGGGCAGCTCGTTGAGGCCGGCGACGATCAGGTCGCGGCGCGCGCGGAACTCGGCGAGCATGCGCGTCCACGCCGTCCTGCGGGCCGCTGAGGGCTGCGAGCCCGGCGTGCTGGGTGGCGGCGTTGGTGCAGGAGTTCGAGTTGACCTGCAGCTTGGCGACCTGTTCGGCGAGGTCTACGGGCATGACGCCGTAGCCGAGGCGCCAGCCGGTCATCGCGTAGGTCTTGGAGAAGCCGTCGAGGATGATCGGTGCGCCGTCGGGGCCGAGGCCGGTTCGGAGGCGATGCTGGCGAAGTCGCCCTCGTAGAGGATGCGGGAGTAGATCTCGTCGCTCAGGACGTAGACGTCGGGGCGCTCGCGCAGGATGCCGGCGAGCCTGGCCATGTCTTCGGCCGTGAGCACGCCGCCGGTCGGGTTGGCCGGGGAGTTGAGGATCACCAGTTTCGTCCGTTCGCTGAGGCCCGCGCTCGAACTCGTCGAGGTCGAAGCGGAACTCGTTCTCCTGGCGCAGCGGCACGAAGACGGGCTTCCCGCCGGCGAAGTTCACCATCGACTCGTAGATCGGGAACGCGGGGTTGGGCAACAGCACCTCGTCGCCCTCCTCGACCAGCGCGAGGATGGCGAAGAACATGATCGGCTTCCCGCCCGGCGTGACGACGACCTGCTCCGGATCCGACCTGCGATGCCCCGGCTGCGTGCCACGTCGTCGGCGATGGCCTCGCGCAGCTCCGGGATGCCGGCGGTCGGGGTGTAGTGCGTCTGCCCGTCGCGCAGCGCCCGGCAGCCGGCCTCGACGATGTGGGCCGGCGTGTCGAAGTCGGGCTCGCCGATCTCGAGGTGGATGATCTCGCGCCCCTGAGCCTCGAGCGCCTTGGCCTTCGCCAGCACGGAGAAGGCCGTCTCCGTTCCCAGGCGCTCCATCCGTCCCGCAAGCTCCACCCTAACTCTCCTTTGCTCGGGCTAGAGGCACAGCGCCCATTACATCACACCCCATGAGGCGAACGGGCACGCTCCATGGCGCCGCGGACGGAAAGTGCTTTGAACCAAGGTCGAGCGAAAACAGCCCGTTGGGTCCCGTCGACTCCATAGCTACTCAAATCGCCGCCGAGCGGCGCAGGGTGGCCACGGCGTCATCGTCGTAGCCGAGCTCGGCGAGTATCTTGTCGGTGTGCTCTCCGACCGAGGGGATCGGTGCCATGACCGGCTCCGTGCCGTCCATGGTCGCCGGCGGCAGGAGGGCGCGCAAAGGGCCGACCGGGGATCCCACCTCCCTCCAGCGGTCGCGGGCTTCGAGCTGGGGGTGGTCGAGGAAGTCCCGGACGGTCCTCATCCGGGCGTTGGCTATCTTCGCTCCTCGAGGCGTTCTATGGCTTCCTCGGAGGAGAGCTCCTCTGAGGATGGCTTCGATCTCCTGGTGCAGGTCGTCCCTGTTTTCGACGCGCTCCGAAGTTGCTGGCGAAGCGCTCGTCGTTCGGCCAGGTCGGGCCGCTCCAGCACGGCCTCGCAGAACCTCTCCCACTCCCGCTCGTTCTGGATGCCGAGGAAGATCACCTCCCCGTCGCCGCACTCGAAGGGGCCGTAGGGCGCGATAGCGGCGTGGCTCGCCCCGGTCCTCGGCGGTTCCTTGCCGCCGTAGATGGTGAAGTAGGCGGGGAAGCCCATCCACTCGGCCAGCGCCTCGAAGAGCGAGACCTCGAGCGTCGCGCCCTCGCCGGTGCGCTCGCGGCGCAGGAGCGCCGTGAGGATGCCGGAGTAGGCGTACATCCCGCCGGCTATGTCCGCGATGGAGATGCCCGACCTTCGAGGGGGTCTCGGGGGTGCCGGTGATGGAGACGAGCCCGGCCTCGCACTGCACCAGCAGGTCGTAGGCCTTCTTGTCGCGGTACGGCCCGGAGGAGCCGTAGCCGGAGACGTCGCAGACGATCAGGCGCGGGTGCCTCTCCCGCAAGGTCTCTGCGCCGAAGCCGAGCCGCCCGGCCGCGCCCGGCGCGAGGTTCTGCACGAAGACGTCGGCCCTCTCGATGAGGCGGCTCAGGACCTCCTTGGCGCCGTCCTGCTTCAGATCCAGCGTCAGGGACTCCTTGGAGCGGTTGAGCCAGACGAAGTGGCTGGCGAGGCCTTTCACCGTCCTGTCGTATCCGCGGGCGAAGTCCCCCACTTCGGGGCGCTCGACCTTGATCACGCGGGCGCCGAGGTCGGCGAGCTGGCGGGTGGCGAATGGCGCGGCGACCGCCTGCTCCAGGGAGACGACCGTGATGCCTTCAGCGGCAGCATCAGAAGGACCTCGGCAAGCCGAGGACGTGCTCGCCGATGTACGAGAGGATGAGGTTGGTGGAGATGGGCGCGACCTGGAAGAGGCGGGTCTCGCGGAACTTGCGCTCGACGTCGTACTCGGCGTCGAAGCCGTAGCCGCCGAAGGTCTGCATCGCCGCGTTCGCCGCCTCCCAGGAGGCGTCGGCGGCCAGCAGCAAGGCCATGTTCGCCTCGGCGCCGCAGGGCTCGCCCCGCTCGAACAGCTCCGCGGCCCTGAAGCGCATCAGGTCGGCGGCCTCCACGCTTCATGTGCGCCTGGGCCAGGGGGAACTGGATGCCCTGGTTCTGTCCTATCGGGCGGCCGAAGACGACGCGCTCTTTGGCGCGGCGGGTCGCCCTGTCCACGAACCACCGCCCGTTGCCGATGCACTCGGCGGCTATGAGGATGCGCTCGGCGTTCATGCCGTCGAGGATGTAGCGGAAGCCTCTGCCTTCCTCGCCGATCAGGGCTGCTCGCCGGGACGCGCAGGTCCTCGAAGAGGAGCTCGTTGGTCTCGTTGTTGATCATCACCCGCCGGGGCTTGACCGTCAGCCCGTTGCCGATAGCCTCGCGCAGGTCGAAGAGGAAGACGGAGAGCCCTTCGGACTTCCTACCTACACGATCCAGCGGCGTGGTCCGGGCAAGCAGGACCATGAGGTCCGAGTGCTGGACGCGGGAGATGTAGATCTTTCGCCCGTTGACGACGTAATGGTCGCCGTCTCGCACGGCGGTCGTCCTCAAGCGAGGTGGTGTCGGTCCCGGCCTCCGGCTCGGTCACGCCGAAGGCCTGCAGCCTCAGCTCGCCGCTAGCTATCTTCGGCAGGTACTCCCTCTTCTGCTCCTCCGAGCCGTGCCTGAGCAGGGTGCCCATGACGTACACCTGCGCGTGGGCGGGCTGGGCGTTGCCACCGGAGCGGTTGATCTCTTCGAGGATGATCGTCGTCTCGGTGAGGGTCAGACCCAACCCACCGTATTCCTCCGGGATCAGGGCGCCGAGGTAGCCGCTCTCGGTCATCGCCTCGATAAAGGCTTCCGGGTACTCTCGTCTCGCGTCGAGCTCGCGCCAGTAGGCGTCCGGGAAGTCCGCGCACACCTCGCGGACTCCCCGCCGCAAGTCCTCGTACTGGTCGGATCGCCGCCACGTCAGGCCTCCGGCAGCAGGTCTCGCACGTCGGGCTCCCGATCCAGGTCCCAGACGCGCCCGATGACACGATCCATCTCCTCGTCCGAGGCCCCGCCCTGGAAGGCGGCCAAGTCTCCGGGCTTTCTCCTCGAGCTCCTCGCGGCTCAACGTGTTCCCGGGGTCCCCCTTCGGGACGTCGACGCGGGAGGTGATGCTGCCCGCCGCCGGTCGTCTCTATCTCCACGAGCCCGATCCAGCGTCGCGGATACGCGGCGTCTACCTCGGGGTCGAAGACCATCTCGACCCGCTCGCTGAACCCGCGCAGCTCCGGGTCCTCCAGCGCCTCCTCGGTGAAGTCGTCGATCCCGGCGCTGCCCCTGGTGGCGATCAGGGCAAGCACGAACCCCATCGAGAACTTGGACTGGTGGATGGTGCGCGGATCTCTCACGGGCCCGAGCACGTCTATCGCCGCGCCGTGCACGCGGGCGCGGACGCCCGCTATCTTGATCGGCGGCAAGCTCATGCTCCTTCATCCCTTCTAGAAGCGCGTCGGCGGCGGGGTGGGTGTGCCGGCATGAAGCGTGGAACTTGAACGAGGTCTCCGGCACCGCCCACCTCTCCCCGAGCCCCTCGACCAGCCTCTCGGGCTCTGCGTCCGAGGACATTCCGGCGGCCATACCCTGCTCTCCTTCGAGAATCCGGGTCGCGCCGGTGAAACCATCGCGGGCGACATAGGCGGCGAGTAGCCCGTCGGATGCGGCCTTCGCGGTGTGGAGCTGCTTGGAATCCGCCGCGTCGCGCAGGAACTCCCACAACCCGGCAGCCTGAGTCCCGGCGGAGCCGAGCGCGTGGAGCATAACCTCTTCGCTGGCGCCCAGAAGGTGGGAGACGGCAGCGGCGGCGGCGAGAGTGCCAGCCGTTCCGGTCGTGTGGAAGACCTTGTAGTGGGAGCGGCCGAGGTAGTTTCCGACTCGCACCCCCGTCTCGTAGCCGGCCACCGAGGCGGTGATCAGGTCGCGTCCAGATGCCCCGGTGTGCTGGGCGGCGGCGAGAGCCGCAGGGAAGACCACGGTCGCGGGGTGAAACACGGAGGCGTTGTGGAGGTCGTCCTGTTCCACGACGTGCGAGGCAGCGCCGTTGACCAGCGCGGCGAAGAGGGGCGAGGTGCGCCTTCGAGAGGCCAGTATCTCGCTCGGCCCCTCGGCTGGTCCCATCGTCTCTGCGAACCGCTCGAAGATGCGGACCGGCCGCGCGTTCTTGCCGGCCAGGGCTGACGCGACCCAGTCGAGGAACAATTCCTTCGTGCGCTCGACGACTTCTTCCGGCAGGTCGTCGAAGCGGAGTCTGGAGAGGAAAGAGGCCAGCTCGCGGGTCGTCGCGGTCCTGGTCAAGCTCATTCGTCACCTCCGGGTGTTATCCTGGCGATCTCCGGGACTTCCGACCGGGAGTAAATCGTGTTCCCCTCGAAGACCGGCGCTGGTTTCATCCTATCCCAAATTAGTATCAGATTGTGCCGAAGCGCGGCAAGCTTGCTGGGCTTCCGAGAACTTCTCCTTGAGTTGCTTCGGGATGATCGATGCCATTAGCATACGGGCGATGGGTCCCGCCCTCCGCTCCTAGCGTAGCGGAAAACCGGCCGTCTCTACGGTCTGATGGCTCCTGACCGCACTGTAGTAGCGCGGTGAGGAGCGCTCCCTTACCGCCGAAGGGAAGGGAGAGCCCCCTGAACCTCACCCGGCTGGCCTACACCCAGCACCCGCGTCCCCCCCAGCGCGAACTCCGCCAGAGGGGCGTCTTCGACTTCGGGGGCCGCCTCATCGAGCACTGCGGCTTGCCAGCAGTCCGTACTGAACCCTGAACTTCGCAGAACACCTACCATCCACGCACTCGGGTGACTAGTGCCGAAAGGAAGGCTGAAGAAGGTTCACGGATCGCATCGCAGGAGCGGCAGACCTTCCGCCAAAGCGGCGTCCCACTCCTCAGACCCCAGCACTGAAGGCAGGTCGGCGGGCGGATCTGGCTCTGCTACCCGTTCACGTAACGGGAGGTGCCACCACACCACATCGCGCCACGCGCCAAGTTTGTAGCCGACCCCGCGATAGACTCCGACGGGCCGAAACCCGACCGCCTCGTGCAGACCGACGCTCGCCGGGTTTGGCAACGTGGCCCCGGCGTAGGCGTTGTAAAAGCCCTGGACCTCCAGCGCCGCAACGAGTGAGGCATATAGGGCGCGCCCCACTCCCGCCCGGCGCGCGTCCTTGTGGACGTAGACCGACACGTCCACTGACCACTGGTAGGCCGCCCTGGAACCGTGCGCGCCGGCGTAAGCGTAGCCCAACACCCGTCCCTGGCGCTCGCAGACCAACCAGGGATAGCGTTCCAGGGTGACCTCGATGCGTCGGCGCATCTCGTCTGCGCTCGGCGGCTCCAGTTCGAAAGAGATGATCGTGTCGGTCACGTTGGGCGCGTATATGGCCGCGATCTGTTCGGCGTCGTGTTCGGTGGCAAGCCTGATAATGGCGGGAGACCCGTTGCCGGAAGCACCGCTAGTGAAGCCCATCGCGTTCCTCCGCCTAGCCTGCGCAGTCCGCCCCGAGTATGTATCACGAGGAAGCCCGGCGCATCCTCCCGGCGTCCAGAGTTTCGGGCTACCTCACCGACCGACTTTGGGCGAACCCCTTACACGCGAAGGTCGCCCGTGGCATCCTCTCGAAATTTCTTCGCGCCCCGGGGATCCGTTCAGCGCGCCTACGCCCGCCGCGCGCTCAGCACCACCAGGGAAGCGACCGTTCCCGCGGCGGCGAGGAGCGCGAAGAGCGCGAGGAGCGTAGGGGCATCCGGCGCGACCACCGGCACGGCGCGCAGCGCTTGCCAGGTCAAGATCAGGACAAAGCCAAGGTAGGCCAGTCCCGCCGTCCACACCAGCGCGACCGGGTGGCTCCAACGGAGCCACCGGGCCGAAGTTCGCGAGGAGGAAGCCGAGCAGGGGCAGTGCTTGCAGCCTGTGCAACTCGAAGAAGTGCGCTACACGCAGGTCACCACCCACAGTACTCCAGCCGGTGACGGGCAATCCTGGCCCGCCGTCCTCCACCCCGACGCTGTGCGCGCCGACGATCGGCATATCTTCGCCCCTCTGGTCGGCCGCGATTTGCGCGGGCGTGTGTGGGCCGGAGGAGGTCATGAAGAGACGTGTGCCCCAAGATGGTAGAACTCCCGAGCTGCGCTTCCGCGCCTTGCTTACCCAAAACGGTGAAAGAGGGATCGTTTGAGACCAATCTGACACCAACGCACTCCCTGGGCGCCGGACTATAGATTGGATGCATTCTGCGAACTTCGTGCGCGGTAGATTCTCGGAAGTTGCGCCAGCCCTTGTAACTCTTCATACTTGAGTTCGTTGTACAACGTCCGGTGGGACTGACGAGTCCCACACTCTCTATAGGAGGCGGGCGCTATGAGCCGGGCGCCATGAGCGAACAAACGCGCGAGCGTTCCCTGGACGAACTGGCTATAGGACTGGCCAACGGCAACTTCTCGCGCCGTAAGGTCCTATACGCAACGGGCGGATATCGCGAGGTGTACGAGCGGCTCCAACGGGAACGCTAAGGAAAATGGAGCCGAGTAGAGGAGGTAATCAATGTCTGAACCAATGCCTGGTACGCCAATGACAAACTTTGAAAGAGAACAACATCTACAAGCGGCACAGAAGAAAGCTGCAGATGCTGCAAAGGCAGACGAGATCAAAGATTCGGACTTTCGAGCCATTCTTCGTGATGGACAGAAGCTGCTTAGGATGTCTGAGAGGGAGTTTGCTGACGAACTCCGCGTGAGTCATCCAAGGCTCAATCGGTGGCTTCATGGTAAAGATCTTCCTCATCCTGTGATGAGACCGGGTATTGCCGCGTGGGTAGCTCACAAACTCTCAGCAAGCGCAGGGAACAAATAGGCAAGCACTGCTCGAGTCGAGCAGGATTGTTCCATGGCGGCTTTGTCCAACTCCTTCGTTTTCGCCCAGGTACCATCGACTGCCGCGGAAAATGCATTTGAGTTCCACCGGAACTTTGCGAGCAAAGACCCACATATCCATCCTCGGGTAGAGTCCGAGATAATCGAGCTTGCACAAAGTGGACACTTGTTCGGTGTTCGTCGGAAGAATACCAACGAATTCGTCGGCCTATGCTATGTAGTGCAAGATTCAGCTGAAAGCGATTGGCAGCTGGGTGGCCTAACCGTCACCATCCAGAAACAGGGAATCGGAGAGCTTCTGGTGCGCTTTGCGCTAGCTCACACGATTGTTTACGGGGTTCTACTGCAGGAAGGCAAGTGGGTTCAGAAGATCATCGCATACGTCCGCAAAGACAATAACGCTCCTCGAATGCTCTTGACGAGCCTTGGTTTCGAGCACTCGGGAACAGACGTATTCTCCCATGAGGACGCTCCTGCATGGATGGAGCGCAACCTTAAAGTGGGAAACATCGTCTTTGATGAATTTACGTTCACACTCGATGGGCTTGGCCAACTGGCAACGTGGTTTAACGAAAGGTTTGATGGTACGCTTCACCCCAGCGGTGCGGAGGCACAGATCAACCTCGTCGGCCACAACCGGATCGAACACCTCACGAAGGCACTCCTGCAACTCGCAGGCGGACTCGATTCGTAAGCGCCTTAGAGCGCGGGAGGGTAGGATGCGTCTCTAAGCGACGAGGGAGGAACCGAAGATGGATCACGGTTACCGGCGGTTCTTGCCGGGGGACGAGGTCAGGCTGAATCTGGAGATCATCAAGTATTGCGCGCATGCACGTGCGCGAAGCGGGCGTGGTGTTCCGCCATGTGGAGCATGACCAGAGCGAATTGACTGCCAGCGGTCCGCCGGAGACCATTGGGGGGGCAGTCCAACGTCGCGCGGCTAACACTCCCGATACCCGCTGAAGCCACGCCTGGCCCGTATAGGGTGAACCGGATGTGGGTGGAGACCTACGGGGGACGCCGCTACGACTACGAGGGGGACGAGGTGCCAGAACACGCCAGTTTTGAGCGTAGGTAACACCCTGTACGCCATCTCGCAGGTCGGGCTCACGCTCACGGCTAGCAAGACCGAGGACACCCTAAAGGCCTACCCGGCCGAAAGCATCACGCCGAAGTTGGCCGAGGTTATCAGGGAGCACAAAGCCTACATCATCCACATCTTGCGTGAGGACGAGGAGATGCACCACACTGGGATCATCCAGAGCGAGCGCCAGGTCTTCGAGCTGGCCCGCGAACACTTCGGGCTCGGTAGTGAGGGAGGGGCAACATGAGCGAGCTGAGGATGAGCTTCCTGTTCTGGGTTTTGGTCTTGTTCGCCATTGGGTTCGCCCGGTATTACTTTCTTGCCAGAGGAAGCGGAGACACACAACTCGCCTTCGCGGCGGCGGCCGCTTTCTTCCTGACGGTTCTGGTCGCCATACTCGAGCTGTTCGGGGTGGTGTGGTGAGACGCAAGCGCCACCTCAGCCAGCAGGACCCTCGCGCTCTTAGGGGCCACACAGGAGGACCGTGGGAGAGGATAAGGTAAGGCACCTCGAGGCCGCGGCTGAGGCGGAGATGATAGCCATACCTCAATGCGACGGCACGGTGGCCCGCTTCCCGACGGAGGTCGGCATGGAAGCTCTCCTCGCCCTGCTAGACGGCCGCGACCATCCTCTGGCGGAGGCGGCGCGAAACTCCTCAGAACCCAATTGGCAGGCGTCGTTTTACAACGCGTTCCCGATAGACAAGAGCAAGGTTCCAGACCTCTCCGAGTAGTTACTCCAAAAACAACCCCATGGAGTAAAAGGCGCTTGTAGCAGCATGACAGCCTTCTAAGCGCCTCTAGGTGCGCTAGGCCGGAGTGTACGCTACCCTTCAGCCGTGGGCGTGGACGAGGGTATACGACATGTCTGAGGACGCATCTATGGAGCGCCTGACCATTCGGGAAGCGGCCGAGGCTCTAGGTGTTACCCGCGACGCCATGCACAAGCGCGTTCGCAGGGGCTCTATCCGTCACGAGCAAGGCGACGACGGCCGCTACTATGTCTACGTAGACACCTCTGCTTTAGGGTTGGACATGTCTGCGGACAAGTCAAAGATGAGTCTAAGGTAGCGTCTTTGGAGCGTCTCATAGAGAGCCAGCAGGACCGGATATCGTTTCTTGAGCGGGAGCTGGAACGCCGTGGCGATGACACTGAGCGCCTCCACCAGATAGTTGCTGCTCTTACACGGACCACCGCAGAGCTATCGGCGCGGCTCCCGGAGTTAGAGAGAGACTCAATGACTCCAACGAGTCCGCATAGTGTCGAGGGAGATGCGGAGAGAGGAGAGCCTCGGCCAGCGACCGAGGAGCGCCCTGTGACAGAGACGCGACGTGAGCCCAGTCCGTCCGCGCTTACGACCCGACTGGGCATGTCTCCTCGGGCACTCGCGATTGGCGCGATCGCAACCCTACTGACTTGGTTTTATGTGTTCGCGATACGGCTTTACGGCGCTCACACCCTGCCGGGTTTTAACTTCTACATGGTTCATTTACCAAACTACGTTGCGATGGCACCGTTGGCGCTTGTTCCGCTTTTGTTTGGGTTGTGGGCTGGGTCAACCAAAAGGCCCTCCCTTCCGTGGTTTAGCTCGCCGCACCGATGGCTGCGGCGTGATGGTAGAAGCGCTTTGGAAATTTCAATCTTTGCAGCAGGCTTGCCCGCATGGGCAGGATGGGGCATCTCCAGTATCTATTACTTGAGAGGGTGGGAGATTACTCCGGGTGCGCTAACAACAATCGGGTTGGTCTATGCAGTCGGAGCACTGATCTGGGGTGGTGCAGGGTCGCTAGCCTTCATGAGCGGAGCCTTCTTAGGAAACGCTCTGGGACGTGTGGGAATCATAGGAACACCAAAAGGCAGCCGGAAGGCGAGGAAGAGAGCGGCTCTGAAGAAGGCTGGACCCCGAGGCAAGAGGGCCGATGGGGGTTAATAGGGGGCATAATTACGGCTTCCATCCCCGCCTTAGCTACCGTGATAGCAGCCCTACTTGACGGTAAGTGAAGCCACAGATGCTCAGGAGGCCACAGAGCGCCCCGAGGAGCGCAGGGGGTGGTTTAGGAGGTTCTTCGGGCTCTAGTGAGCTCTCAGAGCGGCCGTGGTTGCGTAGGCTATTCAAAGGAGGTTAAGAGAACATGGCAGATGCGCCAGAATCGTGGGTAGGGGAAACCGTAGAAGTTACTTTCGAGGACCGCGCAATCGTTGACGGCAAGCTGGTAGAGGTTAACGATGATGGGATCGTACTAGAGGAGCAGACTCACCACGAGGCCGGGCCTGTAGTGGCAGGCGATGACGTTGAGTAGGAGGTCGGGACTGTAAGGGAACGCCCTGTGACAATAACGCACCACATCTTCTATCCATGGTCCACATTGCTGCGCGTGAAGATGTTCGTATCAATTACTGAGCATTAGGGCGGCGACTAAAAACCCCGGCTTTTCTCCAGCGACGCCGACGAAGTTCCGCAGACGCCATATGGGCGGATTGTGTACTGCACAGGAGCGTACGGGATCGCAGAGATAGCCCGCCCGGGTGCTGTCTTAAGGGGTGAACACCCGGGACGCAATGCTAGGGACGGGAGCGGCTCTGTAAGGGAAAGACAAGCACGCCCCCGCGCCTAGAGCAGGCACCCTAACCCGAGACGATGAATCCGCGATGAATCGTCTGGACGTCTGGAAAGTAGGAATGGTTCTTTCGGTGAATAAGGGCAAGGGCAGGGAGGGCCGTGGTCGAGTGGCCACCGCCCTTCAAGGGATACCTGTGTAGGTGGGATACCTAAAAGCAGTCGGGGTTACACGTGGCGTGGACCAAGCCTCCCAGCGATTCACACACGGATTCACAGGTTCCCCGCACGTCAAACGAGCTGCAGTCTATCGCCTGGCACCTCCCCACTCCCGCCCCGTTCACACATTCGCAATGTACGGCGCCTGTAGCTGCTACACAGGTGTCCTCTAAGCACTTACCGAACTGTGTGTCGATCCGCTACTACTGTTCGGGAACAAGCCCGAGTTGCTGCAGCACGCTCAGATTGTCGTATGCTTCCCACTCCTCAACTATCTTGCCGTCCTCAAAGCGGTGGATGGTGATGCCCTTGAGCTCCATCTGCCTTCCAGTGGGAGGGCCAAAGTCCTCTGTCTCTCCCTGGTGGGTGCCGCGTATAGTGTAGCGGGTGACGACCTTGTCACCCTCGGCTATCACATCTTCAACGGTGATGTTGATGTCGGGGAGGGCCGCAAAGAATGTGGAGACGAACTGCTTGGCTTGTTCGTAGCCTCTGATGTCCTGATCCGGTTCGTGCCAGACGAAGTCGGGAGGGTAGATCTCTTCTATGAGGTCCGGATCCCTCTGGTTCACGATCTCCCAAGAACGCCGCGCCTTTTCCTTGTTCTCTTCCGACATGCTTCTCCTTTCTCCTAGCTCGCGTCTGTGGTGCACTCAGATCATGCCACCTGGCAAGTAGTGGCGCATCGGGGAAACTACCCAACTTCCGCCATGTGGCGGCGTGGGTAATGCTACCTGTGAGAGTGCTCAGCCAAACTGGTGTACATCCGTCTCGGGACTTGGTGAACTTCGCAGAATGCATTTACGAACCTGTCCGAAAAGGGGTATGAGCAACGCTTGAGGCGTCACTTTGGCTGCTATCTGGAGGGCTAAATGGGTCGAGAAGGCTCAATTCGACGATCCGTAGGGTTACGCCTCAGATCCCTCCGAGACTTTTCAGATAGGTTCCTCAGAGCAAGCTGCGCTCTGCTTTACATACGTCTTCCAGTACTCCGGGCCGTAGACGTGCCCGTGCGCCTCGCACAGGTAGGCAACCCACTCGGGCTGCTCCCGCTCCAGCTTCTCGGTATCCAACTCCTCGCCCTCGGTGATCCCCAGGAGTGACCTGACGGCCTCGAGGTACGCTTCTGAAAACCTGAACTGTGTGCCGCCCAACACCAGGGCTCTGGCCAGGCCGGGGTAGCGCAAGCCGAGCTCGAGGGCGATCTGCCCTCCGTCGCTGTAGCCCAGAACAAGCGGCCTCTGCAGACCCAGCGCATCGATCAAGGAGGCCAGGTCGTCCGCCATGACACGGTAGCCGAGCTCGCCCGTCGGGTTGTCGGTCCTGCCATGACCGCCGCTATCTGGGGTGAAAACCTCGAAGTGCTCGGTGAAGGCCGGAAGGTGCGATGCCCAGGACTGCGAGGTGGCGGTGCCGCCGTGAATGAGCATCAGCGGCTCGCCCTCGCCGTAGTCTTCGTAATAGACCTCGAGCCCGTTGGCCTCGATGTACATTCCTGTGGGTGCCATCAGCGTTCTGCTCCGCACATAGTTGCGCTTGTCTAGCTTCCTACAGATCCGTCTGAATGGAAAGCGTAGTGGCCGTCCTGCCGAAACGGAATCGATTCGAGATTTGGCGAAAGGTCTTGGAATGCCGGTGACCGCCGAAAATTCCGTACTGGAGTGCTGTAATCGCCGTAGGTAAGATCACACGGCCATGGTACATGCTGCCCGCGCTACGCTCACCAACCGCTAATCATGCCTGGCTTGATCGTGCAGCGTCGCCAGGGTTGCCTGTAGTATTGACAATTGCAGCGCCGAACCGCTCCTTCTATAGGGGCCGGCGGAGCGACTCTTTCTATAAGAGAGGAGAGCGTATGACGGCGAAGGAGGGCTGGCGAGGCCGCTTCTTCGAGGATTTCGAGGTTGGCGACGTCTACGAGCATCCGTCAGGGCGTACGGTCATAACCACTGACAACATGTGGTTCACGCTCCTAACCCAGAACACGGCTCCAATCCACGTGGATCACGCCTACGCAGCCCGGACGGAGTTCGGCAAGCCGCTCGTTGACTCGACCTTCACGCTGGCGCTGGTTACGGGGCAAAGCGTTACCGATGTCTCCCAGAACGTCTTCGCCAACCTGGGATGGGACGAGGTCAGGCTGCCGGCACCGGTCTTCGAGGGGGACACGATCTACTCCAGGAGCGAGGTGCTCGAGAAGCGCGAGTCGCGCTCGCGACCGAACATAGGGATAGTGGTGGTGAAGACGACCGGCTACAACCAGAACGGGGAGACGGTCATCACGTTCAAGCGCACCATCATGGTCTACAAGACGGAACACGCTCCGAAGGTCGATCGTACCTTCCCTGAAGAGCGCGCATAAGGATGCCGCGAATGTGAGCGCCTGGCGCAGGCGCCGAAGTCGGGTACCATACCGGGGCAACTCGTCTGGCTACAATGAGGAACGTGGGGCTCCACGTACTCGGGACATCCATGAGCTTGCCGCTGTCGCGCGAGCAGGTGTTCGCCTTCTTTGCCGACGCCGCCAACCTGGAGCGCATCACCCCGCCCGAACTCCGATTTCGAGTCCTCACCCAGCAGCCGATCCTGATGCAAGAAGGAACCCTGGTCGACTACAGGCTCCGCTTGTTCGGGGTTCCGTTGCGCTGGCGGGCGCGCATCACGCGCTGGCAGCCGCCTTTCGGGTTCGTGGACGAGCAACTGCGCGGTCCCTACCGCGTCTGGGAGCATACCCATCTGTTCCGCGAGGAAGGCGGAGCGACGACCATCGAAGACTTTGTGCGCTACGAACTGCCGGTGGCGCCGTTCGGCGAGATCTTCCATCCTCTGGTAAGGCTCCAACTAGAGCGGATCTTCCGGTTTCGAAGATCGGCGGTGCGAAACTGCCTCCTCGGAGCACCTGACGCACGTTTGCAACCTCGCTGGAAAACCTGAGCTAAGAATGGCTGATATCGAGCCCGGCGTTCGCCTCCCGGAGAAACAGCACAGGTACGGTATCATCCCCCTTTTCACCGCCAGTTGACTCCATTTCCTATTCGCCACGCAAGAACTTGAGGGTCCCGCCGGCCAGGAGGACCTCGCGCTCTCGGGGCGACAGCCCGATCTCGAGGCCGATCCGCGTCCCGTCGTCAACGTTTACCATAAGCGTTTGCTCTCCCACTGTGATCGCTTCACGCACGCCTTCGATCTTCAACGTATCGCCCTGGCTCACGCGGACGTAGTCACCCTCTTCGCGAAAAAGCAGCGGAAGGATGCTCTGGGAGATCAGGTTCCGGCGGTGAATGCGGGCGAAGCTTTTGGCTATCACCGCTCTTATGCCAAGGTGCAGGGGCGCAAGGGCGGCTTGCTCGCGGCTGGAGCCCTGCCCGTAGTTGTGCCCGCCGACGATGAAACCGCCGCCCCACTCGAGCGCCCTGTCGTGGAACTCCGGGTCCTGCCGGCGAAACATGTACTTCGCGCACTCTGGTATGTTCGACCAGAGGCTCATACCTAAAGTTCCGTCGGGAGCCATGTCTCCGGTCGAGACGTCGTCTCCGACGACTATGACGACGCGTCCCTCCAGCGCTTCGGCGAGCGGCTCGCCCTCGGGCGGGGGCACGATGTTGGGGCCGCGGACTATCTCGACGTTTCGCGCCTCCTCGCGTGGAGGTGGGGCCAGGATCTGGCGGTCGTCCATGTTCGGGTCGGACGGCGCGGGGGTAATGGTCGGCGGCTCCCCCAGCTCGCGCGGGTCGGAGATCTCACCCCTGAGCGCGGTCGCAGCGGCCGTCGCGGGCGAGCAGAGATAGACCTCATCGCCGCTAGTACCGCTGCGACCCGGAAAGTTGCGGTTGAAGGTCCTGACCGACGGTACGCCGGCGGAAGGAGCCTGTCCGACGCCGATGCACGGACCGCAGACGGGCTCGAGCATCCGGGCGCCGGCCGCGACGAGGTCCTGGTAGACGCCGCTCCTCGAGATGGTGTCGAGGATCTGGCGCGACCCCGGCGTGACCGTCATCTCTATGCGCGGGTCAACAACGTTCTCTCGCAGAACCGCAGCGGCTGTGGCGAGGTCTTCGTAGGAGGAGTTCACCGAGGAGCCGACGCACACCTGCACCGTCCCCGTGCCGGCGACCTCGCGGACCGGCACGACGTTGCCTGGAGAGGTGGGCTTCGCGATCAACGGCTCGAGCTCTGGGAGCCCGATCACCTCGGTCTCATCGTAAGAGGCATCGGAATCCGCGGCGAGCGGGACGTAGTCGTCCTCGCGTCGCTGCGCTTCGAGCCATTTACGGGTCTGCTCGTCGGAGGGGAAGACGGCTGCGGTCGCGCCGAGCTCGGTGATCATATTGCAGATCGTACCTCGATCGGTCACCGAGAGCGCCGAAACTCCTTCTCCGGTGAACTCGAAGACCCTCCCTACTCCCCCACGCACCCCGTAGCGTCTCAGAAGCTCGAGAATAATGTCTTTCGACTGCACCCAGGCTGGCAACTTTCCGCGCAGCTCGACGCCAACGATCTTCGGGCATTCCACCGAGAAGCCGTGCCCCGCCATGGCGACGGCCACGTCGAGACCACCCGCCCCGACGGCGAACATCCCTAAAGCGCCGGCCATGGTCGAGTGCGAGTCGGCGCCGACCAGGAGCTCGCCGGGTCTGGCGAACCTCTCGAGGTGAACGTAGTGGGAGATCCCGTTACCGGGGCGGGAGTAGTGGATGCCGTAGTGTGCCGAAAAAGACTGCAGGAAGCGGTGTTCGTCCATGTTCTTGTCGTCGATCTGCAAGACGTTGTGATCCACGTACATGACCGCGAGCGGGACGGAGACCCGGTCCGGTTCGAGCACCTCGAACTGGAGGGCGGTCATGGAGCCGGTGGCGTCCTCGATCAGGATCTGGTCCACTGCGAGATTTATCTCCTCCCCGGCTACGAGATTGCCTTCGAGAAGATGGTCGCACAGCAGTTTCCTGGTAAGATTGCGCGCCACGCTCATGTTCGCCTCCTCCCCGTACACAACGCGGTACGGACGTCATAGCTAGAATGATCGGCTGGAGCATAGACGACCCGTCTCGTACTGGCGAGCAAATCTTGTGCATGGACCCGATCCTCGACCTCGAGAGAAGACGCCTCCTTATATCCGCGGCGCTGACCGCGCACGCCAGGCGGCGCCTCGGGAAGAGACTCGCTGCCGGAGAACTCCTGGACCTGGCGGTCAGGCTGAAGGAGGGCGCGGGCCATGTCGAGCGTGGCTACCGTCTCCGCTTCGAGCCAGCCTATCCGGGCGTCACAGCCGGACCTCAGAGCATCGGTAGCACTCGCAGACTCCTCCTCGCGTGCAGCGTCCGCGACAGGGATGGATCTCCCCTCGGTGTGGTCTTTACCACGCTGATCGGCGGCCGGCCGCCCCAGGTGTCGGTGGCGCCGCCAGGGGCGGCCATCCCTGGAGACTGGCGCCCCCTGCGTGACTTTCACTGAATTCACCCGCCCCTTGAGCGTCTTGGCTAATGGCCCATGAGCTATTGTGCGAAGTCCATCAAGGGGTTACGGGAACGCTACGCTCTGCTCGGCGTGGAGGGGCAGGGGCCGCGCTCCAAGCAATCCGCTGAAGGCCAGCAGGGAGTCCAGCAACTCTTCGGGATGGATGCCTCTGGTGATGAAGATGATCCGGGATCTGTGATCCTCGTCGGGCCACTCACCGAGGTGCTGCGGCGGGTGGATGATGTGTTGCACGCCGTTGAGGACGACGGGTCCAGCCTCCCCGACGTCGAGGAGCCCCTTGACTCGCAACACGTCCTCGCCCCTGGCGTTGAGCAGCATGCTGAACCAGATCCCGAACGCAGTCCAGTCGATGGCCCCGTCGAACGTGACCGAGACGGAGTGGGTCTCTCCCGTGTCGTGAAGCTCATCGGGATCGGCAGCTAGGGATGGTGCGCGCGCTCCCGCGCCGTCGGGGCGAAAGAGCTCGTCGACGTCTACCTCCCCGAAAGCAGCCTCGAAGATCCGGGCCGACGGGTTCATGTTGTCAAGCCTGGACAGCAGGCCCCGTGCGGCACCCGGCTCCGCTATGTCCGTCTTGGTTACGACGACTTTATCTGCCGCCGCGACCTGCTTGACCGACTCAGGGTTGCGGTCGAGGTGCAACTCTCCGTTGACCGCGTCCACGGTGGTGAGGACCAGGTCCACGGCGAAATGGTGCTGCAGGACAGGGTCGGCGTAGATGGTGTGGAGGATAGGAGCCGGGTCAGCCAGACCGGTGGTCTCGATGACGACGCGGTCCAACCGGGGTATCTCGCCTCTCTGGTCCAGATCAAGCAGCTCCATGAGCGCTCCGACCAGGTCCTCTCGCGTGGTGCAGCAGACACAACCGCTCCCGAGCAGGACCGTGCGCTCGTCCACCCTGCGCAGGAGGTGGTGGTCGAGGCCGACCTCGCCGAACTCGTTGACCAGGACGGCCGTGTTGGCCATCGACGGCTCCGACAGCACCCTCGCGAGGAGGGTCGTCTTGCCGCTGCCGAGGAAGCCGGTCACGACCGTCACCGGCCTTCTGGTGTGCCTATCCTCCACGGTCTTACCCGTCGTGCGCCGCCGAAAGCGCCTCGCACAGAGCGGGGTCGAGGGGATCCGGCGTCCTGCCGGCAAGCTTCGCCGCCGCGGGCCACAGGGAGCCGAGATCCTGGACCAGCTCGGATCTCCCCTTGCGGTCGCGGAGCACGTATTTGCTCCCGCTCCAGTCCTCTACCCTGAGGCCGTAGTGACGCAGCACCTCGTTGGTCAGGACGACCCTGTGTCCGCGGTCGCGGCGCCGGTCGCGCTGGTACTCGACCGGGTCGGCGCGGGGACCGGACGCGCGCGCCCGGTCCTCGACGTGCCGGTCCGTCCAGTGGGCCTGCGCCACGAAATCCTGTCCGCAAAGCACGCACATGGAAGAGGTTATACCCCTATTCGGCGGCCGGGGTCTCGACGCCGTACATGTTGAGGCCAGGGTCGTGGTTGGGCTTGGACCTCGGGTAGCGCTCGACGAAGTCGTCGGCGATCTCCTCCATCGTCGCCCAGCGTATGCCGTCGTGGCCGTTTATGTAGTCTATGAGCCTCTCCAGCATCAGCAAGACCTGCGGCCTGCCCGAGACGTCGGGGTGGATCGTTAGACAGTACGTTGCGTAGTCCATCTCTCTGTATACCCAGTCGAACTGATCCCGCCACAGGTCCTCGATGTCACGCGGGTTGACGAAGCCGTGGCTGTTGGGCGAGGCCTTGATGAACATCATCGGAGGCAGGTCGTCGAGGTACCAGTTGCCGCCGATCTTGACGAGGTCTATCTCCTCACCCCGCTCCAGGGGCTTCATCCACTCGCTTGCCGGCTTGGAGTAGTCGATCTTGGTCCACGAGTCGCCCACCCTGGCGTAGTAAGGGGTGAAATCCCTGTGCTGGAGGCTGTGGTCGTACTTGTAGCCGAACTCGAGGAGCAACTCGTTCGTGGCGTTCGAGACCTCCCACCAGGGCGCCACGTTGCCGACCGGCTTCCTGCCCGCGACGTCCTCGATCAGGCCTGATGCACTTCTCGAGAACGTCCCTCTCCTGCTGGGGCGTCATCGCTACCGGGTTCTCGTGCGAGTAGCCGTGGCTGCCGATCTCGTGCCCCGCATCCACCACCATCCTGGTCTGCTCCGGGAACGTCTCGATCGAGTGCCCCGGGATGAACCACGTCGTCCTCAGGTCATACTTCTCGAAGAGCTTGAGCAACCGCGGCGTCCCTACCTCGCCAGAGAACATGCCCCTCGAGATGTCGTCAGGCGAGTCCTCCCCTCCATATGAACCCGAGCCAGCCAGCAACAGCATCGATGTCGATGCCGATGGAGCAAAAGATTTCCTTCTCGGCCATACACCCCCACCTTCCTTCATTTCCCCTTTTGTCTGACCAAATCATTTTACAGGAGCCCGGCGTTCACGCTCAACCCGAGTGGCCGGCTCTCGGGCGCACCTGAACGCGTTTGATCGGGGCTCCCGGCCCGGTTAATATATTTGTCAGACTAATGGGGAAGTGGGAACAGAGGAGGAGCCTTGGCGCTTCCGCGGGTGGCGGTCTTCTCTCTAGGAGGGACCATCTCTTCGACAGATTCGGGGGGAAAGGCGTAGAGCCGACGCTGACCGGGGAGGCGCTGGTCTCGGACGTGCCTGAGATAGCCGAGGTTGCCGAGGTGTCGGCGGTCTCGTTCCGCCAGGCTGCGAGTGGGGAGCTTACGGTGGACGACCTCGTCGAGCTCGCGGCGGAGATCGAGGGTCGCATAGACGAGGGGGCGAGCGGGGCGGTCGTCACGCAGGGCACCGACACGATAGAGGAGACCGCTTTCGTGCTGGACCTGCTGGTGGATCGGGACGCTCCTGTGGTGGTCACCGGAGCTATGCGCAACCCCACGCTCCCTGGCGCCGATGGTCCGGCCAACCTGCTGGCCTCGATCCAGGTTGCGGCTAGCGAGGCGGCCCGGGGTCTGGGCGCGGTGGTCGTGTTCAACGACGAGATCCACGCGGCCAGGTTCGTGAGGAAGACGCACACCTCGAACCCGGCGACCTTCCGCTCGGATCCGGTCGGTCCGGTAGGCTGGATCTCCGAAAACACCGTCAGGGTGGTTCTACGACCGGCCGGACGGCGCAAGATAACACTCTCCGAAGACGCGCAAGAACGCCCCGTGGCGCTGCTCACCGTGACCCTGGGCGACGACGGCAGGCTGCTTCCCGAGATAGCGCGGCACGGGTACGCCGGGCTCGTGATAGAGGGGCTGGGCGGCGGTCACGTCCCGTCCGTCATGGTGGAGGGGCTCGAAGACCTCGCAGGGCGGATGCCGGTCATACTGGCCTCGCGAACCGGGAGCGGTGAGGTATTGCGATCTACCTACGGGTTCACCGGCTCCGAGGTGGACCTCCTCGAGCGTGGCCTCATTTACGCCGGTCCACTGGACGGCTTGAAGGCCCGGCTATTGCTCGCCCTGCTCCTCAGGTCCGGGGCGACGAGGGAGGAGATCAGGGCCTCGTTCGACTCCTGGCTCGACGCTCCGGCGTAACAAGCGAGATAGGAAGAGGTTTAATGGCGACCGAACCGCTAACGATAGACCGCGCGAAGAGCGCGGCGCGGATAGAGCGCGACATAGAGACCCTCGCCGGCCCCGATTACACGCGCTCCTCAGAGTCAATCATGCGCTATGCCTACACGCCCGAGTACCGCAAGACCCTGGACTACTTCATCGGGGAGCTGGAAGCTCTGGGATTCGAGCACTACGAGGACCCCGTGGGCACGCTCGTGGCCCGGAACCGTCCGGCCGGCGAGAAGGTGTTCGGCGTCGGCTCGCACTGCGACTCGAACCGCAACGGCGGCAAGTACGACGGCACGATGGGCGTCGTCACCGCCCTCGAAGTCTGCCGCCTCAACGAGGAGCTCGGGCTGGACCTTCCACTACAGCTCATCTCTTTCCTGGAAGAAGAAGGCTCGGGTTTCGGCCAGATGCTTCTGGGGAGCCGCATCATCGCGCAGAGGGTGACCGAGGAAGAGCTGCGCGAGAAGTTCCGCGCCACCGACGACGGTCGAAGCTTCTGGGAGCACGCAGAGGAGGCCGGCTACGAGCCGGAGCGCTGGCAAGACTCGATCCGCATCCTGGACGACCTCATTGGTTGGATCGAGCTCCACATCGAGCAGGCGCGCGTGCTCCAGGACACGGGGAATCGGATAGGCGTGGTCAACGCCATAGCGGGCTACGTCCACGCCGACGTCACCGTCCACGGGCGCGGCGACCACGCAGGAGCGACGCCTATGGACTTCCGCCAGGACGCCGGCGTCGTAATGGCAGAGTGCATGCTCGAGCTGGAGCGGCTCGCGAAGGAGGCCGGGGGCGGGACGGTCGGGACGGTTGGGGAGATCGAGCTTCGCCCCAACCTCATAAACGCCGTTCCGGGAGAGGCCCGCTTCTCGCTGGACATCCGGGGCGTTGACGAGGACGGCTTCCGCGGCGTCGCGCGCGACATCGCCGCGTTCGCGAAAGAAGCCGCCGGGAAGCGCGGCATGAGCGCCGAGTACGCGCAGCGCCAGACCCTGTCGGCGACGCCGCTGGACGAGAGCGTGGTGGCGGCGCTGGAGGGAGCGGCGGAGGCGAGCGGCGAACCGTACATGGCGATGCACTCGGGCGCCGCACACGACACCATGAGCATCGCGGACCGCGTGCCGAGCGCCATGGTCTTCGTCCCCTGCAAGGACGGCATCAGCCACTCGCCCGAGGAGGATGCGGAGCCGGCGGACGCGGCCCTCGGGGCCGAGGTCATGCTCAACGCCATAAGGACGTTTACCGCCGGCCGGCAATGAGGCATAACTTAATCAGGAAGGGAACACAGTAGTGTCTGTAGAAAGGGGTGCAAGCAGTATATGTCTGTACTGATCAAGGGCGGCCGCATCGTCACGGCCGCCGACGACTACGTCGGGGACATATTCATCGAGGACGAGAGGGTCACCCTCATCGGAGAGTCACTCGACTTGCAGGCCGACAAGGTCATCGACGCGAGCGGCAAGTACGTCATACCGGGCGCTATCGACCCTCACACCCACATGGAGATGCCGTTCGGCGGCACGGTCTCCTGCGACGACTTCACCTCGGGGACGATCTCGGCCGCCTTCGGCGGCACGACGAGCCACGTAGACTTCTGTTTGCAGGAGCCGGGCCAGAGCCTCCCCGACGCACTGGCGACGTGGCACGAGAAGATCGAGCGCGCCAAGCCGGTGATCGACGTCGGCTTCCACCTTGCGGTCACAGACCTCGAGGAGGGCGGGACGCTCGAAGACCTCAAGAAGGCGCCGGACGAGGGGGTGACGAGCTACAAGCTCTTCATGGCCTACAAGGGCGCGATCATGGTGGACGACGAGACGCTCTTCAGGACTATGCAGGTCGCCGCCGAGACCGGAGCGCTCGTGATGGTTCACGCCGAGAACGGCGACGCCATAGACGTCCTCGTCAAGCAAGCGCTCGCTGAGGGGAAGACCGAGCCGAAGTGGCACGCCGCGACGCGTCCTCCCATCACGGAGGGAGAGGCGACGAACCGGGCGATACAGCTAGCCCGCATCGCGGGAGCCCCGCTCTACGTCGTCCACGTCTCGTGCAAGGAGGCCATAGACCCGATAGCGCAGGCGCGAACCAACGACTGGCACGCCTGGGGTGAGACCTGTACCCAGTACCTCTTCATCGACGAGACGGCGCTGGACCAGCCGAACTTCGAGGGGGCCAAGTACGTCTACACGCCGCCGCCGCGACCGAAGGAGAACCAGGAGCACCTCTGGCACGCGCTCGCCACGGACGTCCTCTCCGTCGTCTCTACCGACCACTGCCCTTTCAACTGGGACGGCCAGAAGACCCTGGGCAGGGACGACTTCTCCAAGATCCCAAACGGCGGGCCGGGGATCGAGAACCGCCTGCACATGCTCCATCACTTCGGCGTGCGGCAGGGTCGTATCTCGCTGAGCCGGTTCGTCGAGCTCGTCTCCACCAACCCGGCCAAGTTCTTCGGCATGTACCCCAGGAAGGGCACGATCGCGGTCGGGAGTGACGCCGACATCGTCGTCTTCGACCCCGAAAAGCAGGTGAAGATCTCCGCCCAGACGCACCACTCGAACGTGGACTACAACCTCTTCGAGGGGACGGAAGTTAGCGGCGCCCCTGAGGTCGTGCTCGTCCGGGGACAGGTCATCGTCGAGGGCGACGAGCTCGTCGGGAAGCCCGGCGCCGGCAAGTTCGTGAAGCGCGCCCGCTTCGGCGAAGAGCTTGCCGGGGGATCCGGGCAGCGAGCGGCAAGCGTGGGGTAAGTCGATGAGCGACGAGACTCGAGAGATATACGAGCGTGCCCGCCTCGGGCAGAGCGTGACGCTCGGCGCCCGTCCGGCCGTCCTCGTTGTCGATTTCAGCCGTGGCTTCACGGACCCCGAGTCAACTATGGGCTCGGAGCTTACGCGCGAGGTCGAGGCGACGAACCGCCTCCTCGCCGCCGCCCGCGAGCGGGAGATCCCGGTCATCTTCACCACCATAGGCTTCGAGCCGAACCTGAAAGACGGCTCTCTCTGGCTCGAGAAAGCTCCTGGACTCGGAGAGCTGATCATCGGCAGCAAGTGGGTCGAGATAGACCCGCGTCTCGGACGAAGGGACGAAGAGACCGTAATCCTCAAGAAGGGCGCTTCGGCTTTCTTCGGCACGAACTTGCCTTCGATCCTGGTCTCCCAAGGGGTGGACACCATCGTCATGTGCGGCGCTACGACGAGCGGCTGCATCAGGGCGACAGCCGTAGACCTCCTGCAATACGGCTACCCGACACTGGTCCCCCGCGAGTGCGTTGGGGATCGGGCGCAGGCGCCCCACGAGGCAAACCTGGTAGACATCCAGGCCAAGTACGCCGACGTGGTGCCCATCGAGGATGCCCTCGCCTACATCGAGAGCGTGTCACTAAAGTCCGGCGCCTCGGTGTAGTGAGACCGGCCACGGCCTCATAAGGACGAGCGGGTAGCATAGTGGCCGAGCGGGCGTCGCTTCAAGAGATACTGGAGGAGCTTCTAAGGGCGACAGATGCCAGCCGGACGACCTTGCGCCTGGACCTGCCGGACCAGGACTCCGGGCTCGATACGGTCGTGGCGGAAGCCCTTGCGCCCGGCGTCCGCTCGCTCAGGGACGATACCTTGATACGCAACCTGCGCGGCGCTTCGACGGTCAGGTTTCTGGAGGAGCACGGAAGGGTTCTCGTGCAGAACGATTGCCTGGCGGACGATCCGGCACCACCTTCGGAGCTGATAGAGCACTACGGCGTAAAGGCGCAGATGCTCGCGCCGATCGTGCGCGAAGACCGTCTGGAGGGGCTGATCTCGGTTCATTACGCTCCCGGCCCCCGCGACTGGAGCTCTGAAGACGTCGCAGTGCTCAAGGAGGCGGTCGAGCGCGTGCGGCGAGCACTAGACGCAACGGTACAAGCCAACAGGGAGATAGACGATGGAGAGCTGGAGGAACCGCAAGACCCTGATCCTTAGCCGCACCGACATGATGGGCCTGCTGGAGCCCGGCGAGTACAACTCCTGCGTCGAGCACGCCTACCGGATGCACGGCGAGGGCCGCTACTACATGGAGCCGAAGGGCCACATCGTGCTGGAGAAGTACCCTGGCGAGTGGGAGGTGATGCCCTCCTACATCGAGGAGCCCGAGGCGGCGGCCTGCAAGTGGGTCTCCATCCGCGAGGAGAACCGCGAGAAGTTCGACCTTCCGACCGTCTTCTCCATCCTCATCTACACCCACCCGGAGACCGGGTTCCCTCTGGCGATCTGCGACGGCAGTTACCACACCGTGATGCGCACCGGGGCCGCGGCGGCGGTCTCCGCGAAGCACCTGGCGCGCAAGGACAGCAAGGTACTCGCCATAGTCGGCGCGGGGAACATGGCGGAAGGCACCCTCGCGACCTGCAACGAGGTATTCGAGTGGGAGGACGTGCGCGTCTGGAGCCGCTCGCAAGCCACGCTCGACGAGTTCGTAAAAAACGAGCAACCGAAGTACGAGCGCTTCGAGATCCGGGCGTCTACGAACCTCGAAGAGGTAGTGCGCGGGGCGGACGTCGTCGTCACCGTTACCCCGGCCAGGGGTCCGATCGTCGAGAACGCCTGGATCTCCGAGGGCACCCACATCGCCGCCGTGGGAGCGGACAAGGAGGGTGATCAGGAGCTGGACCCCGAGATACTCGGGCGGGCCCGCATCTTCGTCGACGACATCCGCCAGTGCCGGACTGACGGGGAGATCAACGTCCCTCTCCGAAAAGGGATGATCTCCGAGGACGACATAGCGGGCGAGATCGGCCAGGTCGTCGCCGGGAAGCTCGAAGGACGCGCCTCCGACACCGACATCACCGTTTTCGACTCGACGGGCTTCGCCCTTCAGGACTCGGCGACAGTGCCGCTGGAGTACGAGCGTGCGCTCGCCGCCGGAGTCGGCATCGAGAAGAAGATGATCTCGACCTAGTAGCGACCTACGAGCAACCCGCCGTCCACCACGAGCACCTGTCCTGTGATGTAGCGGGCGGCCTCCGAGGCGAGGAACACGATCACGTCGGCGATGTCATCGGGCTCCCCCACCCTGCCCATCGGGATGAACTCAGCGGCTTGTTCGAGCCCCTCCGGACCCAGGGAGTGCTCTTCGGAGAGCGCCTGGGCAGTCCGTATGTAGCCCGGCGCGATGCCGTTGACGCGCACCCCGTCACGGGCGAGCTCGACGGCCAGACCGCGCACGAGTCCCACCACGCCGGCTTTGGCGGCAGAATACTGGACGTGCTCGTCCCAACCGTAGGCGACGCCCATGATCGAGGAGACGGCGATCATGCTCCCTCGTCCTGCCTCCCTCATGGCCGGGGCTGCGGCCCGGCATACCCGCATGACCCCTTTCAAGTCCACGTCGTGCGTATGATCCCACTTCTCGTCGGTAAGCTCGGTGAGAGGTATCCGGTGGGCTATCCCGGCGTTGGCTACGACCGTGTGTAGCGGACCGTACCGGTCCTGAACGCCGGACACCACGGAGTCAACCTCTTCTGTGTCCGTGACGTCAAGGTGTTGGTACTCGGCCTCGCCGCCCCCGGATTCGATGCCGCTGGCGACCGATCTCCCCTCCTCTTCCAGTACGTCCGTCACTATGACCCGGCAGCCGGCGTCCGCGAACGCGCGGGCCGTCGCCGCGCCGATACCTATGCCAGCGCCTGTGATCAGTATGGTGGGCGTATCAGAGCTCTCCATGCGAGTTCGGTCTCCTCGAACAGGGTTACCTTCGGTGGTTCAAAGCATCACGTCGCCCGAGTTGGGGCCGAGCGTCTGGCCGACGTAGAGCGCAGCCCCGTCAGAGACCAGGAAAGCTACCGTCTCGGCTACCTCGTGTGGCTCTCCGAAGCGTCCCAGAGGAAGCTCGGCTGACTTGGCGTCGCGCCACTCATCCGATAGCCCGAGGACGAGCTCGGTGTTGATGGGTCCGGGCGCCACCGCGTTCACCCTGACGCCCTGGGCCGAGACCTCGCGGGCAAGCGACTTGGTGAGGCCTATGATGCCGGCCTTGGCGGCGCTGTAGTGGCACAGCTCGATACCGCCGATCTGACCCAGCTGGGAGGCGACGTTGACTATGATGCCGCTGCCCCGCGAAAGCATGTCGGGCAGTACGGCGCTGGTGCACAGGAACGTACCGCGCAGGTGCACGGCGATCATCCTGTCGAAGTCTTCGACCGTAAGGTCGACGAAACGCTTCTGCTGCAGGAACCCGGCGTTGTTCACCAGGATCTCGGGAGGACCGTAAGCCTCGTGCGCCGCCTCCACGATACGCTGTACGGACTCCGGATCGGAGACGTCGCCTGGCGCGGCCGCCGCCTCTCCGCCCGACTCCTTTATCCGGGCGACGACCTCGTCGGCGGTCTCACCTTTCAGGTCGTTGACGACCACTCGCTCGCCGTCCTTCGCGAGCTTCTCGGCGATGGCGCGGCCGATCCCGCTTCCCGCCCCTGTAACCAGGACGGCTCGGGAGCGTTCAGAGGTCATCAGCGCCCTCCTTCCATTGGCTACAAGGGGCGGGCCTGATCAGGCCCGCCCCTTTGCTTCTTCCTTCAGCGTACGAACGCGTGCCCTCACGCGGCTATGCGGACCCTTCCACCGCCTCGGCTTCGCGCGGGTCCTTCACGTCGCGGGTACCCAGCATGAGGAGCCCGGAGATGATCGTCGCGAGCCCACCACTCAAGAACGCGGAGAGAACCACGTTCTCTCCGGTCAACACGAGGAAGCCGCTGAGCAACGCCCCTCCAGCGATCGCCCCGATCGGGCCCATGGCGTTGACGAACGAAGCCCCAGTGCCGCGTACCCTGGTCGGGAACGACTCGCCCATGAAGAACAGCAGGGCCGCGTAGGGCCCGATTATGAAAAACAGACCGATCGTGTACATGGTCAGCACGAAGCCGTCTGAATCCGGCCCGAACAGCATCAACGTGTAGGCGAGGCCGGATATCACCCAGCCACCGGCGATGGTCAGGCGCCGGCCGATGCGGTCGCCCACGAACCCGTGGCAGAGATAGCCGATGTAGGCGGCCGCGTTGGAGACTATGAGGACGGTCAGCGCGCTCCCGAACGAAACCCCTTTGCCATCCGTGAGGATGGTGGTTCCGAGGACGGCGAAGACCTGTATGCCGATCCAGTTCGTCAGGAAGGCGAGGGAGAGGAAGATCGTGTGCCTCCTGATGTCGGGCTCGAAGATCTGCTGCAGGGTGGTCTCTTGTACGTGATGAACGTCTATGTCGAAGTGGCGGCCGAACTCGACAGCCTCCTCATGCCGGCCCTCCTTCTCGAGCTCCCGGACCCGCTGCATGGCCAGGAACCTCGGCGACTCCTTGAGCCTGAAGCCGAGCGCGGCGACTATGAGCGCCGGTATGGTGGCGAGCACGAACACACCCCGCCATCCCACGGACCCGAGCAGTAGCGCCGTGAAGGCCGCCGCGAGCAGCACGCCGATAGGCCACCCGCCCTGTATGAAGGCGTATATGAACCCCCGGCTCTTCCGGTTGCCGTAGAGCTCGTTGAGGTAGGTCGTATTCACCGCCTGCTCGGAGTATCCGAGACCGGAGATGGATCGAATGACCGTCAGGTAAGGTGCCGCAAACGTCGCGGGAGTTAGCCCCGTGAGGCCGGAGCTTACGGCCGTGCCGGCGGTGGTGATGATCAGCGACCTCTTGCGGCCCAGGTAGTCGATCATCGGCCCTACCAGGATGGCTACGAAGAACGTCCCGATCGCGACCACGGTGGCGATCGTAGTGCTGGTAGCGGTCGTCCAGCCGAAGTCATCCGCCATCTTCGGGAGCAGCGTCCCGAACATAATGTAGTCGTAGACGCAAACGACCCAGGCGAGGAAAGCAATCACCGAAGCATAGATCAGATCGTTCTGAGAAACGGTGGTCTCGATCCCCCCTATCGTCGTTCCAGCTGAGCCCTCGCCTCGCCCGATGGCCGTTCAGCCATCTCAGACCCTCCTTGTCAGGTCGCGAGTCGACCCTCGGCTCTCTTTCTACGTTGCCACACCGAGCACCCCCAGAGGCCACGATAGCCAAACCATGGTAATTTGTCAAACAAATGTATCTGCAAACAGGGAGTGCCGATTCCCACGGTAGCGACCAGCGAGTTTGACCGGGTAGATGTCGAAGATCGTCGACGATTCATCCGTGCTTCATCGCCGGGTGGCTTCATGGAGAAGCTTGAAAACCGGGCGATAGTGTGAGCCGCCCGATAGAAGAATAGGCACGCTCGTGCAATAAGCAGAGGACATATCCTAGAATTGATGAATAACCCCGAAGGGAGCTGTGGCATGGTGGGAAAACGTAGTCTGAGGGGACCGCGGAAGACGCGCAAGACATACGAGCAAATAGTCGCTTACATACGCGGCGCGATCTCTTCGGGGAAGTTACGTCCGGGCGACAGGCTGCCGCCGGAGATGGATCTGGCCCAGCACCTCGGGGTCAGCCGGCCGACGGTGCGGGAGGCGCTCAAGGTCCTTGAGGCGCTAAACGTGCTGGAGAGCTCGACGGGTCCCACGGGCGGCACGTTCGTCAGATCGCTGGACGGCACCGGGGTAGCGGAGTACCTGAACGACTCTATAACCCTGCTGCTCGACATAGACGAGTTGACGCTGGAGGAGCTGTGGACGGCCAGGGAGGCCATAGAGATACCGGCGGTGGGAATGGCCGCTATCCGGCGGACGGAGCAGGATCTCGCGGCGATGCGCAAGAACATTGACGCCTACTTCCCGGACATAACGTTCCATACGACCATAGCCAACGCTTCAAAGAACAGACTGCTAAGTCTGTTCATGGTCTCTATAGGCATGACGATCAGGACTCTATCCGAGCGCTACACCATGCCCGAAGCGAAGAAGATCTCTCAAGAGCAACACCGGTTGATTTACGGAGCCATCATCGACCAGGATGAGGCGCTAGCCAAGACGCGAATGAAGGAACATTTGCAGATGGCTTACGAGGTCTACCGGCAAGCCGTCCCCAAAAAGGCGGTGGACCAGATGTCGGAGGAACCATCCTCGGATAGCCTCAGGGACGCCTCGCTATCGGGGACGTCTTAAGGGGACCGTCGAGAACTCGACTACGACATGTCTCCTGCGACTTCCGTCCTCGCGTATGCTCTGTGGCCCTCGTTAACCCTGGCGATAATTGTCCTGTGGCTTGCGGCAATGCTGGATATCACACGCCACAGGCGCAGAGGAACGTTCACGAGCGCGGGGCTGCTCGGTATGGCAATCCTCGTTTCGGTCGTCGCAGTCATCGCGGTCACCGGCATCAGCGCGGTCCTCGCCGCCGGGTGGATCGACGCAGCCGCGAGAGCACGCTTCGCCGGGATCCAGGCCGGGAAGCTGGAAGGTTCGGCACGCGCCTACATTTTCAGCTTTGGCCTGGAGAATGCCTCGTATGGATCGCCGGCTGATTCGCCTGGCAAGAAAGAAAGCCAGGACCGCGAATTTCAGCACGCTACGCCCTGACAGGCTTAGCTTTCACCGTACGCGCCCTTCGCCGCTGGCCGACTTCGCTTCCGCATTCCAGCTTTTTATTTCTGAGGCGCAATCACTCCCGACTTCTTGCCGGGATCAACTATTCGAGAATTGGTGCAGGTCATTCGAGGTGGGACGCGGGTTCAGAAGCCTGCAGCGCTCGTCTTGGGCGCGTCGAGCACCGCTTCCAGGATCGGGGCGGCGGAGCCCCGGAACGGGTCGGCGGCCGGCAGACCCGTCTCCTCGGACACTCGCGCGACGAACTCTTCGGCCTCGGCCTCGTCGTCGAGATCCCCCGTATTGAGGCTCACCGCCACTACGGGCGCCGGCTTGACCAGCGCGGCGACCTCCTCGTAGAGTCTGGCGGCGCGTGCTGGGCTCGGGCGCGGGACGCCCGTCACTACCTCTTCTCTGGAGGCATCGGCGCACAGGATGAGGCAGTCAGGGCACGAGCCGTGCAGGAGCCCCAGCGTCACCCCCGAGTAGGCCGGGTGACCCAGAGAGCCCTGGCCTTCGACCAGGATCAGGTCCGGATCTCTTCTGGCCGCCTCCAGCACCAGCTGCTCCGAGGCTCCGGCGACGAAATCAGAGACCACCGCATCGACAGAGATACCCCACCCCGCGATGATGATGCCCGTCTGCCCCGTGGCGATGAACTCGGCCTCAAGGCCGGCTTCCCGGGCTGCCCGCTGCACCTCCAGCGTGGCGGTCATCTTGCCTATGGCGTTAGCCGTGCCGACGGTGAGGGCGACCTTCGGTTTCACCCCGAAGCCCTCGCCTGAGAACAGCGGGATGTCCTCTGGCGGCTCGCGCACGTCCCAGACCTTCTTGCCGGGCAACTGTGGTGCGAGGCGCTGGTGGAGTCCGCTGACGATCTCGAGCCCCGCATCAGCGGCTCGCTCGAGGCTTGCCATCCAATCCTCGGGCAGCCGCCCGCCCGCCGGGGCCAGCCCGACGAGGACCGAGGTCGGGGAGTATTCGAGCGCTTCCTCGATACTGCCGACTATGGGCGCGTCGCGTTCGAGCTCGGGCGTGACGTCGCGCACGCTGCGGCCCGCGAGCGTCGAGTCGACGACGGCCGCCACCTCGTCTTTGCCGTAGCGCAGCAAACCGTGGGCGGTCTTCGCGTGGCGGCTCGCGAACCAACCCTCGGCGAAGATCACGTAGCGGCGCTCGGGTACTCTATCCGGGATCATACCTTCAATGTAACAAGCCGGCGGTGCCGACGGCAACTAACATGTTATCGCGACACTCATCTGGATCACTGGCGCCGGGCCAGGTACACGCCCACGAGTATGACCGCCCCGCCGATCAGCTTCTCGATCCCGAGTACCTCGCCAAAGAAGACGATGCCCGATGCGACCCCCGTAACGGTTATCAAGTACTGGTAGACCAGTACCCTGTTGGCTCCTATGCGCGAGATTCCCGTTTGCCAGGCCGAGAAGGCGAAGGCCGTAGCGAAGATGGCCGAGAAGGCCACCGCCGCCCAGGCTCCCATGCCCACGCTACCCCACTCCAGCCCGGCAAGGTACCCAGCAGAGAGCAGCAGGACGACAAGCCCTCCGAAAAGCAGAGAGTAGGTTGCCACTGCGAGCGGAGAGCGGCGCTCGAGCACGGGCATCGACAGGACGGTGTAGGCCCCGAAACCCATGGCCGCCAGGAGCACCAGGCAATCGCCGACCAGGCTCGCGCCTTCGGCCCCGAGGCCCTCGTAAAACACGATGCCGACGCCCAGGATCGAGAGCCCCACCCCCAGTATGCCTCTCGGCGTGGGTCTCTCCAGCCCGAGCATCGAGCCTAATAGCAGCCCCCACACTGGGGCTGTGGCGAAGATCAGGCCGGTGTTGGCGGCGCTGGTCAGGCTCACGCCGAAGGTAAAGGCCGTCTGGCCGATCGCTACCCCGAGGCACCCCAGTCCCGCCACGGGAAGAAGGTCCTTCGTGGCAAGCCTGCTGGCCGGCTCCAGGATATGCAGGAGGCCGAGCATCAAGAGTCCACCGACGGTAAAGCGAATCCCCACTATTAGCAGAGGGGGTATGAACTCGGCCGCGTATTTCGTCGCTGCGTAGTTGGTGCCCCAGAAGACGGCGGCCAGCATCAAAGAGAGCTCCGTCAGAATGACCGCTTTCTTGTGATGGTCTGTCATGCGGCAAGATTGTATGCTCGTAGCACATTGCCTCGCCACCTGGTCAGTAGGGGCGGTGGGACTCGAACCCACACTCCTTCTCAGGACCCGGATTTTAAGTCCTAGCCGGTTCGTTTACCCTTGTTCTCGGTTGTTCGAAAATCTGCTTATCTAAGCCGAATCCGCGCAAATGGGGTTGCTCGTCGTTCACTGTTGTTTCTGGTGGGTTGGTGTACTGGTTGGTGTAGCCTGGCGACCCACGAAGTATTTCGATGAGCGACCGCAAAGAGCGTGTGTCGCGCCAACGGGTGGCTGCTGAGAAAGTCGTGTGGGCCCTAGGCTAACCTCGGTCCGAAAGGTCCTCTTCCAAGATAACCGCCAGCGCTCCGCTCGGAAGCGGCTCCGAAAAATAGTTCCCCTGGGCGAGGTCGCACTTCATGATGCGCAACCGCGTCAGCTGTTCAGAGGTCTCTACCCCCTCGGCGACTGCCTTCAACCCCAGGGCGTGCGTCAGGTCGATCATCGCCGACACGATCTCCGCGTCCTTTGATGCGCCGTCGGCGTCTTGTCCGAGTCCAGCAATGAATGAGCGGTCGATCTTCAAGAAGTCCACGGGTAAGTGCTTGAGGTAAGAGAGTGAGGAGTAGCCCATCCCAAAGTCGTCAATCGCGAGCTCGACGCTCAACTCCTTTAGTTTACGGAGGGCATGGTTGGCCGAGTGTACGCCGTTGCTCATCATGGTGCCCTCCGTGATCTCCAGTCGCAAAGAGCCAGGGTATATCTCGGCCTCGGCCAGGATCTCCGCGACCAACTCGGGACGGAAGAGTTGCTTGGTAGAGAGGTTCACGCTCACCGTCAAGGGCGGTTTGCTAGGGTAGCGTTCTTGCCACGCTCGCGCCTGATGACAGGCTTCTCGAAGCACCCACTGCCCGATCCGCACGATCAGGCCCGTCTCCTCGGCGACAGAAAGGAATTCCTCGGGCAGCAGCAGCCCCGTTTGGGTGCTCCCAGCGCACCAGCGCCTCTACCCCGGCGATCCTGCCGTTCTCAAGCGCCACGATGGGTTGGTAGTAGACCTCTGAACTCTCGCCGCTCCAGGGCTCGCCTGAGCCCGGTCTCCAACCGTCAGGCGCTCCAATGCGTCCTTAGCATCCATGCTGGGCTCGAACACCTCATAGCGGGCCTTGCCTTTATGTTTGGCCCGGTACATCGCCAGGTCCGCGTGCCTCAAGAGATCCGCTGGCTGCTTCTGGAGTGGGCTGCTGAGCGCGATCCCGATGCTGGCGGTGGAGAAAACCTCTTGTTCGTCGAGAGCGAAGGGAGGTTGCAGGATCTCTGCGATCCGCTCCGCAATTCGAGCTGCGTCACTCTACACTGTCAACCGTCCTCGATCAATATAGTGAACTCGTCCCCGCCGAGGCGCGCGGCGGTGTCTTCGGGACGCAGGCAATCCTTTATACGCTCGGCGACTGCTACGAGCAGTTGGTCCCCTACTTCGTGCCCCAGGCTGTCGTTTATGACCTTGAAGTTGTCCAGGTCCATAAACAGCACCGCGATCTTGCTGCCCCGCCGATTCGCACGAACAAAGGCGTGTTCGAGGCGATCCATGAACAACGCCCGATTCGGCAGACCGCTGAGCGGATCGTGAAACGCCTGATGGTGGAGTTGCTCCTCCAGGGCCTTGCGCTCGGTGACGTCCCAGGAGTTGACCACCACGCCCCTTACGGCCGGGTCGTCAAGCAGGTTGTTCACGACGTGCTCGAGGTAGCGCCAGGAGCCGTCCTTGTGCGGCACCCGGAACTCCAAGGGCGGGTGAAGCCCAGGGCTTTTCAGGACCTCGGCGAATATGCTCGAGCGCTTGCTCCCTGTCGTCCGGATGGACTGGGCGAAATGCGTCGGTCCCTATCTGCTCTTCGGGCTTGTAGCCCATCACCCTCTCGACTGCCGGGCTTACGTAGCGGATGGTGCCATCAGCATCGAGGATCGTGATGATATCGGAGGTGTTCTGTACCAAAGAGCGGAAGCGCTCCTCGCTCTCTTTGATGACTTTCTCGACTTCCTTGCGCTCGGTGACGTCGCGGATGATAGCAAGCACCAAGCGCCCGCGGTTCTCCACGTTGTGGCTCAGGCTTATGGGGCTGAGCGCTATCTCGATCGTGATTTCCTCGCCGTCCTTGCACACTGCAGGCAAATCCAGTACGACGTGGGAGTCGATGTAAGGTCCGTGGCCTGTATCCCGGTAGCGCGCCATACCCGCCTCGCATTGCGCCTTGAGGCGTTCGGGGACGATTACGGTCCACCTGTGGTGGCGTGCCTCCGAGGAGGAGTATCCGAAGAGCTTAGTCGCGGCTGCGTTCCACAGGACTATCCTGCCGCTGCTTGCGTCTACGACGACCACTGCGTCCCTGACGCTCTCAAGAAGCTGGTCCATGCCCAAGTCCTGCAGCCGCACGATCCAGATCACTCCACATATACAGTGGACGAGTCGGCGTGACAGGACGATCGAGCCAAAGCCCTAGCACTCCGTTTCTTGTCTGAATGTTTTGTTTTCTTCCTCTTCAAAAAAGCAACCGGCCACTGAGCCTTCAGTCTCGCGTAGCCGGTTGCGCCACTGGCTCGCTCCGCCCCTTGGGCGCCCATCTTCGGGAAGGAGTTCTAAGCCTCTACCTATGCCCTTTTTCGTGCTGGGACAGTGTATTGTCGGGTGCGGCTTCGTGCAAACCTCGATCGGCGGGGTTACACGTGCGCTCGACAAGACTCAAACGCTGCGCCCTTCTGATTCGTAGTCAGAAGCGACGTGTTCTCAGTTGTTCACCGTAGTTCAGAAAACCGCTTACTTTCCTCTCCTCCACCACTACACCTCCCCTATCAGGAATGAGCAACGAGGCTCATGCCATATGCCCTCGGGGCACTTGGAGGCACTTTCTGCGCTTTTTACGCTTATTGCGCAATATCCCGAACAATGGTGACCGGGCAGTGGGCGTGCCGGACCACCGCATCCGAGACACTGCCCATAAGCGCCCTCCTTACCCTGCCCTGGCCTCTGCTGCCCATAACTATCAACCCCGCCCCTATCTCCTCGGCCAGGATAATGATCTCCTCGTCGGCTCTACCTTCTCTGAGGTATTTCTCCTTAACGCTCCCCCCCGCCTCCTCTATCCTCCTGGCCTGCTGCTCGAGCACCTCCTTGGCCTCGCGTCTCTGTTCCTGTAGCACATCTTCGAAGCGGGCGGGATAGTCGGGCAACTCGTAGAGTGGGTAGTCAGCGCCCACGGTGAGTACATGCAGCTCTGAGTTGGTCCTCTGAGCAAGGTCTGCGGCGGTGGTGGCAGCCAACTGGGCCTCCTTGGAGCCGTCGGTGGCCAGAAGGATCCTGGTAGGAAAGATGCTCATCGGTTCTCGCTCTCCCTTGTTCGATGCGCTCACACCTAGAACGTATGATGCCAGCGGAAGAGTCTCGGCGCACCTAAGCACCTAAGGAAACGCTATTCTCCGAAGTGCCTAGAAGGGGTTTCTCCGAAGATCAGATAAACACTTTGGATAATTCCCCTCGTACTCCTCCCACAGACACCGCCACCTCCTGATCTCCGTGAGCTAACCTCCCAAAAACCCGGAGGCCTCCCCACTCTGATCTCACAATCTGCCTTGAGGCAATCTATCACTATCTCTCGCTGAGTCTCGTCCTCCCAGAGATCCCGGAATAGTTGTTCCTCCTCGGGATCGTCCTCCCCTATCTCGTGCGCTAGACCGCCATTTGGTCGGGGCAGTAGGAGAGACGATGCAGCCTTCCCACGTCTCGCTGTGGCTGCGCCCCGATACCAGATCTAAGAAAAGTGCGCACGAAGACCAGCAGCGCTTATTCGCCGAACTTCCTAGTAGGTAGGTGTTCTGGGAAGTTCGCTCGGGCCCAAGGGTACGCAATCCGCCCACGCCAGCGGTTCGTATAACAAGGTAGGTAGAATAGGTACGGCGCGCTGCCGCGCCCCAGGTACTCGTGGGCGGGAAAGGAGAACACAGAGGCATGAAGAAGCGTATCGTGATGTTGTTGACGGTGGTGGCACTGAGTGTGATGGTGGCTATGGCTGTTGGACCAGCCTCAGCCCAAACGATAACCGCCTCCGGTGAGCTCTTCATAATGATGCCGACGGGCGGTGGCCACCACTCCATGACGACGATGGGTGGCGACCACTTCATGATGATGCCGATGAGCTGAGGCCCCTCCTACCCGGGGCCGGACTGGGATGAGGAGAAGGTGGCGGAGTTCCTCGCGATGTGCGCGTCAACCTGGTGCGCCCGCCACCCCGGCGACCGCGACCCAGGTGGGCGCACGCCGCGAGGCGCCCGTCATCCTGACGGTGGACGCCGCGGCCATGCACGCGGCCGGCCACGCCTTCTACCAGGCCGCCAACGGCGTCTGGCTGACCGACCACGTGCCGCCCGGCTACCTGTCGGGCTGGCCCGGCTAGGGCAGGATCTCGACGTACCCGTCCGTTCCATGCACGCGGATCCGCTGCCCATCCCGGATCAGCCGGGTGGCATGCTCCACCCCCACGACGGCCGGCAAGCCGTACTCCCGTGCGATCACCGCGCCATGGGTCATCAGGCCCCCCACCTCCGTCACCAGGCCCTTGATCGCGACGAACAGGGGCGTCCAGCTGGGGTCCGTGTAGGCGGTGACCAGGATGTCGCCCGCTTCGAGATCGGCCTCCGCCATGTCCAGGATGACGCGGGCCCGCCCCTCGATGGTCCCGGCGGAAACCGGTAAGCCGACCAGCGCGCCGGCCGGCAAATCGTCGCGTCGGTACGCCCCGGCGATGACCTCGCCATCCGACGTGAGCACCCGGGGCGGCGTGAGCGCTTGATACGACCTGAACGCGTCCTTGCGCTGGCGGATGAGCTGGTCATCCACCTGGTTCGTGCGCACGACGTCGTGGAGCTCCTGGAACGTGAGGTAGAAGATGTCTTCCTTCTCACGAAGCACGTGGGCCTGCACGAGGCGCTCGGCTTCTTCCAGCAAGGCCTGCTTGTAGACGAAGTAGCGGCTGACCATGCCGTACTTCGGATACTCCCGGTACCCGATGAAGGTCCGGACCCGGTCGATCATCCGCTTGGTCTCTTCGGCCTTCCGCTCCCCGTCCGGCAAGGCCCGCAAGCGCTCCAGCAGCTCCTGTTCCTTCTTCCAGGCCTCCTGCCGCCCTTGCTCGAAGCGCCGCTCGCCGGCGCCCGGCTCGAAGTTCTTGATGTTGCCGAGGATCATGGGCACGAGCGTGGTGGGGCGTTCGCTCCAACGCGGCCTCGTGATGTCGATCTCGCCGACGCAGCGCATGCCGTACTTGTCGAGCCAGGCCCGGATGGCGTCTCGCGCTTCCCGCCCGCCCGCGAGCTTGGGCAGCTCGTCCAGGAAGCCCTCGTCCTCGACGTGCTGCAGAAAAGCCACCACGTCCGGATGCGGGCGGATCACGTCCGCGACGTCCAGGAGCGCCAGCCCCATCTCCGACGTGACGTTGTGGGGGACGGACTGCGTGAGCGTGTCGGCCGCGTTCTTCTCGCCCAGCCACGCCTGCAGCTGCTCGTTGAGCCACCAGGTGGCCTCCATCGCCGCCATGATCACCTGATGGCTCTGCGGATCGAACAGGATCCGCTTCAGCTCCTGGATGTCCGCCAGGATGAAGTCGAGCAGCGCCGATCCGGACTTCGTCCGGATGTCGCGCTTCAAGGCGGCGATGGAGGCCTGGCTGCGCCCGATCAGCTCGGCGACGATGGCCGGATCGGTCTCGATCGGGGCTGGCGCGCCGCCGGCCGGCGCCCCGCCGGGACCCTCGTCCGGGAGCGACGGGATGAAGTCGCCGCGGTCGAGGATGGTCTGCAGCGCGTCCCCGATCAGCGGATCGGATTTCCCCAGGACCTCCAGGAGGCCTGCGCGGCTCGCCGGCGAAGCCAGGACCTGGGTGACGTCGACGAACAGCCTCCCGCCGGCCTCGTCCATGGGCCGGCGGGTCGTCAGCTGCCACAAGGAGAGCCCCAGGGGCTTCATGGGGTCGGTCATCATCTGCTGATGACCGACGGAGACGTAGACGTGGTTCTCTCGGTCGCCGGCCGCGGGGATGGGGAACAGCGTGGTGATCGGCCGGCTCTGGACGATCTGGAAGTCATCGTCGACCAGGCACCATTCGATGTCCTGGGGGCGGCCGAAGTGCGCTTCGATCCGCCGGCCCAGCTGCGCGAGCCGCACGACCTGCGCATCCGTCAGCGCTGGCTGCTCCTGCCGCTCCGGCTCGATCGCCTGTTCCTGCGTCCCGCCTGCCGGCGAGGCGTGGATGGCAAGCTGCTTGGTGGCGACCGCCTTGGCGACGACCTCGCCGTCCCGCACCTTGTAGACGTCCGCGTTCACCAGGCCGGAGACCAGGGCCTCGCCGAGGCCGAAGCTGGCCTCCACGGAGGCGACCTTCCGGTTGCCCGTGACGGGGTCGGCCGTGAACAGGATGCCGGCCGCCTGCGGGAAGACCATCTGCTGCACGACCACGGCCATGTGGACCTTCCGGTGGTCGAAGCCGTTCCGCAGGCGGTAGGTCACGGCCCGCTCGGTGAAGAGCGAGGCCCAGCACCGGCTGACGTGCTGGAGGATCGCCGCCGGCCCCACGACGTTCAGGTACGTGTCCTGCTGGCCCGCGAAGGAGGCCGTCGGCAAGTCCTCCGCCGTCGCGCTGGATCGGACGGCGTAGGCGGCTTGCTCGCCGAGCCGGGCGAGCGGGCGGGTGATCGCCGCCGCCAGATCGTCGGGGATGGCGATCCCTTCGAGGGTCCGGCGGATCTCCGCGCTGAGCGCGCGGATCGCCTCCCGGTCGTCCGGCTTCAGGCGCGACAGCCGATCGAGCCGATCGTCGATCGACGGCGCTTCCGCCATGATCCGCTGGAAGGCGTCCGTCGTCACGCAAAAGCCAGCCGGCACGCGGATGCCTTCGATCCGCGAAAGCTCCCCCAGGTGCGCGCCCTTGCCGCCAACGACCGCGACCTGCGTCTGGTCGATCTCCTGGAAACCCAACACGTAGCAGCCCATCCGCTCCCTCCCTTGTGCGTTCTCTAAAGAATGTCGCAGCGTCTCACCGGACCCCCATCCCCCATCCTGCTCAAGGAATGGATCCCGAGCGCGTCGCGGCGTAGGCCCCATTCCGGCTCCTCGGCCATCTCGACCTCGGCGATCAGGTGGCTGGTCGTCGGATCCCACCCGGGGAACTCGATGCCGGCGGCTTTCCGGATCAGACTGCGTCCGCCGTCGCACCCGACGAGATATTCCGCCCGCAGCGACTGGCCGTCGGAGAGCTCGACGTCGACGCCGGTGTCGTCCTGCGCGAAACCCGTCACCTCACGTCCGCGATAGATCGGCACCGCCAGCTCGCCGACCCAGCCGGCCAGTATGCGCTCGATGTGGTTCTGCCACAGCCCGAGCCCGTAGTTGTGCCGGGTGGGAAAGTCGCTGATGTCCAAAGGGATCCAGGCGAAGCCCGCGACCTGAGCCACCTGCCCCTGCGAGAGGAACCGATCGGCGATTCCGCGCTGATCGAGGACCTCGATGGTGCGTGCGTGCAGACCGCCCGCGCGCGAGCCGGGGAGGTCCTGGCTGGCGCGCCGCTCGACGATGGCAACGTCGACCCCCGCCAACGCCAACTCGCCCGCCAACATCAGCCCCGTCGGACCTCCTCCGGCGATCACCACCGCATGCTCGGTCATCGCCGCACTCCGGCCGGCATCACGCCGCCCGCCGCCGGCGCGCACATCCCTCGGCCAGCGCTCCGCGCAGTCCGGCGGCGCGCACACCCGCACCTCCGCGCCGAGTGCCCGCAACCGCACCGCGAGTCCCACCATCGGTTCGACGTCCCCGTGCGACCCATACGTCGACAACAACACACGCATTTCGCTACTCCCATTTCCGTAGGTTCTGGCTTCGGCCGGCATTATGCGGCACGACCCGGGGCTTGAAGCAAGCCCCCCGGTGCGCTATATATTGGAAGTGGAAGGAGTGGGG
>CAWFVR010000004.1:0-113361 GCA_963819315.1 uncultured Rubrobacteraceae bacterium
TGGAGCAGCAGGCTCGAGAACAGGAGCAGTAAGCCTAGTAGTGGCATGATAGTTGACGCTCCACTGGCTCTTGACGCTCCACTGGCTCGAGGGTTCTCATCTCGCGGATCTGGATCTTTCCACCCCGAGGAGATAGGAGACGATAATCCGCCGATGTTCTAACGGGGAGGAGTGCGTCTCCTATCCGATCCTAGGTGAGCCTACGAAACTTGCCGCGGGCAACCCAGGGCTAGCCTGCTTTGCCTGCGAAGTGCACCGAATGGACCAAGAGCTGGAGATCGAACAGCGCCGGACCACGCGCAGCCGCGCGACCCACGAACGGAAGGTAGAGTCGTGCGCCCGGCGTTCGTGCGAGCGGCCTGCTGCAGCGTCGGGCCGTCTGTCGGAGCCGGTCTGTCGGGAGCACGCGGAGGCGGAGGGCGCGGCTGAGGAGTGGCGCCGTCGCAAAGAGCACGTGCGCGCCTTGGAGAGGAATCTGCGCACCGCCTGGGCCTCGGCCGACGAAGCTCTTGAGCGCAGGTGGGAAGGGTTGTTGGATCGGGCAGACGTCGAGGTAGAGGAAGCCAAAGCAAAGCTGCGCGAGGCCGAGAGGATGGCGTGGTTCGAGGTGTAGGAACTCAAGCTTGCATGGGAAAGGGGATGGCGTAATGAGAGGGTCCCGGCGGCACCGTTTGCGATGGTCGATTCGGCTTCTGAAGCCAGAGAGGCTACTACGGCAGCAGGGTATGTTGGGACACATCGAAGGCAGGAGGTCCTCTTGATCGGGGCTTCGACGAAGCCGGGGCCATGTCAGGTGCGAAGCAAGACGGAGTACCCCTACCTCCATCAGGCAGTGATGGAGATCCGGGGCATACCCTACTGCGAACGGTGTGCCCGTGAGCAGGAGGCGTACTTTGCCATAGGCACCCTCGTGATGCAGCCGCAAGGGTTAGAGTCCAATCTCGAGCTTGCTAGGCGCATTGCAGAAGCAGGTAAGCACTAGGGGACAGCGTTCATTCGAGGTGGAGTCCCGACTACAGGAAAGGCGGGCTTAAGGACATGGCTCAAGGAAAGGTAAAGTGGTTCAGCAAGGAGAGGGGCTACGGTTTTATCTCCCCCCTCGGCGAGGGCGAAGATGTTTTCGTCGAGGATTTCTTCGTGCGCAACTGGGGGGTAGGAGGAGCCAGATCTACGACGCTTGAGGAGGGGGAGCCGGTTTTGTACCAGGTGACCCGAGACGAGTGGGGGGCCACGGCGGAGAACGTTTGCGTCCTCCGAAGTAGCCGTCCTGCTGTCCGTTAGCCCGCGGACGACGAGGCCAGGATCCTACATTATGGATTCCGGCCCTCGTACGACCGAGGAGGCGCGAAACACATGGCAGAAGGGCGGATCAAGTGGTACAGCCCCCAGTTGGGCCACGGCTTCAGCGTGCGTGGGCGGCCTTGAAGATCCGTACATCTTCCATACGCTGGGTACTACACCAATTAGTACACCAACCCGCCAGAAACCTCGCGGAACATCCAGAAACACTCTATGAGACAAAACGGCTTAGATAAGCCGTTCTAGAAACACTCAGCAACAGTCGTGAACGTATCGAGAGTGACTCTGGATCAGTTAGTGAAGGTTCGAATCCTTCTCCGGCAGCTCCCCACAAACCCTCTTTTGCAGGGCATATTCTTTTCGCCCGTTTCACTAGGCCCCCGTATACCCCCGCCTCTACCCGCACCGAGTTATGATAATAGCTGTACAAAGCTAACTTGGATACTCGACCTTCTGATTCGTAGTCAAGTTACGTAGGTGCCGTTAGACTCCCAGGAACCCCCATAGACCCCCGTAGAAAGCCGATTCCCGCTCTCGCGTAGCTCGATTGACCCACGACTAAAGGATCTCGCACTCAGCGAGCACTTCTTATGGCCCGCGCAGACGCGGAGGCGAATGGATCTCTTTGAGGCAGGCGAGAGGCTCGCGCAGATACACACTTCTGCAGGACGGCCCAACGAACCTTATGGCGCGTGTCATCTGCTCACCTTAGACTGCTATTAGCGCTATGGACGGGCAAGGGAAGGGTAGTCGAACGTGAAGCAGTGGGGCTCGGACGAAGAGCTATTCGACACGCTCCGTCGCGATCTTTTCACGGCGGTGGTCGGCGACGTCATGGACACCATGGGGCTGCTACGCCAGTTCCTACCGCCGCAAATCAAACCACTCCGCGACAACATGGTGGTCACCGGGCGGGCTATGACGGTGCTGGAGGCTGATGTTTTCGCCGACTCACACGGTGCCAGCGCCACCGGCTCCATATCCGAGCCCTTCGGCCTGATGTTCCGGCGCTCGACAGATTAAAGGCCGGAGAGGTCTACATCTGTGGTGGCGCTTCGCCGGAATATGCACTTTGGGGCGAGCTTATGAGTACGCGCGCCATAAAACTTGGGGCCGCGGGAGCGGTCGTGGATGGCTACCATCGCGACACCCGCGGGATCCTCCAACTGGGTTTTCCCACCTTCTCCTACGGAGGATATGCCCAAGATCAGGCGCCGCGCGGAAAGGTTATAGACTTCCGAGTGCCGCTGGAGATTGGTGGGGTCAGAATAAAGCCGGGAGATGTCGTCTTCGGTGACATTGATGGGGTATGCGTGATTCCTCGCGCCGCCGAAGAAGAGGTGTTCCGCAGAGCTCTGGAGAAGGTGCAAAAGGAGAATTTGGTAGGGCGGGCCATCGAAGACGGGATGGGCGCCCAAGAAGCATTCAAGAAGTTCGGCGTGATGTAGTTCGAAACTGGAGCGGTGCTGAAGGAGCGCAGCGGATGATCGGAGGAGATGCCCGTGCCCTATTGAAGGTCGAATAGGTGGTAACCGGTAGAGGAGGAGTTGCCGTGAAAAAGAAGCATCCGTCGCTGGAGACGCTCGAGGACCTGATTCGCATCCAGAGCGTGAACCCATTCTTCGGGGAAGATGCTAAGGGCGAGCGAGAGGTCGCCGACTACGTCGAGCAGCGATGCCGCAAGGCCGGTCTGCGAGTCCACCGGCAATCCGTGTTTCCAGGACGGGAGAACGTGATCGCGGAGCTACGCGTGGGCAGGCCCGAGAACGCTCTGCTGTTCGAGGCGCACATGGACACGGTCTCCCTGGGGAGCATGGAGAATCCGTTGGAGCCCGCCTACTCGAACGGTCGGCTCTACGGCCGGGGGGCGTGCGACACGAAGGGTTCGCTGGCGGCGATGCTCCATGCCGTGGAAGAGTGCGCCAGGAACCCGGAGCAACTGTCGTCGGATGTCATCCTGTGCGCCTCGGTGGACGAGGAGGCGCCTACAAGGGAATACTGGCCTTCCTCGACTCGGACGTGCCCGTGACGGGCGCCGTCGTGGGAGAACCCACCGATCTGGGGATAGTGGTGGCGCACAAAGGGTGCGCGAGGTTCCGGCTCAAGACCCACGGCAAGGCGGCTCACAGCTCGGTTCCCCACGAGGGAGACAACGCCATCTACCAAATGGCGGAGGTGTTGCGTGTCATAAAGGAGGACATAGAGAGCGGACTTGCTGGTCGACCACCCATTGGTAGGTCCACCTTCGATCGTCGTGGCGGCGATCTGGGGCGGAACCCAGATCAACATAGTCCCGGAGGAGTGCGCGATCGAGGTAGACAGGAGGGTCATCCCCGGCGAGGATGCCCGCGACGTGCTAGACGGTATCGTGGGCACCTTACGGGAACGTCTTCAGGGGTCAAGCGTTGACTTCGAGGTGGAGGAGTTGCTCTTGGACTGGCCACTCGGCACGCCGCCGGAATCCGATCGCTCGCTGCGCGCAGCAGGTCGCGTCGAAATCGGGCCTGGAGGACCGTCTGCACGGGGTCTCCTACGGGAGTGACGCGAGCAAGCTGCAGCAACTCAAAGGGATCCCGAGCATCGTTTTCTGGGCCGGGTTCGATCGCACAGGCGCATTCGAGGGAAGAGCGGTGTACCGTCGAGCATGTGGAACGGGCTGCCGGGTTCTACCTTGAGATGGCGCGAGGCTTCGGCCGGGCTGGCGACGGTGAGTAGACGGCGGGGCGGTATCGGGAGGAGCACCTTGCTTAACTGGCCCAAGGAGCACAGATTGGTGCGGGGCTTACCACAGTTCGCGGATCCGAAGAGCCGTGCTCCCCAAACCGCGGGCTACGTGACGAACCTTCGGAGCGCCGATAACCTGGGGTTGCACTAACAGGCAAAGGAGGAATCACATTGCGTCACCACGAGACCAGAACCCCGATCGGTAACAGAGCCGCACCTCCGTCGTCGATCGCGGCTCGATGCCCGTCTCTCGCATACGCGAGATCATGGAGCTCGCTTGGAAGGACCCGAAGCCATCCACCTCGAGGTGGGGGAGCCGGACTTCCCTACCCCCGAACACGTCGTCGAGGCCGCCCACCGGGCCGCGCGGATGGGCCTTACCCGCTACGCCCCCAACGCCGGAATTCCCGAGCTGCGCGAAGCCCTGGCGGAGAAAGTCTCCCGGCGCAACGGCTACGGCGCAAGCCCGGAGCAGGTGGTGGTCACGCAGGGGGGTATCCAGGCGCTCTACCTGGCGCTCCTCGCCCTGCTCGAACCGGGCGATGAGGTGCATGTTGCCCGACCCCGCCTGGCCGAACTACCGCATGATCGCCCACCTGCTCGGGGCCCGCGTGCTCTGCCTACCCCCTTGTCGCGGGGGGAGGGTTTCCTGCCCCGCCTGGAGGACCTCGAGCGCCTGGTAACTCCGCGGACCCGGGCGATACTCGTCAACAGCCCTCGAATCCGCTCGGGACGGTCGTGCCCCGGGAGCTCGTGGAAGGTTGCTAGAGCTTCGCCCGTCGGCAAGACCTCTGGTTATCTCCGACGAGGTCTACGACGAGATCGTCTTCGACGACGCCTTCGTCAGCGCAGGGTCGGTGGCCGATGCCAGCGACCGGCTGGTGTCGATCTACTCCTTCTCCAAGGTCTACGCAATGACGGGGTGGCGCGTCGGCTACTTGGTAGCTCCGCCCGACCTGGCCAAGATCCTCACCGGGATGCAGGAGCCGATCGTCTCGTGCGTCAACACACCCGCCCAGCTAGCGGCCCTCGCCGCCGTGACCGGCCCGCAAGACATCGTGCGAGAGATGCGCGAGTCCTACAGGACGCGGCGCGATGAACTGCTCGAGATTCTAGAACGCGGCAATCTACCTTCCAGCCAGCCCTCGGGGGCTTTCTACGTGTGGACAGACGTCTCGGCGGCGAACGTACCATCGATGGACTTCGCTCGATCCCTTATCGAGCGCGAGCACGTAGCCGTCGCGCCCGGGAGCGCATTCGGCGAGCTCGGCGAGGGTTACGTGCGCCTGTCCCTCGCTTCCTCGAGGGAGGACCTTCTCGATGGGACCTCACGCCTGGTCCGGTTCGTTCACCTCCTGGGCGAGGAGCGCAGCTGACGGCGTCGTTCTACGAAGAGGTTTGGTGCACAGCTCGAGACGTACGCAGTGCTGCCGCCGGTATCACCGCCGTCGGGAATATTCAGCCGACTCTTCCCAGGTGACCCGAGGGATTCCAGCTGCAGAAGCGTCGACCTATGGGAGGCAATCTAAGCTCAGTACGCACGCGCTGAGATGTCACGCGGCCAACCTGTGTACTGCAACCGGGCCGGTACAGGCTAGTACGCAACGGACAGGCGGACGCCAGGATCTCTGTAAAACACCTGCAAAATCGGCAAAATACTGTGAGCGTGGACAGAAGGTACGATCCCTAAGACTAAGTACTACACCAACGCATCACGCGGCCGAAATGGCGGCGGCCCTCGACCGGTGGCATCATGTCGGAGGTGGAAAGGAAGGATCCGTGCGGGGAGCGGATCGGAAAGGAGATCGTGTCGTGCAACCCACGCGCGTGTTGCCGGTTGTCTCGGTCCTGTCCCTGGTGAGCGTCGAGTATGGCGGCTGGGCGTTGCTCGGCTTCCTTACTGGGCGCGGCCAACTCGGGGAGTTCCGCGAGAAGTTCTTCAGGGCGGGCCACGCCCACGCCGGGGTGTTGCTGGTGCTCTCGCTCGTCTACTACCTCTATCTGGACCGCACCGGCTACTCGAACAGGGTCCAGTGGCTCGCTGGAGGCTCCCTGCTGGCGGGGATACTGGCCCAGTCGGGCGGCTTCTTCATCCACCTCGGACTCGGGGAGCCCAACCGGAGCTCGCTCGGCACGGTCGTGACGCGGAGCGGTGCTCTCCTCATCGCGGTGGCGCTGGTCGTCTTGGCCGTCGGCCTGATCGGGCGTGGCCGGCAGGAATGACGGGACCGACGACGCCCGGGCCCCAAATACCTAACGGAACCTACCTACCGGAGCTCACGAAGTCGGTCGGCTCAAGGTTTAGGCACGCGCAAGCAAGCGCAATCTTGCCAGGTTTGAAGGGCGTCACTCTTGGTAAGCCCGAACCGGTATCATTACCCGAGAGCACATCAGATGCCTGGGGTCTGCTATCGTGGGTACGGACATCGTGCCATAAGCGCGGAGAGTAGGAGGTTAGCTTGTGAAGCGCATGATCAGGGTTCTGGCGGTGGCGGTCCTGGTAGCGATGATTTTGGTGACCAGCATGTCGCCCGCACTTGGCTCGCCGCAAGTAGCGGGTGGCCAGCTGACTGCCGACGGACGAAGCCCTGTAACGCTACCGCGAACCCCCAGTACGATGCGCCCCGGGGTAGAGTTTAGAACTTGAACCTGGGGAAGAACGGGCTGAAGGCTGCTGGGCATGATTACCACCTAGATGCGAACGATTAAACTGACGTCCTAGGGGTGGGGTGTCGAAGTCCGGCAATCCTTTTATTCGATCTGCTGAGAGGGGAGGTCCTGAGGGGTCTAGCGGACAAGGGGATCAGCCGTTGCTGGCTTCCTCCAGCGCGTAGGCGATAGCTTCCTCGAAGCTCATGGACACGCCCCTCCTCCCATGCTCGCGGTCCACGCTGCCTTGCCTACCCGGGAGCGGGCGGCCGCTAGGTACGGCTCCCGCAGCGAGCGCTCTCTGGGCGTTTGCTGGTAGCCAACCGCCTCGCGCAGCGCCTCTGCCGCCCCGAACAGCCTCGCCGCCCGCTCGGCTTCTCCTTTGGCTCCGGCAGAGCACGCCAACCCCTCTAGGCTCTCTGAGCCGATCAGCTTGTCGCCCAGTTCCCGGCACAGCACGAGGCTTTCTTCGTGCAGGGCCTCGGCTCTGCTCGTAGTCATCCCCGGACGAAGCGCCGCCCACCCCAGGTTGTCGAGGGCAGTACTGGAGACCGGCCCCTGTGCCCCCGCTTCCGGTACAACGTCGCGGCTTCCTCGTTTAGCGCAGTAGCTCTCTCAGGGTCACCTTCGAGCAGGTAACTCGTAGCCCAGGCTGATCAAGTAAGCGCCGAGCAATTCCGCGCCGCCCAACTCCCTAGACAGGGCAAGGCCTTCCTCGTAGAGTTCCTTCGCCCGCTCGTCGTCGCCCAGGTCGCCCGACGCGTTGGCCAGGTTACCCAGAGACCACGCGATGCCCCGCCTGTCCTCCGCTCCCCGGTGGAGCGCCAAGCTTTCTTCGAGCAGCTCCACCGCCCACTCGTAGTCGCCCCGTTGCCTCGCAACTTCCCCAAGCACATTCTGGAGGTCAGCCGCGACTACGTCTCCCAGTCCTGCTTCAGTGCTCAGCTTCAGGCCCTCTTCGGCAGCCGCCTGCGCCCGATCAAGGTCACCCTGACCCGACGCCAGCCAGCCCACCCCCTCCAGAGCCCTGGCCCGCGCCTCCGCCGCCGCCCCCCGGTCCTTGCCCAGCGCTGCCTCGAGCCACCTCCTACCCTCACCGTAGTATCCTTCCATGTACCAGAACCACCGCAACGCCCCGCCTAGTCTCAGAGCAAACTCGGCCTCCTCATGCTCTATCGCCCAGGAGAGCGCCGCCCTCATGTTGTCGTGCTCTTGTTCCAGTCGGTCCAACCACGCCGCATCCTCCGGTCCCCACAACCTGGGCTCGGCTTCTTCCGCCAGGGCCAAGAAGTATTCGGCATGGGCACGCTTTATGGCTTCTGCGTCACTGCTCTCCTCGAGCTTCTCTAGCGCGAACTCGTGGATGGTCTCGAGCATCACGAAGCGCGGCTCATCCTCCCGCTCCTTCCTCTTGCCGCAGGAGGCTCTTGTCCAGGAGCGAGGAGACGCCATCGAGCACGTCCACGGGGAGGTCTCCTTGCGCGTCGCACACCGCCTCTATGGCCTCCAGGGCGGCCCCACCCGAGAAGACCCCAGCCTCCCGAAGAGTATCTTCTCGCCCTCGTCGAGCAGCTCGTAGCTCCATTCGATGGCGCCCCTGAGGGTCCGCTGCCTCTCGGGCAGGTTTCGCGCTCCGCCGGTGAGCAGCTTGAGGCGGTTGCCCAGGCGGGATAGCAGCGCCTGTGGGGGGAGCAGCTTTATCCTGGCCGCGGCGAGCTCTATGGCCAGGGGCAGCCCGTCAAGCCTCGCGCAGATCTCCACTACCGCCGGAGCGTTCTCCTCCGTCAGGGAGAAGTCCGGCTTGACGGCCTTGGCCCGCTCTACGAATAGCCTGACCGCTCCATACTGGGTGAGGTGCTCCACGGGCGGCAGGGATCCGGGTTCCGGCAGCGAGAGAGGTGGGACAGGAAACTCGTGCTCGCCGTAGAGCCTCAGCGGGGTGCGGCTCGTGGCCAGGATTTTAAGGCCGGGAGCCGCGGAGAGGAGCTCGTCCAGGAGCGGCGCCGACTCAAGGACCTGCTCGAAGTTGTCCAGCACCAGCAGCGTCTGCCTGTCGCGCAGATAGCCTTTGAGGAGTTCCTCCGGCGGCTGGGCGCCGCTCTCGGTGAGCCCGAGCGTCCTTGCGACGGTCGGGGCCACCAGCGCGGGATCGGCGATGGCGGCGAGCGCTACGAAGAACACCCCGTCCTCGAACTCATCCGCTAGCTCGGCGGCAGCCTGCAGCCCGACGCGGGTCTTCCCCGTGCCCCCCGGCCCGGTAAGGGTCAAGAGCCTCACCTCGGTACTGCGGAGCCGCTCGCGTACCTCCTCTACCTCCCGCTCGCGTCCAATAAGTGGCGTGGGCTGGGCGGGCAGGTTGTTGGGGTAGCTCTCCAGGGTCCTCAAGGGAGGAAACTGCGACTGCAGGTCCGGAGCCGTAAGCTGGAAGATCCTCTCGGACCTGGAGAGGTCTTTGAGGCGCCTTTCCCCCAGGTCTCTCAACCACGTCCCCGTCGGTAGGTGATCTCGTACCAGCTCCTGGGTGCTCGAGGAGAGCAGCACCTGCCCGCCGTGACCGGCCGAGAGCAGCCTCGCCACCCGGTTGACTGCAGGTCCAAAGTAATCTCCGCCTCGTTCCTCGGCGGTTCCGGTGTGAAGCGCCATCCTCGCCCGCAACGCCCCGATCTCCGTCTGCCAGGGTTCCGAAAGAAGGGCCCTCTGGGCTGCAAGCGCCGATTCGAGGGCATCGAAGGCTGTGGAGAAGGTGGCGCAGAAGGCGTCCCCTACCGTCTTGAAGACGTGGCCTCCATGAACCTCTATGGCTCGCCGAAGGATCTCGTCGTGGCGTGCGAGCGCCGTCCGCATCGTTTCTGTGTGTCTCTCCCAGAGCTTGGTGGAGCCCTCTACGTCGGTGAAGAGGAAGGTGACGGTGCCTGTGGGAGGTTGGATCACTTGCTTCGCGTCCTCCTTCTGCAAGAACCACACTACATAGTACACCCGGCACCGGGATCCAACGGCTCCACCGAGCGGACCAGGGTAGCTCATGCGCTAGCACGCTCGCGTTGCGGAAGCGGCCACCTGGTTCTCGGAGAGCCCTAAGCGGTAGCAAACGCTTTACCGTATACCAGCAGGAAGGTGGTGGGTCGGGAGTCTGTGGGCCGTTCTGGTGGGTTCGAGCTTCGTTCAAGGTGCTCGCGGCGGAAATCGTGGTCCAAGAGGATGGGCGAGCCTCTTAGGTTAGCAAGGCGCAGCAACCGAGTCGGCAACCGCGTGCAGGAAGCCAACCTTCTTCACTTCAGCACCGTTGGCCCCGTACGCGCAGACTTTGAGGGCGCCTATCACATGAGATAACCTGCAGGTTATCTCGTTAGGTGAGAAGATGCCCGTCACGTTGGAGGTATAGTCTCTTGACTCGTAGAAGCGGCCGCACGCCAGGTCCTTTTCGCGTAGCGCCATCCCGGGCAGAGCTCTACCCTCGGATTGGCGCCAGGTAGCAGGGGCAGGTTGTGTGAAACAAGCTGGCCGGCAAGCGGTAGCGGCGAAGAGCAGGTGGAGGATGCCCCGGTGTGCGTAGCGGATGACAATTCAGGCGTGGCCCACTCGGCGGAGGGTAGCGTATCGAGGGAGGAGGCTCGTGGTGAGCTGGTCGAGGCGCTCCTTAGGGAGAGTAGGGAAGAGTTGGAGCGCATCGACCTGAAGGCGTCCATACTGTTAAGCGTCTGCAGCTTGGCCCTAGCCGCACTGGTCCATGCGGCTGCCTACCTCCATTGGGACCCGAGGGAACTCGTATTCTCACAGTGGTTCTTATGGGCGGGGATGGCGCTCAGCGGTGCCGCGTTAGTGGCGCTGGCCGCTGCGGTGTGGCCGAGGCTCAGCCACGGTGAGAGCACCGAAGATCTCATTTACTTCGGCCACATCGCGCAGTTCGAGGACCTAGAAGAGTTGAATGCCGCGCTCGACAAGCAAGCGTCAACCAATCCCTCGCGGGCGGACCACGCGACGAAGCGGCTTCTCGCCTTGAGCCGGTTAATCGACTTGAAGTACAGATGCATCAGGTGGGGGATGGTGCTCTTTGGTATAGCCGTGCCCTTGTGCATGGTGACAGCAGTTCGGGCCCTAACGATCTAGGAGCATCGCTCAAGCCCTACCCTTGTCTCTAACTTTGTTCCCGCAGCTCTGCCTGACTTGCCGTGTCGTGGACGGCGAGGGCATCCCACTCGGAGCCATCGCTGCCCCGGCAAACCGCCACGACTCGCCGTTGTTGGTCGAGACCCTCGACGCGGTAATGCAGACGCTGGGAGGGTTGCCAGAGGGTACCAACATCCACCTAGATCGCGGCTACGACTCCGAGGCCACCCGCCAGCGGCTACGAGAGCGCGCTCTGAGCGCTGAGATCTCCCGGAAGGGCAAGCCTGCCCCGCTGGGTGCAACCAATCGCTGGGTCGAAGAGAGGACGAGTTCGTGGCAAGCGAAGCTAGCCCACAAAAAGCTCCTCTGGTGCACGGAGAGGAGAGGGAGGGTGATCGACTTCTGGGTGGCCTTCTCTGAGGTGGTCATCATCGTGCGTAGGCTCATCAGGGAGGGCTGGAGACGCTACCGTTGGGAAGGTCGTCCTTGCCGACAGCCATGACCTATCCGCGGAGCCTCTAAGATCATTTGCCGCCTTCACTGATACTCCAAACGTAGTTTCGGGTTCAGCTACCAGCGCCTCCGAGTCAACGAACCAGCTCGGGCGCAGTCCGATGCTTTGGCTGACACTGTGAGCAATGTACGTTGCACTACACCTATTAGTACACCAACCCATCAGAAACCGAAGGCCCGAATGGCTGCGCTAACCAAAGCCACGACTACGATCGTAATCCAAAGCGCCGTCACGACTATCGCCCCCTAAGGCCGAGGAGCGCTGCGGCGCAGGAGGCGTCGACTACGGCCTGGCCCTCTAACGCGCGGCGCAAAGGCCCACCTTTAAGGAACGGGGCGACGGCGATAGCTAGGCTGAGATAGTCCCTATATGTTGGTGGATGAGGTTGCAGCAAGGGCGGACTTCGCCCCCACCCGGCGAAAGATGTATCTGTCGACTTCCGATCTGGCGAAACGATCGTTATCGACGGCGGAGAGACCGCGCGGTGAAGGTCACTGGAAGCGGTCGTTGCCAGCTTCGTCGAGACCGCAACGGACGGTTGGGCAAGACGAGAAACCGAACGCGAGGATCGTCGACCCAGCTCGTGCCAAGCACTACCCATGTTTATGAAGCGCCCGATAGCGCAATAAATATCAAGAGGAACCAAGGGGCGCGTTAGCCGCAGTTAACGCGACGGAAGGAGGAGCACATGTCAAGCACAGCAAGCTCGCAGCTAGGAGACCTAAGCCCCCGAGCACGACACGCCGTACGGGGAGCCTGGATGGGATTCTTCGTAGACATGTTCGACATCTACCTGCCCATCGTGGTGCTGGCCCCGGCCATAATCTACTTCGTCTCGCCGCAGATGAACGAGGCCACGACCGCCATCGTGAACGGTTCGATCTTCGCGGCGACGCTGCTCGGGCGGCCGGTCGGGGCTTTTATCTTCGGACACTTGGGGGACACGATAGGGCGTCGGCGCACGACGATTATCGCCGTTAGCGGCTTCGGGGTGGCGACGCTGCTCATCGCTTTCTTACCGGGGTATGCGCAATGGGGTATCGCGGCAGCCGCCGTCTTCATCGTCCTGCGCTTCATCGACGGCATCTTCCTCGGCGGGGAGTACACCGCGGCGAGCCCGCTCGCGATGGAGTATTCCCCAAAGGAGAAGCGGGGTTTCTTAGGCGCGCTGATCATGACCGGCTACCCGCTGGCGTACGCGACCATCTCCCTGATCACCCTGATCTTGGTTCAATTAATACCGGCCGGGGGTCTGAACTCCCCCTACGTGCAGTGGGGCTGGAGGATACCGTTTGTCATCGGTGCCCTGATGGCCTTCGCCCTCGTCTACTACTATGTCACCTCCGTGGCCGAGTCGGAGGTCTTCGAAGCGGCCGCCGAGTCCGAGTCCGAAGGGGGCAGCAGATCCCCTATCATAGAATTATTCAAGGGACCGAATCTACCGAGCTTCCTGCAGGTCTTCGTGATGATGAGTGGCTTCTGGCTTACGCTGTACACGGCAGCGGCCATGCTACCGGGTCTACTCACCTCCGAGCTCAAACTGTCCCCAACCAACCTTACGATTACGCTGGTCATCGCCTACGTTATCCTCGCAGCAGCCTACATCGCGGCGGGCGTTATCGGCCAGAGAATCGGACGCCGCCTGTTCCTGATAGCAGCATCCATTGTCATGGCGACCGTCGGCACGTTCCTCTACTACGTGCTCGTGGGCACCGCCCCTCAGAACCTCTTTGCAGTGATCGCTCTTGTAACGATAGTTACGATCCTGATAACGTGGGTGTGGGCCCTGGCGACCGTCTACATCAACGAGCGTTTCCACACCGGGGTCAGGGCCTCCGGCTTCGGCGTCGGCTACAGCCTGGCGGTCATTCCGCCGGCGTTCTACGCCTACTACCAGTCGGGACTTGCAAACTTCATGCCCTTCGAGTACACGCCGCTCCCCCTGCTGGTGATTGGTGCTCTGCTGATCCTCATTGGGGCCGCCTGGGGACCCGAGACGAAGGACGTGGACTTCGCGGAGGAGCCGGAGGTAGAGGCAGCTCGGGAGCACGCCGCGAGTGGAGCGTCCACGAATGGCGGTTCGCGAACAGCGCGCGGCGCAGACACCCGTAGCAGATCTTAAGGAAGAACGCGAGGAAACACGGAATCAGCCCCGAGGAGACACCCTATTTACCGGCGCATGTCGCAGGTCACCAGAGCCGTGGATATTCTCCTCGGGGCTCACGTCCCTTGGTTCGCGAGCCAGAGACTCGACCGAGTTCCCAGATGCCGATCCCGCTGGTGTAGCGGACTTCCATCAGGAAGGTTGCTCCCCTGCGTGGCATGGACGCCTAAGATCTGCAGGCCAGATCGCTCCGCAGAGAGGCCTCAAGCCTCTGACTGTACCTTAGTGCGAGCGGCTTGGCGCGTAGCACTTGGCATTTCTCGGGGTAATGCCGCCGCTTAGGAAGAGGGAGGTCTGTTGCCGTGAGCGAGAAGGTGCGGGTCTTCGTCGTCGTCACCAGAGATAGCGGTACATCTTTTGTAGAGAGGCCATCGTGAGCGACCTCGGCGGCCTCTTCGATCCCGAAGTGGCGTCGGGCGAGGGCAGCTGCTCTGCCGCTCGAAAAACCATCGGAAGGAAACTATGAGACCGAAGCTAGGTTTTGTCGGGCTCGGCAACATAGGTGAGCCAGTGGTAAGACACCTCCTCCAGGCGGGGTACGAAGTGCTGGTCCACGATGCAAGAGCGGAGGCCGTCTCCAGGCTCGATGACACCTCCGCCAGGCCGGTTGGGGACTTAAAGGTTCTTGCCTCCGCCGCCGACGCCGTGCTGCTCTCCCTCCCGAACTCGACTGTCGTGGAAGAGGTCGTCCTGGGCGAGGGCGGCCTGACAGAGGGGCTCTCCGCCGGCAAGGTCCTCATTGACACGTCAAGCTCGAGACCGTCTTCGACGCGGGCCATTGCAAGGAAGCTCGCGGAACGGGGCGCTGACATGCTCGACGCCCCGGTGAGCGGTGGCGTGCTGCGGGCCAAGGAGGGAACTCTCTCGGTGATAGTCGGAGGCAAGCAGGAGGTCTTCGAGCGTTGCTCCCCGATCCTCAAATCGTTCGGCGGCAAGATCTTCTACGTGGGCGACCACGGGTCCGGGCACCTGGTCAAGTCACTCAACAACCTGCTCTCGGCGACCACCCTCGCCAGCGCCGCAGAGGCGCTGATCCTGGCCCGGAGGGCCGGTATCTCCCCAGAGACGTTCGTGGAGGTGATAAACGCGAGCAACGGGCGCAGCTACTCGACGGAGGTGAAGCTGCCCCGCTACGTCCTCGATGGGTCCTTCGACGATGGCTTCGCCCTCGGGCTCATGGTCAAGGACCTCAAGATCGCACTCGAGACCGCCGAAGAGCTCGGGTTGCCGATGCTCGTGGGTTCCGCGTTGGGTCAGGTCTGGCAGGCCGCCGACGCGCAGGGGTACGGCGCGGAGGGCCATACGGCGATCTACGCCTTCCTCGAGGAACTCGCTGGAAGAAAGAAGGTGTCGTGATGGGCGGAAGGTCGTCCACCGAAGCCGGGACCAAGACGGGATCGGCGGTCGCCAGGACGATATTTCCGGAGAGGAGCTGGTTCGAGACGCTGGGTGAGGCGGTCGCGGCGGATGCCGAGATGGCGGTGATAGGGCGGTGGTGCACCCTCGATCTCGCCCTGGTGGCCGACGAGGAGACGGTCCTGCTGCGGCTGCGAGAGGGCCGTATCTCCGAGGTCGTCCCGAACCCCGGCATAAGCTACTCCTGGAGTGTGACACTGCGCGGCAAAGGAGAGGATTGGCTGACCTTCTTGCAGCCGGAGCCTCCCCCCTTCTACAACGACCTGCTCGCCATGAACGGCCGCGTCCCATCGTTCTCCATAGAGGGCGACCGCGCGGCGTTCGTGCGCCATCTGCGCCCCTTGAGCAGGCTGTTCCGTCTCGCGCAGCTCGTGGGTAGCCATGCCTGAGTTTGACCCGATCATAGGCCGATACGCGTACTTGGAGGTCTCGGGCGCCCGCAACCGCGTCTACTTCGAGGAAGCTGGGGAGGGCCGGCCGCTCCTGTGCCTCCACACCGCGGGGGCCGACTCGCGCCAGTGGCGGCACCTGCTCTGCGACACGGAGGTGACCGGTAGGTGGCGAGTCCTCGCCTTCGACATGCCCTACCACGGGCGGTCGACGCCGCCCGCGGGTTGGTGGGAGAAGGAATACCTGCTCACGACCGAGACCTACGCGCGCATGATAATGGCCTTTGTGCGTGCCCTGGAGCTGGAGCAGCCCGTTGTGCTCGGGTGCTCAATGGGAGGTGCCGTCGTGCTCGAGCTGGCGAGCAGGCACGCCACGGAGGTGAGCGCCGTGATCGGCCTCGAGGCCGCCGGCAAGATAGAGGGACGCTTCTCGGACTGGACGGTGATGCCCGACGTGGACGGCTCGGTGGGCGCCGCCTCTTGGACCTACGGCCTCATGGCGCCCCAGAGCCCGGAGGCTGCCCGCCGGGAGGTGTGGTGGACCTACGCCCAGGGCGGCCCCGGTGTCTACCGCGGCGACACCTACTTCTACAGCGTCGACTGGGACCTCCGCGGAAGGGAGGAGGAGATAGACTCCGCTACCTGCCCGGTCTACCTGTTGACCGGGGAGTATGATCACGCCTGCACGCCGCAGGAGACCGCCGCGACCGCGGCGGCCATACCCGGCGCGAAGTTCACGAGGATGCGTGGCATCGGCCATTTCCCCATGGCGGAGAACTACCCACGGTTCAGGGAGCACCTGCTGCCGATACTCAAAGAGTTGGAAGACGCGCAAGAGCCATAACGAAAGGGAGGAAAGCGTGGCGACACAGGAAGAGAAACAGGCGTACATCGACGAGATGGTCCGCAAGCGAGGCTACGTCCTCGACTACCACAAGGTGATGACGCACTACGACTTCGACGTGCTGCAGGCCGCCAACGGGCTCGTCGAGGCGGCCTACCTCAAAGAGCGGCGACTCGACCGCAAGACGAAGGAGCTCATCTTCATCGTCAGCCTCACGGTGATGCGGGCGAGCAAGGGTCACATCCAGAGCCACATACGGGTGGCTCTGGATCTCGGCCTCTCCAAAGAGGAGATCCTGGAGGCCATCGAGATCGCGCTGCCCGAGGCTGGGGTCGTGGCCTTCCAGGAGGGCTTCGAAGCCTGGCGGGAGGTTACCGGGGCGGAGGGGATCGAACCGAGCACGCAGGTCCACCAGGGCGGCTCCGGGTCGAGGTAGCGTCCCCGGAGCCCCCCGTCCCCTGAAGGGGACTTCTTCTTCAGGTACCGACTAGAGCTCGTACTCCGAGTGTCGGCGGTCCGTGATGAACATGTGGCCCGGGCTGTGGGTGATCATCAGGGGAGGCTTGACCTTCGTGGCGATCGCTTGGGGGGTCACGCCGCAGGCCCAGAACACGGGCAACTGGTCTTCTTCGAACTCCACAGGCTCACCGAACTCCGGGTCCGACAGGTCTCTGATCCCCAGGGCTTCGGGCTTTCCAAAGTGGACGGGGGCACCGTGCATCGAGGGGTAGCGTCCGGAGATACGGATGACCAGCGGCACCTCCTCAGGCCGGTATGGGCGCATGCTAACGACCATCGGCCCGGCGAACGGGCCGGACGGCACGCACTCCCTGGCGGTGACATACATGGGGACGTTCCGGCCCTGCTCGACGTGCGCGACCGGCAGACCCGCGCCGATCAGGGCCGTTTCGAACGTGAAGCTGCACCCGAGCAGAAACCCCACAAGGTCGTCCTGCCAGCGGTGCTGGATGTCTTGCGGCTCCTCCACCAGCTCGCCGTTCTCGTAGACGCGGTACCTCGGGACGTCGGTGCGCAGGTCCGCGCCCGGGGCCGTGACCACGGGCTCCGGGTCCCCAGCTTCGGTGACCTCGAGGATTGGGCACGGTTTGGGGTTCCTTACGCAGAACTTCAGGAAGTCGAACGCGTACTCGCCCGGAAGGATGACGAGGTTGGCCTGCACGAAACCGGAGGCTAGTCCTCCCGTTGGTCCCGCGTGGTCGTTCTCGCGGATGCGAGCCCGTACCTCAAGTGTGCTAGCGTCGCGCACATGCAGTTCTTGTTCCATGGATGGAGCACTTCCCCTTCTCGCTTCTTGGAGCACATGCATAATAACATGAGGGGCAGATGCTTTCTAAGCGATGCGGACTGCCACGCCTTCCAATTTCTTTCCTGCCGCCGGAAAACGCTCCATCACCAGGGGATCGTGGCCCGGCACCATATGGGCCGAGGAGTCCGCAAGGCCGTGCACCAGGTCGAAGGCGCCGTACATCCGCGGCAGGTCCGAGACTATGCTGTACGGACGATCTTGTTCTATGTTCGCGTAGAAGTGCGTGGCGTCCGAGGCCAGAACCACCGAACCCCGGGCGGTCTTGACCCGCACCACTTGTAGCCCCGCCGAATGCCCGCCCGTCCGGTGAACCTCGATGCCGGGTACGATCTCCTCACTCCCCGCCACGAAGCGCAGACGGCCCTCGAAGTTCTCCCGCACGAGATAAGCTATGTCGTCCACCTCCACGATGGTGCGGAAGTGGTCCCTGCCCGCGTAGCGACCGGTCCAGAAGGCCATCTCCGCCTCCTGCACCACGTAGGTGGCCTCTGGAAACTTTTCGAGGTTGCCTACGTGGTCGTAGTGGAGGTGAGTGAGGATCACGTAGGGAACCCGCGCGCAGTCGATGCCAAGAGCCTCCAGTCCCTCGGTGGGGCAGCGCAGGTACTTCCGTCCGCGGCGCGCCGCTACCTCGGCGGTGAAGCCCGCGTCCACGACGATCGTGCGCTCGGGCGAAACCACCGCCCATACGTAGTAGTCCATCGGCATGGGAGCGTCGTGCGGGTCGCCCCCGTAGAAGTGCTCCCCGCTGCGTGCCTCGCGCGTCGCGTACTTGATGGCATAAACCTGGAATGGCGATCCGCCACTCATGTCATAACGCTCCGTGGCCGCTGCTCAAACGGACACCTTTTTAAGGGGAGATCTCCCTCGCCTCTGGCGAGCCTCGGAGAAGCCTAGCATACGAGCGGCGTTCGCAACAGGGCGCCGAAGGCCGTGATGTTTCGCCGTCGCGCGTAGCCATCGGCTTCCCTCTCCCAGGCTGCCCTCCTCACGCCAAACCGAAGAGAAGGACCGGGCCCGATGTATTTTTTGCTAGATACTGGGGCATTACATCTGTGTAACGCCTCGTGTTGGCGATGGCATTGCTTGTGAGGGCAAGCTCGGCTCCGAGCCTTGCTCTCTTTGGCTCCAAGGGCTCCTTGGCAGAAGGAGGGAGAAGCACTGAGGCACGAAGAAGCGCGCGTCGGCATCAAGGTAAAGGTAGGCGATCGCCACAGGATCGTCGAACGGCGAGGCATGGTCGGGCGCGTGGTGGGCCGCTATGGCGGAGGGGAGTATGTGGCCGTAGAGGTGCGCTGCGTCGACGGGCAGCATCGGCTGTTCTGGCCGGAGGACCTGGAGGAGATCTCTCCGCAGCCTTCGTGGTGGAGTTCCCTGCTGGGTGGGGGCGGCGGGTAGTGTGAGCACAGAAGACGTCCTCTTCCCCTCGTTCGAGTACTACCTTGACGAGTCGGACCCTGACATCGTCGTGCTCAGGCGCCAGGACGACTCCTTCGTGGCTGCTTTCAGCGCGAGGGGTGTCAAGAGGGAAGGCATCGTCGAGGCGGCTAGGGAGGATTACCGCAAGCTCGTGCAGGTTCACATGGCCCGGCAATTGCTCAGAAAAGGCGAGGAACATCGCAGCGCTTGACCTTAATGACTGAGGTTTATGCACCGAAGGTCTGAGTCCGCCCCACTAAAGAGAGGTGATATGGGTGTGAGAAGGATAGTTCTGCTCATTCTCGGCCCCCTTCTGGGCGTCATCCAGGATATGTACCTAGACGACACACATAAAAGGTAAGGAAGTGTTCTCAGAAGTCTGCGCAAGAACCGTCCCGACTCGAACTGGCGTATTTCATCGTCAACCGGTGCGGGGTCAAGGGTCCGTCGGGTCGTGGGCGGCTACAAAGCCCAGAAGCTCCCGGTTCAGCCGCTCGGGGAACTCCATCGGTAGCGAGTGCGTGGCCCCCGGCCAGTTCCTGATCCGGAGATCTCTGACGTTGTCACGGGCGACCCGTGTGGCCGCGGCCGAGTCGTGCATGGAGCTGTCCGCGGCCATCGCGACGTAGACGGGTATAGATAGACTTCTGAGTTGCTCTTTGGAGAGGCGTTGGGGCAAGGGAAGCTTCGCGGCGTAGTGCTCCGTGGCGTCGGAGATCATGCGCGCCACCGGGTCGTCGGGGTCGATCTCATCCGCGCCGCCGAAGTCGCTTAGCATCGCCTCCCGCCAGCTTTGCGGCAGGAAAGGCACAGACGCCGGAATCGACTTGATGTACACCTGCCAGCGCAGACCCCCGAAGACGAACACAGGCTCCAGCAACGAGAGGGAGGCTACCCGCCCGGGGTGCCGGACAGCGTAGTTAGCCGCCAACCAGCCGCCGAAGGAGTGCCCGACCAGGTGCACCTTCGGCTCCCCCAGCCGCGCGAGGACCTGGTCGAGCCAGGCGGCCTGGTCCGCCGCGTCCCTGATCCTCCGCGTCTGCACGCTCATCCCCGCGTCGCCCAGCGCGTCGAGTGCGTAGACGGTCCGCTCCTCGGCGAGGCCCGGGAGGTTCGCCTCCCACATCGGAACACCGGAGGTCCGACCTGGCAGCAGGACGATCGGCGTAGACCCCCGAGTCCGGCCGGAGGAGAACTCGTAGACGCGGACCGTCCCGAAGTCCGTATCCAGGTCCATGGTCCGGGTGGGTTCTGGCAGTTGCCCCATCGCGGCGGCGTAGGAGGCGGCGTACGCCCGACGCCCCTCCTCGCTGCGGAAGTGGCCAACCGGGCTTGGATCGTAGGTCTTATACACCAGGACAGCGACGCCCAGCCCGAGCACGGCGCCCAACGCCAAGCCAATGCGCAGCGCGAACCCGCGTCGGGAGCGGGGCGGGTCTCGTCCTTGCGCATCGCGGATCTCTTTCTCGCCCATAGCCCCGGTCCTATGACTCACGCATCCCTAATACGACGCGTCATTCTCTTCGGAGAATACCATTCGGAGCACGCCTACCTCTCCAGCGGTCCTTACGGGGTAAGGATCTGGGCCATGCAGCTTATTTACCTAACCCGAATAATTCATCAACCCATAGATATTCTCTAGCATTCGCCGCTTGTCACGGTTATAATGCCTCTAAAGGCGTGACAAAGGAGGTTTGTGTTGACGGTGTTTTCTATCTGGGAATCTCACTTTCCCCCTGAGAACGCCTCGGAAGGTTTGCGGATAACCGAGGCTATCTGGACGGACATGCCCTGTTTCGCTGGATACATAAGTCATACCCTCGTGAGGGACCTCGACGACGAGGGGCATTTGATCGTCCTCAGCGAGTGGGAGAGCCGCGAGGCTGCTGATGAAGTGTTGCGCTCATACGCTGGAAGCACCAATGCCAGAGCTGCGGAGGCTTTGGTGAGCACCCCACGCAGACGTACGGTGGGCAGCGCCGTATCGGGGCAGTGAGCGGAAGAGCACAGACTCTGCTTGCCCTCGCCAACGCCGGTCGCCCGATACGACCATCGGGAGCGAGGAACCGGACCAAGAGCGATCCCTTCGAGAGTATGCAGACAGCTAACCTCTTGCTGGCGCCACTGGGCTACGGAGCGGTACGAGAGGAAGATCTCCCGGGTCTTCGCAGGCTCGCGGAGCTTGTGAGAGAGATCGCGGAGCGGAGCGTGGACGGAAAGCCTTCTAAGGAGGAGGTGTCCGACCTTAACGCTTACTCCCGTCGGTCGCATGGTTGGTTGAGCCTCGTCTCGGGTGATCGGGGTGTTTTCCGGACAGAGATGGTTTGGGAGGATGGTCTGCTCGAAGGGGATCTGGCGCGGCAGATAGTCTGGGAGTTGGGCGGCATTGACTCCGACCGGCTCAAGAGGTGCGCGAGGCCGGAGTGCGGACACATCTTCTACGACGAGACCCGCCCGGGTACCAAGAGGTGGCACGCGGAGAATCCCTGCGGCTGGCGCGAGCGTCAAGCACGCCGACGAGGGCATGCCTAAACCAAGGATACGACTTTGAGCGCCGCCACCCGTGCGTGCGGCTGGGCACTTCTAGATCGGGTACCACATACGCCGTTTTTGGGGTTTCAGAACCCGACTTGTGGTCGCTACCAGCTCAACGCCGACCACCCACCCGGCCGATTCTACGACCAAAACGAAGATTCAAGGGCCAGAGCTGTTATATGCCCCGGCCCTCCCAACACTGACACTCCGCTCAAACCCCACGACGATGAAACGCCTCAACGTATGCCCCTGTGTCTTCAAAGGCGCGGAACTTGGCGATCTTGCCGTCCCTGAGCGTGTTGACGTGTGCCCACTCGTGCTCGATCGTGTGGCCCGTCGCCTTACTGAGACTACGCTCTATACCCACGACGACGACGGTGTCGCCTTGCGCGACGAACTCGCGAGGCTCGAACTGCTCAAATTCGAGGGTTTCATCGAGCAAGGAGAAGAACTCCGCGACTCCCTCGCGCCCGTGACGAGTTCCGGCAAAAGGGATCACTGAGGGGCCCTGCAAGGTCCATTCCACGTCATCGGTCAGGAGGTCTAGGAGTGCGGGGATATCCCCGCGGCCGAATGCCTCATACCCCTGCTGCACTACCTCCGTATTCGTTCGCTCACTCATTACGCGCTTACTCCTATCCCTTGCTTGCAATAACTCCTCAAGTATCAAAGGCAGAAAGGCGTCAGCGCATCCCCCAAATGAGTGATCTTAGGCACTTTCCTAGCGAATTTCCGAGAACCCCTGTCTGCTGGGCGCTTGGATGAATAGAAGGGCAAAAAGAAAGCCGGGGCTGCTACTATGCCCCGGCCCTCCAAAAGGGGCGGTGGCCGATGGGAACGGCCACTCACCTAATGAATGCGGCTAAGGACCACTTTTGATACATCGCTGCCGAATTTCCGTCTGGAGATGAACGCCGAGGTGCGGGAGCTGATCGAGGAGGATGGCGTGATCCGCGGTGTGCGCTACGAGACACCCGACGGCACCCGCGAGGCGCGGGCTCACCTGACCGTCGCTCTGATGCCGCCAGTGGCGACAAAGGTCAGGAAAACATAGCCGCGTAGTCACGCGCGAATTCCTCAAAGCTGCGCGGTGCTTTGCCGATGGCGTCTCGCACACCGGATGTGACAGCCGCCGCCTCCCCGCGCCTATAGTGTGCGTAGTCCTCAATCAGGCCCTCCGCTTGCCAGACCGGAAACCCCACCTCGAGCAAAGCGTCGAGCATGGCCTCGGGCGGGATATCGACGAACGTCACCCGCCGTCCCAGCGCTTTGGAGAGGAGTTCTGCCATCTCGGTATGGGTGAGCCCCTGCGGGCCGGTGAGCTCGTAGATCTTCCCTTCATGCCCAGATTCCGTCAGCGCTGCCACGGCGACCTCCGCGATATCTCGTACGTCGACCGCGCTGACCTTCGCGTCGCCCGCCGCAGCGTAAAAGGCGTTCTGGGCCGCGATGGTCGAGCGGAAGTTCAATAGCCCCTGCATGTAGAGGTTGGGGCGAAGGAGCGTGCATGTGATGCCTGAGGCTTGCAAGCGCCGCTTCTACCTCCGCGTGATACCGTAGGAAGCGCACGGGAGAGCTTGCCTCAGCGCCCAACTGCGAGAGTTTCACGATGTGGGTGACGCCGCTCTGCTGTGCCGCATCGATGAAGGCGATCTGTTGCGCTTGAGCGCGCTCCGATGAGGGGGTGAGCAGGAACGCCCGTTCCACCCCAGCGAGAGCGCTCAGAAGTGTCGCGGGGCGATCAAAGTCCGCTTCTACAACTTCGACTTGGGGCAACGCGATCGCGCCGGCTCGGTCTCGGTTACGGACCATGGCGCGTACTTGCACCTCAGCGTTCGCCGCGAGACGTTTCACGATCTCAGTCCCGTTGTTGCCCGTTGCGCCGGTGACCAGGATCACTTGAGTGCCCTCCTCTGGTTAGTCTGGGTGCGGAAACTGCGCCACTTCGCGCTTTTATCTACCTTGGGCTTCGGCCTTGTGCTTTAGGCTCTGCAACCACCCCCGGAGGGAACTATCGAGCGCCTGCTGCATCTCCTCAGGCTGGGCACGTACCGGTTCGCCGTCCCACGACTCCTCAGTATGGACGATCACCCCGTTCTCGCTCGGCGTCATCATCCAGACGTGTATCGCCAAAATGCCCTGCGCAGGACCCGACCACACGATGCGTCGTAGTGGTTCGATCTCCTCGATAGTGGACTCTATGCTCAGGCCGAACGTCTCCCAATGGAAGACCGTTCCCACCTCCAGGGGTCCCTCGATCGTCGAGGAGTCGATGTCCGGCAGCCATTCCGACCAGGACGAAATGTCAGTGTGTAGGCCCCAGACATGGCTGAGCGGGGCGTCGATGAGGATCTCGTCACGGGTGATTACGGGTGCGTTCTCGTCGATGTCTGTGGTTCCCATTTATTCTCCCTGGTGTCTGGGTTTTACCGGCTCAGACCCTTCTAGGCTTCTGACAACCCCACTTCTACGAGCTTGAGTGAATAGCGTGCTGCCGGACGCCGATACCTTACACGGCAGCGTCCCGGTCAGGGGGGAGCAGGGTCTCCACGATCTCCTTGATGGGCCATCGAGGATAGAGATGTGTCCTTCGCCAGGGTACATGCGCAGTCGGCTTCCCGGTATCCTCTCGGCGAGCTCCTTCGCGTGCTGCGGGGGCGCGTTCGTGTCGTCTTCTCCGTGGTGGAACCTCACTTCTGCCACGATTTCGTCGAGCCGGAACGGCCACGGTCGCCCCAGGCGCAGGACGTCGTCGACCCAACCCACCGCGCCCTGACGCACGGCTTCCTGGAACATCTCGATAGCGATCGCCCGAACCTCAGGCCGCTCGAGCACCCGGCGATCGACCTCCGTAACCTCGGCCACGAATCCCGCGTACCACTCCTCGGGGTTCTCGCGTAGCATCCTGGCCTCCTCGCCGAGTTCCGCGGCCAACTCCTCTGGAGTCTCCTCCTCGTCCAGCCCAATATCGGCACCGCACACGACGGCGATGCGCACGACGCGCTCGGGCGCCAACACGCCGAGGGCGATAACGTACGGAGCGCCCCCCGAGACACCGAGCGCCGCGAAGCGCTCCAAGCCGAGGTCGTCGGCCACCCGCACGAAGTCCCCGGCGCAGTCGAGCAGGTTCGCCTCCGGCCAAGGGTCGGAGTAGCCATAACCGGGCCTATCAACGCCGACGAAGCGCACACGCCGCCTGCGAACCCACTCCGGGTCGTCGAGAGCCGCGTAGCGGTCCAGACGTGATCCCGGCGTTCCGTGGCCGATAAACACGGGCGAGCCCTCAGGATCGCCCCAGGTAGCATACCCTATGGTCCGCCCGTCATCGAGCTCGAGCAGATGATCGTCGCCTGGTACGCGGACCACCTTTTGGCACCTCCTCGGCACGATGCAGCTCCCTGATGTAGCTATCCTAAGAGTCCTCCCACTCCCACACCTCTTCCAGATCATCCTCCCTGAAGCCGGTATCTACGTCCTCGGGGTTCCCATCTATTTGGACATAGAGGAGGGGCCCGTACACGCTAGGTGATGTCATCGTCACCACTCCCCTCTGGCCAGCGTACTTCTTAGATGGTGGTGACTCCTCGCGGGGCACTACCCTGACGCGATCTCCCTCTCTTATCACGGTGGGACGTTCCTCCTGTGCTAGTTCTCTCTGGCCTACACTTCTCTACCAGGTCGCTTACCCGTCACAGCACGCGTTAAACAGGGTGCTGAGTCCCACGATCTTCATATTGATAGGACCGAAGAAGGGCTGCACCTCTGCTTGTACACTAGGGGCGCAGGCTCTCATGGACACGAGGGGGGATGCGGCTTGCCAGACGAGGCAGCGCGGATGGGAGAATCCCAGCTCTGGAGGGCCGGAGCGCGTACGGAGAGGGTGTGGTAGGACCTCGGCTCGGTTGGTGCGGTTGCTCTCCTGAGCCCCGGCGACCTCTTTTAGGCAGCTGGGTGAACACCTCCGGTCTTACGCTCGTCGCGGTACCATCGTACCGTGTTGCCTATCGCCTCCTTTAGCGGCGTGGCCTGTCCCGAAGGTCCGCCTGAAGTCGGAGTCATCTACGACGAACGGTTCATCGAACTCGTAGCGCATCTCGATCGTCTCGCGCAGGATTGGGTTGAACAGACCTAACACCCGCAGCACGATCTTCGGTGCCGCCTGGATGCGTGCCGGCTTGCCGACCTCCTCGAAGATCATCTCCACGAACCGGCGCGTCGTGAGTGTCTCGGGGCTTGGTATGTGCCAAGCCCTACCCAGCGCCTCCTCGCGTTCGCCCAAGATAACCAACCCTTTGCCGATGTCGGGTACGTAGGTGTAGGTGTGGGGCTGGTCGGGGTCCCCGGATACCTGGGCGCTCTTGCCTTCCACGGCCCGGCCAAAGACCTGCTCTCCGGCAGCCGACGCGAGAGCGCGCGGCCCGAAGAAGTCCGATGCTCGTCCTATGGCAACCCGCACCCTGCCGCTTTTGTGGGCCTCCATCAGCTCTTCGGACATTCTTGCGCGGACCCTACCTTTGCGGGTGTTGGCGGCGTAGGGCAGATCCTCGGTGATCGGCCGTCCGTGGGTGGGGCCGTACATGTAGAGGTTCTCCATCGCTATGAGCTTCGCCCCGGCTGCAGCCGCACCCTCAAGCACTCCTGCCTGCAACCCGGGGAACAACTCGGGCCACTTGTTATACGGTGGGTTGAGAGCAAAGTAGATAACCGAAGCTCCCTCGCTGGCCTCTCGGGTGAAGGCCTCATCCGTGGCATCGCCTCCTACGACCTCTACGCCATGGGGCACTCTCGCCCTGCCGCGGTGACTATTCCCGGACTCGCCTCGTACCCCTCGGACCAGCTCGTCCATCACCGCCATCCCCTGCCCCGGTGCCGAAGACGACGTGAAGTTCGCTATTGTCGGTCATCCTTTGCTACTCCTCTGCGCCTTGGTGATTATTGCCCGCTCTAGGGTTGAGCTCGGGTCCGGCCGCCATCCATCAGAGGGACCGCCATGCGACATATGTCTCTGCTCTTTCGGCCGGACTTCCGAGAACCCCGCCTTCTCGGCACTCGGGTGAATAAGGGTAAGTGGAAGGGAGGGGCTCAACCCCTCAGGCTGGCGAGCTCCTCTTCCAGGAGTGCGTGGTACTCGGTGCGCACCTCTTTGCCTCTCAACCAACCCACATAGCCCTCCACCCAAGAGTAGTGGCGCTCCTCGATACGCCGCCAGAGGAGGCTTGATTGCCACTCGGCCGCCCTCTCGTCGCGGTATGGCCCATCGCGCAACTCCCTCAGCTGGCAACCTGCCTCGGTAGTGGCGACGTCCTGCATGGCGGCCTCAAAGGTCTGCCCCGTCCGGAGGGCCATAGCTCTCGCCTGACGCTCCAGGACCGCCTGGGCCATCTCGAAGACGCTCTGGTCTCGGTGCACAAAATCCCCTTCTTTAGCGCATAGCGGCGCCCACGAGGTGTTGGCGTCGTGGGCCAAATGATTACCCTACGCGTTGACCGAAGGAACGTATATAGGACTTTCGACCCACCAACTTCGGAGAACACGCCTGCTACAAGCTTGGGTGAATAGGCGGAGAGGGCCGCGCCGTGGGAGGTGACACGGTAACCTACTATAGTTACGACCTGCGACCACCGCACTCGAGACGTATACTCGGATCGCCGCCTACGACTGACATCTCAGCCCCGGCATGTGGTTGTCCGACGGCCGCGAAATAGCGCAAGCAGCACTTCGTCCGCAGTGGGTATCCTCGATAGTAGAGTTTGGCGTCTCGCGGCTGCCTGCCGCACACTCCATTACAGCGGGTCCTGAGTAATTTTCCTTGCCCCTCGACAGCGGCTCATAAGGCCTTCTTGCATGCATCCTCCATGATACGAGTCAGATTGTCGCCGAGCACGAGTGGTCGATCCGATTCTTTCATCTTGATCGAGTGAACGCGGTCAAGCTCGAACCCTTGATGAAACACAGGAGTCATACTGGTAAAGAGGACCCGTTCAGGACCAAACGCTTCGATGCACTCCTCCAAGAAATCCTGCCGATACACTCCATTAGTCCCTATGTGCAGGTTGCTGCACGTCTCCAACGCCAGGAAGGCATCTGCTTGCGCAAGACCGCTGATGTTGATCTGGCCACCGTGGCTCATAATGATAGTAGTCCCTTCGGCCTGCTCCGCGACAGAACGGATCTGCGAAGCATGAGACACCCAGGGATAGCCGGCCGCAACAATAACGGGTACGCCGAGAGAGCCTGCTTCTCTCACCAGTCGAATAGTGGGCGCGTCGTTGATCGTATACCCTTCCTCCATCGGGTGGAGCACCAGACCGTTTAGCCCTAGCTGCAGTACACAACGCCGCAGTTCGGCCATAGCGTCTTCTCCTTGCCGAGGATCGATGCGGCAAAAGCCGATGAAACGGTCGGGATAGCGCTTTTGCGTAACTGCCACCGCCTCATTCTGAGGCTCGAGGCGGTAAGTCCTGGGCTGAACCGGCGCGATCACGCTCTTATCGATACTGCTGGAGCTCATCGAGGCCAACAATTCTTCCGCCGTAAGCTGGTAGCCGTTGATCGAGGCCCCAACCATCGTGAAGCCGTCAATGATCAACGCGGTCTCCTTCCTTGGGCTGTATGTCGAACTCCTTCGAGGATCGACACGATGTTGTCGTGAAGTACCAGCTGCTCTTCCTTTTCTGAGAGTTCGAGGCGCCGGATCTTCTGCAACTCCAGCTTGGGATTGCAGCCCGGACCGTCGCTCCCGAAGAGGATACGATGCGCTCCTAACCGTTCAATCGCTTCCTTGATCTTGTTTGGATAGGGACACGCGGAAGTGTCCACCAGCAGGTTGTCATACTTTTCGCAGACCCGGATCGCGTCATCCGTGTGGTGGTATCCGCCCATGTGGGCCATGATGATCGTCGCTTCGGGCGCTTCTTCCGCCAATCTCGTGAATTGCTGCGGCAGACTAAGAGGCTCATCACCGGAATGGAAGAGAGTCGGAGCGTGGAATTCGGCTGCTTTCTTGACCAGGCTCACGACTGCTTTATGATGAGCGCTCGCCGTAACGCTCTCCTGGTGAATTTTCAGCCCTTTCATTCCCAGATCAACGATTGCTTCCTCCAGCAATGCGGCAGCATTGTTGGCGTGCGGGTTGATACGCGCGTATGGAATCAGGCGGTCAGGGTATCTCTTGCAGGCGTCATGTATGTACTGCAAAGCATCAGGTTCAAGAACCGGCGCGTCCGCGTAGGTCATGACGACGGCCTGTTCGATGCCTGCCTCATCCAGCAACTCGATAATTGCCTCAGGCGGATCAAACCATCCAAAAGCCTCATACTCGTCAACGTGTGTATGCGAATCGATGATATGCATCCGTTTTACCTTCCCTATCAAGCCATAAGAGCCCTCGCATGAAATATTAGCGTAGCGCGTACTTGCGAAGTGCTTACGATTGCACGACTCTGCGGCTATCTATTCGAGCGCAGCCGTCTAAGAGGAGGTGGCGCGCATGGAGCGGTAGAGGAGGGATCAGGCCTGGAGGAAATTACTGAAACCTTGGGACCTGACCCTCGACGCTGCGGTGGAAACGACGAGATTCCACCGCAGCACACAAAGCTACCCTTTGAGCCCTCCAGAAGCCAGACCCTCGATAAAACGGCGCTGTAAGGCCAAGAACAACACGATGACCGGCAGGATCATGAACAGGCCAGCCGCACTGGTTAGCCCCCAGTCTCTGCTGAACTGGTTTTGGAATGCCAGGAAGCTGGTCGCGATGGGCGGTCACGGCGTCCGTGACGGCCCGGCCGCCGTCTGCCGTAGGAAGGTACATGCGGTCCGCCACAGGCCCCCGCCAGTCGGGTCCGGCATCAATGCCGGAGAGACCGTTCTTGATACCCAGCAGACATCCCACGTTGCCCGAGTTGCAGTCGGTGTCCCACCCACAGGTGTTTACGATCATCAGCGACCTTTGAAAGTCGTCATCACCGTGGAGAAGGCTGTGGATTATCAGAGCGTGATTGGGCACCATGTGGCAGTTGCCGCCATACTTGTGGTAGCCGTAGTCTTTCGCGATGCGCTCGCGGGTCTTGCGCCAGTCCTTCTCTTCTGCGTGCCATGTGCGGATATCGTCGATCATGCCGTAGATCACGCAATCCTTCGGTACCAGGGAGACGGCAGTATCTATGAGCTTGTCTATGTCCGGCTCGACGAAGGCCTGGGCCTCCATGGCCGCCACGACCTGGGCACCGTAGATGGCTTCTCCATCATGGCTGACGCTGCCAGCGCGGGAGGCAAGGTCGGCAGCCAACTCGGGATCGCCCGGCGCGACCATGGCCCAGCCGTCGATGAAGATTTGAGCCCCGATCTGCTCGGCTACCACCCTGCTGTTGAGGGCGATCGAGCCGCTCTGGGGCGCGGAGATTCCACTCTTGAGGCGCAAATACGCCGTGTGCTCGGTCGAGTTCCCCAGGCCTCCCCACCACAGAATCGTGCGCCGCTCGATGATGTAATTGAGCCAGGTCTGGCCGATCTGGGCCGGGGTGAGGTCCAGACTGTTGCCGTAATCGGGTAGAGCACGCAAGAAGGTAAAGGTGCCGGAGATGTCGTCGTCGGTTACGACGAGCGTGTTGTTCTTGAGCGGCAGGTCTCGCCGATCGTTGACGTAGTAATAGATCTCGCCAAGTTCGGACATAATGCGCTCGTATGACCATCCTTCGAATGGCCGGCCGAGGTAGACGCCGATGATCTTGCCCAACACGCCAGCGTACACGCGCTCCGCGTAGTCACCCGGTATCGGCATACGGACATCCTTTCGTCTCGCGGTTGAAGCTCTGGGAAAGCATCGTGCCAACTACCTTCATGCCGACTCACGAACGATAAGCTCGTACGGCATCTCCTCATATCGTCCATGCTCCGGCGCCGTTCCCTCGAGCCGCTCAAAGAGCATCTTGGCGGCGCGGCGCCCCAGCCTCTCCTGGAACTGGGTCACCGTCGTCAAGGAAGGGGTTATCAGCCTGGTGACGGGGGTATCGTCGAAGCCCACGAGGGCGACGTCCTGTGGAATGAGCAGCCCTGCCTCCCTAACAGCCAACAACGCGCCCATCGCCATCATGTCGTTGGCTGCGAAGACTGCCGTAGGGCGAGGCGAAAGTGTGAGCAGTTCTCGCATGGCCATGTAGCCGCCATCTTCCTTGAAGTCGCCATCCCGGATCAGGCTCTCGTCTACGGTGATCCCGTGCTCGGCTAGCGCCTGGCGGTACCCGAGTACACGTGCCCGTCCAGGACCACGTTGTCCGTTGAGTACGCCTATCCTGGTGTGGCCGCGGCCGATCAAGTAACTAACGGCAGCGCAAGCAGCTGCCACATTGTTCACGTAGAGGTTGTCAAGGGGCAGATCGTACTTGCGTGCTTCTTTCCCCTTCGCCTCGAGCCTTACTACGGCGATCCCTCGTTCCAGCAAGGGGACTAGATCTCTGGCAGTCAAGTGGAAAAGAACCCCGATCACACCATCCACCCGACCCTGCTGGACCGAACGCAAGCACCGCCGTTCCCTCTCGGCAGCGCCGCCGGTGTTGTACACGATCAAGTCGTATCCATGGGATTCGGCAGATTCCTGAATGCCTCGCTCAAACGCAGGGTAGAAGGGATTGGTTATGTCGGGAATAATGCTCGCGATCGTGTAGGTCTTACGCGTACGCAGGCTGCGTGCGGCGCTGTTGGGAATGTACCCGAGTTCGTCTACGGCATCCAGAATCCGCTGCCGGGTCTCCGCTGGGACTGAGACCATCGGGTTGTCGTTCAAAACGTAGGAAACCATCGCCTGGGAAACGCCGGCCCGTTGCGCCACGTCGCCCTGCGTTGGTTTCTTCATTTGCAGTGTCTCCCTGGCCATGTCTTACGTTAGCGCGAAGTACTTAGGGAGTTTCACTCCCGAAGATCAACGCCGAAACCAACACGGATGATGGATCGGTTTGCACTTATACGCATAAGTTATACGAATAAGTTATCTAATGGAGAAGTTCCGTCAAGGGGACGAACCCCCGTTCGGCATGCCGGGCTTCGTAGTCACCGTCTGCGGGAGACGGTGACAGGCGGGGACGAACCACGTACACCTTCGTAACCGGCGGCATCGAGGCCGCGCTCGAACAGGCCCGGGCAGCCGATGGCGGTCGGGACGTCGCGGCGGGCTGTGGCGCAAACCTCGCCCAACAGTATCTCAAAGCCGGGCTCCTGGAAGAGATCCAGGTGCACCTCGTTCCCGTTCTCCTGGGTGACGGCGTCACTCCCCACCCGAGTCCACAGAGCCCTGGCCGGTGATGGCAGGGACCTGGCGCATCTGGGAGTGCAGGTTCTCGAGCGAGACCTGCTACGTCAACTGTACCGTTCCTGCCAGCTCACCTGGTGCCTCACCTGGTCGGCGAGGAACTCCTCCCAGGTCCGGTGTCCCACGGCCTGCTCGGGAGCCAGGTTGGCGCCGGCCCGGAACTCGCGGGCGGCCTTGCCTGGCAGCCAGATCGGCATGATCGGCCGGCGCCGCTGAGTGGCCCGAAGGTAGCCGCGGAACAGGTCGGCCGCGCCGTACACCTGTGGCCCACCCATGTCGGGCACGAGGCCGGCCGGCTCGCCGAGCGTGAGGCCGACGAGCCGGGCCGCCACCTCGTCGGCGTCGATTGGTTGGACCTGGAAGCCGGCCGGAATCGGTGCCACCGGCAGTTTCGCCAGCTGCCGCGCCACCATAAGCATCAGCTCGTGGAACTGCGTGGCGCGTAGCGTCGTCCACGGCAGGCCCGAGCCGGCCACGACGCGCTCGGTCTCCAGTTTGGACTCGAAGTAGCCGAACATGGCGCGGTCAACGCGGCTCACTATGGGGACTCGGTCGGCGCCGACGACCGAGATGTACACCAGATGCGGGAGCCTCGTCTGTGATGAGGCTGCCCGTACGAGGTTCCGGGTCAGATCGGCGTCGCCCTTGGGATTGCCGGCGAGGTGCACGATGGCCGCGACCCCGTCCACCGCGGGCTCGATCCCCTCGCCGGTGGCCAGGTCACCGGTCAGGAACTGGATGCCGTCTCTGGACTCGCCGCTGCGCCGGCTGAGCACGCGTACATCGTAACCGGCGCCCCGCAGGCGCCGGACGACGAGGCGTCCAAGGGTACCGGTGCCGCCCGTAACCAGGATGGGTGATGTCATGTCTCCTCCTTACCTCATGGCTCCTCGTGACCACACAGGAAGCCGAACTCGTTGTCACATCGGCCGGGTTTCGACCGTCACTACTACAATGACGAAACGCGACGAGGGAATGTGACAGATGGACGAAGACGACTTTCTGGCCGAGCGGTTCGAGGAGAACCGCACCCACCTGAGGGCGGTGGCCTACCGGATGCTCGGCTCCCTCAGCGAAGCGGAAGACGCAGTCCAGGAAACCTGGCTCAGGCTAAGCCGCTCCGACACAAGCGGCGTCGAGAACCTCGGCGGATGGCTGACCACGGTCGTGGCGCGGGTGTGCCTCGACATGCTGCGCTCGCGCAAGTCCCGGCGCGAGGAGTCCCTGGGCGCGCGCGTGTCCGGGCCGATGGCGGTCCGCGCTGAGGGTGCCGACCCCGAGCAGGAGGCGCTGCTCTCAGACTCGGTGGGTCTCGCGCTGCTCGTGGTGCTAGAGACGCTCACTCCTGCCGAGCGGCTTGCGTTCGTGCTGCACGACATGTTCTCTGTGCCTTTCGATGAGATCGCCCCTATCGTGGGGCGCTCACCTGATGCGGCGAGGCAGCTCGCGAGCCGCGCGCGGCGCCGCGTGCGGGGAGCGGACGCTTCTCACGACCAGGATCTCACCCGCCAGCGAGAGGTCGTGGACGCCTTCCTCGCCGCCGCGCGCGATGGAGACTTCGACGCGCTTGTCGCGGTGCTCGATCCGGACGTCGTGCTCCGATCCGACCGTGCCGCCTTGCCTGCGAGCGAACCGAGGGAGGTCCGCGGTGCGCCCGCCGTGGCCAGGAGGGCGCTCGTAGGACGTGCCAGGGCCGCGCGACCGGCGCTCGTGGATGGAGCCGTGGGTGTCGTCGTGGCCCCGCGTGGACGGCTCCTTATGGTACTGGACTTCAAGATCAGGGGCGGGAAGATAGTCGAGATCGACGCGGTGGCCGAGCCCGAGCGCCTCAACCAGCTGGACCTGGCTCTCCTCGACAGCTGACGCCGGGCCACCGATCTACGGATCCCGCTTGGGAGCTCGCGGCAAGTCCCGTACACTTCCGGCATATACCACGAGCAATTCTCAAAATGATTGATCCTGGCAGGAATTCGGGAGAGGTTGCACCTCAGAAAACAAAAAGCTGACAAGCGAGGGCCTTGAAAAGGCCCGAAGCGTGCTGACAAGGCGCCTGGCGAAGCCGGCGCCGTGCTGACAAGCGACGGCGAAGCCGGAGCGTGCTGAGAAGCGAAGCCCTAAAAGGGCGTAGCGTGCTAGGAAGTGGCGCCGGTCAACCTGCGGGTCGCGGAGGTCGAGGTGGGGATCGCACCTCCCTTGACAGATCGCATCCTATGTTGCTATATTGTATATATAGTACATACACATTAAAGAGGTATGAGAAGCGGAGCGCGCGAGGTTGGCCGGGACAGGTTTGCGCGGGGAGGGAGATCGGATGGGCGCTTCGAGTCCGCCTGGCACGAGGTCACCGAGAAGGGGTGGCGTGGACGGATTCGCCGGAGGGTTCTGGCTCGCGAGGAAGGAGATCAGGCGTACGTGGCTCTCCTACCCGCTTACGGGCCTGTTCGTCGTGTTCCTGGGTTTCTTCGTGGTGCCGGGCGTGTCGGGCGTCTTCGAGCTCGAGGGCTTCGGAACGTGGGGGGAGAGGACGGAAGAGCTCTACAACGCCTTCTTCTCCGACTACCTCTTCGTAGTGATCTGCGCCTTCCTCGGGGTGAACGTGATCTCCAGGGACTATACGCTGGATTGGCGGGATCCCTTCTCCTCGAGGCTGCTCTTCTTGAGGAGCCTGCCGGTCCCGGCGGGGAGCCTCGTGGGGAGCCGCGCTCTGGGTATGCTCTTCGCGCTTCTTCTCAACGCCCCGGCGTTCTTCCTGCCTGCGTGCTTCCTCACGGATCTCGGGGAGTTCAAGACGGCATACCTCTGGTTCGTCTGCGTCTGGCTCGGCTACTCCCTCCTCGCGTCGGGACTGTGGCTCCTCTGCGAGCTCACCGTGAGCGGCAGGGCCTACACCCTGACCTACTTCGGTCTCGCTGCTTCTTTCATGGTCGTCCTGGCCCTGCTCGAGTGGACCCTTGACCTGAGCCTGGTCAGGAGGACGGCGGAGCTGGCACAGAGCAGCTACGGAGCACTTCCCGCCGTCTTCTCGGTCCTGATAGGGGCCGTGGCCTTCGCGCTCCTGGCGCGGGCGACCGCTCACCGCATCGAGAAGCGGGACTTCTCCGCATGAGCGTGGAGAAGGCAAGGCCTAGCTCGGAGCCGCACATCCCTCTGCACCTCTCGTTGGACGACCCGGAGCCGATGTACCGGCAGATCGAGTCGCAGCTAAGGGACTTCATCCTGGGCGGCCAGCTCGAGCCCGGAACGAGGCTTCCGTCCATGCGGGCTCTGGCCAGGGACCTCTCGTGCAGCGTCATCACGACGAGGCGGGCATACGAGGATCTCGAGGGCGAGGGCTTCATCCGGACCAGACAGGGCATGGGAACTCTCGTCGCCGAGATGCCCGAAGAGAAGATGGCCGCTCACCGGCGTGAGGCAGTGGATGGCGCCTTCAGGGAGGCCGTCCGGGCCGGACGGCGCGCCGGGCTCACCCACGAAGAGCTGCGCGGCATCCTCGAAGAGACATTACAGAGGGAAGATGCCAACGTTCGAGGAGGCACGACATGACCGGAACGCCGGTGATCTCACTCAAAGACGTGAGGAAGTCTTACGGGAACTTCGAGCTCGGGCCGGTAGATCTAGCGATAGAGCCAGGGTACGTCGTAGCTGTCGTAGGTCCCAACGGTGGCGGCAAGAGCGCCCTGATCAGGGTGCTCATGAACCTCATCCAGCCCGACTCCGGCGAGCTCGAGCTCTTCGGTGGCACCTACCCGGACGACGAAGTCGAGATAAAGCGGAGGATAGGCTACGTCCCGGAACTCTCTATAGGCCACGACGAGATTAGCGCGAAGGCTCTGGGCGAGTTCGTCTCCCGCTTCTACCCTGCGTGGGACCGGAGACTGTACGAAGAGCGCGTGAAGCGTCTCGATATAGAGCCGGACAGGAGGTTCGGCGAGCTCTCGAAGGGGTTGCAGCGCCGCCTCGTCTTCGCTCTGGCGCTGGCCACCGGCTCGGATCTCCTCCTCCTCGACGAGCCGGCCGCCGGCGTCGACCCCTTCGCCCGCAGGGAGATGCTCGAAGACATATCGCGGTTCATGAATGATGGCGACAAGACGGTCGTACTGGCTACCCACGTCATGGAAGAAGTGAGGCGCATCGCCGACTACGTGGTCTTTCTCGCGGACGGAGACTTCCTCGGCTTCCACGAGAAGGATGCGCTCCTCGAACAATGGAAGACCTTCTGGGTGGAGAGGGAGCCGGAGGAAGACGTGCCGGGAGTCGTCGAGGTCGAGGGTGGGGGCCCGGTACGCCTCGCATCTGACTCGGCTAGTGTGACCGCCGAAGCACTCTCCGCGCGGAACGTACGGATCCTCCGTAGCGGGACGTTGGACCTGGAGGAGATACTCTCTCAGCTCATGCGCCGGAGCAAGGAGGGACGCTTCGCGGCGTCCAGTGTAGAGAGCAGGTATGAAGGACGTTCCGGGAGAGGCGGCTGAGACACGCCGGCGCGACCCCGACCTCGACGCGGTCCGCAGGGAAGGCCATTGCCGGCTGTAAGAGAGAGCGTATCCGCGAGTTAGAGACCATTTATGAAGAGCGTTTCTCTCACGCAGCGGGAGGAAGAGACGGGTGGACTTCGACACGTCAACGGGCAAGGGGAGAGGCAAGCGTCGCCCACCCCCCGGTGGCGGCCGGCCCCGTATGGGACGGGATCTCTCGGTTTCCGGGCACCGCATCCGTGATGGCCCCGAGGGCGAAGAGACCGGAGGATTCAGGATCCCCGCCGGATCCAGGAAGGCGGCGCTGGTGCACCTGGCCCTTGCGGCCTGGCGCGCCGGCGAGTTCGACTCCGGGCAGGTCGGAGAGGTTCGCGGCAGAGAGGTGGACGAGGCGGGCCTGCGGCGCGCCCTCTACCGCTCCTCGATGGGCGAGATAGAGCACATCCTCGGACCCCTGCTCAAGGGACGCCGCGTCGTGGTCGAGGGCCGCCTCGCCGGCACGGGACGCACGGCCCTCGAGCGCCTCGGCGCCGAGGTCGAGGAGTTGCGCCTGCAGGACGAGAGGCGCTACATCGACATGACCCCCGCCATCTTCGTCTTCGCCGCCCTCGCCATGGCCGTCCGTTACATCTCGCTCGGACTCGACGACCAGGACCTCTACATCCTCGCCGGCATCTTCTTCGCCCTCATGTACGGTCTACGCCCTTTCTTCTTCAAGATGCAGAGGCCAAGGGACGAGTGAAGGCGGCGACACACCTCGTCTTCGCCGGGTGCTGCTGGTTCGCAACCTCGGCCGTCCTCGACGTCCGCTACGAGACCCCGGCGGTCCTTGCCGCCGCTGCGACCTCGGTCTTGCCCGACGCCGATCACCCCGGGAGCTGGCTCAGCCACCAGCTGGGCTCGATCTCCGATGACCTCGACCGCCTCTTCGGGCACGGTAGCTTCCTGCACTCGCTGCTCGCCCTGGCGCTCGCCACCATCCTGCTTGGCTTCCCCCTGTGGCGGACCATCGGTAGCTCATCGCCCATGCTGGCCGTCTTCGTCGGTTACGGCTCTCACCTCTTCGCCGACATGATGACTTTGGGCGGCGTCCAGCTCTTCTGGCCTTCTCGCCTCATCGCCGTCTTTCCGGGCCGCGACGAGTACAGGGTAGTCCCCGGCGGGAGCTCGGAGCGTATCTTCGTAGCTCTCGCCCTGGTCTTTGCTCTGCTCTTCTACCCGGTCTCGCGTGTCGGCTTCGACGGTCTGATCTACCGCCTCGGCGGAGACGACCAGCTCTATGGCAGGGTGTCGAAGGTAACGGACGGCGACACCATCACGGTAGAGATAGGGGGAAGGAGCACTCCGGTCAGGCTGATCGGCGTGGATACCCCCGAGACCGTCGCCCCAGGCCAGCCCATCGGCTGCTTCGGGCAGCGGGCATCGGAGTACACCAGGCAGATCCTGACGAAACGCATCGTGAGGCTCCGGATTCCTCGCATCGGCGACTCCGAAGACGCCTATGGACGTACTCTTGCATATGTCTACCTCGACACAAACGGCGACGGAGAGTACGAACACCTCTACAATAAGGACCTCCTCGAGCTTGGCCTCGCTCGCACGACTACCTTCTCCCACGCCGACCGCCGCGAGTTCGAGCGGTTGAGAGAGGACGCCGAGGAGCGGGGCGCGGGTCTGTGGGGCGCCTGTCGCTAGAGCGCAACGGGTAGGGGCTCGCCCCTACCCGTTGCGCTCTTTTCAGCAATTCAGCTAGGGCTAGCGCAGAGTAAAGCTGAAATCGGCGCGCTCCTCTCCGCGGTTACCAGAATCTGCTCGAAGCGTTCGACTTCCACGCTGCCCATCCCTCTCTGGCCGTGAGTGCATGCAAGGGCCGTCATTGTCTACAATCTTGACCGTCCATACAATCAGTTATGTCGAGTAGAAGGCGGCTGCGCCGTTAGGAGATCCGGATGGTCGACATTGCCGTGGTGGGAGCGGGAACCATGGGAGCAGGGATAGCGGAGAGCGCGGCCCTGGCGGGTCTCTCGGTTGTGATGGTAGACGTGCGCGAAGAAGCTCTGGATCGTGGCCAGGTGACTATCGAGAAGGACCTTGACCGCCGGGTAAAGAAGGGCAGGCTCTCGGACGAGGAGCGTCGGGCTTCGATCGGCCGTGTCTCGACGACCACCGTCCTGGAGGCCTGCGCCAACGCGCCGGTGGTCATCGAGGCCGTAGTCGAGGACATGGCGGTCAAGCGCAAGGTATTCGGTGACCTGGATGGCGTGGTCGCGAGCGAGGCCGTGCTCGCCACGAACACCTCCTCGCTCTCCGTGGCCGGCATCGCGGCTGCCACGGAGCATCCCGAGCGCGTGGTCGGCATGCACTTTTTCAACCCGGTACCTGCGATGCGTCTCGTTGAGGTCGTCGCCGGGCCGTCCACCGACCCCTCGGCCGTCAGTCGGGTCGAGGGAGTTGCCGGGCGGCTTGGCAAGACCCCGATCCGGGTCTCCGACACGCCGGGATTCGTCGTGAACCGCGTCGCCAGGCCTTTCTACCTTGAAGCACTGAGGCTCGTGGAGGCCGGTGGTGAGCCGGGGCGGATCGATGCGGCGATACGTGGGGCGGGTTTCCGGATGGGGCCTTTGCAGCTCGCCGACCTTATAGGTAACGACGTCAACCTCGCCGTCTCTGAATCGCTCTTCGAGCGGTACTATTACCATCCGAGGTTCCGCCCCTCGTACCTCCAGCGGTCAATGGTCGAAGGCGGGTTGCTTGGCAGGAAGAGTGGGCGTGGATTCTACGACTACGGTGCCGAGGAGACAGGGGGGGATCACGGATTTGAGCCCTCAGAACACCTGGCCCTGCGCGTCATCTCCTGCATCGTGAACGAAGCCTTCCTGGCCCTCTCCGAGGGCGTTGCTGCCGCGGAAGACATAGACCGGGCGATGAAGCTTGGGGCAAACTACCCCAGAGGCCCATTCGAGTGGGTAGAGGAGATCGGAGCCCACAGCATCGTCGAAACGCTCGACTCCTTGAGGGCGGCCCACGGGGACGCTTACCTCGCCGCGCCTGCCCTCAGGGAGAGCGCCAGCATAACCTGACCTCCGTTGTCCACCATCAGGAGGGTAGCGGAACGTTCTGGAGCCTCACCTGGCCGCGGGCGACCTCTTTGCCGTCCTCGCTGCGAGTGATTACCACCTGCCAGAGCTGCTGGATCTTGCCCTGCATTATGGGCTCGGCCACCACGTCTACTCTACCTTCCTTGACGGGCCTCAAGAAATCGGTGCTGTTGCTCACCCCCACGGCAAACTGTCTCCTTTCCTCCACCGCGGTTGAAGCCCCGACGCTGGCCGCGCTTTCGACGGCCGTGGTGTAGACGCCGCCGTGCACCACACCCCAGGGCGTGTGGTGGCGCTCGCCGAGCTCGATCGAGCCCCGAACCCTCTCCCCGCCGATCTCGTCGAAGCGCAGGCCGGCTACCCGCACGAACTCACTGGACGCTTCGAGGTTCTTGTCGTTCACGGTGATGCCCCTTTCACAAGGTCGTCGGGCTAGCGCCAAAGCGGCTGAGCGGGCCAAAGCTCCTGGGGTCAGGACATGGAATTCTCCACCCACGAGTGCCCAGGCTAACGCCGAGCCCGCAATCAAGCAATAGTGAAGCAGCAGTATCGCAAGGTTTCCCTCGTTCAGGCCGGCCTGTAGCCCGCGCCTCTACCAGATTTTGACTGACCGTTCGGTTGACAATAGTCTGACTCGTTGGTTAGATTGGAGTAGAAAGGGGAGTTAGGGTTCAGTTTGCGGTTCCAGGGGCATGAAAGTGGAGTCGGGGTGAAGACAAGCTGAGGTGTTTCCAGCGAGGACGCTAGAGAGGGCATCTCCGCGTTCATGGAGAAGCGCAAGCCTGAGTTTAGTAAGTAAGCTGTAACAGTTTGTTCCTCTGAGGTACAATCCGGCGCATAGGAGGCGAGAGAACCGTGGCCGTATCCGACACCCTGATCCGCTCGTCAGACCGCGAAGTCGAGGAGCTGGCGCCCAAGCAGGCGCGCCTGATACGCAGCGCCTACAAGGTCATGGGCGAGAAGGGGTTGCGCCACCTCTCCTTGCAGGACGTGGCGGACGAGGCCGGGGTCAGCAAGGCCATCCTCCCGTACTACTTCGAGTCCAAGGAGAACCTGATCCTCCTTACCATGCGCTGGGTACTCGCCCGCGTCGCCGGGCGCATCCGCGAGGCGATCGCCGACGCCGCGTCCGCGGAGGAGAAGATCTCGGCGATGATCGACGCTATCTTCGTGAGCCCCGAGTCAAACCGCAGGTTCTACCTCGTCTTCTTCGACTTCCTGGGCTACGCGGCCCGCAACGACCGCTTCGCCGACGTGGGCGCGACGTTTCACGAGATCTGCAACGGCCTCTACGCCGAGGTAATCAAGCTCGGGCAAGAGGAGGGCGTGTTCCGCGGGAGCGACGCTCGAGAAGGCGCGACGGTAGTGCGAGCCCTCGTGGATGGGCTGTTTACTCAGTGGATCCAGGAGAAGGATTGGGAGAAGTCCCACGCGGAGTACCGTGAGATTTGCAAGCGCTCCGTGCTGACCTACCTGACCGCCGGTGCTTAGAGGCCGCCCGCTACTCGCGGTGTTGTGAGCGTCGCCCCTTCTTCTCTCGGCACGCAGCCCATCGGCGAGACGTCGAGCGTCTCGGACGGCGTCTATCAGGTCAAGCTGCCAGTGCCGTTTCCCCTGAAGTTCGTCGCGTCGTACCTCGTCGAGGACCGCCATGGGTGGACTGTCATAGACCCGGGCTTCGACTATCCGCCAGCCCGCGGAACCTGGGAGGCCTGCGCCGCAGAGGTTGGTCTGGACCTGGAGCGTGACCTGAGGCGGATCATCGTGACGCACCTGCACCCGGATCACATAGGGCTCGCCCGCTGGCTGGAAGGGCGGAGCGGGGCGCCGGTCTGGATGCTCGAGGGAGAGATCGAGAACGCCCGTCGCGTCTGGGACCCGAACAGGGGAACGGAAGACTTCGTGCGGTACCTGATCCGCAACGGCATGGACGCGCAGACGGCGGAACCGACGGCCGGATCCACGAAGCTCGGCGTCCGCCTGCCGGAGCGGCTGATCCCGCTGCGGCCGGGAGACTCGATCGAGCTCGGAGGCGGCGAGGCGCGGGTGGTGCACACGCCGGGCCACTCCGATTTTCACTTCGTCTTGCACGACGAGCGACGCCGGCTCCTGTTCGCCGGAGACCACCTGCTGCTCAAGATCACGCCGAACATCGGGCTCTGGACCTACACGGCCCCGCGGCCGCTCCGCCGCTACCTGCATTCCCTCCAGGGGTTGCGGGGATTTGGCGTGGACCTCGTCTTCCCGGGTCACGGCCCGCTCTTTCACGACCTGGACGGGCGCATAGACGAGCTCCTCGCGCACCACGAGGATCGCCTCTCGGTAATGCTTGCAGCCCTGGCCGGGAGGCCGGCGACACCCTTCGAGGTCGCGCGCCGCGTCTTCCCCGAGGACCTCACCAACCACCAGCTCCGCTTCGCGCTCGCCGAGACGCTGGCTCACCTCGAACACCTGGAGGGGGAAGGGTACGTCGAACAGGTGGCAGACGCTGTGGTCAGCTACCAGGCGGTCTAACCCCGTGCTGGCGAACGAAGAGGAACACGCGAGGCTCGTAGAGACGGCTCGGGGTGATCGTCCCGCGGACCTCTTCGTGCGCGGCGGTACGATAGCCAACGTCTACTCCGGAGAACTGCATGAAGGCAATGTCGCCGTCACCGCGGGCCGCATAGCCTATGTCGGCGAGGGGGAGAGGACCGTCGGCCCGGACACCGAGATCGTCGACGCGACGGGCATGATCGTCTCTCCCGGGTACATAGAAGCGCACTTTCACCCGTGGGTTCTCTACAACCCTGTCAGCCTCGTCGAAGGCGTCCTGCCGCTCGGTACCACCACCATCGTCGCCGACAATCTCTTCTTCTTCATGCAGATGGGCCCGGACGGGTTCGCGAAGATGGCCAGCGACCTGCGGAACCTCCCGCTCCTGTACCTTTGGATGGCGCGTCTCACCTCTCAGGCGAGGTTTCCCGGCGAGGAAGCGATATTCGGGTTGGACAAGGTCGAGCCCCTCCTGCGGCGTGACGACGTGCTCGGGACGGCCGAGATCACGCGCTGGCCCGCGCTGGCGGCCGGAGATCCCGCCCTGATCTCCGGCATCCGCGCGGCGAAGTCCCTCGGCAAGATCGTAGACGGCCACACCGGCGGCGCCTCGGAGTCGCGCCTGCAGCCGGTGGCCGCTGCCGGCATAGACGCCGACCACGAGGCCATAACGAGGAAAGAGGTCCTCAACCGTTTGCGGCTGGGGATCTGGACGATGCTGCGCTACAGCTCCCTGCGCCCTGACCTGCCTGAGCTCCTTCGCTCGGTCACCGAGGACGGGATAAGCACACACCGCCTCATCATGACGACCGACGGCCCGGCTCCCCAGTTCGTCGAGGAGCACGGGCTCGTGGACGGCATGCTCCGTGTCGCGGTCGACAACGGCGTTTCGCCGATGCAGGCGCTGCAGATGGTAACCATAAACCCGGCCACGCTGTTCCGGATCGACGGCCAGGTGGGAGGTATAGGCATAGGCCGCCGGGCGGACCTCTTGCTTCTCCCCGATCTCGCCTCGTTCCGCCCGCAGACGGTCATCACCCGAGGGCGCGTGGCGGCCGAGAGCGGGCGGCTTCGCGCCCCGCTTCCGCACACGAACTGGGACTCCTACGGCGGCCGGCCACGCTTCGACCCTGACCTGGATCTCGGCGACCCCGCACTCTACCCGCTAGATGTATCCGCGGTGGAGCTGCCGACCATACATCTCAGGTCCGCCGTGATCACCGAACGCAAGGATGCGCGGGTTCGTACGGAGAACGGAAAGAGTGGGGAGTTGCACGCCGCGCTCATAGATCGGGAAGGAGCCTGGATCTCACGCGCGCTCGTGTCGGGTTTTGCGGCGAACCTGGACGGGCTCGCCAGCACCTACAATACCACCACCCACCTGCTGGCCATCGGAAGACGTCCGGAGTCTATCGCTCGGGCGGCCCAGCGGGTCAGAGAGCTCGACGGGGGAATAGTCGTCGTCGAGGGCGAAAAGGTAACCTTCGAGCTCGCCCTCCCCGTTACTGGCATGATGTCCGGCCTGCCGTTCGCGGAGGTCGTCGAATCGAACCGGCGACTCTCGCGCGTGGTTGCGAAGGCGGGATACGAGCACCACGACATCCTCTACACGCTCCTCTTCCTGACGTGCGATTTCCTGCCCGCCCTGCGCCTCACGCCCCAGGGTTTGCTTGATGTGAAATCCTCCGAGACTCTGGCGTCCGCCGAGCGTTTGAGGACCGGATGACCGTATACCACGCGAGCCGCATTCCATGATCAGGCAGAACAGAGCGTAGACGCAGGACGCGTCGAGGCCGCCGGTAAGCCACCTTGCCCAGGGAGCAGTATGGCGAAAAACCTCGGAGTCGAGTTCTCGGACCTGTCGCCAGTTCGCGTTGTGGCCTCGATGCCCGCGACATCATGGGCGGCAACGGCATCCTCTACGAGTACCAGCAGCCACGGCCCGGGCCGTTGCGCAACAACGAGGAAGGAGCTACTCGCGCGTGGAGAACTCGGCCCAGAGTGGGTAGTGGTCGGAGATGCGCCAGGAGAGCTCCACTTTCGTCAGTTCCCGTGATGTCAATGCCGCCCTGGTGAAGTCGAAGTAGCCTCCTCTCGAGTATGGCAGCGAGAGGGCGGGGAGGTCGTTCCTGCCCGTGAACCACGCGATCTGGTCGTAGAACTTGTTGAGCTCGGGCTTCTGCGGGTCGCTGAAGATGGTGCGCGGTGCCTCCTGGAGGTCCTGCGGGATCTCGAGGCCCGTAGAGACGAAGGCGTCGTGGAGCGCGTCGCCCCTGCGGTCGATGTTGAAGTCGCCCAGTACTATGAGGTTGTGGTCCCAGCTGTTTATGTCCCTGGCCCACCCTGCGAGCCATTCGGCTATGGCCTTGAGCTCGGGGAGGCGCTCCTCTTCACTCTCCCCGTAGAGGATGTGCAGCGTGATGAGGATGAAGGTCTTCTCTCCCGAGCGGAAGCTCACCGCATAGGGTGTGCGGGCGAACTGCTTCTGGAGGGCGCCGGGATCGATGCGCTCGAGTTGCTCCTGGGGCACGACGATCTCGCAGGCGAGCCCCGAGAGCTGGACCCTTCTCGTGTCGAACAGGAACGCCATGCGCTCGCCGTTGCCGGGGGCGCCCTCTGTGACGTCGGTAAGGCTCAGGCTCCAGTCGGGTCCGAGCACGTGGATGAGGTGCCTGAGCGCCTTGAGGCTGTCCCTGGCCTCCTGGATCGCTATGACGTCGAACCTGGAGATGATCTCGGCTATGCACAACAGCGAATGCAGGTCGCGCTTGGGCGAATCTCCATCCGCGGACTCCCACTTCTCGGTGAGGTCTCCGAAGGCGCGTATGTTCCAGGTGGCGATCAGCAGGTTGCGGTCGAGTGCCCTGGCCGGCACGCCTCCGTTCTTATCGTCGTCGAGCGCCGAGCGCAGCGTGGCAAGGTCGGCCGATACCTCATCGGGGGGCAGGTCCGTTATCTCGGACATCTGGTTCACCTCCTCAACGCGGGGCTTGCCGCCAGTGTGCGGTACTCGTTCTCTATGTTGTTGCCGGTGTTGCACTCGGTATTGTCATGGTACACCTCGCTCCAGGTCGAGTGCCAGGTGCTCCTCCTGGCCATCGTCTCTCCTCTCTCATGGGTCTGATCTTCGCTCCGCTCTCTATAGAAGCAAGAGGCGATGAATCCGCGATGAATCCGCGATGAATCGAAGCATCGCGCCACTTGTGCGGTTCGTATATAATGCTGCCGCACGCCACTGAGAATCTTATGGGAGGGGTCTGTGCGTCGGCTTACGCTGGCTTTGTCGGCGGTGTTTCTGTGTACGGCTGTAGCGCTGGTTGCCTCGCACTTCGCCCTATCGGAGACCTCGAAAGCGGATAGGATAGCCTCGGGAGGATCCGTCCCCGGGGTCTACGCCCCCGCCGGGTCGGCGCAATACGCCACGCCCACGCGCGTGGAGCCTCCCGAGACGGATTACTATTCCTTCTACGACCACTGGCTCGCGCAGCAGGGCGATGCTCCGGAGGTCCCGCAGACGGGGGACGCGGTCTCCGAGGGTTCTACGCCCGAGGTGCAGGCGCCCGCGGAGGCGCTTTCGGCCATGAAGCCGTCAAAGGCGTACTCACAGGTCGTGGACAACGCCTCACCGCGGCGTTTCTCGGCGCGGGGCTGGGAGGAGAGATCTGGAATCGCCCCGTCCCACGGCAAGGACTTTAGCTACGCCTGGCCCCAAAGAGACCCGGCTACCGCGCGGTTCAGGGTGAGAATACCCGCCAAAGACTACTACACCGTCTATGCTCGCTGGCCCGCCGCCAGGGGTAACAACTCAGGCACTCGTTTCGGTATCCTCACCTCCTCCGGGACCAGGTGGACAGAGGTAGACCAGCGGAAGGACGGCGGCATGTGGGTGAGGATCGGCGAGTACGAGATGGAGGCTGGCTATCGGCACGCCGTGCGAATCTCCGGGGGCGCGAAGACAGAAGGCCGGGTAGTCGCCGACGCTATCATGGTCGTCAGGGGCACCCAGACTGCGCCCCCACAAGGGGACGCCGCAAGGAGGGGGTCGGACGGCGGAGCGACCGTCGGAAGCGGCCTGCTCAATGGGCCCGGAGGTGGTCCGCCGGGCGAGAGCCCACATAGGCACCCCTTACAGGCATTCGCCTCCGCTGCCTTGCCAGGCTTTCCGCTCGGAGGACTGCTCTTGCCTCACCAGTACGGTCTTCAGCAAGTGGCTGACGCTACCTGACGACCCGGTCGCACAGTGGAGGATGGGGGAGAGCGTCGCGAAGTCGGACCTCCTTCCCGGAGACCTGGTGTTCTTCAAGGAGGCCGGGGAAGCCAACCCCATAACCCACGTCGCCATATACTCGGGCAGCAACAACATCATCCACGCCTCTACCTACTGGGGCCACGTCGTCGAGAGGCCTATGGAGCAAGTGAGCGGCTACTACGGGGCGAAGAGGTTGAATTAGCATTTCAGCACGCCGCCTCCCTGCGGTCGACGGCTTGTCAGCACGCTCGCCCTTTTAGGGCTTCGCTTGTCAGCACGCTCGGGCCTTTACAGGGCTCTCGCTTGTCAGCACGGCGCCTTTGGCGCCTTGTCAGCATCTCAGGGCTCGACCTTCTCGTAGTGCGTCTTCGAACCCTTCTCTGAGGGAAGACGCCACCCGGCACCGAGTACGCCTCGCCCGCCCCGGTTACGGCCCGGATCTCGTAATCTCCGGCCTCGTTGCGCCTGGCCCAGTACAGCCCCGACCAGCCTCCCGCTCTCGTCTCGCCTGCTTCCTTGTGGCGGTATAGCTCGAAGCCCTCCACCGGCGGCGTCAGGTTCAAGTTACCTCCGGCCCCGCACGCGCCGGATCACCCACTCGACCGTTCCCTGCACCACGACCCTATCTGCCGGAACCACTATGTCCTCGTGGGCGCCGTTACGCGCCTCGAGCCTGATCGTCTCACCCTGCCGGCGTAGCACCTTGACCGTCGCTTCCTCCTCTCTGTCCAGGATGAGCGCCGCGACCACCGACCCGTCAGGGGGCGAAGGGTTCTCCTCTACCACCAGGGTATCTCCCTCCTCTATGCCGGCGCCCGTCATGGAGTCGCCCCTGGCCTCCAGCAAGAATCGCCTGCTGCCCGGCCGGGAAGCCAGGAGCTCGACCGCCAGAGAGTAGGGCTCCTCGTTCACCGTCGCCTCCAGGCCACGCCCCGCGGCGATCCTGCCCAACAGCGGCCGGGTGGAGACCGCGTCCCAGCCCTTGTCAGTGAGCCTCAAAGGGCGCCGTTTGCGGCCCGGGATACTGCCCCGTTCGATGTACCCATCCTCCTCGAGCTTGAGGAGGTGGTGATGGACGGTCTGCGCGCTCCTCAGTCCTACCGCCTCCGCAACCTCGCGCACGGCGGGCGGCCCCTCCGTCGGGTCGCGGCGCGCCAGGAACTCCAGTATCCGTAGCCGGCTGGGATGCAGGTCTTCGGTCAATGGCGCCTCCTTGACCCTACTCTAGCGCAAGAACCACTTGCAGTCAAACATTCGTTTGGTGTAGAGTGGGAAGGGGAAACCCAAGAAGAGGAGCGCCCCTGCCCCGGGCCCTCCGGCGGACCGTACCACAGTGGCCAGACCGAGGCGGTCCTTCGGGGGTTTTGTGGGGACAGAGAACGCTCGCCCTTACCGTTGGATTGTACCGGACGGGGCTGGCTTTCTCACCCCATCGGGCGCCGCCGAGCATCGCTCCTCTCTGGAGAGGAGGGAGCTTGCTCGCGACGGTTTCGGAGATCCACCGCTACCCATTGCGCCCGCCTGGATTCGAGGAGCCGCTCTTTGCCACAGCCAGGTCCAGGAGGGCCGTCGCGGAGCACCTGGCACGAGCCACCTGGCTCTCCCGGGGGTCGGAGCTGCGCCGGGGGAGCGGCCAGGCAGCTCACAGCCGCGAGGAGCCGGCGCACGTGCTCCGCCGTGCCGACGGCCGGGCGTACCTGGTACGCCGCTGCGGGAAGGGGCGCCGCACGCGCAAGAGGCTGGTGGTTAGGGTCCTGGAGCACTGGCGGGAGGTAGGGCTCTGGTGGGAGCCCGAGCGGCGCGTGGACCGGCTCGTCTTCCGGGTGCTGCTTTCGGGCGGGGTGGTCGTGGACCTGGCGCTCGAGAGGGCCTCAGGGGAGTGGCTGCTCGTTGGCATGGTGGACTGAGATGAGAAGCCTTGACCCGGGTCAAGGCTTCGCGCACCTCCACGTCCGGAGCGGCTTCTCCTACGGGTTCGGGGTCGCCACCCCTGCCGAGCTCGCCACCGCCGCCTCGGAGATGGGCATGGAGGCGCTCGCCCTCACGGACAGGGACGGCCTCTCCGGCATACCGAGGTTCTTCGAGGCCGCCGCGGGCGCGGGCGTCTCCCCGGTACTCGGTGCGGAGGTCAGCGTGGATGGAGGTGGTCACCTGGTGCTGCTGGCCGACGGCATGACGGGCTACCGCTCCCTCTGCCGGCTCATCACCCGCTACAGGTGCTCCTCGGAGGACCGGCGCAAGCCCCTCTGCCCGCTCCCGACGCTTTTGGAGCACGCCGGAGGTCTGGTCTGCCTCACCGGCGCCGTGCCGTTCGGGCACGTGCCGCGCCTGGTGCTCTCCGGCCGGACAGGGACGGCGGACCGGGTCCTGCGCGCGCTGCGGGAGGCCTTCGGAGAGGGTCTCTACGTCGAGCTCACAGACGACCGGACGGCGGGGAGCCGGAGGCGGATGGGGCGGGTCACGGAGCTCGCCCGGCGCCACTGCCTCCCCGTGCTCGCGGCGAACGAGGTAGCCTACCTGGGGCCAGAGGACCACAAGCTCCACGACGTGCTCGTGGCAGCCTCGAACCTGACCGGTCTCCCCGGTCCCGGCTACCGGACGACCGACCAGCTCTACCTCAAGCCTCGGGCGAGGATGGAAGCGCTCTTCGGCGACAGGCCCGGCGCTCTCCTCAACGCCGCCGCGGTGGCTGAGCGCTGCGCCGGCGCCGTCGACCTGGGAGGGGAGATCCAGGTGCCATCGGCCCGGCTGCGCGGGGGCGAGACAGCTCGAGGGAAGCTCGCCCGGCTCGCGCTCCTGGGGGCAAGAGAGAGGTACGGGCACGTCGAAGGCCGGGTGCGCGCCCGGCTCCAACGCGAGCTCAGGTGCATAGAGGAGCTCGGCTTCGCCCCGTACTTCCTCCTCGCCCGCGAGGCGGCGGAGATAGCACGGGAGAGGGGCATACCCGTGACGGGCCGGGGGAGCGCGGCCAACTCGCTCGTCTCCTACTGCCTGGGGCTGACCCGGCCTGAGCCCTTCTCCAACCGCCTCCTCTTCGAGCGCTTCATGCACGAGTTCCGCTCCGACGCTCCGGACATAGACCTGGACCTGTGCTCTTTGCGGCGCGACGAGGTCCGCGACGAGCTCGCGAGACGCTACGAGGAGTATGGCGTAGCGGTGGCCGCGACGGCGCAGACGATGTCGCTGCGAGGCGCGGTGCGAGTAGCCGCCCGGGCGCTCGGCCACGCCCCGAGCGAGATAGACGCGCTCTCGAGGCACGTGCCGACGCGTTTCAGGGACCGCGAACGGACCTACAACCCGCTCAGCGGCTGGGAGGAGGCGCTGGCCGAGCCCGCTATGCGAGGCCACCCCCTGCAAGATAGGGAGAGATACGGGCTACTGCTGGAGGTCTCGGGCAGGCTCGCCGGACGCCACCTCCAGGCCGGGACCCACAACGGCGGCCTGGTCTTCGGCAACGAGCACCACCACCTCTCCGAGCTCGCGCCCCTGGAGCCCACGGCCATGCCCGGCCTCCTCAGGGTCCAGTACGACAAGGACGACCTGGAGTACGCCGGGATGCCGAAGCTAGATCTCCTGGGCCTCCGGATGCACACGGCGCTCCACGAGGCGGGCGTCCTCGCCTCCAGGAGGACGGGGAAGAGGGTTGACCCCTACGACCCGCCGCCTGATGACAGGGAGACATACGCCCTGATCCGGACCGGCAGGAACGCCGGGATGTTCCAGCTCGAGAGCCCCGGCCAGATGCACCTTTCCAGGCGCCTGGGTCCCCGCCGCTTCTCCGACCTTGTGGCCCAGATAAGCCTCTTCAGGCCCGGCCCGGTGAGGGGCGACCTGGTGACGCCCTACGTCTTGAGGAGGCAGGGCAGGGAGGAGTATTCCGTGCCGCTGCCGGAGCTCGGGCCCGTGCTGCGCTCCACCTACGGCGTCCTCGTCTTCCAGGAGCAGGTCCTGGAGATAGCGTGCGTGGTCGCCGGCTTCTCGCTCGCGGAGGGAGACCAGATCCGGCGCGCCATGACCCGCGACCGCGGCCCCGGCGCCATGAAGGCGCTGCGCGAGGAGTTCGTCTCCCGCGCGGTCTCACGCGGGGTGCCCAGGGCTACGGCCCGCGAGGTCTTCTCCTGGACCGAGGGCTTTGCCGCCTACGGTTTCTCCGCCGCCCACGCTGCCTCCTTCGCCGAGCTCGCCTACGCGTCGGCCTACATGAGAGCCCACTTCCCCGCGGAGTACCTCGCCGCCGTCCTGAACGCCCAGCCCATGGGCTTCTATTCCCCGCGCGCGCTTCTCAACGAGGCGCGCAGGATCGGGCTCTCGGTATTGCCCGCGGACATCCACCTCTCCGGCGAGGGCTTCATCGAAGAGGAAGACGGCACCGCCCTTCGCGTGGGCCTCAAGTACGCCAGAGGGCTCTCCGGGAAGGCCCTCTCTTCCATCCTCGCTGAGAGGAGCAAGGCTCCCTTCTCCTCCACGCTCGACCTGTACCGCAGGACCGCGGTCGGTCGCGGCGCTTTAGAGAACCTGGTCAAGGGCGGCTTCCTGGACGTCCTCTCGCCGACGGGGGACGCCGGCGGGCGCGCCGCGCTGCTGGCCGAGGTGAGCGTCCTGCCGAAGAAGCCACCTCCCTCGCGGCGAAGCCAGGACGAGCTGCCCCTCCCGCATCCGGCGCGCCGGAGCAGGCAGAAGGGTATCGTCGAGCTGAGAGGACCCGGCTTCCTCCGCCTCTCCGCCGCCCGGCAGGAGACGATGGAGTGGGAGTCGCTCTCCCTCAACGTCTTGAGGCACCCGCTCTCTCCGTACCGTCGGGCGCTCCGCGGGCTCGGGGTCACGCCGAGCCCGGAGATTCTCGAGTTGCCCCACGGGACGCGGGCCAGGGCGGCCGGGCTCCTGGAATCGTTGCAGAGGCCCCCGACCAGGAGTGGTCGCCCCGTCTATTTCCTGCTCATCGAAGACGAGGCCGGATTGTTCCAGGCCACCATCTTCGAGGGCGTCTACAAGAGGGACGGACACGTGCTGCACCAACGCGGCGCCTTCCTCCTCGACGGCAGGGTGGAGCAGGACAAGAGGCGCGGGTTCTCCTTCCTGGTGGAGCGGGTGCGGGACCTCTCGAGGGCGCTAGAGGCCGTAGGAAGGGTGCCGGAACCACAAGCAACTCCTTCCCCGGGCGCCTTCTTGCGAGCGAAGCGGCGGGGGAGGAGAGCAGGATAGTGCCGGCGGCAACGAGGTGTCTGGACTCCGCACGGTTCGTGTCCGAAAATGGTAATGCAGGCGGCGATAGGGGATAAGCGGTTGGAGACTAGATCAGATAACTTCGTGCGAGCCGCTCGGCTGGACGAGGTGCGTGCCGCAGGCCGCACATCTGTCCGGGTCGCCGGTCACTCGCTCGCGCTCTTCTTCCACGACGGCAGGGTATACGCAGTGGACAATCGCTGTCCCCACATGGGGTTCCCCTTGCACCGGGGCAGCGTACGCGACGGCATCCTGACCTGCCACTGGCACCACGCCCGCTTCGACCTGGAGAGCGGCGGTACATTCGACCAGTTCGCCGACGAGGCGCGCGTCTTTCCGGTGGAGATCAGAGACGGTGAGGTGTGGGTCGACCTCGCGCCAAGGGAGGACTCGGCCGGCCTACCTGCGCCGGCGGCTGCTGGATGGGCTGGAGCGCAACATCTCGCTGGTATTGGCCAAGTCGGCCATCGGCCTGCTGGGCGAAGGGGAAGACCCCGCCGAGCCTTTCCGCGCCGGGCTAGAGTTCGGCGTCCGCTACCGGCGAGGGGGGTGGGGCCAAGGACTGACCATGCACGCCTGCATGATGAACCTCATGCCTCACCTGCGCGCCTGAGGACCGCCCGCGCGCCCTCTACCACGGGCTCTCTGCCGTCTCGCGCGACTCTGCCGGAGAGCCGCCGCGCTTCACTCTTCGTCCGCTCCCGGGCGAGACGGCGGACACTGCCGCGCTCAAGAGCTGGTTCCGCCGCTTCGTCGAGGTGCGCGACGCAGAAGGGGCCGAGCGCTGCATCGTCTCTGCGGTGCGGGCCGGGGCAGATCACAGCCCAGATGGCCGACATACTCTTCTCCGCCGCCACGGACCACCGCTACCTTGACTTCGGGCACGTCCTGGACTTCACCAACAAGGCCTTCGAAGCGCTCGACGTCGCCGGATGGTCGCTACGCGGAAACGGTTCTCTCCAGCCTGGCCGGAGGATACGCGGGCGCAAGCCGCATGGAGGAATCGAATTCCTGGCGCAACCCCGTGGACCTGGTGGAGATCCTGGAGGACGCCTTCGAGCGGTTTCCGGAGACGCTAGAGAGCGGCCGGGACCGGCGCGGAGGCTGGGAGGGCCGCGAGGAGCTGGCTTCCGTGCTGCTGGACGAAGACCCGAAAGCCATCGCCGAGGCGCTGCTCGAGGCGCTGCGGGATGGCGCCACCGAAGAGGAGCTGGCCGGGGCGGTGGCGTACGCAGCGGCGCTTCGCATAGCCCGCTTTCCGACTACGCAACGAGTTCGGCGACTGGGACACCGCGTTGCACACCTTTACCTTCTCTAACGCCGTAGACCAGGGGCTGCGGCGAACCTCCTCACCGGAGCTCCTGCGAGGAGTTTTCGATGCGGCGATGAGCGTACACCTCGACCGCTTCCTCAACGTCCCGCCCGCGCGCCTGCCAGAGCCTGATGGCCGCGAGGAGGCGCCGGAAGAGCTGCTGGCGGAACTCCCGGCGCTGCTCGACGAACGGCAGAGGGTAGACGCGGCGGGAAAGTTGGTGGCCCGCTACCTCTACGGGGGTGGAGACACCGGCCGGTTGCTGGCCGTGATGGGCGGGCTGCTCCTCAGGGAGGACCGGAACTTCCACACGATACAGGCGGTCGAAGCGGCGTTCTCTCAGCACGCCCTCTTGCGCGGTACTGCGGCCGGGACGCACGTGCTGGTTGCGGCCGCGCGTTACCTGGCCGCCCACTCTCCCACGATGCGCTCTCAGGGACAGACTTACGACATCGCCCGGCGCCTCTCTCGCGGCGAAATCTTGTATGAAGGGTAAACACGAGACCGATTCATCGCTCTGACCACGTAACGGCGCGCCCGCTCCTATACGAGGAGGACCTCAAGCTCATTCGGGAATATCACCATTGTTGTGGTCCCTGCAAGCCCGTTCGCAGGGTTTCTCGGCCACGTTGGGCATTGCTGGAATGCGCGGCCTCGATTGTCAGAGCAGGTTTCAGCGCACCGAAATGTGGGAAGAAGTTTGTATCGTAAAGTGCTTCGATGGGGGCAAGGTGAGGAACGGGGGGTGTCAACACAGAGACGAGGTATAGATTGGCGTCTCGGTAGTAGCAGGCAAGATGCGTCTCGTGCCAAGTGGCGAGTGCATTGTACGGCTTGTGATGCCAGCAAACTCAGCCCCATGCCCGACTACTGTTGGCGCTGCGGCTCACCGCTCGAGGCCGGCCGGCTTCTTGCCGAAGATGAAGGCGTATTCGTGGAGCCTGCAGCTGCGACTTCCGTAGCGGGGGCTTCGGTTGCAAGACAGCTTGGGCACATCGATTGAGTCCGCTGCTGACGGAGCCGAGTTAGTCCGAGCGATAAGGCGCGATGTCGGAGATTATGGCTAGCCCCCGGGTACAAGTAGGAGCGATGTGGCCTTCGACGTTCTGATCAAAGGTGCCAGGGTTTTTCCCGGTGATGGTCCCGCGCTACACGCCGACGTCGGCATCGCCGGCGATCATATCGCGGCGTTCGAGCACTCGTTACCCGCGACGAACACAGCAGAGGTAATCGATGCCGCCGGCATGATGCTCTGCCCCGGCTTTATAGACATGCACGCCCACACGGCGCTGGAGCCGTTTCGCGATCCGCGCCTCGAGCCGAAGGTGGCGCAGGGTTTCACCACGGAGGTGATCAACCCAGACGGCCTCGCGCCGGCTCCAGTCGTCGAGGATAGCCGCGAAGAGCGCCAGGCTTACTTGCGGCCGCTCGAAGGCCCAGGCCCGGAGAGGTGGGGGTGGACGACGTTCTCGGAGTACCTGGAAGCCCTCGAAGGAACGCGTCCCGCGACGACGCTCGTCCCCTCTATAGGGCATAACGCAGTGCGCGATCGCGTCATGGGTGGCGCCGACCGGCGGCCCGAACGGGAAGAGATTCGCGCCATGCGGGAAGAAGTGAGGTTGGGCCTCGAGGCAGGAGCTCGTACCTTTTCCTTCGGCTTGATCTACATGCCCGGCGCGTTCTCGGAGACGGGGGAGCTCATCGAGCTGGCCGAAGAAGCAGCGCCCTTCGGCGCACCGCTGGTTCCTCACGTGCGCACCGAAGCCGATGGTGTGCTACGGTGCCGTGGGAGAGATGATCGAGGTCTCTCGACGTTCGGGCGCCCCCCTGCACCTCTCGCACCTCAAGGTTATCGGCAACCCCGAGCTGGTGGAGCCGTTGCTCGCGCTTATCGACGAGGCCAGCGCCGACGTGGACATCACCTTCGACCAGTACCCTTACGGTGCGGGTAGCACCGTGCTGTCTTCGCTGCTCCCTCCCTGGGCGCACGCGGGAGGTCCCTCCGACACGCTCAGGCGCCTGGACGATTCCAGGCCAGCGCGAGGCGATGGCCCGCGACGTCGAGAAAGGGTTGCCCGACTGGGACAACTCGTATGGCGCGTGCGGGCCCGCGAACATCGTGATCGTTCACGCACCGGTGGCGCAGGCCGAAGTCGTCGGCAAGTCGCTCGCCGAGATAGGCGAGGAGCGGGGCTGCGATCCGTTCGTCGCGGCCCTCGATCTCTTGAAGGAGTCCAGGCTTGACGTGGCGATGATCAACCACTACGCTACCGAGGAAGCGGTGCGGACCGTCTTCCGCCATCCGCTACAGCTCGTCGGCTCGGACGGCATCTTCGGGGACAGACCTCACCCCCGGCTGTACGGCACGGCCGCCCGGGCGCTGGGGAGATACGCGCTCAAGGAGAAGCTGATATCCGTCGAGGAAGCGGTCGCCCGTCTGACCAGCCGCGCGGCTGAGCGAATCGGCCTTACGGATCGAGGGCGTATCAGAGAAGGCCTGCGCGCCGACCTGGTGCTGCTAGATCCCGAACGGTTCATCGACACGGCAACCTACGACGATCCGAAGCAGGTTCCCACCGGGGTCGAGCGGGTGTTCGTGGCCGGCCGCACGGTGTGGGCTGGGAGCGGGCATACCGGAGAGTTACCTGGCGGTGTCGTTCGCGAGCCGCTCACGAGGGCAACGGATCAGTGAACGCGAACTCAGAGATCCAGGGGGATGAGATGGTGGAGACGCCGCACCTGTCGATCGACGGCGCGAAGATGAAGAAAAATATCGAGAAGATGGCCGCGATCGCCGCGCGGAACGGCGTCGCGCTGAGGCCGCACGTGAAGACGCACAAGATCCCCACAATAGCTCGGGCGCAGGTCGAAGCTGGGGCCGCGGGCATCACGGTGGCGAAGGTCTCCGAAGCGGAGGTCATGGCCGACGCCGGACTCGAGGACATCTTCATCGCCTACCCGCTGGTGACGGCCTCCAAGATCCGTCGCGCGGTAGAGCTGAGGCGGAAGCTGCAGAACCTCATCGTCGGGGTGGACAGCCTGGAGGGAGCGCGCAGGCTCTCGGCGGCTGCGGAGGATGATGTTCTGGAGGTGAGACTGGAGGTCGACACCGGGCTGAGGAGAACCGGTGTCGCGTATGACGAAGCCGTCGAGCTTGCCCTGGAGATCGACACCTTCGACAACCTCGACCTGAGCGGAATCTATACATATCGTGGTGCCGTGCTTGGCGGCTCGCCCACCCTCGACCGCAAGAACGCGGGTCTGGAGGAGGGTGATCTCATGGTCTCTCTAGCCGGCCGTATGAGGGAGCAGGGGATAAGCATACGGGACGTCAGCCTCGGCTCCACCCCGACCGCCGAGTACGCGGCCGAGGTGGAGGGGGTGACGGAGATCCGGCCAGGCACCTACGTCTTCTACGACAGGATGCAGGCTCGACTCGGCGCCTGCTCGCTCGAAGAATGCGCCGCGACGGTGGTGTGCACGGTGGTCAGCAGGCCGCACGAGGATCTGGCCGTCATCGACGGGGAAGCAAGACCTTCGCCACCGACGTGCAGCCGGGCATCGAACCTCTGAACCTGGAGGGGTTCGGTCACGTAGTGGGATATCCCGGAGCCACGCTCGAGAGGCTCACCGAGGAGCACGGGATGCTCGCCGTCACCGGGGAGCACGAACTGAAGGTGGGCGACACGCTGCAGATCATCCCGAACCACATCTGCAGCACGGTAAACCTCCACGACGCGGTCTACCTGATCGGCGAGGGCGGCGCTGTGGAGGAGGTGCGGGTGGCAGCCCGCGGGAAGGTGCAGGTAAGGGACGTACGACGCGGAGCCTGGTGTGAGAATGCCGCGGAGCAGGTGACGGGCTGGGTCAGGCAGAGCGATAGAAAGGAGTATCTCTTGAGCGTCGCGAGAAGCATCGGTGGGGAAGACATGGGCCAGGCTACCTCGATGAGGAAGGTGGGCGTGGCGGCCTTTATCGGCGCCCTGGTCGAATGGTACGACTACTTCCTCTACGGGCTGGCCGCTAGCGTGGTCTTCAACCAGCTGTTCTTCCCCAGCGAGAACCCGCTCGTCGGTACGCTGGCGGCCTTCGCCACGTTCGGTGTGGGCTTCTTCTTCCGGCCCGTGGGGGGCGCAATCTTCGGGCACTACGGCGACAAGCTCGGACGCAAGACCATACTCGTCCTTACCCTCCTGATCATGGGCGTCGCCACCTTCCTGATAGGCGTCCTGCCGACCTACCAGTCCGTCGGGCTCCTGGCCCCCATACTGCTCGTCGTGTTGCGTGCCCTGCAGGGCATCGCCGTCGGTGGCGAGTGGGGCGGCGCGGCGCTGCTGGTGGTGGAGCATGCCCCGAGAGGAAGGCGAGGGTTCTACGGAAGCTGGCCGCAGATGGGGTCTTCTGCCGGGCTCTTGATCGCGACGGGGCTCTTCACCGCCGTGTCGTCCTTGCCTGAGGAGCAGTTCCTCGCCTGGGGCTGGCGGGTTCCTTTCCTCCTGAGCATCGTGCTTGTGGTAGTGGGTCTGGTCATACGCCTGAAGATAGCGGAGACCCCGGCCTTCGAACAGATGAAGGAGACCGGCACCGAGGCCCGGATGCCCATCGTCGACGCGGTGCGGACTTATCCCAAGAGCCTGCTGTTGGTCATAGGTATGCGCGTCGCGGAGAACGCCTGCGGCTACATCTTCACCGTTTTCGTGCTCTTTTACGTCACCGAGGAACTGGGGTTGCCCAACAGCGCCGCCTACGCCGGGGTCATGATCGCCGCCGGGGTGCAGTTCCTCATCACACCGATCTACGGCGCGATCTCCGACCGCGTTGGTAGGCGGCCGGTGTACATGTTCGGCGCGGGGTTCCTGGTCCTCTTCGCCTTCCCGTTCTTCTGGCTCGCCAACACGGAGTCACCCATCCTGATCCGGCTCGCCATCGTGCTGGCCTTCGCGGTGGGCAACGGCGCGATGTTCGCCACCCAGCCGGCCTTCTTCTCCGAGCTCTTCGGCACCAACGTCCGTTACAGCGGGGTCTCCTTGGGCTACCAGCTGTCTGCGGTGTTCGCCGGCGGTCTCGCGCCCTTCATCGCCACCGCGCTGCTCGCCTGGGCGGGCAGCTACTGGCCGGTCGCCCTGTACGTGATGGCGGCGGGCCTTATCAGCTTCGTCTCGGTCTACCTGGCCACGGAGTCGTTCCGGGAGGATCTCACCGAAGAGCTCACCAGAGAGCGCGGGGCGAAGCGAGCGGAGCGGGGCAGACGACCTAGCGAGCTTAGGAGCCTGATCTACAAAGGAGGACAGATGAGGAGAACCGTGATGGCTGAGGAAGGACCCGCTCCCGCGGGTCCCTACTCCCACGCCGTGGTCTGCAGGCGGCTTCGTGTTCGTCTCGGGCCAGGGTCCCGTAGACCCCGCGACGGGCAATATGCCGGATGGTTTCGCTGACCAGGTTCGCCAGACGCTCGAGAACCTGCGAACTATCTTGGAGGCCGCGGGATCCAGCCTGGATGACGTCGTGAAGGTGAACGCTTACGTGACCGACCTTACCCGGTTCGCAGAGTTCAACGAGGTGTACAAGGAGTTTTTCCGGCACGAGCCGCCCGCCCGCACCACCGTGGCTACCGCCCTGCTCGGCATCCTCGTAGAGATCGATTGCGTCGCCCAGCTCCAGGAATCCGGGTGACGACCCGCAAGGCCCATAGCCGAGCGGCGGCGACCGAGGAAAGGGCGCAGGATCTATCTCCAGCGCCCTCCTCTAACGCAACTGGCCTGAAATAAGGGCGGCAAAACTGCTGAGAGATTCAATCGCTGACCGCGGAATTTGCTAGAATGAACCTCGGAAGGAGAGGGACTGGTCCCGCTTCACGGGACTCAGACAGGGAGAAAATAAGGGATTACCATGGCAAAGCAGGCGAATTACGCCCACGTCTCCATGCATATCGGGGGAGAGTGGGTGGACTCCGTAACCGGCGAGACCTTCGAGAGGATAAGCCCTGTCACGGGTGAAGTCTTGGCCACCCTCCCAGATGCCGAGCGGGAGGATGCGCGGGCCGCCATCGACGCGGCGAACCGCGCCAGATCCACCATGGCATCCATGCCTGTCTTCGAACGGGCCGCGCTCTCTCATGCCATCGCCGACGTCCTCCGGTCCAGGCACGAAGTCATGGCCGAGGAGCTATCGCTCGAACAGGGGAAGCCCTACCGCGAAGCCCGCGAGGAGATCCTCTTCGCCGCCGAGCTCTACCGCGACGCCGGCGAGAACATCAAGCGCCTGGAGACGAGCATCGTTCCGTCGGTCGATCCCAACAAGCGCATCCTCACAATCCGCCAGCCACACGGCGTGGTGGCGATAATCACGCCGTGGAATTTCCCCGTTGCCATACCCAGCGAGTACCTGTCGGCCGCCCTGGCGGCAGGCAACACGGTGGTGTGGAAGCCCGCCCCAACCTCATCCATCATCGCCGTACGGTTGATGGAGTGTCTACTCGAGGCGGGTATCCCCGGAGGCTCGGTCAACCTGCTCTTCGGCGGAGCCGAGGTCGGAGACGAGATGGTCGCAAACCCTGGCACGCACGCGGTGGGCTTGACCGGCAGCTCGGCTGTGGGCAACGCCGTGGCGCAGCGTGCCGGCGCCAAACCCACCCTCCTGGAGCTCGGGGGGAACGGCCCCACGATCATCCTGGACGACGCCGACCTGGAGAGGGCTATCGAGGGAACCGCCTTCGGCTGTTACTTTAACGCAGGTCAGATCTGCCAGTCGAGCGAGCGCATCCTGATCCACGACAGGATCCACGACGCCGTTGTCGAGGGCCTCGTCGAGACGGCGCGAAAGATCAAGGTGGGTCACCCTCTCGACGAGGCGACCACGATGGGACCGCTGAACAACGAGGGTGTTGCGAAGAAGATGGACGAGCACCTGGCCGACGCGGTGGAGAAAGGCGCGACCGTGCTCGCCGGCGGGCAGCGGGCCGAAGGCTTCCCGACCGCCCTGTATTACGAACCGACCGTCGTGGACGGGGTCCCGGCAGATTCTCTTTTCAACCACGAAGAGACGTTCGGGCCGGTGGCTCCGGTTATCTCGACCGGAGACGTCGACGAGGCGATCTCCATTGCCAACTCCTGCGGGCTCGGTCTGTGCTGCTCTGTCTACACGAGCAGCCTCAGCAAAGCCTTCTACTGCGCCGAGCGACTCGAGTGCGGCGTGGTGAACGTCAACGAGAGCGCAGCTTACTGGGACGGCCGTACTCCTTTCGGAGGATACTCCGGCAAGGGCAGCGGCGTGGGTCGCCTGGGTGGGAAGGAGACCATCCTCTCCATGACCCAGCTCAAGAGCATGGTCATGGACGTCAGGATGTAAGGGGTTGCCCACGTATCGTTGTGGCCGATCGGGTTTGAGCACGGCGCGAAGCTCCTAAGAAAAGGAGGCGTAATGAATGGCCAACCGGACGGACTGATGACTGGCCGGCGCTTGAGCCGCCGGGCCTTTCTGGGCAGGGTGGCTGCAGCAGCCGCGTTGGCGAGCGTGGCCGGCCCGCTGGCCGCTTGCAAGCCGCCGCAAGACACCGGGGAAGCCGGAGGGACCGACCTCGACTTCGTTATCTGGAGCTACAGCGTCGAGACGGTCCAGAGCAACATCAACAAATTCCACGAGAGATACCCGAAGATCACGGTAGATCTGAGCGACTTCTCGTGGAACTCGTACCACGAGACGATGGTCAACCGGTTCAATTCCAAGACCCCCATGGACGTTGCCTACGACGGCGGCAACTGGCTCCCCGAGTTCGCCAAGGCGGGCTGGGTGGTGCCGCTCGCGGATCACTTCGCCTGGGTCGAGGATTACAGGGACAAGATCTTCGATTTCGCCTGGCAAGATATGTCAGACGGGGACAAGGTCTACGGGCTACCCTACTACGCAGACACACAGAGCTTCCTCTATAACGAAAAGATCCTCAAGGATAACGGCATCTCCGACCCCCCACAGACGTGGGAGGAGCTCACGGAGCAGGCGAAGATGCTGCAACAGAAAGGGATGGAGTCCCCGGTCATAATAGAGATGGCCCAGGATCTGCCCACGATAACCGAAGCTTTCACGAGCATGGTATTTGGCCGGGGCGGCCAGATGTTCGATACAGAAGCCAACGCGCTCTGGACCGATCCCGGCAGCCCGATGGCCGAGCAGATGCACTGGTTGGTGGACGCGGCCAACAAGGACAACATCCTCACCTTCGTTCCGCACGAGACCGATGCCGTGAGGGAGCTGAACACAGGCAGGCACGCCTTCACCGTCCTGTATAACTACAACCTGGCGGAGCTCAACAACGTGGCCCGTTCCCCCAGGGCAGGGCAGTTCAAGCTCGCGCTGATGCCTGGCGAGACCCAGGAGTGCTACGGTTTCGCCAAGTTCTACAACATGACCCAGATGGCGGCCGACCGCGGCAACGACGCCGTCGACGCCTGCGGCGAGTTCATCGAGTACTTCGCTGGAGAGACCGATGGCGAGTACGTAGTAGCCAAGCGCTGGGCGCTCGAATCGGGGCTTGGCTTCGGCCAGAAGCCGCTGTTCAATGATCCCGAGGTCCGGAAATCTCTCTCGAAGTGGATGGACCTCGACGTGCGGCAGCAGCAACTCGAGTCCGCGCGGGCGCAACGTTATACCGTGTGGTACGGGATCTGGGATGAGGACTTCCGGCGGGAGTACGCCAGCGCCATGGCCGGTGAGATCAGCGCAGAAGATGCGCTGGAGACGACCGCCGAGAGGTGGAACGAGCTCAAGAAGCAGTACAGCGGCTGATACAAGAGGTCAGCATGCAGGAACGTACTACTGCGCGAAGCCGGGTCGAGTCAACAGCCGCACGGCCTCCCAGGTCCTCCCATCAACGCGCCACCAACTGGTCAGGGCTGCTTCTGGTAGCGCCGGCCGTTCTGCTGGTAGCAGCCTTCACGCTCTACCCTTTCGCGCAGGCGCTGTATACGAGCACTCAGCTATCCTCGCCCCTCATCGAGGCAAGGTTCGTTGGCCTCCAGAACTACGGCGACGTCATTACCAGCTCATATTTCCTGAATGCGACCAGGACGACCGCGCTCTTTATGGCCGTTGCCGTTCCGGTGCTGGTCGTGCTTGGCGTGCTAGTGGCGGTGCTCCTCAACGAGCCCTTCTTCGGCAACGGGTTCCTCCGGGCGGGGATGCTCCTGCCATGGGCCATCCCGGCCAGCGCGGCCGGCGTGATCTGGAAGTGGGTGTTCCTTGATGATTCGGGCGCGCTCAACGTCTCGTTGTACTCGCTCGGCATCATCGACGATTACATTCCCTGGCTGACGACGCCGGGGCTCGCGAGGATGGCGGTCGTCGTGGTGTTTATCTGGTCCCAGTTGCCGCTTGTGGGCATCTTGCTGTTGGCGGCGCTCCAGGCGGTGCCGGACGATCTCTATGATGCAGCGGCCGTCGACGGGGCGTCGGCCCTTGGCCGTTTCAGGCACGTTACCCTGCCCGGCATTCGCCCGATGCTGGTGATCGTGACCGTATACGAGGTCCTGGTCGCCCTGGCGACGTTCGACCTTACCTACTCGCTCACCGGCGGAGGTCCGGGAACCGCGACGACGCTGTTGACCTACTTCATCTGGTCGGAGACCTTCAACCAGCTCAACTTCGGCCACGGGGCGGCCCTGGCTATCGTTATCGCGCTCGTGTCGCTGGTCGCGATCTTCGTGATACTCAGGGCGTTGCCGGAGGATGCGCTCCTCGGAGACGATCGATGAGGCGCCGAACGCTTGCGCTGCGGATCGTCATCTACGGGGCCGCGCTGCTGCTGGCTACCTTCTGGTTCGGGCCTTTCGTGCTGGTGGCGATAGGCAGCGTGATCCCCGAAGCCAACCTGTTCTCCTTCCCGCCGAAGTGGTTCGCGGATCCTCCTTTTCTCGGCAACTACAAATACATCTTTACCGGCGAGATTCCCCAGACGTATCTCCAGCGCGGCGCAATGCGCTCCATGATCTCAGAGGAGGTTCGCTGGATACCATATTCGGTGTTCAACAGCTTTATCGCCGCGGCCGCGGTAATGTTCATAGTACTCGTGCTCGGTAGCCTGGCCTCCTACGCCTACGCGCGTTTGCGCTTCCCCGGCCGGAGGAGCACCTTCCTGTTCATCCTGCTGAGCCGCCTGATCCCCACTGTAGCCCTGGCGATACCCTACTACGCGATCGTTCAGAGCCTCGGGCTCCTGAACACCCGCTGGGCGCTGATCGGGATCTACACAGTGCTAACGCTGCCTTTCGCTGTGCTGGTGCTGACGCTTTACTTCAAGAGCATCCCGAAAGAGATCGACGAGGCCGCGCGGGTGGAGGGGGCGACGCCGCTCCAGAACCTGTGGTACATAACGCTACCGCTCGCTTTGCCGAGCCTGATCGGCGCCGGGCTGTTCACGTTCATGCTCGCCTACAGCGAGTTTCTCCTCGCCCTGCTCATCACCAACACCAGGATTGCGCGCACCGTCCCGGTTACCCTGGGGAGCATCTCGACCAACCCGGATGTGTCCTGGGGGTTGCTCATGGCCAGCATCATGATCGGCAGCATCCCGACGATGCTGCTCGTCTACCCTGTTTGGCGGTTCATGGTTCGCGGCCTGACGACCGGGGCGGGACGTTAGAGAGGAGGATCTAGCGTGCAAACGGTGCGGACCGGCATAGTCGGGGCGGGTTTTATGGGCAGGTTGCACGGACGCCTGCTGACCGAGCTACCCAACGCGGAGGTGGCTGGCGTGGTGGACGTCCGCCTCGAAGCAGCGGAGCAGGTCGCCGAGGGGTTGGGCTCACGGGCGTATCCGAGCGTTGAGTCATTGCTCGAGGGAGAGAGCGACCTCGACGCGGTGGTTGTCGCCACGCCGGAGCCTGAGCACAGGCCGGCCGTCGAGGCCGCCGCGGCTCAGGGCTGCGCCGTGTTCGTCGAAAAGCCGATCGCCAGCAACCTCGGCGACGCCGACGCGATGATCGAAGCTTGCGAACAGGCAGCCGTGCCGCTCATGGTCGGTCACATCCTGCGGCATGACTCGGCTTACGTCGCTATCCGGCAAGCCGTCGAGGAGGCCCGTCTGGGACGGCTACTGACAGCGTACGCGCGCCGCAACGCCACCATCCAGGAGGGACACCGGCTCGGGGGTCGGACCAGCGTCGTGCAGTACCTCGCCGTCCACGACGTTGACTTGCTGCTCTGGTACCACGACGCGACCGTCGAGGGCGTAACGGCGCGCGCGGTTCACGGCCGGATGGCCGAAACGTATGGCACGCCGGATTTCGTCTGGTTGTGGATGCGTTTTGCCGATGGTGCACTTGGCATCGTCGAGTGTGGGTGGGCTCTGCCCGAGGGTTGGGGGGGATGGGCCGAGGGGACGGCATGGCAACCGTTCGGCGACTGCCGGATGGAGCTGATCGGCACCGACGACCTCCTCAGCCTCGACATGCGGACGATGAACGTTGCGGGCGTAGATCGCAGCGGCTGGCGCTTCCCGGAGACACGCCACTGGCCAGTGGTCAACGGTCGCGTCGGGGGTGCGGCGCGCTTGCAGATGGAGCACTTCCTCGAGTGCGTCACGACCGGCACCCGTCCGCTGTGTGACGGGCAGACCGGCCGCGGCGCGCTGGCGGTCTGCCTGGCGGCGGAGGCTTCTCTGGCCGGCGATGGGGCCGAGGTGCCTCTTTCGGCGATCGAACGGACAAAAGACTTTGAGCACACGGAAGGGAGGCAGGACCTATGATCGACGAGCGTCGCGTGGAGCTGGCAAAGATGACCTCGCCCGAGACGGCGGAGGCGCTTGCCAAAGCCGAGGTGGCCCTGATCCCGGTGGGCGCCACCGAGCAACACGGTCCCAACATGACGCTGGAAACGGACACGGCCGTAGCGTATCGGCTGGCGCTGCGTATGGCGACGGCGCTTTATCCGCGGGCGGTCGTCGCTCCACCGCTCCCGTACGGCGTGAGCTACCACCACATGAAGTTCCCGGGCACCATGACGCTTTCACCGGAAACGTTTCAGGATGTCGTGCTGGAAGTGGTCGAAAGCCTCCGGCGACACGGGCTGGAGCGTTTCTTCGTCGTGGACGGACACGCCGGAAACCAGGGTGCCCTCGACGTGCTGATGACGAAGCTGCGCTTCCAGATGGGTATACAGGCGGCCTACCTCTTCTACTTCACCATCGTCGACGATCTCATGCGCGAAGGAGCGAAGACGGAGCGCTGGGGACACGCCTGCGAGATAGAAGCCTCGATGGGGCTGGCGCTGCAGCCAGACACAGTGCGTAGCGAAGCGCTGGAGGCGGGGAAGCTGCGGCAGCTCTCACTGCCGTACAGCAACGTCCTGGAGACGCCTAGGGTGGGTGTACCGCTCTCCTTCGAGGTGATGACGGAAAACGGTGCGCTAGGTGACGCTCGCCTGGCGAGCGAGGCATTTGGGCAGGAGTTAACAGAAGCGGTTGTCAGGCGCTCGGTCGAGTTCCTTGAACGCTTCCTTAGCGAGTAGTGGGGCTAGAGACCAGGCCGCTCGCCTTCTTGCTGGACGGAGATCTAGCTCAGGGCCCGATCCAGGCGCACGACGGCCGTGATGAGGGCCAGGTGGGTGAAGGCATGGGGGAAGTTGCCCAAAGCTTCCCCAGAGTAGCCTATCTTTTCGGCGTACAGCCCTAGGTGGTTGGCGTAGGAGAACATCTTCTCCAAAGCGAGTCGGGCCTCCTCCAGGCGTCCGGCCCTGGTGAGGCACTCCACCAGCCAGAACGAGCAGACACTGAAGGCACCCTGATCGGTCCGCAGAGACCGTCACTGCGGACTGCTCGCCTCGTAGCGGTCTACGAGCACGTCGTAGGTCAACTCCTTCTGCATGCGGTCGAGGGTGGCGAGCCAGCGTGGATCTGTGGGACCGACGAACTCGACCACGGGCATGAGCAGCAGCGAGGCGTCCAGGGCGTCGGAGCCGTAGTGCTCGAACGAAGCTCCCCTTCTTCGCATTCCAGCCCTTCTCATGACCTCTTCGTAGATGGCATCCCGTTGGTCGATCCAGAGCTTCTTCGTCGGCGGGTAGTCCCCTCTGATGGGCCAATCGTATCCCTCGGTCGAGCGCTACCCAGCTCAACACCTTCGACGATACGAAGTTCTTCGAGGTCGCCTCGAACATCCCACATTCCCGCGTCCGGCTGCCGCCAGTTCTGGCTCAGCCAGCCCAGGAGGGTTCGCAGGCTCTGCCAGATGTCGTAATCCAGGGGCGCGCCGTATTTGTTGTACAGGTAGGCTGCGTCCAGAACGGCGCCGTAGAGATCGAATTGTAGCTGCTCGTAGAGCCCATTACCCACCCGTACGGGTCGAGAGCCACGGTAGCCGGAGAGGTGGGGGAGCTCTTCTTCTGCGAAGCTCTTTCCTGCCGTCTATGCCGTAGATCGGCTGGAGCAGACCGCCAGAGCCATGGCAGCGCTCTTGGAGCCAGCCCATGAACTTGTGCGCCTCGTCTCTGAAGCCGATGCGGAGGAGGACGAACATGGTGAAGGCCGCGTCCCGCAACCAGGTGTAGCGGTAGTCCCAGTTCTGTGCTCCCCCTATGGTCTGCGGCAGCCCCATGGTCGGCGCGGTAACCAGCGCGCCGGTCGGCTCGTATATCATGAGTTTGAGAGCGAGCGTGGAGCGGTTGACCATGTCCCGCCACCGGCCGCGGTAGGTGCTCTTCGAGATCCACCGCCGCCAGTAGTCCAGCGTTGCTTGCAGCAATCTTGACACTCTGCCCGCTTCAGGCGCCTCCCTTGGCCCCTCGCCTTCTTCGAGCTGTTGCAGGACGAAACTGGCGCTCTCGCCCGCCTTCAGCTCGAACCGCGCCGCAACGCTACGGCCCGGGCCTTCTTCGAGCGGCACCACGCTGGCAAGGTTCAAGGCCGTGCCTGCGCTCTCTGAAGATCACACCTCCCTTGACGAACTCGATGTCGTGTTCCCGGCGGGCGTAGTCGAAGGCCGGGCGGCACTCTACCTCGATGGTCATCCTCCCCCTGATGACCCGCACGTCGCGGACGAGGTCGTGGCGCGTCTCACGCGCATCCTCGATGGGCATGAAGTCCAGTACTTCGGCGACGCCTTCCCGGGAGAGGAAACGGGTAAGCAGCACGTTGGTCTCTGGCAGGTAGAGTCTGGTAGCTGTGGAAGTCCTGAACCGGGCGGAGACTTGAAGTGTCCGCCCTTCTCGTCGTCGAGGATGGAGCAAAAGACACTCGGGGAGTCGAAGTCAGGCAGGCACAGCCAGTCTATGGTCCCGTCTGTGCCGACCAGGGCGGCGGTGTGCAGGTCCCCTATGATCCCGTGGTCCTCTATAGGGAGGTACCCCATGCGTCTTCCCCACTAGTGCCGGCACTACTGCCTACATTGTGCACTACGGACCGCGCACGGCAAAGACCCCGATGGGCACGGGGAAACTTTAGTTGTTTTTTAGGACTATAGCCGTATGCTCCTAGCAGGCCATGGCGACCCGGCAAGCGAGGAGGATGAAGATACTGTTCGGGGACAGGGGCGCCGTCGTCAACGTCACCGGTGGGATGTCCCCGGCCGGGTGTGGATGATCTGACGTACGAGAGGAGTGGCGCCATGGACTGGAAGCTCGAGGTGGTGCCGGTCTCATATAGAAAGGAGAGCGGATATGGGGAAAGTCTCTGTGGGGTTGACCATGTCGCTGGACGGCTTCATTGCCGGGCCCAACGATGGCCTCGCGCGGCCCCTCGGCGAGGGCGGTGAGCGGCTCTTCGACGTGGTACTCCCGCGGCGACACCGAATACAGGTTGCCGGGGACCGAGATGGTGTTCAGGGTCTCGCCGCAGAGCGCCGAGCTCCTTCGGGAGGTAGACAGAACGATGGGGGCGTTCGTGACGGGACGGAGGACGTTCGACATCACCAATGGGTGGGGCGGCAAGCCCCCTTTGGGCGTACCGACCTTCGTAGTCACCCACACGGTCGCGCAGGAATGGGTCTACGAAGGCTCTCCTTTCACGTTCGTCACGGACGGAGTCGAAAGCGCCGTCGAACAGGCGAAGCAAGCCGCGGAAGCCAAGGATGTCGCCGTGGGAGCCGCGAGCATCGCGCAGCAGTGCATCAGGGCCGGACTTCTCGACGTGGTACACGTCAACCTGGTACCCGTACTGCTCGGAGGGGGCGTCCGGTTATTCGAGCATCTGGGGACCACGCCCATCGACCTGGAGAGCACCAGGGTGATAGAAGCCCCGGGGGTGACGCACCTTACGTTCCGCGTCGTCAAGTAGGACGGATTGATCACTATGACGGACGGCACGAAGCGAGATCTCGTCGCAAGAAAGACCCCGGGAGGCTGTTGGGCTTTCTCGACAGGTATGCTGCCACCATGCCACGCACGGCGCTGCGCTACGCGATCGAACGCCTCGATAAAGAGAAGCGAACCCATTACTTGAGCATGAAGAAGTCGAGAGGAGAGAGACCATGACCGGCATCCAGCAGCAAGTCCAGGAAGCCATCGACAGGCTGGTCGAGTCCGGGGCGGAGAGAGGCCTGCAAGTAGCCGTCTACCGCGACGGCGAGCAGGTGGTCGACGCCGTCGCTGGCGTGGCCGACCCGACGACCGGACGTCCGGTCACGTCTGACACCCTGTTCTTTAGCTACTCGATCGGCAAGGGCGTGGCTGCGACGGTGGTCCACGTGCTCGCCGAACGCGGCGTCCTCGACTACGACACCCCGATCGTCGAGCTGTGGCCCGAGTTCGGCGCTCACGGCAAGCAGAACGTTACCGTACGGCACGCCCTGAGCCAGTCGGCCGGTGTGCCGGGCCTGCCGCCCGGGCTGACGGTAGAGGACCTGTGTGACTGGGAGAAGATGTGCGCGATCATCGCCGACTCAGAGCCCTGGTGGGAGCCTGGCACCAGGATCGGCTACCACGCCATTACCTGGGGGTACATCGTCGGCGAGATCATGCGCCGGGCCACCGGAAAGCCGATCTCGGAGGCCTTGCGGACGGAGGTCGCCGGACCGCTGGGGGTCGCCGACGAGCTCTTCTTCGCCGTCCCGGCGTCCGAGCAGGGCAGGATGGCACAACTGGAGGACGCCGAAGGCAGCGAGGAGATGTTCGGCGAGTTGCCCGAGGACTCGCCGATCCTCAAGCTGGGTCCGGATCTGACGGCCGAACATGCCAATGGTTCCGACGTACGCAGCGCCAACATCCCCGCCGGCGGCACCGTCACTGCCCGGGCCGTGGCGCGCATGTACTCCGCGCTGCTGGGCGAGGTGGACGGTGTGCGCCTGATCTCGCCTGAACGGCTGCGCGAGGTCTCCGCTGTGGCGATGACCGGCGTGGACGAGATCTTCGGCTTTCCGACCTCGTGGGGGCTGGGTTACTCGATCGGGCAGTTCATGTCGAACGCGCACGAGACTCAATCAGTTTTCGGGGTGGGCGGCGTCGGCGGCAGCCACGCATACGCCGACACCGCGACCGGGACTACGTTCGCGTTGACCAAGAACCTCCTCACCCCGAGTTTCGACACCGCCGAGCAGGTTGCCGGGATCGTCACGAAGGCCGTAGCCGAAAGCTAGCCTTCTAGTTCTAGCTCCTCACGACAACATAAAGGCTGGAGGGTGCGAACCGGATCGATTCGGTTTTTGCGAAAGTCGCCGTCCTCGCTCGAAAGACACGTAGCGCGCTTGCGGCGCGGGCCCAGGCATGAGAGATTAGCGGCGTGGAGACCGGGGATCGCCTTGATCCCACGCCCTGGGCCAGGGCGTGGAAGCGGATCGACACCGACTTCGAAGGGCACCTGGAGGAGATCGTGCGCTTCTTGCGGCGTCCCACCGTCTCCGCCTCTGGCGACGACATGCTCGCCGGCGCCGAGCACGTGGCCTCCCTGATCGAGGGCGCCGGCGGTAGCGCCGAGATCGTGGCCACGGCCGGGCACCCCGCGGTCCTTGGCCGCATCGAGGGCGACGGCCCCAGGCTCCTGCGCTACGGGATGTACGACGTGCAGCCGGCCGACGAGCCAGGATGGTCCACGCCACCTTTCGCCGCCGCCACGGCCGAAGTGCCGGGAGCGGGCCGGAGCGTCGTGGCGCGCGGCGCCGCCAACTCCAAGGGAGCTCTGGCCGCCTTCCTGCTGGCGCTGGCCTCGGCGCGCCGGGTTTCGGACCTCCCCGCCGAGATCGTCTTGCTGGTAGACGGCGAAGAGGAGCTGGGAAGCCCGCACCTGCCCGAAGTTATGTCCGCCCGGCGCGACAACCTCGCGGCCGAGGCCGCCTTCGACCTGGACCTGACCGCCGACAGGCGCGGCTTCTCTGAGGTCTACCTCGGCTGCAAGGGCATCGTGTCGTTCTTCCTGACCTGCTCGGGAGGCGAGTGGGGCGGCCCCGTAGGACGGGCGCTGCACTCGAGCGAGGGGCCCGTGATCTCCTCCCCCGCCTGGTCGCTGGTGCGGGCGCTGGCCGCGCTGACCGACGACGCCCGGCGGGGCTCTATCGCAGGGCTCCCGACCGGGTCGGTTCCCGCCGGCGACGAGCCGCTGCTCGACGAGCTGGCGCGCGGCTTCGACCCGGATGCTCACCTCATGGAGGCCGGCGCGCTCGCCTACAGCGGCCCGAAAGAAGCCCGCCCGGTACTGGAGGCGCTCATGTACGAGCCCGCCGTCAACCTGAACGGGCTCTCTTCGGGCAGCCTCACAGGGAAGACGATCGTGCCGCACGAGGCCAGGGCCGCGCTCGACGTGCGCATCCCCTACGGTACGGAGATCGAGCGCCTCGTCGCGGGTATCGAGAGGAGCGTCGCACTGGCGGCCCCTGAGGTAGTGGTGTCCGGGGTGCAGATCTGCCCTCCGTCGCGCACGACCGCTGACTCACTTGTGGCGCGGGCCATGATCGAGTCTCAGCGCGACGCGGGGCCGCCGCCGCGGGTGTGGCCCTCGGCCCCCTGGTGGGCGCCTTTCTATCTCTTCGATGATGTCCTCGGTATCCCCTTCGCGAGCGGCGGCGCAGGGCACGCCGGGGGCGCGCACGCCGCCGACGAGTACGCGACCATCGAGGGCCTGAGAGCGCACATGCGCCAGTCCGTGGCGTTCCTGCACCGCTTCGCTGCCGGAGCGGCGCGGTGAGCTTGTTTGCGCTCGCGGGATACCGGACAGAGAGGGGCTCCAATGTGGTCTGAACCGCTCGAGTTTGGAAAGCTCACCTGGCCCGAGGTAGCGCGGGCCGCCCGCGAGAAACGCGTCCCGATAGTCCCCATCGGGACGCTCGAGGACCACGGGCGCCACCTCCCCATCGACACCGACGTCGTGCTGGTGGAGGCGGTGTGCAGGCGCGCCGCAGAGCGTCTGCCCGCCGAGACCGTGCTCCTGCCGCCCATCGTGCACGGCTACTCGCCGCACCACATGGACTTCCCGGGGACGGTCTCGATCGGCTGGGACACCTTCTGCCGCTACTGCACCGACGTCGCCCTGTCGCTGGTGCGCCACGGCTTCGAGCGCGTGCTCATGGTCAACGGTCACGGCTCGAACCAGAACCTGGTGGAAACCGCGGCCCGGCTGGCCATGGTGGAGGAGCCGTCCTCGCTCGTCGCCGCCTCCTTCTACCTGGTCTCGGAGCGCAGCCTGCGCGTGATAGAGGACCTCAGGGACTCCGACCGGGGCGGGATGGCCCACGCCTGCGAGCTCGAGACCTCGCTGTACCTGCACCTGCACCCTGAGGCGGTGGACATGTCCCAGGCGGTGGACGAGCGCGGCTATCCTGCCACGGAGCACGCCTGGATGGACTGGTCCGACGGGCCCTTGAAGCTCATGCCGTGGTGGTCCTCCTTCTCAGAGTCGGGCGTCCAGGGCGACGCGAGCAAGGCAACCGCCGCGAAGGGCGAAGCCCTGTTCGAGGCCGCCACAGAAGAGATCGTCACCTACGTGACCGAGCTTCGAAGCCTTCCGCTCCCTCGAAGAAAGGACCATCATTGACCATCAAGGGCCGTGTCCTCCGTCCAGGGGGCGCGATCGGGGTCCCCGCTCCGGCGAGCCCCTACCACAACCGCAGCGAGGTGCTGCGCGGGGTCGAGTGGTGGGAGGGCCAGGGCTATAAAGTCAAGCTCGGCCGCAACGTCTTCGCACGCGACGCCTACGTTGCCGGGGATCCTGAAGACAGGGCGCAGGACATCATGGACATGTTCACCGACGACGAGGTGGACGTCGTGCAGTGCTTCCAGGGCGGCTACGGCTCGGCGCAGACCATCGAACACCTCGACTTCGAGGCCATCCGGGCCAACCCCAAGGCCTTCATCGGCTACTCGGACATCACCGCGCTGCACACCGCGCTGCGGCACCACACAGGGCTCGTGACCTTCTACGGACCCGGCCTCGCGGGCGTCAACGATCGCAAGACCAAGCCCTTCACCCAGCAGCGGCTGCTCAAGGCCCTCACCACGAGCGAGCCGCTGGGCGAGATACCCCGCGACCCCGATAACAACTACATAAGGGCGCTCGGGAGCGGGTCGGTGAGCGCCCCCCTGGTGGGAGGCTGCCTGTGGCTGCTGGGGCAGGCCATCGGGACGCCGTGGCAGCCGGACTTCGCGGGCAAGATCCTTTTCTTCGAGGACGTCGAGGCGCCGCCGTGGTACATAGACGGCTTCCTCAACCAGATGCGCCAGGCCGGGATGCTCGACGAGATCGCCGGGGTGGTCGTCGGGGAGCTCGAGAAGTGCGACTGGCGCGAGGAGCGTCCCGAGTTCCCGCAGACCCTCTCCATCGAGGACGTGCTGGAGCGCTATATCGAGCCGCTGGGCGTGCCAGCCCTCTACGGCTACCCGCTCGGCCACGGCAAGCGCCTGTGCACCATCCCCCTGGGCGTCTCCGCCAGCTTGAACGCGGATAGAAAAATCCTTACAATCGACGAACCAGCGTTACTGGAATAGATTCAGCGTTGCTGGAATCTAGGGAAAGGGAGAAAACAGGATATGCGAAGGATCTCCGCGGTCGCGGTGCTGATGGTCGTGGTCTCGGCGCTAGGCGGCGCTGCAGGCGTGTGGGCCCAGGAGGACTCGTCCGGGGAGGACGAGAAGGTCGTCCTGCGCGTCGGGAGCAGCAACGACATCGACGGGTTCAACCCCTTCAAGATAGTCGAGGTCCCCTCTTACGAGATCATGGACCTCAACTACGACCTGCTGGTGGACTTCTCCCCGAAGGACTCGAGTCCTGTCCCTGGCCTCGCCGACTCCTGGGAGACCTCCGATGACGGCCTCACCTGGACCTTCCACCTCAACAAGGACGCGAAGTGGCACGACGGGGAGGATGTCACCTCCGAGGACGTCGCCTACACCTTCAATCGCATCCTGGACGAGGAGCAGGGGCTTTACATAGATTACGTCAGGCAGATCGAGAGCATCGAGACACCCGACGAGGACACGGTCGTGTTCAAGACCAAGGACCCATCGGTCCAGATGCTCTCGATGTACGTCTATATTTTGCCCAAACACATCTGGGAGGACGTGCCCGCCGACGAGACCAAGACCTTCGAGAACGAGCCTGCGATCGGGACGGGCCCGTACCAGGCTGTGGAGTGGCGCGAAGGGCAGTTCGCGCGGCTGAAGGCCAACCCCGACTACTTCCGGGGCACTCCCCACATCGACGAGATCATCTTCCAGTTCTACGACAACGACGACACCATGGTTCAGGCGTTCAAGAACGGCGAGGTCGACTACATCGCGTGGTTCCCCATCAACCTCTTCAAGTCGCTCGAGAACCAGGAGGGGATCGACACCAACTCGGCCCCCGACCCGGGGTTCACCGAGCTCGGCTTCAACCTCTACGAGCCCTCGCCCGAGGCTATAGAGGAGTTCGATGCCCCCAAGACCACAACCGGAAACCCCGCCCTGCTCGACCCTCGGGTGCGCGAGGCGATCAACTGGGCCATAGACGAGGAGGTGCTGACCGAGAAGATCCTGCAGGGCTTGGGCATCCCCGGCTCCACGATCGTCCCTCCGGTGCTGGCCAGGTACCACCTCGAGATCCCGGAGTCCGAGCTGCAGGGCTTCGACATCGAGCGCTCTAAAGAGCTGTTGGCGCAGGCGGGATGGGAGGACACCAACAACAACGGGACCGTAGACAAGGACGGCGAGGAGCTGGAGCTGCGCCTCTTCGTGCGCTCGGAGGAAAAGGACTCCGTCACCGCGGGCCAGTTCATCGAGGACTGGTTCAAGGAAGCAGGGATCGGGCTGGAGACCAGGGCGATCAGCGACACGGCCCTGACCGATGCGATCTACGCCGCGGACTACGACATGTTCATCTGGGGCTGGGCCTCGGACGCGGACCCCGACTTCATCCTCTCGGTGCTGACCTGCGACCAGTTCATGGGCTGGTCCGACACCTTCTGGTGCAACGAGGACTACTCCCGGATGTACCAGGAGCAGAAAAAGCAGCTCGACCTCGAGGAGCGCGCCGGCACCATCAAGGAGATGCAACGCATCGCTTACGAGGATAATCCCTACGTCGTCTTCTACTACGACAACCAGCCCGAGGCCTGGCGCACGGACCGCTTCGAGGGTTGGACAAAAACACCTACGAATAGCGACTTCGGTCAGGTTGCCTACTCCTTCTCGAACGAGACCTACTTGAACCTGCGGCCGCTGAGCTCGGGCGGCGAAGGCGGCGCGGGGAGCAGCGGCGGCGGCCCGTCCCCGTTGCTGTACGTGCTGCTTGGGCTCGTCGCGGTCGCCGCCGTCGCAGGGATCGTCGTTTTCCTCCGGCGGGGGAGCGCGGAGGACAGGGCCTGAGCCAGGCGCGCTACGTAGGCGGGAAGTTACTCCAGGCCGCCGGCACGCTCCTCTTCGTGCTGGTCCTGAACTTCTTCCTCTTCCGCATCCTGCCGGGAGACCCCGAGCGCACCCTCACCCGCTTGCAGCGCGTCTCGCCCTCGACGATCGACGAGGTCAAGAGGGAGTTCGGGCTGGACCGCCCGCTCGCGGTCCAGTTCTTCGACTACCTCGGCGACACCGCGAGGGGAGAGCTCGGCATCTCCTACGCCTTCTCGCGCCCGGTATCGGAGGTCATCGGCGCGGCGCTGTGGCCAACGATCCTGCTCGTAGGCGTAGGCACCGTCGGGGCGACGGTGATCGGGACGCTCATGGGCATCTGGAGCGCGTGGCGCAGGGGGAGCGCAGTGGACACCTCGCTGCTTGGCTTCGGCCTCGTCACCTACGCGATGCCGGAGTTCTGGCTCGGGATGATGTTGATCCTCGGGTTCGCCGTCGCACTGGACTGGTTCCCGACCTCGTTCATGTCCACCCCAGGGCTGGCGGAGGCCTCCGCCGGCGTGCAGCTCGTGGACACGCTGGAGCACCTCTTCCTGCCGGCGCTCACGCTTGTCCTGGCGCTGCTCGGGGAGTACGCCCTGATCATGCGCTCCAGCGTCATCGAGGTGATGAACGAGGACTATGTAACCACCGCAAGGGCCAAGGGGATGCGGGAGGCGCTCGTCCTGCGTCGTCACGTCGTCCCCAACGCGCTGCTGCCGGTCGTGACGCTGGCGGCGCTGAACCTCGGGTTCATCGTCTCGGGCGCCATCACGGTCGAGACCGTGTTCTCGTGGCCGGGGCTGGGCCAGCTCACCTTCCGTGCCATCAAGGGGGGCCCGGACTACCCGCTGCTGCAGGGACTGTTCCTGCTGTTCTCGGTGGCGGTGATCTTCGCCAACCTGGCCGCGGACCTGTTGCTGGGCGTCCTTGACCCCAGGATCGGACGCGCGTGAGCGCCAGAGCAGCGCCCAGCGCCCGCGCGCTGCGGCGGACGCGACGGGCGCGGGCGCTCAAGTCCACGGCGAGGCTCTTCGCCCGCAACAAGATGGGTGTTGCGGGGCTTGCGATCCTCACCGTGTTCGTCGTTCTGGCCCTCTTCGCCGACGTGCTGGTCCCCGAGGCCAGACTCTCGGTGACGGAGGCGCCCGGCACCCCCTTGCAGCCGCCCTCGTCGCAGTTCTGGCTCGGCACGGACGAGCTCGGACGCTCGGTGCTCGACCTCGTCATCCAGGGGTCCCAGGTCTCCTTGCTCGTCGGGTTTTTGGCCACCGCGATCTCGATGCTCATCGGCGCGCTCGTGGGGATCTCCGCCGGCTACTTCGGGGGCGGGATCGGGGCCTTGCTCATGCGCGTCACCGACTGGTTCCTGGTCATCCCGTTTCTGCCTCTAGCTATCGTGCTCGCCGCTATCCTGGGACGCAGCCTCTTCGTCATCGCGCTCGTCATCGGGCTCGTCACCTGGGCGGGGACCGCGCGCGTGGTGCGCGCCCAGGTGCTGACCCTCAAGGAGCGTCTCTACGTCGAGCGCGCCCGCGCCCTCGGCGCCAGCCACCGCCAGATCATCGCCCGTCACATCCTCCCCAACGTATTCCCCCTCATCTTCGCCAACACCATCCTCGTCGTGGCGGTCGCGATACTCACAGAAGCCACGCTCTCCTTCCTGGGCTTGGGCGACCCCTTCAGGGTCTCCTGGGGCAGCATCCTGGAGTCCGCCTTCGCGGAGGGCGCGATCTCGCTCGGCGCCTGGTGGTACCTGGTCCCGCCCGGTCTGTGTATCGTCCTCGTGGTGCTCGGTTTCACGATGTGCGGCTACGCCTTCGACGAGATCCTCGACCCGAGGCTGCGAGAGCGATGAGCGAGACACTCGCTCCCACAGGAACCTTGCTCGAGATTAAGGACCTCCGCGTCCTGTATGAGGTTCGGGGCGTGAAGGCCCCGGCGGTTGACGGCGTGGACCTCTCGCTCCGGCCAGGAGACGCGCTGGGACTAGCGGGTGAGTCGGGCTGCGGCAAGAGCACGCTCGCGCTGGCGTGCCTCGGCTTGCTGCCGCACAACGCGACGGTGGAGGGCTCGATCCGCTTCCAGGGCACGGAGGTCATCGGCGCCAAGCCGGGTCGTCTGCGCGCGCTGCGCTGGGCGGGGATCTCGATGGTCTTCCAGGGGGCGATGAACGCGTTCAACCCGGTGAAGCGCGTCGGGGACCAGGTAGTAGAGGCGATCCTGCTCCACGAGAGCGTCTCCGAGGGCGAGGCTCGCCGCAGGATGGAGGAGCTCTTCGAGCACGTGGGCATCGCGCCGCGCAGGGCGAACGACTACCCGCACGAGTTCTCCGGGGGGATGCGCCAGCGGGTCATGATCGCGATGGCGCTCTCGTGCAACCCGCCGCTAGTGATCGCCGACGAGCCAACCACGGCGCTTGACGTCATGATCCAGGCCCAGACCCTCAACCTCCTGGCACGCCTGCGCGAGGAGCGAAACATCGCACTGGTAGTCATCACCCACGACCTCTCGACCCTCGCCCAGGTAACCGACAGGGTGTCAATAATGTATGCCGGACGCATCGTCGAGGAAGGTTCCGCCTCCGAGCTCCTCACCACACCCCGCCACCCTTACACGAAAGCACTGGTCGGCGCCTTCCCCGTGGTCGGAGACCCGGCTTCCCGGGGCATCCCCGCCGGCCTGCCCGGCGACCCGCCAGACCCTGCGGCGAGGCCACCCGGCTGCGCCTTCCACCCCCGCTGCCCCCACGCCTTCGAGCCCTGCGACCACATAGACCCTGCCCTGGAGCTGCACGGCTCGCGCCTCGCCGCCTGCCACCTCGTCGCCAGGGAGGAGGGGGAAGCATGAAGGGAACCGAAGACGCGCGGGGACACGCCGGCGCGCTAGAGGTGCGGGACCTGGAGGTCCGCTTCTCCTCCCGGCGCCTCTTCGGCGGTTCGAAGGGCGAGGTGCGGGCCGTGGACGGCGTCTCGTTCCACGTCGAGCCAGGCGAGGTCTTCTGTATCGCGGGTGAATCCGGCTGCGGCAAGACCACGCTGGGCCGTGCGCTGCTCGGTCTGGTGAAGCCGAGCTCGGGAACGGTCTCGATCTCGGGTCTCGACCCGGCGCGTCTCAGGGGTGAGGAGCTCAGGAAGTTCCGCCGCCGGGTCCAGGCCGTGTTCCAGGACCCGATGGGCTCGCTCAACCCCAGGCAGAGCGTCTACGAGGCGGTCGCCGAGGGGGTGCGCATCCACGGATTGGAGGGCGACGAGACGCAGATAGTGGCCCGCGCCCTCTCGCGCGCCGGCCTCAGACCACCCGAGCGCTTCTTCCTCAACTACCCGCACGAGCTTTCGGGAGGCCAGCGCCAGCGCGTCGTCATCGCCGCGGCGATAGCCCTCGAGCCCCAGGTGCTCATAGGCGACGAGCCGGTCTCCATGCTCGACGCCTCGGTGCGAGGTGAGATCCTCAAGCTGCTAGTTCAGCTCAAGGACGAGATCGGGATGACCCTCGTCCTGAAAACCCACGACCTCGCCTTCGCCTGGGCGATAGCCGACCGCGTAGCCATAATGTACCTCGGCAAAATAGTCGAGCTGGGCCCAACCGAGACCGTTCTCACCAAGCCCCTCCACCCCTACACCCGCTCCCTCCTAACCGTAACCCCCGAAGTAGGCCGCCGCCACACCCAGCAAGTCCTCACAGGCGAGCCCCCCGACCCAAGGAACATCCCCCCAGGCTGCCGCTTCCACCCCCGCTGCCCCGTCCTGCAAACCGGCGAAGCCGGTACCCACGAACCCCACTGCCGCGCAGACATCCCACCCCTCGAAGAACTCGGCCCCAAACCACCTCGCAGCCTGCCACGTGGCCGCCGCCGGAGACCTGCCACCCCCAAACCTGAAACCTACCCGAAACCTGATGCCTGATGCCTGAAACCTCGAAGCGCTACAACCTCACTACCGCAAAATCCCGGGAGCTCATCGAGCGTCTCAGCCGCTCGATACCGGGCGGCAACACGCGCTCGCTCGCCTACTTCCCTCCTTATCCGCTCGCGATCTCACACGGCTCCGGATGCCGCGTCTGGGACGTGGACGGCAACGAGTTCGTTGATCTGCTCAACAACTACACTGCCACGGTCCACGGCCACGCGGTGCCGGCCATAAGCGAGGCGATGAGCAAACAGGCGGCCCTGGGGACTGTTTTCCCAGCCCCGGCTGAGGCGCAGGCCGAGCTCGCCGAGCGGATCGTCGGTCGAGTTGCATCGGTAGAGAAGGTGCGGTTCGCCAACTCCGGTACCGAGGCCGTGATGATGGCCGTGCGCGCCGCCAGGGCCTTCACAGGTCGAGAGAAGATCATCAAGGCCGAAGGCGGCTACCACGGCATGTGGGAGCAGGTGCCGGTCTCCCGGCCGCAGGACACTCTATCCGAACGCCGAACGGCAACCCCAGAAGGGGTGGCCGCGCTGGTGCGCATGGTTGACTACAACGACGTCGCGGGGCTCGAGGCCGCGATGGAGGAGGATGGCGAGAACACCGCCGCGATAATCCTCGAGCCGGTGACGGGGACGGGGGTCCTCACCGGGACGCCGGAGTATTTCGCGGCGGCGCGGCGCCTGGCCTACGAGCACGGGGCGCTCCTCATCTGCGACGAGGTGATAACCCTCAGGCTCGCCGTGGGTGGCTACCAGGAGGTCCTCGGCGTCCGCCCCGACCTGACTACTATGGGCAAGATCATCGGCGGCGGCCTCCCGGTCGGCGCCTTCGGCGGGCGCGAGGAGGTCATGAGCGTCTTCGATCCCCGCCTCCCCGACCACCTCCACCACTCCGGCACCTTCAACGGCAACCTCATGACCATGGCCGCCGGCTGCGTGGCGCTCGACCTTCTTACCCGGGACAACATCGAACGCCTCAACGCGTTGGGCGAACGTCTCGCCAACGGCCTACGCCAGATCTTCTCGCAGAGGAAAGAACTACGCGCCGTCGTGCTCAACTGCGGCTCCCTGGTCCACGTCAACTTCGAGACGGAGGGCGAGGTCCGCAACTACTCCGACCTGAACCTCGACAGCCCCGTGATGGCCGCCTTCCACCTCGCGGCGCTCGACGAGGGAGCCTACTTCGCGCCGCGCTGTTTCATGAACACGTCCACGGCGATGGACGAGCAGATAATAGACGATGTGCTAGAAGCCTGTTCCCGTGCCGGAGCACGCGTGGCGGGTCTCCTCGACCTTACGAAGTCGGGTCGGATAGCGAACTAAAGCGCTAGATACGCGTCTCAATCTAAAGGGGACTTCTCCGCGGTGCAACGCTTGGGCGGGCATCTAACCATTCTACGTCCACGGCAGGCTTGTTGGGCTAGCTCGGCATGTCGCGAGAGAGCAGCTTGCAAAAGGTGGATCTGCTCGGCTTGTGCAGGATTGATCCACTCCCACGCTTGGCGCATCAAGCCATTCGCTACCGGTCCACCGTGGCCTGCGACCCAACAGCCTCGCCACCGGGGAGCCGAGCCATGAATTATCGGTGGCATAATTGGCGCCATGGCAGAGAGCGAACCCCCGGTCAGGGCGCCGCTGGCCGTCTTCGACGTGGACGGCACCCTGTTCAGGCGGGGGCTGTTGCCGGCGCTGACCCGCCGGCTGGTGGAAGAAGGTGTCTTCTCCGAGCGGGTGCGCGAGGAATTGAGCGAGGACTACTACGCCTGGGTGGAACGCCGGGGCTCCTACGACACCTACGACAGACTGGTTATGGAGCTGTTCTTGCGGGAGCTCGAGGGTGTCTCAGTGGCTGAGTTGCAGCGATGCGCCATCGCGGAGGTGGAGGCTCACGGCAGGAGGTTGCACATCTACACGCGCGATGTGGCCCTGCGGCTCAAGGAGGCCGGGTACCAGCTCATAGCCATATCGGGGTCTCCGCAGGAGATCCTCGACCTCTTCCTCAAGCCGCTCGGTTTCGACCGGGCGTGGGGTACGGTCCTCGCCAAGGACGCCCGCGGTCGCTACACCGGGGAAGTGCTCGAAAACCCCTTCGGGAACAAGCGGAGGGTGATGGAGGAGTTCCTGGCGAACGCGGAGGCAGGTCTCGAAGACTCGGTGGGGATGGGAGACACACTCTCCGACGTGGGGTTCCTGGAGATGGTTGAGACACCCATAGCCTTCAACCCGAATCGCGGCCTCTTCGAGGTGGCCAGGCAGAGGGGCTGGCCCATCGTGGTGGAGAGGAAGGATGTGATCTATAACTTGCAGACCAGGCTTGAGGATCCTGTGCTCGCGGACGGTACTGTGTGGGTGGGGTGACAGCACGCTCCGGCTAACGCCTCCGCTTGTCAGCACGCCTCCCTTCGGTCAGGCTTGTCAGCACGCTCGCCTACGGTCGCTTCTCAGCACGGCGCCGTTGACGCCTTGTCAGCACGCTCGGGCCTCAGGGGCCCTCGCTTGTCAGCATTTCAGCATTTGCTGCGCAGGGCCGGAGGTGGGTGCGCGAGGTGTTGCTTCGGCAATCTTCGGGGCGGTCAGGGTTCCACGTTGTGCTTTTGCTGGAAGATGAGGTTCACTAGCTCCTGGCCGAAGTTTGAGGCGGTGTGTACGTCCTCGGCTCTGATGTCGACCTCGTTGAGGCACTGGAGCCTGAGCACGTCTCCGCCGGTTGGAGCGGCTTCGGGGATGATGCCGCCGAAGAAGAGACCGAGATCTCCTAACCCGGCCCCGGCGCGCGAGGTGGCCGGGTGAGAGAGCGGCAGGTCCAAGTAGGCGCAGTCCACGCCGTGCAGGCGGAGCTCCCTTAGCCGGGCCTGGACCAGCTCGCGCAGGTCGGATCCGGGCTCTTCGACTTGCATGAAGGCCAGGTTGTGGTCCCTGCGGACGTTGACGTTCATCCGGGTGGTGGGCGGCGCTTCCGCATCCGGGTTGTGCTCGACGGCGCGGCGCAGCTCGTTGTGCTCGACGACGCGCCGGACCATTTCTCTGTATTCCTGGGGTGGGTAGACGGTTCGCTCCGGCTCGTCGCTGGTGCGCATGTAGAACAGGGCGACGGATCCCCGCCGTCCTTCCCTGTCTTCACCGATCTCCTTGTAAGAGACGGAAGCCGGGATATAGCCAAGCAGGAAACCGGTCTCTCCGGCGCCGAGCTTCAGGTTGCCCCTCTGACTGTAGGGATGTACGGCGGTGGCCTCGCTGTAGAGTCCGTACATACCCCACTCGTTCGCGCGCTGGGCGAGGAACGTCTTCATCCTCTCGAACAACCGGTGGCCGCGGAAGCGTGGGTCTACGACTGCCTGCCCGGCCTCCGCGACCGGGGAGTCGGGGTGCTCCACCTTCGCGGCCAGGTGCCCCACGAACTCTCGCTCGGGGGTTACCGCCACGCAGGAGCGCATCAAGCCGCCTTCTTGCAGCTCGCGGATCCTGTCCGGGTAGTAGACGTAGTCCCAGTCGTAGCTGTAGCCGTAAGAGCGATACACGCAGCGCGACAGCTCCGCCGACTCCTCCGGCCGCATCATGCGGATCTCCAGCCGGGCATCCTCCGGGGCGGCGGGAGCATCCCTGACGCGGTGGTGCTCTTCTTCGGGAAGTTCTTCCCTGACGTCGCCGTGCGGCAGGTGTTTTATCAGCTCGACCCGGTTGCCGCCACGCCCCAGGTTGATAAAGCGTACCTCGTCGGCGAAAGAGTGGTGGAGCATCTCCGGCAGAGCCGTGTCTTCGGCATCCCGGAGGGGAGCGTAATCGAAGGGCAGCCCCTGGTCATCGACGGCGATGACGACACGCCCGGGGCGGCGGAGGACCTCGACGTCGTAGCTGCCTTCCTCATCTGCTTCGAAGGCGTGCTCGATGACGTTGCGGCAGACCGTCTCGACTGCCCAGTCCAGCCGCTCGGCGGCTCTGTCCCTCAACCCGAGCCGGTGAGCCACCCGCCGCACGAAGTCCACCACAACAGGCAGCAGCCCCGCGTCGGCCGTGACCGTGACGCGGGCGACGGATCTCTCCAGCGCCGTACGCTCATCCGTCAAAGGCAACACCTCCCGTCTCCGCATTCGTAGCAGGACTTACCGCAACCGCTGATAAGCACGTAAGCCGACCATGACATCTTACGGATTTCGCGGAGACGGTGCTGCGCGAACCGCCACTCAGTCTACGCCGAGGAGGACAAGGATCAGCGTGAGGGTGAACACGCTCGCCGCCGTTGAGACAACGACGACGCTGCTCACGAAGCGGGGACGGACGTTGAACTCGATCGCGAGTATGGTCACGTTGACAGCCGTTGGCATGCTCGAGAGCATCACGGCAAGCTTCGTCGAGAGCTCGTCGAGGTTCAACAGGTAGCTCAGGCCCAGCGCCAGGGGGACGGAGAGCCCCAGGCGCAGTAGCGTCGCCAGCGCGACTCTGGGTCCCTCGGTTATCCTCCCCGTCTCGGCCAGCTGGAGGCCCAGGATGATCAGGAGCAGCGGCACGGCTGCGTCTCCTACGAGCGCCACGCCGCGAAACACGTCGTTGAGGATGCCGCCGCCCGTGGGATCGAGCCTTAGCCCTCCGAGCCGGACGGCCAGCGCCGCCAGGACCGCGTAGACCTGGGGCATCCTGAGCAGCCGCGCGAGACCCCCTCTACGGTCGCCGTGGCCCGCCCCCGCGATGTAGATGGCAAGCGTCTGCGCAAGGATGGCCTGGACGACGAAGAAAAGCACCGCGCGGTCGAAGCCTTCCTGGCCGAAGGCGAACCGCGCCGCCGGGAGCCCGTAGTTCCCCGCGTTCATGAACATCACGCAGAGCATCAGGGCCGCCCTGTCTATGGAGTCCAGCCGTAAGAGGAGGGCCACGAGCCAGGTCAGCGCGCCGATCGAGACCACGAACAGCGTCATGAAGGCGCCGATGCGCAGCGTCTCCGAGACCTCGATCCGCGACTGCGCGAGGGAGGAGAAGATCAGGGCCGGGCTCAACAGGTAAAGGCTCAGGCGGTTTACCGAATGGAGATCGAGCTCGAGCCTGCGCTGCAGCAGGTAGCCCGAGGCGACGACGACCAGGATCGGCAGCAGGACCTGCGCGAATACGGAGAAGGCTATTACCGGCTCACCCCGCGAGCGGCGGACGGCGCTCGCCGTGGCGCGTGGCCCTCTCGAAGGCGTGGGCGAGCTGCAGGACGCCGAAGTCGTCGCGGTAGCGGCCGACGATCTGGACTCCCACGGGCAGCCCTTCCGGCGTGAAGCCGCAGGGCACCGAGACGGCGGGTGATCCGGTAACGGTCACGTAGTAGCAGGACCTCATCCAGTCTATGTAGGTCTTCATCCGCTCTCCGCTGATCTCCGTGACGTAGCGCTGCTTTACGTCGAAGGGTGGGACCTGGCTCACAGGCATCACCAGGAACTCGTAGGACTGCATGAAGGTCCGCACCCGGTGGAAGATCTCCGTCCGCTCGCGTTCCGCCCTTCCTATCTGCGGTCCGCCGAGGCGCTTCCCCTCCTCGATGTTCCAGACCACGGTGTCCTTCATCTCCTCCCTGTGGTCCTCGAGCAGCTCAGCGTAGGCGAGCTCGTAGCGCCACGCCCTGAGCACCTTGAAGACCTCGTCCGCGCCGGCGAAGTCGGGCTCCGCTTCCTCCACCGCGCAACCTAGAGCCTCGAACACGCTTCGATGCTCCTCGAGCACCGCCGTCACGCCTGGATCTACAGGAAGGCCGCCGAGGTCCCGGCTCCAGGCGACCCGGACGCCGCCGAAGTCGCGTTCCAGGGGGAGCAGGAAGAGGGTGCCCGGCTCGGATATAGAGGCGGGGCAGCGAGCGTCCGGACCGGCTATCGCGCTCAGCATGAGAGCTGTGTCTTCGACCGTGCGGGCCATGGGCCCATCCACCGTAAGCGAGAGCCAGGGCGTGGGGTCTGGCCAGCTCGGGACCCGGCCCGGCGAGGGCCTGAATCCCACCACGTTGCAGAAGCTCGCCGGGTTGCGCAGGGACCCGCCCATGTCGCTGCCGTCGGCTATAGGCACCATCCCGCACGCCAGGGCCGCCGCCGCCCCGCCGCTGCTACCGCCACACGTCCTGGCCGGGTCGTAGGGGTTGAGAGTCTCGCCGAAGACCTCGTTGAAGGTCTGCGAGCCGGCGCCGAACTCCGGGGTGTTCGTCTTGCCGACGGAGATGGCCCCGGCCTCTCTCAGACGCTCCACGATCAGCGCGTCGTGGTCAGGGACGAAGTCATTGTAGACCAGCGAGCCGAAGGTGGTGCGGACGCCCTCCGTAAGGAAGAGGTCCTTGTGCGCCACAGGCAGCCCGGCCAGAGGCCCAAGCTCCTCGCCGCGCGCGAGGGTGTCGTCTGCGGCGCGCGCCCGGTCCATCGCCCGCTCCGCCGTGAGCGTGACGATGGCGTTGACCTGCCCGTTGACGCGCTCGATCCACGCGAGGTGCGCCTCCATCACCTCCCGGACGGACAGCTCCTTCGCGCGCACGAGACGCACCAGCTCGGTGGCCGGCAGGAAGCAGATCTCCGGTGTGGGCATGGTCTCTAACTTAGCACGCCTCCCTGCGGTCGGCTTGTCAGCATGTCGGGCCTTCAGCAGGCGCGCTTGTCAGCACGGCGCCTTGGCAGCCGGCGGCTTGTCAGCTTCTGGTTTTGGGGGCGCTGTAGCATTATGGTTGGGCACGAGTTTTGACAGGACGGGACGAGAGGAGCGTGCGGATGGATGATCTGGCCGGAGCGAAGGTCCTGATTACGGGCGCCACGGACGGTCTGGGCAGGCGCGTCGCCTTCGATCTCGCCGCTGCCGGCGCTACCGTGCTGCTGCACGGCCGTAGCAGGGAGCGGCTGGAGGCTACCCTCGAGGAGGCGCGCGAGGAGACGGGTAGCGAGAAGCTGGGTTCCTATCTGGCCGACCTCTCTTCGCTCGGCGAGGTGCGCGCGCTGGCGGAGCAGGTCATGGCGGAGCAGGACAGGCTGAATGTGCTGATCAACAACGCGGGCGTGATAGTGGGGGAGCGCAGGGAGAGTGAGGACGGCTACGAGCTGACTTTCGCCGTAAACTACCTGGCGCACTTCTTGCTCACGCGCCTGCTTCTGCCTCTGCTTCGCGATTCCGCACCGGCCAGGGTGGTCAACGTCGCCTCGGTCGGACAGAGCCCGATAGACTTCGACGATGTGATGCTGGAGCGCGGCTACAGCCCCATGCGCGCGTATACGCAGAGCAAGCTGGCCCAGGTGATGTTCACCTTCGAGCTCGCGGAGCGTCTCCGGGGCAGCGGCGTCACGGTCAACGCCCTGCACCCCGCCTCCCTGATGGACACAAGGATGGTCCGCGAGACCTTCGGCCGTTCGATGAGCACCGTCGAGGAGGGGGCGGAGGCGACCGTGCGCCTGGCTGTCTCCCCGGAGCTGGAGGGGGTCACGGGCCGCTACTTCGACGGGACCCGCGAGGGGCGCGCGGAACCGCAGGCCTATGACGAGGAGGCCAGGAAGTGGTTGTGGTCCCTCAGCGAGGAGCTCAGCGGGCGGCTGCTCGAACCGCTGCGCGACGGGGATGGTTGACAGGTGAGATCGTGTACTGTTGACGCCGGGGCCGAGAGGGGGCGTAGACGGCCGTGGCGCGTGGTCGGGTGGGCTCTCCTGGTAGCCGGTGCCGTGCTCGCGGGGTTGCTCGCCCAGGGCGTGGGCCTGCCCGCGGGATGGCTCGTCGGCCCGATGCTCGTCGCGATCGTCGCGGCGCTGGCGTGGCCGGAGCACCCGACGGTGCCGCGCTGGGGACGTCTGGCGTCGCTGGCCGTCGTCGGGGGATTGCTCGCCGCCACGTTCAGGCCCTCGGTGCTTCCCCTCATCGCAGCCAACTGGCTCCCCGTATGCCTCGTGGTCGCCGGCACCCTGGTCTTGAGCCTCGCGGCAGGGATGCTGCTGGCCCGGATCGCCGGGCTCGACCGTAAGACCGCTGCCCTGGGCACGCTCCCCGGCGCCGCGTCTGGCATGCTCGCCATGAGCGCCTCCCTCGGCGCGGATCCACGCCTCGTCGCCGTGATGCAGTACACGCGCGTGGTAGTGGTCGTCTTCTCCGCCGCGCTGGTCTCCCGCCTGGGGCTGGTGCCGGGGTCCGTACCACAGGAGATCTCCACCCGGGGGTTGCAGGCGTCCTCCGGAGGGGCGGCCCTGATCCAGAATCCCTGGATGATCTACGTCCTGACCGCGCTCGTGGCGGGGCTCGGGGTCTGGGCGGGGACGCGCCTGAGGCTGCCGGCGGGGGCGCTGCTTGGCCCGCTCATCCTCGGCGTCGCCCTGGAAGAGCTCGGCGTCGTGCACCTCGCCTGGCCGCCTGGCGTGCCGCAGGCAGCATTCCTCGTCCTCGGCCTGTGGGTGGGCCTGCTCTTCGACCGGGCATCCATAAAGAGGGCCGGACGGTTGTTCCCCTTGGTTCTGGCCTCCGCCGCGGGGCTCGTTGTCGCCTGCGCCGGTCTGGGATGGGTCTTCACCGCGCTCACCGACATCGACGGCCTCACCGCATACCTCGCCACGACGCCGGGTGGGATCGACTCAGTCGCCATCATGGCCCTCGGGAGCGGAGCCGACGCCCCCCTGGTCCTCGCAGTACAGATGCTGCGCCTCTTCGCCGTGGTGCTCGCCGGCGCACTCCTGGGCCGCTTGTCAGCACGCTCCGGCTGACGCCTCCGCTTGTCAGCACGCGCCTGGCTTCGCCGGGCGCTTGTCAGCACGCTCGGGCCTTTAGAAGGCCCTCGCTTCTCAGCATTTCAGCTCTCTCTGCCGCTCGGATCTTGCCCGGTCACGTTGGAGAGGCACTTTTGGGCATAACCTTGGACTGGCGCAGGGAAGCACCATGTCGCGTCCTCCTTGCTTTCTAGCTGAGAAGCCGCCTGGCGAAGCCAAAGGCGGCGTGCTGAGAGCGAGGCCCTAAAAGGGCCGAAGCGTGCTGACAAGCCGACCGAAGGGAGGCGTGCTGACAAGCGGAGCCCGAAGGGCGTAGCGTGCTGAGATCACTGACGGCGGGCGAGGTACACACCGCCGAGCAGGATCGCCGCGCCAACCACCTTGTCGATCCCGAAGCTCTCTCCGAAGAACACGACGCCAGCGATGACGCCGACCAGGGTGATCAGGTACTGGTAGACGAGCATGCGGTTCGCGCCGATGCGGCTGATACCCCTCTGCCAGAACGTGAACCCGAAGGCTGCGACCAGCAAGGCGGAGTAGGCTATCGCTCCCCACCCTCCCGGACTCACGGCTCCCCAGTCCACGCCCGGAAGCTGCAGGGAAGCGAGCGGGAGGACGGCCAGACCTCCGAATAGCATCGAGTAGGAGGCCACGGCGAGAGGGGAGTAGCGCTCGAGCAGGGGTATCGAGAGCACGGCGTAGGAACCCCAGCAGGCGGCAGCTCCCATCACTAGCAGGTCCCCCTGCAGGCTCGCCCCGCTGTCCCCCAGCCCCCGGTAGACGATCACGCCCACGCCAAGCAAAGCCAGGCACATCCCGATGATGCCCTTGGGCTTCGGACGTTCCCAGCCGAGCACGAAAGCCAGGAGCATCCCCCACAGAGGGGCCGTGGCCACCACGAGGGCGGTGTTGGAGGCGCTGGTCATGCTCACGCCTGTAGTGAAGAGTATGTTGTTGAGCGCTATGCCCACCAGCCCCAGACCGGCCATCGCCCTGAGGTCGTTCCTTCTGAGCCTGCCTTTCGGGTCGAACAGGCGCAGTATCCCCCAGAGCACGAGCCCGGCCAGGACGAATCGAAGCGTCACGAAGGGCATCGGCGGTATGTAGCCCACCGCGTACTTCACCGCCACCGGGTTGGTCCCCAGGAAGACGGCCGTCAGGAGCAGGGAGGCCTCGAAGAGCGGCGACGTCTTCCTGCCACCCTTCCCGGCGGCAGCCTCCGCTCCCGTGCCGTCGCGGACGCCCGCGGCATCGCTCCTTTGCTCAGCCAGCAACGCCGTCGCCTTCCGCTGTGGTTCTGGACCTCTGGTTCGGGGAATCTGATGTGAGCATATATATAGAACGTATCATCGTTGGGCGAGCGGGCAAGGGCGTCTGGTGAATCATCTAACGTTCCCGTTGTGGGGGATTGGAATCTATCGCTTTGCTCCGCGCCGACGACGCTGGTAGAGTCAACGAAAGAGAGAGGGTGATCGGCGCGTCTCGAGCGTCGAGCAGGAGAGGGAGGGACATTATGGCTCAAGCGACGAGCACTCCGGCGGCTGGCGGGTCTAGCGGCTGGGACAGGGCTCTTGGGGCTTTGCAGAGCGTGGGACGCTCGCTGATGCTTCCCATAGCGGTGCTACCGGCCGCGGCGCTGTTGTTGAGGCTTGGGCAGGACGACCTTCTGGGAATACCGTGGATGGCGGCTGCGGGGCAGGCCATCTTCGACAACCTGGCGCCGCTCTTCGCGGTAGGCATCGCGGTAGGGTTGACGGGCGGGGCCGGAGCCGCGGGGCTCGCAGGGCTCGTTGGGTACTTCGTCTTCGCCGGGGTCTTCAACGCCGTGGCGCCCCAGCTCGGCGACGGGGAGACCGACCCCGTGTTCTACATGGGGGTACTCTCGGGGATCGTCATGGGGCTCGCGTCAGCCGGCCTGTACAGGCGGTTCTCCGACATCCGGCTGCCTGACTACCTGGCGTTCTTCGGGGGCAGGAGGTTCGTGCCCATAATCACGGCGTTCGCCGCGTTGATCCTTGGTATCGTATTCGGCCTGATCTGGCCTCCCATAGGCGACGCCATCAACGCCGTCGGCCAGGCTATAGTGGGACTTGGCGCACTTGGGACCGGGCTCTACGGGTTCATCAACCGCATGCTGATCCCAGTGGGGTTGCACCACGTCATCAACACCTACGTCTGGTTCCAGCTAGGGACCTACCAGGGGCCTGATGGTCCGGTGCACGGTGAGATCACCCGCTACTTCGCCGGAGACCCCACCGCCGGCTACTTTCTCTCCGGCTTCTTCCCGATCATGATGTTCGGCCTCCCCGCGGCTTGCCTCGCGATGATCCGGCACGCGAGGGTCCCGAAGGTGGCATCGGGCATCCTCCTCTCCGCAGCCCTCGCCTCGTTCCTGACAGGCATTACCGAGCCAATCGAGTTCGCATTCCTCTTCGTGGCGCCCGTCCTCTACCTCATCCACGCCATCCTCACGGGGACAGCGCTCGCGGTGTGCACGCTGCTCGGCATAAAGATAGGGTTCGGCTTCTCGGCCGGCCTCATAGACTACGTCCTGAACTTCAGCAAGGACAACACGACAAGGCCGATACTGCTGCTCGGCGTCGGCCTGGTCTACTTCGTCATCTACTACTTCGTCTTCAGCTTCTTCATCAAGCGCTTCGACCTGGCTACCCCTGGCCGGGGCGAGGACTCGACGGGGCTCTCGGCGGATTGGATCCTACCCGAAAGTCAGCGCGGCCCGGCGCCTGGCGACGAGGCCGACCGGGAAGCCGCGCGCGAGGCGGAACGCGAGGCCGAGAGCAGGGGCGAGCGCGAAGCCGCGCCCGCCGGGACCGCCACGGCCGAGCGCGACCGCGACGACGTGCTGGCGGAGAACGTGCTCGAGGCTCTCGGGGGACAGGAGAACGTCGAGAGCGTCGAGGGGTGCATCACGCGCCTCAGGCTCTTCGTGGACGACCCCGAGCGCATCGACGAGGACAGGCTCAAGCAGCTCGGCGCCTCCGGCGTGGTCAAGCGCGGGAAGGTGGCCCAGGTGGTCATGGGCACCCAGTCGGACCGCATCGCCGCGCGCATCGAGCGTCTCCTGAAGGGTGAAGGTTGATGGAGGTGCTGGCGCCCGTCTCAGGCAGGGCTGTCCCCCTCAGCGAGGTCCCGGACGAGGTCTTCGCCGAGGGGATGGCGGGGGAGGGAGGGGCCATCGTGCCAGCGCAGAGCGGCGAGGCGGTCGCCCCCCTCTCGGGGACGCTAGTAAAACTCTTCGAGGGCGGGCACGCCTTCGGGATAGAGGCTGACGGCGGGGTGGAGCTGATAGTCCACGTCGGCCTCGACACCATCGAGCTGCGCGGCGCTGGCTTCGAGAAGCTCGCCACCGAGGGGGACAGGGTGGAGGCGGGCCAGCCCATCGCGCGCTTCGACCTGGAGGAGATCCGGCGCGGAGGCTACGACCCCGTCACCCCTGTCGTCGTGACGAACGCCGACGAGCACCCCGTCAGCAACCTCGAGACAGGGGAGGTGAGCGCCGGAGACCCCCTCTTCGAGGTCGCCACTTGAAGCGCATCCTCGACTGCGGCCCCGCCGACTTCCGGCAGATGGACGGCGCAGTCCTCCTCGAGGCCGTCAGGCGCTCCGAGGGACGTACCGTCCTCTGCGAGGTCCTCTGGCCCGCTCCTCCCCTCGTGGACGGAGTCTCGAACGCCGAAGTCGTAGTCGCCTTCGGCACCGACCTCGTCCTCCTCAACATGTTCGACGGCGAGGACCTGGCCGGCCTCAAGGACCGCCTCGGACGGCCTGTCGGTGTGAACATCGAGCCCTCCGAAGCCGTACCCGCGCACCGGCGAGCGAGCCGCGAGAACCTGCGGCGCGTCGCGGACGCGGACTTCGTCGTCGTCACCGCCAACCCCGATGCCGAGGTTGGCGTCGAGGAGATGCTCTCTGCCGTCGCGCTGGTCAGGGAGACGCTGCCCGGAGCCCCCGTCTTCGCGGGCAAGATGCACGGCAGCGGCGCAAGGGGGATGGTCGGGGAGGGGGAGATCTCACGCCTGGCCGAGACCTCGGACGCCGTCCTGATCCCCGCTCCTGGTACCGTCCCGGGTAGCCGGGAGCCGCTCGTGGCGGCGCTCGCTGACGCCGCTCACGCCTCGGGGGCGCTGGTTGTCGCGACGGTGGGGACCTCGCAGGAGGGAGCGGACGCGGAGACCGTCAGGGAGCTGGCGCTCGCGGCCAAGCGGGCCGGCGCGGACGTGCTGCATCTTGGCGACGCGGGCGTCTCCGGGATCACCGATCCCATGAACGTGCTGGCGGCGTCGATCGCCATCCGGGGTCGCCGACACTCCTACCGCCGCATGGCGATGAGGTGAATAGAGCACGCCTGCTTCGCAGGCTCTCAGCACGCTACGCCCTTCGGGCTCCGCTTGTCAGCACGCTCGGGCCAAGGCCCTCGCTTGTCAGCACGCTTCGGCCTTTAAGGCCTCGCTTTCAGCATTTCAGCATGTTGTTGCGGGGCTTGTGAGCGGCTATCTTCTGTTCGATTACGGGAGCGTGTTCGAGGAGGTAGGGTTGTGGCGAGGATCGAGGGTGTGGATCCGGACCGGTCGCAGGGACAGATAAGGGCCGTCTTCGAAGCCCAGACCAGGAAGTGGGGGGCGCCGCTCCTGAACCATCTGTTGTACGCGAGGCGTCCGACCATCTTCCGGGGCGTGCGGGCGATGTGGACCGGGCTGGACTCCTCCGGTCTCATCGACGGCAGGCTCGTCGCCCTGATCAACAGGCGGGTCGCGACGATAAACGGCTGCGAGTTCTGACAGGACCTGAACGCTGCCGTGAGCAGCGAGCTGGGCGTTCCCGACGAGAAGATACTCGCGCTGGACGAGTACGCCACGAGCCCCCTGTACGATGGGCAGGAGCGCGCGGCCCTGGAGTACGCCGACCGCATGACCATAACCGGTCAGGACGTGGACGACGAGCTCTTCTCCCGCTTGCGCCGGTTCTTCGACGAGGACGCCCTGGTGGAGCTCACCGCCGCCATCGCCTGGGAGAACTCCTCGAGCAAGTTCAATCGCGCCCTGCGCGTACCGTCCCAGCGCCTTTGGAAAGCCTCTGAGTAACGGTAGTATCCGCTTCAAGCTCCCGCCGCAAAAGCTGACAAGCCGCCTGGCGAAGCCCAGGGCGGCGTGCTGAGAGCGAGGCCCTAAAAGGGCCGAAGCGTGCTGACAAGCCGACCGAAGGCGGAGGCGTGCTGACAAGCGGAGCCCTAAAAGGGCGTAGCGTGCTGACGGGCGCTAGCCCGTCATAACTCGCAGCTCGAAGCGCGCGCCGGACTCGGGCTGGTGGGTAGAGCGGATGCTTGCCAGGGAGGCTGCTACCGCGTCGGCCTCCTCGAGATCTTCTTCGCCGTAGGTGGTGGCGACCGCGATCACGCGCATGCCGGCGGACCTGGCCGAGCTCACGCCCGAGGGTGCGTCTTCGATCACCACGCACGCCTCCGGACGCACGCCGAGGACCTCGGCGCCTTTCAGGTAGGCTTCGGGGTGAGGCTTGCCGTTCTCCACGTCGTCGGCGCTCACGAAACGCTCCGGCAGCGGCAGGCGGACGTGTTCCATCCTCTTCGACGCGAGCGCCCTCGTGCCCGAGGTGACCACGGTCCAGCCGTCCGCAGGTAGCGACGAGAGCAGCTCGCGAGCTCCTTCTATCTCGAGTACGCCGTCGAGGTCGTTGGCCTCGATTCGCTCCAGCTCGCGCGCCTCCGAGTCGGCGTCCAGGTCAGGGGCGAAGAGCCGGACGACTTCCGCGGTCCTGCGCCCGTGGGCGACCTCGAGGATGCGCCCGGCGTCGAGGCGCCGTTCCTCCGCCCACTCGCGCCAGGTACGCACCACGACCGCGGTCGAGTCCACCAGCACGCCGTCCAGGTCGAATAGGATCGCCTCACACTCGAAGGTCCTCACAAACCTATCCTCCCGTTCCGCCATCCCGACGCCGTCTTCGACGGTCATGCTCGCACAACCGGGCCCCGGATGCTGCCTCGCCCTGCACGTCCTCGCCTTGGTCGGGTGACGCGGGTAAGGTGAGGTTAACCCTACTCGAAAGTCTCCTGCCCGCCTGATTCTCCTCGCGTGCCGGGTCTCCTACGATCTCGTCGAAGGTCCAGGCCATCACGAGTTCACCCAGGAGGGAAGCGACGAATTGGAACGCAATACCATCACCAGGCGCCAGATACTGCGGGGTGCGGGACTGGTCGGGGTAGGCACCGTGCTCGGCTCGAGCCTGGCCCTTGCCGGCGCTCGGCGGGGGAGCGAGGGAGGAGGCGCTGGATCCGGGCGGCCCTGGTACGAGCTGGGAATCATCGGCGAGCCCATCATGGATGACCAGCTGCTCTGGTATCTGAGCCATACGGGCCAGGGCATGGCGGACATAGGCGAGTGCCTCGACACCGCCGGCCGCATCGACGCGGCCGACGCGAACAGCTGGCCTAGAGAGTGGCTAGGCACGGCGGAGCGGGTGCGCAAGATGGCGGAGAACAGCCTCGCGAAGGGCCACGAGCGCAGCGCGGGCGAGGCCTACCTGCGGGCCGCGAACTACTATCGGGCCGCCCTGATCCATCACCCCGAGCCCGGGGCTCCCGGCGTGCTGCAGGCGGCAAGAAAGAGCGTGGCCTGCTTCGACAGGGCGCTCGAGCTACTCGCTGTTCCCGCGCGGCCGGTCAGGATCCCCTACGAGGACACTACCCTCCCCGGTTACTTCTTCCCCTCGCCCGTCGCACGGGGTGAGGCGCCCGTCCTGATCCTCCACCAGGGGCGCGACGCGTGGCCCGAGGAGACCATGTGGGCGGTGGAAGGGGCGGTCAGGCGCGGCTACCATTCTCTGATCTTTCACGGCCCCGGACAGGGAATGGCGCTTCGAGAGCAGGGGCTTACCTTCCGCCCTGACTGGGAGAAGGTCATCACCCCCGTTATCGACTTCGCGCTCGGGCTGCCTGCTGTCGAGCCCGAGGCCATCATCCTCATGGGGTTGAGCATGGGTGGTGCGCTCGCACCCAGGGCGGCCGCGTTCGAGAAGCGGATCAAGATCTGCATCGCGGACCCCGGGGTCTTGAACTGGGCCGGGGCCATGTACGAGCACTTCGAGGGTTACGGACTTCTCGAGCTCCTCGAGGTTAGCCACGTAGCATTCAACACCGCCGTCGAGGGACTCACCAGTGCCTGGCCGACAGCCGAGTGGTGGTTCAGGGACGCCGCCTGGAAGCACGGCGCCACCTCCCCTGCAGAGCTATTTGCGAAGCTCGAGGACTACAACAACGAAGCGGTTGTGGACCGGATCTCTTGCCGGATGCTCGTAATGGACGGCACGGCAGAGGAGTTCTCCCCCGGGCAGGCGAAGCAGCTCTACGACGCCTTGCAGTGCCCCAAGGACTACATGCTCTTCACCGAAGAGGACACCGGCCTCGTCCACTGCCAGACCGGCGCGCCGAGCGTCGCCAGCCAGCGGATGTTCGACTGGCTGGACGAGCATATCTAACCGATGAGGCGCTACGGTTACGCCGCCGGAGCATTGGTGGGAGTCCTCCTCACCGGCCTGGCGTTGCTGTTCATCACCGTAAGGACGGGGGAGGCCCCCAGAGTCGTAAACCCCTGGCCGCTCCTCGCGGCCCTGGGAGCCTGCGTGGCGACCTGGTGGCTCCAGGGTCTCATCGTCGCCGTGCTGGCGCGGCCCCGGCTCGAAGGGCTTCGGCTGCTCGACACGTTTCGAGTCTACATGGCTGGCACGTTCGTAGCCGGCATATCACCTGTTAGAGGGGCGGAGATCCCTCTCGAGGTGTACCTGCTCAGGCGGCTCGGCCTCTCGGCGGGGGAGGGGAGCGCCGTGGTAGGCATCAGGGTCCTGCTCGACGCCGCCGTCCTGACCCCGGCCGCGCTGTGCGGCCTTGCCCTGACATCCACGCATCCAGGGGCGAATAGCCCGGGGCTTCTCCTGGCGGGGTTGGCTATCGTAGTGGCGCTTGCCATCGTCATCTTCGCGCTCGGGAGGAGATCCAGTAGCGTCGGGCCGGGCCGTAATTGGCCCGGTTGGGCGAGGATCTCTGGCTTCCTCGGAGACGTGCGGAGGAGCGTTGCCTCCTACCGGGGGCATCGAGAGAGCCTGGCATACGCGGCTGCCCTCACTATCGTCTACTGGGCGTTCCGTCTCTGCTGTGGCCCGCTGGCGCTGATGGCGGTGGGCTGGTCGGGTGGCTGGACCCCCGTGATCGTGGCGCAGTTGCTGCTGGCCTCTTTCGTCCTCCCGCTCGCCCCGACCCCGGGCGGAAGCGGCGCGCGGGAGCTGGGACTGGCGGCCCTGCTGTCCGCCCACGTGCCCGAGGGGCAGCTGTTGAGCGGCATCGTCGTCTATTCCGGTCTGACCTACTACCTGCCCGTGGTCGTAGGGGCCCTGTTCGCGGGTAGGCAGCTGTGGCTGCAGGTCTTCCCTTTCAAGGGCGGAAGGCCGCACATCGGGGAGCGCGGGCTGCGGCGCCGTCCCACGGTCGTACCGGCGCGGTCCTATAATGGCGACTAGACTGCCGGGATGGCGCGTCCCCGGCGACCGTGAGTCGAGAGAGGAAGCACCCAGTGTCCGCACCGATGGCAGTTGGCCCCAACGCCGGGCCGGACCGCGCTCCCGCCCGTCCGCCGTCCCTCGCCGGCCTGATACCGGCCGCCGGCTTCCTGCTGACGAGCTTCCCGCTCGGGATATTCTGGTTCGCCGCGCTGGCAGCGCCGATCCTGCTCTTCGGCTTCCTGGCTGCAGGGTGGCTCGCCGTGATGGCCCTCGGATCGCTGTGGTGGACCGGCAGCCAGCTAAGCCGGACGCTGGGCCGGGGGCTGGCTCTGATCGCTGCTCCCCTGACGGCGCTCTCGGTACGCGGTGGGCGGGTCGAACGGCGGCGTCTCGCGGGGTCTCTCGATTACCCTGTGCCCGCGCCCTACCGTCGCCAGCCCCGGGGAACGATGCTCGACCGCGCGCACGCGCGGGCAGCGGACCCCGCCGCCTGGCGCGACCTGGCTTATCTGCTGCTGCTCTTGCCCGTGGGCGCCCTCGGGTTCGCCGTGGTCGTCGCGTCGTTCGTGGCCGTCGTGGGGACTGTGACGCTGCCCGCCTGGCTGTTCGTCGGGTTTCCGGATGGCGCTCCGCTGTGGCGGGAGGTCCGGATCGACACCCTTCCCGAAGCCCTGATCGTCGCGGTAGTAGCCCTACCGGTCTCGACGCTCGCCGCGTACCTCTTGATCGCCGGTGTGTCGCGAGCTCATGCTGCTCTGGGCGGCGCGCTGCTGGGACCAAGCAAGAGCGTGCGGCTCGCCGAGCGGGTCGAGGTCCTGACCGAGAGCCGCTCGAGGGCGATGGAGGCGGCGATCGCGGAGAGGCGCAGGCTAGAGCGCGACCTGCACGACGGCGCTCAGCAGCGCCTCGTCTCGCTGGCGATGGACCTGGGGATGGCGAAGGAGAAGCTGGATAAAGACCCCGAAGCGGTGCGCGGGCTGGTCGAGGAGGCGCACGGCGAGGCCAGGCGCGTCCTCTCGGAGATCCGGGAGCTCGTGCGGGGCATTCACCCGGCGATCCTCACCGACAGGGGACTCGACCCGGCCCTCTCCTCCCTGGCGGGGAGATCCCGGATCCCCGTCGTGGTGGACGTGAGGCTCGAAGACCGTCTGCCCGAAGCGGTCGAGACGACGGCGTACTTCGTGGTAGCAGAAACCCTCTCCAACGCCGCGAAACACTCGGGCGCCTCGGAAGCAGGCGTGGCCGTGTGGCGCGAGCGAGCCCCGGAGGACAGCCTCGTCGTCGAGGTGAGCGACGACGGCGCTGGCGGCGCCTCGCCGGTAGCCGGCGGCGGGCTCTCGGGCCTCGGAGACCGGCTCTCCGCTCTCGACGGCCGGCTCCTGGTGCGAAGTCCCGAAGGCGGACCGACCCTCGTGCGGGCCGAGATACCCCTTGGGACGACATACCGGAAGCCGTGACGGGCGGGCCGAAGCGGGAGGACGCGGAGCGAGACGCGGAGCGACCGGTACGGGTCGTGATCGCCGAGGACTCCGGGCTCCTGCGGGAGGGCCTCTCCAGGTTGCTGTCCGACGCGGGCTTCGAGGTGGTCGCCGCCGTCGGCGACGGCGCGAGGCTGGTGTCGGCTGTCGAAGAGCACCGTCCCGATGTGGCCGTCGTGGACGTCAGGATGCCTCCGGACTACCGCGACGAGGGTCTCAAAGCCGCCATCGAGGCGCGCGGTCGCGCCCCCGGCCTCCCCGTGCTTGTACTCTCGCAGTACGTCGAGGAGCGCTACGGCGCCGAGCTGCTCGAGTCCGGCGCACGCGGCACAGGCTACCTCCTGAAGGACCGCGTGGGCGACGTCCCCGAGTTCGTAGCCGCTGTCCGCGACGTCGCATCGGGTGGAACTGTGCTCGACCCGGAGGTCGTCGAACAGCTCCTCTCCCGCCGCCGGCGTGACGAGGGGCTCTCGTCCCTCACCCCGCGCGAGCGCGAGGTACTGGCCCTCATGGCCGAAGGACGCTCGAACCACGCTATCGCCGGGACGCTCTTCGTCACCGACGGCGCCGTCGAGAAGCACGTCAAGAGCATCTTCGGCAAGCTCGGCCTCGCCCAGACCGGCACGGACCACCGGAGGGTGCTCGCCGTCCTGGCTTACCTGCGGGCCTGACAGTGCGCGTACTGGCAAAGACACAGCATGTTGTGTTACGTTTACGCTGCGCCCACACAGGTTGTGGGTTTCGGGTAGAGACGAGTCCGGAGGGGGACCATCGTGCGTACTACCATGCAGGCCGGGCAGGGCCGGGTCGAGCGCCGCCAGCGCGCCGCGGTGGAGATACAGAACTTGCTCGCCGACGTCTACAGGGGCTTCATCGCCTGGGCGTCGCTGTACGGGGACGGTCACTACGAGCAAGAGCAGAGGGAGCGGGTCCCCGCGTTGATCGACCGACTCTCCAACGGCTACCTCGCGAGATCCATGTGGCTCGAGCCCGGCGCCCGGAAGAAGGTCGAAGACTTCATCGAGAAGTCCGAAGACCTCTACTCCAGGTTCTGCGCCGACATCGAAGAGCGAGGCTACACCAAAGTCAAGAAGAGGATGGCCAACCGCGTGAGCAGACAGCTCAGGTCCGCCAGGAAAGTCGCCGAATCCAACCTGAAGGACGACCCCGACGACTCACGCCCCCGCTGGCCCGCGCGCCTTCTGAAGTCCTAGCTCAGCACGCTCCGGCTACGCCTCCGCTTCTCAGCACGCCTCCCTACGGTCGGCTTGTCAGCACGGCGCCTGGCTTCGCCAGACGCCTTGTCAGCACGCTCGGGCCTTTTACAAGGCCCTCGCTTGTCAGCATTTCAGCTTAATGCCGCTCGCCTCATGCCGAGTTTCGTGTTACGAGACGGCTTTCTGGCAATAGCTCTAGCGAGCGCTGCGGAGCGACGAACCGCGCCATCCTGGCTGACTAGCTGACAAGCGGAGGCCGAAGGCCGGAGCGTGCTGAGAAGCGGAGCCCGAAGGGTGTAGCGTGCTGACAAGCGGAGGCGTAGCCGGAGCGTGCTGAATTTTTGTAATATCACGATATATCGTGATATACTGCGGCGACGCTGGTTCGCTGGAGAGTGGAACGGAGGCGAGATGTACGGCTGGGGCAGGGGGCGAGGGATGGCGCCGCGTCCGGGCGGTGGTCCGCCGGTAGTGCTGGTGGTGGGTCTTGTAGTTGGGGGGCTTTTCCTCTTCTCTATGGCGGGCGCGTTCGACTTCTTCCCGTTCCTAATCTTCTTCTGGATGATCCCGTTCTTTTTGATACCGGTGATCGGGCTCTCCGCGAGGAGTGTGGCCGGCCTCTTCGAGTCGCGGGCGCGGAGGCCAATTGACGAGGGGAACAGGGAGAAGGAGGTTCTGGAGGCGCTCGCGCGGCACGGGGAGCTCACGCCCGCCAGGGTGGCGCTCGAGACCTCGCTCAGCGTGGCAGAGGCTGACAGGGTGCTCTCGCGGCTTGCGAAGGACGGGCACATAGAGGTGCGCGCCCGCGAGGGGAGGCTCGGGTACGCGCTGTGGGAAACGGACAGGCGGGAGCTGACGGCGTGAAGGCGGCAGGAAAACAGGAGGCGAAATCATGTTCGGGCCAAAAGGGATGAAGGGTTTCTTCGGCCGTGGGCCGTGGCGGGGGCACGGGTTCGACCCGAGGCGGGGGCGCGTGTTTGGGAAGGGGGATCTGAAGTACGTGATACTGGACCTCATCAAGGACCAGCCCTCTCACGGTTACGAGGTGATGCGAGCGCTCGAGGGGCGCTTCCGCGGGTTCTACTCTCCGAGCCCCGGCTCGGTCTACCCGACGCTGCAGATGCTCGAGGACCTTGGTTACGTGACCTCGACGCAGCGGGACGGCAAGAAGGTCTATGAGATCACAGACGAGGGGCGCAGGTTCCTCGATGAGAACAGCCGTTCTGTCGAGGACATCTGGGGCCGGGTATGCGGGGGGCGCTGGGACCCCGAGGTCGCGGCGGGGCTGCACGAGATGAAGCACGAGATGGTGGGCCTTGGCAAGCTCTTCGGGCGCGAGATGCACGAGGGGCGGCTTGACAGGGAGAAGCTAGCCCGCGTCCGCGAGGTCGTCGCCCGCGCCGCGCGGGATATAGAGGAAATCCTCGACGACAGGGAGGACCCGGGGACGACGCGCGTCTAAAGCGCTTGCCCCAGGTGGGGCGCGACCACGATAATGGGCCGCAGTGGGTTGTGGATGAATGACGGAAGGGACCATTGCGCGTCTACAGCGATCCCGCCTCGGAGCGACACGTCAACCAGCTTGCCGCCGTGGAGTCCCCCGCGCGGTTCCCGGCTGCGCTAGCCGGCGTCGAGATGGCGGAGCGCGAGGGGGCGCCTGTGGAGTGGCGTCCGTGTAGCCCCGCGGGCGAAGAAGACCTCACGAGGGTCCACGTTCCCGCGTACCTGGACCATCTGAAAGCCCTTCCCGCTCAGGGAGGAGGCTACCTCAGCCTGGACACGGCCCTCAACGAGCACTCCTGGGAGGCGGCTTCTCTAGCAAGCGGGGCCGCGGTCGCGGCGGTCGAGAGCGCGCTCTCGGGGGAGGCGGCCTTCGCGGTGGCGCGCCCGCCGGGACATCACGCCGGGCGCGCGACGGGGATGGGGTTCTGCCTGCTCAACCACGTCGCGGTCGGGGCCGGCCACGCCCGCTGGCTCGGGGTAGGGAGGGTAGCCATTCTCGACTGGGACGTTCACCACGGCAACGGCACCCAGGACATCTTCTACGAGGATGGTCAGGTGCTCTACCTCTCGGCGCACCAGAGCCCCTTCTACCCCGGGACCGGTTGGGTCGACGAGGTGGGGGAGGGCGAAGGAGAGGGCCTGACCGTCAACGTGCCGCTGCCCGCGGGCTCGGGGGAAGACGTCTACGCTGCGGCGTTCGCCGGGGTCTTCCTCCCCGTGCTGCGCGAGTTCCGTCCGGCTCTGGTCCTGATCTCTGCGGGCTACGACGCCCACAGGGCCGATCCTCTGGGAGGCATGGCGCTGGAGGCCGCCTCCTTCGGACGCTTCGCCGCCGCGCTCGCCTCCCTGGCCCGCGAGATAGAGGCGCCGCCGCCCGCGCTCGTCCTCGAGGGCGGCTACAACCTGGGCGCCCTCACCGACGGCGTCGCAGCGACCATCCGGGGGATCGAGGAGGAACGGGAGGCTGGCTGGGAGTACGCGGGCGGCGTAAGACCCGTCGAGGCCGCCCGGAAGACCCTGGCGCCGTACTGGGAGAGCCTCCGGTAGCCCCTTGTGGACCACCCGTAGGAGTTGGGCGATGACGCGGGCGTCTCTCTGTGTCTTCGCCGTCGCAGTTTACCTGTTAGTCTGCTACGTGGTAGCGGCCCGGCTCTCCGCGCCGGTCAGGAGGCCGGTCGAGCGGACGCCCGCCGACTTCGGCCTGCGCTACAGGGAGGTCGAAGTCCGGAGCAGCGACGGGCTGAGCCTGAGCGGCTGGTGGGTGGAAGGCGCGGGCTCCTCGCGGGCCGCCGTGCTCGTTCACGGTTGGGGCGCGGACAGGTCCAGCCGCCACGTGCTCGAGACGGCTGCCGTCTACGAGGATGCAGGGTTCGACGTCCTGGTGCTCGACCCGCGAGGCCACGGTAGGTCGGAGGGAGATCGGGTCACCCTCGGCTACCGCGAGGTGCGCGACGTCCGGGGAGCGCTGGCCTGGCTCGAGAGGCGGGGCTTCGACCCCGAACGGGTGGTGCTCCACGGCTGGTCGATGGGCGGCGCGGCGGTCATCCAGGCCGCTCCGGGGACCGGCGTGGCCGCGGTAGTGGAGGAGTCGGCCTACGCGGACCTGCCCCCGCTGCTGCGGGAGCGGATCCCCGAGGTCAGCGGCCTGCCGGCCTTCTTCACCCCGGGGATCTTCCTCGTTGGCAGGCTCTTCCTGGGCATCGACCCCTGGGCCGTGCGTCCCGTGGAGCAGGCGAGCCAACTCTCTCGCGAGGGCGTGCCGTTCATGATCATCCACTCCCGAAACGACGAGGTAGTGCCCTTCGAGCACGCCGAGACGCTGGCCAGGGCCTACCCCGGGGCTGTCTTCTGGAGACTCGAGAGCTGCGAGCACGTCCATGCCTACGAGCACCCCGAGTACAGGGATAGGCTGCAGGGCTTCTTAGACCACCAGACGCCCTGAGGAAGCCGGGTCTACTCTATCTCGCGTTGAGCCAGGTCCTCGGCTTTGTGACGGGTACGGTTGTGGAGCAACAGCTCGTAGCCCGAGTCCATCAGGTGGCGGGCCATGGGTGTGCCCGGTATCACCAAATACCACTAATAAACCCTACGCCCCAACGCTCACGGTTGTTGCCGTAAGATGAGTCGGATGCGGCAGATTAATTTATCGGCTGTAGGGGCTTAGACTCTAACTAGCTGCGAGCACGACCATGAACGCAAAGGGAGTCCGGAGCCGCTACAGGCACGCGAGACGAGGCCTTGATAACCCTCACCCTCAGGACGGGGATGCGCCAGGGCGAGCTCGCTGCCCTCAGGTGGGCATCAGCGCCCTGAGGCCCAGATCAGCCACGACCGCCTGCTGGTGGGCGCGCCTCTCTATCTCCTGCTCTGCCTGCTTGCGCTCGGTTATGTCACGACCGTAGACTGCCAAGCCCTCCTCCGAGGGGTAGGAGTGTACCTCGATCCACCTGTTACTCCATGGGGAGTACGTTTCGAACTCCACGGGCTTCTGCTCGCGCATGGCTTCGTGGTACTTCTCGTAGAACACCGAGCCCACCGCCTCGGGAAACGCTTCCCAGATGTTCCTCGCCAGTAGGTCTTCGCGTGTAAGGTCGTCGCCCTTTACTTCTTCGAGATAGTGCAACGCCAGCTCGTTTATGTAGGTAAAGTGCCACTCGCGATCCAGGGCGTAGAAAGCGTCGGTGATGCTCTGCGAGGATGTCCTCGATCCGCCTGTGCGCGTCTCTGAGCTCCTTCTCTGCCCGTTTTTGCTTGGTGATGTCCTGCGCAACGAGTACCCCCGCAACGATGCGCCCTTCCTCGTTGTAGATGGGGGAAGAGTTGCACCGTATCGTGAGCCTGGTGGCGTCGGCCATGACCTGGATAACATCCTCGTCTCTGACCTCTTCGCCAGATGTGATAGATCGCATCACCGGCCACTCTTCAAACTGATAGGATCGTCCATCGGGGCGAAACAGTTCGAAAACACCACTATCGTGGAGATCGCGCAAGGCTTCTACCCCCGAGAGCTCAGATTGGCCCAGGTATTGCTCAGACATTTGCTGTGTTCGTCTGTTAAGGAGGATGGTCTCCCCCGAAGGAGCCACAGCGATGAGGACCGCAGCTGGCATCTGCCTGAGCACTTCTTCGGACACCGCTCTCTCAATCTCTTGCCACTCAGACACCCTTCAGCACCTACTTCCTTTTATCGACTCGTACGCTGATAGATAGAAACGCGATCTGGCGAAGCTGGTAGGCTCCCTATCGGAGGTCATTTCTACTACACGAGTGTGCGCCGAGGAGGAGGCTACTATTGCCTCTAGGATTCCAGTGAGAGAGAGTAGGCTCGCCAGGCCAAGCACAGCAAGCTCTAACTCCCCGGTGCTTGCGAACATGCCCACCATCGACCTCTCCCCTTGGGCGTCGTCTTCACCCAGTCTAGGCTGTTGTAGCCTGCTCGGATATAGAGCAAATTCTCTATACGTCTATAGAGCAAAGGTACTAGAATCTATGCGATTCTTGGTCATCCTCTGCTGAAAACCAGTCCGTGCGCGTTGCTAGAAGATAGCATGAGTGAGATTGACCCAGACGGTTTAGAGGTGCTGACGCTAGCGGAGGTCTCCCAAAGAAGGAGACCACGCATCGAGGATGTGAAGTGTGGCAACATCATCGCAAACCGCCGTATTCGGGACCGTGAAGACCTGCGAGGGAGCAGGACTCCGGGACGCCGACCTAAGAGCGCTGGACGTAGAGCCGGGGATCGCGGCTCGAGACGACCTCGATCCGGGAGCCAGGACGGAGATTGTCCGGGAAAAGGATCAGGTTGTCACCGAGGCGCGTCGCCGAGGGGACGAGTAACCCTTTCAGCCCATCGGCGAAGGCCGCAGCCCCAATTGCCTGCGTGGCCTCGTAGTCCATCGGGTGTACGGAATGAGAACACACCGAAGATCCGCTTCTCCGTCAGGCTGGGCGAGGAGCCTGAGCTGGAGCTGGCATGACCTGGAGCAATCCAATCAGCCACGAGGAGTGGCTGCCGGGTCCCGAACACCAGGCCGTACGCGAAGCGTGGTCGACCAGTGAGGTCGGCTGGGAACTCTACCCGATCGGAGTTCTAAGAAGTTCGGGATGGCCTCGGAGTCCAACCGGGGGCGCTCCTTAGGCTTCACCGCTCGTCGAGACCGTCCCGTGACTTCTCCTCGGGATTCTCGTCGTCATGACGGCGCCTCTGGCGGTAGCCGTAGGATGCCTCGCGCACCGTTTCCTCGTGCTCCAGGCTGGCCCCCAAGGCTCCCGCGACCGTTGCCAGGGAGGCCGCAAGCCAGGAGAGCGTCAGGTACTCCCCGAAGCCCACCGGGTGCTTGAGGATGGTCTGGAAGTAGTCGCCCGGCACGAACACCCACGCCGCCAGGAAGATCAGGGCGAACAGGATGGCGTAGGCACACAGCACCGCCGACGTGACCGTCAGCACGGTAACCCCGTTGTAGAGCGCCGCCCACTTTTGTTGATCCGGGTCCTCGGGGCGCTCCCACAGGTGGTGGGCCACGATGATCCAAGCGACCATCGCCACGATCGCCATGACCATCAACAGCAGTAGACGCGCCCAACCCAGGGAGTCGGCCAGCGACCAGAGGGTGGTGATCACCAACGCGTAGGCGCCGGTGGCGAAGGCCGCGGCTATGGCTCCCTTGAAGGCGGGAAGCATCCTCCAGGGGCGGTTGGCCAAAACCATCCCCGACCAGAGCCCTATGTGCCCGAGCGGCCCCGTGGCGGCGAAGCGGGCGTCGACGTCCATCGCCGCCATGTCCTCGTCTGGGGGATCGACCCTCCGGAAGGGGCCCACGAAACCGGTGGACCGTGGACTTCGCTTAAGGGTGGCATCCGCTTCGGGCTGATGCACCTTCTCGTAGAGCTCTTGGGCGAGCCTGAGGGTGGCTTCTCGGGACCTCCGACGCAGCCGCAGCGCGCCCATGGCGGGCAGCGAGAGGCCGGCCACGCCGCGCTCGGAGCTGACGTCCGCCGCGACGAGCCGCCCGCCCCTGTAGACCGGCAGGTCGGTCAGGCAGATGGCCAGGTCCCAGCCCTCGCTCAGCATCTTCTCCCGGCACTCGTCCAGTATCTCCGGCGCTTCCCGATCGGTGCCGGTGAGGGGGTCGACCACTACCGCCACGTCCCACGAGACCCCCCCGTCGACCCGGCTGCGGAGGAGATCGGGCAGTTCGGAAGCCAGCTCCTTGGCGATCTTCTCGGGGATGTCGGGGGCGGGTATCAGTCCCAGCGTCACAGCGCGGGCCACGAGCACCTCCTGGCAGTGCCTGTCGTAACGAGTACTACCACTCGCGAAGCGGGGTTAAACCGAGGGCTCGGTCGTGGTCCACGGTTGGCGTAATCCCCTATTCAGCGGAGTACGTGGAAGGATTCAGCCTGTTGAAAAACCCCTCTACGTCCCTTCCGAGTCCCGTTCAAGGGCTCAAAGACCCCGCCATTGCAGTGTTTTGGCCTTGATATCTAGGCGTTTGAATGCGGTTTTGGACTACCGACTTTTCCTATAACGACTTTTTCAACAGACTGGATTGTTCTCGGAACTTCGGGCGTAGGGGGTTCTCGGAAGCCCCCCCGCGGTAGGTGGATTTCCGAGAACCGTCCTCTCGGCGACGGAGGCTACACTGTGGCGGAAGCCCCGACAGATGCCAGACTACCAGGGAGCGGGCATGAACCTAGAGGTGATAGGAGCGAGCTTCGGGCGGACCGGGACGATGTCCATGAAGGCCGCCCTCGAGGAGCTGGGCTTCGGGCCCTGCTACCACATGAAGGAGCTGTTCAGGAACCCCGAGCACATGGGGCAATGGCGGGCCGCCATGCGGGGGGATCCGGTCGACTGGGAGCGGGTCCTCGGCGACTACCGGGCCACCGTGGACTGGCCGGGGTGCACGTTCTACGGCGAGCTGCTGGAGATGAACCCCGACGCGAAGGTCATCCTCACGGTCCGCGACCCCCAGAGGTGGTACGAGAGCGTCCGCGACACTATCTATAGGACCTCGGGGGCTTACTACTCGGTGGCCTTCCGCCTGGCCGGCCTGGTCACGCCCAGGGCCAGGCGGCTCATCCGCGCCAGCCGGTTCGTCCGGAAAGGGAGCACATTTCTTACAGCCTAGCGCAGCCAGACGGCGAGCAAGCGCTTATTGCTGGGAGAGCTAGTGGGGGGCGGAGGAGGTTGTGTGATGTTCGCAACTAAGCGCAGTTCAGAAGCTGCGAGTGTGGAGGCCAACAGACTCATTTACGAGATGGAGGAAGAGTTCGACCTGATGCGTCTTAAGGCTCGCAGGGCGGACTTGGAGCGAGAGGCAGCGCGCTTGGCCGAAGAGGAAGAGCTTCTCAAATATGGCCTGAACCCGCAGAAGAACTGTGCCGACCAGTTGTGCGAAACGCCCACCAAGACCACCACTGGGGTGCGAAGGATATGGCGTGCGCTGGCGAGGATGAAGACCATCTGGTGGCTAAAGGTCCGCCAAGAGATGCGCGCGGGAGAAGCATACCGCCTGTCGCTCCTGGAGGATGAGATCGAATTCGCGCAGCGTCTCAGGAAGATGCCATCTCCTCGATGACTCCGGAAGCACAAAGCAGCAGGTGATCGACTGCAGGTATCCAGCGCATTGATGTGATGAAGCCCTAAAATGACAAGGTGCCAAAAGTGCCAGAAGCCCACAGAGCACCCTTTTGGCACCTTTGGCACCCTGGTGGGTTAGCGTATCTAAGAATACATTTTCCAAAGGCGGCAGAGGCAAGGTCACTTCAGCGATCACTGCGCTACACCGACTGCTCGACCAACGGTCCGTTTTCTGCCCCACTCTCTTGGGGTGCAGGCTCTCGACCAGGTCGCTTAGATGCTAGGTGTCAGGGTATCTACAATCTTGTATGAGTCGAAACCGAGCGATACGAAAAGTTCTTTGGAGGCTGTTAACCGATGGAACCGAGCGGGGGTCTATCTTGGCGGGAAAGGGTTAGCTTCTCTGCCCGGCTTCGCCACCGTCTTCTCTCCGGCATACATCGTCTTCGGAGCGTATGGTGGCAGATTGTCCAGACTGCGGTGGCAGCCATTGTTGCTTGGTTCTTGGCAGTGCTGATCCTCGGACATGAGCGACCCGCGTTCGCACCGATAGCGGCGGTCATCTCACTAGGGCTGGCCGTAGGCGAGCGCAGTAAACGCGTGGTCGAGTTGACGCTTGGGGTGGCTTTGGGAGTCGCGATCGGAGACCTTCTCGTGTCCGTCATTGGTGTCGGAGCGCTACAGGGTGGGATTTTGGTGGCTCTGGCGATGGCGGCTGCCGTATTTTTCGGTAGAGGAGATCTTGGTGTAAACGAAGCTGCCATCTCGGCGATGATCTTGATGATCACCTTCCAGCCACTGGTGACTGGCTTCCCGCTCGATCGCGTCTTTGAAGCTCTGATCGGCGGCGGCACCGCACTGGTGGTCAACGCGTTGCTCCCTATCAATCCCGAGCGCATGGTCACTACGGCAGCACACCCGATCTTCGACGAGTCGGTGGCTGTGCTCCAAGAGACGGCCGCCGCCCTCGACGACGGTGACTTCGAGCGGGCCCAAAATGCGCTCATGAAAGCCCGAGCGATCGACGCGCGGGTGAGCAGCTTCAAAGAGGCGCTCAGCGCCGGACGCGAAACTGCAAGGGCCGCTCCAACTCGGCGGCGAGTCCTTGGGCACCTCGAGCTCTACGCCGCTGCAGCCGACCAGATAGATCTGATCGTCCGCTACGTGCGAATATTGGCCCGCAGCGCGCTCGGCGTGGTACGCACCGGCGATCCTGCCCCGGAACCGCTTGCGGCAGCGCTGCGTGAGCTGGCTCGGGCGGTGGAGGCCTTGGCCACGTATCTCGAGACTTCCGAGGGTCCCGAGGAAGCACGCCGGCTCGCCCTCAAGGCCGCAGAGGATGCTGCTGCGTTGCTCAGGGAGCGAGAAGACTTAACAAAGGACATGGCCATCAGCGCGTTTGTCGACGACATCTTCTCTGCAACATACGACCTTTTGCTGAGCACCGGCATGGACTCGGGAGCGGCCTCGCGAGCGCTCGAGGAGGCCGTGGGCGGCCCCTCAGAAACTGGCTAATCTTCTGATGAGGTGACCCGAACGGCTTCTGTTTCTACTTCTCAGGGTTGTACCCGGCCGCCATAGCGTGGGCCGTCGTCGCCACCTTCTCTCCGTAGAATCGCTTGATGTGCTCAGCTATCACGTCGAGGTGGTCCTCCACCGCGAAGTGGCCGCTGTCGAGCATGTGCACCTCGGCGTCGGGCAGGTCGCGCAGGTACGCCCTGCCACCTTCCGGAGTGAAGATGATGTCGTTCTCGCCCCACAATATGAGCGTCGGGGGGCGGTGCTCGCGGAGGAAAGCCTGCCACTCGGGGTATAGCTCGACGTTCTTCCGGTAGTCGTAGAAGAGGTCGAGTTGGACCCGATGGGCATTGGGACGCGCCAGGAAGTGAAGGTCCATGTTCCAGTTGTCTGGGCTTATCCTCTCAGGGTCCTTGTGGCCGTGCAGGTAGATCTGCATCACGCCCTCACGCTCCAAAAAGGGCTCCAGCTGTGCCTCGGTCTCCGGGCTCCTGTTTTGCCACAGCGCGTGGCGGAAGGCGTCCCACACCTCGGTGAAGCCCTCCTCGTAGGCGTTGGAGTTCTGGACGATCTGCCACTCCAGCCACTCCGGGTGGCGGCCGACGATCCGGTTGCCCACAGGGCCGCCGTAGTCCTGCATGTACAGTCCGAAGCGGTCGAAGCCCATAGAGAGCAGCAGCCCTTCCGTGATCTCCGAGAGCCGGTCGAAGGTATAGTCGAAGGCTGCAGGGTCGGGCATGTCGGTGTTGCCAAAGCCCGGGTAATCGGGCGCAATGAGATAGAAGCGATCCTCAAGTGCAGGCATGAGGTTGCGGTACTGGTGCGAAGAGGCCGGGAAGCCGTGCAGCAGCACGAGCTTGGGGTTCGCCGGGTCTCCGGCCTCACGGTAGAAGACGTGAAGCCCATCCACCTCGGCGATCTTGTGCCTGATCATCTTTTGTCCTCCTTTGCCTTTCCGTGGGTCTTTTCTCCTACCATTACCTGGTGATCTCCATGTCGTGGACCACGCGCGTAATTTTGGACATTAGCCACTAGCTCGTCGTCGGTTTCTCCTCGATCCGCGTACACGCAGTCGCACCGCATGATCTTTGCCACTGGCGTCACCTCCTTTCCTAGACCTACACTACGCCGCGTCTGTTGCGAAGGCGTTGGCAGAATGTTGTGAGGAGGTTGGTGAGATGCCGCTGAGGATCTACGCACTAGGAGGCTTTTGGCACCCTGTCGGGTTAGGTTTCTAGAAATTTCGTCTACGGAAGAGGAGGAGGAGGTATGTGGACCAATCTGTTCTGCTTCGCTTGGGACGCTGTGTCCAGACAATTGTAGGGCAGTTAACCAGCGTGCCCTTCTTGAGGTTCATCCCTCAGAAGGTATCTGTCCTATGTCGCATATGTAATTGCGTGTTACTCGAAAACCCCATGATACCGAGCCCCACGAAGCCGACCCTCTCAGGCATCCGGCCCGCTTTCGGAGACTGCTGTGGGATCAAGCGCCGGCGATGTTAAGCTATGTTCCGGGCGGCGCTGATAAGCTGCTACGGTCTGTCTGGGGTCTCGCGACACCGTGATAGAGATGATAGAGATGCTTGATCACACAGCGGACGTAGGTTTCGAGCTGAGGGCCGCCACGCTCGAAGAGCTCTTCGACGAGGCCAGGCGAGCTCTCCTCATGGTCGCGTTCGAGCGTCCCCCTCAGGATGGCGGAGAGGAACGCGGGATACAGCTCTCAGCCCCCGACCGCGAGACGCTCCTCGTGCGCTGGCTGAACGAGCTGACGTATCTGATCCAGGACACGGGCTTCGTCCCCGCCGGCGCACGGATACGACTAGAAGAGACCGGCCGGGCTGGCTCGTCTTTGATAGCGAGCCTCACCGGAGCTCCCGTCCTGCTCGAGGAGTACGGGTGGCAGGGGGAGATAAAGAGCGCGACGTTTCACGGGTTGGACGTATCGAACGACGACGAAGGCTGGCACGCGCGGGTGATACTCGACGTCTGACCTCTTGAGGAGTAGGAGGAAGACGATGAACTTCGAACGCCTTGGTCGGTACAGGTACCGCATCCCCCGCGAGGGTAAGATGCAGGTCGAAGCGACGTTCTACGCCTCGGAGAAGATTCTGGACAACCTCGCAGCCGAGGACTACGCTTCCCTGAGGCCGCGATACGCGCGCGGTGACGCCTACTATCCACGGGTGGGCGCGAGGGAATTTCGTGATCACTGGGCAGATACCGCGGCCGAATGGTCCCACGGTGGCACCACCGTTCGCCGGAAGGGCTAGGTGAAGGCTTGGCGCCGATCGCTCCGCTCCGGCCGCGGCTCCCGTGTGCAAGGAACGACGGCGAGTCAGATGCCCGGGCGGCTCGGCCTTTTCGTGATCTCCTCCTCCGGGTCGCCTGTCAGGCGCTGAAGTTCGCGATCGCGAAGGCACAGCCGACGCCCCGAATCCAGACGTTTTGGGTCCCGGCGATGTCGGGCGCGATGTCGCCGGCGGAAACGATCGTCCGCGCCGTGAAGGACTCGTCGATACCGTCACCGGCGCGGTAGAAGTCGGCAAGGAGCACGGCCGTGTCGTCATCGGTGACCGCGGTCTTCGTGGGCTCCGGCGCTGACCCGGTGCACTTGAAGGTCGTGCTTGCCCGGAGTTCGACAGTGTCCCAGCGAACGCCTTCGCCGGTGAGACACCCGGCCAGCGGCCCCTGCCGACGTCGCTGGTGCACCCAAAGCCGCCAGCCGACTTAGCGAAGCCGGTCCCCGGGCTGTACGCGCCGCCGCCGGTGAGCGAGGCCGCCCCAGTTGGGAAGCCGCGGATGTCAGTGGCGTTGAAGCCGAAACCGGTGTTGCCGCCGGCGGCCCACGCGGTCGCCGCAATCAGCAGAACGACCCCTGCCAGCACCGCCGGCACAAGCGCCACCATTTTCATTTTCATCCTCCAGCCCCCTTGTCTGTCCCGTCAGCGTAGACACTCGTCAGCGGTCCCGCAGGAAACCGCCCTCGCGCGGGTCAAAAAGTCGAAATTGTGTCTGCGCGCACCGCTTTTGCCGCAAGTGCGACTTCGCAGTGCTCCAAAAATCAGATCGTGGTAAGACCGCCGCTACGGACGAACAGAGCGCTGGCCTCTGTTTCGTACAGTGATTCCTTTCTCTCTGATCAGCCGGAGAACCGTTCCCTTGCCGATGCCGTAGCGGCTTGCCAGCCGGGCGGGGATGACATTCCGTCCGCGAACTCTGACACGACCCGCCTGATCAAGTCCGGTCCCAGCCGCCGGTCGACCCGCTGAGGCACAGGGGAGCGCGCTCGGGACACGAACGGGCGTGGTCTAGGGCGTCCCGCTGGAGCTGGCACCCAAACCATGCTTAAGTCCGAAGACCCCGTTAACCTCCTTGCCGCCGGGCCCGACAAGAAGTAGCGGCGTTTCGTCGGCGACGATCTCAGGCTTCACTGGGAACCGGGCGCCTGCCTCAGTGTTCTTCTTCCGCTCGCCGAGGTCGCCAAGCACGACGACGGTGTTGCGCTCGTTGTACTCCCAGTTCGGGCTTATTCCGGCGGCATGTGGAAAGGGACCTCCCCCGAGTTCAGCGTGAACTTGAAGTCGGTCGGATCCACGGTTTCGGTCGCGACGGGCCAGCCAAACACAATCGGCAGTCCGTCGTCGTAGTCTGCATAGCGCCGATAGCCGCGCTCGATCGCCTCCACGGTGGCAGCCGACGTCAACGATCTGGTTTGCGGCTCCTCACCCTCCCGCAGGTGAGCCCCTCGTACCAGGACCCACCGGCATCACGGACGGTCTCCGTTGTCAGTTCGGGCGGTCCGATGATGTTGTCAAAACCGAGTCTTGCCGACAAGATCACCGGTTTCTCGCTCCAATAAGCCGCCTCGAGCCTCCCATCATGAAACCCGCGAAGCGCCGACCCCTGGGCGTACTGCACAGCGAATACCCCGGCCAACAGCAACATGCCCGCCGACGCCACACCGACACTATTCACTTCCTCCGCTTCGTGCCTATCTCGTCACCTCTGTCTCTATGGCTGGGTACGGCGTGGCGAGCCGGTCACTTCACGTTCGGAGCCGCGCCAGGTGGCGACGCCGAATCCGACGCCGACTAATGGCACGGTGGACGCCCATCAGGGCGTTGGCGGCGATCCACGGCCGCTGATCACGCCGAATGCCGCCGCAAGGCCGAAACTCAGCCCAACCACGATTGCCGGCGTAACTGCGCTCGCTATCTTGGACTGATGCTCGCCATTGGCCGCCGACCTTCGTCCAAGCTGCCAACCGATCCTTGCTTCCCAACGACACCGGAACAACAGTGGGCAGGGAATCGGGTCAACGAGCCAGCAAACGGCTGTCGAGCAGCCCGCTGAACGGTGGTGGCACCCCGCGCCACGTCACAGGCTCGGCGGGTTCAAAACCGATGCCCGCTGGGCCGCTCACCGAAGGGTTGACCAAAAGCAGATTTATCGGGAACCATCCGCCCCGTGCTTGGCGAGCCAGCGCAGCCTTGAACGCCGACGCCTGCTCTGGTGAAAGATCAACTTTTCACCGTGCTGCCTGAAGCCAGCGAGTGTGGCAACACCCCGGAGATGATCACACATACGCGCGAGCCGTGCGTCGGGCGTTCGAAGGGGATTCTCCGAAGATCCGGTGCTCATACAGGTCTCGACTCATCTGAAGGAGGCACATCCGAAGCGACAGGCGCGTGCCACAGCCGGTAGCCGGGCCAGGCGAGGCCGGCGCCAAGACTCGCACTGCCCAAGATCGCGATCGGCCACGCGGCGGTCGAGACCAGCTGAGCTATCCCGAAACCCAGCAAGTGGGTTGGACGCGCCAACCGCGACTAGCACGCCGGCCCAGCGAGGCGGCGTCGCGGTCCTGATCATGGCAACGCCGAACAATGCGTAGCCGATCGTGAACAGGAGCGCCGCCAACCCATTGACGATCACCACCGGCAGATTACTGATTGATTGAGTCCAGCACTGCCGGCGACTGCTTGGCCGAAACCGGGGCGAGGAAACCGAAGTAGGTCCGCCTGGAACGCATCGGATGCAATGTGGGATGGACGCAGCCCGAGCCCGACGCGGCGGTGTTGCTCGATCTGCTTCGAGCCAAGATCAACATCTTTGGTGCCGTTCCAGACCACCAACATCAGGTAGATTTGATTGGCGGACAATGGAAAGAGAGCCGATGCAACCCCCAAAGGGCGGCAGCGGTAACGGTGTCGCCATAGATGTTGAACACACATTCAGCCGCCGCAAGAGCCCGGCTCTCGCTATTCCGAACCGGTCGACCGAGCCCATGTGGTCATTCAGTGGGAGTCGAAGAGCCCCATCGCGTATGCGAGCACGACCGCCTGGACACGGTCCCGGAGACTGAGCTTCATCAGAATGTGCGTGATGTGAGTCTTGACCGTGGTGTCGCTGATGTAGAGCTCGCGTCCGATCTCCGCATTCGATAGGCCCCGCGCTATCAGCCGGAACACCTCCAGCTCGCGCTCGGTCAGTCGCGGCCTGGATGGCTGGTCGGAACGGGTCGCAGCTACCGGTGTTGACATTTCCAGCCTGCAAACACACAATGGCCGGTCCCCTCACGCGGCCGCCGCTCGGG
>CAWFVR010000005.1:0-154757 GCA_963819315.1 uncultured Rubrobacteraceae bacterium
AGACGGACACTCTAGAGTGGGGACGACGAGTCCCCCGAAAGGAGTCCGAGTGCCGGGACCAACGCCGCACTATCCACCGGAATTCAAGAAGGAAGCAGTCAGACTCTATCGATCTTCGGGCAAGTCGATCCCGAAGATGGCAGAGGAACTCGGTATTGCCAGCGAGTCCCTCAGGAGGTGGATCAGGCAAGCAGAGGTAGACGAAGGCGAGCGCGAAGGACTGACTACCGAAGAGCGGGAGGAGTTGGGCAGGCTCCGACGAGAGGTCAGGGTCCTCAAACAAGAGCGAGAGTTTCTGAAAAAAGCTGCCGTCTTCTTCGCGAAGGAGGAAGGGACTCGGTGAGCTCCTGCTACGGGCTCATCGAGGCGGAGAGGACGAGCTTTCCCGTCCCGCTCATGTGCAGGATGCTGGGCGTTTCGAGAAGCGGCTACTACGGGTGGAGGGACCGGCCGTCTTCGGCGAGGAGCCGAGCGGATGCCGCCCTCGCCGAGAGGATTCGAGAGATCCATCGGCGCAGCAGGGAGACTTATGGCTCTCCGAGGGTGCATGCCGAGTTGAGGGCGCTCGGGACCTGTTGTGGCCGCAAACGGGTCGAGAGGCTCATGCGGCAAGAAGGATTGCGGGGCTGCATGCGTGGTAGGAGGAGATGCACCACCCGCCGGGGCAAGAGGGCCGCTCCTGCCGAGGACCTCGTGAAGAGGGACTTCCGGGCCACGCAGATGGACAGGATCTGGGTGGCAGACATCACCTACGTTTCCACCGATGAAGGCTTCCTGTATCTGGCCTTCATCCTCGACGTCTACTCGAGACGCATCGTCGGGTGGGCCATGGAAGGCCATCTCAGAACCGAACTCGTCGTGGATGCTTTGCAGATGGCGGTGTGGAGGAGGAAGCCCGCTGCTGGTCTGGTGCATCATTCGGATAGGGGCGTCCAGTACACGGCACTCTCTTTCTCAGAGAGGCTCAAAGAGGTCGGTATCACGCCGTCGATGGGAAGGACGGGAACCGCTCTGGACAACGCGATGGCCGAAAGTTTCGTCTCGACTTTGAAGGCCGAGCTAGCGAGCAGGTTAGATTTTCCGAGCCGCCAAGCGGCGAGGACGGCCGTCTTCGAGTACCTGGAGACCTTCTACAACACCCGCAGGCTGCATTCGTCACTGGGCTACAGGAGTCCCTCAGACTTCGAGGAGGATAGAATGGAAGAAGCCAGGGTCGCGTAAGGTAACTGTGTCCGCTCTAGCGGGGGAATCCCAGCACCAAGGATCACCTCTATAATCTCCCAACCCACGGCCCCCAAGAACCCTATCGCGATGCCGGTGAGGATCGCTCGTTGAGGCGTGGGGAAGAACTCGTCGTCCCCGCCCCAGCGGTAGATGACCTCGGCGAGCAACGCAACTAGCGTGAAGGGGGTTATGAAGTGCGCTATCTCATCGTAGAGCGGGATCGGCTCGAAAAGATGGAAGAGGAACCCGGCGGCGTTCAGCGCGATACAGAAACCTACCAGCAAGATGGCTAGACGAGGGGGCACCGGAGGTCACCCCCTTGCTCGACGGATACCGCCCGACTCATCCTTTCCCTCTCTCGCTCTGCATCACAAGCGAGCATACTAGCAGCAACTGAAAAGCCAGGGCAGAGTGCGAACAAGGCCGGGACCCCGTAGGACCCCGGCCCTCACCATCTATGCGGTTGCCGGTCGGTAGCCCGGCCGGGTTAAACCCGGGAGACGTTCTCCGCCTGCATGCCCTTTCTGCCCTGGGTCGCCTCGTAGCTCACCTTGGCGCCCTCCTCAAGGGACTTGTACCCGGTACCCTCTATGCCGTTGTGGTGCACGAAGAGGTCCGCGCCCCCGTCGTCAGGCGTGATGAAGCCGTAGCCCTTCTCGTCACTAAACCACTTCACTGTTCCTTGGGCCATTTGTGGGACCCGCCTTTCGTTATCTGGGGCCCCGCACCAACAAAAAGGCCGCCCCGTATCTTCCGGGCGGCGCTTCCATCAAAAACAAAACCCACCTTCTACTACCCACGGAGCATACCACAGGTCAGAGTCGGGACACCGTAGAACCCCGGCTCGGTCGGTCATAGGCCTGGCGTCTCCGCTTCTTCCGCTTCGTCGTGGGGCTCGTGTGGCTAGAGCGCCGCTCCTAGTTCCACCCCGCCGTCCGTGCCCACCGTGGCATGGAAAACCAGGCTTGGCATTGTCCCAACTTGCGTGGGCCCACGATCACGAGACATTGATCTGGGCGAGCAAGGGTAAAGCCGCACGCCACACCTTCAACTACGATCTCATAAACAGCCCCAACCCAGAAAGTCAAATCTCCTCCCTCTGGCGTATCCCCACCGTTGCCATGGCCGAGAAGCGCGAGGGCTATCACCCCACCCAGAAGCCCCTCAGGCTCCTCAGGCGCGCCCTGCTCGCCTCCAGTGGGGAGGGGGATCTCGTCCTCGACCCTTTCTGTGGGTCGGGCACGACTGGGGTGGCTGCCAAGGAGTTTTGCGAGCTGGCGGGGCGCAGGATAAGAGCGATCGAGAGTGGGGGCGTGCTGCGTGAGATTCGTCTCCTCGCCTCAGGTGGCGGCTGATCCTGATCGTGCCCTCGGCGTTGGGTGAGTCCTCGGAAGATCGGGCCGGGCGCTAGACATCCTTCGCTAGGGCTCCTGCTATCGCGCCTAAGCGCCTCCTCACCCTTTCTGGCTCTCCACCTCAGCGAGCAGATCCGACAGGCTCGAGTCCAGAGCGCGGACTATCCGGACGGCAGCCAGGAGGCAGACACGGCTCTTCTTCACCCGCGGTCAACTCTCCTCCCCCGCGCAAACTCCGCACATCCCCGAGTAGGCGCCCTTCCGCCCACCGAGGACCACATCGGAGAACTCGCGTGGGTTGCCGTAGGTTCCGCACTCCCCACACCGGGCTATAACGACCCTATCACCCGGCACGATCGTCAGCTCCGAGACGTGCTCTTCCCAGCAGAGGTCGCATACGAGCAGGCGAGATCCCTCCGGGGTGACGCAGGTCTTGATCCATAGGTCTCCGCCTCCGCATAACTCGCAGGACATCTAGTAGTCCTCCGGAAGGAGGATGGTGGTCACTGATCTGTCCGCCTCGGTGATGACCCAGATGCACTGGTCCCCTACCGGATAGGAGCTGACTATGCGCCAGCCGTGCTTCAGGGAGAGTTCGTTCTCGCAGCGGTCGAAGGCGCACAGGTCTCCCCAGTCACCCGTCGCATGACGGGCCAGGTAGTCGAAGGGGTGCTCCCCTCTCTCAAGTAGGAGTTGTATGGCCCCAGGTGTGGCCAAGACCCTGCCGATAGGGAGAGGCCCCATCAAGTGCCCTTCCTCTCGTTAAAGACGATTTTAGGTGCCTTTGAAGAGATGCCTGCTCCCCGACCCACCGAGAACCCGAGCAGCCTCACCTCAAGACCCTCGCCGCCTCGAGGTCCTCGGGAGACAGGCGTCCCCACCTACGTAGGGCCAGGAGAGCAAACCAGTCGGTGCCGTATCTCCTCAAGGTCTCCCTCCCGCCCCTTGCTCCCCACCTGCGCCAGTCTGAGGCGTGGACCAGGCGGTGCTTCTCCTTCTCCAGGACGACCTCCGACGAGGCGATCAGGGCCTCTAGGTCCGAACGGAGGATCTCCACGGGCACGCGCCAGCGCATAGCCTCGATCTCCCACTCCACCCACGCTTGGATACCTTCGCCGTCCAACTCTGCGTCGTTGGCCCTCTCATGGAGGGTGAGCAGGCAGCGTGGGGCCGCATGGTGGACCTCCGGCCTACGGGCGGCCACCTCAGGACCGCCCGTTCCTGATTCGGCTTCTCTCCAGGGCCCGTATTGCCTCGGCCAAAGACTCGGGGTGCTCCATCCACATCTGGGCCAGCGATACGGCCAGCCTCTCTGCCCCGTCTTCTCGGTCCTCCGCCCTACGCGGGGGCCTCTCTGACCACGCCCCGCGGCCCCTCTTCTTGGCCCAGGTGGTAAGCACCTGTGCGGCGTCGAACCCCTCATCGTCCTCGTGGGAGAGTGCCCAGCGGACCATCTCCAAGACCTCCTCGGCCGGTTCGCCGATGAAGGCATCGTGGATCGGGCCCAGGTCGCACAGCAGTAGGGCAGCAACCTGTGCGCAGAGGCCCTCGTCGGCGACTATCGCCCTGGTGGAGGGTGGGGAAGAACGGGTTACACTTACTTTGTCCATAAGAGTCCTCCTTATGGGCCGTGTCCCGGGGTGCTCTAACACCGCCGGGACTTCTTCTTGCCTTTGAAATAAATTATCCCTCTATATTGGCAAATAACTGCCTTAATATATAGAATTTAACAAAATATTTTGCTAACATATAGCAATCTTGTCATGTGGACGACAGAAGGAGCAGAAGTTGAGCAGGAAGCGGGGGAACGGTGAGGGATCGATCTATCCGGTCAGGGACAAGAATGGCCGCGTGGTTGGTTATCGCGGATCCTATTGGGTGCACACGGCGGACGGCCCTAAGCGCAGGTACCTCTCCGGCAAGAAGAGAGAAGATGTGGCGAACAAGCTAACGAAGGCGCTCTCCAACAGGGCAGATGGGTTCGTGTTCGACGCCGGAGACCTGATGGTGGACGAGTACTTGAGGCGGTGGCTTACGGATTCGGTTAGGGGTAGCGTCCGCCATAGCACTTACCACTCATATCGGCGGCAAGTGGAGCGCTACCTGGTCCCCGCCATAGGCAGGGTTAAGCTGACGAAGCTGACTCACATGCACGTACAGGGACTCTACCGGCAGATGCAGGACCGTGGGCTCTCCCCCTGCACCGTCCAGTACACCCACGCCGTCATGCACAGGGCGCTGAAACAGGCCATGCGCTGGAGTATGATCCAGCGCAACGTCTGCGAGGCCGTTGACGTGCCGCAGGTGAGGCGAGATGAGATGCAGCCGATGAATGCAGAGCAGACTCGGAGGTTGCTACGGACCGCCAGCGGCGAGAGGCTGGAAGCATTCTATGTTCTGGCCGTTCACACGGGCATGAGGCCTGGCGAACTTCTGGGCCTCCGGTGGGAGGACGTAGCTCTTAGCGATGCTGGCGGGATGCTGCAGGTGAACCGAGCCCTCTCTGACGGCGAGCTCACCGCACCCAAAACGAAGCGTAGTCGCAGGCGGATCAAACTGGGCGTCGGAAGCGTAAAGGCCCTGAATGCTCACCGCGAGCGCCTGCAAAAGGAGCAAACGGACAAGGCCGGACTCTGGCAAGATCACGGGCTGGTATTCCCCAGCACCGTTGGCACGCCCCTGTACCATCGCAATGTAGTACGCTCGTTCAAGGCGCTGCTGAAGCATGCCGGTCTGCCTTCATCGATCCGCCTCTACGATCTACGGCATACCTGCGCCACCTTACTACTCGCTCGCAATGTGCACCCCAAATACGTGCAGGAGCTTCTGGGGCACGCTTCCATAGCGCAAACGCTGGACACCTACAGCCACATCATCGAGGGCATGGATGGCGGCATAACAGATGCCATTGACGAGGCCTTGGATTAGGTACTTTAAGTTCGGTTGATGCACCGTTGCTGCACAGAGGCCCCGGAGAGTGTCCGGGGCCTTCGGCGCTTTCCTGTCATTTGCAGGGAAAAAGGGAGTGAGCCGCCCAGGACTCGAACCTGGAACCTAGAGATTAAGAGTCTCTTGCTCTGCCAATTGAGCTAGCGGCCCGCAAAAAACGATTATAGCATCGCCGCGCGGAGTGTCGAAAGTTAAGTTTTGTTTACGGGGCTTGCGCAAAATCCGGGTGCGCCTTTATAATATTCGTATCATCCTAGCGGCTCTTTCTGGGGAGCCGCTAAGGGCCGGAAAAGGGTCTCACCCTTCTATGAACACCGGCCCTTTTTGTGGGCCTCGGGCGTCTTTGGCATCAGGGGTTATGGAGAGGGTCTCGTTCGCTATCGAAAGCCCCCAGACCGCGACGCATGCGCTACCGAGGTCCAACACCTGAAGCCTGAGATGAGACCTTCAGCCTACTTCTTCTGCGATGGTGAAGAGCTCTTCTGCGTGGCGGCGCACGGACTTCGCTAGCTCTTCGTCTGCGGTAGCGATGAGGATGCGGTGGATGGGGGCATAGTAGCGCTGGAGGTCGTCCTCGGTCATGCCCGAGATGCTCTGCCAGCTCACGGGGTTGCGTTCGCTGGGGAGGGGGGTGCGTCGGATCAGGCGCAGGTCTACCAGGAGCCTCTGTTCCTCGGGGAGGTCTATGAGGATGTCGAAGTGGCCGGCGACGCCTTTGCGGTAGCGGGTCAGGTAGCGGGCCCAGGCCTCCTCGACGCGGCGGCGCCAGGAGGCGTCGTCGCGCAGGCGTATGAGCGAGGCGTAGCTCGGGTGGCGCTCGTCGAACTCCAGAGCGGGGTAGTAGGGCTTGCGCTCTGAGAGACGCTTCATCAGGTGGGCCGTGGAGCTCTCGGGCTCTGCCTTGTCCTGGATCAGGACGAATGCCCCGGCGTCGTCTTCCTCGGAGAGCTTGTCGAAGGTCACTGTCCCGGCCTGGACGGCGTCCTGGACGGCCCGGCGGAACATCACGGTCGGGACGCGCAGCGCCCGGTGCTCGTAGACGTTGTAGTGCATCAGGTAGCGGGAGAAGACGAAGGCCTGGAGTGAGCCCACGCCGTCCTCGTCTATAGTCAGGACAGCCCTGTTCTCCTGGCCGACGATCCTGAGGTGCTCGATCAGGTGCTCGACCTTGACGGTGCCGTAGGGTACCTGGGCCCCTCTGGCGTCGCGCACGAGCCTATCGAGGGCGTCCACGTCCAGCGAGCCAAAGAGGATGTCGCGCAGAAGGTGCTCGGTCGGGGTGAGGCTGCGCGGCGGATCGCTGCCCCGCGAGACGAGGCGGTAGACGTTGTGGGGCTCGACGTCCCACTCGTTCCTCAGGACCTTCGCCACCTCGGTGTGCTCGATCCAGCGCCGGCTCAACTCTTTGAAGGTGGGCGCGCCCGGCAGGGCTATCCCCTCGATTGCGCGCGAGTAAGGGTAACGAGCCGCGTCAAGGAGCAGGGCGGCGGCCATGGCGCTCTGCACGTCCCTGGTCTCGAGGTAGGCGCCGGATTCCGCGATCCTCCTCAGTGTCATCTGCGTCAGGTAGTAAACGCCGATGGCATGGTCGAAGCGCGTGTGCCTGGCCCTCGGGAACGCCCCGAAGGTGAACCCGAGCTGGCTCATGCCTTTGAGACGCTCCATCGCGCCCGTGTCGAGCAGCGCCCTCACAGCCCGGTCTATGGGGACATCTCCCCAGACTACGTCTCGGATTCTTCGCCCGGAGCCCCCGAAGAACTCCCCTACGGTCCCGCTCAATGCCGCTCCCGCTATTCGCCTCGGAGTATTCTAGCGAAAATGCTGGAAGCCGACGCTCGTGACCGGTGTAATATAGGGGGTCGCGAAGGAGAGGAGCCGCCATACACGCCGAAGAGGTCGAGGTCCTGCGCGGGAAGTGTGTGACCCTGAGGCTGCCGCGCGAGTCGGACGTGGAGGCGGCATACTACTGGGACCGTGACCCCGAGCTCGCCGCGTGGAACGGGCGCTCCCCCATATCCATCTCCCTCTCCGCCGCCCGCCGCGACTACCTGGCCCGCTGGCAGGACCCGAGCGTGAAGACCTTCATTATGGAGGCCGGGGAACCCCACGAGCCCATCGGAATGGTCACCCTCTACGACTTCCGCAACGCAGGCTGCGAGCTCGGCATAAAGATCGGCGCCGAAGACCTGCGCGGCAAAGGCTACGCAACCGAGGCAGTCGAGCTGCTCCTCGGCTACGCCTTCGACTGCCTTGGCCTCGAGGTCGTGCGCGGCTCCACCCTCTCCCATAACGAACGGATGCGGCGCGTCTTCGAGAAGAACGGCTTCAAACAGGTCGGCGACGGCGCTATCCTCAGCCGCTACGATAACCGCCGCTACACCGAGCTCTTCTACCAGCGCCGGCGCGGAGACTAGCCTTCTGTTTAGCCTGAAATGACTGATACGCCTCCAGCCGGTAGCGCTCCTGCTGCGCCGCCAGTTCTTGCGATGCTCTAGGCCATTCCACCGTCTGTCCGCCGCGGCTCAGGCGCAAGGGTGGGCGGCGGTGAGATAGACAGGGATGCGCAAACGTTCGTGAGCGCATCCCAAGTCGTCGTCGAGAGCGGGACCGTGCCGCGGGTGGTTAGCTTGTGGTAGCGGCGGTGGCCACGTTCGCCCGGCACGAATAGTTCATCGATGCCTGACAGCCGTTCGCCGGCCTTGACGTGGTCGATCTGGGCCTTCATCCGCGCCAGGAACTCCTCGCGCGGTAGGAACGCCTCCACGTCGAGTGCCCAGAAGGTGGCGTTGCCGGCTGTGGCGGGTTCGCTGGGAAAGTCGCGGGCGAAAGCGGCTCCGGTCAAGACGCCGGCCAGAGCGTCGATGACCAGCGCCAGACCGAAGCCCTTGTGAGGTGCTGCCGGGGAACCGAGCGGTGCCATGAGCCCGCCCAGGACAAACTCGTTCGGGTCGGTGGTCGGGCGGCCTTCGCGGTCGAGGATCATGCCTTCGGGCACCGGACGGTTGCGTTGCGCCGCGAGCCGGACCTTGAACGCGGCGCCGGTGGTCGTGGCCACGTCGAGCACCACCGGTGGGTGGCGGCCGGCCGGGATGGCGTAGGCGAACGGGTTGGTGCCAAAGGTTGGCGTGCGGCCGCCAGGCGGGGCGACCATCGGGATAGCATTGGCGCAGGCGAAGCCGATCAGGCCGGCCTCGGCCGCCATTCGGGCGTAGAATCCGAGGACGATGGGCTGTGAGCTGCGGACGCCGGCGACCGCCATGCCTTTGCGCTCACGAGCGCGCTCGATGCACCAGCTCATCCCCCGTATCGCCCCGACCACGTAGCTGCGGTCACCGTCGAGGAGCAGCGCTCCCTCCGTCTCTCGCAGCACCCGGATGCGGGGCCGGGGGTTCATGCCATCACGGTACGCATCGGCCAGGAAGCCGAGTAGGTGTACGCCGTGGCTCTCGTGGCCGCGCAGTTCCGAGTCAAGCAAGACCTCAGCGACCTGTTCGGCATCCTCGCGCGGCAGCTCGACCCGCTCGAACGCCTCGATGAGGCAATGCCGCAAATCTGCGATCCGAACCAGGCGTATCTCGTTGCCCCAATTTTCAGCCATGACCCGCCTTCCTCTTTCACCGAGGCAGGATTGCGTGCATCGTAGCAACCTCTCCGCACCCGCGCTCGGGCACGTGTGCTCGCAGGACTCGAGTCTCTTAGCCCAAACGGGCGACACTCCAATTCGAAGTGGCGGCTCAGCAGCCGGAGCACAACACCCTCGGGGATGATCAACTGGCTAGTTCACGACCGACGACGTGCGGATCGCGTTCAAGTGGCTGTGTCCATCAGCTCAGGGCCGACAAAGCTCTGGCCACGGGAGCAGCTCCCCCGTCTGGCCACGCCCTTTCCAGACCTCGTTTTCTACTGCGATAGATCTTCCTATCCGCTTTCTGGTCCTTTCCGGCTACAATAAGATCAGTGAGAACGCAGTTACAGTTGAACGTGCGGAGCCGGGGCGCTATGAGCGGGGTGCTCACTATGGGCAGCCTCGACCCGGCGTTCGCAGGGGCGGCACGCGTTGACGGGGGACCTGTGGTCCTGGATCTGCGGGCGGTCGAGTTCGTGGAGCCGGCCGGGCTCTGCGGCCTGGCGGCGCTGGTAGAGTTCCTGATCCCCCGCTCCGAGGAAGTGGGTATCGCGCTCGCGGGACGCGACGTGCCGGCCTACCTGGAGCGGATGGACTTCTTCAGGCTCTTCGGAGACAGGGTGCGCACGAACGTGGACGTGGCCTCTCTCGAAGAGCGCCGCCGGCACAACCCGGGTACCTTGCAGGAGCTCATCAACTTCCACACGGAACAGGAGATCCCCGGGATCATCGAGCGTATCTCGGAGATCCTGGAGAACCAGGGCTACCGCCTTAGAGAGAGGGTCGCCATCTGCTCGGTGCTCTCGGAGATCTGCGCGAACGCCGCCGAGCACGGCGCCTCCTCGTTCGGCGCCTACGCCGCTGTCCAGGCCTACCACCACATCGTCAGCGGCCCCCGACGGCGCGGCGAAGAGGTCCTGATCTCCATCGCCGACGGCGGCCCTGGTGTGCGCGAGACCCTCTCCCACAACCCCGCCCTCGCCGAATTCACCACCACGGATAACGACGCGCTGCGCCACGCCCTCGAGATGGGCGTCTCCGGTACGGGGGAGATCGGTCGCGGCGGCGGCCTCGCTCTCGTCGCAGGCATCGCCGCACGCTCTAGCGGCTCCCTCTCTTTGCGTTCCGGAACCGGCCGCGTAACCGTCTACGAGAACCGCAAGAACTCCCGTAACGTCCCCGAGTTCCCCGGTACCTTCGTCCGCGTCTCCCTGCCTCGCCCCTCACAGGAGAGATCCCCGAATTGAGGGCGAAAATTACCCCCCGAATACCATTGATTTATGGTCCCGCGAGGAGTACAATTCAGCCAGATGATTTCACTGACGACAGTGAGGACGGGATCGGTGCCTGAGGAGCGGGCGCACCGGGTCTTCGAGGTGGCTGGCGGCGACTTCGGGGGCAAGCTGATGGTGACCCGTTCGACGGGCCGGGCGGTCCGGGAGGCGCTCGAGGAGACGCTAACTACGTTGCCGAAGGGTGGGACGTTGTACGTGGACACCCGGGGTGTCGAGTTGATGGACTACTCGTTCGCGGACGAGGCGTTGGGAATCCTGGCATCGAGGGCTGCGAGCGGGGAGTACGGGGACCGGCACCTGGTACTCGTGGAGGAGGATCGGGACCTGCTGGAGAACGTCGAGGCCTCTTTGAGGCAGCGGTCGCTGGCCATGATCCGGGTGGACGAGGTCGGCGGGGAGCCGGGCATCGTCGGCGAGGTGCCCGAGCACCTGGTCGCAACCTTGCAGGCGATCTACGACGCAGGCTCCATCACGAACGCGGCGTTGGCAGCCAAACTCGGCCTCAACCACACCGCCTGCAACAACCGCGCCACCAGGCTCGCGAAGCTCGGCCTGATCCATCGCCGCACCGAGACAGCCGCCCCGGGCGGACGCCAGTATTCTTACGAAAGAGTCGTCTAGTGTTTTGTTTTGACCATATCCTCACTCATTTCAGTGAAGACAGCGGTACCGGTGTAGGAGTGCCGGAGGAGGTATAGCGGTGCGAGAAGAGTACATGATCGAGCGCCAGGGCAAGAGGTTCGTGCTGTATGCGGGTCTTTTGGAGGAGGCGCACAGCAGGGGCCTGAGGAGCATCGAGACGGAGCTGCTACAGGTTCCGGGCCCGGGTAACGGCGAGGTCGCCATAGTCAAGGCTGTGGTGCGCACGGAGGACGGCAAGTTCACGGGTATAGGGGACGCGAGCCCCGAGAACGTGAACCGGACGATAGCTCCGCACGTGATCCGGATGGCCGAGACGCGGGCGAAGGCCCGTGCCTTGAGGGATGCGATCAACGTCGGCGTCACCGCCTTCGAGGAGCTCGGTGGCGAGGACGGCGCGGAGATCGTCGAGCCTGCACGCGGCTCTGAAACGCGGGATGAGCGTCCGGCCGCCCGCGTGCAGGAGAACAGGGGCGAGCTTCCGGCTACCAAGAAGCAGCTCAACTACCTGGAGGCTCTCATCTCCGACGTCGTCGAAGACGACGGTGGCGGGATGGAGAAGTTCGAGGACATGGTCGGCAAGCCCATGGGCGAGCTCACCCGCGAGGAGGCGAGCGAGTGGATCAGCCGCCTCTCAGGGAAGGCCGCGTAGTGCGAACCTGGATCGCAGCCCTTGGCGAGGAGGTCGTCCTCTACGAGGTGGACCTCCCCGCCTGTTGCCGGCGGAGTGCTGTGGGCTCGGGCCATTCCTTCGAATGCTCCTCGTGCGGGGCGGTGTGGCAGGCGCCGCTTCCCGTCGAGGCCGAGGAGGACGCTTTCGGGCAGCGCGACACGGAGGAGCGGAAAGGGGCCGCTTGATGAAGAGGAGGAGCTCGCTCAGACCAGACACGACGCTAGCGCCGGTTGAAGAGCCGGAGGCCGAGGTCTACGTCTGGTCTCTGCCTGGCTGTTGCCTGCGGTCGCTCAAGGAGGCGGCCCTGGCCGAGGCGGAGGAGAGGCGGCGGCTCGAGCTCGAGTGCTCGTGCGGGAAGACCTGGCGCGTAACCTCGAGCCTGGACGAGAGAATCCTGGGCCGGTTCGTGACGCACGGCGGCCCGCGCGTCGGAGGCTCGCACCCGGCAGCGTGAACAAGGAGGTATCAGGTATCAGCAAACCCTGTAAGGGCGCTTCGCGAACCGCCCCAACGACCTGAAGCCTTCAGAAAGGGAGACGGGATGATGCAGACGCAGGACGTTCTCACGCAATACCTGGGCAGGGTCCGGAACGGCACGCTGCTCGACGCTCACGAGGAGCGGGACCTCAGCAGGCGCTCCCATGAGGGCGACGCAGAGGCCAGGCGGCGGCTAATCGAGTCCAACCTGCGGCTCGTGATCTCCATCGCCAAGAAGTACCGCGGGCGCGGCGTGCCCTTCGAGGACCTCATCCAGGAGGGGAACGCGGGCCTGATCCGGGCAGTCGAGAAGTTCGACCCCGAGATGGGCAACCGCTTCTCGACCTACGCGACGTGGTGGATAAGGCAGGCCGTAACCCGCGCCATAGCCGACCACGCCCGCACCGTCCGCCTCCCGGCCCACGTCGTCGACTCCCTGTACCGTATGCGGCGGGCCGAGAACGCCCTTGGGATCGAGCTCGGTCGTGACGCTACGGAGGAGGAACTGGCCGAGCGGCTTGGCGTCAAGGCCGAGGAGACGCGGCGCCTGCGCGAGGTCAGCCAGCCGATCTCGAGCATCAACGCGCGCATCGGCGGGGCGGGAGATGAGGACGGCTCCGAGATGGGCGACTTCCTGCCGGACGAGAAGAGCGGGGACGACTACGCCAGCGTCGAGGTTGGCCAGTGGGAGCGTGCTCTCGTCGAGGCCGTCAGGTCGCTGCCCGAGCGCGAGGCCAGAGTCCTCGAGATGCGCCACGGCCTGGATGGAGGGAATGTCCGGACCCTGCGCGAGGTCTCCGAGGTACTTGGGATCTCGCAGGAGAGGGCCCGGCAGGTCGAGATCAAAGCCCTCAGGACCATCCGCACCGGCCGCTACGCCAGCACCCTCCAGAAGGCGCTCGCCGAGGCCGTCTAGCCCGGCGGGTTAGCCGCATCCGAGCCCCCCTTATCGGGCCGTCGAGGCACGCGCCTCGGCGGCCTCTTTCGTACCACTACGAGATCGCCTCTCGAGCAGTCGAGGTGGAGAATTCTCGGCGCAAGAGCTACCCTGCGTAGAGAGCGAGAGGAAGGGAGCCCCTTGGAGAAGACCGCACCTGGAACGCAGCGCGCACCGGAGCTGTTCGAGACGTTGGGAGGGACCGTCGCCGACGGGTTCCCCGCGATCCACTCCGCCGTTTACCACACCGACCGCGGCACACCGTATCTCCGGGCGCCTGGGGTCGTCATGCTGGCGCGGCCCCGGACCAACGTGGCCGGGCTAGCCGGCTTCCTCGAGGGATTCGACCCTGAGCTCCGGTTCCCCGAATACCTCGACGACCCGACCCGGCTGCCCGACTCTACCCAGCTCTGCAAGACCGCTGGCCAGGTCTGTTACGCTAGCTTTGGCCCCCGGCGCACGACGAACGAGAACGCCGCCGCCTACATCGGGCGGCTGACCTCGGCGGGGCACGGCTCGGTACTCGAGCACGCGAGCTTCAGCTTCCTGCTCTACGGCATCAGCCGCAGCGTCACCCACGAGCTGGTTCGACATCGCGCTGGCGTCGGTTTTTCCCAGATAAGTCAGCGCTTCGTTTCTGGAGGCGTGCTGCGCTTCGTGGAGCGCCCCGAGTACCAGGTAGACGAGGAGCTCCACCGGCTCTTTGAGGAGCGGGTGGACAGGGCAGCCGCAGAGTACGGGGAGCTGGCGGACCGTTTGCTGGACCGGCAGGAGAGCGGGGCGAGCATGCTCACGGCGGACTACAAGACCGACGCCCGCAAGAAGGTGCAGCAGACGGCGCGTTCGCTGCTGCCCAACGAGACCGAGGCGCCGATGGTCTTTACCGGGAATGTGCGGGCGCTGAGGCACATAATCGAGATGCGGGCCGACGCGCACGCGGAGAGCGAGATCCGGAACCTCGCGTTGCGCCTCTTCCTCTGCGTGGTCACGGCAGACCCCATCCTCTTCGGCGATTATGAGATCGGGGAGTTGCCCGACGGCACCTACACCGTGACGACCGAGCACAGGAAGGCGTAGAGCACATGACGGCCCTGGGCGTCCGATGACGGTCGCGGGCGGGCTCGAGGGAGCGGACCCGCCCGACCTCGCCGGGCTGCGCGAGGCCCTCGCGCTCGCCGACCCCGAAGGGAAACTCGCCCCCATAGGCATGAGCAGGATCGAGATCCCCGTCGCGCCGGAAGTGGTCCGCTGGGCGCTCGGAAACTGCCACCTCATGCGCAACCGCTTCACTCTGGGCGACCTGCTCTTCTTCGCCGGCTGGTGGGACGACGCTTTCGTCGAGCGGATACTCGAGCGAGCGCGGTCCGCTGGGGGAGGGCTGTGAGGGCCCCCGAGAGGCTCTTCGACGGTTACGTGTTCGACCTTGATGGCACCGTCTACCTCGGCGACGAGCTGTTGCCGGAAGCGAGAGAGACGCTCGAAGAGCTCAAGCAGAGGTCGAGAGTCGTCTACCTGACCAACAAGCCACTCGAGATGCCCGCGGACTACGCGGCCAAGCTCACCCGCCTCGGGGTGAAGACCCGCCCTGAGGAGGTGATCTCTTCGACGGATGCCCTGCTCCTCTACCTCGGGCGGCACGCGCCAGATGCGCGTCTGTTCGTCGTCGGCGAGCTGCCCCTGATCCAGCTCCTCACCCTCGCCGGTTACGAGGTGGTGCAGGAGGCCTCAGACGTGGACGTCGTGGTCGTCTCGTTCGACCGCACCTTCGACTACCGCAAGCTGAAGATCTCCTTCGACGCCGTGCGAGGGGGCGCGAGGATCGTGGCTACCAACCCGGATGCCTATTGCCCCACCCCCGGCGGCGGGGGTCTCCCGGACTGCGCGGCCATGCTCGCCGCCATCGAAGCCTCGACCGGGGCCCGTGCAGAGGCTATTGTCGGTAAGCCTTCGCCGCACATGGCGGCAACGCTGCTGGACCGGCTGGGGGTCCCGGCCAGGGACACGCTGCTCACCGGCGACCGCCTCGCTACCGATATACGCATGGCCAACGAGGCCGGCATGGCCAGCGCCCTGGTCCTCACCGGCGCGACCGGCCTCGATGAGGCTCTCCGCTCCGAGGACAGGCCGGACTACGTGATCTGCCACCTCGGCGAACTCCTGCCCCGGATAGAGGGAACGAGTCAGGCGATGATCCCGGGCTTCGGCGCGCCCTCGGGAGGGGCAGGTCCCGAGGGACGCACTCCGATGGTGGGCGAGCTCGTCCTGCCCGTACTGCTGGGGGCTTTCGGCGTCTTCGGCCTCTTCTGGGGAGCCTTCGCGGTGTTGCTCGCCGACCTGAGCGGGGCGCTCGACCTCACACCGGGCCCGCTCGGGGTAGCCCTCTTCGCGGGGGCTGCGTCCTCCATCCTGGCCATGGCGCTTCTCGGGTGGACCTCGGACCGGTTGGGGAGGCGCCTCTTCCTCGTTGTTTCAGGCTCGCTCATGGGCCTCGGTATCGCCGCGCTGGCCTTCGTCGGCGGCTACGCGGCCCTGCTCGGGGCTCTGGTCGTGCTCTACGCCGCTTCGGGGCTGTACGACGTCGGGATCAACGCCGCCGCTGTTGACCTGGAGAAGGCGACAGAACGCCGCTTCATGGCGTTGCTGCACGCCACCTTCTCCGCCGGCGGGGTGGCCGGTGCGCTCTCGGCGGGCGCGCTGCTCTCCGCTGGCGTGGACTACCGGTACGTCTACCTCGCGCTGCTGCCACCGCTGGGGGCGGTGGTCCTCTCCGTGGCGGCTACCCGGCTCCCCCCGCCCGGTAGACCGCGGGAGGACGCAACGAGGGATATCGGGCTCTACCGGAACCTCTCTCTCCTCCTCATAGCCGTGATCGCCACGCTGGCGCTGCTCTCGGAGGGGGAGATGGAGCACTGGTCAGGGATCTACCTGCGGCAGACGCTCGGACTATCCGCGCTCCTGGGCGGCTCGGCGGTCGCGGTCTTCTACGGCTCTATGGCCGTCGGACGCCTCGGCGCCGCCTTCGTCATTGGTCGCCTCGGCAACCGGCGAACTCTGCAGGGCGCGGGGCTGCTTTCGGCCGGTGGGATGGCGCTCGCCCTGGCCACCCGCGAGCCGCTCCTCGTGGTGGCCGGGTTCCTGGTGGTGGGGCTCGCCCTCTCTGCTGTGGTGCCCATAGCGTTCTCCGTCGCCGGTGACCTCGCGCCGGAGAGAGCCGGGGGCGCCGTCTCCGTGGTCACCACCCTGGGTTACGGCGGGTTCCTGATGGGACCGGTGATCGTCGGCGGCCTGGCGGAAGTGCTCAGCCTGCGGATAGCCCTGGGGATCATAGCGATGGCGGGGGCTCTGATCTTTGTCCTCGCCTCGCGTCTGAAGATCCGGTGAACAACAGGACGTACCTGTAGCCGTACGCGTTTTCTACCGTCTCAATATGATCGACGTCGGGGCACGAGGGTCTGTACGAAGGCAGGAGACTATGACCTGCGTGAATCGCCACGGAGGAGCTCCCTCAGGGTGCGGTAGCGCAAACGTTCGAAGGCCAACGATACTACACCGATTCTCCAAATGATCGATCCCGCTAGAAAGTCGGGAGAGGCCGCACCCCCGAAACAAAAGCTGAGAAGCGAGGGCCTTGTAAAGGCCCGAGCGTGCTGACAAGGCGTCTGGCGAAGCAGGCGCCGTGCTGACAAGCCGACCGTAGGGAGGCGTGCTGACAAGCCGACCGCAGGGAGGCGTGCTGAAATGCGCGAAGCGCTTTATTCCCCGCGCACCTCGCGGGAGAGTTGCTCCTCGGCCGCCGCGACCTCTTCGTCTTCGATCCTCGCAAAAAGGGGCTTCGCGCCCTCCGTCCGGTAGACCTCGGGGAGCTTCTCGAGGTCCGAGACGCGCGCTATGGGACCTTCGAAGAAGCCTTGCAGCCGCTCGACTGCTTCGGGGACGTAAGGGGCGGCGTGGTAGGCGATGGAACCCAGAAGGACCGCGCCGACGTAAAGTGATTCTCTGGCTTCATCCGGGTTCTCCTTGCGGCTCTTCCACGGCGCCTGCGCGTCGAAGTAGCGGTTGGCACGCCGGCCCATCGCCAGCAGCTCGGCGAACGCCTCGCGAGGCCGGATCGCGAGCATCCGCTCCTCGTAGCGTCGCTCCAGCTCCCTGAAGTCCGCGAAGACTTCCTCGGCCTCCTCGGAAAGCTCTTCCGGACGAGGAAGGTCTCCGTCGAAGTAGCGCTCGGTGAAGGAGAGGGTGCGGTTGATGTAGTTACCGAGGTTGCCGATCAGGTCGTTGTTCACCCTCGCCTGGAACTCGCGCCAGGAGAAGGCGACGTCGGATGTCTCCGGTAGTATGGAGGCCAGGTAGAACCGCAGAGGGTCTGCCGGGAAACGGTCGAGGGCCTCGTGCAGCCACACGGCGAGGTTGCGGCTCGTGGACATCTGCACCTCGCGCCGCTCGCCGTCTACCACGACCTCCAGGTTCATGAATTCGTTGGCCGGGATGTCGTAGGGGAGCACGTAAGGCTCCTCGCCGTCCTCGCCGACGCCCATGAGCTGGGCGGGCCACACCAGGGCGTGGAAGACGGTGTTGTCCTTACCGATGAAGTGGATGAGCCTGGTTTCCGGCTCCTGCCAGTACTCCCTCCACCTGTCAGGCTCCCCTTCGTTCTCGGCCCACTCGACCGTCGAGGAGACGTAGCCGATGCACGCATCGAACCAGACGTAGAAGCGCTTGTCCTCGTAGCCCGGCTCGGGCACGGGGACGCCCCAGCTAATGTCGCGGGTTATAGGGCGCTTCTCCAGGCCGGCGTCGATGATCCCCAGGATGAAATTCTTGACCGAGCTGCGCCAGTGCTCCTGACCCCCGACGTAGTCTCTGAGACGCTCGGAGAACTTGGGCAGGTCGAGGTAGAGGTGGGTTGTCTCGCGCACCTCGACGGGTCCGCCGGTGATCTTGGAGTGCGGCTCTATGAGCTCGTAGGCCTCGTACCAGCTTCCGCAGTTTTCGCACTGGTCGCCCCTGGCCTCCTTGTAGCCGCACACGGGACACGTCCCCTCGACGTAGCGGTCTGGCAGGAAGCGTCCCTCTGTCGGGCTGTACATCTGCTTGCTCTCTTCCTCCGAGATGTAGCCGCCCTCCTTGAGCTTGCGGTAGAAGAGCTGGGTGTTCCTGGCGTGCAACTCGGTGGAGGTGCGCGAGAAGTTGTCGAAGGATATGTCGAAGCGCTCGAAGGTCTCCTTCATGTGCGCCCACCAGTAATCGACGACCTCCCGCGGCGACTTGCCCTCGCGCTCGGCGGTAAGGGTGATGGGTACGCCGTGCTCATCGGTGCCGCAGACGTAGACCACGTCGTGGCCCTGCGCCCTCAAGTACCGCACGAACACGTCCGCAGGCAGGTACGCTCCGACTATCTGCCCGACATGCAAGGGACCGTTGGCGTAGGGCAGGGCCGACGTGACCAGATAACGCTCTCTTGTGGCTTCGTCCATGGCTAAAGAATAGCACGCTGCCTTCGGCAGCTTGTCAGCACGCTACGCCCTTCGGGCTTCGCTTGTCAGCACGCATCGGCCCTTCGGGCCTCGCTCTCAGCACGCCGCCTTGGGCTTCGCCAGGCGGCTTGTCAGCTAGGATAGCGCAGAGGACGCGAAATGCTGACCGCGCAGCGAAGGCTCCAAGTGCTGCCAAGCGAGCCCGGGTAAAAGGGCGAGCGTGCTGAGAAGCGGAAGCCGAAGGCTGGAGCGTGCTGAAGGCCAGAGCGTGCTGCCGACCGCAGGGAGGCGACGTGCTGAAGTGCTAATATTGCGCTCCGTATGTTCCTGAAAAAGCTTTGCTCTGTTCTCCAGGCGCGACCGCGCCACCGGCCGTAATGCGGGTCCCTTTCCGGCGGCTCCATCCGGAGGCGTGGATGCCTGCCAGGGCGCACGCGGGGGACGCGGGCTACGACCTCAGGTCGGTGGATGAGGCGAGCTTGCCGCCTGGCGGGCGGGCTCTGATCCGGACCGGCATCTCGGTCGCCATCCCGGGAGGGTACGCAGGTCTCGTGTTGCCGCGTAGCGGGCTCGCGATGCGTCACGGCGTCGCGCCGGTCAACACCCCCGGTCTTATAGACTCCGGCTACCGCGGAGAGGTCATGGTCCCCCTGATAAACCACGACCCCGAAGCGACCTTCCGTGTGGAGAGAGGCATGAGGATAGCCCAGCTCGTCCTGGTGCGGGCGGAGGAAGTCGCTTTCTCCGAGGTCGAGACGCTCGAGGCTGGGACGGACGGCAGGGGAGAGGGGGGTTTCGGTTCTTCGGGGTCCTAGCGTGAGGTTCCTCTGCGACGCGATGCTCGGCGGCCTCGCGAAGTGGCTACGCGCCTCAGGCTACGACACCTACTACGCCAGCGAGGGGACCGACGTCTCGGACCGCTCCCTCACGCAGAAGGCGCTAGAGGAGGGGCGCGTGCTCCTGACCAGCGACGGCGGCTTCCTGGAGCGCAGGCCGGTGCGCGACGGGAGCGTGGGGTTCATGAAGGTTCCTTACCTCCCGCTCGAGGAGCAACTGCGTCTGGTGGTGGACCGCTTCGCGCTATCCCGGCGACCGGCGCGTTGCATGGAGTGCAACGGGGAGCTCGCTACCGTGCCGCCCGGCGCGGTGTCGGACCGGGTCCCTCCCGGCGTGTTGCAGGACCGCGAAGAGTTCTTCCTCTGTGGGGGCTGCGGGCGCGTCTTCTGGCACGGCTCGCACTGGGAACGTATCTCCGGTCGTCTCGAACGCGTCTTCGGGAGCTGAATCACCACCAGAAGTTAGATATCCGACCGGAGCGTCAACTCGGGACCCGCAAACAGAAGGAACCTTGCTCGACGTCATCGTATCGCGGATAGTGTAGGAGTCATAGTAATGAGCGCCGATGCGGCAAGGCGAGAGAGGTTCGCGCGCCTGACATTATAGTGTAACGTGGCTGGCACAAGGGACACTTCTCGGAGGTGAGGTGATGTCGACGCGGTACGACGCCATAGTAGTCGGTGCGGGGCACAACGGCCTGACCTGCGCCTGTTACCTCGCGAAGGCGGGGCTCAAGGTGCTCGTTCTCGAGCGGTATCGCGACGTAGGGGGTATGACGCTCACGGAAGAGCTGACGCTCCCCGGGTTCAGATCGGACGTCCACGCTAGCGGATACCAGCTGGCCAACCTCTCCCCGGTTCCCCGGGAGCTGGAGTTAGAGAAACACGGCCTCGAGCTCGTCGAACCTGACATAGTCTATGCCCATGCCTTCCCGGACGGCAGGGTCCTGGCCGTCAGCAGGGACCTCGAGAAGACCGTCGAGAACATCAGAAGATATTCGACGAGGGATGCCGAGACCTGGCGCAAGCTCGTCGAGCGCTACCTCGCAGAGAAGGAGAAGATCGTCGCCTCTCTCTTCTCGCCGCCGCCAGCATTCTCCGCGGAGGCGGCCGACTTGGAGCAGAGTCCCGGCGGGATGGACGAGTACCGCTTCGGCCTGCAGAGCATGCGCTCGTGGTGCGACCAGACGTTCGAATCGGTGGAGGTCAAGTGCCTATTCGGCGCCTTTGCTCTCTTCATGGCCCACGCCCCTGACGACGCGGGCGGCGCGGAGCTCGCCTGGCTCTTCGGCACAGTACTGCAGGACGTGGGAAACAACTTGGTGAAAGGTGGCATGCACCACCTGTCGCTAGCTCTCGCCAACCACCTCCGGTCTATGGGGGGCGAGATCAGGACCAACGCCGGGGTGGAAAAGATCCTGGTTAGTTCCGGTCGGGCGACAGGGGTCCGGCTGGAGAACGACGAAGAGATCCCCGCTAGGCACCTCGTCGCCTCGGGTGTCGATCCCGGACAGCTCACGCTAAGGTTCCTCGGGGAGGAGGTCGTCGGCTCGGAGATCGCGGACAAGATGGAGCGCTACGAGTGGGGGGACCCAGCCTTCGTGATCTATGCGGCCCTCGACGGCCCCGCCGAGTACAGGGCAGGACCTGAGGCCGGTGTAGCCTGCCACGTGCACCTGACGCCTCCCTCACTATATCCCGTGGCCAGGGCCTCGGTCGAATGCCGCGGTGGAATGTTGCCCGCAACACCCCTCATAGTTAGCTGGAACGACTCGGTGATCGACCCGAGCAGGGCGCCCGAGGGCAAGCACCTCAAGAAGTTCGTCGTGCTCGGCGTACCCTACGAAATCAAGGGCGACGCCACCGGGCGGATCCAAGGGAGAGATTGGGATCGGGTGAAAGACCAGTACGCCGATTACCTCATCGACATGATCACTGCGGATTACATCCCTGACCTCAGGGCGAAGCTGCTAAAGAGGGTGGCGCACTCGCCTTTGGATCTCGAGCGGAAGCTGAGCAGCGCTGTACACGGTACCATCTGCCACGGCGCGATGCTTCCGTACCAGACGGGCGCGATGCGCCCCATACCGGAGATGGGGCACTACCGGTCTCCGGTAGCTAACGTCTATCTGTGCGGCTCAGGTAGCCACCCGGGACCCGGCGTCTCGATGGCTCCGGGTAGGAACGCGGCCGAGACCATCTGCGCGGACCTCGGTCTCGACTTCCGAGCGACGGCAGCCGCCAGCATGTAGGTGCTGACAGGACGAGCGAAACCCGACGGATGTGTCCTGCACGAGCGCCATCGATCCCTCCTTCTTCCCCGGAATGCTGTGAGGACGATCTTCAACTCCACTCAACTCCACTTGCCGGGTAGCGTCTTCGGTTAGCAGAGCGCGGAAGCCAAGCGCGGGTGTTCTTCCCAAGCAGCCTCGAACCTTGCCATCCTGTGGATCCCCTTGACGTTGACACGATGAGAAGCTCTCTCTATTATTAAATGGCTATTCAAAGGAGGAGCATGAGGACAGTACGCGCCTGGGACGAACAAGACCTCCAACGCCTGGATGAAGTTATTACGAAGGGTGAGCGTCTGTTCAAAGAGCGCCAGCCCAGGTCGCGGGCTCTGTTAAAGGACGCGCGCGAGGTCCTGGCTGGGGGTGCGACCTCGAGCTGGCAGATAGCTCGGCCTCAGATGATCTGGGTCAGCCACGGCGAGGGCTCCAAGATCTACGACGCCGACGGGGGCGAGTACGTCGACCTCCACGGTGGCTACGGTGTAGGTGCTGTCGGGCACGGCCACCCCCGTATCGTGGAAGCGCTCGAGCAGCGGGCGCCGCGGGGGACGCATTTCGCCCAGCCGACAGAAGACGCTATCGTCGTGGCTACGGAGCTGGCGCGTCGCTTCGGCCTCCCGCTGTGGCGCTTCTCCAACTCGGGCACCGAGGCCACCATGGACGCCGTCCACCTGATGCGCGCGATAACGGGGCGTGATCTCATCGTCAAGATGGAGGGCTGCTACCACGGGCACCACGACTCGCTCATGGTCTCGGTTTCCAACGGCGAAGGTGAGATCGGGCCGGCTGATCGCCCCTTTAGCGCGCCTTCCGGGTCGGGCATACCGCGCGCGATAGTCGAGCTTACGATCATCGCCCCCTACAACGATCTCGGCGCGCTGGAGCGGCTGTTCGCCGAGCATCGTGGGCGGGTGGCGGGTGTGATCCTCGAGCCTATCATGATGAACGCTGGCGTTATCCCCCCGGATGATGGATATCTCGAGGGCGTGCGCGAGATAGCGCACGAGCACGGCGCCCTGCTCGCCTTCGACGAGGTCAAGAGCGGCGTCACCACCGCCTACGGGGGCGCTACCGGGCGCCTCGGCGTTCGTCCCGACATCGTGTGCCTCGCCAAGGCGATGGGCGGCGGCGTACCCTGCGGGGCCATCGGCGGCACCGATGAGGTCATGGGCTACATCGCCGACGGCACCTACGAGCAGGTGGGAACCTTCAACGGCAACCCGCTGACGATGGCCGCCTCGCGCGCCGCGCTTACGGAGATCCTGACGCCCGAGGCGTACGAGCACTTCGACCGGCTCGCGCGGGTGATGGTCGAAGGGGCGCGTGGGGTCATCGAGGAGTACGACCTCGCCGCTTACCCGCTTTCGTTCGGGGCGAAGGGCTCGATCACCTTCTCCGCGCACAGGGTCCGCAACTACCGCGACTTCCTGAAGGTAGACGACCGCTTTAGCCAGGCGCACTGGCTCTTTCAGCACAACGGCGGCGTCTTCTTGCCACCGTGGGGGAAGGCTGAGCAGTGGACGCTCTCGGTGCAGCACTCCGAGGACGATGCCAGGCGCTTTGTGGACAACTTCGAGAGCTTTCGCGCAGGCGTTACGCAGGTGAACGCAGAAGAAGGCCCCGCTGGGGGGCACGTACAGCTCGTGGATCTCGCCAAGCGATTCGGCGGATTCGAGGCGGTTTGCGGCATAGATCTGGACATCCCGCCAGGAGAGTTCTTCTCGCTGCTGGGCCCGAGCGGGTGCGGCAAGACGACGACCTTGCGTCTGATCGCCGGTTTCGAGCGCCCCAGCGGGGGACGCGTCTTGTTGGATGGCCAGGATGTATCGGACACCCCCCCGAATCGGCGCAACGTCAACACCGTATTCCAGAGCTACGCCCTCTTCTCCCACCTGACGGTGGTCGAGAACGTCGCCTTTGGGTTGCGCTTCGCGAAGGTGTCTAAGGAGGAGGCTCGTAGCAGGGTCGGACAGGCGCTCTCCCTCGTGCAGATGCAGGAGTTCCGCGACCGCAAACCGCACCAGCTCTCCGGCGGCCAGCAGCAGCGGGTGGCACTCGCGCGGGCATTGATCCTCAACCCTTCCGTTCTGCTGCTGGACGAGCCGCTCGGCGCGCTCGACGCCAAGCTCAGGAAAGCGCTCCAGATCGAGCTGAAGGCCTTGCAGGAGCAAGTAGGGATCACCTTCATCTACGTCACTCACGATCAGGAAGAAGCCCTCACCATGGCTGACCGCCTCGCGGTGATGAACGAGGGCCGGATCGAACAGGTCGGCTCACCCCGCGAGGTCTACGAGGAGCCGGCGTCCGCCTACGTCGCTGACTTCCTTGGCGTCTCGAACATGCTGGACGCACAGGCCATCGGTATGGATTCCAACGGCAATTGTCGGGTGAGGGTCGGGGACTTCGAGCTGCTCGCCTCCCGCGGTCACACCTCGGCCAGGGGTTCCGTCAAGGTGGTGGTGCGTCCCGAGCGGGTGCGCGTGGAGGCACCCGGGGAGACCGGCGAGAACCGAATGCCGGGGAAGATCGAACGCGTCGTCTACGCCGGCGCCGTCTCCCAGCTCGTGGTCACCCTCGACCGCGGAGCCCCGATCCGGTGCTTGCTGGCCAACGACGGGGTGGGGTCGTCTTTCGACCGTGGATCGCCTGTTTCGGTGTACCTGCCGTGCGAAGCCCTGCGCGTGCTGCGCACCGACACCACAGAGGCGCAAGCCTCGGATGACGGAGCATCCCCCGCGGTGTCCGCGCAGGCGACGACGAAATCCTGAAGCCGCGTATTGCCTGCAGGGGCGGTTCGCGAACCGTCCACATTCAGAGCTCCAGCCTGGCGAAATCTTCGACGGCGGAGCCTTTCGCGCCCTCCTTCTTGCGGGACCGGCGCATAACGAAGAGGGCGATCCCTATGGCCAGCATGGAGGCGAAGAGGAGTATGCTCGCCAGGGAGTTAAGCGCGGGGCTGGGGGCAGCCCGCGCCGCGCTGTAGAGCTTGACGGGGATGGTGGCCGAGGACTGGTCGCCCATAAGGAACGCGGTTATCACGAAGTCGTCTATGGAGATGGCGAAGGCGATCATGAGGCTCGCCCAGATGGCGGGCGCCAGCATCGGCAGCAGGACTATCCTTATCGCCTGCCACTGCGACGCCCCGAGGTCCATCGCCGCCTCCTCGTACTCCCTCCCGACCGCGAACAGGCGGCCGCGCACGATTATCACGACGTAGGAGACTGTGAAGGTGACATGCCCGAGCAACTGCGCCTGGGTGCCGAGCTGCACGAAGCCGTAGAGGTATACGAACACCAGAAACAGCGCCACGCCCATCACTATCTCCGGCGTCACGAGCGGGAAGAGCATGAGGAAGTTTGCGGGCTTGGCGCCCCGCCCGCGCCAGCGCGCCAGGCCTATGGCCAGCGCCACCCCGAGTGGCGTGGCGATCAGCATGGTCAGCCCCGCTAGCTTGAGGCTCTGCACTAAAGCGTCGCGCAGCGACGGGTCGTGCAAGACAGAGAGGTCCGGATCCTGATAGTACCACCGGAGCGAAAAGCCTTGCCAGGTGCTCCGGGAGCGGCCCGCGTTGAACCCGAACAGCACGGCGATTGCCACGGGGACGAGCGACCAGAGGACGTAGCCCCAGGTAAAGAGCACCAGGAAGCGTGGTTTGCCCCAGGGGTTCGACCACCACGACCGCAGGCGCGCGAGGGGCGTCTTGCTAACGGTAGTCTCTGCCTGTGCGCTCACGAGCTGGCTTCCCTCGTCGCCCGTGCCACGCTGTAGAGGTAGTAGGTCATCAGGAGGCCGACGAACACCATCAACACGATGGTCAGGGCGGCGCCCGTGCTACCCCCTGCGCTGGCGTTTATGTTCTGCTCGATCAGCTTGGCGATCATGTTCGTCTTTGGGGATCCTGACAGCAATGTCGCCGTGTAGTAGTCGCCGAACATCGGCAGCATGATGATGACGCACCCCGCGAGGATCCCCTGCGAGGAGAGCGGCAACGTGACGCGCAAGAAAGCCTGCGCCGGGCTTGCCCCGAGGTCCCTCGCTGCTTCGATGACGCGCTGGTCGATCCTGTCGAGCGCGGCGAAGAGCGGCAGGATCAAGAACGGCACGTAGCCGTAGACGAGGCCGAGCACGACGGTCTCGTGCTTGCCAACGAGCCACTCCCGCGGCGCGTCGAGGGCGCCGACGAACATGAGTATCTGGTTCACGTAGCCGTCCGTGGTGAGCAGGTTCACCCAGGCCAGCATCCGCATCAGGTAGTTGATCCAGAACGGCGCGATGATGAGTATCAGGAGGAGGACGCGGTAGCGGCCGGCGTGGCGGGCTACGTAGTAGGCTACGGGGTAGCCGATCAGCAGACTCAAGGCGGTGGCCGCAGCGACGTAGACGAGCGTGCGCAAGAAGACCACCCCGAGCTGGCCGGTAAACAGCTCGCCGAGTACTTCCACTAACGTCGACGGGTTCCAGTAGAGCGGGTTCCAAACGGGCAGCGTGTCCCCGAAGATGGGATCCGAGACCCCCATCGCCATCGCGAGGATCGCGTAGAGGGGCGTAACGAAGAGGACTATCAGCCAGACCACGCCAGGAAGGGCGAAGGAGGGCCACAACCAGCGTCTCTCGCCGACCACCCCTCTCTCGTCGTCGACCTTGCTCACGGTCCTAGCCGCCCTGCTGGACCCTCGACCACGCCTCCAGCCACTGCTTGTCCTCATCCGGCGTCAGCTGCTGCGGTATTTGGCCCATGTCGAAGTCGCTCTGCACGATAACCGCCGTTTCGAGGTTCTTGATGATCGTCCCGTCCTCGACGAGCTTGCGAGGATCTAGAGCGTTTATGGGTGGCTGGTAGGCGTTCCAGCTATAGTTCTTGATCGCCACTTTATTGTCGAGCATGTAGTTGAGGAACATGTGGGCCAGGACAGGGTTCTCGGCGCCGTTGAGCACGGCGAGGTTATCGTTGGATACGTAGCCTCCCGCCCCGCCCTGCGCCTTCGGGGGCCACACGTAGCGCAGCACCGAAGGGTCGTCACCCTTTGGCATGTAGTACGGGCGCGTAGAGCATGTCGCCTGACCATGCCTGGTGGATGCCGAAGACGCCTTCGGGCAGCTTGGAGTAGGCACCGTCGATGGTGTACCGGATGTCTACCAGGTCCGTGAGCTCGATGAGGTTGTTCTGGGCGGCCTTCAGGTCGTCCGGGTTTGCGCTGTTGATCTCGGTGATGCCATCCCTGTACATCCCGACCCCGATCGTCTCCCTGTAGTCGTCGTAGAGCCCCGCTATGCCCTTGTACTCGGGATCCCAGAACGCCTCCCAGGGGTTGTCCATGGCTGCGACGTCCGCGGATACCATGTCCGTTCGCCAGCCGATGCCGGTCAGGTAGACGGTATATGGGACGGTGTAGCGCGACCCCTCGTCGTAGTAGGGGTCGGCGAGCATCGGCCAGACGTTCTTCTTCAGGTTGGGCAGGTAGTCGTGGTTGAGGGGCTGCAACAGCTTCCCCGCCACGAACTTCGGTATGACCTCGGCCGTCGGGACGAAGACGTCGAAGTTGACCTTGCCAGTCCTCAGCTTCCGGGTCGGCCTCCTCGAGGTTGTAGAAGGTCGTAAGCTCGACCTCGACACCGAACTCCTCCTCGAAGTCCTTGAGCACACGCGTGTAGATGTAGTCCGCCCAGTTGTACAGGCGCAACGGCCCCTTCTCGGGCTCCATCCCGGATTCGATCATCGGATTGTCATCGAACAGTGGCTGCTCGACCGGGTCTTCCCTGGTGCCGATGACCACGCGCGAAGCCGACGAGGAGCCAGCCCCCGAACCGCAACCAGCGAGCAGGCCGCCCGCCACTGCCGTTCCCGCCATCAGCTTGAGCATCTCGCGCCGCGATATGCTCCGACGCCAGGGAGACCTCTCCCGAGGGTGGAATACCATCTCTACAGCACCTCCTCGCAGGACTCTCCAATAGTCCTCTCGTCCCTAGGCCTCCGCCGCGAGCTCCTCTTCTCGCCCGGCGCCCATTTCGCCCCCCCGCCTGAGCGCGTCCGGATCGAAGCCCAGCTCCCGGGCCGCCGCGTTCAGGCACATCTCGTTGACCAGCTCGCCGTCCACAGCGGAGTCGTGGAGCAGCATCTGGAGGGCGAGGCCGTCCATAAGCGCGGAGAGGTACGTCGCGAAGCGCTCGGGATCGACGGGTCCGAACTCGCCGGACCGCTGGCCCTCCCTCACCACCTCCGCAATGGTGTTGCGCCAGCGCCGGTCAAGCGCCTCGCGCTTGCGGGCCGCCTCGCCGTTGCGCAACGACCGCGACCACAACTCGACCCATAGCGCCCAGTACTCGTCCGTATCGCGCCGCCCCGCCGGCGGACAGGCCAGCTCGATCAAGCGCACCAGCCGCTCGGAGGCGCCCTCGATCCCGGTCAGCTCCCGGAAGGCCTCGATGTAGAACAGGTCCTCGGCGTAGGCGAGCGCCTCCGTCAACAGCTTTTCTTTGGACCCGAAGTAGTACACAACCAACGCCGGGCTCAGGCCCGCCCGCTCCGCCACGTCGGCTATGCGCGTCTCGCAAAGACCCCGCTCCCCGATCACCTCCGCAGCCGCCTCCAGCATCTGAGTGCGGCGCTTCTTCGTTAGCCTGGGCCTCGCCCCCATGCTCCTCCTGACTACTCGTAATACTTGTGAACCATTATTTAACTAGCCAAGATATCACAACCGTTCGCTACGGTCTATGCTCGTGCAGTATTGCCGTAAAATGACCGCTCTTGCCGCCACAAACGCCGGATGGTACATTGAACGGTAGTTTAGTTTCGGTCTCGGAGCTCCGAAGGGAGAGGGCGATGGAAGGCGGCTACGACGCCATAGTCATTGGTGGGGGGCACAACGGGCTGGCCGCCGGGGCTTACCTGGCCCGTGACGGTTTGCGCACGGTGGTGCTCGAGGCCCGCGACGGGGTCGGTGGGGCGGCGAGGACCGACGCGCCGTGGCCCGAGGCACCGGAGTTCAAGGTGACCACCTACTCGTACGTCGTGAGCCTCATGCCCAGGCGCATCATCGACGAGCTACGGCTGGAGCGGCACGGTTACAAAGTCTATCCGATGGGCCCGTCGTACTACGCGTTCCCGGACGGGCGATCGCTGGTCATGGACGGCGAGGGCGGCAGACGCGACTTCGAGTCGATGGCGCGGTTCTCGCGCAAAGACGCGCGGGCTTACCCGGAGTGGCGCAGGTGGCTGGGCGAGATGGCGGCGATCCTCGAGCCGCTGCTTGTGACGACGCCCCCGAAGCTCGGGTCGCGGCGACCCGGGGACCTCGTCGAGCAGCTAAAGCTGGCGTGGCGGATGAGGGGCCTCGACGTGGCACGCGTAGGCGAGCTGACGCGGCTCATGACCATGAGCGCCTGGGATCTGTTGGATGACTGGTTCGAGTCGCCGCAGATCAAGGGCGCCATGGCGGTCGACGGCATCATCGGGACCTGGGCCGGGCCGGCCTCCCCGGGCACGGCCTACGTGCTGATGCACCACGAGATCGGGGACGCCGGCCTCGGGCTGGGCTCGTGGGGCTATCCGCAGGGGGGGATGGGCGCGGTCACCGGCGCCCTGCGGAGCTCGGCCGAAGAGTTCGGCGCGCGGGTGCGCACCAACGCGCCGGTGGCGCGCATCCTGCAGCGGGACGGGCGCGTACGGGGCGTCGTTCTGGCGAACGGGGAGGAGCTACTTGCCGACATCGTGGTCACCACGACGCACCCCAGGATCGCCTTCCTGGAGCAGCTCGGAAGGGAAGAGCTCCCGGACGACTTCGTTCGCAGCATCGAGCGCTGGAACTCGCGCAGCGGGGTGGTCAAGATCAACCTCGCCCTCTCGGCGCTGCCTGACTTCGCGGCGGATCCGGGGCCGGGCGAGCACCTCGGGGGTGCCATAGAGCTCGCCCACTCCATAGACTACATCGAGGAGGCGTTCCAGGACGCTCGGCGCGGGGTGCCGGCCCGCCGGCCGTTCTCCGACGGGGTCATACCGACTGTGTTCGACCGGACGCTGTGCCCCGATGGCTACCACATCATGTCGCTGTTCACCCAGTGGGTGCCGCACGAGTGGTCAAAGGAGCCCCACCGCGCGGAGCTCGAGGCCTATGCCGACCGCGTGATCGACGGCTACGCCGAGCTCGCGCCGAACTTGAAGGGTGCGATCCTCCACCGCCAGGTACTCGGACCGTACGACATGGAGCAGGACATCGGCCTCATCGGGGGCAACATCTTCCACGGCGAGCTTACCGCCGAACAGCTCTTCCACATGCGCCCGGCACCTGGCTACGCCGACTACCGCACCCCGGTCCACGGTCTCTACCAGGCGTCCTCGGCGACCCACGCGGGCGGCGGGGTGTGCGCAATCCCGGCGTACAACTGCGTGCGCGAGATCCGGCGCGACAGGCGCAAGCAGAGCCTCAAGGAACGCCTGACCTTGCGAAACCGCGCCTAGGAGGGTTCGAGCGTGGCGGCTAACGGAGCTCTGCGCGCCGTGCTGGAGGCGCGCTCCGTCGCTGTGGTGGGGGCGAGCCGGAAACCGGGTACGCCCGGCAACCGGATGGTCAAAGAGTTGCTCGTGGGTGGGTTCTCGGGCGAGCTTGCGGCCGTCAACCCCAGGTACGACACCGTCGAGGGCGTCGCCTGCTACCCTTCGCTCGGGGATGTGCCTTTCGCCCCGGACCTTGTGTTGCTGGGGGTGGGCAACCGCCTGCTGGAGGAGCAGATGGCCGCGTCGGCCGAGCGTGGTGCACGGGGGGTCGTCGTCTTCGCGAGCGGGCTGGAAGATCCTCCGCGTGAACCACCGCTCACCAGGCGCCTCGAGCTGATCGCGCGCGAGGCGGGCATGGTCGTCTGCGGCGGCAACTGCATGGGCTTCGCGGACGTCGAGCGCGGGCTGCGCGCCCTGGCCTTCGAAGAGCGGGCCGACCTCGAGCCAGGGGGAGTAACCTGGATCTCGCACTCCGGTTCCGCCTTCACGGCGCTGCTGCACGCCGAGAGGGGGGTGCGCTTCAACCTCGCGGTCTCGGCGGGCCAGGAGCTCACGACTACGATGGCGGACTACATGAGCTACGCGCTGGAACGCGAGTCGACCCGGGCGGTAGCGCTGTACCTGGAGACCGTGCGCGACCCCGCTACCTTCAGACGGGCCCTCGAGACCGCCGCAGAGCGCGACGTGCCCGTTGTCGCGCTGAAGGTGGGCCGCACGGAGACCTCCGGGTCCCTCGTCACGGCCCACTCGGGCGCCATGGCGGGGGACGAGGCCGACCTACGACGCGCTGTTCGACGCCTACGGGGTGGCGCGCGTCGGGACGCTGAACGAGATGGCGGATCTGCTGGAGCTGCTGGGATCGGGGAGGCGAGCGCCCCCGGGAGGCCTGGCCGCTATCCACGACTCCGGCGGCGAGCGGGCTCACCTGGTCGACGCCGCGTCCGACCTGGGCGTCCCCTCGCCCGGCCCTCGGAGGAGACCCTCCGCCGCGTCGCCGCGCAGCTGGAGCCTGGACTGCCGGCCGTCAACCCCCTGGACGCCTGGGGGACCGGCAACGACGCCTATCGCATCTTTCTCGAGTGCTCTCGGCATCTCGTCCACGATCCCGACACCGGAGCGTTCGCGTACGTGGTGGACCTCCACAGCGAGGAGGCCGACCGGAACCACGCCTGGGTGGCAGAGAGGGTCTGGGCCTCGACCGACAAGCCGTTCGCCGTAGTATGCGGGCTCGCGAGCGCGATCCAGCGGAGCGCGGCTGCCCGCCTGCGGTCGGCCGGGGTGCCGGTGCTGGAGGACGTGGCTTCGGGCCTGCGCGCCTTCGGCAACCTCTTCGAGCGACGCGACGCGCGAGCTCTTCCTCCCCTCAACCCCCCGGAACCGCCGCCGGAGAACGTCCGGCGGCACTGGCGCGAAGCACTGGCCGCCGGAGGAGGCCTCTCGGAGACCGATGCGCTGCGGATGCTGGCGGACTACGGCATACCGACGGCCCGGACCTCTGCCGCGGCAGACCTCGACGGGGTACTCGGCGCGGCAGAACGCATCGGCTATCCGGTAGCGCTCAAGACCGCGACCGCCTCGCACAAGACGGAGGTGAACGGGGTGGTCCTCGGTCTCGAGGACGACGATGCCCTGAGCGATGCCTACAGGGTGATGGCCGGGCGCCTCGGCCCGGCCGCGACGGTGCAGGAGATGTCCGAACCGGGCGTGGAGATGGCGCTCGGGGTCGTAAGCGACCCGCAGTTCGGCCCGCTGGTGATGGTCTCCGCGGGCGGGGTCCTGATCGAGACCCTGCGCGACCGGCTCCTCGCCCTGCCCCCCCTGGACGAGACGCGCGCCCGCAGGCTGATAGACCGGCTCGAGGCCAGGCCGTTGCTGGACGGCGTCAGGGGCAGCCCGGCGGCGAACGTGGTCGCGCTCGCCCGGTCGATGGCGCGCCTTTCATTGCTGGCTCAGGACCTCGGGGACCTTATCGGCGCCCTGGACGTAAACCCGATCATCGTCGGCCCGCACGGATGCGTTGCGGTCGACGCCCTGGTAGAGCCCAGCGTCCGGCAGTCCTGAAAGCGGCTTGCAGCGGGACCGAGCCTTTGGCAGACCGGGTTTCAGGCAACAGGTGTCAGGCTTCAGGGCTTGTTGGCGTGGGTTGCTGTTCGCTGCCGCAAGCCCTCCCCAAGCGCGGGGGGTGTGTCCAGGCCCCTCCGAGAGAGCGTCGTCTCGTTAGCTCCGATCCCGCCTGGCGTCCACCAGACCTACTGGAACGGTTGGGATGCGCGCCCCGGCGTCTGCGTGATGCGGCCCTCCAGGTACCCCCTGGCGATCATCGCGACGAACTTGCCGACCGTCGACTCCTCGGGCGAGAGCGGACCTTGACGGTAGCCGCGCGAGGAGGCGCCCCGCTGGACGCCCTCGCACGCCCGCCAGTCCTGGCCGTTGGTTATGTCCCAGAAGTCGCTGGCATACGAGGGATCGAAGCCTTCCGCCTCGACCGCTTCGCGTGAGAAGAGCCACTCGCACTCGACGCGGGTGAGGTCCGGGGCGAGGGGCGCGAGGCGGTGGGTCAAGACGTAGTCGGGGTGGAGGCTGATTAGGAGGTTGGGGAAGAGCTGATAGTAGTACACCTCGCGCTGTTGGAGCGCCGTCAGGTGCGGCAGCGTCGGGGCGAGGCTCTCGCCCGTAAGGGACATGGTCTCGGGCGTGGTCCTCCAGCTCCATGGACCCGCCGAACCCATGCGCCACGCGCCTCGTGATCCTCGCCGCTCTTCGGCGGGCTCACCTTGCAGAGCTCGGGGTGGATGGAGGGGCAGTGGTAGCACTCGTGGTAGTTCTCGACCAGGATCTTCCAGTTGGCCGCCACCTCGTAGTCGCGGCGCGCGCCCGCGACGAGCTCCCCGGAACGGTGGTTCCCGATCATCTCCCCCAGGTTGCCGACGTGCTCCTCGAAAGGCGGGGCGTCCCCGCTGGCGTTGGCGAAGAGCCACCCCTGCCACTCGGCGAGCCGGACCGGTACCAGCGAGTAGTCGGCCTTGTCGAACCCGGTGACGTTGCCGAAGCCAGGCGCCCCCTTTAGCTCCCCGTCAGGACCGTAGCCCAGGCATGGTAAGGGCAGCGGACGAACCTGCCGCTCGCCGCCCGCCGACCTCGAGGAGCTCGTGGCCGCGGTGGCGGCACACGTTGTAAAAGGCGTGCAATGGCTCACCCTCGCCGCGCACGAGCAGTACGCTCTCCCGCCCCAGCCTTACCGCACGCCGGTCCCCCACATCTCGCAAATCCTCGGCCCGGCCGACGCAAACCCAACTCTCGTCGAAGAAGTGCTCCAGCTCCCACCGAACACCGAGCGTCCGCGTAGGCCTCCGCGGGCAGACTCATCTGCCCGTCGGAGATCAGAGACGAAGCCAGCAATTTGCGGTCAATGGGGTCATGAGCCGCTCCTTTAGAACCGATCCACTACGCTCTCCAAACTCCGCTGCGACGGCGGCCAGCCAGCAGCCAGTTGCCGCAGCTTGCCGACTTCAGTATAATCTACTTTGAATGACGGTTCAAGAATGCGCCAGGGTGGGGTCATGGTCTGGGGTCCTGCCGGGACACGTGGGACGGGCATGTCGCACGGATGAACCGTGTCGGTGGGAAGGTTTCCATCTCGGCGAAGCGGGAGCGCCGCTGGCGTATCTCCAGCGGTCGTGGCGACAACGATTCTAGTACTGAACCAGTGTTCAATATTGACGGCGAGATCGCGGGCGGCGCAAGGTGCCGGAGGTTTGCGAAGACGGCACGCGTCGGGGTGGGGGAAGGATCGTGAGGAGGAGTGGGATGCCGGGTCTACGACGTCGCGATAGTGGGGGGTGGCAACCTCGGGCTATGGACGGCGCACCGGTTGGCGCGCCGTGGTTTCGGGCGCGATCGCGGTGTTGGAGCGGGGTTGGGCCGGGGGCGGGGCGACGAGCCGCTCGGCCGGCGTGGTTCGCCAACAGGGCGGTTCCGAGACGGCTGCGAAGCTGGGCAAGCTATCGCAGGGAGCTGTATCTGAGGCTCGGGGAAGAGTTGGGCCTGGACGCTGGTTTTCGGGAGACGGGGTACTACATCGTCGCCGAGACGGAGGAGGAGAAGGAAGGTTTCCTGCGGCTGGTCGAGGTGCGGCGGGCGGCTGGGGTCGAGAACGAGTGGGTGGCAGCCCGAGGAGGGCAGGCGGCGTTTTCCCGACCTGAACTGGGACCGTTTTGTGGGGGCGACGTACACGGCTGACGACGGGTACGTCCATCCGCCGGTGGCGGCCCGCAATGCCACCTGCGCGGTTCTTGGCGATGATGCGGTGGACCTCTTCGAGATGTGCGAGGTGACCCGCGTCGGCCGGAAGGGCGACCACTACTCTCTCGAGAGTCCATGCGGCACGTTCGAGGCGGAGCGGGTTGTGGACGCTGGCGGGCCGCGGGGGGCGCGGGACATCGGCGGCATGGTCGGGGTGGAGGTCCCCGTGATGGCGGTGCGGCACCAGATCGTCAGCTTCCCTTACGTGCCGGAGGGGTCGGCGCATCCGTTCCCGCTGTTGTTCAACGTGGGCAAGGGTTACTACTGGCGGCCCGAGGAGCAGGGTGCTCTGCTGGGCATGAGCAACCCCGTCGGACGAGGCCGACTCGACGGAGCGCTACCAGATCGACTTCGACTGGGGTTACTTCGAGAGGACGCGACCTGATTGGGAGTCGGCGCATCCGGCGCTCGGGGGCTGCCGATATCGCGGGCGTGGGCGGCGTCCATCGACTACACGCCGGACCACCTGCCGATCATCGACGAGCCGGTGGAGGGCTTCTACGTCTTGGCCGCCGGGGGGCACGGGATGATGTGGGGACCGGCGCTGGGAGAGAAGATGGCCGGGGTTGATCTCCGAGGGCGCGGTGAAGACGTGCCGAGGGAGGACGTGGAGCTTGCGCGGTTCTCGCGCGGGAAGGATCCGAGACAGGGTGGAGGACACCATCTCCCTTCCCTTCCCCAAGAAAGTGAAGGGAGATGAAGCTGTGGACTGCGCGCAGAAACGGCCGACGATCCCCGAAGCAAGTGAGGTCGTTGAAGGCCCGCATCGCCCGGTTCGTAAGGGAGGAGCTTCATCCGTTCGAGGCGGAGATCGCGCGAGCGCGGCGAGATCGACGAGGAGAAGCTGCGGAGCGCTGCGGGAAAAGGCCCGCGCGGCCGGGTTCAGCAACCTCAACATGCCCGCGGAGTACGGCGGCATGGACCTGTCCATGGTCGTCGCTGGTCGCCCTGGAGGAGGAGGCGGGGAAGATGACCAACGGCCTCGGGTACATGGTCGCCGACCGGGGGCCGCAGGGAGCTGCTCGAGCTCGCGAGCCCCGAGCAGATAGAGCGCTACGTCATGCCCGTTGTTACGGGGCGAGACGCGGGAGGCGTGGGCCATCACCGAGCCCGGGGCCGGCTCGGACATAAAGGACATTGCGACCACCGCCGAGAAGGGACGGCGAGGGGTGGGTGCTGAACGGGGAGAAGTGGTTCGTGACCGGTGGGGAGCGCGCGGGCTTCTTTATCGTGCTGGCGTGGGCCGGCGAGGAGCAGGCGTCCTTCCTCGTCGAGCGGGACGCGCCTGGGCTGGAGTTCGTGCGCACGCCGGCGTTCATGCACGACCCGTACGCCTCCAAGCACGTCGAGCTGCGGCTGACGAACTGCCGGGTCCCTGACGGCGCGCGTCTCGGAGGCGGAGGGAGACGAGGGAACCAAGCGCTGGTTTTCGCTGGAGCGGCTCATGATCGCGGCGCGTTGCTGCGGGGCCGCCGAGCGGCTCATAGATCTGGCGCGCTCGTGGTCGCTGGAGCGGTCGGGCTTCCGGCAGGAAGATCTCCGAGTACCAGGCGATCCAGTTCATGCTGGCCGACTCCGCGACCGAGCTGAACGCCGCGCGGCTGATGGCCTACCACGTGGCCAGGCATGTGGGATCGTGGACGACCCCGAGCATCCTGCACGGGAAGACGGCGATGGCGAAGCTGTACGCCTCCGAGATGGCCGGCCGGGTGGCCGACCGGGCGGTCCAGATCTTCGGTGGCCGCGGGTACATGACCGAGAACCCTGCCGAACGGTACTACCGCGAGCTCCGCGTGGACCGCATCTGGGAGGGCACGAGCGAGATCCAGCGCTCGATCATCGCCCGCGGGATGCTCAAGCGGGGCGTCGGCGCGTACTTGATGGACGTCTGAGGACACCCCCAGAGCGGTCCGCAGCAGCACCTACGAGAGGAGAGGGTATGGACCTCCAGGTCACACGCATGAACAACTTCGTCGGAGGCGAGTTCGTGAAGGCCGTGCGGGACGAGTGGGAGCGCGTGATCGACCCCGCCAGCGGCGAGGTGATAGCCGAGGTGCCCAGATGTGCCGAGGAGGACGTGGACAGGGCCGTGGAGGCGGCGAGCACGGCGTTCGAAGCGTGGTTCGAGACGACACCCGCGGAGAGGGCGGAGATGCTCCACAAGCTCGCCGACGTCCTGCAGGAGCACGCCGAGGAGCTGGCGCGGCTCGAGTCCAGGGACGTGGGCAAGCCTATCACCTCGGCCCGCGGTGAGCTGCCGTTCGTAGTGGACAATCTGCGCTTCTTCGCGGGGGCCTGCCGCGTCATGGAGGGCAAGGCCGCGGGCGAGTACTTGAGAGGGTACACGTCCATGATCCGTCGCGAGCCGGTGGGCGTTGCGGGCCAGATCGCTCCGTGGAATTATCCCTTGATGATGGCGGTCTGGAAGATAGGACCGGCACTCGCCGCTGGCAACACCGTCGTACTCAAGCCCTCCGAGCAGACGCCCCTGACGACTTTGAGGATGGCCGAGCTGGCCGCCGACATCTTCCCTGGCGGCGTCCTCAACGTTATTACCGGCGACGGAGAGCCGGTCGGCGCGGGGATCGTGCGGCATCCCAAGGTGGACATGATCTCCCTGACCGGCGACGTCGCCACCGGCAAGGAGGTCGCGATGGCGGCGGCGCAGACGCTCAAGCGCGTCCACCTGGAGCTTGGCGGCAAGGCGCCCGTGATCGTCTTCGACGACGCGGACATCGAGGCGGTGGTTGAGAACCTGCGGTACGCGGGCTACACCAACTCGGGCCAGGACTGCACAGCGGCCTCCCGCGTCATCGCCGGACCCAGGGCCTATGACGGGCTCACCTCCGAGCTGGCGAGCGCGGTCTCTACGATAAAGACTGCCGACCCGACGGAGGGCGAGGACGTCGAGATGGGTCCGGTCGTCTCCGCTGTCCAGCATGAGCGCGTCCTGGGATTCCTGGAACGTGCGAAGGCGGGAGGCGATATAGAGATACTCACAGGCGGCAATGGGACTGACGGCGGCCGCGGATTCTTCGTCGAGCCGACGGTCATCGCCGGCCCGAAGCAGGACAGCGAGATCGTGCAGAAGGAGGTCTTCGGGCCCGTCGTGACCGTCCAGCGCTTCGAGGACGACGAGGAGGCCCTTCGCTGGGCCAACGATGTCTCCTACGGACTGGCTGCCTCGGTGTGGACCAGGGATGTGGGCCGGGCCCTGAAGGCGGTGCGGGCGCTGCGATTCGGTACGGTCTGGATCAACGACCACATCGCCGGGGTCTCCGAGATGCCCCACGGGGGCTTCAAGCAGTCCGGATACGGCAACGACATGTCCGCGTATGCTCTGGAGGACTACACCGTGATCAAGCACGTTATGGCAAAGCTCGATTAAAGCGGCGCCAGGTGGAACGGCGGGAGATGACTGCCAAGGAGGCCGCGACGCTCGGGCGTGGCAAGGAGGTGCTTACCGTGGCGGACTCGAACAGACTCGAGGTTATATCCTTTACATCCTGATGGGTGCGAGCAATCAGAGAGGACGTCGAGCATGAACAATGGATCCATCCCCGCTGGGACCAGGATCGGCCACGTGCACCTGAAGGTCTCGGACCTGGAGCGCGCCATCCGGTTCTACCGGGACCTGATGGGCTTCGACCTCTTGATGCGCTTCGGCGACGAGGCGGCCTTCCTCTCTGCGGGCGGCTATCACCACCACATCGGGCTGAACACGTGGGAGAGCGCGGGCGGTCCGCCGCCTCCCGCGGCGCGACCGGGCTCTACCACTTCGCCATAAACTACCCAGAGCGCCGTGACCTGGCCGTTGCCTTGAAGCGCCTGCTGGACAACGGCTGGTCCATCGACGGCGCCTCCGACCACGGCACCCACGAGGCAATCTACCTCCACGACCCCGACCACAACGGCATCGAGCTCGCCTGGGACCGCGACCCGAGCGAGTGGCCTAGGAGGGAAGGCGAATTGACGTTCACAGGCGCCCCCTCGACTTCGACGGCCTGATGGCCGAGCTTAGGAGAGCGTGTCGCCGGATTAGTCCGGCTCTCAATAGCTATACCAATTCTCGAAATATTTGATTCTGGCAAGAAGCCGGGAGAGCCTGCGCCCCCGAAACAAAATGCTGAGAAGCGAGGCGCCGGGCTGTCAAGCGAAGCCCTGAAAGGGCTAGCGTGCTGAGAAGCCGGGCGAAGGGAGGCGTGCTGACAAGCGGAGGCGAAGTCCCGGAGCGTGCTAAAAAGTCGCCGACCGGAGGGAGGCGACGTGCTTCGAAATTCACCTTCTCGGGAAGGATCGCCGCGGTCCGGCGTTTTGCTTCGAGACCAGAACCCCAGGGCGCCCAGGGCCGGGTACATGAGGGCGAAGAGGGCGGCGATGAGGCTGGTGTCGTTGAAGACCCCGGAGGCGAGGGCGGCTACTACTGCGCCGGGTATCGCGGCGGCTAGAGGTGTCCCGCGCGCCCGGCGCCAGCCGGCGTAGGTCACGACGGCGCCGAGGGCCGTCAATAAAAGCAGCACCGGGTTGAGCAGCAGCCCAGGCTCAATGCCACCTTGCGGACGAACACCTCGTAGAGGTCCTCTCCGCCGGCTGCAGCACTCGAGCCGTGCGAGACGTCGGGGAAGAGGAGCCCGCTCGCCAGGAACAGCGCCGCCGCGAGTGTGAACCCGACTGCCGCCCACAGGGCAGCGCCCCGCCACCCTTTACCGCGCACGAGCCCGGCCGTCGCCCCGAACGCGACGCCGAGGGCCAGAGAGCCGCCGACGTCGGCGCCCATCGTCGGGAGCCCGAGCGCGAGCACCGCAACCGCGCCGACCGCGGCGAGCGGGACAGCCGGAGGTCGCCTCCGGTGCGTGAGCACGCCAAGGCCCAGCGTCAGGCTACCGGCCAGGACCGCCGCGTACTCGTTGCCTACCCCGTAGAACCGCGTCCCTGTGGCAGGGTTGTAGCCTATGGTGGAGAACCGTTCGAGAGGTCCTCCCGCCGCTGCGTCCAGGGTCACGAGTGCCGCCGTCGCCAGGGCTATCCCAGCGAACGCTCCGGCGAACGAGCCGGAGAGCCTCCAGGAGAGAGCAGTCATCCCAGCGGCGAAGAGCGCTGGTCAACGCGCCAACGGACAGCACTCCCGTAACCGGGAAGGCGGCGGCGAGCAGCGCCCCGGCTGGCAGTGCCGCCAGCGCGAGCACGGCCCAGGAGACCCCACGCCTGCCGCGCCGCGCCGTCCCTACAACCAGGGCGAGTGCCCACAGAACTCCCACCACGCCCCACACCCGGAACCCTTTATCCTCGACGAACCACAGCCGGCGCTGCAGAAGCTCCACGCTCTCCACGTCCCCTGGGCGTACCTCGGCCGCCCGACCGCTCATCTCGGGTGGTACCGGTGCCCCTAGAGCATCGAGCAGGGTAGGGGCGACGTCCGTGTTGGTCAGGAGCCCCTGTGTGCGGGTCGTCGGTGAGTAGAGGAGATCGCCTCCGCTGCTGGGCCGAAGGAACACGAACGGTGTCAGGTTCGGCGTACCCTTGGGACCGTTGGGTGAAGCAACGGCGACAGCTGCTCCCGTCTCCCTGGCGGCCTCGACGAGCTGCGCGGCCTGCCGTGGGTCCACGGCGTCCACGGCGACGAAGCCCGCGCCGTCTTCCAGGGCTGCGTCGAGGTCGGCGATGGGATCCTCGCCTCCATAGCCGCGAGGCACCTCGCCGTCAGGGGTCATGGCTACAAGCCTCGCTCTGTCTCCCACGGCCGCGGCCTGCACCCCGGCTTCTTCGAGGGCGCCGCCCAGGGAACCGGGGTGGACCGTGCTCGCCGGACCGTCGAACGCGTCCGGAATACTGTCCTGGTCCGTGGGTAGCTGTTCGGGCAGGAACCTGGTGTCCACCCGCGAGCCCGCGCCCAGGAAGACGTAGCCGAAGCGGGGGTCGTCGGGAGGTGCGGTCCCCTGGACTACCGAGAGCGTCGCCGCCGCGCCGTCCCGGAAAGCCCTCTGGAGGCCCGGCTCGCTATTCACGTCCTCCCAGGAGAGGCCCCCGACGAGGACGAGGACGACGGGTCGCGGGGGTGGCGCCGCGTTGGCCGGGAGAGAACCCGCCGAGACGGCGAGGGTCGCCAGGAAAACGCAGGATAGTATCGAGACGAAGAGCGCCCGCACGGCGGGACCAGTTTAGCAGAGGGGTGTTCGCGAGCGCTTCCCGGGGCGGCTCCGCGCCCCGAAGAGGAGCGAGGCTCGCTCCTTCCCAGTCCCGCGTGACGACCGAATCACCGAACGGGCGTAGCCAAGCGCTGAACCTGTACATTCTTCCTGTGCTCCTTGTTCGGAGAGAGGGATCCTGGCGGGAAGCGGCGATACTGGTGCTGCCGCCTCGCGAGTTGCTAAACTCCGCCCCGGACTTGAACGCGACGACACACGCCGTCTTCGGGGTCGCGGCGCTGGCGGGGGCTTCTCTTCTCGCCGGGACAGAGCCGCCGGCCTACGCCTACCCCGTGGCAGTCGCGGCGGCCTGGCTGCCCGACGTGGACAACCCGCGCAGCACTCTAGGCAACGGCCTCAGCCGCATGAAGAGCCCCGCGCTGAACCTCCTGACCCGCCCGTTGAGCTGGGCTCTGAGGGCAACGTCCTTCACCCTCGTGCGGACCGTCGGCCACCGCACCCTGACCCACTCCCTGCTCGGCGTCGCGCTGTTTGCCCTGCCGGTCTGGCTCATCCTGGGAGGGTATCCGAACCTCTCTCTAGCCCTGGTCGCGGGCTACGCCTCGCACGTCTTCGCGGACTCGCTGAACACGCGGGGGGTTCCGCTCCTCTGGCCGATGGGCAGACCTTTCAGGCTCGTGCCCGGCGGCATACGCTCGGGCGGTGCAGTGGAGGTCGCCGTGGCGCTCGTGGCTCTGGGCTTCGCGGGGTGGGAGCTCTACCTGCTATATCCCGCGGTGCGCAGCGTTCTGGGCGTCCTCCAACCACTCTAGCATCTCGCGGCTCGCGGGATGGATGGATTTGCCGCGCCCCTCGTTGTGGTCGATGGCGCGCCGCAGCGACTCGGCCGCGGCTTCGTAGAGGTCTTTCGAGGCCAGGGCCCTGATCCTGTGCACGCTCGGGTAGTCGCGGGCGGGTTCGATCTTGTCCGCCACGTAGAGCGCGAGCGCGAGCGGTCCCATCCCTGCCCTCCCGACCGTATGAGCCCGGATGGCGCCAAGCACCTCCTCGTCATCGACCCCCAGCTCCCGCCGCGCCAGCTCCGCGGCTACTGGCCCGTGAAGGAGCTTCGGGCTCTGGCGCTCCGGGTCGCCTGCGGGGAGGTCCCACTCGTCTGCGAGCCTGAGGAACTCCTCGGGCTCCTTCTCGCGCGCGGCGTCGTGCAGGAGGGCGGCCAGGCGTGTCCGGTCAGTGTCGAGGCCGTGCTTTCGCGCCAGGTCCTCGGCGGTGTCGGCCACCCTGAGCGTGTGGCCGTAGCGTTTGTCGGAGAGCCGCTTGCGGGCGAGGGCGTCGGCGGCCTCGAGGAGCGGGGCGTTTTCGGCGGGGTCTGCCACCCGGCACATTGTAGAGGGAACCACCCCGGCTTTGTAGGACCCCGGGATGCTGGTCGGTGGCGGCTATCGTCTTTCGGTTGTGAGACCGGAGGCGCGACCTGGCCTCCCGGCGCTTGGTTTCCCTACTCGGTGGGTTTTCGGGCCCAGGCTCCTCGTCGCTCGGGAGACGCCCTCTGACAGGATCGCGGTATAAATAAGAGCATGCACGATGGACAGAAGAACATAAAGAGCGCCGAGATAGTCACCATAGGGACCGAGATGCTGCTCGGCGACCTGGTGGACACCAACACGGCGTGGTTGAGCGCCAGGCTCGCCACGCTGGGAGTTGGCGTCTACCGCCACACCACCGTCGGGGACAACAGGGACAGGATCTCAGACGCCCTCGAAGAGGCAGCCTCGCGTGCCGACCTGGTCATCACGACCGGTGGCCTCGGACCTACCTCCGACGACCTGACGAACGAGGTCCTCGCTGACGTAACAGACAGGGAGATGGCCGAGTACCCGGAGGCGCGCGCGCACATAGACGAGATGTTCAGGAGGTTCGGCCGCGAGCCGACGGCCAACAACTACAAGCAGGCGCTGTTCCCAGAAGGGACGAAGCTCATCCCCAACCCGTTGGGGACTGCGCCGGGGGCCCTCCTCGAGGCCGACGGCACCCTCTTCGCTACGCTCCCGGGCGTGCCCTCGGAGATGAAGGGCATGTTCGAGGAGACGCTGGAGCCCCTGATCCGGGATCGCACCGAGGGCTCCATAATATCGAGGACGCTCTGGTTCGCTGGCATCGGCGAGTCAGCGCTCGCGGACAGGGTCCAGGACTTCCTCGACGCCTCGGATCCCACCGTCGCTCCTCTGGCCGGGCAGGGCAAGGTGCGCCTGCGCATCACCACCCGCGCTGCTACGCCAGAGGAGGCCGAGGAGAGGATAGCGCCGGTGGAGCAAGAGATCCTCTCCCGCCTCGGCGACTACTACTTCGGCGAGGACGACGAGACGCTGCAGAGCGCGGTCGGGCGCCTGCTGAAAGAGAGGGGGGCGACCCTTGCCCTCGCCGAGAGCTGCACGGGAGGTTTGCTCGCCAAGCGCCTGACGGACATGCCGGGGTCCTCGGCATACCTCGAGGAGGGTCTCGTCACCTACTCCAACGAGTCGAAGGAGCGCCTGCTCGGAGTTCCGCACGAGCTCCTGGTAGAGCACGGCGCCGTCTCCGAGCCCGTCGCCCGCGCGATGGCCGAGGGGGTCCGCAAGCAGGCCGGCACAGACTACGGGCTCTCTGTTACCGGGATAGCCGGCCCCGACGGCGGGACAGAGGAGAAGCCCGTCGGGCTCGTCTTCGTTGGGCTCTCGGACGCGGACAGTACGTTCGCGGAGAGGCTCGATCTCTCCGCGTGGGCGCGTTCGCGCGACGCCATCAGGGAGCGGAGCGCCAACATGGCCCTCGACCTGCTCAGGCTCCGCCTCGAAGAGCGAGACAAGGCGTAAAAATTATCCCTTGCCGTACACCAAGCATGATAGTAAACTTCTCGAAGTTGACGGCACGCGAAAGGGGGTGATCCAGATAGACGCATCGAGTAGTCGCCGCGGGTATCTTCTGGGAGAGGTGGCTCTGACCTAGTTCCGCCCAAATCCCTGCGGGGTCCTGGGTTATTCCTTCCGCCTCTTCGGTAGTTGCAGGCGGACGTGCTGAAACACCAGATACCTGCGTAGCACTCAGAAGGGTACGGCCCCCGGACTTGTGTCCGGGGGCTCGTTTTTTGCGGCACGTCACCTTGACCGTGCTCGGCTGACCGAAGCAGCTCCCGAGATGGCGCTGGCCTGGCGATAGGTACTATCTCAGCCGCCTGAGCCTCTTCGCGCCCCAGTAGCCGTGGATATACTTCATCTTGCTCTCGACCACCCTGCCGAAGAAGCTTGAGGCGTGGATCAGGTTACCGTGGCCCGAGTAGATGCCAACGTGGTCCCACGGCTGTAGCTTGCCGTTCCTGTTCTCGTCGAAGAAAACGAGGTCGCCGGGACGGAGGTTGGCCTTCCTCTTCACCCTCTGGCCTCGCTTCCACTGGCTCGGGGGGTTATCGGGGAGCGATCTCCCGAACCTCCTGAAGACGACCCTGGTGTGACAGGAGCAGTCCTCCTTGCGGAAGGCCCTGCAATGGGCCGGGGGCGACCTCACATAGCGGGTGCCTAGATGCCTCCTAGCCTTCCTGACTACGTCGCGGCCCGTGGCGCGCCCGCGGCGGGCGGCCGTCACGCTCTCACCGGCTATCTCCTCGCCCGTGGCCTCCTCGGGGGGCGCCTGCTCGCCGCTGAGGACCTGTACGGCGTCGGCGACCACCTCGCCGGCTGCTTCGGAGCTTCCGGATATCTGGATCGCGTAGCTATCGCCAGCCTCCATCTCGTAGGCGCCGAGCTTCACCCACATGCCGCCGTCCTTGCGCTGGTCTACCTCTGTCCACTTGACGCCCGAGGTGGTGCTCACCCCGAAGCGGGCCGCGGCGCTGTTGGACGCCCGCGCGGGCCACCAGGCGTAGACGGAATAGGAGCCTGTCGCCGGGATCTTGACCTTGAAGCGCGCGGGAACACCATCCTCGGAGGTGTAGACATGGTCTCCGCCGAAACTCTGTGCGTCGTCAGAGCGCTCCCCCCAGCCGGGAGCCTCGAAGCGCCCGGGTGTGGCGTTGTCCACAACCTGCGAGTAGCCGGGCGAGGGCCCGTCCGAAACGTCGACGTAGGGGTGAGTGGCAATGCTACCCTGCGAGATGCTTTGAGGTGAGCTCTCCCCCGACCCCGTCTGCGCCGAGGCGGCAAGATACGAAGATGACCAAGCCAGAGCCGCAGCTAGACAACTAGCCGAGCAAACCAGAAACAGACGCCGCATGCGTCCCCCTCCAGTGCGACGAGATCGCGCCAGTAACCTCGTGCGCCCCTACACCCCGCATTCCTTGAGCGAGTCTCCCCTTCACACTACCGTCCACGCGTAGACCGCTGCGGCGCCGAGCACGACCCCCCGCCCCACCAACCTCGCCCTGCGGAAGCCCGGTATCGAGGCAGCCGCCAGGTTACCCAGCGCGAAGTAGGCGAAAAGCGTGGATAAGGGTCTAACAGGTATTGGGCTCATGCTATTCCTTCCCATCTCGCCGTAGCTGCAGGTGTCGAGCGAGCGGCCGATGAGATGCCCTGAGAATGGCGTTTGCATGGGCGTCCTCCCTTCGCTCTCGACGACCCATCCCTGCGATTGACCTTCACCTTACAGGTTCGGTTTAGGCATGCAAGATCTACCGCCTTCGACTTGTACCTCAACCACAAGTCGAGGCTACACGCGGTCCACGTCTGGTGTCTTCTGGGCGCACACGGTCCCCGCGAATAGCATGGGCTCTAAAGCGCTTCGCGCGCATTTCAGCACGCTACGCCCTTCGGGCTACGCTTGTCAGCACGCTCCAGCCTTCGGCTTCCGCTTGTCAGCACGCCTCCCTGCGGTCGGCTTGTCAGCACGCTACGCCCTTTTAGGGCTTCGCTTGTCAGCACGGCGCCTGGCTTCGCCAGACGCCTTGTCAGCACGCTTCGGGCCTTTTCAAGGCCCTCGCTTGTCAGCTTTTTGTTTTCTGAGGGGCAGCCTCTTGCGACTTCCTACCGGAATCGATGATTTCGAGAATCGGTGTATCTTCACCTACGGCACGGCGCGCGTGCTGCTGGCCGGTGATGCGGAGGGAAGGGAGGAGTACATGGTGAGGGGACCGGTGTACGGACCGCTCACGGTCATCAACGTCTCGAAACTACACACGCTCTGAGCTGAGGTTCCGAGCCCTGATTACCAGGGGAGCCTGTGAGGTCAAGCTGGCACTGTTCTAGCGGTTAGGCGCTCGGGTCCTGCTCACGCAACTGTGTGCAAGTAGACGTGTTCTCGGAAGTCCGCAAGGCCCCGGTCCTATGCCCCTCCGGACCGGGGCAGAGCGCCTTGGAAGCGATTCTCGCGGATTTGGGTAAATGAGTAGCAGTGCAGGCGAGGAGAGGAGCTGGCGTGGAGCAAGAGCCCATCACGTACTACCCTGGCGACCCGATGGTGCTGGAGGTCCAGATAGAACACAAGCCCAACTTCCGACGGGTAGAGGCCCTGTTCCGCGGACGCCCCGATAGGGAGGGCGTCAGCCCCTTCTCCGGTCGGCTGGTCGCCCATGAGGCTCAAGTGCTCACCGAAGAGATCACCGAAGAGATGCGCCCCGACGGGACGAAGGTCAGCACGGTGCGGCTCGAGAGTACAGCCTCGAGCAACGACTGGGTCCTCGAGCAGACCTACGAGCTAGCGGAGCTTGGTGCTCAGACGGTAGGTGGCAACCAGGTCGTGATCGACATTAGCGGTATAGTCAAGCCACGCTTCCGCCTCGAGGAAGAAGGGACGCAGCTCACGGCGGCGGTCAGGAGCGCAGAGCTGCTGCGCTAGCCTTATTCACCCAGGTGCCTGGAAGGTAGGCGTTATCAGAAGTTCGGCCACCATCGTGCACCGCGGCGCGATGGACAACGTCATGCCGACACTCCAGACGTTGGCTCGCTGGATCGACGCCAATGGATACCGCTCAGCAGCATACAACCGCGAGCCGTATATAGAGCGGCGGGGACAGAGAAGCGTGGGTGACGGAACTCCAGGAACCAATCGTTATGGGCTGAAACGGAGGGCGAACTAGATGCAGGAGACACTTCTGTTCCACTCAGCGACCGATGTGGCGCGGCGCCTGCGCCTGAAGGAGCTCTCCTCTCGCGAGCTCACGGAGATGCTGCTCACGCGGATCGAAGCCGTCAATCCCGCGTTGAACGCCGTGGTAGAGCTCCGGTGTGAGGCCGCATTCCGGGAAGCGGTCGCCGCCGACAACGCGACCGCCCATGGCGACGACGCCGGGCCGCTACACGGCGTACCCATGACGATCAAGGACAGCTTCAACGTCGCCGGACTGCACACCACCTGGGGAAATCCCGCCTTCAAGGATTTCGTGGCGGACTCGGATTCCACGGTCGCACGGCGGTTGAGGCGGGCTGGCGCGATCATCGTCGGAAAGACTAACGTGGCCTTCATGCTGGGTGACTTCGGGCAGACGGCCAACGACCTCTACGGCGTCACCAACAATCCCTGGGACACAACACGCTCGCCGGGCGGCTCCACCGGCGGAGCAGCCGCGGCACTGGCCGCCGGGATGACGTTCCTCGAATACGGAACGGACCTGGTCGGATCCATTCGCATCCCGGCCAGCTTCTGCGGCGTCTACGGACTCAAACCCAGCGCCGGGATCGTCCCATTGACCGGGTTCCACCCGCCGGGCCCCCCACCGCCTCCGAGCGACATGACCTACATGTCCGCGGTGGGCCCGCTCGGCCGGTCCCCACGCGACCTGCGGACGGCGTTGAGCGTCACCGCCGGGCCCGAGAACCAGGCGGCGAAGGCCTACTCGTGGGCACTGCCGCCGCCGCGCCACACCCGGCTCGAGGATTTTCGTGCCGGCTTCGTGCTCGACCACGAGTACGCCCCCGTCTCCGGCGAAGTCACCGCGCTGCTGTCCGACGCTATAGACGCGCTCGCCCGGGCAGGCGCGACCGTCGTCGAAGGCTGGCCAGACGGCGTGGACCCCGTGCGGAACTACGAGTCGTTCGGATTCCACGTACAGGCGTTCTTCGCTTTCCAGCAGCCCGCTGAGGACTTCGCGAAGCTCTCGGAGTTCGTCGACCAAGAGAGCCGCCGCATGGCGGCGCGTGCCGCCTGGAACCGCTACTTCAACGACATTGACGTGTTCTTGTGCCCGGCTAGCTTCACGCCGGCCTTCCCACACGACACCAGACCCTTCGAGCAACGCATGATCGCGACGCCCGAAGGCGAGCGGCCCTACAACGACCAGGCCTTCTGGGTGTCTCACGCGTCGTTGCCGGGCTTGCCAGCCGTGGTCGCACCCATCAGGCGTACGCCCGGCGGGCTCCCCGTCGGCGCACAGATCGTTGGTCCGCTCTACGAAGACAACACGGCAATCTCGTTCGCCGAACTGCTCGGAGACGTGACAGGTGGATACGAACCCCCGCCTATCTAGAGTGCAGCCCCAAAGCGATGCAAATACACGCCACCGACTGGGGAGCTGTACCCGACATGGACAACACAACCGCTGAGATACAGGCCTTCTTCTAGGTTCCCAGGCCCAGCTCGATGCCTTGCGCGACCGGCGTGCTGGGGTCGATAAATCTCTCGTCCACCTAGTTGTATTTCAGGATTTGCTGCTTTGATTTCAGAACTATTGCCGTATGCTCCTACCAGATGATGCCAATCACCTGGAGAGGAGCGAGCTGCCGATAACCACCGATGGATCAATCCACGGTGCCGGTTCGCGGCATGGTCCCAAGACTCGTTAAGGCGAGAAAGGAGGAAAAGCATGGATTCATCGCGCACTTCCGTTGGTGTCGGCTTGGGGGTTGGGATCTTCCTGCTCACGCTGGCCACGGCGGGCATTCACCTTTACCTGGCGTTCACCGCCATCCCCATTATGGGGCTCAACTTCGGTGTGATGTTGTTTATCTTCAACGGGCTTGGTTACCTGGGGCTTCTGGCGGTCTTGCAGCTGCCGATCCCGCAACTGGCACGCTTCCGGAGCGCTGCGCGATGGGCCCTGATAGCCTTTGCAGCGGTGACGATCGTGCTCTTTTTCATCATGGCTCCGGAGTACACGACCCTTGGCTACATCGACAAGGCGATCGAGGTGGCCCTGATCGCGCTGCTCCTCGCCGATGCTTATGTGGCGTCCTCCTAGCTTTCTGTAGAGGTAGGTGCCAGAGAGCGGGCAGCGAGATCGGCACGCTGGGGTTCGGACGTCCCGACAAAGGCGACACCTGTGTGTAGCAGTGGGAGGCCCGATCGCCAGGTCTTCTCGGTGAGCAAACCGACCGGCCCGACAGGGATCCGGGCCCGGTCCATCCGAGAATTCTGGTTGCCTCTTATCGCTCCTCGATCGGCACCCAGCGCCTGTTCCTCGGGCCGACGTACGCCGACTGCGGCCGGATCAGACGGTCCAGCGCCTGCTGCTCGAAGCAGTGCGCCGTCCACCCCGCGACCCTTGCCACGGCGAACGTCGGAGAGAATAGCTCCTGGTGCAGCCCGATCCCATGCAGCAGCAGCGCCGTGTAGAACTCGACGTTGGTCTGCAGATTCCGGCCCGGCTTGTGCTCGGCGAGCAACTCCAGCGCCGCCTTCTCGACCTCGAGCGCCAGCTTGTACAGCTCCCCGTCGCCGTCTGTGGCGTACAGGCGCTCCGCCGCCGCGGCGAGCACGTCCGCCCTGGGGTCCCTGACCTTGTAGATGCGGTGGCCGAAGCCCATGAGCCGCTCGCCGCGCTCTAGCTTCTCCCGCAACACCGCTCTCGCCCTGTCCGCCTCTCCGATCTCGAAGACCACCTCGAGCGCCGGTCCCGGCGCGCCCCCGTGCAGCGGGCCCTTGAGCGCCCCGATAGCTCCCACGACGGCCGAGACGACGTCCGAGCGGGTCGAGATGATGACCCTCGCCGCGAAGGTGGAGGCGTTCATGCCGTGGTCCACCACGGTGTTGAGGTACGTCTCGAGCGCCCTGACCTCGTCCGCGCCCGGCTCTTTTCCGGTGAGCATGTAGAGGTAGTTGGCCGCGTGACCCAACCGCGGGTCGGGCGCCACAGGTTCCTCTCCTCCCAGCAGCCGCCAGTACGCGGCCACGATGGTTGGCAGGCGCGCCACCAGGGCGAGCGCCTCGGCGTTGGAATCGCCGGCCACGCCAAGGCTAACCGAGCCCGCCGCCATGCGCAGCGCGTCCATCGCCGGCACCCTTTCGGCCGCAGCGGCGCGCAGCAGCTCGAGCGTCACGCCCGGCAGCGTCCGCAGCGCGCCGAGCTCTACCTCGAAGACCGCCAGCTCTCCAGGATCGGGCAATGCGTCGTGCCACAGCAGGTAGACGACCTCCTCGAAGCTAGCCCGGCTCGCCAGCTCCTCGACAGGGAACCCGGCAATGATGAGCTCGCCAGCCTCACCATCTACCGCGCTCAGACGGGTCTCGGCTGAGATCACACCCTCCAGCCCGGATGCCAGAATAACTCGAGAATCGTTCTTCATGGGTCCTTCTTTCTCTGTGAGCCTCCAGGCCGCAACGGCCCCTCGTCGTAGAACGCTCCCTAAATTGTAGATGGCTTGCGTATGTTTATCAATATTGATAAATGAATCAATATTTGCTAACGTGGGGTAGATGGGGCTATGATCTTGTTGGAGGTGAGGGGTGGGAGAGGCGCGTTATCTCACGGCGCGGGAGGCGGCTGAGGAGTTAGGGGTGAGCCTGGCGACTCTGTACGCGTATGTGAGCCGGGGCAGGATCCGCTCTGAGTCCGCGGGCGGGCGCAGCCGGCGCTACAGGGCCGAGGACGTGCGGCGGCTCAAGGCGAGGAAGGAGTGGAGGCGGGACCCGGGCGCCGTAGTTGAGGGCGCCCTGAGCTGGGGCACGCCGGTCATGGAGTCAGCCATCACGCTCGTGACCGATGACGGGCTCTACTACAGGGGAAGGGACGCCGTAGTCCTCTCTGCAGGGAGCACGGTCGAGGAGGTTGCGGCCCTGATCTGGACCGGGGACCTGGCGAGGGCCGCGGAGCTCTTCCCCGCGGTACTGGAGCATCCCCCGGATGTCCCTGGCGGCCTTCGTCCGGTCGAGGCTTTCCAGGTCTTGCTTCCAATGGCTGGCGCCGCTGACCCGGCGGCCTACGACTTGCGACCCGAGGCCGTGGCCCGGACCGGCGCCCGCATCCTGCGCCTCATGGCGAGCGCCGTTGCCGGGGAGGGGGAATCGGGTATCGCGGAGACGCTAGGGCGCGGCTGGTGTCCGCGGAACCCCGGGGCGGCCGCGCTGCTCGGGGCGGCCCTGATCCTCTGCGCCGACCACGAGCTGCCCGTCTCGACCTTCGCCGCGCGGTGCGTGGCATCGTCCGAGGCCACGCCGTACGCCGTGACGGTGGCGGGGTTGGCGGCGCTGGGGGGTATCAGGCACGGAGGCCAGACAGAGCTAGTCGAGGCCTTTCTAGGGGAGGTCGAGGCCGCCGGCGGAGCGCGGGTGGCGATCTCCGGCCGCCTGAGGCGTGGCGAGGGGATCCCCGGTTTCGGCCATTCCCTCTACCCGGGTGGCGACCCACGCGGCGCCGAGCTGCTGCGCGCCACTGCCGCGGCGTACCCGGCCTCATCAGCCGTCGCGCTCTCGGCGGAGGTCGCCGGCGAGGTCCTCGAGCTCATCGACGAGCGGCCAACCGTGGACTTCGGGCTCGTGACGCTCGCGCGCACGCTGGGGCTGCCCGCGGGCGGGGCGGTCACGCTCTTCGCGCTGGGGAGAACCATTGGCTGGATCGGGCACGCCATAGAGCAGTACGAAAGCGGCTCGCTCATACGCCCCAGGGCTCGCTACATAGGGAGCTAGTCAGCACGCTCCGGCTGACGCCTCCGCTTCTCAGCACGGCGCCTTCGGCGCCTCGTCAGCACGCCCGCTTCGCGGGCTCTCAGCACGCTTCAGGCCTTTACAAGGCCCTCGCTTCTCAGCTTGTCAGCTTTTCTTTTCACTGAGCCTAGCTGAAGTGCTGACAAGTCCCCGCAGGGGACGTGCTGACAAGGCGCGAAGCGCCGTGCTGACAAGCGAAGCCCTAAAAGGGCGAGCGTGCTGAGAAGCCGACCGAAGGGAGGCGTGCTGACAAGCTGCCAGGCGAAGCCGGGCAGCGTGCTGCCTAAATCGGTACCTCGATGACGCCGAGACCGTCGAGGATGATCAGAGTGGTTGCGAAGGAGTTGAACGTCGCGTGGGCGACGAACGATGGGAGCAGGCTGCCGGTCCGCTCGAATAACGCGCAAAGGACGACCGCCAGGATGAAGAGCGCCGGCAGCAGGACCGGCTCGAGGTGCAGCAAAGAGAAGAGGGCGGATGAGGCGAGAGCGGCGAGGATAAAGGACGCCCTCCTCGCTGTTGGCAAAGAGGGTTCGGGACCGCCCAGGCTGGTCGAGAGGTAGAGGCCGAGCCGGTAAAGGCCGTTGAAAACGGCGCCGCGGAAGACCAGCTCCTCGACGGCGGGGCCGAAGATCACGACCACGAAGAAGATCGCCGGGACGGCGGCGCCGGGGTTCTGCTCGACCCAGCGCACCAGCGCCCGCATGAGAGGACCCTGGACCGTGCTCTCGGTCGAGTACCCGAGGCGGTCGACGATGAAGGCGCTCGCCGCGTTTATGGGGAAGCTGACGATCACGGCGCCCACCCCGACCGCCACCCCGACGCCCGTACCAGCGAGGACTCCGCCTCTCGGCCGCCGGAACCCCAGAGGAGCCAGCGAGTAGCCGGCCTTCAACCCCAGGGCGCGCGCCACGAGTACCCCGGCCCAGAAAAGGCCCACCGTCAGCACGGCGAGCGCCGTATCGAGGAGGATCACCGAGAGGAGCGCCTGTTGGGCGGCGTTAATCTCTGCTCGTTCCGAGGTAGGTTCTACTCGGAGACCATCCGCTGGCTGCGTCCTCGAGGAGGCGGGCCTTGATAGAGCCCGGGAGCAGTTCTATCCTCCTCAGCTCGTCCTCGCCTACCCAGCGCAGCTCCCTCAACGTCGGCTCCGAGCCCGGCGCGACCTCCGGGTCCGTCCCGAGCACGGCCTCCCCGTAGCCTTCCGGTGCCATACGCACGGTTATGTCCACAGTGTGGCGTCCATCTCTCTGGAACTCGCTCACGTACAGCAGGCCGGAGAAACGCGCCGAGAGCCCGGTCTCCTCGGAGATCTCACGTTCGGCGCACTCAGGGATGGTCTCACCCGGCTCGAGCCTGCCGCCGGGCAACACCCAGTACGGTTCCCGGTCCGGCTTCTGATGGCACACCAGGAGCAGCCCGCGATCGCGCGCCACGACGGCCGCCACCCGGATGCCGAAGTCCACGCTCGAAGAGGTGCGATCCTTGCCCATGCCCGGTGAGTATACCTTTCGAGATACGCTACGAAGCCAAGAAGCTGAGATGCTAACAAGCCGCCGACCGAAGCCCAAGGCGGCGTGCTGACAAGGCGCGAAGCGCCGTGCTGAAAGCGAAGCCCGTAAGGGCGAGCGTGCTGACAAGCGAAGCCCTAAAAGGGCGAGCGTGCTGACAAGCCGACCGAAGGGAGGCGTGCTGAAATGCCCGCGAAGCGCTCTAGGGCGGATCTACCCTGGTGCCGACCTGGCTGCCGACCCAGACGTAGCCGTCTGACCACACCTCGCGCTTCCAGATGGGCACTACCTGCTTGATCCTCTCGATGGCGTACCGGCTGGCCTCGAAGGCCCCTCCGCGTCGTGGAGAGGCGACGACTATCGCCACGCTGGCCTCGCCGGGTCCCACCCGTCCGATCCGGTGGACGATGGAGACCTCCCGCACATCCCAGCGCTCCTCTATCTCCGCCCCGATCTCCTCCAGCTTCCTGTCGGCCATCGGGCGGTACGCCTCGTACTCCAGGTACTCGACCGACGCTCCCCCTGACTCGTCTATCCTAGTTGTCCCTACGAAGGTGGAGATCGCGCCGCAGTCCGGCCTCTGGGCGGCGGAGATAAGCGCCCCGACGTCTATCTGCTCATCGATTATGGCGAACAATACTAGCCCCCGGAGACCGGCGGCAGAACGGCGACCTCGTCGCCCGGGGCAACGAGGGCGTCCCACCTGGCATACTCGCCGTTGACCGCGAAGGCTAGAGTGTCGCGCATGGGGGAGAGGCCTGGGTATCGTTCCGCCAGGAGCGGCCACAGCTCGTCGAGCGTGATCCCCCCTGCGGAGACCACAGTCTCGCGGGTGCCGGCGCGGTCCGCGGCCGCCCCGAAGAGCAGTACTTTTATCCCGTCCACCGCTATCCCGCTGGCTCGGGGACGTAGTCAGGTCCGGCCACGACCTTGAGGGCGTGGGGTATGACCTCGAACTCGACCGGCTCGTCTCCGATGACCTCCCCGTCTGCGGTGAACTCGAGCCCGCCTGGCCGGGTCTCGACTCGAATCTTCTTCGCCCTGGCGTAGAAGACGCCCTCGGTGTCGAGGTAGTCGGACTTCGCCAGCGCCGCGGGTGCGAGGGCGAGCACCTCCTTGAGCCCGACCTGCGCGATGACTACGAGATCCAGTAGCCCGTCCTCAGGGTTGGCCCTCGGGGCCGCGAGCCAGCCTCCGCCCGCGTAACGGCAGTTGCCCACCGCCACGTTGACCGCGCGGATGGTGTATTCCACGTCGTCGAGGATCACCCGCACGTCGCGCACTTCGAAGTCACGGGCTTTCTCGAGCGATGCCCGGAGGTACGCGAGCTTGCCCCACCGGCCCTTCAGTTCCTCGTCGGCCAGGCTCGAGGTCTCGGCCCCGAACCCCCCGGTCGCCACGTTGATGAAGAACCGTTCCCCCACGCCCTCGGAGCGGACCCTGGCAACATCGAGGACTCTGACCCGGTTCTCCCTTATGACCTTCTCTGCGTCTTCGATCCTGGAAGGGATGGCGAGCGTGGCGGCCAGGTCGTTGCCGGTGCCCATGGGCAGGACGGCAAGGGTTACGCCTTCTGGGAAACCGGCCTTGCCCAGGCCGTTTACGGCCTCGTTCACGGTGCCGTCGCCACCGACGACGATGAGCAGACCCTCGCCCCATTCCCTCGCGGCCTCGCGCGCGTCGCCCGAGCCCTCCGTGTCGATCCACTCGATGTCGAGATCCCCCAACGCCTCGCGCACGGTACCGGGGTCGCACCCTCCGCCGGAGGCAGGGTTGCAGATCACACGCGCCCTCGTCTTCGAGCTTTCCATGGGACTAGTAGCCCTTCGTCGCCTCCACGCCCTCGGAGTTTACCCGGAGGCAACCGTCAATATAACAGCAGGAGCTACCCTAGGAGGCGCGAAGACCGAAGTCGTCGGCGGGGGAGAGGCGCGAAAGGACCTCGACCGGCAGCCACACCTCGCGCCGGGACCCACCGTCGAGCTTGATGGCGGCGTTCTCGCCGTCCTCGGAGATGTAGCGGACCTCGCCCGTGCCCACAGGGGTCTGGATCTTCTCCCCGACCGCCAGCTCCCACAGGAACGCCTCCCGCAGGGCAGCGACGTAGGCAAGCGCCAGCGAACGCCCCAGGTGGGCGCCCTCGTCACGCCGGTCAGCCACCAGGATGCCCGCTATGCGGTAGAGGTTCGCCCTGCTGACCTGCGAGATCAGACACGCCCGAATGGTCTGACGTACCAGCTCCCGCTCGAACTCGGAGTACTCCTCGCCACTCCTCGCCAGAATGTCTATCACCCTCGGAAAGGCCCGCCTCAATCCCTCCTCAACCGTCAACCCGTTGATGCCACGCTTGTAAACGTGCGGGTCCAGCCGCTCCTCCTCCCGCCGCCGCGGGACGCTCAACCAACCCTGTCTTGTGTTTCTGGTCTCTGTCATGGCTACATTATACCTCACTGAAGCTGGTGAAACAACTACGAATCCCCTGGAAATAGCGGGTTTCAGGGTTCACGCATCAGCCTACGACTTCTTCCTAACGGCCGATTGCCGGGGTCTGCACCAGGGTCTTTACCTGCAGCCAATAGCCTGAAGCCTGATGCCTACCTTGCGTTAAACTGGAAGCGAAGCGATGGGCAGGAGGCGCAGGTGAACTCTGAGGAGTTTCTACAGCGATTAAAGCGTGAGGTGATCGGGCACCCAGCGCTGAGGCACCCGTTCCTGGAGCGGTTCGGGGATGGCGAGGCTGACGAGGAAGGTGTGAGGACCTTTGGGGTCCAGTACTACCGGCACGTGCGGGTAAGCCGGCTGTATATTGCGGCCCTGATCTCCGGCTGCCGCGAGGACGAGGGGTTGCAGCTTGCGCTGGCCGGCATCCTCTTCGACGAGTACGGGCACCTGAGACCCGAAGAGACGCACCCGGCGCTGTACCGGCGCTTCTTGAGGGCGTTGGGGATAGGGGAGGAAGAGTGGGAGGCTCCGCGGACGCTGCCGGAGATCGAGCTGTACATAGACGCCCACTACGCGCTCAGCCGCCACCCTGACGTGCGGCTGGGCCTTGGGGCTCTGGGGCCTGCGAGCGAGTGGCCCGTGCCACCGATCTACGTCCGGCTCACCGAGGGCTTGAAGAAATCTGCCGGATTGCCGGACGAGGCGCTCGAGATCTTCACCAGCCACATAATGATGGACGTCGAGCACGCCCACATCATGATGGAGGCCGTCGCCCCTTATGCAGGGGACGAAGAAGGCCAGAGGAGGGTGTGGGAAGGGGCGATGCGCTCGCTCGACGCCCGCTCGGTGATGCTCGACGGCCTCTACAGAGCGGTCTTCAGGGAGACGGTTCCGCTGCTCGACGCTCGACCCGCGTCGCCGGGGACCGGGGCGCCACTCGATAGAGGCTGAACCCGGCCATGACGAAGTGGTACAGGGAGGACCTCGCCTACATCCACGACGTCGGCCATGGCGACTTCGCGCTGGAGTCCGCGCCGGGGATACTCGAGATCCTGTCCCGGAACGGGATAAACGATGGCCTGGTCGTGGATCTGGGTTGCGGCAGCGGGTTATGGGCGCGGGAGCTCGTGGACGCCGGCTACCGCGTCCTCGGCATCGACATCTCGGAGGCCATGATCGAGCTCTCGAGAGCGAAGGTGCCAGAGGCCGAGTTCCGGGTGGGATCCCTGTTCGACACCGACATCCCGCCGTGCGGCGCCGTCACGGCGATCAGCGAGGTCCTCAACTACCTTTTCGACGAGGATGCCGGCGGACTGGCGCCGCTCTTCCGGCGCGTCTTCGAGGCGCTGGTCCCCGGCAGCGTCTTCGTCTTCGATGTACTCGGTCCCGGGCAGGTGCCGCCCGGCGCCACGGCGCAGATCTTCCGCGTTGGGGAGGATTGGGCGGTGTTCGCCGAGAGGGAGGAGGACGCGGAGAAGGGGACGATGGAGCGCAGGATCGTCAGCTTCAGGAAGGTAGGCGAGCACTACAGGCGGACAGACGAGGTCCACCGCGTGCGGTTGTACGAGCCGTCGGAGCTTTCCGCCGAGCTCAGTCGGGCAGGCTTCGAGGTACGAACGATGGGCGCCTACGGCGATTATGCCCTGGGAGAGGGCCACGCGGCGTTCGAGGCGCGCAAGCCGGCGTAGACCGCCAGTGGAACGAGGGTCTTTGGACAGGGTATAAATACATCATGCCCGAGCTGCCCGAGGTCGAGACCATCAAGGAGGACCTGCGCGAGCTCGTCGTGGGCTCGACCATAGAGAGAGCAGAGGTGCTCGACCCCGCGCTCGTCGAGCAGCCTTCGACCGAGGAGTTCGCCCGCCGACTCGGAGGTGTTCGGATAACGGGTACGCGAAGGCGGGCCAAGCACCTCATCGTCGAGCTGGATTCCGGGGACGCGCTGGTCTTCCAGCTCAAGATCGGGGGCCAGTTGTTGCTCGTCCCGCCTGTGGAGGAGCCGCGGACGGCGCTCATGCTCGTCCTCCATCTGGACGGAGGCCGCAGGTTATTTCTGCGGGACCAGACGGGCTTCACCAGGGCGCGGGTGCTCGATGAGGAGGAGCTCGAGGCGCGGCTCTCGCCCCTGGGGCCCGAGCCGCTGGAGGAGGGGTTCGCTGTAGAATATCTGCGTGAGACGCTCGGGAGCAGGAGGGCCCAGATAAAGCCTTTGATCCTTGACCAGAAGGTAGTCTCCGGCGTGGGCAACATCTACGCGGACGAGATCCTCTTCGACGCGAGGCTGCATCCCCGCAGCAAGGCGAACACGCTCTCGGACGCGGAGTGGCGGGCGCTCTACGACGCGATCCGCAAGAACCTCGCCGCCGGGGTTGCGCACAGGGGGACGACGGTGCGGTTGTACCGCGACGTGCTGGACCGCCCCGGCGAGCACCAGAACTACCTGCGGGTGTTCGAGAAGCACGGCGAGCCGTGCCCGGAAGGGTGCGGGGGCGAGGTCGTGCGGGAGAAGGTCGGCGGCAGGCCGACGCACTTCTGCCCGGAGTGCCAGAGGTTGAGTGGTGGGGAGGAAGAGCAGCGATTAACATTCGCCTGAGTGCGGTATAGGTGGGGAGAAGGCGATAACGAAAGGGGTTTCCGGGTGGCGGAGAAGTTCGATCTCGTGGTAATCGGCGGCGGAAACGGAGGTTATATACCGGCCATAAGGGCGAGCCAGCTCGGCATGAGCGTGGCGCTCATAGAGAAGAGGGAGGGCGGGCACCTTGGCGGGACGTGCCTGAACCTCGGCTGCATCCCGACCAAGGCGCTCCTCCAGAGCGCGGCCATGCTCCACGACGCCAGGAACGGCGAGGAGTTCGGGGTAAAGGCAAGCGACGTCGAGTTTGACTACCCGCAGGCCGCCAAGCGTCGCGACCAGGTAGTGGGCCAGCTCCGCAAAGGTGTCCAGGGCCTGATGAAGAAGAACAAGATCACCGTCTACAACGGCACAGGCTCCTTCATAGAGCCGAAGAAGATAAAGGTCGAAGGCAACGACGGCGAGACCGAGGAGCTCGAGGCCAACTTCGTCCTGATCTCCACTGGATCTGCCGTAAGCAGCCTGCCTGGCCTCGAGTTCGACCACGAAAAGGTCATCTCTAGCGACGACATCGCGACGAGCAACGATGACTACCCCGAGTCCATCATCATCCTCGGGAGCGGCGCGGTCGGCGTCGAGTTCGCGAGCATGTACAACGACTACGGCACCGAGGTCACGATAGTCGAGATCCTCGACCGCATCGTGCCCCTGGAGGACCCGGAGATCTCCGAAGCCCTCAAGAAGGAGTTCGAGAACCGTGGCATGAGGGTCCTCACCTCAACCAAGGCCGATCCCGAGAGCCTGGAGAAGACCGACGCGGGCGTGAAGATAAAGGTCGCGGGCGCCGAGTCCGGCGAGAAGGAGGAGACGGAGGGCGAGGCTAGCGAAGCTGGAGGAGATACCCTGGAGGCAGAGGCGCTTCTCGTCGCGGTCGGGCGCAAGACCGTCATCGAGGACCTCAACCTGGATGTGACCAGCGTCGAGGTCAACGACCGCGGCATCATCCAGGTGGACGAGTACGGGCGGACGGCCGAGGACGGCGTGTATGCGGCGGGGGACGTGATAGGGGGCTACTGGCTCGCGCACGCCGCGGGTCACGAGGGGATCATCGCCGTCGAGCACATGGCCGGCGAGAACCCGATGCCCATGGACCAGAACCTGGTCCCGCGCGTCACCTTCTGCAGGCCCGAGGTCGCCTCCTTCGGGCTCACCAGGGCTCAGGCGGAGGAAGAGGGCTACGAGGTCAAGGAGGCCAAGTTCCCCTTCAGGGCCATCGGCAAGGCGCTCATCGAGGGCGAGCCGAACGGTTTCTTCAAGGTCGTGGCCGACGCCGAGACCGACCTTATCCTCGGGATGCATGCCATAGGGCCGCACGTTACGGACCTGATCACCGAGGGCGTCTTCGCCAAGCTCGTCGAGGGAACGCCGGAGGAGCTCGGGATGACAATCCATCCCCATCCCTCCCTCTCGGAGATCGTCGGCGAGGCCTCGATGGCCGTGGAAGGCCACCCGATACATTTCTAGGAGGTTTCAGGTCTCGGGCATCAGGTAGGGTTTGGGTGCGGCGTTGGCACCACCCGGCACCGCTATCCCGGAGCCCTACCTGATACCTGATACCCGAGATGGAAAACACGGTACGGGTGCTCTCCGGTACGGTACCATAAGGCGCATAGTGCGAGGGAGATAGGAGAGCCGTGGCGCGCAGACAGATCAACGTCAAGATCCTGGACGACGGAACCAAGACTTTCGAGGTCCGTCATCGCTGGGAAGACAGGCCCGTCGCCCCGCCCCCTGACGGGACACCGACCGAGTACCTGCCCTTCAGGCAACAGAGGGGCCTGCATGGACGGCCCGAGTGGCTGAAGGCAAGAGCCCCCGTCGGGGAGGGCTACACTGACATAAAAGAGACCATGCGCGGTCTCAACCTCCACACCGTCTGCGAGGAGGCCCGCTGCCCGAACATCGGCGAGTGCTGGAACAACAGGACCGCCACCTTCATGATCCTCGGCAACGTCTGCACCCGCTCCTGCGGCTTCTGCGCCGTCCTCACGGGCAAGCCCACGGAGCTCGACCTCGACGAACCCAGGCGCGTCGCCGACGCCGCCGGACAGATGGGCCTCAAGCACGCCGTAATAACGAGCGTGAACCGCGACGAGCTGGCCGACGGGGGCGCCGCGGTCTTCGCCGCGACCATACGCGAGATCCGGACCCACGTGCCGGGATGCGCTGTCGAGGTCCTCACCCCGGACTTCAAGGGGGACCGGGACGCCATAAAGACCGTCATCGATGCCCGGCCCGACACCTTCAACCACAACATCGAGACCGTCCCGCGCCTGTACCCGGCGGTCCGTCCTCAAGCCAAGTACCGGCGCTCCCTCGAGGTGTTGCGCTACGCCAAGGAGCTCAACCCGGAAGGGCTCACCAAGAGCGGTTTCATGGTGGGGTTGGGGGAGGTGGAAGAGGAGATCCAACGCACCATGCTCGACCTGCGGGAGCACGACGTGGACATCCTGACCATCGGCCAGTACCTCCGACCCTCCGAGAACCACCTGCCGATGAGCCGCTACTACGCGCCAAAGGAGTTCGCCGTGTTCCGCAAGCTCGGCTTCGAGATGGGCTTCAAGCACGTCGAGAGCGGGCCGCTCGTCCGCAGCTCCTACCACGCCCACGAGCAGACCGAGGACGCCCGGAGCGGCGCTCTGGGCGCGAGCGTCTAGAAGAGCCCGCTGTGGCGCTCGAGAAGCAGGCCCCGGCGGCTTTCATCGAAGTCCGCCGCCTGCCCGGCCTCGTGCCCTACGCCGAGGCTTGGGAGCTGCAGGCAGAGTTGGTGCAGCTCCGCAAGGCGGACTCGGTCCCCGACACCCTCGTGCTCCTGGAGCACCCGCCGGTCTTCACCGTGGGACGGGCGGCAAAGGACGCATCGAACCTGGGGGCGGGGGAGGGGTACCTGCGCTCGCTCGGCGCGGAGGTGTTCTGGAGCGACCGCGGAGGGGACGCTACGTTCCACGGCCCCGGACAGCTCGTCGGCTATCCCATCCTGCGGCTGCGCGACCGTGACACTCATGGGTACCTGCGCCGGCTGGAGGCGGTCATAATCCGCGCGCTTGCGGACTACGGGCTCGAAGGATGGCACCATCCCGAATATACCGGTGTCTGGGTCGGGGAGAAGAAGATCGCCGCCATCGGCGTCAAGTTCTCCTCGGGTTGGATCACCTCCCACGGTTTCGCCCTGAACGTCTCCACCGATCTCACCTGGTTCGACCGCATAACCCCCTGCGGTATCCGCGAGTTCGGCGTGACCAGCCTGCAACGCGAGCTGGGACATCAGGTAGAGATGGCCGAGGTCGAGCGAAGGGTAGTCGAGCACTTCCGCGAGACGTTCAGTCGGTCTGCGTCCTGATGCTCTCCCCGGCTCGCAAGGTGGTATGCCGGGATGTTAACATGATGGTGAAGCACGACATCTGGAGGGGCTGTCCCGATCTTCGTACGACATCTAGCTATTCTCCGTACCCCCGCACACGATAGGTTACGGTCGTGTCGGTAGGCAAGAGGCAGGCGCGTAGACCGATCCTGCTCATCACTGCCTTGACGCTCGCCGTCCTCACGGTGGTCATAGTCACCGGGGCGCCGTCGGCACAGACCAAACAGCGGACGTACGACGCCTGCCAGGCCGGCGAAGACACCATTACCGCCTCCAGACTGCCCGAAACGGTTAGCCTGCAGAGATGCCCCGTCGGGGAAAGGGTGATCCGGGACAACGGCGTCGGGACCGTTATTCCCGGCCCCGGCCAGAGTGTCTTTGTAGACGCGACTACGACCGAGGGCTTTCAGGAGCTCGAGGTAACTCGCAACAGGGACGGAACCGTCAATCTGAACCACGTGGGGGACGAGTCCGAGGCCGCACAGACAAGCGCGGATAACGTCACGGCGGCGAGCGGCCCGGGCGAGTGCTCGGATAGAGCGTTCAACCTTCGAGACTACGAGGTCTTCGTCGTTCTGCGCGGGTACTTCAACCCGAAGACGACCCCTAATGAGCTCTCCCGCAAGGGCGCTGTGAGCGCGATCCGCAGGGGGACTGCAGACGTCTACGATACGCGAAATAACTGTGGCCTCAGAGATAAAATTCCGGACCGGATAGGCATGTCTTACGAAGGCTCCATCGATGCCCGCGCTCAGATAGATACGGGCGGTGGCTGCATAGGCCAAGACAGGAAGAGCGTTGTCTCCTTCGGCAGGTTGCGGGAGAATTCGCTCGCCGTGACATGCACCGAGAGGCACTTGATAGATGGCAAATGGCACACCAAATGGTCCGACATAATGATCAACAAGGCCCAATTCAACTGGACCACTCGCCCGCGGGCCCGTTCTTGTAATGGCAGGAAGTACGACCTGGAGAGCACTGTGGCGCACGAGCGCGGCCACACCTTTGGATTGGACCACGTCGCGGAGTCCACGCATGGAAACCTGACGATGAGCGATCGCTCCAACGGGCCGTGCCAGCTCTCGGAGCGGAGCCTGGGACGCGGCGACGTCCTGGGTCTGGCCCGCAAGTACTGATAACCCGCGCGTTATATCAGCACGCCTGCTTCGGCAGGCTTGTCAGCACGGCGCCTGGCTTCGCCAGACGCCTTGTCAGCACGCTCGGGCCTTTTAGAAGGCCCTCGCTTCTCAGCATTTCAGCTTTCTCTCTGTGCTGAGAGCCCGCGAAGCGGGCGTGCTGACAAGCGAAGCCGGGCTACGCGCTGCCGATCAGTATCCCCGAGGCGAACACCAGCGCGCCGCCAAGGATCACCTGCATCGCCGACATGAGGAAGCTCATCTCGAAGTACCGGTAGCGGATGAAGGAGATCGCCAAAAGCTCGAAGCCGACAACCCCGAAGGCCACGTAGAGCGCGAGGTTCACGTGAGGTATGAGGAAAGGCAGGGTGTGCAGGATCCCCCCGATAAAGGTGGCGACGCCCGTGATGGAACCTCTCAAGAAGGGATGGCCGCGGCCCGTTAGCCTCCCGTCGTCGGAGAGTCCCTCCGAGAAGCCCATGCTGATCGCCGCTCCTACCGCAGCCGCCAGGCCAACTAGGAACGTGATCCGGGGCTCCCCCGTCGCAAACGCCGTCGCAAATAGAGGCGCCAGCGTCGAGACCGACCCGTCCATGAGGCCGATCAGACCCGGCTGCACAACCTTCAGGACGAAGTCCTTGCTGTGCCCCGAGGTCGTCATCTCCCGACCCCCGAGCCCAAGCCGCTCCATCAACGCCGTCAACGCAAAATCCTCCCTGCACGTGATGCCCGATCCACCCCGCCAGTATAGCTGTATATCTTTAAAAATCAAGAATAATTATTGTTCCTGGTTAATGGGAATCGTTAGCGATTAGTTGGGTTTTTGAGGTGTGCTGGGCGGCGCGGGCCCGCCCGTTTCGGGAACGATTCCCGGTGGCGTGCGTCGTCTGGTGGTAGAAGTAGCGGATAAACCTTCGCGCCGTTAGCGCGGCTCTTTCTTATGCTGGCTGGTAGAGGTCGAGGTCGGCCTTCACGACCATCTCCTCTGTGTCGCGGTGGAGGCGGAAGCCCAGCTTCTTGAAGATGCGCTGCATGGGGTAGTTCTCGAAGAGGATCTCGGCTGTTATGTGCCGGATACCTTCGGCGCGGGCTACCTCGAGCAGCTTGCTCACGAGCAGGGTGCCGATGCCCCGGCGCTGGTAGCGGTCGCTCACGAGGACCGATAGCTCAGCCTCGTCGTCGAAGCCGGTGGCGAGGCGGCTCAGGCGGGCTACGCCCATAATCTCTCGCTCCCCTGTCTCGGGGTCCGTGCGCTCGGCGACGAGGGCCATCTCGCGGTCGTAGTCTATGAAGCAGATGCGCGTAAGGCGCTCGTGGGCCGTGCGCTGGCTCAGGCCAAGCATGTGGAAGTAGCGCATGTAGACGCTCTCTTCCGAGAGCGACTCGTGGAACCTGACCATCAGGGGCTCGTCCTCGGGCCGTATCGAGCGTATCGTTATGGGCTCGCCGTCGCGCGTCTCCTCCACCCACACGTACTGCCTCGGGTAGGGTCTGATGGCCGGGCGGGGCAGATCTTCTTCGCCGGTGTCCGGCGGGTGCAGTACCACGCGGGCGTCGAGAGCGAGGAGGCGCTCCGGGGAGGCGAGCAGCGGGTTGATATCCATCTCCTTTATCCACGGCTGCTCCACGACGAGCTGGGAGAAGCGCACGAAGAGCTTCTCGAGCGCCGCGGTGTCCACCGGCGGGCGGCCGCGCACGCCCTGTAAGGCTTCGAAGATGCGGGTGTGTTCCATGGTGCGGCGGGCGAGCGTGGTGGTGAGTGGCGGGAGGGCCAGGGCGCGGTCCCTGTAGACCTCGACGAGCTGTCCGCCCGAGCCGAAGAGCAGCACGGGCCCGAACTGCGCGTCCAGGCTGCTCCCCATAATCAGCTCATAGCCTTCCAGGCTTACCATCGGCTGCACGGTGACGCCCGCGAAGTCCTCAGGCGAGAAGTTCTTCGCGATCGAGCGCTCCATCTCCTCGAAGGCCCGGCGTACCTCTTCTGCGCTCCTCAGGTTCAGGCGCACGCCGCCGACATCTGTCTTGTGGGTTATGGTCTGCGAGTTCAGCTTGAGGACGACGGGGTATCCGAGGTTTTCGGCGAGCTCGACGGCTTCGTCGGCTGTCGTCGCCACCCGCGTCTCGACGGTCGGGATGCCGTAGGCCTCGAGGAGGGCTTTGGACTCGAACTCCGTGAGGATGGTGCGCCCCGCATCGTGGGCGCTTGCGACGAGCTCTCCGGCCCGCTCGCGCTCCACGTCGGCGTCGTCGGCCAGCTCGGGCGTCTCGTAGATGCCGCGCAGGTTGTAGGTGTAGCGCCACATGTTGGTGAAGGAGCGGGCCGCGTCGTCAGGGTAGTCGAAGGTCGGTATGCCGGCGCCGTTCAGGATCGACGTGCCGGCGGCGACCTCGGCGCCGCCCATCCAGCTGGCCAGGATCGGCTTGCCTGTGCTGTGGGCGTAGGGAACGAGGCCCTGGGCTGTCTCGGTCGGCTCCGTCATGTCCTGGGGGGTGAGGATCACGAGCAGGCCGTCGCTCCCGGGGTCCTTCGACGCAGTCTCCAGGACTTTCGCGTAGCGCACGGGGTCGGCGTCGCCGAGGACGTCTATGGGGTTGCCGTGGCTCCAGGGCGCGGGGAGGAAGCGGTTCAGCTCCTGCATGGTCTCGGAGGAGATCTCGGCGAGCTCGCCGCCGCGGGCTATGAGAGCGTCTGTCGCAAGCACGCCGGGGCCGCCCGCGTTGGTCAGGATCGTCAGGCGCGGCCCCTTCGGGCGTGGCTGTTTACCCAGGGTCTCGGCCATGTCGAAGAGATCCGAGACGTTGTCCACGCGCAGGACGCCGCTGCGCATGAACGCGGCGTCGAGCACCTCGTCGGAGCCGGTCAGGGAGCCGGTGTGAGAGGCGGCCGCGTGGGAGGCGGCGTCTGTGCGGCCGGCCTTGATGACGATAATCGGTTTGGTCAGGGCGACCTCGCGGGCGGCCGAGTAGAACGAGCGGGCGTCGCCCACGGATTCCATGTAGATCAGGATGCTCTCGGTCTTCCTGTCGTCGCCGAGGTAGTAGATCAGGTCCCCCCACCCCACGTCCATCATGGAGCCGGCGCTGACGAAGGCCGAGAAGCCGACGTTCTCCACGAAGCTGCGGTCCAGGATGGCCGTCATGAGCGCCCCGCTCTGGCTCAGGAAGCCGACGTTACCGGGACGCGCCATAGCTCCGGCGAAGGTGGCGTTGAGACCCGTAGTCGGGTTCATCACCCCGAGGCAGTTGGGACCGATGATCCGCATGCGTCCCCGCCTGGCCTCTTCGAGCACCTGCCTCTCCAGCTCGGCGCCTTCGGGGCCCGTCTCCCTGAAGCCCGCGGAGATGATGATCGCGCCTCTCACCCCACACTCGACGCACTCGCGGATGATCCCTGGCACCGTCGGCGCGGGAGAGGCGATGACCGCCAGGTCCACACGCTCTGGTATCTCGGAGACGCTCGGGTAGGCCTTTATGCCGAGGACGTTCTGGCGCCTGGCGTTCACAGGATATACCGTCCCCCCGAAGGGGTTACTGATAAGGTTCCACATGATCGTACGCCCGACGCTCCCCGGCCGGTCGCTCGCCCCGACGACGGCGACGGTGTCCGGATCGAAGATAGCGTCGAGCGGCCTGCGCTCGTAGCCGAGGACGTCGTGGGACGGGTCCGCGTTCTTGCGCTTTTTCATCCGCCGCTCCTTGTAGCAGGTCAGCCGGGTCTCCGCTCAGCTTCGTACGTACCCATCGCGGGACGAAAACCAAATTCCCGGTTCTCTAATTCGTAGCACAGACGGCCAGGCCGGGACGTAATTCCTTCTACCCTCGACTTTCGCTGAAGTGCCGACCAGCGCGGTAGGCCAGAGCGACTTCCCTCCACGCTCCCGGTTATGCTAGATTGATTACATGAGCGAACCCAGGCACGGCTCCGTGGGTACGGAGGCTGAGGCCGTACGCATCTGGCTGCTCGGTGGCTTCAAGGTTTCCATAGGTTCAAGGCTAATCGAGAAGCGCGCCTGGCGCCTGAGGAAGGCTTCTGCCCTGGTGAAGCTGCTTGCTCTCACCCCTGGCCATCGTCTCCATCGCGAGCAGGTCATGGACATCCTCTGGCCGGACCTCGGGAAGAAGGCAGCCTCGAACAACCTGCGACAGACCCTCCATGCCACCCGCGGGTTTCTCGACCGGAGGGCAGGTTCCCGCTACCTGGCAAGCGAAGACGAGGCGCTCGTGCTTTGTCCGGGAGGCTCGCTCTGGGTTGACGTCGAGGTCTTCGAGGAGACGGCTCTCACCTCCCGCCGCTCTCGAGACCCGGCACCTTACAGAGCAGCCATCGATCTATACGCCGGAGACCTCTTGCCCGAGGACCGCTACGAGGAGTGGACCGAAGGTAGGCGCGAGAACCTGCGGCAAACGTATTTCGCGCTGCTCATCGAGCTTGCAGGGCTCTACGAAGAGCGTGATGATTACGCCCAAGCCATCGAGGTGCTGGGCAATGCAACTGCCACTGAGCCCACCCTCGAGGAGGCACATGCAGCGTTGATGCGCCTTCACGCCCTATCTGGCCGGCCCGAGCGAGCCCTGGCGCAATACGAGCGGCTCCGCGATGCCCTGGTTGGAGAGTTCGGTACGCAGCCCGGCGTGACGACCCGCCGTCTGCGCGACGAGATAGCTGCCGGGAGGCTTCCGCCGGCACCCTCCGCCGGTCCCTCACACGTGGAACCGTCAGATGCCGGCCGGCACAATCTGCCCACCCCGAGGACCAGCTTCGTCGGGCAGAGAGCGCGAGATCGTGGAGGTCAAGAGGACGCTCTCCATGACCCGGCTCCTTACCCTCACCGGAGCGGGGGGCTCGGGCAAGACACGCCTTGCGCTCGAGGTGGCCAGGGATCTCATCGGCGTCTACCCGGACGGAGTGTGGCTGGTGGAGCTTGCGCCGCTCTCCGAGGCAGAGCTGGTGCCTCAGGAGGTAGCAGCAGCTCTGGAGGTACAGGAGCGTCCCGGCCAAGCGCTCACCGATACCCTCGCTGAAGCCCTGGGCGAGAAGGGTTTGCTCCTTGTTGTGGACAACTGCGAACACCTCGTGGAGGAGGCGGCGCAGCTAGGCGACGCTCTTCTCGACTCGTGCCCGCGCCTGAGGGTTTTGGCCACCAGCCGGGAGCCTTTGGGTATCCAGGGCGAAGTCCTCTGGCAAGTGCCCCCCCTCTCCTTACCGGCCACGACGGATGGAGAGTCTACCGTCGAGGGCCTCTCGCGCTACGAAGCGGTTCGTCTCTTCGTCGATCGCGCCCGCCTGAGGCTGCCCGACTTCGGGCTCACCGAAGAGAACGCCGGAGCTGTGGCGAGGGTGTGCAGGAAGCTGGACGGGATACCGCTTGCCATAGAGCTCGCCACCGCCAGGATGGGAGCGCTGGCCGTGGAGCAGGTAGCCCAGAGGCTCGAAGTCTCCCTGGTAGATGTGCTCAAGGGCGCAAGCCGCAGCGCGCCACCACGCCAGCAGACCTTGAGGGCGACGCTGGACTGGAGCCACGACCTGCTCTCGCGAGGCTGAAAGAGCGTTGTTCCGGCGGCTCCCGGTATTTGCGGGGGGTTGGACACTTGAGGCATCAGAGGCGGTGTGCTCTGGAGGCGCCATCGAGAGGAGGAGGTCCTGGATCTCCTGGGCGCGCTGGTCGACAAGTCGCTCGTGGTGGCCGGAGCGGCTGCCGGGGGTGCGGTGCGCTACAGGATGCTCGAGCCCATCCGCCAGTACGCTCGCGAGAAACTGGAGGAGAGCGGGGAAGCCGCCGAAGTACAGGGCCGGCACGCTGCCTTTTTCCTCGCCCTGGCAGAAGAAGCCGAGCCGGAGCTGGCTGGACCGCAGCAGAGCGTGTGGGTGGAGCGGCTGGAGGTAGAGCACGACAACATGAGGGAGGCGCTCTCGTGGGCCCTCGAACGGGGGGAGGCCGAACTGGGCGCTGCGGTTCGGCGCGGCGCTCTGGCGATTCTGGTACAACCGAGGCTACCTGAGCGAGGGGATCGGGTGGATGGAGCGAGTGCTCGAGGGCAGCGAGCCGACAGCATCGCCGGCACGGGTGAAGGCGCTCGAGGGGATGGGATGGCTGACTCAGTTCCAGGGCGATTTCGGGCGAGCGGAAGCGACCTACGAAGAGATGCTCGAGCTATCCAGGGAGTTGGGCGATAAGGGGAACGTCGCGACTGCCCTCAATAGCCTGGGGACGATGGCGGTGCAACAGGGCGACACCGAGCGGGCGAGGGCACTGCTACAGGAGAACATGGAGGTGCTCAAGGAACTGGAGGAGGAAGGGAGCCCCGCCACGACGCTCAAGAGGTTCCATGCGCTCAACCTGCTAGGGTACCTGGCGATCTACGAGGAGGACGACTACGCTCGGGGGACAGCTCTGTGGGAGGAAAGCCTGGCGTTGGCCAGGGAAATAGGGGATCCAAATCACGTCGGGATAATGCTCTCCAACCTCGGGCACCCGGCACTGTTGCAGCGAGACTTCGAGCGGGCGAGGGCGCTTAGCGAAGAGGCCCTGGCGCTTCGCCCAGGAACTCGGGAGCTCGGGCGTGGAGCTTGCCCCTACGGCCTCCATCAACCTGGGCCTCGCTTTGCTGGGCCTGGGTGAGCACGAGCGAGCGGCGACGCCATTAGAGAAGCCCTTGTGATGAGCCAGGATATGGGGAGAAAGCCGCAAGTCATCGAGAGCCTGGAGGGGATGGCCAGCCTGGCAGTGGCTCTGGGGAAGGACGCTCGCGCGGCGCGACTGTGGGGTGCTGCGGAGGCGGCACGCGGGGTCACCGGCATCGCTTTGTCACCCGGTGAGCGGGGGCTGCACGAGCCCTATCTGGCCGCCGCCCGTTCCCGGCTTGGGGAGGCAGAGTGGGAGGAAGCGCTGGCCGAGGGGCGGGCGAAGTCGCTCGAAGAGGCAGCCGCGTACGCTCTCTCCAAGGAAGAACAACCCGCTGCGCACACGGCCACTGTAGCGGAGGAACCCTCGACCTACCCACCATCCGTTGCCCTGACTCCCAGGGAGAAGGAAGTGGCGCTCCTTGTGGCGCAGGAGCTGAGCAACCGCCAGATCGCCTCTGCGCTCACGCTCTCAGAGCACACCGTCGCCACCCACCTCCGAAACGTGCTCAAGAAGCTTGGGCTGCATTCCAGAGACCAGGTAGCTTCCTGGGTCAGAGAGCACCAACCAATGTCGTAAGAGCACCGTGCTTATTCAAGCCCAAATGGGCTAGTTCGTGGGAAATGAGAGGGCCGGAGCACCTGGAGAGAATGGACATTGACCCTGGTCGGCGCGGTCGCTCCTCGGGCAGGTCGGACCGGGACGTAACCCTCTCTCGGCCGCTGCTTACCGGCTACCCCTGCTTGCGTACGACGTTTTCGAGTAGCGTGCGGTTCGGGATGCGGTATAGATGCCCGTCTTCGGAGCGGACTGTTACCGAGGCGTACCCCAGCTCCTCGACTGTGCCCTCGACGCCGTCGACGGAGATCACGTCCCCCACCCGGGTGCCGTCCTGGACGTAGCGGCCCGCGGCGACGTTGCTGGAGAGGAGGGCGAGCCCCTGGCCGAGAGCCAGGGCGGTGGCGAGGCCGATCGTGCCGAGTGCGACTATGGCGAGCAGTATGAGCACGTAGGTCTCGAGGCCGAGTTGCTCCGCGGCGAGCAGCGCGGCTATGGCGACTACGGTGATGAAGACGACGCGCCGGAACACGTTAGGGCCGCGGAGGCCCGCGTTTTCGGCCTCGCGGGCGACGAGCTCGGCGAGCCATCCGGCGCTCAGCACGCCGGCGATCAGGATGACGAGCGCCACGAGCGCCCGGCCCGAGAGGTTGACTATCTGGTCCATGGTGTTCTCGAGCGAGGAGAGCCCGAGCACGCTCAGGGCTCCGGCGAGGCCGGTGAGCATGATCCCCCAGAAGAGCACGATGCCGAGCAGGCGCGAGGGCCCGCCCTCGTAGCCGAACTGCCACAGTGAGTTCGCTGCGCCGGTCCTCTGGAAGAGGTCGTCGAGACCGATCTCCTCCAGGAAACGGGCCATCAGGCGCTGCAGGAACAGGGCAACCACCAGCGCGAGCAGGAGAACGACCACGGCCCCGAACAACCGGGGGACGAACTCGGCCAGCGTGGTCCACACGCCGCTCGTTGAATCCGACATCAGATGCCTCCTCCGTAACTCTCCCGCCTTACGGCGCGCAGGCCGAAATAATAGACCAAAGCGTCCAGGTACGAACGTCCCAGGGCGCCGAGGAAGGTCTCGGCCTGCCTCAGGAAGGCCGACATGTAAGCCCGCCTGATGGCGTAGCCGACCACCACCTCCGGCGCCTCGACCTCCTCGCTGCCTAGAGTGGAGAGCATGACGAGCATCCTGGCGTAGGACTCGGCGAGGCGCCTGTACTCGGGCCTGTCGAAGATGAGCTGCTCCGCCTCGCGGATCTCCTCGCCCTCGAGCTCGCCCGCCGCGTAGGCCCCGATCTTCTCCAGCACCTCCCAGCGCTCCACCCCTCCCACCGGCGTCATTGTCCGGCCTCCTCTATGCGGCGCACACCGTCCTTCTCGGCGAGCACGACGAGCATGGCGGCCCTGCCCCTGCTCACCCAGCCCTTGGCCGTCCCGTCCGGTACCCGCAGCACCTCGGCTATCTCGGCGTAGGAGAGACCCTCCATGTACCGCAACACCAGCGCCGCCCTGTGATCGGCGCGCACGTGCTGGAGGGCGTCCTGGATCTCCTCGCGGCGCTCCGCATTCAGGGCTACCGCCTCGGGGTCGGCGTCGCCGCCCGGAGGCTCGGAGAGGTACGGCACCTCGTCACCCAGTTCGCACTCGTCTCTGCGCGACTGTTTCTGCCGGATGCTCAGGCACGTGTTCACCGTGATCCTGTACAGCCAGGTCGAGAAGGCGCTCTCTCCCCTGAAGCCTCTTATGTTTCTCCAGACCCGGACCCACACCTCCTGGCTCGCGTCCTGGGCGTCGTCGTTGCCAAGCAAGCGAAGAGCCACCCTATATACGAGACTCGAATAGTCACTGACCAGTTTCGCGAACGCCTCGACATCGCCTTTCGAGGCTGCGATGACGAGGTCCCGGTCCCCCTGGTTCAAGAAGAGGCTCCCTTCCGCAGCGGTCGGAGACGAGCGCTCCGCGCGGTTCCATGTCCGCGTAAGATAGCAGAGCCCGCCGGTACTGGACAGCGGTAGTAGAATGGCCTCTCTTCCGGTGTCCCAGCGCACACCGTAACCCCGGAGAGGCTCCGCGAGTCACATACCTAGTGGTAGCATGCTCGGGGACACACCGGAGCGGGGGAAGGTATTAGCTTGTACGGCATCGAAGTGCGGGAGTACGTTGCGGTCACGTTGGTCGAGTTGCGAGGAGAGCTGGACCTCTTCTCCCTGTCAGATCTCAAGGAGACCCTTAACCGCGTCCTGAGTCTGAGCAGGCCGGCTCGCGTGGACCTCTCGGGGATCACCTTCCTCGACCTCCACTCCGCCCGCGAGCTCGTCCTCCGCTACCAGCTCCACGCCGACCACCTCACCTTGAGCAACCCTTCCCGCTGGGTGTCCGCCAGCATCGAAGCCTTCGGGCTGGCGGCCTGGATCCGCTTCCACCTCACCTCCGACCGCGAAGAACCGCCTCTCGTCTCCGAAGCCTCCTCCTGAACACCGATTCAGGCGGAAAGCCGGGACAGCAGGTCGGCAGCTTCGGCCAGCTGCACGGTGGCGAGAGCAGAACCAAACGGTACCCCACTCAGTACCTCGGAGGTACCTGTGCGCAGGTGCCAACGGCTCAGTTACTGCGGTAAAGAGGTAGACCCTTGTAGCGCGTTGACCAATCACTCGTGTAGAATGCTATTGTGACTGCTTGATACGAAAGGGGATTGGGTATGCGGCGCAGAGCCGTGGCGGTTGTCGCTACGCAGGGGATCAGCCCGGTGATGGCTATGCTCGTGGCCCTCGTCATCGCCCTGATCTTGTTACTGGCGGCCCCGGTGAAAGCTCAGGAAACCACGGCCGAAGAGACCACGACCGAAGAGACCACCGTGCTGGCCGCCGACGCGGCGGACAGGAAGGTCGAGGCGGAGACGGACAACACCTCGGTGAAAGTCGATAACGGCGAGGTCTCGGTGAGTACCGACGACGGTTCCTCCTCCGACGACGGCACGAGCCAGCAGTCCTCGCTGACCGTGCAACAGAACCAGACGGACGAGGGAAGCGGGAGCCGGGCGTCAACCGGCGACGTGAACATCGGTGCTACCCGGACCTGCCAATAACTCTCAACGCGAGGTATAGTGGATTGCAGGCGCAATGGAGTCGGACAGGTGGATTGCACCTCCGACTGACAGGAATCACGACCGAGAGCTTTATCGTCGAGGAAGACGTGATACCTGTCAGACCTCGACATAACCGTGCAGCCGAGAACGCGGACAAGTAACATCGTAACGGTGGACGACTGCGACCAGGATGGCAACGATCTGCTTCGACCGCAATTTCCCGGATAGTGGACGCATCACGAACCCGGACAAGTCATTACGGTCGACACGAGACGGCGATAGCTTCCGTCGTGCACCGATACAGTGAACTATAACAACAATAACAACAATAACAACAACAATAACAACCGCAACCGCCACCACCGCCACCACGACCGGGACCGCCACCACCACCGCCACCACGACCGGGACCGCCACCACAACAGATTGACGCGGGGACTTCGGACGCGGGGCCGCCCATCGACAGTACACGAGGATCGTCGAGGAAAAGGTCATCAGGGAGACCGTCCCCAACAAGGGCAGGCTCGCCGCTACCGGCGGGGTGCCGCTGACAGGGGCCGCGGTCCTCGCCCTCGCCTCCGTCGGCCTCGGGGTCTCGATCCTGCGCTCTGCGATCCGGCGCGACCCGTAAACACTCCTCGCGTGTGAACACGGGGGCGTAAGGTGAGGTTACCGGAAGACCCGCTCCAGAGGGTGGGGGCGATCATGATGGCCTTCGCGGTCGCGCTAACTGTCTCCGCACTGGTTGCGATCTCCGTGCTCCGCGCGGAGCCAGAGGGGGCTGTCGCGTCGGAGTCCGGGCCCGAGCCGACGGTCGAGCCGCTCAAAAGGTCCAAACCCGCGGTCGAGGCATGGGTCGAGAAGACGCGAGAGCCTGTTGCGGTTCCCGAGCCAGAACCGGAACCTGTGCCGCAGGCAGAACCCGAGCCGGCGCAGCGACCCCAACCCGAGCCGGAACGGGAGCCCCCGCCCGTGGCTGCGGCGGAATGGCCCCGGCCCACCGACCGGGAGGTCGAGAAAGCGAGCGAACCTCGCCACTACGATCTGCCACCCGGAGCGAAAATGGGCCTGACGATAAAGGCCCTGGGACTCCACAGTGTTCCGGTCTTCGACTCGGATGGCCGGTGGGCTCTGAAGAACGGCGTCGGACATGTCCCAGAGACCTCCCTGCCCTGGTCGGAGGCGCCTCAGAGGAACGTCTACATAGAGGGGCACCGCATCGGATGGCCTGGTACTGGCAGCCACCTCGTCTTCTACAGCCTGAACACGCTGGAGGAGGGTGACGAGGTACGCCTGAAAGACCGTGGCGGTAGAACCTACAGGTACCGCGTGACCGAAAAGCTGCGGGTGAACCCCGACGACGTCTGGGTGATGGGGCAGGTGCGCGGACGCGACATGGTGACGCTCCAGACCTGCACCCCGGTCCCCACCTACGAGAAGCGCCTGATCGTGCGCGCGGATCGGATATAGGCATCAGGCTACAGGCAACAGGTATCAGGGGTTATGGAGAGGCTCTACTTCGCCTTCGAAAGCCCCCAGAGCGCGACGCATGCGCTACCGAGGTCCATTACCTGTAACCTGAAGCCTACAAACCTGATGCCAACACGGAACGTTCGTTTGGTGGGCTTTTCTGGTTTGCCAGACATAGAATTGACGTTTCCAGTAATGCATAATGCGCGTCGAGTCGCACAGAGCTCCGGCTGAGCGCGGGAGGTCGAGGTGCCGGAGGTGCGGTGTGGCGGGTGGCCGGCGGACGTAGCCGGCGCGGGGGGTGATCGGGGCGGAGATATATGGGTCGGGTCCACGAGGCGAGAGGCATAGTGGGTAGATGGTGCGTGTAGGCGTGGCCCTGATGGTCTTCGCGCTCGCGCTCACGGCCGTCGCGGTCGCCTTAACGGTCTCCTCCCGCGCCGAGTCCGAGAAGGCCGTGGCGTCGGAGTCTGGGCCCGAGCCGACGGTCGAGCCGCTCAAAAGGTCCAAACCCGCAGTCGAGGCATGGGTCGAGAAGACGCGCGAGCCGGTGGCGGAATCCGAGCCGGAGCCCGAAGCTTTGCCGGCAGCCAGGGAGGACTGGCCGATGCCGACGGATGAGGAGCTCGCCGATGCGGACGAACCGCGGAGCTTCGATCTGCCGCGCGGGGCGATCATGGCCCTCACGATAGACGCCCTCGGCATCCGCGACGCTCCAGTCTTCAGCTCGACCAGCCGGTCGGCCCTGGAAAACGGCGTGGCCCACCTGCCGGGAACATCTTTCCCCTGGAGCGACGGCGCCCAGAGGAACGTGTACCTCGCGGCCCACCGCCTTGGCTATGAGGGAACCGATAGCCGCCTCATCTTCTACCGGCTGAACAGGCTCACGGAGGGCGAAGAGGTGGTACTCGAGGACCGCGACGGCCGCAAGTACAGGTACAGGGTCACCGAGTCGTTCGTCGTCGACCCAGGCGAGGACTGGGTAACCGGCCAGGTGGTAGGGCGGGACATGGTGACGCTCCAGACCTGCACCCCCATCCCGACCTTCGACAAACGCCTGATAGTGCGCGCGGACCGCATCTAGCAGTAAGCACGCGCCCTGCGGGCGCTTGTCAGCACGCGCTTCGGCGCCTTGTCAGCACGCTCGGGCCTTTACAAGGCCCTCGCTTGTCAGCATTTCAGCTTCTCTCTGTGCTGAGCCTAGCTGACAAGCCGCCTGGCGAAGCCAAAGGCGGCGTGCTGAGAGCGAGGCCCTAGAAGGGCCGAAGCGTGCTGAAAGCGAAGGCGAAGCCGGAGCGTGCTGACAAGCCTCCGACCGTAGGGAGGAGGCGTGCTATTTACGCCGCTTCTTGCTCCATCTCCTCGGAGTATCTGCCGTCGCGGGCTGCGCTGTTCATCTTCGCCCTGTGGTGGAAGGTCTTCTGGGCCCGCTCGACGTTCTCGGCCTTGCCGCCCCAGATCTCCATCGGCTGCCCCTGCAAGGCGCGGGCGTAGGAGAAGGAGAGCTCCCAGGGCAGGCCCTCGTAAAGTGTGTTCATCGCGTTCAGGTGCTGGGTGGCTTGCAGGTCGGTCTGGCCTCCCGAGAGGAAGACTATTCCCGGCACCGCGGGCGGCACGGTGCGAAGCAGGCACTCGACCGTGTAGCGGGCTACCTCTTCGACGCTGGCCTGATCTGGGGCTTCCTTGCCCGAGATGACCATGTTCGGCTTCAGGAGCAGCGCCGAGAGCTCGACGCCGTGATCGTGGATCTCGTCGAAGGTCTCATGGAGTGTCCGCAACGTGGCCTCGTAGGACTGCTCGATGGAGTGGTCTCCGTCTATGAGGACCTCGGGCTCGACGATCGGGACGAGGTCGTGGTCCTGGGCGAACGCCGCGTAGAGGGCGAGCGCCTCGGCGTTGGCCTCGACACAGCTCTTGGTGGGGATGCCGTTACCGATGGTGATCACAGCCCGCCACTTGGTGAAGCGCGCGCCCAGCTCCCTGTACTCCGAGAGCCTGTCGTGCAGCCCGTCGAGCCCCTGGGTGAACTTCTCGTTCGGGGAGAGAGGCATGGGCACGGTGCTCTTGTCCACCTTTATGCCGGGGATGATGCCCTGGTCCTCGAGCACCTTCGCGAGCGGCCTGCCGTCCGAGGCTTTTTGCCTGAGGGTCTCCTCGAAGAGGATCACACCAGACAGGTACTCGCCTATATCGGGGGTAGTGAAAAGCATCTCCCTGTAGGCGCGCCGGCTGTCCTCGCTCGACTCGATGCCGACCGCCTCGAAGCGCTTGCCGATGGTGCCGAAGCTCTCGTCGGCGGCGAGGATGCCCTTCCCCGGCGCCACTAGCGCCCGGGCTGTCTTCTCGAGCTCTTCCAGGTTCATGTCAGGCTCCTTCCGTCTGCCTCTTACGGATCAAATATAACAAAGGCCCCGAACCGCGGCCCGGGACCTTCGTTCTCACTTGGCTCTGGGAGGCCCTGTCAGGCCCTTACCAGCTCGCGCTCCCTGGCCGCGCGCTCTTTCTCGGCCTTTTTCGCCTGCTCCTCGCGGCGCCTGCGCTCCTCTTCCTCCCGCTGCCTGCGGGCCTCGGCCTCCATCCGGTATTCCCTGTAGGAGTAGCACATAGGCTTCGCCTCCTCGCTCGCGCTTTTGCCTTGAAAAGATATCTACCCGCCGCCGCCTGTACCAAACTTCGTGACGTGCTGCTCGGGACAGTGAGAAGCCTCCCGCCGGGGCTTTCCGCGACGGGAGGCTTCTTCGGACGCTAGCGAGGCGTCTGAACCGTGCTGCCACGACCGGCGTGATCACGGCGGCACCTGCAACGCTCACGACCACGCTCTTCGGTCGGCGGGCGCGGTTCCGGACACGGAACGGCCGGAACCACCGGGCTCCGATCCAACCGGTATTGGAAGTTATACGCTTGGCGTGTCCGGCATTACGGCTGCGGCTGCGGCGTAAAGTACCCTGCAAGGAACGCGACCACCGTCGTGATCGCCGCGGCCACTTCAGGAGTTACTTCTACCCCGGCAAGATCGTGCAGCACCCAGATCACGATCGTGGTAATTGCGCCACCCGCGCCGGCTGCGCCAACCTTCCGGCGAGGGGCGAGGGAACCTCTTCCGGACGAAGTCGTGCCGCTCATGTGCCCTCCTTTCTATTTTGCCCGAGGGGATCTGTGCGCCAATGAGAACAGACGGCGATGAATCACGGATGAATCCGCGCTGAAATATGCGTGTACTTCGGAAAAATCTACGAGCGGCGGCTCTTATATGGTACGTTGTGTCGCAGAGGTTTCGAGGGGCGCCGTCCCGGCGCCGCGGGAGGTAAGACGATATGGCCAACAGGCTGGCGAACGAGACGAGCCCGTACCTCCTGCAGCACGCGGACAACCCGGTGGACTGGTATCCGTGGGGCGAGGAGGCGCTCGAGAGGGCGCGCGAGCGAGGACAGGCCGATCCTCTCTGAGCGTCGGCTACTCGGCGTGCCACTGGTGCCACGTGATGGAGCGCGAGTCCTTCGAGGACGAGGCGACAGCGCAGCATGATGAACGAGCACTTCGTCAACATCAAGGTGGACCGCGAGGAGCGGCCTGACCTGGACTCGATCTACATGTCCGCCGTCCAGGCCCTCACACGAGGCGGCGGCTGGCCGATGACGGTCTTCCTCACCCCCGACGGCGCGCCGTTCTACGGCGGCACGTATTTCCCTCCCGCCCCTCGCGGCGGCCTGCCCTCCTTCCAGCAGCTCCTCCTGAGCCTCGCCGACGCCTACGAGAACCGCCGCGACGAGGTCTGAAGAGCGCCGAGGGCGTCCGCGAGTACCTCGAGGCGGCCACAGGCGCCGCCATCCCCGAGGAGCGCCGTCGGAACCGGGCTGCTGGACAGCGCCGCCGCGTCCCTCTCGGGGGAGCTGGACCGGCGCTTCGGCGGCTTCGGCGGCGCGCCGAAGTTCCCGCAGGCGATGAACCTGGAGGTCCTGCTCCGCCACCACCACCGCACCGGAGATCGGGACGCGCTCTCTGGCGTCGAGGTCACCTTGAGGGCGATGGCGAACGGCGGCATCTACGACCAGCTCGGCGGCGGCTTCGCCCGCTACTCGGTGGACCGGTACTGGCTGGTCCCGCACTTCGAAAAGATGCTCTACGACAACGCCCTCCTCGGCCGCCTCTACCTGGAGGCATACCAGGCGACCGGTGACTCCTTCTACCGTCGCATCGCCGAGGAGACCCTCGACTACGTCGTTGCGTGACATGACGAGCCCCGAGGGAGGCTTCTACTCCGCCGAGGACGCCGACTCCGAGGGCGAGGAGGGCAAGTTCTACGTGTGGACGCCGGAGGAGATCCGGAGCATCCTCGACCCCGAGGACGCCGGCCTCGCGGAGCGCTTCTGGGACGTTACCGAACGGGGCAACTTCGAGGGCAGGAACATTCTCCACGTGCCGCGACCGCCGGAGGTGGTCGCCGCGGAGTTCGGGCTCTCCCCCGAGGAGCTGTGGGAACGCGTCGAAAGGATCCGGTCCAGGCTCTTCGCCGCCCGCGAAGAGCGCGTCAGGCCCGGACGCGACGAGAAGGTTCTGGCCTCCTGGAACGGCCTGATGCTCCGCTCCTTCGCCTTCGCCGCCAGCGTCCTGGACCGCGAGGACTACCGCGAGGTCGCCGAGAGAAACGCGGCCTTCCTGCTCGAAAAACTGCGCGTGGACGGGCGCCTCAGGCGCTCGTACAAGGACGGCCGGGCCCGCTTCAACGGCTACCTCGAGGACTACGCGATGGTCGCCGACGGTCTAGTTACGCTGTATGAGGCGACGTTCGAGCCGCGGTGGCTCGCGGCGGCCCAGGACCTCGTCGACGCCGTCATGGAGCTGTTCTGGGACGAGGAGCGGAGGACCTTCTACGACACGCCGGCGGATCACGAGGAGCTCGTGACACGCCCGCGCGACGTCTACGACAGCGCCGCGCCCTCGGGCAACTCCGTCGCCACCGACGTGCTTCTCAGGCTCGCGCTCCTCCTCGACAGGGAAGACTACCGCGCCCGCGCCGAGGCCGTACTCGAGGAGCTGAGCGGGGGCATGGAGAAGCTGCCGGGCGGTTTCGGCCGCCTCCTGGCCGCCCTCGACTTCTACCTCTCCCGCCCGCGCGAGGTCGTTATCGTCGGTGACCCGGCATCGCCCGACACCCAGGCCCTGGTAGACGCCGTCTACGCCAGCTACCTGCCCAACAAGGTCGTCGCTGGCCGCGCACCCGAGGATGAGGAGGTCGCTGGCCTCGTGCCTCTGCTCGCCGACCGCCCCACGCGCGCAGGCCAGGCGACCGCCTACGTCTGCGAAGGCTACGCCTGCCAGATGCCGGCGACCGAGCCAGAGGTGCTGGCCAGGCAGCTTGTAAGCTAGTTAGCACGCTCCAGCCTTCGGCTTCCGCTTGTCAGCACGCCCCGGCCTCGCGGCTCGGCTTGTCAGCACGCTTCGGGCCTTTACAAGGCCCTCGCTTGTCAGCATTTCAGCTTCTCTTGGCGCCAAGAGAAGCTGACGAGCCGCCGACCGGAGGGAGGTGGCGTGCTGACAAGTTCCCTTTAGGGGACGTGCTGAGAGCCTGCGAAGCAGGCGTGCTGACAAGCCGGCGAAAGCCGGCGTGCTGCGACGACCGAAGGGCGTAGCGTGCTCAATTCAGAGCATCCGCCAGCTCTGTGAGCGTGCCGACGACGATCTCCGGAGTGGGGCCAAGCGTGTCGAACAGGCCGCCGGTGCGGTCCACCCACGCGGACTTCATACCTGCGGCCTGCGCTCCGATGTCGTCGAAAGGGTTCGAGGAGACGAGCCGGACCTCCCCGATAGGCCGCCCCAGCCGCCGCGCTGCGTGCCGGTACGTCTCGGGGGAGGGTTTGTATGTCTTCACCTCGTCGACGCTGACGAAACCCTCGAAGTAAGGACGGAGCTCCGCCGAGTCCATGAGTGCCTCGAGCATGTGCGGAGCCCCGTTGGAGAAGACGATCATCGCGTGTCCGGCCTCCTTCAAGAGCTCGAGGCCCGGTTCGACGTCGGCGAATCGCTCCAGGTCGTTGTATCGCTCTATGAGGTCGTCTTTCTGTTCCGGCGCGAGCTCTCGCCCGACGGTGGCGAGCGCGTAATCCAGGGCCTTGCGCGTGACCTGCTCGAAGTCCTGATATAGCTCCATCGCGGCGAGGCGGAACGTGTACTCCAGCTGCTTCCGGCGCCACACCTCGGCCAGGCTCTGCGCCTGCTCGGGCAGATACCGCTCCAGCCGCCCGCTGATGCCGGCCGGGTCCACCAGCGTGCCGTACATGTCGAAGGCCAGGGCTTCTGGCACCGCGCCTCGCTTACCCGAAGATGGCGAGGGGCAGGTAGGAGGAGACTATCCAGTTCGGCTTGTCCACGATCTCGCTGATCTTGAGGTCAACCACCAGGCTGGCCAGGACGTAAGCTTCCACGGGCTCTATGTGGTACGTCGTGCTTATGTGATCGACCATCGCCCGCAGCGAGTCCTTGGCCGCCTGCATGAGGTCTGAGTTCACACCCATCGTGGCGTACCAGCCAGCGTCCTCGACCATCGGCGTGAGCGGGCCCGGCGTGGCGAACTGCGGGGCCGGGATGGTCCGGTCTTTGTGCAGGTCGAAGCGCAGGGACGCGTACATCGGTGACTCGATGCCGGTCACGCAGACCTCGCCGTCGCCCTGGGCGGCGTGCGCGTCGCCGCACGAGAAGAGAGCGCCGGCGACGTGCACGGGGAGGAAGAGCCTGCTGCCCTTCGTAATGTGGCGGGTGTCCATGTTGCCGCCGAACGGGCCGGGGGGCATGACAGCCGGCTTCTCAGGGTCGTCCGGGTTGACGCCCATCGTTCCGAAGAAGGGCTCTATGGGGATAACGATGTCGTCCTTGAAATGCGTGTAGTCGCCGGTGGTGAGGTCGAAGATCTTGAGGTACGGCTCGGTGAAGTCCTCCTCGAGCAGCCCGAAGCCGGGGATAACCGCCGTCCAGCCCCACCCCTGGGTATGGATGTCGAGGACCTCCACCTCCAGGACGTCGCCTGGCTCCGCGCCCTCGATAGCGACGGGGCCGGCCAGCGGGTAGAGGCGGTCCCAGTCAAGGCTGGCGAGGGCATCGGCGGTGGAGTCGGGTGTGATCTGGTCGTCGCTGACCTCGCGGGTGTGGTAGACCACCGTGTCGCCTGGCGCGATGGTGAGAGCGGGATCCAGCTCGTTGTCCCAGATATAGTGGACCTCGTCCTCCGGATAGTAGTGCGTCTGCGCCATAGCCGCGAACCTCCCTTGTTCTCGTGCCTTTCCCGATCGGTACTCTCGCAGCTTGCCGCGCAGTTTTCCACCTAGCACGCTCCGCCCTTGCGGGCGTCGCTTGTCAGCACGCCTCCCTGCGGTCGGCTTGTCAGCACGCCCGCTTCGCGGGCTTTCAGCACGCATCGGGCCTAGCGGCCCTCCGTCAGCGCCAGTGCTCAGAGAAGCTGACAAGCGAAGGCGAAGCCTGAGCGTGCTGACAAGGCGCCACGCCTGAAAGGCAAGCGTGCTGACAAGCGGAGGCCGTAAGGCCGGAGCGTGCTGACTAGCTTTTTTCGAGCGCCGCTTCGAGGTCGGAGATCACGTCTTGTGGGTGCTCGATACCGCAGGAGAGCCGGATCAGGTTCTCCCTCACCCCGAGCCGCTCGCGGCGCGTGGGCGAGAGCTCCCTGTGGGAAGAGGTGGCGGGGTGTATCGCCAGAGTATAGATGTCCCCGAGGCTCGGAGCCTTGACGCACAGCTTGAGGGCGTTCAGGAACGCGTAGGCAGCCTCCCTCCCTCCGGCCTCCAGCTCGAAGGAGACGAGGCCTCCTGTGTCGGAGAGAACCCGGCTGGCGACGTCGTGGTCCGGGTGATCATCCAGGGCCGGATGGTGGACCTTCGCGACCTTCGGGTGGGCGGCGAGGCGGGCGGAGATCAGGCGCGCGTTCTCGCACTGGCGGCCCATCCGCAGCGGCAATGTTTTCAAGCCCCTGTGGGCGAGCCAGGCCTCGAAGGGGCCAAGAGTGCCGCCGACGAGCTTCCTGATGCTCTCCAGCGCTCCATCATACGGAGGACCCGCGGCAACGACCCCGGCGGTCAGGTCGCCGTGGCCCGAGAGGTACTTGGTTGCGCTGTGGACTACCAGGTCCGCGCCCAGCTCGAGCGGACGCTGCAGACAGGGGGTGCCGAAGGTGTTGTCTACCACGAGCGCTGCGCCGCCCGCGCGCGCGACCTCGGCAACGCCCGCGGTGTCGGCCACGCGCAGGAGGGGGTTGGAGATGGTCTCGATGACGACGGCGCGGGGCTCGAGCTCCGCCACCTTCTTCTCCACCGCCCCTAGGTCGTAGGCGTCCACGAAGCGGACCTCGACCCCGTTCGCGCCGAACATCTGCAGCAGGAGCGTCGCCGTCGAGCCGTAGAGCTGCTCGGCCGCCAGGACCGTGGCCCCAGGTCCAAGCTCCGCAGCCGTCAGAGCGGCGTGCATCGCGGACATCCCCGAGGCGAACGCGAACGCCCTGGATTCGCCGTCAGGGGCCTCGAGCGAGGCCAGCGCCTCCTCGAAGGCGACCACCGTCGGGTTGTCGTAGCGGGCGTAGCTGTAGCCTTGCTGCTCGCCGCCAAGGACCCTGTCCGTAGTCTCTATGTCGTGGTGGGAGAAGGTTGTCGAGGCGTAGATCGGGGTCGAGATAGGGAAAAAGCTCCCGTTCTCGTCCACGCCCCCCCTGCGCTCGCCGGAGTGGACGGCGCGGGTCTCGAAACGTCTCGGCTGCTTCATGGCGACTATACTAACGCAATACAGCACGCTGCGGCCTCTAGCGGCCTCCGCTTGTCAGCACGTCCCCTGTTCCAGGGGACTTGTCAGCACGCTCGGGCCTTTACAAGGCCCTCGCTTGTCAGCATTTCAGCTTCTCTTGGTGCTGAGAGAAGCTGAGAAGCCGCCTGGCGAAGCCAGGTGGCGTGCTGAGAGCGAGGCCCTAAAAGGGCCGAAGCGTGCTGAGAAGCGAGGCGAAGCGGCGTGCTGACAAGCCGACCGCAGGGAGGCGTGCTGGACAAGCCGCCTCACTCGCTCAGCTGTATGAGCGCGAGCCGCAAGTCCTCGGCCATACCGCTGTGACCATGCTTCTCGGCCTGCCGGATGCCCGTCTCGTAAGCGGCCCGTGCCTCGTCTTCGCGCCCGAGGCGTGAGAGCACGTCGCCCAGTCGCGCATAAGCGTTGCCCTCGTCGTCGCTGTGGACTGAGAGGTAGCGTTCCAGCGCCGCTGCCTCGTCCTCGTAACGCCCGGCCTTCTGGTATTCGTTGGCCAGGGCTAGCAAGCCGGTCGGGTTATCTGGGTTGTCCGCGACCATGCGCTCGAAGTACTCGATCCTGTTCTCGAAGCCCTCCATCTGAACCACCTCTCGCCAGTCGTCGAAAAGGTTAGTATAGGTCAGCGGAGTAGCGTACGAGGATACTGGTCTACGCCACTTGTATGACACAGCTGAGTTCTCCTGGAGCATCGGTGCGGGCCCATTCTTCCATTCCGCCAGGCATTCGCTACACACTTTTCTTTGGTCCTGGACCTCTGCCCGGGTCGATCCGCAGGCCGGTTGTGCTCCCCGCGGATCCGCCAGAGAGCTGATTACTTTTCAGTCATTCCACACCAGGAGAGATACGTGATCCGGCACGAGCGTCGAGGCCCCCTCGTGTAGTCCATGCGTTAAACTCGGAGCTTGTCTATCGCGGTCTACCAGCCGGGTGCGTGAGGAAGGTGGGCGTGGTATGAGCGGTGAAGATTCGGGAGCTACCAAGCCCGTGTTGTTGGTTGTCGAGGACAACCCCGAAGACCTCGAGCTGATCGCACACGAGCTTCGAAAGCGCTATGGCGAGGACTACCACGTCGTGTGCGAAAGCTCGACAGAGGCGGGCATGAAGAGGTTGCGGGAGTGCGAGGCGGCGGGTGATGACGTGGCACTCGTGCTCGCCGACCAGTGGGTGCCGCAAATGACGGGAGCCGAGTTTCTCGCCCGCGCTCGCCACGTCTACCCCCTGGACGAGTGGACCAGCGCACACCGCCCCGGGTTCGTGGCGCTCCGCGTCGTCGGCGAGAGGTGGTCGGCGCGGTCGCACGAGATCAGGGACCTGTGGTCACGCAGCAGGGTGCCGCTCGAGTTCCACGCAGCAGACTCCGAAAAGGGGAAGCAGCTTCTCGCCCGCTGGGACGCGAGCCCGGATCGGCTTCCCGTGGTGATCATATTCGACCAGCGCGCACTCGTCGATCCCTCCAACGCCGAGATGGTTGATGCCTTCGCGCAGAGCATCCCGTTCGGGGTCAACATAAGGCCGGACCAGCGGAACTTCGACCTCGTGATCGTGGGAGCAGGCCCTGCGGGGCTTGCCGCCGCGGTTTACGGAGCCTCAGAGGGTCTCGATACTCTGGTTGTGGACGCAGAGACCTTCGGCGGCCAGGCAGGAACCAGCTCGCTGATTCGCAACTACCTTGGCTTCTCACGCGGGATAAGCGGCCAGGAGCTCGCCGCGCAGGCCTACACCCAGGCGTGGCTGTTCGGCGCTTCCTTCGACTTCGCGCGCCACGCGACGGGGCTGCGTCGCGTCGAGGATGAGTTCCTGGTCTCGCTTTCCGATGGGATCGAGGTAAGAGGCAGGAGTGTGCTGATAGCCACTGGTGTCTCCTACCGCCGCCTGGGAGTGCCGGCGCTCGAGTCATTGCAGGGCGCGGGCGTATTCTACAGCGCTGCCGTGACCGAGGCCCAGGCCACCGAGGGCCGGGAGGTGCATGTCGTGGGAGGCGGGAACTCTGCCGGGCAGGCCGCTATGCACCTCTCCAGGTACGCCTCGAAGGTCATGTTGTTGGTGCGGGGTGCATCGCTTGCGGCAAGCATGTCTGAGTACCTGATAACAGAGATAGAAGCGGCCGAGAATATCGAGGTCCGTCTCAACACCCGAGTCGTAGATGGCAAAGGAGAGGGACGGCTGGAGCATCTCGTCCTCGAGGATTCCGCCTCCGGTACTGTGAATACCGTCGCCTCTGCAGCCGTGTTCGTGCTCATAGGAGGCCAGCCTCGCACCGAGTGGCTATCCGAGGACATCGTACGCGACAGGGGAGGCTACGTCGTAACCGGACACGACTTGCTGCGCGACTGGGGGACACCTGAAGTGTGGACACAGGAACGTCCGCCGATGCTGTTGGAGACCAGCGTGCCTGGCATCTTCGCTGCCGGAGACGTGAGGCATGGGTCCGTAAAGAGGGTGGCATCTGCCGTGGGCGAGGGCTCTACCGCCGTTCCGCTTATCCACAGTTACCTGAATTGAGTCGTGAGAATTCACCATCGAACGGTGAGAGCCTGCGCCTCATAAAACAAAAAGCTGACCCTAGCTGACAAGTCGCCCGGCGAAGCCAGGGCGACTTGCTAGATAATAAGCCCGGACGACCGGGACGTTAGTCCGTCCCCACAAGGCGGGCATTCTGCAGGCCGAGAAGTACGGCCACGGTGGTATGGCTGATGAGATGAGGGCCGCGCTCGGGAGTCCCGGATAGCAGGCTTGCCGGGGACGACTTCAGGGTAAGATGCAAACGGTTATGTGGGGTATCATAAAGAAGATCAAAATGAGTAAATCTTCCCCAAGAACGACACCTCGGGGAGGCGCGGCCAACAGATCTCGCGCCTCCTCTTGCGCCGCTTGGTATTGCAGAAGTTTAAACGTGACGTGAGGGTGTGATCCTGTTGCAGAAGCAGACCGAGAGCCAGTTTTACGGGCCGAACCTCGGCTACGTCCTAGATCTCTACGAGAGGTATAGAGAAGACCCGGAGTCCGTCGACGAACGTACGCGGGAGTTCTTCGAGACCTGGAGCCCGCCGCAGGCCAACGGGCGGGCGGCCTCGGGCGCGCCTGTGGCGGCGGACGTAGAGAAGGACGTCGGGGCGTCCAAGTTTATCCGGCACATACGCGACTTCGGGCACATGGCGGCCCAGCTGGACCCGCTTGGGAGCGAGCCGCCCGGAGATCCCACGCTCGACCCCGGCTTCTACCGCATCAGCGAGGAAGACCTGGAAGACCTGCCCACCCTCATAATAGGGGGACCTGTCGCGGAGCGCACCTCCAACGCCAAGGAGGCGGCGGACGAGCTCAGGCGCCTGTACTGCAGGTCGATCGGCTACGACTTCGGGCACGTCCACGCGCCCGACGAGCGGTTCTGGTTGCGCGAGGCGGTGGAGTCCGAGCGCTTCGGCGGCACCATGGACAGGTCCGAGGCCAGAGGGCTGCTGCGGCGGCTAACGCAGGTCGACGTCCTCGAGAAGTTCCTCCACAAGACGTTTCTCGGGCAGAAGCGCTTCTCGATCGAGGGCAACGACATGGTAGTACCGATGATCAACTACCTGGTGCAGGCCGCGGCCAACGCGGGGACGCCAGAGGTGGTCATGGGGATGGCGCACAGAGGCCGCCTCAACGTGCTGGCCCACGTGCTGGACAAGCCGTACTCCAAGATCTTCGGCGAGTTCCAGCAGCCGGAGAGGGGCGAGGTCGCATCGGCCGCCGACAGCCCTGGCGAGGCCTGGGTCGGGGACGTGAAGTACCACCTCGGCATCCGGGGCTGGCAGCTAAGCGAGGAGGAGGCCGACCAGGAGGTTCTCATAAACCTGGCGCCAAACCCGAGCCACCTCGAGCACGTCAACCCCGTGGTCGAGGGCATGGCCCGCGCCGCCCAGGAGAAGCGCGACGAGGCCGGCGAGCCGCGCTGGGACGCGGAGGCGTCGCTGCCGATACTCTTGCACGGCGACGCGGCCTTCCCTGGTGAGGGTGTTTCGGCCGAGACATTGAACCTGAGCCGCCTGCCGGGCTACACCACGGGCGGCACCATCCACATAATCACCAACAACCAGCTCGGTTTCACCACCGAGAAACAGGACGCGCGCTCAACCACGTACGCGAGCGACCTGGCCAAGGGCTTCGAGATCCCCGTCGTCCACGTCAACGCCGACGACCCCGAGGCGTGCATGGCTGTCGCGAGAATGGCTTACGCCTACCGCGAGGAATTCGGCAAGGACTTCATGATCGACCTGATCGGCTATAGGCGCTACGGCCACAACGAGGGCGACGAGCCCGCCTACACCCAGCCGAAGATGTACGAGATCATCCGCGACCACCCGCCGGTGCGCGAGATCTGGGCCGAAGTGCTGGAACGCCGCGGCTTCATCGAGGAGGGCGAGGCTGAAAGGATGGCCGAGGAAGTCCTCTCGAAGATGCAGAAGATCCAGAAGAAGCCATCAGAGGGGATCGAAGAAGAGGACGTCGCGACCGACCAGCCGTACACGCCGCTCGTCGAGATACCGGAGACGGCCGTCCCCGCCGGCAGGCTCGAGGAGCTGAACGCAGCCATGCTCGAGCGCCCCGAGGGCTTCACTCCCAACCAGAAGCTAGAGCGGCTATTCCAGAAGACCCGCGGCGAGCTGGACGACGAGGAGGGCATAGACTGGGCGCACGCCGAGGCGCTCGCCTTCGCCTCGCTGCTCGAGGACGGCGTGCCGATACGGCTCACAGGGCAGGACACCGTGCGTGGCACGTTCTCCCAGCGGCACGCGGCGATCTACGACGTCGAGACCGGGGAGCGCTACGTCCCGCTCCAGAACATCCCGCAGGCCAACGCCTCCTTCGCGGTGTACAACAGCCCGCTCTCTGAGATCGCCGTCATGGGCTTCGAGTACGGCTACTCGGTGAACGCGCGCGACGCCCTGGTCCTCTGGGAGGCCCAGTACGGCGACTTCGCCAACGTCGGGCAGCCCATGATCGACCAGTTCATTGTCTCCGGGCAGGCCAAGTGGGGGCAGACCTCGGGGCTCGTACTACTCCTGCCGCACGGCTACGAGGGCCAGGGTCCCGAGCACTCGAGCGCCCGCCTGGAGCGCTTCTTGCAGCTCGCGGGGCACGAGAACATCCGAGTGGCCAACCTCACCACGGCGGCCCAGTACTTCCACCTGCTGCGCGCCCAGGCTGTGCTCGAGGACAACAAGCGGCCTCTCATAATAATGACCCCGAAGAGCCTCCTCAGGCACCCCATGGCAGCCTCCGACCTTGCAGAGTTCACAGAAGGCGGCTTCCTCCCCGTGCTCGACGACGAGGAGGCTCGCGAGAGAGCCAACTCGGTCGAGCGACTCATCCTGTGCTCGGGCAAGGTCTACACGGAGCTCGCCGGTAGCAACCTCAAGGAGGAGGCCGTGGACACAGCGGTGGCCCGGATAGAGCTACTCTACCCCTTCCCGGAGGAGCAGGTGCGGGAGGTCATCGGAGGCTACCCCAACCTGCGCGAGATACTCTGGGTCCAGGAGGAGCCGAAGAACATGGGGGCCTGGACGTTCGTGGAGCCGCGCCTGCGGGCGCTGACCGACGGGGAGTTTGCCGTTCGGTATGTCGGCAAGCCGGCCCGGCCCAGCCCTGCCCAGGGCTCCGCGCGCTTCCACAAGGAGGAGCACGCGGGCATAGTCCGGGCTGCCTTCGAGAGCGTCGACGGGAACCTGGAGGAGGCCGAGACGGCCGCGCAGGGGACGCAGGGCCGCGCCCCCAGCAAGAGCGACTGAAGCTCCGGGTGGAGAACCTAGAGAAGGAGGTGTTGCCAGTTGGCGGTTGAGATACACGTCCCGGAGCTCGGGGAGTCGGTAGCCGACGCGACGGTCGGACGCTGGCTCAAGCAGGAGGGCGAGGCCGTGAAGTCGGGCGAGGCCCTCGTCGAGCTCGAGACCGACAAGATCAACTTCGAGGTCGAGGCCGAGCAGGACGGCGTCCTGGAGTCCATATCCAAGGGCGAGGGCGAGACCGTTGGCGTCGGAGAGGTCATAGGGACCATCGGAGAAGGCGAAGCCGATGGCGCCGGCAGCGATGCTCCCGCCGAAGAACCCGAGGAGGAGGAAGCTCCAGAGGAAGCCCCACAAGAGGATCGGGCGGAGACCGAGCAGCCCGAGCCCCAGGACACCGCCGACGAGGACGGCCACAGGGAGGTCGAGAACGGGGTCAGGGCCTCGCCCTCCGTCAGGAAGCTGGCTCAGGAGTACGAGATCGACCTCGGAGAGGTCTCGGGGAGCGGCTCGGGCGGGAGGGTTACGCGCGAAGACGTGGAGCGTCTGATCCGCGAGCAGAGTAGCGGCACCACGACCACTCGCGAGGCCGAGCGGCCCGCAGCCCCCGAGGAGGACGGCAAGCGGGAAGCTGCGCCAGCCCCCGCGGCCGAGGACGGCCGCGAGGAGCGGGTGCGCCTTTCGCGCCGCAGGCTCACCATCGCCCAGCGACTCGTCGAGTCGCAGCAGAACTCCGCGATGCTCACCACCTTCAACGAGGTGGACATGAGCGCCGTCATGGAGCTGCGGCGGCGGCGCAAGGACGCCTTCCAGGAGCGCACCGGCGCGCGCCTGGGCTTCATGAGCTTCTTCACCAAGGCTTCCATAGCGGCGCTCAAGGCGTTCCCGAAGGTCAACGCCGAGTTGCAGGACAATGAGCTTCTACTCAAGCACTACTACGACATAGGGGTGGCGGTCAGCACCGACGAGGGCCTCGTCGTCCCAGTGGTGCGCGACGCCGACCGCAAGAACTTCGCCGAGATCGAGCAGACCATAGCGGACCTTGCGACCAGAGCTCGCGAGGGCAAGCTCACGCTAGAGGACCTGCGCGGCGGCACGTTTACCATCACCAACGGCGGCATCTTCGGCTCGCTCGTCTCGACACCTATATTGACGCTGCCGCAGGTAGCCATCCTGGGTATGCACAAGATCCAGGACCGCCCAGTTGCGGTTGACGGGGAGGTCGAGATCCGACCGATGATGTACATTGCACTCTCCTACGACCACCGCGTCATAGACGGCGCCGAGGCCGTGAGCTTCCTCGTGCGAATAAAGGAGCTGATCGAAGACCCGGAGTCTCTCCTGCTGGAAGGTTAGTACCGACCAGATAACGGCGCAGAGGGGGTCCTCCTCGGAGGACCCTTTCGCGTTACAATTCGCGGCTGAAAGGCAGCCACTGACGGGAGGGTCATGGATCTCAGATCGGTGCAGAGGCCGTTGAAAGAAAAGTATCGCGGCGAACCCGGCTCTTCTCGTATAACGCTCCGGGCGAGAGGTAGCCAGACAGACACCCCGATCTCCTGCTCCGTGGACATAGGCCGCGCCGTCTACGAGGCCCAGGCCCATGCAGGCGTCGGAGGGGCAGGCACGGCTGCCTGCTCAGGAGACCTTCTGCTCGGCGCTCTGGCGGCTTGCGCCCAGGTAACCTGCCAGATGGTAGCCGAGGCCATGGGCATAGAAGCCGAGCGCATCGAGGTCGAGGTCGAGGGCGAGCTGGATCTCGCGGGAACTCTGGGCGTCTCCAGGGAAGTGCCCGTCGGCTTCGAGCGCATCCGTACCAGGTTCGATGTCGTAGCGCCTGAGGCTACGGAGGAGCAGCTGGACAACCTGCGGCGCAAGACGGAGCAGTACTGCGTGGTCTTCCAGACGCTGAGCCAGCCGCCAGAGCTGGAGACGGAGTGGGCTTAGAGGTACGACTCCATCGTGGCGTCGTGACAAGCGGCGCGTCTAGCGCCTCGGCGAGCGCGACGTAGGCCGCGTCGTAAGCAGTAAGATCGTGCCGCAACTTCCAGATCCTCCCCGCCAGCGAGGCGTGCGAATAGCGAATGAACATGATGCTCGCCAGATTTGACATGCAAAGCAGAGCAACACATTTGCAGAGCATGTGACCGAGGAAGGTTCGCGGTGTCCCTGCCTTGTCGGAGCGCGAGACGTATCGTACTCTGGCTTCCTGTATGGAAGCAAAGATACGTGCGTGGAGAGTCGGGTGACCGGCGGAGATAGCCTGGTCGAGCGGTTGCTCGCCGGTGACCGGCGCGCTCTTGCGCGTGTGATCTCGAAGATCGAGCGCGGAGACCCCGAGACGCACGAGATTATCTCCGAGATCTACCCAAAAACGGGCAATGCTCTTAGCGTCGGCTTCACGGGCCCGCCAGGGGTGGGCAAGAGCAGCATCATGGCGAAGCTCATTGAGCTCTACCGCGAGGAAGACAGGAGGGTGGGGGTCGTCTCGGTCGACCCTTCGAGCCCTTTCTCCAGAGGCGCCATACTCGGGGACCGCATCCGGCTCTCCGAGCACTTCCTCGACCCCGGCGTCTTTATCCGCTCGATGGGGAGCCGGGGGCACCTGGGGGGACTGGCGGGAGCCTCGCGGCTCGCTGCCCTCGCGATGGAGGCCGCGGGGATGGACGTCGTCGTGTACGAGACGGTCGGGGTGGGGCAGGGGGAGGTCGAGGTGGCGTCGGCTGCGGACACGGTGGTGTTGGCCTTGCAGCCGGGGGCAGGGGACGCGGTGCAGGCTTTGAAGGCGGGGGTTATGGAGATAGCCGACATCTTCTGTATAAACAAGGCCGACCACCCGCAGGCCAAAGGGGCAGCCAACGAGGTTCGCTCCATACTGGACATCGGGCAGGAGCTCGATCCCCAGCCCTGGTACCCCCCGATAATCATGACCCGCGGCGATACGGGCGAGGGCGTCGAGGAGCTCGAAGCGACCATCGAGAAGCACAGATCCTATCTGGAGGAGAGCGGCAAGCTCGAGGAGCGGCGGCGCGCGTCGCTCAAGGAGTTCGTCATCTCGTGGGCCAAGGAGCGTCTCGAGGAGGAGATGCAGGAGCGCTTGAGCCGCGAGGACGACGAGCTCATGGAGAAGGTCTACGAGCGGGAGCTGGATCCCATCTCCGCCTCCGAGAGGATCTTCAGGGAGGTCTGAGGCCGTAACGCCGTGACCCCGGAGCGCATCGTCAGCCTGGTGCCGAGCCTGACCGAGGCCCTGTTCGCTTTCGGAGTGGGAGCCCGGGTCGTCGGGCGCACCCGCTACTGCCTGTGGCCGCCGCGCGCGGTCGGGAAAGTGCCGGTGGTGGGAGGGACCAAGAAGGTGGACGTACCACGCCTCCTGGAGCTCGAGCCCGATCTCGTCGTCTCTGTCAGGGAGGAGAACAGCAGGGAGAACGTCGAGAGGATCCAGGATGCCGGCGTGCCCGTCTTCGTCGGCGCCCCGGAGAGCGTGGAAGGAGCGTTGTGGCTCCTGCGGGAGCTGGCCAGGGCCGTCGAGGCGCCGCGGACCGACGCCGTCCTGGGGCCCATCGAGCGGGTGTACGGCAGGTTGCGGGAGGAGATGAAACAGACGAACCCACGGCGCCTCTTCGTCCCTATCTGGAAGAATCCGTACATGAGCGTCGGCTCGGACACCTACGCCCACGACGTGCTGGAGACGTGCGGCGGCGAGAACGTGTGCGGCGGCTCGGCGCGCTACCCTGTCTTCACGCTGGAGGAAGTGGAAGAAGCGCAGCCGGATATCGTCCTGCTCCCCGACGAGCCCTACCCGTTCTCGGCCGAGGACCTAGAAGATTTCTACGCGCTCGACATCCCCGCTGCCCATTCGGACCGTATACATCTCGTGGACGGAAAGCTACTCACCTGGTACGGACCGCGCATGGCGAGCAGCCTCACCCAGCTCGCGGCGCTTCTCAGCTGGTCAGCACGCTGCCTGGCTTAAGGCGCCGCGGCGGGCTGGAGGTCCACAGCCACAGGCAGGGCCGTACGCCTCCAGCTCGAGAGGCTGCCGGGTCTGCTCTCGTACTTCTCGACCAGGAGTCTACGAGCCAGCTCGTCCTCTTCCCCGTCTTCGACGACGCGAGCGCTTCCCTCGAAGCGCTCTCCGGCGATACGGACGATGACCTCGGGGGCACGGCGCAGGTTCTCGACCCAGTCCGAGCTGTGGCTGTCCGAGAGCATGTAGAGGGTGTCGCCGGAGAGCGAGAACCAGATCTCGATGTAGTGCGGCCTGCCGGTTACCCTCCCGGTAGTCGTCAGGTAGCAGAACTGCTCGTTGTCGAGTGCGCGCAGGTTAGACATAGGTTTCAGGTGACGCATGGCCGGAGCGCGAACCCGAAGCCCGGCTACGCCGCGAACGGTTTTGCCTGACGGCTGAGACCTGATACCTTTCTATACCATCTCGCGTTGACGCAGCTCGACGCGCCGGATCTTGCCGCTCGTGGTCTTGGGTAGCTCATCTATGAACTCGATGCGGCGCGGATACTTGTACGGGGCGCTCTGGGCCTTGCAGAAGTCCTGTATCTCGCGCGCGAGCCCATCCGACGGTTCGTAGTCCTTGCCGAGGACTACGTACGCCTTCACCACGCTCCCGCGGTCCTCGTCCGGCGTCGGCACCACCGCGCTCTCGACGACGGCCTGGTGCTCGATGAGGACGCTCTCGACCTCGAAGGGCCCGATGCGGTAGCCGGCGGAGAGGATCACGTCGTCCGAGCGTCCCACGAACCACAGGTATCCGTCCTCGTCCCTGTAAGCTCTATCCCCTGTCAGGTAATGACCGTCCCTGAAGGCCGCCTCCGTCTCGTCCGGCTGGTTCCAGTACTCCTTGAAGAGGCATGGAATTCTATTCGCGAGCGCGATGTCTCCCGGCTCGTCGGGCGGGCACTCGTTGCCGTTCGGGTCTATGACCTTGACGTCGCAGCCGGGCGAGGGCTTGCCCATCGAGCCGGGACGCACTTCGAGGCCGGGGAAGTTGCCGACGAGCAGGGTGTTCTCGGTCTGGCCGTAGCCGTCGTAGATCGTGACGCCGTGCAGCTCCTTCCACCGCTCTATGACCGGCGGGTTCAGTGGTTCCCCGGCCGAGACGGCGTGGCGCAGCTTAGACAGGTCCGCGTTCTTCAGCTCGGGGGTCTTGGCGAGGAGCCTGTACTCCGTCGGGGCCTGGCAGAGGACCGTGATCCCATACTGTCGTATGAGGTCTAGCCGCTCGGCCGGGTCGAAGCCGCCCTCGTGGAAGAAGATCTCCGTGCCCAGGCTCCACGGTCCCAGGTAAACGTTCCAGATACTCTTGGCCCATCCCGTCCCGGAGGTGCACCAGAGGCGGTCGCCGTCCTGGAGATCCAACCAGTAAAGCGCCTGCATCCGCTTGCCGTGGGTGTAGCCGTGGGTGTGCAGCGCGCCTTTCGGATGCTTGGTCGTCCCCGAGGTGTAGAGGATGAACGAGCCCTCCGCGGAAGCCGTGTCCTCGGCGGTGAAGTCTTCTGAGGCGTTGGCCACGAGGTCTTCGAAGGACTCCCAGCCTTCGTTCTCCTCGCCCACGGAGACGAAGTGGCGGAGGTCCGGGGCCTCAGAGCGCATCTTCTCGACCTCCCCGATGCCCTCGGGGCCGGAGATCATAGCTACCGAGCCGGAATGCCCGGCCCGGAACTTGAGGTCGCCGGTGCGGAGCTGAGGGGCGCAAGGTATGGCGATGGCGCCGAGCTTGAGCAGTCCGGTGAGGATAGCGTGCCACTCGGGGACCTTGCCGAGGAGGACCATAACCCTGTCGCCGCGGCGCACGCCCATATCGCGGGCTACGTTGGCGAACCGGTTGGAGAGCCTGGAGAAGTCGCCGAAGGTCAGCCTGCGCTCCTCGCCGCTCGTCCCGAGCCAGACCATGGCCGGACGGTCCTCCGGCCACTTGTCGACGACATCTCGACCGAAGTTGAATCTCTCAGGCGTCTCCCAGTCGAACAGTTCGTAGGTGGTCGCGTAATCGCCGATGTTCGCCACGATGCCTCCTCGCCTCTTTCCCTGGTGCCGTATTTTACTAGAGCGTATGCTCCCGGGATGACGGCTCGCGCAACCGGGCCTTGGCGTCACATCCTTCGAGAAAACCACTTGAGGTAAGTGGCTGTCATCCGGCATACCATCGTTGCGTTAGACTAGAAGTAGGGACACTTCTTCGGGTATCGGAGGTTTGGAGTGAAACGAGCGGTAGTTCTGGGGGCGGCGCGGACGCCTTTCGGGAAGTTCGGCGGGGCGCTGTCTCCCCTTGGTGCGCCGGAGCTCGGCGGGGTAGCGATACGGGAGGCCATAGACCGCTCCGGCATAGAAGACGCTGACATACGGCACTCCATCTTCGGCATCGTCGTGCAGGCGGGGGTCGGTCAGATCCCCTCGCGCCAGGCCAACTTCCACGCGGGTTTGCCCTTCTCCCTGACGACCGAGACGCTCAACCAGGTGTGTGCCTCAGGTCTCAGGAGCGCGACGCTGGCAGAGACCCTGATCCGTGCCGGCGACTACGAGGTAGTCCTCGCGGGCGGTATGGAGAGCATGTCCAACGCCCCGTATCTCTTGCCGAAGGCGCGGTGGGGGATGCGCATGGGCGACGCACCGGCGCTTGACGCCATGATGCACGACGGTCTGCTCGACGCCTTCGAGCACGTCAACATGATCCGCTTCGGCACCGACGGAGCGAAGAAGTTCGATATCTCGCGCGAGGACCAGGACCGTTGGGCTCTGCGGAGCCACCAGCGCGCCGCAGCCGCGACGGACGATGGCAGGCTCGCCGAGGAGATCGTGGGTGTCAAGGTGGCGGGCCGCAAGGGAGAGACCAGCTACGTCGAGGCCGACGAGCCGATCCGGCGCGACACGACCCTGGAGAAGCTGGCCGCGCTTCCGCCGATCGACGAGGGCGGCACCGTGACAGCGGGCAACGCCCCCGGCGTCACCGACGGAGCCGGAGCGCTGGTGCTCGCGAGCGAGACCTTCGCCGAAAGGCGGAACCTCGAGCCTCTGGGGACCATAGTCGCCCACGCCAAGGTCGCCGAGGAGCCGGCGAACCTGCTCACCGTGCCCGGCAACGCGGGGAAGCTGGCGCTCGAGAAGGCGGGGTGGAGAGCGGAGGACCTGGATCTCGTGGAGATAAACGAGGCGTTCGCGGGGGTCGCGATCCACTCGACCCGCGTCCTGGGAGTGGACCCCGAGATCGTGAATATAAACGGCGGGGCTCTGGCTCTGGGACACCCGATCGGGGCTTCCGGCGCGCGCATCCTGATGACGCTCGTTTACGGGCTCGTGCGCAGGGGCGGCGGCAGGGGGCTCGCGGCGATCTGCTCCGGCGGCGGCCAGGGCGACGCCGTGCTGGTGGAAGTATGAGCGACGCGCCGGAAAACGCGGACAACCCCGGTGTGATCGCGCCTCCACCCCTGATCTACGCCGGCGCTCTCGCTATAGGGCTGCTGGCTAACAGGCGATACCATCTCGCCTTCCTGCCGCGCGGCCTTTCGCGGGTGCTCGGCTGGCCCTTGATCGCCGGCGGGCTCGCGATCGGCTTCCTCGGCTTCAGCGAGATGAAACGGGCTGGGACCAACACTGACCCGAGGGAGCCCACGACCGCCATAGTGACCGGTGGACCCTTCCGCTTCACCCGCAACCCGCTCTACCTGAGCATGAGCCTGATCTACGGCGGCATCACCGCCCTCGCCAACGCGCTTCCCGCGGCGTTGCTGCTCCCCGTCGTACTCCAGGTCATGCGGCGTGGGGTAATAGAGCGCGAGGAGCGCTACCTGGAAGGCAAGTTCGGCGACGAGTACCTGGACTACAAAGCGCGGGTACGGCGGTGGATCTGAGCGGGGCAGGTGACGCTCTGCCCGAAGGCGTGACGGCGAGTACGGTGCAGACCCCACGGCTTGCGACGCACCTCCTGGAGAGCGGGCCCGAGAGCGCCGTCCCGGTCGTCTTTGTCCCCGGCAACGTCTCCTCGTCTCTGTTCTCATAGCCCGCGGAGTCAGAGAGTACGTCGAACGCGCCGCAGCCCACCGGGAGTCGCTGGAGCGCAGTCCGTAATCCGTTACGTTCGCAACGTCGACAAACCTCGTCAACGTCCTGCCGGACAGAGCGGAAGATCCTCCGCGCTTGCTATAGCACCAGGTCAACAGGTTGCAGAACCGCGACAGAAGAGGTCCAGAGATTTTTCGTCAATAAAGGTTGACAAATCCCGTAGCGTCAACTATGATTGACGCATGGACCAGAACACGAGGACACGAGTAGGAGGGCCGGAGGACCCCAGGGAGGGACTAGAGGCCGTCGTCGCCTTGAGGCGTTTGCTCGAGGCTTTGGAGGCGGCGCAGGTGGAGAACGCCTTCATTGCGGGATGGTCGTGGGCGCAGATAGCCGAGGTGTTGGGGGTGAGCAAGCAGGCTGTGCACAAGAAGCACGCCAGGCGGATCAGGGACAAATATCCCGGGGAACCGCCGAGAAGAAAGGGCAGGGGCGAATGATGTTCAACCGTTTCACCGATAAATCCCGCAAGAGTGTGCAGGCTGCCTTCGAAGAATCCAGGATGCTGGGTCACGACTCGGTGGGCGACGAGGACCTTCTGCTGGGAATCCTGAGTGCCGATGAGGGGATAGCCGCCGAGGCGCTCTCTTCGCTCGGTGTAACGCTCGAAGACGCGCGGGAGGCCTGCGAAGAGATGTTCTCTAGCGCCCTCTCTTCGATCGGGATCTCCCTCGATGAGATACGCCGGGAGGCGGGAGATGTCTTCGAGATGAGCATCCCCACCCATCGCCGGCTCCCATTATCTCCACGGGCCAAGAACGCGCTGGTCGGGGCGCGTAAAGAGATGCGGATGCTGGGAGACAGCTACCTCGGCACAGAGCACGTCCTGTTAGGGATACTTAGCAACGAGGACGGGACGGCGGTCAGGATACTGGCGGGCATGGGCGTGTCGCCAGAGGCGCTGGAGGATCGGTTGTACCGGTTACGCCGACGAGCAGCCGGCTAAAGCGCTGTGTGTAGTGGCGCTTCGCGAAGAGCCTTTACGCGAGAACCGCCACTACAATCTCGTGGACCGTATGCGTCCGTAGTAGACCTTCGTGTCGTACTCGATAGCGACCCTGCCTTCTGTCTGGTGCTCGTTGAAGATCCTCTCCGCATCTCGCAGCATGGCCTCCGAACCGGGCTCACTGCGCGCGGGGATGTAGGAGACTGAGGATAGCCTTCCTTTAAGACCGTCGAGGTCGAGGACCTGCTCGTTGTCGAAGGTGACGCTCAAGAAGTGGTCGGGACCGAAGAGGGTTTCCGCCAGGTTTGCATCTTGTCTCCAGATTTCTATCTCGCCGCGGTCCGTCCTGTAAGATTCCAGCAACCGCTCGTAGGCTGCGAGGAACTGCGTTGCGTCCTTGCGGCGAAGGTTCCACACGAGCGCCACCCAACCTCCGGGCCTCAGGATGCGCTCGAACTCCACCCGCGACCGCCGCGGGTCGAACCAGTGAAAAGCCTGGCCTGCGACGATCAAGTCTACGCTATCGCCGTCGAGCGTCGTGGCCTCGGCCGTTCCGGCGACGCTCGTGAAGCGCGGGTGATCGCCGAGAAGCTCCTCGGCCGCCGCTCGCATCTCGGGGTTGGGCTCGACGCCGAAGACGCGGTTGCCGTTCTCCAGGAACAGGGTGCTCAGGATCCCGGTCCCGGACCCCACGTCGGCGACTACGGAGCTGCCTGTGAGCCCGCACTCCGCCGCGAGGAGGTCCAGGATCGCCTGCGGGTATGAGGGGCGGTACTTCACGTAGCTCTCCACTCTGCCCGTGAAGCGTTGTGTAGGGTCGGTCATCGGTCCGGGAACGCGTGCGCGCCGTAGAGCCTGACGAAGTGGGCGCCGGTGACGGTGCGTAGACGCACGAGCTCCTCTCCGGGAAAGGAGAAGAGGACCACTTCCTCCTCGCCGCCACGGCCCATCGGCTGGACGAGTCGGCCGCCCTGTGCGAGCTGTTTCACGAGGGGCGGTGGGACGGAGGTGAAGGCCGCGGAGACGAGGATCGCGTCGTATGGGGCGTGTTCGGGGAGCCCTCGCGTGCCGTCGCCCACGGCGACTTCGACGTTCTCCATCCTGTGACGGTCCAGGTTTCTCAGCGCGGTTTCGGCGACGTCGCGGAAGCGCTCCACGCTGTAGACGGAGCGGGAGAGGCGGGAGAGCAGGGCCGTCTGGAAGCCGTAGCCGGTGCCGACCTCGAGGACGCGCTCGGAGCCTGTCAGGTCGAGGGCTTCGATCATCTTCGCCGAGAGCGAGGGTTGGGTCGTGACCTGCTCGTGCGGGATCGGCAGCGGCCTGTCCAGGTACGCCAGATCCGCGACCTCCGGCGGGACGAACCCGGCTCTCGGCACGGCTCGCAGGGCTTCCAGGATGCGGGGATCTCGCACGCCCGCGGCGACGACGGATCGGACGAGATCCTCGCGCTCCGTCAAGCCTGCGTCGCGCGTGGCTCCGCCTCCATCTCCTCTGGTGGCGCGCCTGAGGTTATGAGGTTCCGTATCTCACGCAGCGCCACCGAGAGCGTCGCGAGCCCGAAGGATCCGCTGGCGTTTATGTCCGTGAGCACCTGCAGGGTGCGATCGACCTGCGCCCGATTCGCCTCCGCCCAGGCTTCGATACGTTCCTGGGCGGAGAGCTCGGAGGGGGTGCTGCGCAGTATCTCCGCGGTGAGCTCGGCCTGCTGGCTATAGAGGTCGTCGCGCAGCGCCGCTCTGGCGAGCGCCTGCCAGCGGTTGTCGCGAGGGAGCGCCTCGACGTGACCGCGCAGCCAGTGGAGCTTCAGCCTGTCGCCCAGCGTGAAGTAGACCGCCGCGACCTCGTCCAGTGGCTCATCAGTGCCGGTGGGGATGTCCACTATGTCGAGCTCTGAGAACATCGCGTTCAGGAGGGCCACCCTACGGGCGAGCTGGGGCGGGACGTTCGCCTCGACGAGCTGTTCCGTCGCCCGCTCCAGACCCTCGCGGTCACCGTCGAGCATGAACTCGGGGAGGCGCCGGGTGAGCTCGGATACTCCCTCCGAGAAGTACGCGCCCGTGGCGGAGATGTCGAGGGGCGGTCTGCGGTTGCGCAGGAACCAGCGGGTGGCGCGCTCGACGAGCCTGCGCCACTCGAGGAGCATCCTGGTCTGCGTCTGGGCCTCGACCACGTTGTCTAGGGACTCTATCTCGTCCCACAGGGAGCGCATGTCGAACACATCGCAGGCCGCCGTGTACGCCCTGGCGATCTCCGCCGGCGCGGCTCCGGTCTCCTCACCGAGACGGAAGGCGAACGAGGGGCCGCCCCTGTCTACCAGGTCGTTCACCACGCAGGTTGCGGTGATCTCGCGTCGCAGCCGGTGCTCGCGCATCTCTTCGCGGAAGCGTTCGCGCAGAGGCGTGGGGAAGTAGCGCTCCAGCTCGACCGAGAGGTAAGGGTCCTCGGGGAGGTCGGAGGCGAGGAGTTGCTTGTAGAGCGTGATCTTGGTGTACGAGAGCAGGATGGCGAACTCGGGGGCGGTGAGGCCTATGCCCTCTGACCTGCGTTCGGCCAGATGCCTCGTCGCTCGGGAGGAATTCGAGCTCGCGGTTGAGGCTGCCTGCCTCCTCGAGGGCGCGTATGTAGCGGATGTGGACGTCGATCATGGGGTGCGCCAGCGCCAGGGCGTTGCTTATGGCGCGGGTCTGCTCGTAGTTGTCCCTCAACACGAGCCGGCCCACCTCCTCTGTCATCTCGACTAGCAGCTCGTTGCGCTGCTTCTCCGTCATGTCCCCATCCTCGACGACAGAGTCGAGCAGGATCTTTATGTTCACCTCGTGGTCCGAGCAGTCCACGCCGGCGGAGTTGTCTATGGCGTCCATGTAGATGCGCCCGCCGCCCAGCGCGTACTCGACACGCCCCCGCTGGGTGAAGCCGAGGTTCCCGCCCTCGCCCACCACGCGGCACTCGAGCTCCCCGCCGTCCACCCGCACGGCGTCGTTGGTCCTGTCCCCGACGTCGGCGTTGGTCTCCTCGCTGGACTTCACGTACGTCCCGATGCCGCCGTTGAAGAGCAGGTCGACCTTCGCTTTGAGCAGAGCCCGGATCACCTCGTTCGGCGTGAGCGTCTCCTCCTCCACGCCGAGCATCTCACGTACCTCTGGGGAGAGAGGGATGGACTTCGCGGTACGGGAGAACACGCCGCCGCCCTCGGAGATGAGGCTCTCGTCGTAGTCCGACCACGAGGAGCGCGGCAACTTGAAGAGCCGCTCTCGCTCCTGGAAGCTCGTCTCCGGGTCGGGGTCGGGATCGAGGAATATGTGGAGGTGGTTGAACGCGCCCACCAGCTTGATGTGCCTGGACAGAAGCATGCCGTTGCCGAACACGTCGCCGGACATGTCCCCGATGCCGGCCACCGTGAAGTCCTCGTTCTGGATGTCCATCCCGAGCTCCCGGAAGTGCCGCTTCACCGACTCCCACGCGCCCTTCGCCGTGATCCCCATCTCCTTGTGGTCGTAGCCGTGCGCGCCGCCCGAGGCGAAGGCGTCGCCGAGCCAGAACCCATAGTCGGCAGAGATACTGTTGGCGATATCCGAGAAGGTCGCCGTGCCCTTGTCCGCCGCCACGACGAGGTAGGGGTCGTCCTCGTCGTAGCGCACCACGTCCTCGGGCGGCACGACGCGGTCGCCCGCCAGGTTGTCCGTCAGGTCGAGCATGCCGCGGATAAGGGTCTTGTAGCAGCCGATGACCTCGTCCTGGAGCGCCTCGCGGCCTCCCTGAGTGGGCGGCCGTTTGACGACGAAGCCACCCTTCGCGCCGACGGGCACGATCACGGCGTTCTTCACCATCTGGGCCTTCATGAGGCCTAGGACCTCGGTGCGGAAGTCCTCCCTGCGGTCGGACCACCGGATGCCGCCCCGCGCGACCCTGCCTCCCCGAAGGTGCACGCCCTCCATGCGGGGGGAGTAGACGAAGATCTCGAACTTCGGGCGGGGCAGAGGCAGCACGAGGATCTCGCTCGGGTCGAACTTGAAGGAGAGGTACGGCTTGGGCTCGCCCTCCGGCGTTCTCTGGTAGTAGTTCGTGCGCACCGTCGCCAGGGTGACGTTCAGGAAGTTCCTGAGGATGCGGTCCTCGTCCAGGCTCACGACCTCATCGAGCGCCTCTTCTATCTCCCCTCTCAACCGCTCGGTCTCAGCCTCGGCGCGCGCCTGACGGCTCGGGTCCAAGCGGGCTTCGAAGAGCTCCACGAGCAGTCGGGCGATGTGCGGGTTCGCGAAGAGGGCGTCCTCCATGTAGTTCTGTGAGAAGGTTGTGCCGGCCTGGCGCAGGTACTTGCAGTAGGCTCGTAGCACCGTTACCTGGCGCCAGGTGAGCCGGGCGCGCAGGACCAGGCGGTTGAACTCGTCGTTCTCCACGGTTCCGCGCCACGCCCTGGCGAAGGCGTTCTGGAAGATCTCCCGCACCTCGCCTGTCTGGAGCTCGCCGTCCGCCTCTTGCAGGAGGCCGAAGTCGTAGATCCAGACCGATTGAGAGCCCGCCGGCTCTATCTTGTGCGGGCGTTCGTCTACCACCTCGACACCCATGTCCTCCAGCAGAGGCAGGATGCCTGAGAGGGAGGTCTGCTCTCCCAGCCTGAACAGCTTGAAGCCGAGGAAGTTCTCCGGCTCCTCGAGCGGGTGGTAGAGGCTCATCTCTATGTCTTCCTCTGATTCGAGCTCCTCGATCCTGGCGATGTCCGCCACGGCGGTCCGGGGCAGGAAGCCGTCACGGTAGCCCGGCGGGAAGGCGTCCCGGTACTTGTGGAAGAGCTCGATGCCCCGCTCCTCCCCGAAGTGCTCGATCAGGGCTTCGTAGAGGTTGTCCGTCCACGAGCGGGTAGTCTCGGCGAGGCGCTCCTCGATGGCGCTGGCGTCGTAGTCCGGGTTCTCACCCGGCGCCACGTAGACGATGAAGTGGAGGCGCGCCAGCACGGACTCCGAGAGGCGGACGTTGAACTCGACGTTGGTGCCGTCGAACGCTCGCTGCAAGATTTCCTGCATCTTCTCCCTGATGCCCGTGTTGTAGCGGTCGCGTGGCACGAAGACCAGGCAGGAGAAGAAGCGCCCGTAGGTGTCGCGGCGCACGAAGAGCCTCACGCGCTGGCGCTCCTGGAGGTGGAGGATGCCCATCGCGATCTCGAAGAGCTCCTCCTTCTCGATCTGGAACAACTCGTCGCGTGGGTAGGTCTCCAGGATCTCGAGCAGGTCCTTCTCGTTGTGACTCCCCTCGGGGAAGCCCGCGCGCTCCAGCACGTAGCCGACCTTGCGGCGGACTATGGGGATCTCGAAGGCGCTCACGCTGTAGGCCGAGAAGGCGTAGAGACCGAGGAAGCGCCGCTCGCCAGTCGCCTCGCCCTCGGCGTCGAACCTCTTCACGCCGACGTAGTCCAGGTAAGACGGCCTGTGCACCGTAGAGCGCGAGTTGGCCTTGGTAAGGTTGAGGAGGTTGGCCGCGTGGGCGAGACTCCGAACTTCGGGCGGCAGCTTGGCGAAGCTGAGCGAGTGGGGCTTCTGGTCCGTCTCCCGCAGGATGCCGAGGCCCGTTCCCGGCACGGACCTCAGCAAGTCCTCCCCGTCCTCCGTGAGCAGGTCGTACTCGCGGTAGCCCAGGAAAGTGAAGTTGTCGTCGGCGATCCACTCCAGGAAAGCCCTGGTCTCCTCCGGATCCTCATCTTCGACCGGCGGCGGGTTTTCGTCTATCCCCGAGACGATCTCGTCGCACCCTCTCGCGCATGTCCGGCCAGTCCTCAACGGCGGCGCGCACCTGCCTCAGGACGGTGGTGGTGCAGTCGTGGAGCGCATTCAGTACCCCGGGCTCGGTCTGCCGGTCTATCTCCAGGTGGATTACCGACTCGTAGAGAACGCCTTCCTCCTCGTCGGAGTCGGGTTCGAGGATCTCGACGAGCCGGCCCGCATCATCCCGCCTCAACTTCATTATTGGGTGGAGCATCAGGTGGATCGCGTAGCCTTCGCGGTTTATCGCCATCCTGGTCGAGTCCACGAGGAAGGGCATGTCGTCCGTGACGATCTCGATCACGGTGTGGGTGGACTGCCAGCCGTGTTCGTCGAACTGCGGGTTGTAAACGCGGACTTTTGCCTCGCCGGGCGTCCGCTGTCTCGCGAAAGTCCAGTGGCACACGGCGGTCCCGTACAGGTCGATGGGGGAACGGTCCGCCAGGTCCTCGGCGGTGATCCAGGCGTAGTACTGCCGCACGAACTCCTCGACCTGCGGCGCGTGATCCTCGGCCAACTGCTCCCGAACGCGAGCAACGACCCTGTCGAGAAGCTCGTCCTTGACTAACATCGGCACGCTCCTCCATTGTTTCGCTCTCCAAAATAATACTCCCTGTTCTCATCCGGCGCGTGCATCCCGGCAAGCCCGGGACGCTAGAATTGGGGAGCAAGCCTTGTACCGACCTGGAGGTTCCATGAACTTCGGACTCAGCACGGAGCAACAGGACATCAGGGACCGAGCCGCGGAGTTCGCGGACCGGGAGGTGGCGCCTTACGCCGGGGAGCTGGACCGCGAGGACAGGGTCCCTTTCGAGACGCTGGAGAAGCTCTCGGAGATGGGCTTCATGGGGCTGTGCGTACCGGAGGAGTACGGCGGGGCCGGGGCGGACTTCCTCTCTTACGTGTTGCTGATCGAGGAGATCAGCCGCGCCGACGCTGGCGTCGGCGTGACGCTCGCCGTCCACACGAGCGCGGGGACGCTGCCGATCGTGATGTACGGGGACGAGGACCAGAAGGCGCGGTGGGTGCCGGACCTGGCGCAGGGAGACAAAATCGGGTCCTTCGCCCTTACCGAGCCCGAGACCGGCTCCGACGCGTCCGCGATACAGACGAGCGCCGAGCGGGTCGAAGGCGGCTACAGGCTCTCGGGCCACAAGCAGTGGGTCACGAACGGCCGCGTCGCTGGCACCATGATCGCCTTCGCCCGCGCGGAGGGCGGGCAAGAGGGTGTGACGGCTTTCGTAGTCTCCATGGACGCCGAAGGCATCTCCTTTGGCAAGCACGCGCAGAAGATGGGCGTCATCTCCGCCACCACCGACGACGTGCTCTTGGACAACGTCTTCGTCCCGGAGGAGGACCGGCTCGGTGCCCGAGGGCAAGGGGCTTCTCAGTCGCGCTAGGAACGCTAGACTTCGGGCAGGATCGGGATAGCCGCGCAGGCCCTGGGTATCGCCGAAGCCGCCTTCCGCTACGCCTCGCGAATACGCGGCGGAGACGGACTACCTTCGGCAAGCCCATAGCCGAGCACCAGGCCATAGCGTTCAAGCTGGCGGACATGCAGACGAAGATAAGGGCCGCGCGGCTCCTCGTCCACGAGGCAGCCTGGATGAAGGACAGCGGGATGCGCGTCACCGAAGCCGGCGCCCGCGCGAAGCTCTACGCCTCACAGGTGGCGAACGAGGTCACCTACGACGCCGTTCAGGTCCTCGGCGGCGACGGGTACATGAAGGATCATCCTGTCGAGCGTCACTACAGGGACGCGCGGGTGACGGAGATCTACGAGGGCACGAGCGAGATACAACGCCTCGTCATCTCCCGCGCCATCCTCAAGGAGAGACGCAGAGTCTCCCGGGCGGCGTCGAGGGCTCGCGGCCCGTCGTAGGATAAGCCTGAGCGGGGGTTATGCTACAGTCTTGGCGAAGGGAGCTGGAGACGCAGGAGGAGCACGCCTTGGATACCAGGAAGGGCGCGAAGGACCGCTGGGAGGAAGCCTACTCGAAGGGGCCCGAGCGCGACGCCGAGTTCTCCACCATGTCGGGCGTGCCGATCAAACCCCTCTATACGCCCGATGACGTCGAGGGCGACTACGACGAGAAGCTCGGTTATCCCGGCGAGTACCCTTACACCCGCGGCGTCTACCCGAACATGTATCGCGGACGGCTGTGGACCGTCACGGCAGTTCGCGGGTTACGGGACGGCCGCGGAGACCAACGAGCGGTTCAGGTACCTCCTGGATCACGGCCAGAACGGCCTCTCGGTCGCCTTCGACATGCCGACCCTGATGGGCCTGGATACGGACTCACCGCTTGTCTCTGGCGAGGTCGGCACCGAGGGCGTCGCTGTGGATTCCCTCGAAGACATGGAGCGGCTCTTCGAGGGCATCCCGATGGGCGAGGTCTCGACCTCCATGACCATAAACGCCCCCGCGATGGTGCTGCTCGCGATGTACGTCGTGGCCGCCGAGAAGCAGGGCGTCGCGCCCGAGGAGCTGGCGCGGCACCAACCAGAACGACATCCTCAAGGAGTACATCGCCCAGAAAGAGTGGCTCTTCCCGCCCGCGCCTTCCATGCGCGTCTTCAAGGACATGCTCGTCTACGCCACCGAGCACATGCCGAAGTGGAACACGGTCTCCATCTCCGGCTACCACATCCGCGAGGCGGGGAGCACGGCGGCCCAGGAGCTCGCCTTCACCCTCGCCGACGGCTTCGCGTACATGGAGGCGGGCATCGAGGCGGGCCTCGACGTGGACGACTTCGCCCCGCGCTTCTCGTTCTTCTTCAACTCGCACATAGATTTCTTCGAGGAGATCTGCAAGTTCCGCGCCGCGCGCCGCATCTGGGCCACGGTCCTCAAGGAGAAGTACGGCGCGAAAGACGAGCGATCTCTACGGATGCGCTTCCACACCCAGACCGCGGGCGTCTCCCTGACGGCCCAGGAGCCCTACAACAACGTCGCCCGCACCGCCTTCGAGGCGCTGGCCGCCATCCTCGGCGGGACGCAGAGCCTGCACACCAACTCCCTCGACGAGGCGCTCGCGTTGCCTACGGAAGAAGCGGTGCGGATCGCCGTCAGGACGCAGCAGATAGCCGCCCTGGAGACCGGGGTGGCGAACACCATAGACCCGCTGGGCGGCTCGTACTTCGTCGAGGCTTTGACCGACGAGCTCGAGCGGCAGGCCTACGACTACTTCGAGCAGATAGACGAGATGGGGGGCATGATCCAGGCCATCGAGCAGGGCTTCCCGATGCGCGAGATCTCCGAGGCCTCAGGCCCGCTACCAGCGCGAGCTGGAAGAGAAGCAAGCGCTACATGGTCAACGTCAACATCTACGAGCCCCAGGACGAGCAGGAAATGGAGCTCCACCGCATCGACCCCGAGGTCTCCAAAGGCCAGGTCGAACGCCTCGAGAACTTAAGGAGAACCGGGACAACGACCTCGTCGAGAGACGGCTCGAAGAGCTCAAGGAGGCGTGCCAGGGCGACGAGAACACCATGTACCCGATCCTCGAGGCCGTCAGGGCCTACGCGACGGTGCGGGAGATCTGCGCCGCCATGCAGGAGGTCTTCGGCGACTACCGCGAGACGCCGGTGATTTAGAGCACGCTGCCCTGCGGGCAGCTTGTCAGCACGCTCCAGCCTTCGGCTTCCGCTTCTCAGCACGCTTCGGCCCGTTTAGGGCCTCGCTCTCAGCACGCCGCCTTAGGCTTCGCCACGGCGGCTTCGTCAGCTTCTCTCAGCGCTGATGAGAAGCTGACATGCTGACAAGCGAGGGCCTTGCTAAAGGCCCGAGCGTGCTGACAAGCGGATGGCGAAGCCGGGCGTGCTGACAAGCCGTACCGGCCGACAGGCCGTGGAGCGTGCTGATAATGCCTTCCGGGCACATCTGATCCTACGACTTTGGGATATAATGATGTTGGTACATCTGTAGCAGGTTGGTGAGCGACTCGGAAGGAGTCGCGTCATGGAAGCGAGGGTGGTGGATCTTCGGGTCGTTCCCACGGAGGCGAGGGAGATGGTCCGCATCTACAGGGACTCGGTACTGCCCGCCGCAAGACGTCAGCCTGGGTTCAGGGGAGCCCTGTTGTTGACGGATGACGAGACGGGGGTAGGGATCTCCATCACGCTCTGGGAGACGGAGGAGGACAGGCAGGAAGGAGAGGCGAACGGCTTCTACCAGGAGCAGATCAGGAAGTTCGCGGACCTCCTGACCGAGACGCCGGTCCGCAAGCACTACAACGTCGGCGTCTCCACTACGAGCGGCGCGGGCGCTGACTGGGGTAGCGGGCGGGCTGCATGGCAGAGCATATGGCTGGTCTGTCGGGCGGATTTGGGATGCGGGGATTCTGCTAGAATCTGGGGACGAGGAGCGATTCGGCTCCTTGAGTGGGGACCTTTGAGCAGAGGAGGAGGTCTATGGCTGATCCGAGAGACCACGACCCGCCACGAGGCGCTGGGGCTGGACGAGGACGACCTACGCAGGATGCACTACAACATGCTTCTCGCCCGTCGGGTGGACGAGCGGTCCTGGATCCTCAACCGCCAGGGCAAGGCGGCGTTCGTGATCTCCTGCCAGGGCCAGGAGGGCTGCCAGGTCGGCGCCGCCTACAACCTGCGTCCCGGATACGACTACGTCTACCCCTACTACCGCGACCACGCCATCGTGATGACTCTGGGGATGACGCGCCCGCGACGAGTTGCTCGCGCTCCTCGGCAAGAAGGAGGACCCGAACAGCGGCGGGCGCCAGATGCCTGGCCACTTCTCCAGCCGCGAGCTCAACATCGTCACCTCCTCGGCGCCCATCGGGGTCCAGTTCCCGCAGGCGGCGGGTACGGCACTGGCGTTCAAGATGCGCGGCGAGGACGGGGTCGTGCTCGCCTGCGGCGGCGAGGCCTCTACCAGCGAGGGCGACTGGCACGAGGCGATGAACTTCGCCGGCATCCACGACCTGCCCCTGGTCTTCCTCGTCGAGAACAACGTCTACGCCATCTCCGTCCCCGCCAAGTTCCAGGTCGCCGGCTCCATAGCCAAGCGGGCCGAGGGCTACGGCTTCCCCGGCCACGAGGTGGACGGCAACGACGTGCTCGCCGTCTACGAGGTCGCAAGAGAGGCCTTCGAGCGAGCCCGCGCGGGCGAGGGTCCGACGCTGATCGAGGCCAAGACCTACCGGATGACGGCCCACTCCTCGGACGACGACGACCGCAGGTACCGCGAGCGCGAGGAGATCGAGGAGTGGCGCCAGAAGGACCCCATCGTTCGCTTCGAGAAGTATCTGATGGAGAACGGCGTCCTCGACGAGGCGGAGAGGGATGAGATCTCGGACCGCATAAAGGCCGAGGTCGCGGAGGCGAGCGAGTACGCGGAGAACGCGCCCTTCGCCGACCCGAAGACGCGCTCGACCGGCGTCTACGCGGAGGCTTAGGGAGCCATGGCGACGAAGAATCTGCTGCAGGCCATCCACGAGGGGCTCGCCGAGGAGATGCGCTCCGACGAGTCGGTGATGGTGCTCGGCGAGGACGTGGGCAGGGCCGGCGGCGTTTTCAGGGTTACGCAGGGGCTGCAGGAGGAGTTCGGGAGCTGCGAGGGTCATGGACACGCCGCTGGCGGAGAGCCTGATCGTGGGCTCCGCCATAGGCCTCTCGGTGAACGGGATGCGCCCCGTGGCCGAGATACAGTTCGCCGACTTCATCCCGCCGGCCTTCGACCAGATCGTCAACGAGGCGGCCAAGTTCTACTACCGCTCGAACGGCGCCTGGAACGTGCCCCATGACCATCCGCGCCCCGTACGGCGTCGTGCCAGGCGGCGCCCTCTACCACTCCCAGAGCATCGAGGCCTGGTTCTGCAACACCCCGGGCCTCAAGGTCGTCGCCCCGACGTTCCCGGCCGACGCCAAGGCCATGATCAAGAGCTCCATCCGCGACCCCAACCCCGTCCTCTTCCTCGAACACAAACGCACCTACCGCCTCATAAAGGAGGAAGTGCCCGACAATGACTACGAGGTCCCCCTCGGGCAAGGCCCGCGTCCACCGCGAAGGCGCGGACATCACGGTGGTCGCCTACGGCCTGATGCTCTACACGGCCCTCGAAGTGGCCGAGAAGCTCTCCGAAGAGCAGGGTGATAGAGACCGAGGTCGTGGAGCCTAGAACGCTGTATCCGCTGGACAAGGAGACGATCCTGGACTCGGCGAAGAAGACGGGCAAGGTACTGGTCGTCTCCGAGGCCAACCTGACGGGTTCGGTTCTCGGGTGAGATCGCGGCCATCGTGGCGCGGGAGGCGTTCGAGTGGCTCGACGGACCCGTGATGCGCCTCGGGGCGCCCGACGTGCCTGCGGCGGCTTTCGCCAAGCCGATGATGGACTGCTTCGTGCCTTCGGCGGAGAAGATAGAGGCGGCCATGCTCGAGCTGGCGCGCTACTAGATGGACGTGCCGGGAGTACAACCGGGAAGCCTGGGACAGAGCAGGTCGAGGACGGCAACCAGTGGACCGTCCCCGTCGGCCCCGAGGTCATCGAGGCCGCCCGTCAAGGGCGGTGGGAGGTCTTGCTAACGGAGACCAGAAGCCGGTCCCGAGGGAGTGGTTCCCCGAGATGGCGGGCGCCGACGTCCTCTGCCTCGCCTCGGGCGGCGGGCAGCAGGCCCCGACCTTCGCCGCCGCGGGGGCGAACGTTACCGTGCTCGACAACTCGCCGAAACAACTCGCGCAGGACCGCGCTCGTCGCCGAGCGCGAGGCGCTCGACCTGAAGACCGTCCAGGGGGACATGCGGGACCTCTCGGCGTTCGCCGACGAGAGCTTCGACCTCGTCTTCCACCCCGTCTCCAACCTGTTCGTCCCCGAGGTCAGGCCCGTCTGGAACGAGGCGTTCCGCGTGCTGCGCAGGGGCGGCTCCCTTCTCGCTGGATTTCTCAACCCCGCGGTCTACATCTTCGACCTCGAGCTCGCTGCGATAGCAGGGCGAGATGCAGGGTGAGGTATGAACCTGCCCTATGCGGATGCGACGAGCAAGAGCGAGGAAGAGGTGGGGCGGCAGATGGAGAGGAGGAGAGCCGCTCGAGTTCAGCCACACGCTGGAGGAGCAGATCGGGGGCAGATCGAGGCGGGTTTCTTATCGTCCGGTTTCTACGAAGACCGCCACCGCGACGACCCGATCGCCGCCTTCATGCCCACCTTCGTCGCCACGCAGGGCGATCAAACCGTAACAAACAGGAGGAACCGGTGGCCAAACCGGTAACGATGCCGCAACTCGGCGAGAGCGTGACGGAGGGGACTATAACCCGCTGGCTGAAGGCCGAAGGGGACGAGGTCGAGATCGACGAGCCCCTCGCCGAGGTAGACACGGACAAGGTCAACGCCGAGCTTCCCTCGCCAGTGGCGGGCAAGATCGAGAAGTTCCTCGTCTCCGAAGGCACGACGGTCGACGTCGGCACCGAGATCCGCTCGTCGCCACTGACGGCGAGGAGTCCGGGCCGCGGACGCCCCGCCACAGGAGAACGCGCCGCCGACGCCCCCACCGAGGAGTTCCCGGCCGCGGACACCGAGGCCCAGCCGGCCGTAGAGAACGGCGGCGAGAAGCAGCGCGCTGTCGCCGAGGCGCGTGACCTCGCGAAGCGAGGGCAACGGGCGCGGGGAGGTCGAAGACGCCGAGACGCTGCGGCTCACGCGCTCCTCGCCGGTGGTCCGGCGGCTCGCCGAGGAACACGACGTGGAGATAGCGGAGATCCCCGGCACAGGCACGGGCGGACAGGGTAACCAGGAAGGACATCGAAGGCTACATCGAGGAAGGCGGCGCGGAAGCGGAGCGGCGACGGCTACGGCCGCCGAAGCGCGGCGCCCGAGGCTCGAACCCGAACGCGTGCCGGTCTACGAGGGCGACAGCGTCGTGGAGCTCACGGGCATCCGGCGGGCCATCGCGAACCGCATGGCTGCAAGCAAGCGCGAGGCCCCGCACGCCTGGACGATGGTCGAGGTGGACATGAGCGGGTCTCGCCGCGCTGCGCGAAGGGAGAAGGAAGCGTTCGCCGAGCGCGAGGGAGTGAAGCTGACCTACCTGCCGTTCATCGTCAAGGCCGTCGGTGGAGGCCTCAAGGAGCAACCCGTCCTCAACTCGGTGTGGGACGGGGACCGCATCATTCCTCAGCAAGCGATCAACATGGGCGTCGCCGTGGACCTGGAAGACGCCCTCGATCGTCCCCGTCATCCCCGACGCCGACGAGCTGAACATCAGTCGGCCTCGCCCGCAGGATCGACGACCTCGTGAAGCGCGCCCGCGACGGAGCAACTCGGCACCGAAGACATCTCGGGTGGCACCTTTACCGTCAACAATCCCGGCGCTCTCGGGAGCGTCGTCTCCACGCCCATCATAAACTACCCGCAGGCGGCGATACTTCGGCCGAAGCCATCATCAAGCGGCCCGTCGTCGTGGACGACGCCATCGCCATCCGCAGCATGATGAACCTGGAGGTCTCCTTCGACCACCGCATCCTCGACGGCGGCGTCGCTCTCCACTTCCTCAACGCGGTCAAGCGGAGATTGGAGAGCTATACGCCGGAGAGCGGCATCGGGTAAGCGTTGTCGGAGCCTCGCGCGGAGCGGTTAGCTGAAGAAGAATTCCGGAACCTGCTCGAAGCGGTGCGACGACGAATAGACCGCGAGGAGCTGGTGCGCCTGGCGCAGGAGCTCGTGCGCATCCCTAGCGTCTACCGTCCCGAAGAAGCGGATGGCAACGAGGCCCGCGTCGCCCGGTTCGTCGCTGACTACCTGGAGCACACAGGCTTCGAGGTCAGCACCGAGGAGGTCGCGCCGGGACGCCCGAACGTGTGGGCGGTGTGGGAGGGAGGCCGTCCCGGGAAGACCCTGCTCTTCGAGGCGCACACAGACGTGGTGACCGAGGGGAGGGCGGAGGACTGGGAGTACCCGCCGTTCGGGGCCGAGCGGGTCGGGGCCGCATCTACGGGCGGGGGGCGTGCGACACCAAGGGGAACCTGGCGGCGGCCGTGGTGGCCGTGCGGGCGATAAAGGACTCGGGTGTCCCTTTCCCGGCACCCTGATACTCTGCCATCCGGTGGACGAGGAGGGGATGATGGCCGGGATCAAGGCGTTCATCGAGCGAGGGCCACGCGGAAGGGGTGGACGCCGCCGTTATCTGCGAGCCCGAGGAGAACCAGCTCTGCGTCAAGCAGAAGGGCGCGCTCAGGGTCGAGGTCACCGTGCGCGGAAAGATGGCGCACGGGGCGATGCCCCTGAGCGGCGTCAACCCCGTCACCAGGGCCGCGCGGTTCGTGGTCGCTGTCGAGGAGCTGGAGCGGGAGGAGATAGAGCGCCACGGCGAGGACCCGTTCCTCGGCTATCCGAGCCTCACGCCGACCATCCTCATGGGCCCCGACTGCGGGGAGCCCCAGATCAACGTCATCCCGGCGAGCGCCTACGTCGCCCTGGACATCCGCACTGTGCCGGCCCAGTCCCACGAAGAGCTAGTCCGGCGCCTGGAAGACGTCTCTCGCGAGGCTCGGATCGGAAGACCCCGACTTCGACGCCACGCTGGAAGTGATAGAGGAGCGCCCGCCGACCGAGACCCCGAAAGACGACCCGCTGGTGCGGGCGATGGCGAAGGCTTACGGGCATCTGACCGGCGAGGAGCCGCGTTACAACGGGGTGCCGGGCGCGACCGACGGCACTTTCCTGAGCGCGTGGGCCGGCATCCCCATCGTCACCACGGGGGCCGGGGACCGTGAGATCCCACACCACGCAGACGAGTGGGTCGACGAGGACGAGCTCCTCACCGACGTGCAAACTCTACGCCGCGACGGCCATGTACTACGCCTACGGAGAGGAAGCCCATGTTTGACTACCGCTCGATGTTCGACCTCACTGGCAAGAAGCGCGCTCGTCGTCGGGCGCCGGCAGCGGCATCGGCGAGGCCAGCGCGCCAGGCGCTCGCGGCCTTCGGGGCCCGCGTCGTGTGCGCCGACGTCGATGCCGAAGCCGCCGAGAGCACGGCCGGAGAGATCAGCTCGGAGGGGTGGAAGGCGGAGGCCATGGAACTGGATATGACGGACCCGGAGAGCGTAGCGCGGCCGTCGAGCGCGTGGGAGCGCCTGACGTGCTGGTCAGCACGCCCAGCATCAACGTCAGGAAGCCGCGTGCTGGAGATACACGGACGAGGAGTTCGACCGGGTCGTCGACCTGAACCTGAAGGGGACTTTCCGCCTGATCCGGGACTTCGGGCGCGGCATGGCCGAGCGCGGCTCGGGCAGCATCATCGCCTTCTCGAGCATCAGGGGTCAGGTCGTCGAGCCGGGGCAGGGCGTCTACGCGGCGACCAAGGCAGGGACGGTGCAGATGCTCAGGGCCCTGGCTCCGAAGTCGGGTCCACGCGGCGTGCGGGTCAACGCCATAGCCCCGGGCATCGTCGAGACGCCGCTGACGGCCCAGATCAAAGACTCCCCCGACTGGTACGACTCCTACGCCGCCAAGAGCATCCTCGGCCGCTGGGCCAAGCCGCACGAGATGGTCGGCATGGTCGTCTACCTCGCCTCGGAGGCCAGCTCCTACGTCACGGGCGCCTTCATGCTCGTGGACGGCGGCTGGACCGCCGCCGACGGGCGCTTCACCCCGCCACTTGTAGACGGTTTGACAGGCACACACAGATACTCGTGCGGATAAGTCTCACGCGGGCATCGAGCAGACGGAGGAGAGAACATGGCGGCGAATTCGGGCGGTGACAGGGGTAGCTCGGTATTCGGCTTCAACACCCGGCAGATCGTCATAGCCGGCATCATCGGCGGTATCGCGCTGTTCCTTGGGGCCACGCGGCTCGGCTTCATCCCCGTGCCGATACCGCTCATCGGCAACGCCACGATAATGCACATCCGGCTATCGTCGGGGGGGCGCTCGAGGGGCCCGTGGTCGGGCCTGCTCGCCGGTGCTATCTTCGGCATCTTCTCTTTCCTGAACGCCGACAATCCGGTGTTCCTGAACCCCATCGTCGCCATCGTTGCCGCGGCTGCTTATAGGGGTGGTGGCGTGGGCCGTCTTCGTGGGGCTGCGCCGCTGGAGCGTAGACCTCGCCTCGGCGGCCGCTGGCTGTCTGGGCTCTTTCACCAACACCGTTGGCGTGCTGGGGCTGGCCATCCTGTTCGGCGCTGTTGCCGCCGGCGGTCATACCGGCCATCCTCCCGCAGGCCATCGCCGAGGCGGTGCTGGCCGCGGTCGTCACGGTCGTCGTGGTCAGGGGCATGATGCTCTTCCGCAGCGGGCGCACGACGGCGCCCGAGACCGAGTCGGACGAAGAGCGCCGCTACTAGATCCAGACGCAGGGACGGGCGCGATGATCGAGATCGGTGACGTCTCGTTCTCCTACAGGACGGGTGAGGCAGACGCGGTTCCGGCGCTGCGCGGGCTCGACCTGAGGATAGAGCCAGGGCAGCTCGTCGCGATCATCGGCCACAACGGCTCGGGGAAGAGCACGCTCGTCAAGCTGCTGACGGCGGTCCTGTATCCGACGGAGGGTGAGATCCGTATAGACGGCATCCCGGTGAGCAGGGAGCACCAGTGGGAGGTCCGGCGAACGGGTCGCGTCGTCTTCCAGGACCCCGACGACCAGCTCGTCATGAACCGCGTGGTGGACGACGTGGCCTTCGGGCCCGAAAACCTGGGGCTCCCGCGCGAGGAGATCGAGGAGAGGGTCGCGTTCGTCGCTGGGGATGCTCGGCCTCGAGGACATCGGCGGGAACGCCTGATCGAAGACCTCTCTCCGGGACAGAAGCAGAGGGTCGCTATAGCCGGCGCCCTGGCCATGCGGCCGCGTGTTCCTGATCCTGGACGAGCCGACCTCGCTCCTGCCGGCTCCGTCGGCGAACGCGTCTGATCTCCACGGTCAAAGACCTGAGCCGCCGGGAGGGGATGGGCGTCCTGCACGTCACCCACTCCATGTACGAGGCCGTCCTCTTCGAGCGGGTGGTGGTCATGGATGAGGGACGGATGGTCATGGACGGCACCCCGGCCGAGGTATTCCGGCGACGTGGAGGAGCTGCGGGAGGTCGGACTCGACGTACCCCTCGCCGCGAGCCTCGCCCACCGCCTGCGCGCCCGCGGCATCCCGCTCGGGGGCGACATCCTGAACATGCGGACCTGCGCGCCGCGCTCTCAGCTCTCCGCAGACTCCCTCGCCAGCTCCGGCTGATGAAGCACGACGGACAACCCCGATCCTCGAGCTGAAGAACTTCTGCTTACACGTACCTCGAAGGCACCCCGAGGGCGAGCGAGGCGATCAGGGACGTATCGTTCGAGATCCAAGCGCGGCGAGCGCGTCGGCGATAGTCGGCGCCACCCAATCGGGCAAGTCCACCGTCGTCGACTCCTTCGCCCACCTCCTGCGCCTGAAGGCCGGGCAGGTCTTCTACAAGGGCGAGGACGTGGCCGCCCCCGGCTACGACCGGGCAGGCTGCGGCGCGAGGTCGGCATAGTCTTCCAGCAGCCGGACTCGCAGATCATAGAGGACGTGGTCGGCGCCGACGTCGCCTTCGGGCCGACCGCCGCTGGCCTTCCGCCGAGGAGACCCGCGGGCGCGTCGAGGAGAGCCTGAAGACCCTGGGCCTCCCCTACCCCGAGTACCGGCTGCGTTACGTCCACGCGCTCTCCGGCGGGCAGCGCCGCCGCGTCGCCATAGCCGGGGTACTCGCCATGCACACGCCCGTGCTCGTCCTCGACGAGCCGATGGCCGGGCTCGACCCGCGGGGCCGGCAGGGAGCTGCTCGGGCTGCTCGTCAGGCTGCAGACGACCGCGACCTCACCCTCATCGTCTGCTCCGCTAGCCTCACGCGACGCCAGCCTCCTGTGCGACCGCTTCATCGTGCTCGACGGGGCCGCGTCGTCATGGACGGACCCGTGCGCGAGGTCCTGCGCGAGGCGGAGAGGCTCGCCGAGCTCGACATCACCCTGCCCGAGCCGGTCGTCGGCGCCCGCGAGATCAGAAAGCTCTTCCCCGACTTCCCCGACCGACCTGCTGACCGAAGAGGAGCTCGAGTCCGAGCTGCTCAAGAGGCTTGGAGCGCGCGTAGTGCTCGAGCTGCAGCGCAACGTCATCTTCGGGCAGTTCGTCGATACGGGTTCGTTGATCCACCGCATGGACGCCCGCGTCAAGATCGCGGCCGACGTCGTGTTCATCGTCGCCTCGTTCCTCATAGACGACTTCCTCGGCTTCGCGGTCTGGCGCCGCTGCTCGTCGTCACTGGTGCAGATCGTCTCGCAGGATACCCCTCGGGCTACGTGCTTCGCGGCTCGCGGCTCTTCTTTGCGCTTCCTGGTCTTCATCCTGTTCTTCCAGGTGCTCTTCTACGCGGGAGACGTGCCCGAATCGAGCTACCTGTGGCGGTGGGGGATACTCTCGGTCTCCGCCGGAAGGGCTCGTACACGGCGGGATTCTCGCGCCTGCGCGTCATCTTCCTCTACTACGTCACGACCATGCTCATGCTCACGACCTCGCTCGTGGATCTCACGAACGGGCTGGAGTTGATCTTCGGCCCCCTGCAGAGGATCAGGAGTTCCGGTCAACGAGCTGGTCCTGGTGTTCGTCATCGCCATAAAGTTCGTCCCCATCTTCATCGAGGAGATGGAACGCCTCGCCCGCGCCCAGACCGCCCGCGGCGTCCCCTTCGACGAGGGCGGCGCGATCAGGCGCGTGCTCGCCGCATCGGACGCCTGCTCGTCCCCATCTTTATAAGCGGGTTCGCCCGCGCCGAACCTCTCACCATCGCCATGAATACCCGCAGCTACCGCGGCGGCCGATACCGCACCAAGCTCCGCCAGATGAAGGCCTCGGCGGCCGACTGGGCTATGCTTGCCCTCGTAGCCGCCTGGATGGCCGCCGCCTGGCTGGTCTAAAGCGCTTGTTAGCACGCCTCCCTTCGGTCGGCTTCTCAGCACGCTCCAGCCTTCGGCTTCCGCTTCTCAGCACGCTCCAGCCTTCGGCTTCCGCTTCTCAGCACGTCAGCCTTCGGCTTCCGCTCAGCGCTTCGGCCCTAGGGCCTCGCTCTCAGCACGCCGCCTTTGGCTTCGCCAGGCGGCTTGTCAGCTTCTCTCAGCGCAAAGAGAAGCTGAAATGCTGAAAGCGAGGCCCTGGGCCCGAGCGTGCTGACAAGCGGCGGCGTAGCCGGAGCGTGCTGACAAGCCTGCGAAGCAGGCGTGCTAACCGAGTGCCGCCCGGACACGCCCGAACTCCTCCTCCACCCGCGAGATCCGCTCCGGCGCGGCACCGAGTTTCCCGGAGCGCCCGATCTCCTCCAGCTCTGCAAGAAGCGCCTTCATCCTCAGAGCTCCCATGTTCGCCGCGCTCCCTTTGAGCGTGTGCGCGATCCGCTCCACCGAGTGAGGTTCTCCGGCTTCAGCTGCCTCCCTCAATTCAGCAAGCTGGAGCGGTACGTCTGATAGGAACAGCTCGATCAGCTCGTTGAGGATGTCCGGCTTGCCATCTCCTTGCAGCTCGCGCAGGCTCTCGAGTAGAGAGTGATCTATCACGGGCTCCTCTGTTGGCGGTGCTCCAGAGTCTATGCTTGCTTCCTCAAAAGCGGTTCTCGCTTCATCCGGTTGCAAGAGCCATCGCTTCAGGGTCGCAGCCAGCTCTTTGGAATTCACCGGCTTGGGGACGTAGTCGTCCATGCCGGCCTCGATGGCCTTCTCTCTATCTCTCTCCAGGGCGTTTGCGGTCATGGCGATAATGGGTGTGTGGCGAGCATCGCCTTCACGGCGCCTTATCTCGGCTGTGGCTGCGTATCCGTCCATCTCGGGCATCTGCACGTCCATGAGGATCGCTGCGTAACGGGTCCTCGAGAACGCTTCCAGCGCTTCCAGGCCGTCTCTGCCACGTCGACGCGGTAGCCCAGGTTCTCCAGCATCCTGGCTGCCACCTTCTGGTTCACGGGGTTGTCCTCGGCCACGAGCACGCGGGCGCAGAGGCTGCGCCGTCACTCCGCTCCCTCGAGGCCGTGACGTGTGACGAGCTGCGCCTCTCCCTGTGAGCCGGACCTCATCCGTGGCGCTGATGATGGTCGCGAGGGCGTCGTAGAGCTCGGACTGTCTCACAGGCTTGGTCGAGGTAACCTCGATGCCCCGCCAGGCGCGCCTCCTCGCCCTCGCCCCGCCGGCCCACGGAGGTGAGCAGCACCAGCCTGAGTCCGGAAGCGTCAGGGTCCTACTTTATCCTCCTGGAGCAGCTCCATGCCGTCCATGCTGGGCATCTGCATGTCGAGGATCGCCAGGTCGTAAGGCGCATCACTCTCCGCGGCGAGGCGCAGCATCTTCCAGCGCGTGCGGACCGTCCTCGACGCATCTTGTTCGTCATCCCCATGACGAGGAGCTGCTTGCTCAGGATCCTGCGGTTGGTGGCGTTGTCGTCGACGATCGAGAGCCCGCAGGTATCCCGCAGGTCGCCGAGCCGTGCCGAGGGGCAGCTGTCCTGTCCGGCTGCCTCTCGAACCGCACCTCGAAGGAGAAGGTGCTCCCCACCCCCGGCTCGCTCTCTAGGGCTATGTGCCCACCCATCATCTCCACGAGCTGCCTGCTTATAGCCAGCCCAAGGCCCGTGCCTCCGTAGCGCCTCGTGGTCGAGGCATCAGCCTGGGTGAAGGACTGGAAGAGCCTTGAGCGCTGCTCTTGGGTCATCCCTATGCCGGTGTCGCTAACCGAAAAGCGCACGATCGCCTCGTCGTCTTCGCTCTCCTCGGTGAGCGAGACACGCAGCACCACCTCGCCCTCTTCGGTGAACTTGACGGCGTTGCCTATCAGGTTGGTGAGGACCTGCCTCAGGCGCCCGGGGTCGCCCCTGAGCACGGTGGGCACGCCGGGCTCGATCAGGCTGCGCGAGCTCAGATGCCTTTCGTCGTGGGCGCGGCTTGGCAAGGAGCGCCGCGCACGTCCTCGACGGAGTTGCGCAGGTCGAAGTCTATGGTCTCCATGCGCATCCGCCTCCGGCCTCTATCTTGGAGAAGTCCAGGATGTCGTTGATGATGGCCATCAGGTTCTCACCGGAGATGCCGGATCGCCTCGGTGTACTCGCGCTGCTCCCTGTCGAGCGACGGTGTCCAGCAGGAGGCTGGTCATGCCTATGACGCCGTTCATGGGGGTCCTTATCTCGTGGCTCATGTTCGCCAGAAACGTGCTCTTCGCACGGTTGGCCGCCTCTGCCTCGTTCCTCGCCATCTCCAGGCCGGCGACGGCGTCTGCGAGCTCCGCGGTGCGTTCCTCGACCCGCCTTTCGAGGGATTCGTTGAGCTGGCGGATCTCATCTTCCGCCTTCTTGCGCTCGGTTATGTCGGTGGCGATGCCCGCCATGCGGATAGGCGCCCCATCGGCGCCTCGCTGGGCTTTCCCTCGTGTGGCACAGACCCGATACTCACCACCGGAATGCCTGTATCTCAACTCCATATCGAATTCCACACCGCGCTCCAGGTGGGCCGTGAGAGCCTCCATGAGCTTCTCGTAGTCCTCCGGATGCACGGAGTCCAGGAACCCCTCGAATGTTGGAGCGAAATCGGAGCGGCTGAGGCCGACCATCTCGTAGAGGCGATCGTTCCAGAAGATCTCTCCCGTGCGGATATTCCAGTCGAAGATACCGTCGTTGGATCCCTCCACGACCAGCGCGTAGCGCTTCTGGCTTTCCCTCAATTCGGCCATAGCTTCCTGGAGCTCCGCGGTGCGTTCCTCGACCCGCCTTTCGAGGGATTCGTTGAGCCGGCGGATCTCATCTTCCGCCTTCTTGCGCTCGGTTATGTTCTGGTACTGGCTTACGAAGTAGGCCGGATCTCCCCGTGAGTCTCGCACCAGAGAGACGCTCGATAGAGCCCACACGATGTTCCCGTCGGCACGGATGTAGCGCTTCTCCAGAAGGTCCCTTTCGATGGTGCCTTCAAGTAATGCTTGCGTGCGGGCGATACTGGCCTCACGGTCGTCAGGGTGGGTAACGTCCAGCGACCTCCTGGAGAGCAGCTCCTCCTGGGAGTAGCCAAGCATGTCGCAGAACGCCTGGTTGACCTGGCGGTAGTGGTTATCGAGGCTGACGAGGGCCATGCCGATGGGGGCGTTCTCGAAGGTGCTGCGGAAGCGTCCTGCGCTCTCCTTCAGCTCCTCCTCTGCCCGCTTGCGCCCGGTAATGTCCTGCTTGATGCCTTGCCAGTAAAGCGGCCGGCCAGCCGCGTCCCTGACGAGAACCGCGCGCTCGTGCACCCACACTGAGCGACCGTCGTGGGCGATCATGCGGTACTCCATGTCGAAGGGTTCGCCTCTCTCGTCAGTACGCTGGTTTTCTGCTATCACCTCTTGCAGGTCTTCGGGGTGGATCAGCTTGTTCCAAAGCCCAGGGTCATCCACGAACTGCTGAGCCTCATAGCCCAGAACGCCTTCTACCTGCGGACTCATGTACACCACAGGATAAGGCGCGTTCTCTTCGTAGATTGGCTCTACTATGAAGGCGATTACCGGCATGTGCTCCACCAGCGTGCGATAGCGGGTCTCAGCCTCTAGCTGTTTTCTCTCCGCTTCCTTACGCTCGGTGATGTCGAGCATGAATCCTTGCCAGTAGCGGGTTCCGCTCACCTCGACCAGCACCGATTCGTTACGCACCCACTTTGTTTGCCCGTCTCGGTGGACCACACGGTACTCCGTCGCGACGACCTCACCCGGCTCGCTGGTCTCCTCCTCGGACTGCAGCCGCTGGCGGTCGTCCGGGTGTACCATTTGCCACCTGAGATCCGGGTCCTTGCAGTCCTCGGGTGAGTAACCAGTCAAGGTCTCTATCTGAGGGCTCATGTACATGGCTGAATCGGGGCTCCCGATCTCCTGGATGTAGACGACGGCAGGCATCCGCTCGACCAGCGTGCGGTACTTTTGCTCGGTATCCTGGAACTTCTCTTCGGCCCGCTTGACGTCTCTCATGAGAGTTTGAGCATAGACACCAAATGCGATTAGCAGGAATATGGTTATAAGCCGCATCAGTAGTTCGTTGGGATCCCCGGAAGCGAATAACCGCTCGATGTAGGTAGCACCTTCATGCGCAGAATCGAAGAGATCCAGGTAAGATTCGGTTATCCAGTAGAGGATCGCAAGCCCGACCCCCACCGCAATGAACCTGTACTCTACAAGTAGCCGTTTCATAATCCCATCCCGTCCGGGCTTGCTGTACCTGCGCTATGGCGCGAGCGGCGCCTTGCGAGCATGGACGCGCTCGGGTTCATAAAATTGCACACCCGGCGAAGCCGCCACAGGGAGCCTCGCGCTGAGCATGAGTGCGACACGGCGCTCGGCAGAGGCTAGGACCCGCCAGCAGCACTGGACTCTGCTACGGTACCTGTATCTGGGCGCATAACGTTTCCTTCCTACCACCCGTCTCTGAGGGAGAGCTTTAGCGAAAGCTCTACCGCTGTTCGGTAGCCTGGCTGCCTCTCCAACAACAGGCTGCCGTTATAAAGGCCCGTGGCTTTGCGCTCACCCGACTCGCGGCGGGCTTGCCTTCTCGCAGCGCTTTCAAGGTGCGCCCGCGTTCATCTCATCGTCGCATGAAATACGTTTGCGCACAAGAATGAGAGCCATCTCCACGACTCGAGCTCTTTCTCCGACCTCCACGTTCAGGTGGAGCTTGCCGGCTACAAAGTCTCCCTGCGGCGGCGCTCCAGTCCGTAGGGGTGGCCGGTGTGGAGGCGCTCTATCGAGCTTATGGCGTCTATGCGCTCCAGGGCTAGGGTGTCGGCTGCGACGTGGGTGGGGACGCCGTCGCGCCTGGAGATGGCGATGATGCTCTTCATGCGAGTCGTAGATGCGCATGACGCGCTTGGTAGCGCCGCTTCTCGTTGTAGCCTTCGAGCTCGTCGGCGACGTTGATGAGCCCTCCGGCGTTTATGACGTAGTCGGGCGCGTAGAGGATGCCGCGCTTGGCGAGCGCCTCGCCGTGGCGCGGCTCGAGCGAGCACGTTGTTCGCGCTGCCGGCGACGATGGTGCACCGTAAGTTCGGCAGGGTCTCGTCGTTGAGCGACGGCCCCGAGGGCGCAGGGGGCGAACACGTCGCACGGGATGGAGAGGATCTCGTCCAGGCTCGATGGGCTTCGCCCCGAACTCCTGACCGCGCCTGCTCGACGACCTCCTCGCGCAGGTCGCGTCACGAAGAGACCGGCCCCTTCTTCGTGGAGTAGCTCGCACAGGTGCTAGCCGACGTGCCCGAGCGCCCTGCACCGCCACCGTCCGGCCCTCCAGGGAGGCGTCGCCGAATACCTCCTCGGCGCAGGCCTTCATCCCTTGCAGGACGCCCAGAGCGGTGAAGGGCGAGGGGTCGCCCGAGCCGCCGTGGGTCACGTCCACGCCGACGACGTGGGAGGTCTCGATGCGGATGTTCTCCATGTCTTCGGTCGAGGTGCCGACGTCTTCGGCGACGATGTAGCGGCCTCCCAGAGTCTCGAGGTAGCGGCCGAAGGAGCGGAAGAGCGCCTCGGACTTGTCGGTGCTCGGGGTCGCCGATGATGACGGACTTCCCGCCCCCGAGGTTGAGGCCGCTCGCGGCGGCCTTGTAGGTCATGCCGCGCGCCAGCCGTAGCACGTCCACGATGGCCTCGTCCTCCGGTGGCGTAGGGGTACATCCGGCAGCCGCCAAGCGCAGGCCCGAGCGTGGTGTCGTGGATGGCGATGATGGCCCGCAGCCCCGTGGCCTTGTCGTGGCAGAAGACGAGCTGCTCGTAGCGGTACTCCGCCAGCTTCTCGAAGACCTGCACACCGGCTCTCCTTTCCCTCGTCCGGAGGTCGTCCGGGACTACATTCTACTATCCTTACCTTCCTCGCTACCAGCGGGAAACCGCCGGTTTTGCGCGTGCTAGAATGCTGCCTCTATGCAGACGGAGAGGCTTGGAGAAGACACGACCGCCGGGAAGATCGAGGGACTCGAGACGCTGCGCGAGGCGGCGGCGCACCCGGCCCCCGGAGCAGGCCGTCGAGAGGCAGCGCGAGCGCGGCAAGCTCACCGCCCGCGAGCGCATCGAGCTGCTGCTCGACCAGGGCACCTTCGTCGAGCTCGACCGCTACAGGGTACACCGCTCCTACAACTTCGGGCTGGAGGAGAACAAGCCTCTGGGGGACGGGGTGATCACCGGCTACGGGGAGGTGCTCGGGGCGGAAGGTCTGCGTCTTCTCCCAGGACTTCACGGTCTTCGGCGGCTCTCTGGGCGAGGTGTACGCGCAGAAGATCTGCAAGGTCATGGACCTCGCCCTCTCCACGGGATGTCCGATAATCGGGATCAACGACTCGGGCGGGGCGAGGATCCAGGAAGGCGTCGTCTCCCTGGCCGGCTACGCCGACATCTTCCACCGTAACGTGCTGGCTTCCGGGGTCAGTGCCCCAGATCTCCGTCGATCGTGGGGCCCTGCGCCGGGGGCGCAGTGTACTCGCCGGCGATCACGGACTTCGTCTTCATGGTCGAGGAGACGAGCCACATGTTCATAACCGGCCCCGACGTCATAAAGAGCGTCACGGGTGAGGAGGTCTCCTTCGAGGACCTCGGGGGAGCCGGCGACCCACAACACCAGGAGCGGTGTCGCCCACTTCTCGGCCCCCGACGAGGAGACGTGCTTCGACGACGTGCGCTACCTCCTCTCCTTCCTCCCTGAGAACAACCTGGAGAGCGCCCCGTACTTCCAGTCCGGCGGACGATCCCTGAGCGGATGGACGAGGAACTGGCGACCCTCGATTCCGGACTCGCCCCAGACGGCCATACGACATCAGAGGGCCGTTGAGCTGGCGTCGTTGACGACGGGGAGTTCTTCGAGGTGCAGGAGGGATGGGCCCAGAACCTGGTCGTCGGCTTCGCCAGGCTCGACGGGCATGCGATCGGGGTGGTAGGCAACCAGCCGATCCGTGCTCGCAGGCACGCTCGACATAGACGCCAGCGTCAAGGGCGCGCGGTTCGTGCGCTTCTGCGACGCCTTCAACATACCCCTTCTCACGTTCGTCGACGTGCCCGGCTTTCTGCCTGGGACCGACCAGGAGTGGGGCGGCATCATCCGTCACGGGGCGAAGCTCCTCTACGCTTTCTCCGAGGCGACGGTGCCCAAGATGACCGTCATTACCAGGAAGGCCTACGGCGGGGCCTACGACGTCATGTGCTCCAAGCACATCGGGGCCGACGTCAACGTCTCGTGGCCGACAGGTGAGATCGCGGTCATGGGCGCGCCTGCGGCCGTCGGCATCATCTTCCGGCGTCAGATCGCAGAGGCCGAAAGACCCGGACGCCAGACGCGAAGAGCTAATCGCGGACTTACGAGGAGCAGTTCAACAACCCGATGGTCGCCGCCGAGATGGGCTATATAGACGACGTTATAGACCCGCGCGAGACGCGCCCCTATCTCATCAAAGCCCTCCAGATGATCGCGACCAAGCGCCCCGAGCGCCCGCCCCGCAAGCACGGAAACATCCCGCTTTGAGGGTCGAACCGGCCCCGACGCCAGATGAGGCTGCCGCTATAGTGGCCGCGCTGGTAGCGCTGCGCGCCAGAGAGCCGGAAGACAAGCATGCTCTCAACCGCAGCCGCTGGAGGCTCGCGGGGCTGCTCGGGCACGAGGTGCGCGCCGGGAATGAAGCTGGAGGGGTCCCTGTGGTCCTACTCGAGCTGGGAAGGAATGACCTGAGGGTGTTCGAGAAGGTTCTGGTCGCCAACCGCGTCTGAATTCCAAGCGGAACTTGGTGCCCCTCTGTGGGATGATGGGAAAAGGGAGGTCTCTGGCCCAGAATGGCCCGAAGGGTGCAGACGGCTTGCGCCTTACGACTCATGACGATTGTGACAAGACATGCGACCATGACGCGGGCTGGTGCAAGTGGGCGGAGCGGTTTCTTACAATCGAACACGTCAGGGAGGGGTTTTTGTGACGCCGCTCCGCCCTTTTATTCGGGTCGGCGGTAGCACCAAGCAGTCAGCGCCCATTAGCCGTCGACCTCGCCAAAACTAGGAAGGTGTGCGAGGCGATGATAACGCCGTGTGAGTCCTGTGGACACAAGCTCTGGTCGGTGGTGCGCAAGGTGGACGAGTGGGTACTGCGAGTCCACTTCGACGGGGAGGAGTCGAGCGAGACATATGCTGACCAGATAACAAGCTGCCCAGGATGTGGCAAGTGGCTGGCCGAGTCTGCGGTGCGAGAGTATTACGGGGTGCGGGTCAGGTAGGTCAACGGTGGCCGCGTAGCTTGATTTCTTTTTCAAGCTAAGCAAGTCTGTTTTGCTGTAGAGTTCGTCTGCTGCGGCAAGGACGGCAACTTCGCTCTCACTGAGAATCTGTTCCTGTGTATCCAAAGGTTTAGCATGGCGCGTGCCTTGTCTTTGCTGTACCTGTACACTCCCTCATGCTGTGCCACCCATAAACCCTTATCAGCCTTGTAGTAGAGACTGCCATCACCCGCTGCCCCACGCCTGCTCATCTGTACTCCAATCTGTACCAGATATACTTGGAAAAGTGGAAATCCGCTTGGATAGGGGGAGCTGGGAGGTGATGACCTGAAGGTGTTCGAGAAGGTTCTGGTCGCCAACCGCGGCGAGATCGCCGTCCGCATCATCCGGGCTCTTCGGGAGATGGGCGTGGCGAGCGTCGCCGTCTACTCCGACGCGGACCGGGAGGCGCTGCACACCCGTCTCGCGGACGAGGCGTATCACGTGGGCCCGACTCCGGCATCGGAGAGTTATCTGAACGTCGAGAGGCTGGTCGATGCGGCGAAGAGGAGCGGCGCGGAGGCGGTGCATCCGGGATACGGGTTCCTGGCGGAGAGCGCTACTTTCGCGCGGGCGGTCACGGAGGCTCATCTGGTCTGGATCGGCCCCCACCCCGAGGCCATAGAGGCGATGGGGAGCAAGGTCGAGTCAAGACGCATCATGGCGCGCGCGGGCGTCCCTATCACACCCGGCACGGAAGAGCCGGTCTCGTCCGCCGATTCCATCTTCGAGTTCGCCGCTGACCACGGCTACCCCGTCGCGGTGAAGGCGTCGGCGGGCGGCGGGGGCAAGGGCTTCGCCGTAGCCAACGACAAGATAGAGGCGGAGTCCGCCTACTCGAGGGCGAGCCGCGAGGGCGAGGCGTACTTCGGCGACGGGTCGGTGTACCTCGAGAAGTACCTTCCCCACCCGAGGCACATCGAGATACAGGTCTTGAGGGACAGGCACGGTAACGCTGTGCATCTCGGTGAGCGGGACTGCTCCATCCAGCGCAGGCACCAGAAGCTCGTCGAGGAGTGCCCCAGCCCCGCTATAGACCCGGGAATGCGCGAGGAGATGGGGCGGGCGGCGATCCACGCTGCCGAGGCCGTCGGCTACGACAACGTCGGCACGGTCGAGTTCCTCGTGCAGGACGACGAGTTCTTCTTCCTAGAGATGAACACGAGGGTACAGGTCGAGCATCCCGTGACCGAGGAGGTTACCGGCATAGATATAGTCCAGACCGGTATCCGCATCGCCGCCGGGGAGCCGTTACGGTTCTCGCAGGAAGACGTCTCGTGGCGGGGACACGCAATCGAGGCGCGCGTGAACGCCGAGGACCCGCGCCGGGGCTTCGCCCCGAGTCCCGGCGCGGTGACCGTCTATGAGGAGCCCGGCGGGCCGGGCGTCAGGGTAGACTCCTCCTTGAGGGGGCCTGGTGTCGTGCCAGGGGCATACGACCCGCTCTTCGCCAAGCTCATCGTGCGGGGCGCGAACCGGGACGATGCGCTGCGGAGGCTCCGCCGCGCACTCTCGGAGTTCAGGGTAGAGGGGATCTCGACGACGCTCCCATTCCACAGGGCGCTACTCGAGGACGAGGTCTTCATCTCAGGCGAGTACACGACGGGCTTCGTGGCCGAGCGGCTTTCGGTGATGGAGATCGAGGCGTCGCCCGTTACGGGAGCGGCGGCGGAGGCAGCCGAGGGGGAGCCGGGAGGTCGAGGTCGAGGTCAACGGCAGGCTCTTCAGGGTCCGCCTCTACGAGGAGAAGACGCGCGAGAAAGCGGTTCCCCCGCGGCGCAAGGGCGGGGTGACGCAGCGGGCGACTATGGGTGGTGGGGCGGTCCTGGCCCCGATGCAGGGGACCATCGTCAAGGTGTTCGTCGAGGAGGGGCAGGAGGTAGAGGCGGACGAGGCGGTCTGCCTCCTTGAGGCGATGAAGATGGAGAGCGAGATCCGGACGCAGCGCGCCGGCAAGGTCAAAGAGGTCCTCGTCGAGGCCGGCAACACCGTCAGATCGGGCGAACCGCTCGTAGTCCTCGAGTAGACCACGAGCCCCGGATGCTCGAGCACTCAGGAGACTACGAGTGGCGAGTCGAGGGCGAAGAGGCCGAGCTGGTCGTCTACGCCTCCGACCCAGTCGTCGCCGAGACCACCTTCGAGCGCATCTCCTGGATCACGCGCCTCCCCGGCGTCGAGAGCCCGGTCTGCGCGGCCGCCTGTCCTGAGGGCCTCGGCTGGGCCGCCGCTTCGGCCTCGCACGCGGCTCCGGACCTGACCTCCGTTCCCGCCCGGAGCCTGCTGCTCGTCGCCGACACCCCCGCGGAGAACCTCCGCGGGCCGCCGGGGGAGGTGATGAGCCTCATCTTGCGCGAATTTGGAGAGGTAGGCTTGCCGGCCCTGAACGAAGCCGGCTTACGCAGGATCTGCGAGGAGGGAGCACGCGCCGCGGCTGAGGACGGTCTCATCGAGGAAGAGGACCTGCCGCTCCTCGATACTGCCGCTGGCGACGCCGATGCTCTCGGGCGCCGGGCGCTCACCGCCGGGCTGCGGGAATGGGATGGTCCGATCGATGTGGACGTGACGGTAGTGGCTGAGATACTGGATGCCGAAGGGGCGGAGACCCTGGAGCTGGAGCCGGGAATGCTGGCGCTGGTGGTATCGGCGGTGGCGGGCGACCTCGGCAGGCTCGCCCTCGCCGCGCACAGAGCGCGGATCCTTGGCAGGATCCGGGGCGGAACGGACTTCGGCGCGGCGGACGACCTCCCCGCCGCGCCAGCGGAGACGGAGGAGGCCGCCGACCTGCTGGCGGCCGTGCGGGCCGCTTCCAACTTCGCCGACGGCCGCGCCGCCCGGACCCTGTACGCGCTCCGGCGGGTGCTCGAGGAGCTCGTCGGGCAGTTGAGCCTGCGGGCCGCGTGGAGGGTTGGCGGGATAGAGGACCGCGCGGGTTCGCTCGTCCACCGGAGGGACCTCGCGGCGGCGGGGGAGGGGAAGGCTGTGGTCTCGGGTGGTAGCGTCGCGGCGGGGACGGGTAAGATGTTCGGGAGCATGCCCCCGTTCGGCGCCCCTGAGGACAACGGACGTCTTCCCTGGGAGGAGGCGGGGGTGTTGGAGCGTTGGGCGGAGCTGAGCCCGCCGGAAAGTAGGGCCTGAGAACGTGGACTTGCTGATGGTGCGCGACCCGGACACGGGTCGCTTTCTCTACACCGAGCGGCTCGAGCGGCGCCCCGGGGAGACACCCTGGGAGTACGTCCGCCGTAGCGTCCGCAGGGAGGCCCGGATCCGGGAACGCTTCAAGGAGGAGAGGCTCCAGGTGATAGTGGGGTGGGGAGCCGGCTCCGTCGAAGAGTTCCTGGAGTCCTACCCCGAGTACGGGCCCGTGCAGAAGACCGACGGCGAAGCCGGAGGGAACGCAAGGCAATGAGAGTTCGCCTCCCGGCGCGGCGCCCTGTCGATCATCGGGAGCGTAACTTTCATCGTCGAGGGTGCGTCAAACTTCAGGGCGAAGGTGTGATGCCCAGTTGCGCACGGTAGCGGCGGCGAGGCACCGATCGGGCTTCCGCTACTTGAAGTCCTCGGGGGAGACCTGGTTCATCCAGTCCTTGAACTTGTCCACGACCTCGTCCTCTGGGGTCTCCTCCATCGCCTCCTCGAAGACGACGGCGGCCTCCTCGATCACCTCGTCTGCAGCGAAGATCTCCGCTCCGGCGCGCACCGCGAGGGCTATGGCGTCGGATGGACGAGAGTCGATCTCGACGGTGCGCCCGTCTATCTCAACGCTTATGACCGCGAAGAAGGTCGAGTCCCTAAGCTCGGTAACGGTGACCTTCTCCATCGAGCCGCCGAGCTCGGAGACCAGGTTGACGGCCAGGTCGTGGGTCAGGGGCCGGCTGAACTCCTGGTTCTGGAGCTTCATGAGGATCGAACGCGCCTCGGGCTGGCCGATCCAGATCGGCAGGTAGCGGTTCTCGTCCTCGACCTTGAGGATGACTATCGGGCTGGAGGAAAAGAGGTCAAGGTTGATCCCGTAGATGGACATTCTGGTGAAGCCGTCGGCGCTCACTGGCTATATGCTCCTCTCACAACGCGAAGCGTAGTGACTTTCTGATACCGTGCCGATTGTACTTCCCGCCTCGCCGGTGTTCAATCGGCTTGTCAGGATCCTCTCCGTGTTGTAAATTATCCCGGCGGCAACCTCCGCCTTCGGGCCTGTAGCTCAGCCGGTTAGAGCGCTTCTCTGATAAGGAAGAGGTCCCTGGTTCGAGTCCAGGCAGGCCCACGTCAAAAAAGTGACGTTTTGCAGGTAAAAACGAGGAACGAGCAAAGGCCCCGGAGCATATCCGGGGCCTTTGTGCAGCAACGTGCATTGCGCGACGTTACTCTAGAGGGCCTGCTTCCAGGGCGCGCACGGCGTCTGCTGCATACTGGGCAGCACGTGGGAGTAGGTGTCGAGGGTGATGGCTATGGTGGCGTGCCCCAGCATCTCGGAGACGATCTTGGGATTGACGTTAGGGAGAGCAGCAGGGTGGCGCATGTATGCCTCAGGTCGTGGAAGCGGATAGCCGGCAGACCGGCGCGCTTGAGCAGGGTCCTCAGGGAGCGATTGCGGAAGCACAGCCGCTTCCAGGTCCTCCCACCTGAGGGCCAGAAGCTCGCCCTCTCGCAGGCCGGTGGAAACCGCCAGCACGAAAAGCGCCTCGAGACGGTCGCCGCGGGTAGCGTCCAAGAGTGTGCGAGCTTCGTCGGCCGATTCTCCCGCCCGCATTCCCCACCGAAAAATCCGGCTTCGGTTTCGCAGATACAAGCATACTATACGCTACTTGGCATACGTCTAGCCAAGATGGGCTAGGGAAAAATACGCTGTATGGGGGGTTGTGCTCTCGGTTACGACTAGGGTAGACTCTTTACGTAACGTTACGAGGCGGAGGTCTCAGCCTGTCTTTCCTCCGCCCCAGTTAAGAAGGGTGGAGGGGGATGAGAACAACCGCATTGCTGTTGGCTTCGATGGCCGCCGTGGCTGTCATAGCGCTAAGCCTACACCCTCAGAAGAGCGTAGCTCACACTGGAAAGCACCCTGCACACTCGGGCTTTTGGATGTCTTGCTTTCCGGTAGATAACGGCACCTACGATCCGATAGTCTATCCGGGCCAAGACAACGTGGGCCACGCGCACACCTTCTGCGGTAGCGAGGCTGTTAGCCCCACGGTGACCCAAGAGGAGCAGATGGCCGCCCCCTCTAGCATAGAGTTCTCAGACGGGCTTGCCCACGGCAACCACTCCATCTACTGGGTCCCGCAGCTAATGACTCGTGATGGAGAGATGGTTGGCATGATCAAGGGCTACGTCTACTACCGCTCGAAAAACGTTGCGGATGCTCACGAGATAAAGCCCTTCCCCGAGGGCCTCAAGCTCATAACGAGGCTCCAGGACGGCATGGTGTGGTACTGTACTTCACTGCAAAGCGGCGGCAATGGAGACCTGAGGGCAAAGCCATATGATTGCAAGGACGAGTACCGTTACGTCTCGGCGGCGATCCGCTTCCCCCAGTGTGGTGACGGGCGCCTCGATAGCGCTGACCACACAAGCCACTTCGCAGAGCCCGTCGCCGGCAAGTGCCCCACGACACACCCCTTCGCGTTCCCGAGCGTGAAGTTTAGAGTCATATACGACACGTCTTTAGGCACGGACGCCCTCCTGGCGGATGGGACTGACCCAGACACACAGTTTCACGCGGACCTCATGGAGGGCTGGGAGCAAGACTCCATCAACCACCTCCTGGAGGAGAGCATCTACAAGGGTATCTCCATAGACAACCAATATCCAGAGGGCACCGTACCTGAGCCCACGGTCGACGAGCCAAGGGTTGAGGCGCCCACGACGCTGACAACTGACGCGACGGACACCGCGACCCTGCCCGATAGCACGATCAGCGACACAGGCGACCCTCGAGCTGGCGTGCCAGACGGACGGACTGGGACATTGAGTTCAAGCTCTACGGTCCGTTCACCACGCGGCAACGCCGCAGACCGCGGCGACGACTGCGTCGCAGCCAACCACGTCGATAATCCGTCGTACACGTTGAGCGGTTGCGGTCGGCGACCAGCCAACGGGCAAGAACCAGTACATCGTCGAATCGCCGAACTACACGCCGACCGGCTGGCATTACCAGTGGACCGCGACGTTTACACCAGATTCTGGCCAAGGCGAACGCGTACTGGCGAGATCGGTGCGGTGAGACGGCGAGCAGAGCGTCGTGAAGGACGGTGGTGAGGCGGTGACGGCGGGGGAGGTGGAGGGGCGGAGGAGGTGGCGGCAACAACCGCAACAACAACGACCACAACCGCCACCATCACAACCGCTACCACCACAACCGCCACCACCACAACCGCCACCACCACAACCGCTTCCACCACAACCGCTTCCACCACAATGCCAACGCCGTCCACAAACAGTACGAAAGAATTGTCGAGGAAAGAGTTATCAAGGAGACGATCCCCAACAAGGGTACACTCGCCAATACCGGCGGGATGCCGTTGGCCGGAGTAGCGTTCCTCTCATTGGCCATGGTCGGGCTTGGGATCTCGGTCCTGCGCTCTGCGATCCGTGGCGAGCGCTAAGCCCTCCCTACTACTGGCATGCGCTTACTGGGAGGTAACGGGAGGTTCGGGGACTACCTCCTCCTCAAGGTGGGGGGTGGCAATGCACACCGCAGAGCGGCTCTCGGGGCGGCTACGACGGGGCGAAGCGGGGCTTCGTGCTACTACCGCGCTGCTGGGTCGTAGAGAGAGAGATTTTGCATGGGCATCGCGATTCTCAGGCGGCTGGCGAAGGATTACGAGAGGCTGCCCGCCACATTGGCGGGGCTGCACTTTGTCGCCTTTGCTTGCCTCTTCCTCCAGCAAGCGACCGGCATCCTCGGCGTGGGTTCATAACACGCTCTAGAGCTACCAGTACATAGTGAGAAGAACGCGGGCGCTGGCGACCACTCAATATTCCAGGTACCCGCGCTCCTCCAAGAGTTGCCAGTTGGCGAAGTCTCGGCAGAAGGCAAAGCGACCGTCCTCGGCAAAGCGAAAGACGTCGAGCTCAGCGTCGTACTCGAACTCAGAGCACCCCTTTTCCCTAAAGTACGTCTCGACGTCGCACAGGTCCTCGGCCCGGAGATCCATCGTGTCTCTATTAAGGTCGGCAGGCTTGTCGTGGTCCATGGCGCCTCATGTCTCGATAGGTTCCCTCCTCCCGAGATCCTTGTGCAAGTGTAATGCGCCCAGGAGGACCTGAAAATACGCTGCTAGCGACTCGCGTCTGTGAACGATCGTCTTCTCAGTGACCTAAACGGTGTTCGATTTCACCAAGCCTCTACGCTACCGCTGCCCGATCAATACGAAGGGTGCCCAGTAGTAGGGATGTGGGAGCTTCTCTTTGAGCGCGAGCTGGGCGTTGCGCAGGGCCGCTGCCCGCTCGACACCGGTACGTAGCTGAGCATACCATTTCTCCATTAGCCACGACGTCGTATCGTCTTGCACGAGCCATAGGGTGGCTACCAGCGTCGCGGCACCGGCCCCGAGAAAACCACGCACCAGGCCGACGAGTTCGTCGCCTGCAAGTACCTGATTACGTGCCGACTCGCAAGCGCTCAGGGTGACTAGGGCGCCGCCAAGATCTAGCTCTACGACATCGGCAGCCGTCAACCAGCCATCATGTAGTTTCAGCGCCGAGAACATGGGGTTGTCTGTCCGGAACATGCCGTGGCAGGCTAGGTGCAAGACGCCGCAGTCCGGCGCCTTCTCCCGCAGCGCACTCAAGGTCGCCTGCCTGTCGGTGAGCACTTCCGCACTAGGAAGGTGACGTGGCTACGGCTCGAGCCTCATCTGCCACGGCCGGTATCAGGGGGTCGGCAACGCTCAACGCCAAGGCTTTGTCCAAACCTCGTGAAGCCTGCCTCTGACAGAGCGAGAAGACCTTAGCGCTGGGGGCGTAGGAAATCTCGAAGCGTTCAATTAGATAGCGCTCGCCGTCGAAGAGGGCGTGGAAAGGCACCTGGTGGAGCACCCCGTGGGGCACGATAGCGATCTTCCGCGGACCGTCATCATCTACAGTATTCGCGCCCGCAGCTGCATCCAACAGTGGCCGGAGCGGAGCGACTAGCTCGCCGTAGAGCGATGCTAGCACCTGTCGTGTCAGCCGCTCGAGGAGCGCCATGTGCTGCTGTCGCGAACTCCTGACCTACTCCCAATCGATCCCATTGCACCTCTAGCTGCTGCAGGAGCTGCGTCGCCGTCGTCACCGAGCCGCAATTCCGTACGACCCGCATGCTGTCCCGCGCGCCGACGAACGCAATGATCTCGTCGCCGACAACGTGGTAAGCCAGCAAGGCCACGTCAGTCGGCATATCTTCCCAGGTGTCCGATGGTGTGGAAGTGGCGAACGGGTCCGAGGTAGCGGGGATGGCACGCAGGCGCAGCTGGCTGATCTCCTCTTCCAACTCGACGGCCCGTCCGCGCAGGTCCGGTAGTGGCGCTACAAGTTCGCTCTGGCCCGTGCCGAGCAACTGATTGTAAGTCGTGTTGAGGTCCGCCTGCAGATTCTGGATCCGTTCCTGCAATGCATTATCGGTGGGATGTGCTGGTTCCTTTGCTACGCCGGTCAGCAAGTCGATCAGAGCCCGAGACTTGGCGCGTTCGGCGACGGCGAACGCTTCGCGCGCGTTGCTTTCGGCTCCCCTGGACAGGTGCAACCTCAACAGCTCTTCATAGGCGCCGATTTTGTCCAGCAGGAAGGAGGCACGCATCGATTCGTGGGTGACGGTACCCCGCAGGCGTTCGATCTCGTCTATCGCAGCCTCGAGCAGCACCCGCGCCTCCTCGTCGTTGCCTTGCAGCCGCCTCAAACGACCGAGCCGCTCGTTCAATCTGTAGCGCAACTGCGGCAGTGCCATACGCTCGGCCAACCGGCACGCTGCCAGCAGGTGCGGCTCGCTCCCGGCCACGTCCGGAAGCAGCAGGTCGACCAGGCGCAGGTGCGCGTATACGCGCTGAACCGACCAGTCCTTCTCGATAACGAGGCTGAGCGCCCGTCGAGCGGTCGCTACCGAGGCATCAAGGTTCCCGCGGGCCTCCTGCACAACCGACTGATCCAGCATCACCCCCGAGAGCAGCGGCGAGTTGCCGGCCGCCGCGAAGAGTTCCGCGGCTTCGGCTAGCGCCTTCTCGGCCTCCTCGAGATCCGACTTGGCGGTTAACGCTACACCCATGCCCCACAGAGCCCGTGCGCGATCGTGCGCCATTCCGGCCTTGCCCAACAGGGAGTTAGCCTTCTTGTAGGCCGCCAGCGCCTCGGGATACAGGTTCAGATCCAGGTAGGCGTTGGCCGTATCGAGCATGAGCAGGCTCTTATCTGCGAGCACGTCGAAGGAGTCGTACAGGCGGCGCGCCTTTTCGAATGCGGCGAGGCTGGACCTGTAGTCTGCCAACTGCCGGTTCGCTTCTCCGATGTTGCAGAGTGCCTTTGCGTAAGACAGGGTAAGCCCGGCCTCGGCGAAGACCGCCGCGGCGGCCTCGTGCGCTGCCAGCGCTTCATTGCCCCGACCAAGGTAGAGGAGGATTGCACCCCGGTTATCGAGGATCTCGCCGACGCGTTGGGTCTCGCCGAGGGCTTGGTAGCGCTCCTCGGCGACAGCGTAGGCTTCGAGTGCTTCTTCGTAGCGGCCCATGTACTCGTAGCACCCGCCACGGTTCTGGTGCACGAGCGCGGTCAGCAGATCGCGCTGCTGGTGCGTGGGTGTTACTTCGAGCTCGCCTCTGCCGCCGAGAGCGTCGAGAACAGTCTGACCAGCGTCGAGGGCCTCTTGGTAAAGCCCTAGTTCTAGCAGCACGGACATTCGGCCCACGTGGGTGCGCAGCGCCTCCAGGTACTTGCCGCAGGCCACATACCCCTCGTAAGCCTCCCTGGCCATGCGTAGTGCCGCGTCGAACTCGCCTTTGGCGAAATGCGTCTGTAAACGAATATAGGCCGATCGAGCCGCGGCCGCGGGTAGATCTACAACCTCCGCCGCGTTTGCGCACAGTTCAGCTAGCCTATGCGCCTTGCCGGGATCGCTGTGCACCAAATCGTTGGCAGCGCCCAGTAGCTGGTCCAACCCGTTGGCGTCGAGCAGATTGGCGGTGCGCAAAGCGGCCAACCTTCCCCGAGGCGTCGGTCGAGCGAGCAGCAACTCGACGAACCCGGGGGTGATCTTGCCCTCCGGTACCTGGGACACCTCTTACGCGCTCAGGTCGACGGGCGCAATCGATATTTCTTCCTGGTCGGTGCTGAGGACTATGTCGTAGTCACCGGGCGGTATATCCCGGAGAGCGAAGCTGCCCAGCTCGTCTGTGGCGGTCAGGCCGAGTTCCGTTCCGCCATGCAGCAGCTGGACGCTAAAGGGCTTCAACTCCTGGTCTTCGCGGGGTAATACTTGGCCGTCGAGGACAAGGTTCTCGTCGGGCGCGCGGGACCGAAGGTTCAGGACGACATCGAACGCGCCCGCGGAGTAGACGAGCTGCCTGCGCGCCTGCTGGGCGCCGGCGGTTCTCAGACCTACTGCCGGACGCAGATCGCTATCGAAGGTCAACCTCGCAAGGACACGCTTTAGTAAGCCAGGCGTCCGCTGGCCGTTCGCATAAGCCTCGAAGCGAGCTATTAACGTATCTCTTACTTCCGGGGGCGGCGACTCGAGGACGGCGTTATTCGTGGCCTTGACGAACTTGCGCAGCCAGGCGACATCGGCGAGCGTTCTGCTGTCGGCTCTTGCCACCTGTTCTTCGACGGCCCGTGCCTCGTCTTCGGGCAGGCGACCTTCCACCCAGTCGACGAGACGGCCGAATTCTACTCGCTTCTTAGACCCTGGCATCTATTCTCTGTTTCTGGGAAGATCCCACGCTGACTTCCGACTCTATACATCTCTATATATAACAGATGCCTGCCGCACCGGCAGAAAATACACCAACGTGTGCCGCTCGAGCGATAGCGCTCCCCCGACGGCTCATAGCTCCCTGCCACGGTGATCGCTCGGCGCTACTCATCCCAGCACCCGCCTCAAGCGCTCCAGGCAGCGGATTCGGGTAGGGCCGACGCTACCTACGGCCATGCCCAGGCGTGCAGCAACCTGGGCATAGGAGGGTTGTCCGGGTCCAGGTAGAGTGCGGAGAGAAGGTCTCTGCAAGGCTCGCCTAACGAGCAACAAGCCATGGTCTAACCACTCGGTCAGTTCCCAGTGCTCCAGGTATTCGTCGTCCCCGCTTCGCGAGCGCTGAGGTGCTCTCGTCTTGCACCTCGTGCTTGTTGATGTTCCTCACGACGGGTGCGTTGCAGCAGCCGCCAGGTGTGGCGGCGGGCGACGGTGGTGAGCCATGCGCCCAGGGTGCTGTCCTCCGGCAATATCATCAATGCTTTGAACCAGGATGGTGAACGTAAGCTGCGTTATGTCGGCGGCGTCCTCCGGGGAGAGCCCATACTTCCGAGGTACGGAAAACACGATCCGCTCGATACTTGTCAAGCAGGAGTCGCCACGCCCCGACCTGGCCATTGCGGCAAGCCCGGATGAGATCTCGGTCCAATGCATGCGCAGCACGCTTTCTGCCCTGGCACTAATCGCGAGCCCTAGCTCCTAGCGGCTCGTCACCAGGCTTGAACGATGGCTCTGCGTGGACCTCTCGCTTGGCGTGATTCCGAGAGTACCCGGCGAAAGCCTATCATGAGTCAAGTGGAGCACTATAACAGACACGGGCCTAGAAGCTCTACGGTAAAGGTGTCCCTGTCTGAGAAGGGCTTGCTGGGTACCAGGCGTGTGTTCCAAGGCGCCGTGCCGACGGGCTACCTGCGGGCTCGCCGAGCCCAGAGCTTTCCCTCGTGGAGGGCTCGGGACACTCCCTCGGCGCGCGAGAGACTTTCGGTTAGTACCTAGAGTAAATGTGCAGTGCGAGCCGGGGGCTTGCTCTAGGCTGGCGCCAACGTCGGTGTGACCCGCCCCCAGCATAGTGCGGGTCGGGTCCTGGGATATAGTCCGAGCGCTACAGCGTATCTTTACTTCTATGCCAGCAGGGTCGAGCGAGCCCTCGACTGAGTGGATAAGCGTCGCCTGCCCCGACAGGAAAGGCGCCGCCATGGAAGTGCCGCTCCAATACGCGTACGTGCTGACCGGGTAGGTGCTCAAGATATTCTCACCAGGTGCGGCGATGTCCACCCACATTCCGTAGTTGGCGAAATCTGATTTCCTCTCCTCCCAGTTCACCGAGGTCACTGCCAAAAGACCATCGTCGTCGTCAGCGGTAGACCCCCGGGCAGCGGGGTAAGTCGGCACGAAGTTGTTGTAGTTGCCTGCAGCGGCGACGACTACCGCGCCATCTCGGATTGCCTCCTCGACCTTTTCTCGGAGCAGCTTCGGTGGAGCCAACCCCAGCAAGGTCGGGTCCGGCATGCCGAGGGAGAGGTTGATCACATCCGCTCCATTGCTATCAGCGAATGAGATCGCCTCCGCGATGTGGAAAGACGTGCCGTACCCTTCTCTGTCCAGCACCCGGAGCGGCATGATCTTCGCCTTGGGCGCCACGAGGTCTACTATGCCTGCTACGTGCGTACCGTGCCCTACCATCTCGTTATTGCGGCTGTCCTCGTCGGGAGCGAACTCCGGCTCCGAAGGGTTGTTGTCGTCGTCTACGAAGTCGTAGCGTGCCACCCCGTTGAAGTTCGTCTTCAACGCCGGATGGCCGAGCTGCGCGCCGGTGTCCACAACGGCGACCGTGGTGCCTTCGCCCTTGCTGATTGCGTGCGCGCTTGAGAGGTTGAGGGCAGAGGCCGCGTAAGGGGACTGAGAGTAACGATCATCGGTCGGCACGGCGTCACCCGTAGGGAAAGCCCTGTGCCGGGCGGCTGCCTCGGGCGCCTCGGCGAAGAAGTTGGGCTCGGCGTAACTGGCGGACGATATCCCTGCAGACGTTGGTCGCCAATGATCTCATCGAGCTTGTTTTTCGTGCTCGAGCCGTCCGTTATTTCGAGCAGGTAGATGTCTGTGTTCGCACTGGTTCAGGAAGCGCTCCTTCACCCGCGTGTCGTAGCTGTCGTTTATCTCTGCTATTGGGGCATTGGGAGTCAGCTTGATGATGATCTCGCCTGGCACGAAGCTCCCCACGGCGGGGAGAGCTTGAGCACGATCTGCGGTCCCCGACAGAAGTAGCAGGCAAAGCGCTAGGACGAGCGCCCCCGTTACAACCAGGTGATGTAGCAGTACGTTGGCCTTCATCACTCTTTACCCCTCCGTGGCTAGACTCTCTCGAAGTGGTTTCGAGAGACGACTGCCACTGGGCTCATACACTGATCATAAAAGAATATAGCATAGGCTTGGGTGTGTCGAGAAGCTAGAACGTCACGCCTATGTTGCCTCCTTTCGGCTGCCCGGCTACCTCGGAGAGGCCCGTGGCTTTGCTAGCCCGCCTCGCGACGGGGTCGCCTTTGTCGAGGAAGCGAGTCTCTCTGCGAGTCTCTCTGTTTGCCTGCACAGATGTTATGCAAACCAGCGGGTCGGAAAATACGTAATGATGTGTACGAATCAAGAAATGGTTCAACACGTAGCAGAATCAGGACCCTACTGCCTTGCCCCGATCAACTACCAAGACCAATGTTGAACCAACAGAGATGCATTGCAAGAAGCCCGGTCTTCGTTCAGCGGGAGAGTATCCAGGGGCGCCCCTCCCGCTTGGCTTCGTACATCGCCTCGTCCGCTTTGGCCAACAGTTTGCGAAGATCTTCCTCGTTCGAATATCGGCTTGCCCCTATCGTGATGGTCAACGTGAGCTTGTCGCCCTTCGGCAACTGCACTGGACTGTCCCTGAGGTCACTCGTGATGCGCTGCAGCACCAGCTCCGCCGGGGCGAATGGCGAGACGTCGTACAGGGCAAAGACGAACTCGTCTCCGCCCCAGCGCGCCAGCCAGTCGCTTTGCCGGATGTTGCGCCGGATTACGTTCGCGACGTGCCGTATGCAGACGTCCCCGGCCAGGTGGCCGTGTGTGTCGTTTATGGATTTGAAGTTGTTCACGTCAATCACCCCGATGGTCAGAGAACCCTTGTGGCGCCTAACCCTCGCGGCGTCCTCCGCCAGGCGCTTCTCTACCTCTCTGCGATTGAGGAGCCCTGTCAGTGGGTCGGTGCCCGAGAGCCCTTCCAAAAAGCGGATGCTTGAGTCCAGGTGCTCTACGATGTAGCGCACGTCGGCCATCAGCCTACCTGCCTCGTCGCCGAAGGCGACAGGAAGATCGGGCACACTCCCTGAATCAAGGTATTCCCGTACGGAGCGCGCTGTCGAGTTGATGGGCGCGAGGAGGCTATTCAGGGCGTATAAGGCAGCGGCCGACCCGGCGAGTGTGGCGCAAGCGAGCAGCGCTAGTATCCCCCAGGCGGCTTCTAAAGTATCTGGCGAGCTCAACAAGAGGTAGACAACCAGCGCAACCGGCGGCAGATGAAGGCACACGAAGACAACGAAGAAGATCTTGCCCCGGTAGCTCCTCGGGAAGCCTGGCCGCGACAACATAGCATAGATGTCCGGGCCTTCCCTTACCCTGCCCTCTGGGCCACTCATTGACCTGCTCAGACCTCCGCCCATGATATGGACTCAAAGATGCTGCCCGAGCACGCGAGGAAACGTAAGGAGACCAAGGGCTGCCAAGCATCTGTAACTGTGTCCAATATGATCGATGCGAGGCCGCCGTATCGTGCCTCAGGATCTCTGCCATTGCATGAGCCCGGCACTCAGCAGATCGCCCTCATACGCTTGATCTCATCGGCGATTCGCATAGGAGCGTGCACCTTTGGTAGCACCGCATCCGCCCCTGCCTCGAGAACCCGCTCTGGGTATGCTAGATCTATGGTGGCGCTTAGAACCAACACCGAGGCGTCCGAGTTGAGCTTGCGCAACTCGCTGATGAGCTCGATGCCGTTTCCGTCGGGCAAAGCAATGTCCAAAACCATCACATCGACCCCACCCAAGCATTGGCGGGCCTCCGCTAGAGAACCGGCTTGGGCCACCACCTCGATGTCTGGCTGGCGGTCCAGGAACAAGGAGAGTGCTTGACGGAACATGGCGTGATCTTCAACGAGCATTACGCGTGTCATCGCCCTGACCCTATAGCATAGCCCACAAGGAGTAGAGCGCAGCCGCGCATAAACCCATGGGAATTATCCCCAGGAGCCACAGCCTCCCTAGCACCGCCGGCCCTGGTACTGTCCTCGCGTGCGTATCTTTCGACTGTCTCAGCAACAGTTCTTTGCCCGTCTAACGTGCGTGTCACCGAGCCGTCACGCCGACGCAACACGAGCAGGATATCGCTCTGCTCTACCCAGTAATCGGGTGGAAGCCAGTACAAGGACTCTTCTGGGCATATGGTCATCTCATCTGCTATATGCAATTACGGGCCTTCGTTGATACATATTCGCTGAAGAATCCCGCTGGCGGCGTCGAAGGGTCGGTTTAGGGGTCCGACCACGGAGGCGGTCATCTAAACCGGTTTGGCACTTGCTCCGCCGCTCTACTGGCCCCTACAGATGCTCCTTGAAGAAGGATCCCACCCTCTCGCAGTAGGCCTCCCGGTCAGCGAAGTAGGCGCCGCAGTGGTCGGCTTCACCCAGCAACCACAGCTCCTTTGGATCTCCAGCCGCCTCATAGAGCCTTAGGGAGTCGTTCGGATCGCACGTTTCGTCGAGCAAGCCGTGGACGAACAGGGATGCGCGGGGGGCTATCTTGGCGACCTCTCGGAGAGGTGCTACCTTCCCGGGGTCGTAGGGGAGTAGCCGCTCGGTCAGAGCGACCACGGGCGGGTGAAGGGGGCCTATCTGTTTTCTCAGAAGGGCTCCGATTAGTCCCCGCTCGAAGGCGAAGGGTGAGTCTGCCACCACCGCCCCGACCCTCTCGTCCCGGGCGGCGGCCATCAGCGCGACAGCAGCGCCCATCGAGTAGCCGATCAGACCAAGAGGTAATCCCGGTGCCCTGGAAAGGGCGTATCCTACGGCAGCGAAAGCGTCGAGGGTCTCGAAGTAACCCAGAGACATGAAGTCCCCCTCGGAGGAGCCCCGTCCGCGGTGGTCGAAGAGCAAGACGTTTGCCCCCCTCCTCCAGAGGGCGGCGGCTATCCCTACGCAGTGGTGCTTCGCCCCGCGGTGGCCGTGGAGGGCGATCACCGTCATCTTTGCCTGTGGCGCGGGCAGCCACCATCCGCGCAAGAGCAGGCCATCCTCGGTACCGAAGGCCACGTCCTCGTAGAGGATGCCGAGTTCCCAGGGTGTTACGAACTTATCTTCGCGGGGGCCGGGGGCGGTGATACGCCGGGCTGTGACCCAAGAGGCGAGGGTCGTGAGGGATACCCCGACTGCAGGGGCGCCAAGCGCCAGTCCTCTCGCGATTCGTCTGCCTGTCACGTGCCTCCTCCGGGGCGTCCTGCCGCCTGCCCAGGGCAGGCGGACCCCGAGTATAGTGCGCTCCTCTAGGGGGCGCGCAAGGATCGGTTTTGAGCAGCGCACGTGCTGGAGGTCAAGAAGGGGAGGTTCAGAGCATCGCACGAACCGGGACGGTCGGATATGCCCCCGCTTGTGCGATGGTACTCGACCAGTAGCTTCGTGGGGGATGGCAACAGGGTGTCGTACCTATCTTTATGGCGCCTCGAAAAGCCAGATTGTTGCCCGGCTACACCATCTGGTGGCGCACTCGGTTGTGCACCTCTACACGATGGCGTTTCCTCAACCGCCCATTCGAGGAACGTCTTGAAGCGACCGGGCAGGAGATGGTAGGTTGCGTGCCGGACATTGCACGCTACTTCCGCATCACCGATCACCTGGGAATGGTCCCTCCAGGGCTCGACCCGGTGGTTGGAGGAAAGGGGGCGAGCGTTGATCACCGTTACCGAGCACGCCAGAGAGGTCTTGAGGGGCTACGAGCGCCCTGAGGGCACGGCTCTGCGTCTAGACCGTGCTAACGGGCACGGGCCGGACGGGCTACTCGCCCGTTTGGGATTCGGGTTGCCGAAAGGGGACGACCAGGTAGTCGTTGACCGGGAGGGCGAGGAGCTGCTGCGCATCGACCGGGCGGTGAGCGAAGAGTTGAACGGCAGCGAGATAGGCGTGGTGAGCACACTGGAGGGCCCGAGCCTCGACATAAGGGAGCCTACGGGCACCTGGCCGCTTCCGGACGACTCCTAGAAGTTAGAGAAGATAGCCCACGAGTACGGGGACCCGGTGCCCGAACCCTCCGGCTGTTAGGGGTGGGGTGAACATTCCCTGTCGCCGCTCCTCTCGAAGGAGCGGTGGACCTACCCCCTAGCCCCGGAGGTTCACGGGCAGTAGAGCCAACGCTACCTCGCCACGCCTGGGGCAGTACCATTGGCAGGATTGCTACCAGCCAGGAGGTCAAAGATTTGAGCAGGGAACTAGAGGTGGCGATTTCGGCGGCGAAGGAGGCAGGCGAGGTGCTGCGCGGCGCCTTCGGCGGGGAGCAGGCTATCAGGCACAAAGGAGAGGTGGACATCGTCACAGAGGCCGACGAGCGGGCCGAGGCGGTGATAAGGGATATCCTCCTCAGGGGTTTCCCTTCCTACGGAATGCTCGCCGAGGAGGGAGGCGCGCTGCCGGGGGAACTGGATGCCCGCTGGATAGTAGACCCCCTGGATGGCACCACCAACTACGCTCACGGGCTGCCCATCTTCTGCGTCTCGATAGCCCTCGAGAGGGCGGGGGAAGTCGTCGTGGGGGTAGTCTACGACCCGGTGAGGCAGGAGACCTACGTCGCCAAGCGCGGAAGTGGAGCTACGCTCAACGGCGAACCTATAAGGGTGTCTGGCACGGATGCGTTGATAGATGCGCTGATTGTCACCGGCTTCCCTTACGACCGCGACGAGGTGCCGGACGCCGTGGAACTCTTCGGGCGCTTCGCCATCGAAACCCAGAGCATGAGGAAGTTGGGCTCTGCGGCGCTCGACCTGTGCTACGTGGCCTCTGGGAGGTTGGATGGCTACTACGAGCGGGGTGTGCACCCCTGGGACGTGGCGGCCGGGGCCTTGATGGTGGAGGAGGCCGGTGGCAGGGTGACTGACTACCGAGGAGGCGCGCTTGACCTGGGGAGTAGGGAGGTAGTCGCAAGCAACGGGCGCCTGCACCCGGCCATGATAGAGCTGACGGGAGAGCACGGCTGACGAGAGTGAATGTAAACCTCTGTCGATGCCCGAAAAACCACCCGCTCCGGCTTCGCTGAGCCGTGAGTTGGCCGGAAGGAGTAGAATCTGAAGGCGGAGAGTACGCTCGGCATCTTATTTGCGGCGGTGGGCAACATGAGCGACCTCGAGGAGACGAGATGATCTGGGTTGCGTACATCATGATCGCGCTCGAGATCCTGGCGATAGCCCTCGGCCTGAGGATCATGTGGGTGATGATCTCGGAAGCCTCCCGAGCCCCTGCCGACTCATCCTCTGTGGTGGATCATCCTCCCAAGCGCCCGCCAGCACAGTCACCGGCGCAATTGCCGGAAGCCAAAGACGAAGACTCCTCTCTTCGAGAAGACGAGGACTTCCCAGCTCCGTTCATTCTCGAGGAAGTCGATGAGCGGGGCTACGTGAGCAGCAGGAAGCTCCGCATGGACTGTGAGGCGGCCGTTTGCCGGACTCCTTTCGGGGGCAGGATCGTCGCGGGGAGAAGTCCTCTGAAAGTACCGCAGTACGCCTGGGACTATGCCAGCGTACGGCTGGCAGAGAAGGCCCTTGTCTACGCCAAGTTCAACACTCACCCAAGGGAGGGCATCATCAGGGTTGAGGATTCTGGGCGTTGTCGCTATCCGGCAGCAGAACCCCAGGACTACTTGCGAAGGTGGAAGTACACGCTTGAGGGGCAGATGGAGAGCTTCTAACACATACTCGGAAGTCGTTAGAAGTGCTAGGGTAGCAGACTCTGCATAGGGCTACGCATAGACACGCGTTGATTACAAGGTCGAGCATCCAAGAGAACACATGGCCTACTCCTGATGCACGAGACCCTCTCGTGCCTGCTGACGTTTCCTCCTGTTGCGCTCGCGTCTGTATCGTCTGAGTCTCTCGTTCCTATCTTGTTGGAGACGCTTTCGGTTTTGGTGCTTCGCCAATCCACGAGTCATCGTTCGGCTGGTGTACTCCTTGAGGCTAGAAAAGAAACTCACCGCGAGCTGGAGTGCAAGTTCGGGTCTTCCTACGATCCGATACCGTCTCCTGTAGGCGTGCACTACTCCTAGCAATCCGATCGCGTAGAATAGCATCCCGGCCAGGATGGCTAGGAAGATGGTCGGGAAGTTCAACGCCAGGAACAGGGGGACGGAGAACCCCGCCACCGCCTTTACAAGTGGGTGGTTAGCTCCACCCCACCGTTCCATCGGTCCCCCTCCTTGACGAGGTGCTTGCCCGCGGCCTCAGCAGCCGGCAAATACCGTGTCGGTAACCACCTATGGTGTCTAGAAGGATAGTGCATCCTAGATGTTGCGGTCAACGCTTGAGTTCAGATATCGGTCATTGCGACATAATTCCTCTCCGAGACAGCTATACTCCACCAGGCAGATAGTCACGAGTTAGGCTTGGGAGCGCGGCGTCATCCGCGAGTACGACACATCAAGATAGTCATAGGAAGTACTGTGGGGATCGAGCGCGCCGAATACGCCGCTCGCCAGGGAGCGTGGCTTCTCCGCCCTTGTGGCCTGGTCCCGCGGGGGTTCCACCCAGGATCACTACGCCGACGTATACTACCTTACGGGCTTCTACACCCACCAACCCTTCATCCCCGCCGAGCCAGGGCGGCGTCTCTATGGTCTGGCGTCGCCAGGTGCGACGTCGCGGCCGCTGCGCATTTGGGGCGCGACGACTTCGGGCTTCTTCTTGCTTTCCAAGAGCAACCACAAGAACGGCAGGAGCATCAATAACCGTAACATCCCGGGTTGCGCCTCAATCGGGGTGCCAAGATAGGCTAACGTATATCTATACACCTCGAAGCCTACTACTATCGATATGGCACCAAACCCTAGAATCCTCGTCTTTCCCTGGCAATCAAGTAGCAGCATCGCGACAAACCACAGGATGAGTAGGGCAGGGAACAGGCTTTCCGGCCATTGCCCCAGTACTTGATAAGCAAGGTAAGTTAGCGAATCGCTATGTATCAGCAGAGCCACCCCTTGCAGAAGGAATATGGCAGCCAGGACGGCCGCAGCTACACATCCTATCCAGTTTATCCATCGTGGTAGCCTGAAATCGAATACAGCGAACGAAAGCAGTATAGAAGCTGCCCCGAGCGCCAGATGGACTACTACCTCGGATCCGCTGCCGAAAAGCACCTGACACAGTATCGCTATAGGGAGTGCAAGCAAAAAGACAATAGCCGCCAGGAAACCTCGTGGTGATCTCATCCCAATTTGTCCTGCTCTTTCACTTGCGTCAGGTTGGGGCAAGGAGGACCATACCAGCGCGCGACTTCGCCTCCTTCTCGCCCGGTTTCGCCGGCGTTGTCGTAGCAAACCCAGCATACTACCGGAGAGGAGGAATGTATGTAGCACAGGGCACCGGGTTAGATCAGGGACTTCGGAGAACATATCTTCCACGGGCTTCGGTGAGTAGCGCAAGCCCGACTCACATTTCGGTGCGACCTGACTCCAACCAAACGGCGAATGGCGGATACTATTGGTCTGACCCTGACACGGCACTCGGAGAGATGGAGGTTGAAGATATGGCACCAGAACCGAACGAGCGCGAGCCGCTCGAGCCCGAAGAGTCCACCCCCGACCTCGGGCAGGCTCTCTCCACCCTCTCCAACCGCGAGCTGTTGAGCACGCTGGACCTGACGCTACTGGAGCTCGAGAGGCGGCTTTACCGCTACGCTCACGAGGGGGAGGAGCTCATATACATGGCCGACGAAGGTCTGCTGCTGGCCTCCAGGGCGGGTGCCAGACTGGGGCAGGCGTTATCGGCAGCCGAGCACGCCGTGGCTCACCTGCAGGTGGTTGGCGTGGGCGAGTGGCATCCCACCAGCACCCGCCCCGCGTGGGATGACGAGCCGAGGCTTACGGAAGAGGACTCACTTACTGAAGAGGAAGAAGACTCCTAGGCTCTCCTGGCCGTCGGCTAGTCGCACGTTCCATTGCTGCGGCAGCGCTGCCTCGGGCGGCAACAATTACACCCCAGCGAACCGCAGCACGCCTTGCGGCGCCTCCTCCTCCTCCTGCGCCTCCTCCTACCCTCGCCGCAGCATATATGACACTGGTGGGCGAAGGGGGAGTCCGCTTCACCTCTGTTGTTGCAGAAGTCACCGCCGTGCTGGTTGCAGCGACGCCTGCGGATGCGCTCCGTTCCTATGTCTTGACCTTGAGCCTCTCCCGCGCCGATGAGGCCCAGCGCGGAGGTCACGAGGGCAGCGCCAGCGAGCTTCAAAGCCCTGCCCCGCGTGATCGCACCGGTGTCCAGGCCAGTCGCCAGGTCGTCGAAGGAGCGAGCCGTCCCTTCTTCTCTCTTCACCAACAACGCAGCTTCTCCTTTCCGAGCTTCCCGCCTGGTGGCAGGTAGTAGGTCGCGTGGCTACCCCTGGGTCCAGGAGTAGTGCTGGACAGCTACCTGGCCTCTACGCAATCGTCACGTGGCACGTGACGACTGCACTGTACTCCTGCCGACGATAACTGTATGTTCCACAGAGCACAAAGTGCTCTGGTGTACAGCGCCAGCCCTTCAGGGAGAGTATGCTAGTCCCGATACTGGGCTGCGACGACCTCCTTCTCCCCCCTCCCTGAGGTCGTCTGGCCCGGTATACATCCCAGCTGCGCAATCTGGCACGTTGGCGAACAGGGGTGAGTGCCTCTCGGCACTAAGAAATGCAGTCTACCCAGAAAGCGAAGGATCGCCGTACGGTGGCCACCCGATAGTGCCGTGCGGCACATTGGCGCCTGGGGCCCATCCCCCTTCGCCCGGTTTTGTTAGAGTAGATACGCAGCAAAAACAGCTTGATATCTGACTAGCGGCGCAGCCGCTGCTTCGGGCCCCGAGCGAGCCCGGCTCGAGCTTTGATAGGGAAGGTACCAGGCCCTACCGAAGGGGAGGTGCCTCTCATGGCCGTCGACGGACGTGATCCTCACCGTCTCATCCTCCGAGAGCTCCGCTGCGAGTTCGAACGTACTCTCAAGGGCGAGTGCTGCTCGGAGAAAGGTTACGCTAGGTTGGAAGGCCTGTGGTTGTGCGAGCGGCACGCCTACCGGCTCTGGCTGGAAGAGCGGGTGGCCTACTGGCGGGCGATGCTGGCGCACGCGGAGCTGTGGTCCGGGGAGGCCCGCCGCCGGGGTAGAGATGATGTGGTGGGCCGCCTGGAAAAATTGCGGGCGAGGTCAGCTGCGGCGCTGGGGTGCATCCTAGAAGATCTGGAGGAAAGCCGGGACTTGGATGGCGAAAACGGTTCGGGCGAAGGGAGGGGTCCTCCCAATAGCGACCGTTATTCGTGACCGTCCTCCCTGGCATCACCGTAAGCGGCTGTCCTCCTTAGAGCCTCGATGTCAGTCACGTGGATCAGCCGGCGCCTGAGCTCCACGACGCCCTCGTCCTGCAGTAGCCCAAAGGCACGGGTTACTGCCACCCTGTTGGCACCTATCATGGTGCCCAGCCTCTCGTGGGTGTAGTGGGCAGGTATCCTGTAGCCCGTGCCGGTCCTTGACGCCCTCGCTCTCGACCAGGAGCACGATGATGCCCGCAAGGCGCGAATGGACGTCCTTCATGGTGGCGTCCTCCAGGCGGCTCTCCTGGCGCCTGAGCCGCTCGCTAAGGACCTCCATTATCCGTAAGCCCACCTCTGGCTTCTCCAGCACCAAGCGCTCCAGGTCCTCCCTGGCCATCGTGGATATCTGGGAGGACTCCATAGCCTGAGCGTAGGCCCCCTCAAGCTGCTGGGCCGTGAGCGCCATCTCCCCGAACACAGTACCGGCCTCTACCACCGCGAGGGTGAACTCCCGCCCATCAGGGCTCATCCTGAAGATCCTGATCTTGCCCTTCTGGAGTATGAACAGCTTCTCGGTCTGGTCTTCCGGACCGTAGAACATGTCCCCCGGCTCGAGGTGGACGTCCGGAAGCTGGCCGTTGAGCTGCTCTATCTCCTGCTCGGAGAGTGGTTCGAAGATATCGACCATGGAGAGGAGCCTGATCCTCTCCGCGCTCGGCTCCGACACTGCTGATCCTCCGCTGAACCGTCGTAATTGATCGCCAGACCTGCTACTAGCTCGTCTCCATCATTTTAATGTACGGAAGACCATGATGCATCTACCGGGCCATCGACTTACACCCTTGAGCTATAGTCGCAGAGAGCCAACGTCGGCACCAACCTGGGTGACCGGTGACACGCGGCAGCAAGGCTCTTTCTCTGAACAGGAAGAGGTCGAGGAACAGCGCGAAGGAGTCCAGGAACCCGGCGCGGGCGGCTGCAGCGCCAAGAGCCAGGACTCGTGGCGTAGCCCCTCGTCGCGAGGAGGACCCCGTGGAGCAAGGAGACCACACAGGCGAGTACGAGTACGTAAGCCGCGACTCGGGCTATCCGTTGAGGCTCGGGGGTGTCCGTAAGCGGCAAGAGCAGTATCAAGGTCGCCATAGCCCCGTCGCGACGTCCAGCAGACAGGCTAGCCCCGGTCGAGAACTCAAGACAGAACCACCCCTGTAGCCGGAGGCGCTAGACGAACTCGACTCTAGGGATCTTCGAGTCGTCGAACTCGCGCACCCGCTCTCGCCCGAGGTCCTCGAGCTCCTTCAGACACCGCTCGCTCTCGCGGACTAGCCTGGCGACGTCTATACCTAGAGTGTCGGGTTCGAACTCTTTGAGACGCTGGGTGCCGTTGCGCAGGAGACCCGTGGCCCCGCGCCAGTTGCCGTTCTGCAGATGATAGAAGCCGACGCCGACCTGGAGGATACCCTGGTAGAGGAAGCGGACCCGGCGAGGCTCCTGCATCCAGGCCTCCTCGAGGTACTCGTGGCACTCGTAGAACTCGCCCCTGTTGAACTCCTCTATGCCCTTGAGGGCGAGGTCCGGCAGTCCATAGGGGTCATCGGCCATCCTCTCGCTAGCCGCAGCCGCAGCCCCCGCCGCAGCAGCCGCCGCCGGCTCCGCTGGCCATGCGCGCGTCCATCACGGGGTTCGTCGAGAGGGAGGAAGCGCCGGGGATTATAGAGGCGAAGTTGGAGATCACACGCCGCGAGTCTTCGGAGCCGCACTCCGGACACTCCGCGACGTCGTCAGCGGCGCTCATCGGGCGCATGAGGTCGAAGCGCTCCTCGCAGTCGGCGCACTTGTACTCGTAGAGAGCCATCTCGTTCCCACCTCTCGTTCGGCAACTTTACGGCTAACACATTGTACCGCGCTTCGCGCGTTGAAGAACACAGGGGCAGCGCGTAAACTCATCCCGATCCAGCCGGGGCCGTAGCTCAGTTGGGAGAGCGCCGCCTTTGCACGGCGGAGGTCAGGGGTTCGAATCCCCTCGGCTCCACTCCAGAAAATAGCGGTATTTGCAGGTAAAACAGCGAACCATCACTTAAGGGCCAGGCCGAAATCTGACCCTTTTTGACAGTTACCTGACAGTTACCCGGCTATCCGAGGGCTTCTCCCATCGCTCCTGAGGCCTGATCACCCATCGAAGGCAAGTAGTGCGAATAGGTGTCCAAGGTCATGGCTATGGTGGCGTGCCCGAGAAGCTCCTGCACGATCTTGGGATGCACCCCCCGGCCAAGGAGCAGCGTGGCGCAGGTGTGCCGGAGGTCATGGAAGCGTATCTCCGGCAGGCCAGCCGTCTCAAGAAGAGGCTTGAAGGAGCGCCTGATCAGGTTCCTGGGATTGACGGGCGTTCCGACCGTGCTGGCGAAGATCAGGCCGTGATCCTTATAGAGACCGGCGAGCCTCATCGTCTCCTCTAGTTGCCTCTTGCGATGGCCTTTGAGAGCGCTCACCGTCCGGGGCGTGAGGTTGATCTGTCTCCTGCCACGCTTAGTTTTGGTTTCGCCCAGGGCATGGCGGCCTCCCTCCCGCACCAGAGCACGCCCCACACGAAGCGTCCCGCGCTCCAGGTCCACGTCTTTCCAGCGTAGTCCCAAGAGCTCACCCCGCCTCAGGCCCGTGGTGATCGCCAACACGTAAAGGGCCTCAAAGCGATCACCGGACGCTTGGGCGGTCTCCAGGAACGTGCGGGCCTCCTCCTCGGAGAGCGGATGGATCTCTTCCGGAGCAGGCCGTGGTGCTTTCACGTCGGCCGCGTTGCGGGGGACCAGACCATCGGAGACGGCCTGAGAGAGGGCCTTGTGGAGCGTGGAGTGGATCTTGCGTACCGTGGCCGGGGCGAGCCCGGAGTCGAGCTTCTCGCGGTATAGCCCCCGCACGTGCGCTGGGGTGAGCTTCTTAAGGCCGACACGTCCTAGAGATGGCTTGATGTGTAGCCGTATGATCGCTTCGTGGCGCTCGTAGGTGGACGTCCTCACCGTGCCCTTTACGGAGTCCGAAAGCCACCTATCCAGGTACTCTCCAAGCGTCATCTTGCCTGCGTCAAAGACGAGCCCACCGTTCCTGTCGGCCATCGCCTTGGTGAGCTTCTCTGCCACCCTGCCGGGTCTTGCCGTAGAGGTAGCGGTACTTGGGTCCCTTGGCGGTGTAGACCGTGTATTGCCCTACCCAGCGACCGTCTTTGCGTCGGTAGATGGACCCCTCGCCGTTACCCGCGCTTCCTGCTCAATTTCTGCTCCTTCTGTCCGCCTACATGACAACCTCGCTATATGTTAGCAAAATATTTTAATAAATTCTATATATTAAGGCAGTTATTTTGCAATATAGAGGGATAATTAATTTCAAAGGTAAGAAGAAGTCCCGGCGCGGCTGAGCCACCGCCCGGGACACGGCCCATAAGGAGAAGACTTATGGACGAAGTAAGTGTAACCCGTTCCTCCCCACCCTCCACCAGGGCGATAGTCGCCGACGAGGGCTTCTGCGCGCAGGTGGCTGCCCTCCTGCTGTGCGACCGGGCACCGATCCACGACGCCTTCATCGGGGAGCCGGTCGAGGAGGTCCTGGAGATGGTCCGCTGGGCCCTCTCCCACGAGGACGACGAGGGATTCGACACCGCCCAGGTGCTCACAGCCTGGGCCAAGAAGAGGGGACGCGGGGCGTGGAGCGGCAGGCCTCCGACGTGAGGAGGCCGACGAGGACGGAGCCGAGAGGCTGGCCGTGGCGCTGGCCCGGATGTGGACGGAGCACCCCGAGTCCCTCGCCGAGGCCATCCGGGCCTTGGAGCGCAGCCGCGACGCGAACGGGCGGTCCTGAGGTGGCCGCCCGTAAGCCGGAGGTCCACCACGCGGCCCCGCGCTGCCTGCTCACCCTCCACGAGAGGGCCAACGGCGCAGAACTAGACGGCGAGGGCATCCAGGCGTGGGTGGAGTGGGAGATAGAGGCGATGCGTTGGCGCGTGCCCGTGGAGATCCTCCGCTCGGACCTGGAGGCCCTGGTCGCCTCGTCGGAGGTCGTGCTGGAGAAGGAGAAGCACCGCCTGGTCCACGCCTCCGACTGGCGCAGGTGGGGAGCTAGGGGAGGCAGGGAGACCCTGAGGCGCTACGGCACCGACTGGTTCGCCCTCCTGGCCCTGCGGAGGTGGGGGCGCCTTTCCCCCGAGGACCTCGAGGCGGCGAGGGTCGTTGAGATGAGGCTGCTCGAGTTCTCGGTGGGTCGGGGAGCAGGCATCTCTTCAAAGGCCCCTCAAATGGTCTTCTAACGAGAGGAAGGGCACATGATGGGGCCTCTCCCTCTCGGCAGGGTCTTGGCCACACCTGGGGCCATAAAACTCCTACTTGAGGCGGGGGAGCATCCCTTCGACTACCTGGCCCGCCACGCGACGGGCGACTGGGGAGACCTCTGCGAGCTACGACCGCGAGGAGAACGAGCTCTCCCTGGAGCACGGCTGGCGCGTAGTCAGCTCCTACCCGGTAGGAGAGAAGTGCATCTGGGTCATCACCGAGGCGGACAGGTCCGTGACCACCATCCTCCTGCCGGAGGAGTACTAGATGGCCTGCGAGTTGTGCGGAGGGGGAGACCAGTGGATCAAGACCTGCCTCACCCCGGAGGGATCTCGCCTGCTGGTCTGCGACCCTTGCTGGGAGGAGCACGCCTCCGAGCTGGTGATCGTGCCGGGGGATCACGGTAGTCACGGCGAGGTGCGATTCGTGCGGGACCTACGGCAACCCACGCGAGTTCTCGGAGGTGGCCCTCGGTGGGCGCAAGGGCGCCTACTCGGGGACGTGCGGGGCGTGCGCGGGGGAGGAGAGTTGACCGCGGGTGAAGGAGAGCCGTGTCTGCCTCCTGGCTACCGTCCGGATAGTCCGCGCTCTGGACTCGAGCCTGTCGGATCTGCTCGCTGAGGTGGAGAGCCAGAAAGGGTGAGGAGGCGCTTAGGCGCGATAGCAGGAGCCCTAGCGAAGGATGTCTAGCGCCCGGCCCGATCTTCCGAGGACTCACCCAACGCCGAGGGCACGCTCAGGATCAGCCGCCACCTGAGGCGAGGAGACGAATCTCACGCAGCACGCCCCCACTCTCGATCGCTCTTATCCTGCGCCCCGCCAGCTCGCAAAACTCCTTGGCAGCCACCCCAGTCGTGCCCGACCCACAGAAAGGGTCGAGGACGAGATCCCCCTCCCCACTGGAGGCGAGCAGGGCGCGCCTGAGGAGCCTGAGGGGCTTCTGGGTGGGGTGATAGCCCTCGCTCTTCTCGGCCATGGCAACGGTGGGGATACGCCAGAGGGAGGAGATTTGACTTTCTGGGTTGGGGCTGTTTATGAGATCGTAGTTGAAGGTGTGGCGTGCGGCTTTACCCTTGCTCGCCCAGATCAATGTCTCGTGATCGTGGGCCCACGCAAGTTGGGACAATGCCAAGCCTGGTTTTCCATGCCACGGTGGGCACGGACGGCGGGGTGGAAATGAAGGAGCGGCGCTCTAGCCACACGAGCCCCACGACGAAGCGGAAGAAGCGGAGACGCCAGGCCTATGACCGACCGAGCCGGGGTTCTACGGTGTCCCGACTCTGACCTGTGGTATGCTCCGTGGGTAGTAGAAGGTGGGTTTTGTTTTTGATGGAAGCGCCGCCCGGAAGATACGGGGCGGCCTTTTTGTTGGTGCGGGGCCCCAGATAACGAAAGGCGGGTCCCACAGATGGCCCAAGGAACAGTGAAGTGGTTTAGTGACGAGAAGGGCTACGGCTTTATCTCCCCGAACGACGGAGGCGAAGACCTCTTCGTGCACCACAACGGCATAGAGGGTACCGGGTACAAGTCCCTTGAGGAGGGCGCCAAGGTGAGCTACGAGGCGACCCAGGGCAGGAAGGGCATGCAGGCGGAGAACGTCTCCCGGGTTTAACCTGGCCGGGCTACCGACCGGCAACCGCATAGTTGGTGAGGGCCGGGGTCCTACGGGTCCCCGGCCTTGTTCGCACTCTGCCCTGGCTTTTCAGTTGCTGCTAGTATGCTCGCTTGTGATGCAGAGCGAGAGAGGGAAAGGATGAGTCGGGCGGTATCCGTCGAGCAAGGGGGTGACCTCCGGTGCCCCCTCGTCTAGCCATCTTGCTGGTAGGTTTCTGTATCGCGCTGAACGCCGCCGGGTTCCTCTTCCATCTTTTCGAGCCGATCCCGCTCTACGATGAGATAGCGCACTTCATAACCCCCTTCACGCTAGTTGCGTTGCTCGCCGAGGTCATCTACCGCTGGGGCGGGGACGACGAGTTCTTCCCCACGCCTCAACGAGCGATCCTCACCGGCATCGCGATAGGGTTCTTGGGGGCCGTGGGTTGGGAGATTATAGAGGTGATC
>CAWFVR010000006.1:0-86645 GCA_963819315.1 uncultured Rubrobacteraceae bacterium
GGAAGAAGACCTCCTCCACCTCCATGCGCTTGCCTGTGGGTGCCTCGCCCTTGGAACTCGCCCCGTGTGCGTGCCCGAGGACCGGAAGTGCCCAGCGACCGCGTCCCCCTCGGCGACCAGCTCCACGATCTCCTCGCGCCAGTCGGGGAATGCGGAGCGGAAATCGGCGAGCAACCGCTTTACCCGCCGGGCCGCCCGAGGGTGCGAACAGTTCGTCGACGGTGGCCTCGTCCTCCTCCGTGTTGATGCCCTCCACCATGCGACTGCACCATCGTCTTTGTTCTCCTCGGACACTTTCCGTTGTCCTCTCGACCTGGGGCAGCTACACTATTCTCCCGTGACCACGCGGAGTCTAACGGGAGGTGTGCCGGGATGGAGCGGCTGGGCGTCATCGGAGGGTTGTTCGTGCTGGCCGGGCTGTGCGAGATCGGGGGCGGCTACCTCGTCTGGGGGTGGATGCGCCACCGACAAGCCCCTCATCTGGGCGCTGCTCGGGGCGCTGGTCCTCGCGGCTTACGGGGTGGTGGCTGCCCTTGCAGCCCATCCCCGAGTTCGGGCGGGTCTACGCCGCCTACGGTGGCGTCTTCATCGCGCTCGCGCTCTGGCGGTGGGGGGTTGCGGCGGAAAATGGGGTTCAGGCCGGACAGGTGGTACCTCCTGGGGGCAGCGATCTGCGTCGCGGGCGTCGCAGTGTATGTGCCGCTCCCCCCTAGGCGCGAGACCGGGCGTTTGGCGCGCCAGGCGGCGTCCGTCATGCCGCCTTGCTGCCGCTTGTGGTTCCGGTTCCCGCGCAGGACCAGGACGGCCAGGACGGCGATCACTGCTAGGTCAGGGCCACCAGGGTAGCCAGTGATCGCCCCACTCCCGGTCGTGTCTGTGAGAGCCAACTGACGCAGTAACCTCCAACACGTCCAACGTCAGCGAATGCGGCGGCCGCCAGGGCGACGGGTAGCAGGATGGTGATGCCGAGGAGGAGCAGCGCGGCGGCCAGCACCGTCCAGCCTACGAACCACGGCGGTCACCACCCAGGTGGGCGTCTGGGTTGAGGCCGAGGATCGGGACTCCTCTCTGCTGCTCGCCTGCTCCACCGGCCTCCTCGTGCGAACCGGCTTCTTCGTGGGCACCCTCTTCGTGGACGCCTTCTTCTTCGCCGCTCTCCGCGGCCGCCTCTCAGCCTCGGGTTCGCCGGACAGCTCCTGGTGAGCCGCCTGCGCCCTCTGCTGCTTCGCCTCGGCGCTCGAGCGGCCACGCCGACGACGAACAGGACGGTGGACACCGCCATCAGGGCCACGATCCATAGCAGGCTCCGCCGTAGACCGGCCGGGGCGTTCGACGAAATCCATCGCAAGTGTCTCTCCTCTTCGATTCAAGCCTCGACCCCGACGACCCTGCGTTACGGGGTTCGAGGCGGCACGGGCAGGCGCGGACTCGCGCCCCCGCGTGCGTCGCGGGCTTCGACCCAAACGGGCGTAAGGAATGCTGACCCGGAGCATCCGAGGGTATCGACGGGCCTGCGGGCCGCACGCCATGTGCGCCAGACCTGAAGGAGAGGGAGCGTGGGCGGGGACGGGGGCGGCAGCCCGTAGAACTGCCGGGGACGCGCTGACCTCCAGCGTCCGCAGGGTCCGGGTGGCACCGCCAGGACCGACAGGAGAACCCAGCTCACTCCGCACCTCGCCGGCGAGGAACGCGACGCTCGAGGATGCACAGCCCAGCGACCGATGCGGCCAGCCGGTTCCCCCAGCCCGCTCCTCCCCTTCCAGAGAGGTGGACGAGGCCGCCCACCACGGCCAGCGCCACCACGGCGGCCAATACCAATCGGGAGGAACCCGAAGCCCATCCCCATCATGGACATCGCGCTCGCACGCCACACTATCCGTAGACCTCAAGGAGAACCCCACAGGACGCAGCGAGCGCAACCTATTCATCGAGTGCCTAGAGCTCGACTTTAGCCATTTGGCCACGAACACAACCGCATCGGTTAGGCCTTCTACCAAGGCCCTTGGGAAGTTCTCGCGCGTCACTCTGCCGCAACCACACCTGAAAACAACTCGCCCTGGAAAAGAGTCTGGGGGCCTTCTTGGAAGCGATGTATTCAGCTATTTTCCAAACCGTTTTGGAGGGTGGATCTCGGAGCTTCGCCAGTTGAAGGTTCTCGGAAATTCGCATCAGGCTTCGTGTGTTCGGCACCATGCTTGCGGTGGAAAGGGTTGACCCGCCAGAGAGAAAGCGGGTCGGAAGGAGGGAGCAGCATGTACACCGTACGACTAGCGAGCTTGAGATGCCGAGAGGCAGGGTATGAGCACGACCCTACTATGCGGGTAAAGGCCATTTCCCCTTCTCTGCTGCGACCGGTACCAAGAACACGGCCGTAGTCTACTTGAGGTAGAGCCAGGCCACAGGCTCGGGACCCACACAGACAGCGCGGAGGAGATCCTCCTGATCCTCCAGGGAGAGGCCGAGGCTACGGTGGGGGATGAGTCGGGTCGAGTCTCTGCGGGAGAGATGGCTGTCGTCCCGGCTATGGTGCCGCATGCCCTGCGCAATGTGGGCGACGAAACGCTTCGAGTGGTCGGGTTCGTCTCCAGTTCGACGGTGATCAGCGCCTCGACCAACCGCTTGTGCCTATGGACCAACCACCTAGTGATGAACCGCCTTTGGTCGACCAACTTCTTGGCACCCTTCCCTGTTGCTCTTGAGCAGCCTCCCGCCCCCATGGCGCAAGCTCCGGGTAAGACGTCAGACCAACTAGTACCAGGACGGCCGGGCGCGCCACAGTTCCGGCTCTTTCAGCGAAAAACGACTAAAGGATCTCGCACTCGGCGAACACTTCTTATGGCCCGCGCAGACGCGGAGGCGAATGGGGATCTCTTTGAGGCAGGCGAGAGGCTCGTGTCAATGCACACTTCTGCAGGACGGCCCAACAAACCTTATGGCGCGGGTCATCTGTCAGCTTAGACTGCTATAAGCGCTATGGACGGGAGAGGGAAGGGTAGTCGAATGTGAAGCAGTGGGGATCGGACGAAGAGCTATCCAACACGCTCCGTCGCGAACTTTTCACGGCGGTGGTCGGCGACGCCATGGACACCATGGGGCTGCTACGCCAGTTTCTGCCGCCGCAAATCAAACCGCTCCGCGACGACATGGTGCTCACCGGGCGGGCTATGACGGTGCTGGAGGCTGATGTTTTCGCCGACTCACACGGTGCCAGCGCCACCGGCTCCATTTCCGACCCCTTGGCCTGATGTTCCGGGCGCTCGACGATCTAAAGGCCGGAGAGGTCTACATCTGTGGTGGCGCTTCGCCGGAGTATGCACTTTGGGGCGAGCTCATGAGCACGCCGGCCATAAACTCGGGGCCGCCGGAGCGGTCGTTGACGGCTACCACCGCGACACCCGCGGGATCCTCCAGCTGGGTTTTCCCACCTTCTCCTACGGAGGATACGCTCAAGATCAGGCCCCGCGCGGAAAGGTCATAGACTTCCGGGCGCCGCTGGAGATAGGTGGGGTCAGGATAATGCCGGGAGATGTCGTCTTCGGTGATGTTGATGGCGTATGCGTGATCCCGCGCGCTGCTGAAGAGGAGGTGTTCCGCAGGGCTCTGGAGAAGGTGCAAAAGGAGGATTTGGTAGGGCAGGCCATCGAAGACGGCATGAGCGCCCAAGAAGCATTCAAGAAGTTCGGCGTGATGTAGTTCGGAACTGGAGCGGTGCCGAGGATAGATAAGATTGCAGCAGGACTGAAGAGGTTCCGACACCGAAAGTTGGGGCAACCTGCGCTCGGACATCCCGCACTGGAAGACGGTATCGAGCAACCTCTCCCTTAGATCCATTGAGTACGCTCGAGAAGATGATGCATCATGCGCCCAATCCCATCACAATACGCGATAGTGGTGAGCCTCAACCAAGGTGAGAGAGGCTCTACCGGGAGGGCTCTGCGACGTTCTTCGGTCTATCGGTTACGGACGAGCGATCCACGCTGCCATGTCGCCAGCCCGAATGGTGCCAAAGACTCGCTCTCGGCGTCGAGGTGACCTGTCCGGAAGAGGCCGCGCCCTGGCTGGAGCAGGGCGCGACCTGGAGAAGACGAGCCTGAGGCTGGCCAAAGAGGCGGGCGTCTACCCGGAGGATTTCCGGTACGATCCATGCCCCGTCTCCTCGCCGGTCGCGGACGAGGAGACGATCACGGTGGGAGACCTGGAACTACGGGTGCTGGGAGACCCCGGGCCTTCCGTAATAGACCCTAACCTGCGCTGGGGTCCCTGTCATCTCACCCCACGTCACCAGACGTCCGAGCGCGATGCACCTAATTAGCGTCCAAGTGAAGGGATCACGTAACCCGCGTCGTCATCCTATGCACCTTTCGCTTTTTGTGGCCGTTGCGTGTGTCGGGTGGTCCTCCGGGGAGCCGCCGGACACTTTGTGTCTCGACTCCTCCACCAGGGTGGCTTATCTTAAGCCCGAGAGAAGCTAGGCAGGCGTCACCGGTGCTGCTTCTGTGGGCGGCATCGCCTGGGGTGGCGTGGTCGTCTCGGCGGCCGCAGGACCCCGCCAAGCCTTCCGGTCGAAGACGACCATCGCTGTCGCCACCGCCAACCATACGACACCGGTAAGCAAGTTGGCCCGCGCAAAGTCCGGCGCTCATGGCCCACAACCCTCCTATCGTGATGGTCCCTTGGACGGAGTGGGAGATGAGCGTCATGAGCACGCTGCCCCCCGTGTGGTTGAAAAGCCACGTGTACCAGAACGTCAGGGGGATCACGACTGAGGGCGGCGATCAGCGGCGAGCCTGCCATGAAGGCTCCAGAGTCTCACTGCACCCTCCCCACCCTATCGCGTAGGTCAGGACGAAGAACGCGACGATCGGGTGTTGCCGCACCACGTTCGAAAAGACTGGACATCACCTGATAACCTCCTTTATCCCTTGCGTTTGGGAAGCCGCCGAGCTTCGTCCGTTCGCTCTTCGGAAGACTCCTCCTGCTTTCTATACTTGCGAGAAAGGTGCTTCGGTCCGGCCGACAACCACCACCACGATCGCCACCGCACACCACAGCGCGGCCAGCAGCCACGACTGCCTCACCGAGTCAGCTCCCGAGAACATCGGGGAGAAGAAGTTGCCCGAGATGGTGTTGTTCATCGCGTGCATCAGCATGAGCGATCAACACGCTCCCTCGGCGTTGTTGAACACCCAGGCGAACACCACCGACACCGCGATAACCAGCACTATGTCCGACCAGTTGATCTGCCCAACCACCATCAGCGGCAGGTGCCAGAAAGCCCACAGCACCCCCAGGATCAGGCTGGCAGAGAGCGCCGAGCGGTCGGCTTGCAGTCGTGGCAGGGCGTAGCCCCTCCAGCCTGGCTCCTCCCAGGCTCCACCGATGCCGGGAATGAGGAGCAGGAGGAAGAACCCAGGAACGAGCCCGGTCCAGCCACCTAGCTCAGCCGAGGAGGGAGCTTGGGCGCCGAGCAGGACGTTGAGCACCGTCGCGGCAAGGGTGATCACCACAGGTAGCAAGAGCGCCACCGCGTACCACCCGGCCCCACGCGCCAGCGCACCATCCGCCGCAACAACCCCATCACCCCGGCTTTCCCACCGGTGATGGCCAGCACGACGAGAGCTGCGAGGAAAGGCCCGAAGCTTGCGATGGGCGGGAGAGAGGGTTAAAGGCGTAGAGGATCCAGCCCCACCACGAGAGCGCGTAGGCCAGCACGAAGAACGTGACGAGTGGGTGTCGCTTCACCAAGGACACAATGCATCTCCTATCCTATAGTGGCTGACCGCAGCAACTGCGGGGAGGCGTTCCTACCGAAGCGGCAGGTAGTGTGGTGGGTAGCGATTCTTATTCTTTAGAAGGAGGACAGGGTCAGAGCTGTCCTGCACCTTCACGTGACGTCCACATCGCACGTAACCGTTGCAGGTATAGTCCCGGTAGGAGGACTGATAAATGCGACAGATGTCCGGCTCTTTGGGCGAACTTCTGAGAATGCGTAACGTGCGAAGTTCGCAGAATCCACCTCCCAGGCAGTAGGGTGAAATGAGGTGGGCAAGAAGAAGGGCCGGGATGTGCGTTAGCACTCCCACCTGACGATGGCCCGGCAACTTCACCTCACACGGGGTGCGGACTGCGTCTCGGCCAACCGTCCGTAATCCAGCCGCCCTCGCGTCAGGACGATGAGCACCACGGCTACCACCCCGAAGCCGATCATCAAGGGTAACGCGCTTGCTATAGCCCAGGCGGGGAATATCGCAGCCAGCGGAATGGTAAAGGTGTCGATGGAAGAGTGCACCAGTATCGCCACAAGCACGCTCGCCCGCGTGTTGTTGAACACCCAGCTTATGACGATGGTGAACGTGATGGCGGTGAGGGTAAACATGGCTATGCCCACGATGCCGCCGCCGCCCGAGGAGGCGGCCCAAGTCGGGACCAAAAATTCGGGCAGGTGCCACAGGGCCCACATGACGCCCAGGATAACCGACGCCAGAAGCGGCCCCTGCAAGCGCTCCATGCGAGGCAGCGCGAAGCCGCGCCAGCCTATTTCCTCAAGCAGTGGTCCTCCCAAGACCGTCACGAAAGCGAAGGAAACCAGATAACTAAGCAAGTAGGAAGGACCTCCTAGGGCCCCAAGGTTGGGCAGACTCATCGAGTAGACCATCGTGCCTAAGAGCATGATCAGGGGAACGCCAATTAGGGCGAACAGGTACCACCTGATGCCCACCCGCCACAACACCAACCGGCCTAGAAGGCGGCGCACACCCTCCCTCCCCTCGGTCGTGGCTGTCATGATGAACGCAGAGAGGGTCGGTCCTGCAAGGATGCCACCGACGAGTAACAACCTCGCCGCCGCCGACGGAACGCTCAAGGCGTCGGGAGCACCTTGGCGCCGTCCTCGCCGAGCACCCACGGCGCCCACACGATCCACGAGAAAGCATAAGCCATCACGAAGAAGGAGACCAGCGGGTAACGAGCAAGCAGAGCCTTGATGCCCCTCTGGGGAGCAGCAGGCTGTAGGGGAGCGGAGGTGGCCATGGGGAGACTCCTCTCTAACTGTAGGGCGAGGCTCCTCAGCCCCGCCTTGAGTTATACAACGCCACCACGCTAGCAACATCGGCTACCAGGCGCATCACTCAAATGAATGACATTTGGGCTTTGCACCCGGTCCGAGCGAAGCTGGGCCAGGACCCCCGCGCAGCGAGCACCTATTACGGTTTTATGGGCTGCTTGTGAACGCACAATAAAGCCCCAGCCCTGGAGGGGCATGGGGGATCGGACCGGGGCTGTGCCGGATACGGACTGCCGATAATCCGCCTTACCGGAAGGTGGCTGAATAAAGGCATTCGGCGGCGTCCGAACATGCCATGCCATTCTTGGTCGGGGCAGAGGACGATCCGGGAGGCCCACCACAGACACGACGATCCCCCCTAAGGCTCTGCGCGTCCCCACCTTAGGGTTCTGCACAAGGCGCTCAAGGACGCCGTAGAGATGGACTTATCAGTGCCAACCCTGCGCAGGGCCTAAGCTACCGCAAAGAGACCCAAGGAGACGAAGGCTCTTACTCCCGAACAGGTTGGTGCGCTGCTTGAGGCGGCGCGTGGAGATCATCTCGAAGGCCTCTACGTTGTGGCGCTCCACACAGGCCTGCGCCGTGGCGAACTGCTGGCCTTGCGGTGGAACGAGGTAGATTTCGAGAAGGGCACCATAAGGGTGGACGAGTCCTGACGAACATGGCGCGTTCCATGCGCCAAAGAGGGAAGAGTCACGCCGTACCCTCAGGCTAACTCCCTGTCGCTGGCCGCGCTAAGAGCGCACCGTGCACGCCAGAACGAAGAGCGGCTAAAGGCTGGCGAGCGATGGGAAGACTATGACCTCGTGTTCCCCAACATCGTGGGAAAGCCCATGAACCCTTCCAACCTGTATCGGCGCGAGTTCCCCACTCCTCTCCAAAGCTTCCCTCGGCGATGAAGGTTTCACCTTCCATTCCTTCGGGCACACCTTCGCCACCACGCTTGCCGAGAGGGGCGTTCATCCCGCCACAGCACAAAAACTACTCGGGCACAAGGATATTCGGAGACCCTGGCGATCTATACCCACGCTACAGACGACATGCAGGACGCAGTCGTGGACGCCATCTCGGACGCTTTTCTTTATAAGGCTACTGTTGCCGCGCTGTTGCCACGAGACCCCCGGTGTGATCTCCGGGGATCTAGTTTTCTCGTATTTTGCAGGGCTATTTGCAGGGCTTTCGGGAGCGCGCTCGGCAGGACTCGAACCTGCGGCCTTCTGATTCGTAGTCAGACGCTCTATCCGGCTGAGCTACGAGCGCATCGGAGCGCACATGATACCGCCGGGTGGGGCATCTCTCAAGGTCGAGGTGCCCTAAGGAGGCATTTGTGGATATACTTTCTAGTGGTAGAGTTGGGCGTTTGCGGAGCGAAGGTGGGCGTAGCGTTTTGAGCGCATCTGTACTGCTTGTCATAGGGGATGACGAGGAGAGGTTGCATCTGAGGCGGGCGCTCTCCGGGGAGGGGTGGCGTGTGATCCCCGCCGGCTCGGGCTCGCAGGCGCGGCAGATGGCCGACCGGGAGGACTTCGAGATCGCCGTCGTGGACAACCGGCTGCCCGACGAGCGGGGGTTCCAGGTGATCTCCGCCGTCCAGAAGCCCGGCGTCTCGACCGTGGCGCTCTTGAGGGACGAGGACACGATGGACCGGATAGTCGGGATAGAGCTCGGGGCCGACTACTACATGCGCTCGCCGGTCAACCCGAGGGAGCTCGTGGCGCGCGTGAAGCAGATCTTCCGCAAGCGCGAGCGCGTCGGGAACGGGCCGTCGGGCAGGATCTACGTCGGGGAGCTGGAGATCGATCCCGACCAGGTCCAGGTCCTGAAGGAGGGCAAGGAGATCCTCCTCTCCCCCCGCGAGTTCAAGCTCCTCCACACGCTGGCCCGCAGCCCGGGAAGGGTCTTCCCGCGCACGGCCCTCCTCAGGCAGGTCTGGGGCGAGGAGGAATACATAGACGAGCGCACCGTGAACGTCTACGTCCAGCGCCTCCGCAACAAGCTCGGCGACAACCCGACAGACCCCAAGCTCATAGAGACCGTGCGCGGGCTTCGGCTACCGGCTGGTGAGGCCGACGAGTAGGTTCAGGCATCAGGTTTGCAGGGCGTATACGGATCGATCTAGCTACGCAGTAAGGTTCCGTAACGACCCTATCCGAGGACGTGTTCGACTTCGTCCTCCGCCGAGGTAGCTGACGCCTGAACCTTCTTACGCGCGGCTTATCAGGGCGCCGCCCCTGATCGTCTCCTGGGACGCACGTCGTAGTGGTGGCCGACGATGCAATCTTCGAGGTAGGCGCCGTCGCCCACGCTCGCGCCGGGGAGCAGGATGCTGCGTTTGATCGTGGCGTTGGGCCTGATCCAGCAGTCGCTCCCGACGGTCACGTCTCCGAGAGCTTGACGCCGCGCCCGACCACCGCGTCCCTTCCCACGAGGACGTGGCCCTCTATCTCCGCGGAGGAGTGGATCTGGGCGTCCTCCCCGACCCACAGCCCCTCGCCCCGCTTTTCGCCCGGGATCTTGACCCCGACCTTGCCTGAGAGCACGTCGTACTGGGCCTGCCGGTAAGCCTCGAGCGTCCCGATGTCCGACCAGTAGAAGTCCTCCCTGATACCCGACGAAGCGCTCCCCGTTCTCCAGATAGCTTCGGGAACACGTCCTTGGCGAAGTCGAAGAAGGTGTCCTCCGGGATGTAGTCGAGGGCCCTGCGGCTCGAAGACGTAGATGCCCGTGTTGGCCAGGGTGCTTATGGCCTCCTCGGGCGTCGGGCTTCTCCTGGAAACCCTGGATGTTCCCCTCCTCGTCCACTTCGACCACCCCGAACTCCGAGGTGTCGTAGACCCAGCGCAGCGCGATCGTGGCCAGGGCGCCTTTCTCCTTGTGATAGTGCGACCAGCTCCCTTATGTTTACGTCGGTCAGCGCGTCGCCGGAGACGACGACGAAGGTGTCGTCGAACCTGTCTGCCAGACGCTTGACGCCCCCGGCCGTGCCTAGCAGCTCGTCTTCCCTCTCCAGGTGGATGGCCATGCCGTTCACCCTGGAGTCTTCGCCGTAGGCTGCAAGCAGCGCGTCGGCCAGGTAGTGGACGTTGACGTTGACCTCGTCGATGCCGTGGCCTGGCCAAGAGGTCGAAGATGTGCTCGATGATCGGGGTGTTCACCACAGGGGCCATGGGTTTGGGGATCTCACCGGTCAGCGGGAAGAGCCTGGTTCCCTTGCCCGCCGCGAGAGCCATCGCTTTCATTAAGGATCCTCCCTTCCGCGGCTCTGCAAAGCGTTAGTCGCGTACTCTATATTCCCTGCTCGTGCATGCAAGCACTCTACACCGGCTCTTCCCCTCGGCCAAGTTCGACGAACCCCTCAAGCGCTACACGGCCTGGAAGATCGGGGGTCCCGCAGACGCCCTGCTCGAGCCGACAGACGCCGAAGAGCTGATCGAAGCCACGGAGAAGGCCCGCGAACACGACGTCCCGGTCACGATGCTCGGCGGTGGGACGAACGTGCTCGTGCGCGACGGCGGCATCAGGGGACTCACGATCCGGCTCGCCAAATCCCTGACGGACGTCAGATCGAAGGGCTGCACCGTTACCGCCGACGCCGGTGTCCTCTACCCCGTGCTCGCCAACACCACCGCGGGCCGCGGCCTCGACAGGCCTGGAGTTCGCTACCGGCATCCCCGGCACCGTCGGCGGCGCAGTCTACATGAACGCCGGCGCCTACGGCTGCGAGACGACCGAAGTACTCGACTGGGCAGACGTCTTCAAGACACGAAGGTGGTCAGGATGACGAACACGAGAGACGTTGCGACCTCTCCTACCGCCACAGCGCCCTGCACGAGCACCCGGACTGGGTCGTCCTGCGGGCCGGCTACACGCTCGAACCCGGGCGACCCGCGACGAGCTGAAGGCCCGCATAAAGGAGTTCAGGGCGCAGCGCATGAACGGCTCCCCGAACAGGCCGAGCTGCGGCTCCACCTTCAAGCGTCCCCCAGGGAGACTTCCCCGGCCGCGTCATAGAGGCGGCCGGCCTCAAAGGCACGCGGGTGGGCCAGATCGAGGTCTCCCCCGTCCACGCCAACTACCTGGTCAACCTCGGCGGCGGCACAGCAAGAGACGCTCTCGAGCTCATCGAACTGGTGAGGGAAAAGGTCCGCGAGAGGATGGGCATAGAGCTCGAGTCGGAGGTCAGGGTGGTAGGGGAGCCGTAGCAATTCAGCACGCCGCCCTTCGGGCTTGTCAGCACGTCGCCAGGCTTCACCAGGCGTACGTGTCAGCATTCGCAGCAAGTCGAGCTATTCGCGTGTACAGGTCCTAGCTGAAATGCTGACAAGCGAGGGCCTTGTAAAAGGCCCGAAGCGTGCTGACAAGGCGCGAAGCGTCGTGCTGACAAGCTGCCTCCCGGAGGGAGGCGGCGTGCTGTAGTTCAGCTTACCGCTTTGGGCGACGGTCGTCGAAACAGGTCCGGGATGTCGGCGAGGTCGGTGTGCGCGTCGCAGACGTCGAGGAGGGCCTGGGAGGTGCACTGGGCCGCGCTTATGACCTCGACACGGATGCCTCTCTCGCTCTGCAGGTATTCGACGGCCTCGACGTAGTCCCCGTCGCCCGAGACGAGGACGTAGGTGTCGGCGTGGTCTGAGAGGCGCATCATATCCACGACGATGCCTATGTCCCAGTCGCCCTTGTGCGAGACCGTTCGCTCACCCTCGGGGGTGAGGGTCTCGTGGACTATGAGCGGTTTGGAGCGTACCTTGTAGCCGAACTTGTTGAGGTTGTAGACGAAGGAGCGGGCCGAAGGGGTTCCCTGCGACTCGTCTGCCTCGTGCTTCTCGACGATGTAGAAGGTGGCCCGCAGCAGCTTGCGCTCCCCGACGGCCGCCGAGAGTAGCCGGCGTAGTCGAGGACGCCCTTGTAGTAGTTCTTGATCGAATGGTAGAGGTTCGCCCCGTCGACGAAGACCGCAACCCGCTCTAGGTTCTCTCTCTTCTCCATTCCCCGGATGTTAGCAGAAAACACGCTATAACCCCATAAAACAAGCGGTTTACCGGCTGAGGAACCTGGGTTAATATCCGTGGGCGCTTACGCGGCTTTGTAGAGAGGAGTCAGGACCGGCACGGACTTCGAGGTCAGCATAGACGAGCACGCCGAAGCCTACTCCGTCATCTCGGTGCGCGGCGAGGTCGACCTCCACACGGCCCCGAAGGTCCAGTACGCCATAGAGCGGGCCGCGGGCACCGAGGGCGCCGTGGTCCTCGACATGGGCGGTGTTGCGTTCATGGACTCGACTGCGCTCTCGGCCCTCATGCGCTCCAAGGATGCCTTGCAGGAACAGGGGATCTCACTGCGCCTCGCCGCTCCCTCAAAGCCCGTCGAGCGCATCTTCAGCGTAACCGGCTTCAGGGACTACTTCGATATCTTCCCTTCCCGCGAAGCCGCCATTGCCGGCTAGGCGGCACCGCCCCTCTGGACGCGATGGGCTCGCGTACTAGAATCTCTTGAGTGATGATGGCAGACGTTAAAAAGCTGGAGGTGCCTGAACCCCTGGAGCGACTGGGCGAGGCGTTCCAGGAGGCGGGGCACGAGCTGTATCTGGTCGGCGGGTACGTGCGGGATGCTCTTCTCGGCAGAGAGGACTCGAAGGCGCACCCCGACGCGACGACTGACGCCAGGCCGGGGGAGATCAAGCGTATCTTCGGACCCCACGCGGAGCACCTGTGGACGGTGGGGGAGCGGTTCGGCACGATCGGTCGCGCAGGTAGACGGCATCGAGGTAGAGTCACGACGTACAGGACCGACCTGTACACGGAGGGGAGCCGGCACCCCGAAGTGACGCTTCGGGGATAGTCTGGAGGAAGATCTGGCTCGCAGGGACTTCACGATAAACGCCATAGCCGCCGATGCGCTCACGGGTGAGATACTCGACCCCTTCGAGGGGCGCGAGGACCTGGAGACGGGCTGTGATCCGGTGCCGTCGGGGACCCGCTGGACCGGATGCGCGACGACCCCTTGAGGATGCTTCGGGCGGTCCGCTTCGAGACGACCCTGAGCACGGCCCGAGAAGCCCTTCGCCATGACGCCGGACCTCGAGGGCGCCATCAAGGAGAACGCGCACTGGCTCGAGAGCATCACCGCCGAGCGTAGCAGGGACGAGTTCGAGAAGATCCTCGTCTCGGAGAACGTCGCCTCCGGGTCTGAGGACCCTGGTGCGCCTCGGGCTCATGCGCTACATCGTGCCCGAGTTAATGGAGACGGTCGAACGTCGAGCAGGAGGCCGAGTTCCACCACAAGGACGTCTTCGAGCACACCCTGATCGTGGTCTCGAGCATCGAGCGAGAACCCGGCATGAGCGAGTGGGAGTTCTCCATCCTGCGCAAGGCCGCCTTTTTCCACGACATCGGCAAGCCGCGCACCCTCGTCTACGAGCACCGCTGCACGTACTGCGGCGCGAAGAGCCTGCAGGAGACCGCCGAGGAGGGGGAGTGCGAGCGCTGCGGCGGGCAGGACCGTGCCGAAGAAGATCCACTTCTACGGCCACGAGAACGTCGGGGCCGCTATAGCGCGCCGGGCGATGCGCCGGCTCGCCTACCCGAAGGACGACATAGACGCCGTAGCCCACCTCGTCGCCAACCACATGCGCCCTTACGGGTACGCCGCGAGCCGCGACCCGTGGAGCGACTCCGCGATCAGGCGATTTATCAGGGACACGTACCTCGCGCGCGGCGATAGGGAGCTTTCGAACGTGGACATGCTCCTCAAGCTGGCTAGGGCGGACATAACAGGGAGCGCCCCGAGGCGGAGGCGCATCGCCGAGGAGTCCTGGCGCAGCCTGAGAAACAGGGTGGATGAGATCCGGGCCGAGGACGCCGTGGAGAAGCTCGAGAGCCCGCTGGACGGCAACGAGCTCATGCGGCAGTTCGGGCGCGGACCGGGGCGCTGGATCAAGACCCTCAAAGACCACCTTCAGGACGAGGTCGTAGAGGGCCGCCTCGACAAGGACGACAGGGAGAAGGCCCGCGAGCTCGCCGAGGCCTACGCCCGCGAACACCACATCTTCGAGGAGTAAAGAATGGAGAACTTCGATCCCCTCGTAACCAACGGCTGGCTCGCCGGGCATCTCGAAGATCCCGCCGTACGCATCGTTGACATCAGGGGCTACGTAAAGAAGACGGACCTCGGCGGCGGCCGCCAGAAGGCCGAGTACCTCGGGGCCCGCGACGAGTACGACGAGGCCCACGTACCTGGCGCGGTCTACGTGGACTGGACCCGCGACATAACCGACCCCGACGACGCCGTGCTCCGTGCAGGTCGCACCGCCGGAGCGCTTCGCGCGAGCTATGGGCTCTCTGGGCATCGGCGAACGAGACGCACGTCGTCGTCTACGACCACGCCGGCGGCCAGTTCGCGACGCGCCTCTGGTGGGCGTTGACCTACTACGGCCACGACCGCGTCTCCGTCCTCGACGGTGGCTGGAACAGGTGGACCGCCGAGGGCCGCCCGACGACCCCCGAGGTCCCGGAACCAGAGACCGCCATCTTCACCCCGGAGCCGCGCCGCGCTGGCGCAAGGAGGCTGAGGAGGTGCTCGCCGCGAGCCAGCGCGGCGGCGCTTTCATCCTCGACGCGCGCGACGAGGCGCAGTACACCGGCGCCATAGCCAGGGGAGAGGGGCGGGCTGGTCGCGTTCCTGGAGCGGAGCACCTCCACTCCGATAGCCTCTTCGACCCGGAGAAGGGCACCTTCCGCTCGGATGAGGAGCTGGCCAGGATGGCTGCGGGAGGCCGGCGTCCCCGACGATAGGGATGCACCTCTGGTAGCCTACTGCAACGGCGGGGTGGCGGCTACGGTGCCGCTCTTCGCCTCCACCGGCTCGGCTACACTAACCTGGCCGTCTATGACGGTTCCTGGAACGAGTGGGGTATGCGCGAGGATCTGCCCGCCGAACGCTAGGACATCCGTGAAGGCGGATAACCCTGGTGTTACAATCTTTGAGGTTTTATGAAGAAGTACGCGTCAACAGCAGCTAGAACGTCATCTCCTGGGTGTTGAGCCTGCATCATGATAGTGGCCGGCGCCGGGCTCATAGCCACCTTTTTCCTGGCCGGCAGCCTGAACAGCGCAGCCACGAACAGCTCCGACCCTGGCGGTTTCAACGTCCCCAGACTCGATACGGACGATGGCGCCGCGCCGAGCGGGCCGAAGGACAAGACGCTGAAGCTGACGATCCCGGAGATGAACCAGATCAGGGACGACACCATCCCGACCGTGTCCGGCACAGATATGCAGACCCTCGGGGATCACGCCGCGATCCACCTCGCCGGCACCGGCTTTCCGTGGGAAGATGAGGCGAACGTCTACATGGCTGGCCACCGCCTCGGCTACCCCCGGACCGACAGCTTCCTCGCCTTCTTCGACCTCAACAAGCTCGAGCAGGGTGATGAGATCTACGTCAGCGACGCCAACGGGACCAAGTACACTTACAAGGTATTCAAGGAGTTCACCGTGAGCCCCACGGACCTCTCCGTGACCGACACCGTCCCGGGCAAGAACGTGCTCACCCTCCAGACTTGCACCCTGCCCGACTACTCGCAGCGCCTCATCGTCCAGGCCGAGCTGATCGACACGACCCGGACTGACGCCTGAGGCCTCTTCTATGCCCTCTGAAACTCCTGCGCCTTGAAGCGCTGCCCTGTCACGCCTCTCGACTCGTCCGAGGCGAGGTAAAGGAAGATGTCGGTGTTCTCTTCCGGGGTTATACGCGTCGAGGGATCTTCTTCGGGGTAGGCGGCGGCGCGCATACCCGTGCGCATCCCTCCGGGGTCCACGGCGTTCGCCCGGATGCCGCGCTCCTCTAACTCTGCGGCCAGGATCTGGGTGAGCCCCTCCACGCCGAACTTGCTGACCGAGTAGGCGCCCCAGCCGGCCCGGCCCTCGACGCTGACGCCGCTGACGACGTTGATGATCGAGCCGCCCTCGGGCATGTGGGGTATGGCCGCTTTCGTCACCAGAAACGGCCCCGTGAGGTTCGCGTCGATGACCCGGCGCCACTCGTCTTCGGGGTACTCTTCTATCGGGACCCGCGGCCCGAGCACGCCTGCGTTGTTGACGAGCACGTCTATGCGTCCGAACCTCTCCGCCGCCGCGCTGACCAGCCTCTCACCGTCCGCGCTCCTGGACACATCCGCCGCGAGGGCGAGGACCTCCGCGCCCAGAGACTCGGCCTCCTCGGCGACAGGGCTGATGGTCTCTTCGCTGCGGGAGTTGATCACGACGCGCGCCCCCTCCCGCGCGAAAGCGAGCGCGAGCGCCCTGCCGAGACCCTGGCTCGCGCCGGTGATCATGGCCACCTTGCCTTCGAGCATGATGCCTCCTTCTCTCAGACGGTCAGCACTTCCGCTATTGGCTCTCGCTGGCTCATCAGCTGATACTCAGTTTACAGCTATAAGAGCGGGATTCGTCCCCACGACAACCTCCACATCAACTCCACAAAGACAGCTCGGGCCGCGTGCTCGGCATCTCTAGAGCGCCACGCCGGGAAGTTAGGGGGTGTTATCCGGGTCGAAAAACGCTTGAAGTACATCTGAATACGGCTGATTGGTGAGTCTACTCTACCGTTCCGCTTGGCATCTCCTCGCTGCGCCACTCGAAGGCACACGCCACGCAACGCCACTCGGGAGCCTCGGGGAAGACCACGTAGCCGCCCAGCGCCACCCTACCGGCCCGGGGCTCCTCAAACTCCTCCGGCGGCAAAAGCGCTAATGAAGCAGAGATGGGTGCGTCGGAGTGCAAACCTTCGCCGAGAAGCATTCTGGGCGACGAACCATCGACACTCAAGTTCCGCGCCCTGCTGAACGAGGGCGCCGCCGAGCGCTTTGAATTGACGAGAGCTTAGAGAAAGGAAATGCGGCTCGTCTCCCAGTTGCGCTTTCGCGGGATGAGGAGGAGGGCGGGCCTTATGAGGGTGCCTACACATCCTTAAGGACTCCCGGCGCACTGGATCCGGAGGCCCCATTGCTTATGTACCTCAGCTTCGTAAAGCTAGCAAGTGGACCTTCCTTGCTAGATTGGCTATCGTGATGCTCCTCGTGAGGTTCACTGACAAAGCTCAACCATATGCTCACCGGGACTCTCAGCATCGCCGCAGTCGCGCGGTCGCGCTCGTAGTGACCTCATTGATCCTTCTCATACTGGGTGTCTCGTCCCTCTCTTGTGGTAACCGCCCCCATCCGCAACTAGCGCAGCAAGCTCAAGGTTCGGAAAGATCCGAGCGATTATTTGTCCAATCAGGGCAACCCTCGGCGGCAAGGCCTGACGCTAGGATCGATGACACGTGGAGCACCGTTACCGTGCAGGACGCTTCACCAAGCCTTGCGACACCAGACGACACTACTCCAATAGGCCACAAAATTGCCCTGACTTTCGATGACGGACCGGATCCTGCCACCACGCCCGCCATTCTCGACGTTCTACGTCGCTACGATATCAAGGCCACCTTCTTCGTGGTTGGGGCCAGAGCCGAGAAGCACCCCGACCTCATCAGGCGCATAGCGAGTGAAGGCCACACCTTGGGGAACCACACTTACTACCACAGGGATATGACGACCCTGACCCCCAAGGAAATGTCACAAGAGCTCCGGGATACGCAGACGGCTATCGACCAGGCCTTGGGATACCACCGATCTCGGATTACCTTGTTTCGCCCGCCTTGCGGGGCGCCCTACACGGCTGAGACCGACAGACTTCCGGCCTTTCAGGAGTTCATGGAAAAGCAAAGGATGTACCCGGTGATGTGGAATGTTGACTCGCGCGACTGGGCTCTGAGGGGTCGGCCTGATCTCATCGTCGATAATATCGTTCAAGGTACGCCCCAAGACGGGGGTGTGCTACTGCTGCATGACACCCAACCACAGACAGTAGAGGCTTTGCCCAGGATAATCCGCTACTATCGGGCAGCCAGCTTCAAGTTTACCGGCGTACGGGAGCTGCTGGCCAAGAAATACGGGGTAGCTCCGGAAGGTATCGAGGCAAGCTATTCGGATACTCAGAGTCCAAGGATTGACACACGGTTCAGCGGTAGCGGTGACCCCAAAGATCTCAGCTCTCTTGCTGAATGCTTAACCTTTTGACAAGAAGCGTCCGTCTTTTCGCATAGTGGCAGCCGTACTCCCCATTCTTGGTTGAGACTGCTCATACTACGGTCTTTGTCATCCATGTCGGCATAGGATCACAAATCCCCTCGAGTTAAGGTTCCGCGTCCTGCCACCGAATGACGCCCGGAACGTGCGCTGGGAACCTGCGTCCACCGTATGGTAGGCGGCATCCGAGGCTGCAGGTAAACGCGCACCCTGTATCTGATCAGGCCGCGCGAAGGAGGCTAGGAGATCACGGGATCGTATTGTACTTCTGAACCTTTATCGTGGTTAACGTTCCCAAACTACACACCATCTGAGCCAAGGTTCCACGCCCGACTTAGCGAAGGAGCCTCGGAGATCGAGTTGGCGCTGGTCTAGCGGTTATGCGCTCGTGCCCCGTTCGCCGTGCTGCCCGGACAACTCTTTGGAAAATAGTTGGAGGAGTTCCCGACGTGCACGGGTAGCGAGGCAAGTCGGCGAAATGGAGCTTGTTCATCCCTGTACTTACCCATGAGACCCGGACTGGAGCCTGTCCAAATTTACCAATTAATCTCGCAAGTCGAGTTCTCGGAAGTTTGTCACGTGACCGCTCGGCGTGAGACTAGCAGCACCGCCAACAAGACGATCAAGCGAAGCCCACAACCCCTATCGTTACTTGGGCTCGCAGCGTGGGGCCGAGCACGATACCCTCCCCGCTGGCGCGGGCCTGAGCGCCTGGGGTTAGCCGCCGGGCCGGTAGGTGCCGAAACTCCACTCGTAGCCTTCAGGGTCGAGCACCCGATAGCGGCGCGTCCCCCACTCGGTGTCCTCCGGCGTGTACACCACCCGAGCCCCTGCCGCCCTTGCCCGCTCGAAGTGCGCGTCCACGTCCGCAACGTAGATGTAGGTGCCTTGACCCACGCTCGCGCCTTCTAGTGGAGCGGTCGGATGCTCTGCCGTGCCCATCATCAGAGCACCGTCGCCAAAGGTCGCTTCGGCATGCTGAACCGTCCCATCGGGAGCATCCCAGCGCACGTTCGTGGTGAACCCGAAGGCTTCTTCGAGGAAGCGCAGGGCGCTAGCGGCGTCTCGGTAGCTGAGGTAGGGGTACATCGTTGGCATCATGCGGCAACCTCCTGTTGTGCTCGTCGTGGGCGGCCTACGATTTCCGCGCCAGCGAGGACGGCAACGCCCTCGAGGTGTCCGAGCCGGAGATGGAGGTGGTGTGGAGGATATTTCGTTCCGTGGCCGAAGGGGTGTCCGTCCGTTCCGTGCGTATCTCTCTAGAGCGTGACGGCATACCGGCGCCCTCCGGTATCGGTCGATGGAACCACACGGCCATCAGGAACATCATCGGGAGCAAGCTCTATGTCCAGCACACCTACGAGGAGGTCGCGGCGCTGTCGGAGCTGGACGAGATTCGGGAGACAGCCGAGAGGTGAGGCGCTCAAGCACCTGGAGCGCGACAGGGACGCGTTGATGGAGTCCTACGCAGGCATGGTCAAGGAGACCCTGGAGGATCTCGCACCTGAAGAGCGACACCGGATTTACAAGCTGCTCCGGCTCGGCGTCCGCTTCCGTCCGGACTGGCCTTTGGAGATCACGGGCATCTTCGCGCAGGTGGCAGAAGAGGTAGAGACGGGTTCGTCGCATAGCAAACTTTCGCCACTTAGCGTATAAAGGCTTCGTGGATGCGCGAGGATCAGAGGAGACAGTTGTTGTACGGTGAGAATGCGCCGCCTTCCTGGGCGCGGCTGCCCGGGGCGCGTTGCCGGGCCGTCGAGCACCTGACGAAGCTCGAGGGCCTGCGGGAGTTCGAATTCCTGGAGGGGCTTGACGAAGAGTTCTTCCAGGCGCTGGCGATCGCAGCCGCAGTCGTGGAGATCGGGGCCGGCACCAACCTCTATAGGGAGGGCGAGCCCTCAGGAGCCGTCTACTTCATGCGCGAGGGACGCGCCAAGCTCTACCGCTCCTCGGGCGGTCCGAAGGCCAGAGACCAGATCCTCGGCGTCGTCGGCGACGGCTCCGTGCTCGGCCTCGGGGCGGCTCTCGAAGGCCGGCCCCAGAGCCAGGGCGCCGCAGCCCTCACCGACTGCGTGCTCTACGCCCTCTTCCGCGACGACCTGATCGAGATCATGGGCCGCTTCCCCGAGGCCGCACTACGCCTCGCTCGCACTCTGGCGTCCCGGAACCGCGAGCTGGAGGACCTGGTCGGCGACCTTGTCTTCCACAGCGCGCCCCAGAGGGTGGCGCGCATGCTCCTCAACCTCGCCACGGAGGAGGGGCGGGTCACCAAGCGGGGCGTCGTCTTCGAGCCGTCCCTCTCGCGCCAGGAGATGGCCGAGGCTACCGGCATCTCGCGCGAGGCCCTCTCGCGCGCCCTCTCTCGCCTCGCCAGGGACGGTATCCTCGAGCTGCAGGGCGCCAGGAGAGTAACCATACTCAAGCCCGCCGAGCTCCGCGCCCGGACCTGAGAATCCTTCCCAATAAAGCTCGGGTTTGCTGCGCGTTTGACCTGGATCACACATCCCGATGACCGCGGTCATGGGCGACGATGATAAGGGTCAACGGTAGGTGTTGCGGCCAGAGATGGGCTGGTATAAAGCGTCAGAGAGCGGCGAGAAGTTTCGAGAGGAGGGGTAACCCTATGACCTACGTTATCACGGAGCCGTGTATCGGCACCAAGGACCAGAGTTGCGTGGAGGTCTGCCCGGTAGACTGCATCTACGACGCCGGAGATCACTTCATGATCAACCCCGAGGAATGCATAGACTGCGGCGCCTGCGAGCCGGAGTGCCCGGTCGAAGCTATCTACCCCGAGGACGAGGTCCCCGAGGACCAGGAGAGCTACATCACCAAGGCCGCCGAGTACTTCGAGTAGCCAGGGCTCAGAGCACATCACTGGGGAGGGGCTCCGGCCCCTCCCTTTAACTTTTCTCGCGCCTATATACTGCGCCTCATGGAAGACGGGAGCTGGCGGACGCTCGAGCGGAGCTACCTCTACCGCAACCCGTGGTGCGCGTTCAGGGTGGACGAGGTGGTGCTGCCCGGCGGGGCGGCCATCGAGTACGGCGTCCTCGAGAGCGGTGGCTTCGCTGCGGTGGTGCCACTCACGGACGACGGCGATGTGGTCCTGGTACGCCAGTGGCGCCAGCCTCTAGGCTCTTTCACGCTGGAGCTGCCGAGCGGTGGGGTCGACGAAGACGAGGACCCCGGTGAGGCCGCCCGGCGCGAGCTCTTCGAGGAGACAGGGTTCAGGGCCGAGGAGCTCGAGCACCTCGTCTCGGTACACACCAGCACCGGGCGTACAACCGAGGTCTGCCATCTCTTCCGGTGCCGGGCCGTGCGCGACCCCAAAGGTCCCCGGCCGGAAGCGACGGAGTTCATAGAGGTGGTAGAGATGCCGCTCGGGGAGGCTCTGGGGATGGTCTCCGAGGGCGGCATCACCGACGCGGCCACGGTGCTGGGCCTCCTGTGGTCGGGTCACTTGTCCTCCGACCGAGGATAAGATACATTTAGGGTGCAATAGACCGGGGAGCCGGGAGGCTGAGAGGGCGCAGAGGCGCCGACCCGTTGGACCTGATCCGGGTAATACCGGCGCAGGGAGATTCGAGGCTCTTTCGCGCATCCCCGCAGAGACGAAGGAGGCTGCGCGGTGAACGCGTTCAAAGACACCAGGGTGCTCGCGGAGGCGGCGCTCGCCATAGCCCTGGCGTTCGTTCTGGGCTTGATCAAGGTCTTCCAGATGCCGTTCGGCGGCTCGATCTCGCTGGAGATGGTGCCCTTGATATTGCTGGCCCTGCGCCAGGGACCGGCCGTCGGTATCGTCGCCGGAGCGGCGTACGGTCTCCTGAACTTCGCCATCGACCCGATCGCTCTTCACCCCGTGCAGGTGATCTTCGACTACCCGCTGGCCTTCGGAGCGCTGGGGCTCGCCGGGTTCTTCAAGCCAACCGTTCGGGGCGCCATTCTGGGCACCATAGTAGCGGTGCTCGCCCGCTTTCTGTGCCACTTCGTATCGGGGGTCGTCTTCTTCGCCTCTTACGCGCCGGAAGGATGGAATCCTTACCTCTACTCGGCGGCGTACAACGCCGGGTACCTGGTGCCGAGCCTCGCCATCGCCCTGGTAGTCGTAGTGGTGCTGCTCAAGGCGCTCGAAGGGGCACAGCCCTCGGGGCGCCAGGCGCGCTACCGGCGGATGAAGACCTCCTAGCTTGCGGGCCGCCATCTTCCTGAACGGCTTCCCGGACCCGCCGGATCTGCTCCGGTCCGTAGCCGGACGGGCGGATCTGGTGGTAGCCGCCGACGGCGGGGCCCGCTATGCGCTGGACGCCGGGGTGGTCCCGGACCTCGTCGTCGGGGACATGGACTCTTTAGGCGAAGCGGGGGCGCGGGAGGTCGCCGAGCGTGGCGCGTTGCTCGAGCGCCATCCGGTCAGGAAGGACAAGATGGACGCCCACCTGGCGGTTATTGCCGCTGGGGAAAGGGGGGCTGCGGACGTTGACCTCGTCTGTGCCACCGGAGGCAGCTTCAGCTCAGTCTTCGCCGTACCGCACATCCTGCTCACCGCCGAGCGGATGGGCTTGAGGGCCACCATGAGAGCCGGTTGGGGGCAGGTGTTCGTCCTGGAGACAGGAACCAGGACCGTCTCCGGAGGTCCAGGAGATAGCGTCTCGATCTTCCCCCTCACCGGTCCGGCTGCCGGGGTAACCCTCGAGGGATTCAGCTATCCGCTGGAGGATGCCAGGCTGGAGATAGGAGACACTCTAGGGTTTCACAACGAGCTGGTCGGTGGAGCGGGCCGGGTCAGCGTGGAGGAGGGCTCTCTGCTGGTTATCCACGAGACCCTCTGAAAAGCGCTCGACGGCCGGGCGCCGGTGTCATAGGATTGCGAGGATCATGCAGGCGTTGCGGCCCAAGATGGTCCTGAGCCGGACAGTGCACCGGCCCTATCCCGTGCCGGCTGGCCCGTGGGTTCTCTTTATGAGCTGGCACGACCTGCTCTTTATGCACTGGCCCGTCCATGAGGAGGCGCTCCGATCCCTGATACCGCCCGCCCTGCATCTCGACACCTTCGACGGCAGCGCGTGGCTGAGCGTCACGCCTTTCCGCATGACCGGCGTGCGGCCTCGCTTCCTGCCGAGCGTTCCTCCCCTCTCCAACTTCCCGGAGCTGAACGTCCGCACCTACGTCACGGCCGGTGGCAAGCCCGGTATCTGGTTCTTCTCCCTGGACGCCGGCAATCCGGTGGCTGTCCGCCTCGCCCGCGCCACCTTCCATCTGCCGTACTTGGACGCGGAGATGTCCTGCGCTGTCGTGGGCGACGAGGTTCACTACAGGAGCGTGCGCACGCACGGGGGAGCGCCGGGGGCGGAGTACGCGGCCCGCTACCGCCCCGTGGGTGAGCCGTCCGAGAGCCGTCCCGGCACGCTCGAAAACTTCCTGACCGAGCGCTACTGCCTCTACGCCGCGGACGGCAGGGGCAATGTCTATCGCGGCGACATCCACCACCATCCCTGGCACCTCCAACCCGCCGAGACCGAGCTCGAGAAGCTCACGATGACGGAGCAGATCGGCGTCGCGCTACCGGAGACAGGGCCGGTCCTGCACTTTTCCGATCGCCTCGACGTACTCGCATGGTCGCCGCGGCGGATCACCTTACCTGGATGACGCTCAAGATATACTCGGCGCGTGGAATTTGAGGGTATATGTTGAGGGCCGACCTCGTCTCTGGCATCCTGCCCGTCCGGGAGGACGGCCGCATGCTCCTGCTCCAGCGCCCGACAGGCACCTGGGACCCGCCGGCCGGCCGTCTGTCTAGCGGCGAGGGCTTCGAGGACGGGGCCGTGCGCGAGCTCTACGAGGAGACCGGCCTCCTCGTCGCGCCCCGGCGCATCCTCGCCACCTGGGTCGGGGAAGCACCGAGCGGCCGTCTTCTGGCTGCAGTAACCTACATCGCCCGCACGCGTGACGTGGAGGTGAGCCTCTCGCACGAGCACCTCGGCTACAGGTGGGTCACCCTTGACGAGTGGCTCGAGCTGCCGAGCTGGTGGAGCCCGGAGAACGTCCGGCGCGTCGCCGGTACGGTAGAGGCGCTTCGCGAAACGCCCCTACCGGAACCGCCACGACCGCGAAAACTTCAGGGAGACGCTGGCGTGGTCCACGCGAACCTGGGCGCGGGCACTGTGCTCGTGGACCTCGAGAGGGAAGAGCCGCAGGCACTCCTCCTCAGGCGCCGCAATCCGCCGGTCGGGCTCTGGGAGAACCCGGGTGGTATGCTCGAGCCGGGCGAGGACTTCGCCGCGTGCGCCCGCCGCGAGACACTCGAGGAGACGGGCCTCGCCGCGGAGCCCGAGATGCCCTGGTTCGCCCGGGTCGAGCCCTGGCGGAGCCCGGAGGACACCGAGCTCTACGCTGGTGTGGGCTTTGTGTCCCGGTACTCGGGAGGCGAGGTGAGGCCCGAGAGCGCTGCTCACGACGCCCACATGTGGGCTACCGAGGAGGAGTGGCGGAGCATGCCGACCTGGTACACGAAGCGGGACCTTGACGCCCTGTGGGCCGCCGTTAGGGAGCTAGAGAAGTGACGGACTGCGCGCAGAGACCCGCCACCGGCCGGTGGCGTCCCTGGCTTGCCCTACCCGGAGATCCCATCGTGCCGTTCCTGCCGCTCGCTAGCGCGCAGAAGGTGGGTCCCCCGGTGGGGCTCGTGGTGGCGGCTGAGGCCGTGTTCCGGGGCGCCGCGCTCTCTATCGGCGGGGAGGTGATCTCGCGCTACCGCCGCTTCTTCGAGGCGCGAACGTGGCGCCGCGAGGGATGAACGAGCTCGAGATCATACGCCGGATATCGGATACCCTCCCTCCGGCTCCGCCCGAGGTGCTGGTGCCCATCGGGGACGACTGCGCCGTGCTCCGCCTCGGGGGCCGGATCTGGGTGGCCGCCTCGGACATGCTCGTCTCCGGCGAGCACTTCGAGGACTGGGCTACGCCGGAGGTCGCCGGCTACAAGGCGGTCGCGGTCAACGTCTCTGACGTCGCGGCGATGGGAGGGACCCCGCGGTTCATCCTCACCTCCGGCGGGGCGCCGGACCCCGAGGCGACGCTCCGTTGCATGCGGGGCGTCATAGAGGCCTGCGGGGAGTTCGGCGTCTACCCGCTCGGGGGCGACACGACCCGCGCCGGCGCCCTTACGGTGGACGTGGCGATACTCGGGGAGCTCGACGCGCCGCCGGTCCTGCGCTCGGGCGCGAGAGCGGGGGACCTGCTGGCGGTGACAGGAGAGCTCGGCGCTTCGGCGGCGGGCCTGCTGGCCCTGGAGAGGGGGGTCTCCGGCCCGGAGCGTCTCGTCGAAAAGCACCTGCGGCCGACCCCCCGGCTAGAGGCGGGCCGCGCGGCGGCCCGGATCGGGGTTGGGGCGATGATAGACCTCTCGGACGGCCTCGCCTCGGACACGGGCCGCGTCTGCGAGCGGAGCGGGGTGGGGTGCCGCGTTGACCTGAATCTTCTACCGGTGGCCGAAGACACGCGGGAGTTCGTGGAGTCCCTCGGACAAGACCCGGAGGTGCTGGCGGCTACCGGTGGAGAGGACTACGAGCTCCTGATCTCTGCCTCCGAGCCAGCGCTCGAAGCGCTGGCCGAAAGCGTCGAAGTGCTCGTCACCAGGATCGGCGAGGTCACGGACGGAGATGGCGTCGTCTTCTGGCGCGGAGGAGAGGTCGTCGAGGGTCTCTCGGGCTGGGATCATTTTGGTTAGGTATCAGGTTCTTGTTGCTATCAAGAGGTGATCCCTGAAGCCCCACTTAGCGGAGCTTCGGAAGGATCTCTTTCTCGTAGAACCTGAAGAAACCCTCCTGTTCGCGGCCTATCTGCTGCACGTAGATCTCATCGAAGCCCGCTTCGACGTACTGGCGGATGGACTCGAGGTGCTCCTCGGGGTCGGACCCGCAGGGGACGGCCATCATCTCTTCGGTGACAAGCGAGGACGCCTGCTCGAAGTGTCTCGGGGTAGGGAGCTCCTGGGCGAGCTCGCCGGGTGGATTCGCATCGTGGGACAGGTCACGCCTGTCGTGACCTCTCTTAGCCACGCGCGAACCTCCTTCGCGGGTTTCGAGTTCACCACTGTGGCGCCGCTGTCCTGGCATACCCCCCGCCGAAAGAACCTACTCGGCTGACCCCTGGCGTCGTTTCAACACCAGCGGTGGCGTTCTGGGGCATGTGATCCAACCGCTCTACAAATTCTGGCGCATTTGTCTCGTGCGGAGGATGTAACCAGGTTCACAAACACTTGGGAGTGGGTATAAATATCTACATTGCGTCGACCTTTCCGAGAAACGGGCCTCGCCGGGGGTAACGACGCGGGTGGATGGGCCTCGAACGTAGTCACACGGAACTCAGCCGCCAGGCGAGGCAGCGGAAAGGGTAGGGTGAAGGAGATGTCCGAGGCGAGAGATATCCAGGCCCCGCAGGGCAAACTCGGCGTTCTGACGCAGGGGATGGGGGCGGTGGCTACCACCTTCATCGCCGGGGTGGAGCTCGTAAAGAAGGGCCTCGCCGAACCGGTGGGTTCTCTGACTCAGCTGGGAACGGTCCGGCTCGGGAAACGGACCGAGGACCGCGCGCCCAGGATCAAGGATTTCGTGCCTCTGGACGGTCTGGAGGATCTGGCCTTCGGCGGCTGGGACGCCTTCCCGGATGACGCCTACGAGGCCGCCGCCGTCGCTGGGGTGCTGGAGAAGGAACACCTGGGCGCCGTACAGGACGAGTTGAAGGCGATAGAGCCCTTCCCCGCCGTCTTCGATGCGCGCTACGTCTCGAGGCTCGACGCCACCCACACCAAGGACTACGGTTCCATGAGGGAGGCGGCCGAGCAGGTCAGGGAAGACATCCGCTCCTTCAAGGATAGGCACGAACTGGATAGGGTCGTGATGGTCAACTGCGCCTCCACGGAGACCTACCTGCAGCCGCAGGAGCCGCACTTTTCCCTCGCGAGGTTCGAGGAGGCGTTGGACGCTTCGGACCCGGCGATCTCCCCCTCCATGGTCTACGCGTACGCGGCGATCTTGGAAGGCGTCCCCTACGCCAACGGCGCGCCCTCGCTCGCCGTGGACATACCGGCGCTCACCGGGCTCGCCGGCGAGAGGGGTGTCCCCATCGCTGGCAAGGACTTCAAGACGGGGCAGACCCTGATGAAGACGATCCTGGCCCCCGGCTTCAAGGCGCGCATGCTGGGTCTCGAAGGCTGGTATTCGACCAACCTCCTGGGAAATCGGGACGGCGAGGTCCTCGACGACGCGGGCTCTCTCAAGAGCAAGGAGGTCAGCAAGCTCTCCGTGCTGCGCAGGATCCTGCAGCCGGACCTCTACCCCGAGCTATACAGTGAGATCTCCCACCTCGTCAAGATCAACTACTACCCGCCTAGAGGCGACGCCAAGGAGGGCTGGGACAACATAGATATCTTCGGGTGGCTCGGCTACCCGATGCAGATAAAGGTCAACTTCCTCGCCCGCGACTCTATCCTGGCCGCCCCCATAGTCCTGGACCTGGCGTTGTTCCTCGACCTTGCCCGGAGAGCCGGGATGGGCGGCATCCAGGAGTGGCTCTCGTTCTACTTCAAGAGCCCTATGGTCCTGCCCGAGCTCTATCCCGAGCACGACCTGTTTATCCAGCTGATGAAGCTGAAAAACACTCTAAGGGCCATAAAGGGCGAGGACCTCATAACCCACCTCGGCCTCGACTACTACGAGTGAGACCGCGGTGTTGGCTGTAAAGACCACGTTTTCATTCTGCCGATCGGAGGAGGCGTGTGGAACTGGTGATCTTCGTCGGCCTGCAGGCTTCGGGGAAGAGTACGTTCTTCCGCGAGCGGTTCGCCGCGACCCACGCGCACGTCAGCAAGGACCTGTTCCGCAACAACAGAAACCGGAACAGGAGGCAGGCGCAACTGATCGAAGCTGCCCTCGGGAAAGGCGTCTCGGTCGTCGTGGACAACACGAACCCCACGGCGGGGGATCGGATGTCCCTGATCCGTCTCGGCCGCCGGTTCGGAGCGGAGATCGTCGGCTACTATTTCGACTCGACGGTGCGCCAATCGATCGGGCGCAACCGGCAGCGCGCGGGTGCGGACCAGGTGCCCGACGTCGCCGTATACGCGACGGCCAAGAAGCTCGAGCGCCCTGCCTACCGGGAGGGGTTCGACGAGCTCTTCAGCGTGCGCATGACCGGCGATTCCGCCTTCGATGTCCGGGCGGAGCCTCGCGGTTGAGCACCAGTTGAGGGATGGGAGGGAGCCGGAAGCCGGGTACAATTAAGCTGGAGGATCTGGCGTTCGGAAGGTGAAACATGTGCGGTAGATACACACTCGCGTCCCCGACGGAGAGACTTGCTGAGGAGTTCGGTTTCGACGGCACGTCGGTCGAGCTTGCGCCGAACTACAATGTCGCTCCCACGCAGAGAGTCGCGGCGGTACTGGAGGAGGGCGGGCAGAGGCGGCTGGAGATGCTCAGATGGGGGCTCGTTCCCTCCTGGGCCGACGACCCCGGCATCGGTTCGCGGATGATCAACGCCCGCTCCGAGACGGCTCCCGGGAAGCCTTCGTTCCGCAGGGCCTTCCGAGAGCGGCGGTGCCTGATCCCGGCCGACGGCTTCTACGAGTGGCAGCGGACGAACGGCGCCAAGCAACCCTACTACATCCACATGGAGGACGGGCGGCCCTTCGCCTTCGCCGGGCTCTGGGAGAGCTGGGAGCAAGGGCGGGGAAGGGGAGGTCCGGACCTGCACGATCCTCACCACCAGGGCCAACTCCCTCGTGGGCGAGGTCCACGACAGGATGCCCGTGATCCTGGCGCACGACGCCTATGATGTCTGGCTCGACCCCGACGCCGAGAGGGAGGAGCTCACGGGTCTGCTCGTGCCCTACCCCGAGCGACGAGATGGAGACCTACCCCGTGAGTCGCTTCGTCAACAGTCCCTCTAACAACGACGCACGTTGCATCGAGCCAGCGGCGTAGAGATCAGGGGCGAGGTAGCGGAGGCTCTCGGGACGGGGAGCTCCCGTCGTGGCGCTCGAGTCGACCCTGATCTCCCACGGACTCCCCAGCCCGGAGAACCTCGAAGTCGCCCGCGAGGCGGAGCGCACCGTGCGCGCAGAAGGCGCCGTGCCCGCGACGATAGGCGTCATCGGCGGGGTGGCCCAGAGTCGGGCTTGATGAGGACGGAGCTGGAGCTGATGGCGACTGCCGGCGGACGTCTCCGAAGCTCTCGGCGCGGGACCTCGCCGTGGCGGCTGTGAAGGGCGGCCACGGGGCGACGACCGTCGCCGCCACCGCGCACCTCGCGTCTCTCGCCGGGATAAGGCTCTTCGCCACCGGGGGCCTCGGCGGCGTGCACAGGGAGGCGCGCGAGAGCTGGGACGTCTCCGCCGACCTCGCGACGCTCGCCCGCACGCCCGTGGCCGTCGTCTGCTCCGGGGTCAAGTCCATCCTCGACGTTCCCGCGACCCTCGAGTACCTGGAGACCCTCGGCGTGCCCGTCGTAGGCTTCCGCACCCTCCGCTTCCCCGGCTTCTACCTGACCGACTCGGGGAGCCCGCTGGACTGGGCGGTGGAGAGCGAGGAGGAGGCGGCGCGGGTGATCTGCGCGCCCTCCCCGCGATCGGCTTCGAACGCTCGGGGCTCGTCGTCGCCAACCCCCTTCCCGAAGAGGAGCAGCTCGACCCCGAGCTCCACGAACAGGGCGCTGCGCGCCGAGCCTGGAGGAGATGCGAGCGTCGGAACGTCCGCGGCAAGGACGTAACGCCGTTCCTTCTGGACCGCTTCGCGGCGGAGACGAAGGGAGAGAGCCTGCGGGTCAACAGGAGGATCATCCTCCGCAACGCCGCCTCGCTGCGCGCATCGCCGTGGCGCTCTCGGCGCTCGACGGACGTCCTGAAGAGTGAAGCGCTCCGCGGGTCGTCGTCGTCGGGGACCTGCTCTACGACCTGCTCGCGAAGGTGGAGGGGACGTGCGCCTCGGCACCGACACCTTCGCCCCGATCCAGGCCGTCGCCGGGGGCTCGGGTGCGAACGCGGCCGCCTGGCTCGCCTCTCTCGGGATCGAGACGCACTTCGTGGGCAGGGTCGGCGACGACGTCTTCGGTGAGGTTCTGGTCGAGGAGCTGGAGAGGCCGGCGTGACGGCGCACCTGGCGCGGGACCCTTCGCTCGGTACCGGCAAGGTCTTCGTGCTCGTGGACGGGGCGGGGGAGCGGACCATGATCACCGACCGCGGCGCCGGCGAGGATCTCTGTCCGGAGGACCTGCCCCGCACCCTCTTCGAAGGCGGACACCTGCACCTCTCGGGCTACACGTTCTCCGGCGGTAGCCGCAGGGAGACCGCGCTGCGAGGCGCTGCGCCTGGCGCGCGAGGCAGGGATGAGCGTCTCCGTGGATCCCTCTTCCGTCCCGCTGCTCGGAGATCGTCGGCCCGGAGCGCTTTCCTGGAGTGGACCCACGGTGCCGACCTGTGCTTCCCCAACCTCGAAGAGGGCGCGTTGCTCGGCAGGGACGGAGGATCCCAGACCGCATCGCGGAGAGGCTTCTCGATCACTACCCGGCGTCGTCCTGAAGCTCGGCGCGGAGGGCGCCCTGTACGCGGGCAGCGAACGCGCACGCGCTGCCGGCAGAGTCGGGGCGCGTGGCGGACACGACAGGAGCTGGTGACGCCCTGTGCGCCGGTTTCCTCGCGGCCTGGCTCTCCGGCGCTTCGCCCGCCGCTGCGCTGCGGCGTGGCGTCGAGGTCGCGGCGCGGGTCGTCGCGAGGTTGGGAGCCCGTCCGGGGGTTGATAGCCGCGCTCACGGCTAACCTCGCCAGATCCGCGGTAGTTTCGGGTCCGTAGATACGATTGCCGCAACCAGACAGGAAGGGCGCTATTTTGAGCATCGAAGACCCGGTAAGGAAGCCCGGTACGAACCCGCGTGGGGCGAAGGTCGCCGCTATAGTCCTCGTGTCCGTCCTCGCGCTCGCAGGCGCGGCCTGTGGGGCGCAGTCGTCGAGCACAGAGCAGGGAGCTTCGGGTGGAAGCTCGGGCGTGCGCGCTGCGCCGGGGGGCAGTGGCGCTTCCGAGGAGACGACCGCCGCGATAACCGACTCCGAGGAGGCCGAGCTCGCGAGGGCCGGGGTGGGGAAGAAGGAGATCACCAACATGATCCCGGCCGACGGTAAGAAGCCGGACACGGCGCGGCCGCTGCCCGAGAGACCCGCCCCAGGGGATAGAGGTCTACCCGGCCACCACCAACCGCTCCGTCAAGGGGCCCATCGAGTACGATAGGAAGCCGCCGACCAACGGCGACCACGCCCCACTGTGGCAGAACTGCGGCTTCTACGGGAAGCCCATACAGGACAGGCACGCCGTCCACAGCATGGACCACGGCGTAGTCTGGATCACCTACCGCCCCGACCTGCCGGAGCAGCAGATGGACAAGTCTGCGCCCCTACGGCAGGGAGAACTACGTCATCGTCAGCCCGTACCCCGGCCAGGACGCGCCCGTCATCGCCACCTCCTGGAGGGTCCAGCTGAAGCTGAACGGCGCCGGACGACCCGCGCCTCCGGACAGTTCGTAAACCAGTTCAAGGTCTCCGAGCTGGCTCCCCTCTCCGGCAACCGCTGCACCATCGGCGTCGGCCGTCCGGCGGCCTGATACGGCCGATCCGTCAGGCGGTTGGAGCACTTCAGGACAAGTATGCCTGCGGTGCCACCTGTGCAGCGTCCATCGTTCCTACGTGCCATATATGTAGGCGCAGTCCTTATGTATTTTTCGGCCCCCTCGGATGCACAACACTTATGGGAGAACTCAGTGGGAGGACCGGTGCCGGGGGTGTGTCCCCTCCCACCCTCGGCCCTCCGGAAACCAGGCTAGCCTGTGCGCGCCGGCCCGACCTCGAAACCCTTCTCAGCGAGGGGAAACATCCACAACAGCGCTTCAGCCCGGTATGCCGGCGACGGCCGCTCTCTATCTCCTCCTCGGAGTGCTCCAGGTTGACCAGCTCCCCGGCGAGGTACTGCTGGTAGGCCGAGAAGTCGAAGTGGCCGTGGCCGCAGAGGTTGAAGAGGATGGTCTTCTGCTCTCCTGCCTCTCTCGCCTCGAGCGCCAGGTCTATCGTGGCTTTGATCGCGTGCGTCACCTCGGGCGCGGGCACGATGCCCTCCGTCCTGGCGAACGTTACCCCGGCCTCGAAGGTGGGGTTCTGGGCGTAGGCGCGCGCCTCGACGAGCCCCTCGTGTACGAGCGCCGAGACTATGGGGGAGTCGCCGTGGTAGCGTAGGCCCCCGGCGTGGATGCCGCTCGGCACGAACGAGTGCCCTAGTGTGTACATCTTCATCATCGGGGTGGTGCCCTGCGGTGTCGCCGAAGTCGTAGGTGTAGCGGCCCTTCGTGAGCGTCGGGCACGAGGCCGGCTCGACGGCCACGATGCGCGTGTCCTTGCCGTTCTTCAGGTTCTCCCGGATGAAGGGGAAGGCGACGCCGCCGAAGTTCGAGCCCGCCGCCGACGCAGCCGACGACCACGTCAGGATACTCGCCGGCCAGCTCCATCTGTGCAGCGCTTCCTGCCCGATCACGGTCTGGTGCAAGGAGCACGTGGTTGAGGACGCTCCCTAGCGAGTACTTCGCGTCGTCGTTCTTCACCGCGTCCTCGATGGCCTCGCTTATGGCGATGCCCAGAGAACCCGGCGAGTCGGGATGCTCCTCGAGGATGTTGCGGCCGGCCTGCGTGAGGTCGGTCGGGCTGGCGTGGACCTCGGCGCCGTAGGTCTCCATCATGATGCGCCTGTAGGGCTTCTGGTCGTAGCTGACGCGGACCATGTAGACCGTGCAGTCGAGGCCCATCACGCCGCAGGCGAAGGCGAGCGAGGAGCCCCACTGGCCCGCGCCGGTCTCGGTGGTGAGGCGCCTGACGCCCTCCTCGCGGTTGTAGTAGGCCTGCGGGACGGCGGTGTTCGGCTTGTGGCTGCCGGAGGGGCTGACGCCCTCGTACTTGTAGTAGATGTGGGCCGGGGTGTCGAGGAACTTCTCCAGGCGGCGGGCGCGGAAGAGGGGGGTCGGGCGCCAGAGGCTGTAGATCTCCCGCACCTCTTCGGGGATGGGGACGTGCGGCTCCGCCGTCACCTCCTGCTCGATGATCGCCTGCGGGAAAGATCGGGGCGAAAGCCTCGGGCCCGACCGGCTCCATCGTGGCCCGGGATTGAGCGGCGGCTCCAGCTGGAAAGGCAGGTCGGGCACCAGGTTGTACCAGCTCTCGGGGATGGCCTTCTCGTCGAGCAGGAACTTCGTAGTCTCCATGTCCAAAACCTCCGGCTCTCAGCCTGTCAGCTATCAGCTTACAGAATTCAGAGGCCGCCCGCGCCGCGGTCGGGTTGCGCTCGCTCAACCTCTGGTGCCCAGATGCTCTTCCAGGAAGTCGGCTATCTTCGGGTAGGCGTCGAGGCGGTTCTTCAGCCTGGCGAGGCCGTGTCCCTCGTCCTCGTAGAGGAGGTACTCGACGGTGCCGCCGTTCTCCCGCACGCTGCTCGACGATCTGCTCGGCCTCCCCGACCGGCACCCTGGGGTCGTTCTTGCCGTGGATGACCATGAGCGGAGCCGTTATGTTCGCGGCCTTGTGTATGGGGCTTATGGACTCGAGGAAGTCGCGGTCTTTCTCCAGTGAGCCGTACTCGGGCTCGCGCAAGCCGCGCCGATAGCTGCCTGTGTTCTCCAGGAAGGTGACGAGGTTGGCGATCCCCACGATATCCACCCCGGCGCTCCAGAGCTCGGGGTACTCCGTGAGCGCGGCGAGAACCATGAACCCGCCGTATGAGCCGCCCATGACCGCCACGCGCTCGTGGCCCCTCCCGCGCAACCACTCGGCCGCGTGCGCCAGATCTCTTACGGAGTCCATCCTGAGCTCGACGTCGTCGAGGTGGGTATACGTCTTGCCGTAGCCGGTGGAGCCGCGCACGTTGGGGAAGAAGACGGCGTAGCCGCGCTGCAACAGGTACTGTGTCACGGGAGCGAAGCCCGGCCGCGACTGGCTCTCCGGCCCGCCGTGCACGTTCACGACGACGGGAGCGTTCTCCGCTGGCTCCGCCGGGCTCGTAGAGGAGAGCGGGGATCTCCAGCCCGTCGAAGCTCGGGTACCGTACCAGGCTTGGCCGCCGGAACGTACTCCTCGGTATCCCTGCGGTCGAGGAGCGGGTGACCTGCCGCGGCTCCCCGTCAGGGAGATCCAGAACCCACACGTCCGGGTTGCGCGTGGGCCCGACGAGGGTGAAAGCGAGCCTCCTCGAGTCGGGCGAGAACTCGAACCCGCCGACGATGCCCTCGGGCACCGCCACGTCTGGCATGCTGCTTCCCCTCGCCGGAGAACAGCATGAGGTCCGAGTACCCCTCGACGTTGCGGCTCGCCAGCAGGTACCGGCCGTCTCTGGATAGCTCTACTCCTTCCACGTCCCAGTCATCAGGGGTCAGGTACGTAATGTCCAGCGTCGAGGGGTCGAGGCGCGCGAGCCTCATGAAGTCCCCGTCCCTGTCCGTGGCGAGGTAGAGCCTCCCGTCCGGCGCGACGCGGGCGCCGGAGAACCGGGCGTCCCCCTCGTGCGGCGTGAGCAGCGTTGCCTCACCGGTCTCGAGGTCCAACCAGTACAGGTCGTTGTTCAGGTTGGAGTGGTGGCGCGAGACGATCAGGGCCGATCCGTCGGGCGCCCAGTCGGAGACGGTGTGGTAGCCGGAGACCTCCCACACCATCTCGGGCTCCCCGTCGAGGTCCTGCACGAAGACGTCGAAGTCCGTCCCGTTGCGCCTCGTCGCTGTGTAGGCTACGCGCCCTCCGTCTGGTGAGAACCCGCCCGAGTAATGTATGGCGTCGGGGGCGCGGGTCAGGTCCGTGACCTCGCCACGCTCCTGCAAGAACAGCTGGGTCCTCTCGTTGCCGCCGGCGTCCATCCCGAATAGTAGCCTGTTATCCACCGGTGAGTACTCTGCGCCCGAGACGCGATCCTCGTGGAAGGTGAGTTGCTCCGGCCACGAGGGGCCGCCAGCTTCTACCTCCCAGACCTGGGGCACGCCGGTGATCTCCGTCAAAAATGCCAGCCGGCGCCCGTCAGAGGACCAGCTCGCCCCCCAGGCACCCCTGACCTTGAGGTATCGGGCGAACTCGTAGGCCAACGCTCTCCTCTCTCTACTCCAGAGACGGAAGATTACATTACCCATCATTTACCTGCACAGGGCTACTTTCCCCCACCAAGTACTCCTGCGAGTCGCTTGTGAGCCGGCAGCCCGGTGGCGCCAGAGTCATCCCAGGGTCGCCGAACATCTCGAAGAGCATCTCGAGGAGTGCCTCTCGTGCCTTACCCCTTCCCCGAGACTCAGCGCAGGCGCATCCGCACCACCATCTCTCTGGAGAGGTTCAACCAGGAGAATTTGGTGTACCTCATGTGCACGTGCTAAGGCATCACCCACTACATCTTGTATCGCACAAACATGAGATTGCAACAACCTATACAATTCTGTGCGAGTGGTTTAAGGTGAAGTAACTACATTGGTGCCCGTATACTCTTTCCCTTTCCCCACTTACCCCATACGGGCACCAGCCTCACCCCTAAAGCGTGGCAGTCTGAGCTGCCACCGCTGAGGTGTTCGGGTTAACTACCAGGCGGGAACGTGGCTCGTAGCTGTTCGCGTGCCGAGATTATCACAGCATCCTTGGGATGGTACTTCAGCCAGCGCGTGGCCTCCACCAGAACCTTGTCCGCTTCTCGTCGGATGCCTCTATCCCTCGCTGCGACCATCAGCATAAGCAACAGTTGCCGCGCTTCGGCCTCGTAGTCTCGGTGGTCCCTGCCCCAACGTATCACCCTTGTCTACCGAGTTCCCCGTCGGCACGGAAATCCCGTTCGGCTGCTCGCACTACCTGCGACGGAGGCGTGTTGGCGGCACCGAAGGCTGCGACCACCGAGCCATCTCCCCTGCGCAACAGCAGCACGTCCGCGCCGTGTTCGATTGCGTAGCCATTAGGTAGGGCCAGCTTGCCCGTTCGATAAGCCGCCAAGGCCGACATCTTCGTAGTCATGGTGCCCCCCGTCCCAATATGTAGATTAGCGACAGGTTTAGACCCTACATTCTGTGGCACAAGACCCGGCGACCGCCATGCCCAATAAGGTTCATTGTTCTGCACACATCGGGCCATTTTGGGCTATGCCCCGTTGACCAAGCGACTATCTGCGGTATGAAGACAGCAATAACTTGGTGCCCACTCCTCCTTACCCTTTCCCAATCACCCTAGGGAGGGCACCAAGCTACCTTCCCACAACGCTAGGCTGACAAGCAGACTTTATGAAGCCGCTTCCCAAGTCGCACGATGATCTTCTTCCGCCTCCCTCACCACTTCAGATGGAGCAGCACCCACTACGAAGGACGCAACCATAGAGCCGTCATCACGATGAAGCGTCAGCAAGTCAGCATCTAGCCGGATTTGGTATCCAGGTGGCAGGTACAGCTTGCCAGCGTGATACGCAGCCAGCACTGTCAACTTCATGCTAGTTGTCAACTTGCCTCTCCAGTTCGTGGAACCAGAAGAGTACCAAGCGTCCGTCCTGAAGCCGCACGTCTAATGCCGGATGGTCGGGACTGCCCCACCTGTGCACCACAGTGCCCACCATACCGTCGAACTCCGACCTCCAAGGCTTCCCTTTCACCCGCACCTTCATCCCAAGACGTGGTTCGTAAGATTGCATGACGTTTCACACCCCAATTCACACGGTTGGGGCCAGCGAATCCTCATGCGACCCCAACCGTCATCCCTTTCCCTACACCTTAGGGTGTAGACACCATACACCTTTATATGTACTTTGTGAACCCTGACATACAACATATTGTGTTAAATGTTCTTAAGAGCCTTAAAGCATAGAGCCCCGGCGACCCTACATCCCCACACCGCTATACTCAGAACGCGTTCTCGTGAGGAGGTGCTTGCTCTGGTCTTGAGGCGGTTGCGAAGCATCTTCGGCCAGGAGCCCCGGTCCTCCGGGGAACCCTCGCCGCTCTTCGGCCTAAAGGCAGCCGAGACGGAGAGGATCGGTACGGAGGACGACCCGCTGCGCGGCTTCGAGGCAGCGATGGAGCGTCACGAAGAAGCCGTAAGGGCGGAGCAGAGCGGCGATCCCGAGAGGGCCATCCTCCTCTACGAGACGAGCGTCGCCGAAGGCTTCGTCGGCAGCCATCCCTACGAGCGGCTCGCCTCCCTCCACGAACGGCGCCGTAATTACGAAGAAGCCCTCCGCGCCTGTGAAGCCTTCGTCTTGCTCGCATCGAGCGGCACGATGCCAAGAGGCGCCCAACGCTCCGCCGACCGCAAGCTCCCCTGGTTCGAGGCCCGCATAGAGCGCTACCAGAGGCTGCTGGATCAGCCCTAGATCCCACCCCACCAACCTGTTCCCTATAACCCCCGCTACAGCCCGCGAAACCACCGCAAACCCCATTCTTTTGCGCCGGACCACGCTCTTGAAACCCGGATGTAACAAATTCACAAGATCGTATAAAGATCATATTAGAAACAATTTGTGAGAGCTTGAAACATGTTTTTTGCGTAGTAGGCTCTTGCGCTTGTTGTGAAAGCTACCTAGAGGGGGACTCGCTTGAGTTCTTTGCTCAGGATGCTATTGGTGGCCGGCGTGTTTGTGGTGTCGTTGGCTGCCGTTCAGGTGGAGGAGGCTCACGCCGACCCGATGCTCTCGAGCTGGTACGGGCCGGGGCTGGAGGGGAACCTAACCGCCAGTGGCGAGGTCTTCGACCCCTACAACGACTACACGGCGGCCCATCCGTACCTGCCGATGGGGACGATACTCGAGGTCTGCTACGTGGACTGCACGGTGGTCAGGGTCACCGACCGGGGGCCGTATGTCGCGGGGAGGGACCTGGATCTCTCGCAGGTGGCAGCCGAGGACATCGGGCTGACCACGGCGGGCACCGACGTCGTGGACGTAGAGGTGCTGATTTAATCTACTTCCGAGCCCGGAGCGGCTCGATCTCTTGCGGAGGCGGCGCTTGCGCCGCCCTCGTTCTTTCGCGCGTCTCCGGCGGCGCCGTGTTTCGTGGAGGTAAGGGCGGGCATATAATCTGCCCAGGCAGACTGGAGGAACACGTCGGGCGCGGTGGTGATGGTGGAGGAAGGTCTACAGGGAGTCAGGTTCTTCGAGTTCCTGACCGAGGAAGAGCGCGAGGAGTTCGCCGAGAGCTCCGAGACGGCGGCCTTCGGGCCGGGGGAGAAGATCATCGAGGAAGGTGGGGACCCTGGCAGCCTGTTCATCCTCACCTCGGGGATGGTCGAGGTGAGCAAGAGAGTCCCTACCGGCGGCGACCGGATCCTCGCCCGGATAGACTCTGCGGACGGTCGGACGGTCGTGGGAGAGAGAGGGTTGCTCGGTGAGAGTGGAGCGTCGGCGACGGTCAGGGCCGCGGGTCCTGTCGAAGTAATAAAGATCCCGCGCGCTACCTTCCGGCGCATGGTCGCCGAAGGCCGGCCTGCGGCCTTCAAGCTCTCCTACCGCATCGCACGGACCCTCGCTCGCAGACTAACCCGCCTCGACGAGGAGGTCGTCGAGGCGATTCGGGAGCTCGAAAGCAAGGGCGAGACAGACCTCGAAGCCTTCCGCGACAAGCTCATAACCGACTGGGCTATCTAAAGGAGCGAAGGATGCAAGGGACGCCGAGCCTGAAGGACGTACCTTTCTTCAGGCACCTGAACCACGAGGAGCGGGAAGAGCTGGAGGAGCTGCTGGAGCCCGCTGGCTTCGAGGCGGGGGAGACGATCTTCGAGGAGGGCGGACCGGAGGAGAGGCTGTACGTGATCACCTCCGGGACCGTCGAGGTACATAAGATGGTGCTCCCCGGCCGCCGCCAGCACCTGGCCACCATCCGGGCTCCCACCGTCGTGGGCGAGATGGGCCTCCTCACCGAGCCTCGCGCCGCCGCGAGCGTAGAGGCGAGAACCAGCGTCGAGGCCTACAGCATAGACCGGGACGGCTTCCTGGAGATGCTCGACGCCGACTCCCCGGCCGCCTGCAAGGTCGTCTACGAGATCGGGCGAACCCTGGCAAGCCGCATGGCCCGTACCGACGAGTCCATCGCCGGGATCATAGCCCAGCTCGAGAGCGCCAGAGTCGACGATCTCACGGACTTCGAGGTCTTCCAGGACAGGCTCATCCGGGAGTGGTCCTTCTGAGGACGCCGTCTCTGGGCTTTCCCGCGGCGCGTGCCATATAGCGCACACGAGCGAGAAAGGATGCCGGGATGCCGACCTGTCTGTGATATCTAGGTCAAATGCCTCATGCACTTTCTCCCTGGCGGGGGGTATGATTTGATCGTTACGTAGCATAGGGTCTGGGGGTTCTCACATCTATTCCCCCGGCCCTTCTTCTTGCCCATATTCACCCGAGTGCACGGAAGGAGTATTCTCCGAGGGTCACCTGTTGCGTATTACCGGGAGGCAACGATGGTTCGGCGCTTTCCCTAGCCCCAATTCACCCAAGCTCGTAGAAGGTAGGTGTTCTCGGAAGGCGGCATACAGGTTCCTGAATGAACTTGGCACTCCGAGCTGTCAGCTTGCGCACCCTGGATGCCCGAATCTGCTGCCTCGGGGTATTGACCCGGCCTCCAGAAGCTACTGGAGCGCCATCGCCAAAACCCCCATGGCCTCGTCATAATGTGACGCCCAGATGTCCTCCTGGCTACCCTCCGGCGCCCTTCGCCACTCCTCAAGCTTGGCGGGGTCCGCGTCGCGGGAGAGGTGCACCCTGTGGATCACCTCCCAGAGGTGCGGGTGGCTCTCCCTCATACCTGCCAGCGCGGTGTGCAACTCATGGTCACCCTCGGGCTCGGAGAGCCTTCTCAATGCCTCGCCCTTGGCCAGGTAGTCACGTTCGCTCAAGGTCCTCTCCCTTCATTCGCGCTCTACACTTTCACCGGTCCACGATAACTTCCCGAAATGCCGTACGCCTGACTTTCTCTCCCGCGGCGCCGCTAGGCCGAGCATGCCTATACTAACCCGCTTCGCATATACAGGGTCCGGGAGAAGGAGGTAAATCGCATGCCAGACAACGCGGCGGCACGCTTGGGCAGGATCGGGGCATACAATTCGCGGTCCTTTTCTTGCCCTCCTAGCTGAGTTCCCGACTGTGGCGAGCCCCTTGTCGCCTGCGCGGAAGGAGCGCCTTCGATCTAGTCCCTCGAGTCTAGACCCAGGCGAAGACCGGACGACTCGACGGGCACCACCTGAACTACCCCTCCCTCGCCGAACCCCATCACCACCACCTTGCGTCCCACTCCTACAACCGGCTCATCGTCTCCCAGGCCGGCTCCCTCGGGGGCGTAGGCCAGCACGGCACGCCACCGCTCGCCGTGCACGAACACCCACCCTTCCGAGCGCGTTCCGACTGGGCTCCTCACCGTGCCCACCTCGCCTATCATCCCCTCCTTGCCGGTGATAGCCGGCCTCCCTCTGAGCCCGCGCAATGAGCCCAAGATGCCAAACAATACGCCCCCCATGAGCATTGAGGTAATTACGACAACGCCGAGCAAGACCCCTGAGGATGGAACGCCGGCACCAAAGAGCGCAAGGCCCCCCGCGAGCAGTGCCACGATGGCCCCCACGGTAAGGAGACCGTTGTTGGTGACGTGCAAGTCCAGGAGGAAGAGCCCGAGCCCGATTAGGATCAGAATCAGCCCGATCGCCGGTAGCGCGATCATCGGAAAAGCGCCATACGGCTGGTCGGTAGGTATGCCAGTGACGGTAGCATCGTCGGTCCAGGATCATTGTATCGCACTACTGCTCGCCATCGACGCGGTGGCGCTCGCGTGCGTTCCGACAGGTGGGAGATAGCCCGTCGCGGTCTGTGCGGGCGGTATTTCGTTGACTCTAGCCTTATATGCTAGATCGCGGCGACCTCTGATTTTCCCTCCTGGAGATCGTCTGGCGGCCGAGTGGGAAAGGAGGTAAAGGGATGATGGTTGGGACGAAACCGGAAAAACATCCGAAAAATAGCTCATTTGAGTGATGTGCGGAACCCCACGAGCGTTGTACTCTTGAGTGTGCTACGTAGTATGGGCGAGGGATTAGCGCGCATCTTCCCCCGCCCCATTGGGAGTAAGGGGGTGAAGAGATGTGAGGAGACCAGGCTTAGACGAGGTTGTCTAAGGCGCAGGAGGCGCTGCCGCCGCAGGAGCAGCAACCTTCGTCGCAGGCGTTGCCGAGGCGTATAAGCCGCCGCTGCCGCCACAGTAGGCGTCGTCGGCACTAGCGTCAGGCGATGTTAGGTTGTGGGAAGGTCCCGAGTATGTTGCGGGACCTTCTATCTTGTAGGATAGGATCTCATGGTCGGCTCAAAAAGCGTGGCTAAACTCAAGCAGGCTCTTCGCTCTTTTATGCCCGAAATCGATGAAGGGGAGAGCCTGGTTGCCGCTGCTCCTGTGTTGGAGCTCAGGGAGATCTTCCTCCGATTCTGGCCTTATGCCAAGCCCTATAGGCGCTGGTTGCCCCTCATCGTTCTCTTTGCAGTTGTTGCCTCGGCGCTGCAGGCTGCAACCATCTGGATCTACAAGATCCTCATCGACGATGTCCTTGTGCCAAGGGACTTCGAGTTGCTTGTGTGGGTGGTCTTGGCCTATCTGGGGCTTACTCTTGCTGATGGGGTTGCCTCCTTTTGTGAGGAGTACCTTTCTGAGTGGGTGGGCGGACGTTTCATGGTCTCGCTTCGCACAGAGTTTTTTAGCCACCTCCAAAGCCTCTCTTTGAGCTTCTTCGAGCGTAGAAGTCTTGGGGACATGCTCTCTCGGCTCTCTGATGACATAGAGGAGATCGAGGAGTTTGTGATCTCGGAGATGGCCTCAACCCTTACCTACATCTTCCAGTTTGTCTTCTTTGTTGGGGCGCTCTTCTATTTGCAGTGGCACCTTGCGCTTGTGTCGCTGATTGTTCTGCCCTTGTTTCTGGTTGTAGCCAGATACTTCTCCAAGAGGATAGGAGGTGCAACCCGCGAGGAGAGGCGCCGTGTGGGCTCGGTAAGCGCGGTTGCAGAGGAGAGCCTCTCAAATGCCGCTCTTGTGCAAGCCTACAACCAACAGGAGTATGAGGTTTCTCGCTTCCACAAGGAGAACGAGGCGAGCTTCGCTGCGGAGATGAAAGCAACCCGCCTTGACGCCCTGTTCTCGCCTTTGGTGGACATCATCCAGGTGTTGGGTGTTGGGGTGGTTATAGCTGTTGGAACCTGGGAGCTCTCCCAGGGCAGGCTCACCATAGGTGGCTTGATAGTCTTCCTTGTCTATCTGAGCCAGCTCTACGGCCCTATCAGGGGCTTAAGCGAGTTGCTAAGCACATTCTATGAGGCCTCAGCTGGGGCAGAGAGGGTCATAGAGTTTTTCGACCAGAAGCCTTCGGTCAAAGAAAAAGAAGAGCCCCTCACATTGGAGCACGCTAAAGGACACATAGAGTTTGACTCGGTTAGCTTTAGATATCCGGGCAAAAAGCGAAAGGCGCAAATAATAAAAAGCGAGCGGCGCTCTCAGATGTATCCTTTGAGGTAGGACCAGGGGAGGTGCTTGCCCTCGTTGGTCCAAGTGGCTCAGGGAAGAGCAACAATAACCAAGCTGCTCTTGCGCTTCTACGACCCCAAAAGAGGCGCCATCAGGCTCGATGGCCACGACCTTCGCGAGCTCTACCCTCCACTCGCTCAGGGACAAAGTAGCGGTGTTGCTCCAGGAGACGCTTGTGTTTGCAGGCAGTGTTAGAGAGAACATAGCCTACGGCAAGCCAGGAGCGAGCGAAAAGGAGATCATAGCCGCAGCCAAGGCAGCAGATGCCCACAAATTCATAGAGGCACTGCCCGAAGGCTATGAGACGCTAATAGGCCAGAAGGGGAGGCTGCTCTCAGAAGGGCAGAGGCAGCGAGTGGCAATAGCGCGAGCGATGATAAGGGATGCCCCAATACTGGTGCTCGATGAGCCAACAACGGGCCTGGATGCGAAGTCAAGCGAGACGGTGATGGAGCCGCTGGGGCGCCTGATGGAAGGACGCACAACGATAGTGATCTCCCACAACCTGCTTACGGTGCGAGAGGCGACAACCATAGTAGTCTTGGAAGAAGGACGAATCATCGAGCGGGGCACCCACAAGGAGCTCATGGAGAAAAACGGCACCTACGCTGAACTCTACAGGCTGCATCGAACGGAGGAGGAGAGCGCAGCCCAAGTAGTAGTAGTAGTAGAGAGCTATCACTCACTTCGAGGATTCGGGCAAGAAGGGGAGGCAATTTCAGGAGGTTTTACGAATCTGGGGCTGAGAAGGCCCCGCAACACATTCGGGGCCTTCCCACAACAACCTAACGTCGCCTGACCTTAGTGCCGACGCCTACTGTGGCGGCAGCGGCGGCGTTATACGCCGTCGACAACGCCTGCGACGAAGGTTGCTGCTCCTGCGGCGGCAGCGCCTCCTGCGCCTTAAACATCCTCGTCTAAGCCTGGACTCGTCCATCTATTCACCCCCTCTCTAAGTAACCAATCCACGCTAGCATACAAGGCTGCACGCTAGCATACAAGACTCCTGAGGTTGGCTACATCCGACAAATGTCCTTCGCAGAGGTCGGTTGGGTATATCTTTCTCATGCGTGCTAGAGTAGCGAACCACTACCCAACACACCCTTTTCGGACAGTCTCAGAAGTAGCGTTCTCCGAAGTTGAATGGCCCTTACTCTGCCGTCCTGCCCGAGCGGTCACTCACTCGTAAGCTCATTACCACCTCGCCCTCGAGTACTTCGCCCGTGGGTTCGAAGCCTAACCCCCGGTAGAAGCCCTCTGGGCTCCCTTCTCCCGGCACGTAGCTCAACACCAGCTCTTCGGCCATTGGCCTTCTCCTGACGTGCTCGATGAGGAGCGCCATCGCGCGTCGTGCGTACCCTTTGCCTTGGTAGCGGCCCGCTATCATGAAGCGCCAGAGGTGGTACTCAGGTTTTTGTGGGTCGTCGTAGAGCATGAGGAAGCCCACCGGTGTCTCGTCCGCGTAGATGGCCCGAAACCAAGCCTTCTCGGAGAAGTAGGCCTCTGCAATGGATACGGAGTTGGGAGCCACGAAGCGCTCCTGGCCCGGCGCGACGGAGAGATCGCAAATCTCCCTCACCGTCTGGGCGGTCACCTCGCGCAAACTAACCTTGGCTTCAATGCCGGCCGACGGTGACGCCTGGCCCATCCCGTTTCCCGCCTTTCCGAAATGCTGGTATGGGTCTCAGTTTACAGCACTCAGGTTCGCCAGGGTCGTGTTGAGCGCAGAATGCGTTCCCGCTACCATCCCCTGGCTCTGTTCATTCTGAAAATGCTTGATTTTCCCGGCTAACCAGGAACAATTCTGACGTGCTTCGGCGATACGGCTCGCCCTCGACGCGGTTGGTTCAGGTCCAGCCCAGGGGCGCAGGCTCGCCTGTGTCTGAATCGCCGCGATATGAGAGTATCTTACTCGGTTGTGAGAGGGGCGTTGGTAGAAAGGACGCGGGGTGCGAGGAACGTTTGAGCCGGTGATCATCGAGAACGTGTATCCGGAGTTGGACTGCGGCCGCTACCCGGTCAAGAGGGAGGTCGGCGACCGCTTCGAGGTCTGGGCCGACGTCTTCAAGGAAGGCCACGACGTCCTCGCCGTGGTGTTGAGGTACAGAGAGCAGGGCGCCGGAGGGTGGTCCGAGACGCCCATGCTCCTCTACGAGAACGATCGCTGGACCGGTGGCTTCGACCTTGGGAAGAACTCCCGCTACGAGTACACCATCGAGGCCTGGATGGACGAGTTCGAGACGTGGCGTGCCGAAGTCGGAAAGAAGGTGGGAGCAGCGCAAAACGTTGAGCTGGAGCTCATCGAGGGACGCCGGATCGTCGAGGACGCCTACTCGCGCTCTCAGGATAAACGCCTGGCGCAGACGCTCGCGGGCTTCGACGCCGCCGGCTACGAGGGCAGGCTCGCGCTGTTGCGCTCCGACGAGGTCCGCGACCTGATGAGGGAACACCCCGACCGCTCGACGTCCACCGTATACGGCAAGACGCTGGAGATCGTGGTCGACCGCGAGCGGGCTCGCTACGGGGCATGGTACGAGATGTTCCCCCGCTCGCAGGGGACGGAGCCGGGCCGCAGCGCGACCTTCGAGGAGGCAGGGCGGCGCTTGCCGGAGATAGCTGGGATGGGCTTCGACGTGGTGTATCTGACCCCCATCCACCCCATCGGCAGAACCCACCGCAAGGGCCGGAACAACGCTCTAGTAGCCGGTCCCGAGGACCCGGGCAGCCCCTACGCCATCGGGAGCGAGGAGGGCGGGCACAAGGCTGTCCATCCTGGTCTCGGGACGCTGGAGGACTTCCGGCGCTTCTTGCGTGCTAACCGTGAGCACGGGATGGAGGTCGCGCTGGACCTGGCCATCCAGTGCTCGCCCGACCACCCGTACATCATGGAGCATCCCGAGTGGTTCAGGTTCAGGTCCGACGGGAGCATCAAGTACGCCGAGAACCCGCCCAAGAAGTACCAGGACATCGTCAACGTGGACTTCTACTCGGAGGACAGGGAGAACCTGTGGCGGGAGTGGCTCGATGTCATCCTGTTCTGGGTTGGGCAGGGAGTCAGGATCTTCCGGGTGGACAATCCCCACACCAAACCTTTCCCTTTCTGGGAGTGGGCGATACGGGAAGTACAGGAGGAGCGCCCTGACGTGATCTTCCTCTCCGAAGCCTTCACCCGCCCGAAGGTGATGAGGGCTCTGGCCAAGCTCGGCTTCACCCAGTCCTATACCTACTTCACCTGGCGCAACAACAAGCAGGAGCTCATCGAGTACCTGACGGAACTGACGCAGGACTGGCCCAGGGAGTACATGCGCCCCAACTTCTTCCCCAACACCCACGACATCCTGCCGCACATCCTCCAGTTCGGTGGAAGGCCCGCGTTCCAGACGCGGTTCGTGCTCGCCGCTACGCTGTCGAGCACCTACGGTATTTACAGCGGCTTCGAGCTGTGCGAGAACACTCCGAGGGGCGAGCCCGGCACTACCGTGTACTACCAGGACTCGGAGGTATACGAGTACAAGGTCTGGGATTGGGACAGGCCAGGGAACATCAAGGACTACATAAGGAGGGTGAACGAGATCAGGCGCGACAACCCGGCGCTCCACTACCTGAAGAACCTCTCCTTCTACGAAGCCCCGAACGATAACATCCTCTTCTACGGCAAACGAAGCGAGGACAATAACATCTTCGTTGCGGTGAACCTCGACCCGGACGTGGCCCACGACACGCACGTGCACTTCCCGCTCGAAGAGTTCGGGATCGGGGAGACCGAGGGTTACGTAGTCGAGGAGCTGATAACGCAGCGGGAGATGCCCGCGACGGGTAGCTGGTTCTGGGTCCGGCTCGACCCGGAGAGCAACCCGGCGGAGATCTTCCGCCTCAGGAAGGCGGGTGTGCGATGACCGAGGTCTCATCCAGAGGAGCGAGGGGTTTCGAGGAGGATCCGGAGGATCCTCTCTGGTATAAGGACGCCATCATTTACCACCTCCATGTGAAGGCTTTCTTCGATTCGAACAACGACGGCATAGGAGACTTCAAGGGCCTCACGCAGCGGCTTGACTACATAAAAGACCTTGGGATAACGGCGATCTGGGTGATGCCGTTCTACCCCTCGCCGATGCGCGACGACGGCTACGACATCTCCGAGTACAAGAACGTCCACGCCGACTACGGCACCAGGCGGGACTTCAGGGCCTTCGTCCGCCGGGCGCACGAACTGGGCCTGAAGGTCATAACCGAGCTGGTCATCAACCACACTTCTGACGCGCACCCGTGGTTCCAGCGGGCCAGGAAGGCGCCGAAGGGCTCGGCGAAGCGCAACTTCTACGTCTGGAGCGACACCCCGGACAGATACGAAGGCACCCGCGTCATCTTCACCGACACTGAGCGTTCCAACTGGACCTGGGACGAGGTAGCCGAGCAGTACTACTGGCACCGCTTCTTCTCCCACCAGCCAGACCTCAACCACGACAACCCGCAGGTCTTCAAGGCGATGATGGGCGTGATGCGCTTCTGGCTCGATGCGGGCGTGGACGGCCTGAGGCTGGACGCGATCCCTTACCTCATCGAGCGCGAAGGCACGGACAACGAGAACCTCCCCGAGACGCACGAGGTCCTCAAGAGGATGCGGGCCGAGATGGACGCCCGCTACCAGAACAGACTCTTCCTCGCCGAGGCCAACCAGTGGCCCGAGGACGTCCTGCCTTACTTCGGGGAGGGAGACGAGTGCCACATGGCCTTCCACTTCCCGCTCATGCCCCGCATCTACATGGCGCTAGCGCAGGAGGACAGGCACCCGATAGTGGAGATCATGCACCAGACGCCCGAGATCCCCGAGAGCTGCCAGTGGGCCATATTCTTGAGGAACCACGACGAGCTCACCCTGGAGATGGTCACCGACAAAGAGCGCGACTACATGTACCAGACTTACGCCACAGACCCGCGGATGCGCGTGAACGTCGGCATCCGGCGCCGGCTCGCCCCTATGATGGAGAACGACAGGCCCCGCATAGAGCTACTGAACAGCTTGCTCATGAGCATGCCTGGCACCCCCATCATCTACTACGGGGACGAGATCGGGATGGGCGACAACATCTTCCTCGGCGACAGGGACGCCGTGAGGACGCCCATGCAGTGGACGAGTGATAGGAACGCCGGCTTCTCGCGAACCGAGCCGGCCCGCCTGTACCTGCCGCCCATCATGGACCCGGTCTACGGCTACGAGTCGGTGAACGCCGAGGCCCAGAGCCGCAGCGCGGGCTCGCTGCTTAACTGGATGAAGCGGATCATCTCGGTTCGCAAGGCGCACAAAGCCTTCGGACGAGGAACTCTGGAGTTCCTGCACCCCGGCAACAGGAAGGTCCTCGCCTACCTGAGGGAATACGAGGACGAGTCCATCCTGTGCGTGGCGAACCTCAGCCGCTCTGCCCAGCCTGTGGAGCTGGACCTCGCGCGCTTCAGGGGCCGGGTCCCGGTCGAGCTGCTCGGCAACAGCAGCTTCCCTCCACTGGGAGATCTGCCGTACTTCCTCACGCTGCCGGGGTATAGCTTCTACTGGTTCCGTCTGGCGACGGAGGCTGCGGCCCCGAGCTGGCACCAGGAGAGCCCGCGCTACGCCGAGCCGCCCGTCCTGGTTCTACCCGCCGGGCGGGAGACGGCCCGCAGGGTCTACAGGGCTCCTCTACGCCTCCCGAGCCGCCAGGTCGCGCAGCTCGAGAGGGAAGCGCTGCCGAACTTCCTCGGCACCCGCCGGTGGTTCGCGGCGAAGGGGGGTGAGATCGAGCGCGTCGAGGTCGCGGCGCAGGGCGAGTTCGACCACAACGGCCTACTTACCCTGCTCCGGGTGTACGTGGACGAAGAGTGAGGGGCCGCAACTTTATTTCCTCCCGCTCGCGGCGGCCTGGGAGGAAGGCGCCGATGAGGACGGGGTCTGGGCGCTCATGCCCCACGCCCTGGCCAAGCTCCGGCGCCGTGCCAGGATGGGACTCCTCCTGGACGCCATGGCCGACGAGCACTTCTGCCGCCACGTGGTGGAGGCGATGGGGAAGAACCGGGATTTCGGCCTCGGGGAAGGAAAGGTCCACTTCTCCGCAACCGAAGTCTTCGGGGAGTTGGCCGGCGAGGAGCCGCTCTCCGAGCTTGGCGTACGTCGCGCCGAGGTGGAGCAGACCAACAGCTCCGTTATCCTCGGCGAGAGGCTCATCCTGAAAGCTTACCGGCGCCTCCAGAAGGGTACGAACCCCGACCTGGAGATCGGGCGCTACCTGACCGAGGAGGTCCGCTTCGAGAACACGCCGCCGCTCGCCGGAGCCGTTGAGTACGAAGGGCCCGACGGCGAGACGACTACCCTCGGCCTCTTGCAGGGCTTCGTGGAGAGCCAGGGCGACGGCTGGTCCTACGTCCTCGACTTCCTGGGCCGCTACCTGGAGGACCGCCTGGTGACCTCGTGGAGCCTCGAGGGCGAGGAGGGCGCCGAGGCGGAGTGGGAGGAGCAGGGCGCCGAAGACGCCTTCTTCGCGAGCCTCATGCGCACTCTAGGCTTGCGAACCGGCGAGCTGCACGCGGCATTCGCCGCGCCGACCGACGACCCGGCCTTCGCCCCGGAGCCGGCGCCGCCCGAGGACGTGGCCGGCTGGGCCGAGGCTATACTCGCGGAGCTCGGGCGTACGTTCGACATGCTCAAACGTCGCCGGGACTGGCTGCCGGAGGAGGTGGTCGCCGACGCGTACAGGCTCCTGGGACTGCGCGGGGAGTTGACGAGGCGCGTAAAGGACGTCTCCAGAGGAGGCTTCGGCGTCGTAAAGACCCGGCATCACGGTGATTACCACCTCGGACAGGTGCTCGTGGTGGGCAACGACTTCCAGATCATAGACTTCGAAGGGGAGCCGGCCCGGCCTCTCGCCGAGAGGCGCAGGAAACACTCTCCTCTGCGGGATGTGGCGGGGATGCTCCGCTCTTTCGACTACGCCGCCCGGTCGGCCATGATGAACCTCGGCGCCAAGCGCGCCGAGCAACTCGAGAGCCTCGAGCCTTGGGTCCGGCTCTGGAAGGAGCGCGCGCGGGAGGCTTTCCTCGAAGGGTACGCCGAGGGCGCGCGCGGGGCCGCTTCCTACCCCGACGACGAGGAGCACGCCAGGACGCTCGTAGAGCTCTTCACCCTCGAGAAGGCCCTCTACGAGATCCGCTACGAGCTGGACAACCGCCCGGACTGGGTCGGTATCCCCATCGGGGGCATACTGGATCTCCTGGGAGAACCGGTCGGGGAGGAGTCTTGAGGTACGAAGACGCAATCCTCTCCGTCGTGGCCGGCGACCACCCCGACCCTTTCTCCTTCCTCGGGATGCACCGTTCGGAGGACGGCTTCGTGGTGCGGGCCTTTCTGCCGGGGGCGAGCGCAGTAGAGGTCGTCTCCGATAGTGGAGATGTCCTGGGCGCGCTCGATCCTGTACACCCGGACGGGCTCTTCGCCGGCCCCGTCGCGCGGATGGTGCCATACCGGCTCAGGGTCGCGTGGGAGGGGGACGGAGAAGCTGAGATCGAGGACCCTTACCGGTTCCCCCCGGTTCTCGGCGAGCAGGACCTCTACCTCTTCGGCGAGGGCAACCACCTCGGGCTCTACGAGAAGCTCGGAGCGCACCCGATGGAGCTCGAAGGCGTCGCCGGCGCGAGCTTCGCCGTCTGGGCGCCTAACGCCCGGCGCGTCTCGGTGATCGGGGAGTTCAACCTGTGGGATGGACGGCGGCACGCTATGCGCAAGCACCCGGGGATGGGAGTGTGGGAGATCTTCATCCCGGGGGTCGGCGAGGGCGCCCTATACAAATACGAGATCATAGGCCCCAAAGGCGACCTCCTGCCCCTGAAGGCCGACCCCTTCGGCTTCCGGGCCGAGAGGCTCCCCGGCACCGCTTCAGTTGTCCACGATCCCTCGCGCTACGAGTGGGGCGACTCGGCCTGGATGGAGGGCCGGGACCGCAGGAACGCGCTCGACGCCCCCATAGCCGTCTACGAGGTGCACCTCGGTTCCTGGAGAAGGAACCCCGACGGCTCCTACTACACCTACCGCCAGCTCGCCGATGAGCTGGTCTCCTACGTCGTCGAGATGGGCTACACCCACGTGGAGTTCCTGCCTCCGACCGAGCACCCGTTCGACGGCTCCTGGGGCTACCAGCCACTGGGTCTCTTCGCCCCGACGAGCAGGTTCGGCACGCCCGACGACTTCAAGCGCCTGATCGACGCGTTCCACAGGGCCGGGGTGGGCGTGCTGATCGACTGGGTTCCGGCGCACTTCCCGGAAGATCCCCATGGCCTGGCTCTTTTCGACGGCACCCACCTCTACGAGCACGCCGACCCTCGCCAGGGCAGGCACCCCGACTGGGGGACGCTCGTCTTCAACTACGGGCGCAACGAGGTGCGCAACTACCTCATCTCCAACGCCCTCTTCTGGCTCTCCGAGTACCACGTAGACGGGTTGAGGGTCGACGCTGTAGCCTCGATGCTCTACCTGGACTACTCGCGCGAGCCCGGCGAGTGGGTCCCGAACGTGCACGGCGGCAACGAGAACCTCGAGGCCGTAAGCTTCATCAAGCGCACTAACGAGCTCGTCTTCGGGCGGCATCCCGGCGCCACCACCGTCGCGGAGGAGTCAACAGCCTGGCCGATGGTCAGCCGCCCCGTCTCGATGGGTGGCCTGGGTTTCGGCTACAAGTGGAACATGGGCTGGATGCACGACAGCCTGCAGTACATCTCGCAGGACCCCATCCACCGCAAGTACCACCACGACGAGATCACGTTCTCCCTCATCTACGCCTTCAACGAGAACTTCGTCCTGCCGCTCTCCCACGACGAGGTGGTGCACGGCAAGGGCTCGCTCATAAACAAGATGCCCGGAGACGAGTGGCAGAGGTTCGCCAACCTCCGCGCCTACTACGGCTTCATGTACGCTCATCCAGGCAAGCAGCTCCTGTTCATGGGAGGCGAGTTCGCGCAGAACAGGGAGTGGAACCACGATACGTCTCTCGACTGGCACCTGCTCGAGGGTCCTATGCACAGGGGCGTCCAGACCCTGATAAAAGACCTCAACGCCCTCTACAAAGCTACCCCCGCTCTCTACGAGGTGGACTTCGAGCCCGCGGGGTTCGGGTGGATCGAAGGCGGGGACCGCGAGAACAGCGTGGTATCCTTTCTGCGCCGCGGCAGAGAGGCCGGGGACCTCGCGGTCTTCGTCTGTAACTTCACGCCGGTCGTCCGGCACGACTACCGTATCGGGGTGCCCGAGGGCGGCCGCTACGCCGAGGCGCTCAACACCGACGACCTCCGCTACGGAGGCAGCGGTGTAAATAACGCCGGGAGCGTCGTAGCCGGGGAGGTTCCGGCGCACGGGCTACCGTACTCGCTCTCGCTGACCCTGCCCCCGCTCGCGGCCATAATACTGAAGAAGGCATCAGGCCTTTGATTCCTTGCTGAAGCCTGAAGCCTAAAAGAAAGGACCCACCCATTGAGGAGTTGCTCCTTTGAGTAAGCAGAAGAGCGTCGTCTGGCCTGGAGAGCCTTACCCTCTCGGGGCGACCTGGGACGGCGAGGGGATCAACTTCGCCCTCTTCTCCGAGAACGCCGAGAAGGTCGAGCTCTGCCTCTTCGACCCGACGGGCAAGAGAGAGGTCGAGCGCATCGAGATGCGGGAGCGCACCAACCAGAAGTGGCACTGCTACCTGCCCTACGGGCGGCTCGGCCAGCTCTACGGCTACAGGGTCTATGGGCCCTACGACCCCGGAGAGGGCCACCGCTTCAACCCCAACAAGCTGCTGCTCGACCCCTACGCCAAGGCCACGGTGGGTCTCCTGGACTGGAGCTACCCTCACTTCGGCTACAGGCTCGGCGCCGAAGAGGAGGATCTGTCCTTCGACGAGCGGGACAACGCCGCGGGCATGCCCAAGTGCCGGGTGGTGGAGACGGCCTTCACCTGGGGAGACGACAGGCCGCCGCGCATCCCCTGGCACGACACCATTATCTACGAGACCCACGTCAAGGGGTTTACGCAGAGGCACCCGGACATCCCTCCGGCGCTGCGCGGCACATACGCCGGCCTTGCCTCGGCCCCGGCCATAGACCACCTGAAACGGCTCGGGGTGACGGCGGTCGAGCTCATGCCGGTCCATCTCTTCGTGGACGACAAGCACCTCGTGGACAGGGGCTTGAGGAACTACTGGGGCTACAACTCTATCGGCTTCCTCGCGCCCGACATGCGCTACTCGGCCACGGGCAGCATCAGCGAGTTCAAGACGATGGTCAAGAGGCTGCACTCGGCTGGCCTCGAGGTGATCCTCGACGTCGTCTACAACCACACGGCCGAAGGCAACCACCTCGGACCGACGCTCTCTTTTCGGGGCATAGACAACGCGGCCTACTACCGGCTAGTCCCGGACGACAGGCGCTACTACATGGACTTTACAGGGACAGGCAACACGCTCAACATGATGCACCCGCGCGTGCTGCAGCTCATCATGGACTCCCTGCGGTACTGGATCCTGGAGATGCACGTGGATGGGTTCCGCTTCGATCTGGCCTCCGCCCTGGCCCGCGAGCTCTACGAGGTGGACCAGCTCTCGAGCTTCTTCACGATCATCCACCAGGACCCGGTGATCTCCCAGGCAAAGCTCATCGCCGAGCCGTGGGATGTGGGCGAGGGAGGCTACCAGGTCGGCAACTTCCCGGTGGGCTGGGCGGAGTGGAACGGTAAGTACCGCGACGCCGTCCGCGCCTACTGGAACGGTGAGGGCGGGCAGACGGGCGAGCTGGCCTACCGGCTCACCGGCTCGAGCGACCTTTACGAGCGCGGAGGGCGCAAACCCCACGCGAGCATAAACTTCGTCACCGCCCACGACGGCTTCACCCTGCGGGACCTCGTCTCCTACGAGGAGAAGCACAACGAGGCCAACGGCGAGGGGAACACCGACGGCGAGAACCACAACCTGAGCCGCAACTACGGCGTCGAAGGGCCGACCGACGACGTGGAGATCCGGCGCTTCAGAGCCCGCCAGAGACGCAACCTCATGGCAACCCTCCTGCTCTCTCAAGGCGTGCCCATGATCCTCTCGGGCGACGAGCTGGGCCGTACCCAGAACGGAAACAACAACGCCTACTGCCAGGACAACGAGATAAGCTGGCTGGGCTGGGAGCTCTCGACCCTCGACAGGAACTTCCTGGCCTTCGTGCGGCGCATGATCCGGCTGCGCAAGGAGCATCCCGCCTTCCGGCGCCGGAGCTTCTTCCAGGGGCGGGAGCTGAGGGGCGTCAAGGACATCACCTGGCTCACCCCCGCCGGCAGAGAGATGACGGACGAGGAATGGAACAGCTCCTTCGCCCGGTCCCTCGGCCTCCAGATGTCCGGCCTCCTCGAAGGCGAATACGATGCGCAGAGCCGTCCCGAGGTGGACGACGACTTCCTCCTCCTCTTCAACGACCACGAGGAAGAGGTCGCCTTCACGCTCCCGTCCGTCCCCGAGGAGGCCCGCTGGGAGTGCTTCATGGACACCGCCTTCTCCGCCGGTCTGAAGCCGGACGGCTTGTTTAAACCCGGCGGCGTGTATGCTCTGAAGCCTCTCTCCATGGCCGTTCTCGTGAACGACCGCCAGCGCGAGAACGTCGATGAGGATGCGGATTGAGGCCGAGGGACCGGGAGGTATTCATGTGGTGGCAGCGCGGCGTCGTCTTCCAGATCTACCCGCGCTCCTTCCAGGACTCCGACGGAGACGGCGTCGGCGACCTGAGAGGGATGGTTAGCCGGCTGAGTCATCTCGAATGGCTGGGTGTGGACGCGGTCTGGGTCTCACCCTTCTACCCTTCCCCGATGGCCGATTTCGGCTACGACATTAGCGATTACACCGACATACACCCGATATTCGGGACGCTCACGGACTTCGACGCCTTCGTCGCCGAGGCGCACCGGCGCGACATCAAGGTGATCCTGGACTTCGTCCCGAACCACACCTCGGAGGAGCACCCCTGGTTCGTCGAGTCGCGCTCCTCGCGCGAGAACCCCAGACGCGACTGGTACATCTGGCAGGACCCCACCCACGATGGAGGACCTCCCAACAACTGGCAGAGCGCCTTCGGGGGTGGAGCCTGGGAGTGGGATGAGGAGACGCAGCAGTACTACTATCACGCCTACCTCAGGGAGCAGCCTGACCTCAACTGGCGCAATCCCGAGGTCAGGGAGGCGATGATGGACGTTCTGCGCTTCTGGCTGGAGCGGGGCGTAGACGGGTTCAGGGTGGACGCCCTCAGGCAGCTTGTGAAAGACGAGCATCTGCGCGACAACCCGCCCAACCCCGACGAACGTACGAGGTCACCGTACGATGCGCTGCTCCCTGTCTACTCCACCGACCGGCCCGAGGTACACGAGGCCGTCCGCGAGATGCGCAACGTGCTCGAAGAGTACGGCGACCGGCTCTTGATCGGCGAGCTATACTTGCCAGTAGACCGGCTCGTGACCTACTACGGCGAGGACAACTCGGGCGTCCATCTGCCCTTCAACTTCCATCTCATCTCCACCCCCTGGAACGCGCGGGAGATCTCCACCCTCATAGATACCTACGAGGCCGCGCTCCCGCGAGGGGGCTGGCCTACCTGGGTGCTCGGCAACCACGACCGCTCCCGCATCGCGAGCCGCGTGGGCGATGCGCAGGCGCGCGTAGCGGCTATGCTCCTCCTGACGCTGCGCGGCACGCCCACCCTCTACTACGGGGACGAGCTCGGGATGCGCGACGTCGAGATACCGCCCGAGCGGGTCCAGGACCCCTTCGAGAAGAACGTCCCCGGCCGGGGCCTGGGCCGCGACCCCGCCCGCACTCCGATGCAGTGGGACGCGAGCCCTAACTCCGGCTTCTGCGCGCCCGACGTCGAGCCCTGGCTACCTGTCGCCGACGACTACCTGACATATAACGCCGCTACCGAGCGCGAAGATCCGGCATCCATGCTGAACCTCCACCGCCGGCTCCTCGCGCTGCGCCGCTCCGAGCCGGCCCTCGCGCTCGGCTCGTACGAACCGGTGGAAGCGACGGGCGACATGCTCGCCTACGCGCGCGAGACGGATGGTCGCCGGCTCCTCATAGTGCTGAACCTGGGACATGACCCGGCGACTTTCAAAGGCCAGGAGATCCAGGGCCGGCTGGCGCTCTCGACCCACCTCGACCGCGACGGCGAGCGGGTGGAAGGAGGGATTGGCTTGCGCGCCGACGAGGGCGTGATCGTCGAGCAGGGCTGACGGCTTCTTACCTGCCCGTCTTCGGCGGTGCCTTTGGCGGTGCCTTCGGCGGTGCGGTCGAGCCGCGGACGACGAGCCGGGTCGGCAGGGGCTCGGGACTGCGCGGCTCTTCGCCGCGCAGCTGCGCGACGAGCATGCGGCCGGCAATGAGGCCCTTCTCTACGTGGGGCTGGTAGACGGTGGTGAGGGCCGGTTCGGTGCGCGAGGCTTCGGGCACGTCGTCGAAGCCCACCACCGAGAGGTCTCCGGGTATGGAGAGCCCCATCCTCTTCGCGGCCTCGAAGACGCCGAGGGCGAGCTGGTCGCTCAGGGTCAGGATCGCCGTGGGACGAGGCTCCCGCGAGAGTAGCACTTCGGCCGCAATCCTACCCTGCTCCGGCGTGTTCTCCGCGACCTCGTAGACGGGCACGTCCCCCCAGTCGAGGCCCGCGGCCTCGACGGCGGCGGCGTAGCCTTCGAGCCTGAGCTGGCTGGGACGGTAGGTCGCCCTCCGCCGCCTCTCGAGGCCCGCCAGCCCGCCGCTCGCGTCCCGGCCGAGCTCGAAGGAGACCACGCCGAGCCGCTCGTGCCCGAGCCCTAGGAGGTGCTCGGCGGCGGCCCGCGCACCGCTCACGTCATCCGTCGTGACCGACGGCGCCTCCTCGCGGGACGATTGCTCCACCAGCACCACAGGCAGGCGGCGCTCCAGGACGGCGTCAAGCATAGGATCATCCTCCGCCAGGCAGTAGATCACGAACCCATCAACCGCCGCCTCGCCGACCGAAGCCCGATCCCGCGCCTCCCGCAGCGGAGCCGGGACGAGCAAGAGCCCGAGAGCCGCCTCCTCCGCCGCCGCCGATACCCCCTCGAGGAACATGACCGCCGCAGGATCCGCGAACGCGTAAGAGAGCCTGTCCGCATAAAGTACCCCCACCGCGCCAGACCGCCCGCGCCTCAATCCCCGCGCTACGGGATCAGGGCCCGCATACCCAATCTTCCTGGCCGCCTCGAAGACCCGCTCCCTCAGCTCCGGCGATAGCTGGTCCGGCCGGTTGTACGCGTTCGAAACCGTCGCCGCCGACACCCCACACTCCGCCGCAACCTCCTTGACCGTCGCCCGACGCCTGGAAAATTTCCGCTTGTCATGCTTCTGACTGTTGAAATTCACACCCGCCATGGTACCATGACTTAAACGATTCAGTAAATCGTTCAAGAACGCCGGTCGCGGAGCAGGTTGGCGGCTGTGGAGGTTCGAGGAGGTGGCGGCGGTGATCGGGTACATGAGCGTCGAGGAGCAGGTCGACAAGGACTTCGTACGCGCCCGTCACCGGGCTCTGGCTGGACGGCTGGCTGCGTTCTTGCGGCGGGAGCGCTGGGACATGGTCTCGTTCGACGAGGTCAAGAGGGCGGAGAGGGCGACTGGCGGGCTGCGCCTGGGCAGGAGGGACGTCGAGGTCTCCAGGATCGTAGGTAGCGTGGGCCGGTACCGGCAGTTCGACCGCGGCTTCATGCCGAAGAAGGGGAGTTTGGGGGGCAAGTGGAAGCGGGTGGACAGGGCGTTTGTCCGCGGCGAGGAGTTGCCGCCGGTCAGCCTGTACAAGATCGGGGACAAGTACTTCGTCCAGGACGGCAACCACCGTGTCAGCGTGGCCCGTTACCAGGGAGTAGAGATGATCGACGCCGAGGTCGTGGAGCTTATGACGCCGGCTTCGGTGCGAGGACGGGTATCTGCATTCCGGTAACGCCGGAATGATGGGAGGTTGGCAGAGGCGCCGGTGGGCGGTGCTGGCGCTGCTGTGCGTGGCGCAGTTCGTTGACGTTCTGGACGTGAACGCGGTTATCGTCGCTCTGCCCGCGGTGGGGCGGGACCTCGGTTTCTCGCCGGAGGATCTGCAGTGGGTGGTCACGGCCTACGTGCTCTTTTTCGGGGGATTCCTGCTACTGGCGGGAAGGCTCTCCGACCTCTACGGGAGGCGCCGGATGTTCGTGGTGGGGCTCGCCGTGGCAGGAGCGCTCGTCCGCTGTCGCTGATGCGCGGCAAGGAGCAGGCGCCTTTCGAAAAAGGGAACGTGTAAAATCGCCTGCTATCCTCCAGGTTTGTCTGGCTGCATGGCGGGAGGGATCTCTTGAGGTCCAGGTCGATCACCGGGCGTTCGTTGTGGGCGGCCCGGCTGGCCGTGCTCGGGATATTCTTCCTCAACGGCTTCGGGTTCGGGAGCTGGGCCGTGCGCATCCCTGCGGTGCAGGAGAGGCTCGACCTTGGCGAGGGATTGCTGGGCCTCGCGCTGCTCGGGATGGCGGCCGGCTCGCTCGTCTCGATGCCGCTGGCCGGCTGGCTGGTGTCCCGCCTGGGCAGCCGCCCCGTGGTCGGAGCGACGGGGCTGGGGTTCTTCCTGGCGCTGCCGCTCCTGGCCTGGTCGCCGAGCCTAGCGTTGCTGGTGCCGGCTCTCGCCTTCGCCGGGGCCTCCGGGGGGTCGCTGGACGTCTCGATGAACGCCCACGCGGTCGCAGTCGAGAAAGGGCAGGGGCGTCCGATCATGTCTTCCTTCCACGCCGCGTTCAGCCTCGGCGGGCTCGCGGGAGCCGCTGTCGGCGGCGCCGTCGCGGCGTGGGGCGTCGGCGTGGCGCCGCACCTCGCAGGCGTCTCCGCTCTGTCTCTGGCAGCCTTCGCCCTCGCGTACCTGCGGATGCTGCCCGCGGACGTGGACAGAGGAGAAAGCGGGGAGCCGGCGTTCGCCAGGCCGACGCGGGCGCTGGCCGGGCTCGGGGTGATCTCCTTCTGCGTCCTGCTCGGCGAGGGCGCGATGGCCGACTGGAGCGCCGTCTACCTCAAGGGCACGCTCGGGACCGGACCGGGATTCGCCGCCGCCGGATTCGCTGCCTTCTCGGCCGCTATGGTCGCCGGACGTCTCCTCGGGGACCGGGTCACTGCCCGCTTCGGACCGGTGGCGCTCGTGCGGGCCGGGGCAGCCATCTCGGCCGCGGGGCTCGGTATATCCCTCGCGGTCGCGCACCCGGCTGCGGCCCTGGTAGGCTTCGCCTGCGCGGGGCTCGGGTTCTCGATCATCTTCCCCACAGCCCTCAGCGCGGCGGGGCGGACGAAAGACTCGGCTACCGGGCCGGCCATCGCGGCCGTCGCGACCGCCGGTTACTTCGGGTTCCTCGTTGGCCCCCCTTCCATCGGGTTCGTCGCGGAGGGGGTCGGGCTCGGCGGAGCCCTGTTTATAGTGGTCGCCCTGAGCGCGGCGATAGTGGTCCTCGCCGGGAGCGTGGGCCGGGGGTACGGGAAGAAACGCGGCGGGACGTAGTAGCCTCCCGGCCGGTGGTAAACTTGCTCGCGCCTCGGAGATAGGAAACCGGCTCCGGGGCATAAATTACGTAAACGACGGAAGGCTCGAAGATGCCGCCGGACAGCAAGCCATCCGCCGTCCGAAGCTCAGGATGGCTGCACGACGCCGCGGGTGCGATCACCCCGACAGGTCTCGTGCTGCTGGGCATAGTTTCAGCCCAGCTCGGCGCCGCTATCGCGAAAGGCCTGTTCGACGAGCTCGGTCCGGCCGGCACCGTGTTCCTGCGCGTCGGGTTCGCGGCGCTCGCGCTGCTCGTCCTGTTGCGCCCGTCCTTAAAAGGCTACGCTCGTCGCAGCTACCTCGTCGCGGTAGTGTTCGGGCTCGCGATGGCCGCGATGAACTTCACCCTGTATTTGGCCCTGGATCGTATCCCCCTCGGCGTCGCCGTCACGCTCGAGTTCGTGGGACCTCTGGGCGTGGCGGTCGCGGGCTCCCGGCGCCTGCTCGACCTGCTCTGGGCCGCGCTCGCGGCGGCCGGCATCCTGCTCCTCGCGCCGCTCAACGTCCTCGGCGAGGTGGACCTCGACCCCGCCGGCGTCGCGCTCGCGCTCCTGGCAGGGTGCTTCTGGGCTGCCTACATACTCCTGAGCGCCCGCACAGGGAGCGTGTTCCCCGGCGGGACGGGGCTCGTCATCGCGCTGTGCGTCGGCACCGTGGTGCTCGCGCCGGTCGGGATCTCCGGCGGGGGACTCGCGCTGCTCGACCCAAGACTGCTCCTCGCGGGCTTCGGAGTCGCGATACTCTCGTCGGCCATACCGTTCTCGCTCGAGCTGGAAGCGTTGCGCAAGCTGCCGGCCCGCGTCTTCGGCGTGCTCATGAGCCTCGAGCCCGCCGTCGCCGCTCTCCTGGGTTTCGTCGTCCTCGGGGAGAGGCTGGGAACGCGCTCGCTCGCGGCCATCGTCCTGGTCACTGTGGCCGCCGCAGGTGCCTCGCAGTTCGGGGGTAAGCGCGGCTAGAATAGCTCGTGGTACGCCAGAGAGGAGGCTAAGTTGAGCGGTGGGTTTTCGGAGGCTGACCTCTCGCGCGCCCGGCGCGACACCCCGGGGTGCGACGAAGTTCTGCACTTCAACAACGCCGGAGCCTCCCTGATGCCCCGTCCGGTGCTCGATGCTACCGTCTCGCACCTGAGGCTGGAGGCCAGGATCGGGGGCTACGAGGCCGCCGGACGCTCGCGGGAGTCCATCGAGCGCGTCTACGACGCGAGCGCGGCATTGATCGGCTGCAACCGCGGCGAGATCGCCGTGGTCGAGAACGCCACGCGGGCGTGGGACATGGCCTTCTACTCGATACCCTTCAGCCCCGGAGATCGCATCCTGACCGCGACTGCCGAGTACGCCAGCAACTACATCGCCTTCCTGCAGGTGGCGCGCAAGACCGGCGCGAAGGTCGAGCCCGTTCCCAACGACGAGCGCGGGCAGCTCTCCGTCGAGGCCCTCCGCGAGATGGTCGACGAGCGTGTAAAGCTGATAGCCATCACCCACGTCCCGACCAACGGCGGGCTCGTGAACCCGGCCGCAGCGGTCGGGGAGGTCGCACGCGAGGCCGGCGTCCTCTACCTGCTCGACGCCTGCCAGTCTGTCGGTCAGGTGCCAGTAGACGTGGAGACCATCGGCTGCGACATGCTCTCGGCGACCGGCAGGAAGTACCTGCGCGGCCCGCGGGGCACCGGCTTCCTGTACGTCCGGCGCGGCGTCCTCGAGGACCTCGAACCGCCCTTCCTGGACCTGCACGCGGCGGAGTGGACCGGCGCAGAGAGCTTCGAGATCCGGCCCGACGCCCGGCGCTTCGAGAACTGGGAGACGAACTACGCGGGAAAGGTCGGCCTCGGCGTCGCGGTCGACTACGCCCTCGGGTGGGGGCTGGACGCTATCTGGGAGCGCGTCAGAGCCCTGGCCGAAAGCCTGCGGTCACAGTTGGACGACCTGCCGGGCGTCGAGGTCAGGGACCTCGGAGCCGAGCGGTGCGGCATCGTTACCTTCAGCGTCGAGGGGCACGCCGCCGAAGACGTCAGCCGGAGGCTCTCCGCGGAGGGCATCAACACCTCCGTCGCGCCCCAGAGCTCGACTCTGCTCGACACTCAGGACCGGAACCTGGGACCCCTCGTCCGGGCCTCGGTCCACTACTACAACACCGAGGAAGAGGCCTCCCGCTTCTGCGAGACCCTCGAACGTATCCTGTAACGCTAGCTCGGAGCCTGTAAGTACATCGCGAGCAACGGCAGCACGCGCTCCCGGCCATCGATCTCGTAGACGATCTCGCCGACGTGACTCGCGCCCATGCGCTTGTAGAAGCCCTCCGCGTTTGGGTCCGCCTCGATCTCCACTGCCCCGGCACCCAGCGAAGCGGCCGTGCGCAGGGCGTGCTCGAACAGCGCGCGTCCCACTCCCTCGCCCATGCGCTCCGGCAGCACCCACAGGTGCTCGAGCTCGACTCTCCGCCCCTCCCCGACGAGGGCATAGAAGCCAGCCGGTCCTCCCTCGGCGATCGCGACGTGGACCTCGTTCTGGTGGACATATTCGGGGGTAATGGTCAGATCCTCCCGCCAGCGCTCCATCCACCGCTCCGGGTAGCCCCAGTGCGCCTTGCCGGCGAAGGCGATGCGGGTCAGGATGCTGGCGTCGCCCTGCAGTGCGCGCTGGATCTCCGGGCCTCGGCCCCTCACTTCCTCCACTCGCGGGAGACGGCCACCTCGACCTCGACGGGGACCTTCTTCAGGATCTCCTCCCCGGCCCGGATCATGGCCGCCCTCGTCTTCTCGGAGACCTCGCTGGAGACGTCCTCCTCGCATTCGACGACGAACTCGTCGTGGATGGAGTTTATGAGCCGGGCGTCGAGTCCTTCGAGCTCCTCTCGCACGTAACCAAGCGCGAGCTTGGCGATGTCGGACTGCCGTGCCCTGGATCGGATAGTTCATCGCCTCGCGGCGCATCGCGCCGCGGTCGTCGGCTACGGGGTCGTTGCCGAACTTGCGACACGCGTCCGGCGAGGGTGCTGAGTGTCCTGTCCCTCATGGCGCGGTTGGCCGTCCTTTGCAGGAAGCGCTGCACTTTGGGGTAGTTGGCGAAGTACTCGTCTATGAGCTGGCGGCCGCGCTCCTCGTCCGTGCCGAGCTGGGCGGAGAGGCTCCTGGCCCCGCGGCCGTACATCAGGCCGAAGTTTATGCGCTTGGCCGTCCGAGCGCTGGTCTCTGGTGACCTCCTCCATCGGGACGTCGTACATCGTCGCCGCCGTCAGGCGGTGCAGGTCCTCGCCCTCCTGGAAGGCCGTGACGAAGGCGGGGTCGTCGGAGACCTCGGCCAGGATCCGCAAGCTCTATCTGGGAGTAGTCCGAGATGACGAGCACGTTCCCTTCCTCGGCGACGAAGCAGCGCCGGAACTCGTCCTCGTGCGGTATCTGCTGGATGTTTGGGGCTCGTGCAGGCGAGACGCCCGGTCGGGACGCGGCACTGGAGGAAGTTGGCGTGGATGCGTCCGGTCTTGGGGCTTATGAAGTTCGGGTAGGTCTCGAGGTAGGTGCCGAGCTTCTTCTGCAGCTCGCGGTACTCGAGCAGCGCTTCGGCCGCAGGGTGGTCCACCTTGAGGAGGGTCCAGACCTTGGTGTCGGGGAGGTCTATCCCCAGGGTCTTGAAGGCGTCGGTGATCTGCTTGGGGCTGTTGAGGTTGAGCCGCGGCCCCAGCCCTTCCAGCGGCAGCACGCCTTCCGGCGGCGGGAAGAAGGACTCCAGGTGCTCGGCGGCCCTGTCGCGCCGCTCGCGCACCGTCATCTCGAGCTCCTTCCAGCGGGCGACGTCGAGCTTGACGCCGGCGAGCTCCATCTCCGCTATCGCTCGCGACGGCCGCGAACTCTATCGTCGGAGATCCTGCCCAGCTCTTCCTCCTCCAGCGCCTCCCGCGAGCCGCTCGCGCAGCGGCAGCAGGATCGCGGCGTCCCGGGCGGCGTACTCGAGCTGTGCATGCGCTCAGACTCTCCCGACCAGTCGCTCCGTGCTCGGACTTGTCGAGCGACTCGTCCAGGTAGCGCTCCGCCACGGCTTCCAGCGAGTAGGAGGCCGCGTAGTTGCCGCCGGAGAGGACCTGGGCGGCGAGCATCGTGTCGAAGACGGGCGAGAGCGAGATGCCGTGCAGGGCGTGCAGGAACTGATAATCGAACTTCAGGATTGTGGAGGCCTTTGCCGGCCCGCTCTCCAGAACCTCCTTCAGCGGCGAGAGGTCAGTGACCTCGAACACGTCTATAACGAAAGTCTCTTCGGGGGTGGCGAGCTGGAGCAGGCGTACTTCGCCGTCGCTGGGATGAGGGCGGTGGTCTCGATGTCCGCGCCTATGGCTTCGGCGTCCTGCAGGGTCTCCGCGATGGCGGTGAGGTCCCCTGCGTCGTGACGAGCCGGTAGCTCGTCGGTGCGTTCCTCCATGGACTCGATTCTACAGGATGATACTGGGATTTGCATCGGCGTCTCCGGCGTGTGGGGTACACTCTCCTAGAGCATGGGTGGCTCCTTCAAGATAGGACGCGCGTTCGGGATAGACGTCAAGGTCCACTGGAGCTTCTTTCTGCTCCTGGCCTTCTTCGGCTACCTCGCGTTCAGAGACTCGGGCAGTCTGCTGAGCGCGCTCGTCACCGTCGGCATCGTCGTCGCGCTGTTCTTCTGCGTCTTGCTCCACGAGTTCGGCCACGCGCTCGTGGCCCAGCGGCTCGGGAGCGAGGTGCAGGACATCACGCTGTTGCCCATCGGCGGGCTCGCCAGGATGAAGTCCTCGCCGGAGAGGCCCATGGACGAGGTCAAGGTCGCCATGGCCGGGCCGCTCGTCAACGTCGTGCTCGCCCCGATCTTCTTCGGCATGGCCCTGCTCTTCGGGGGCAACCTCTCGGTTCCCCCGGACATACTCAAGGGGTAGAGTCCGTCGGGGCAGGTCTTCGTCGCCCTCGGCTACATCAACGTCGCCCTCGTGATCTTCAACATGATCCCCGCCTTCCCCATGGACGGCGGGCGCGTGCTGCGGGGCCTGCTCGCCACGCGACTCGGGCCCGTGCAGCGCCACGGACATCTCCTCGACGGTCGGGCAGGTTCTTCGCCATCCTGCTTCATCCTCGTCGGGTTGCTCGGCCAGCAACTTCCTGCTCGCCATCATCGGCTTCTTCGTCTTCCTCGGCGCGAGCGGGGAGGCCCAGATGGTCAGGCAGCGGGAGCAGATGCGCGGCCTCACCGTCTCGGACGTGATGGGCACCAAGGGCAGGACGGAGACCGTCACGCCCTACCACAACTTCGGGCAGGTCCTCGACTCCGTCATCCACGGCTACCAGGAGGACTTCCCCGTCGTGGACGAGGACGGGAAACTGGTCGGCATGCATCACGCGCAACGAGATCATGGCCGCAGCCCACTCCCCCGACCGGTACGCGAGCGTCCGCGACCTGATGAAGACGGAGTTCCCGACCATCTCGCCCGACGCCGACCTCTTCACCGACGGCGCCCGCATCCTGCAGGAGAGCGGCCTCAGGGCCCTGCCCGTGGTTAAGGACGGTGAGCTCGTCGGTATGCTGACCATGGAGGACATCGGAGCAGTGCCGCCCTGCTGCGCGATATCCGGAAGCTGCAATACTAGGAGCCTCGTGCGCGTAGCCTCGCTCCTGCCGGGCGCCACGGAGATGGTCCACTTCGCCGGCGCGGGCGACGCTCTGGTCGGCGTGACCCACGAGTGCGACTACCCGGCGGGCGTCGAGAAGCTGCCACTCCTCACTAGCAGCAAGATTGATCAGAGCATGACCAGCGCCGAGATAGACGCGGCCGTCGAGAGGCGCATGACCGAAGCGGGGAGCCTCTACGCTCTGGACGCAGGGCTCCTCGAGGAGCTCAGGCCGGACCTGATCCTCACCCAGGGCCTCTGCGAGGTCTGCGCCGTCTCCACGAGCCTCGTCGAGAGGGCAGTAGCCGGGATGAAGAAGGAACCCGAGATCCTCACCCTCAACCCGACCTCGTTGCGCGCCGTACTGGACGACACCGTCAGGATAGGCGAGGCCCTGGGGCGCGGCGACGAGACCAGGCAGAAGGTCGCCGCCCTCGAGGGGAGGCTAGCTGGCGTGGAGGAGGCGGTCGCGGGGCTTCCCCGCCCCCGCGCCGGGTGTATAGAGTGGCTCGACCCTCCCTTCTCCGCCGGGCACTGGGTACCCGAGATGGTGGACATCGCCGGCGGAGAGGAGGTCCTCGCCGGGCCGGGAGAGCGCTCCGCGCGTCTCTCGTGGGACGAGGTCTTCGAGGCCGCCCCGGAGGTGATCGTCCTGATGCCCTGCGGCTTCGACGCAGATCGGGCCGTCCAGGAGGCCGGCCGCGTGCTGCCGGGGCTACCAGGCTGGGGCGAGCTGCCGGCCGTCAAGGCGGGGCGGGTGTGGGCCGTGGACGCGAACTCTCACTTCAGCCGCCCTGCGCCGCGGCTCGTCGAGGGGATCGAGATCCTGGCCCGCATACTGCATCCGGAGGCATCCCTTGGGGAGCCGGAGATAGCGATACCCTTCTCGCGCGTCGCCGGTTGACCCGGAGCCGGCCGGGTTCCTACACCTGGCGCTTCTCTTCGCAGCCCTCGTAGAGGTGTTCCTCGGCGTGAGGGCCGAAGGGCAATCCCTGGAGAGCGTGGCGAGGCCCCTCACGGCTATCGAAGAAAGCACCGGCACGAGCGCCGCAGCCCGGGCATAATAAGGCAACCCCGGCACACCGGGCACGCCGTCTGCGTATCGCGGGCCACCCGATGCTCGCGTGGGTAGATCGTATTCGCTAGACTCTATCTTGGATGAAGCCGCTGGTTGACGAGGTCGAGGCGCTCGTCGCCCGGGTGGGGACCCACCCCGTCTGGGGCTACGCCCACTGCCTGCGGGTCCACGCGCTGGCTGAGGAGCTGGCGAGGACGGAGCGGCTCTCCTACGACGCCGAGATCCTGCGCATCGCCGCCCTCCTGCACGACGTGGGACTCTACAAGGCCTATGCGTTCCGCGAAGCCCCCAACCACGCCAGGCGCTCGGCGGACGTCGCAGAGCGGGTCCTGAAGGACGGGGACTTCCCTCCGCATGCTACGAGGGCGGTCATCGAGGCTATCCTGAGCCACCCCCCGGGAGTCCCGCCCGGTGGCTCGGTGGAGTCCGCGCTCCTCAAGGACGCCGTCGCCCTCGACTACCTGGGGGCCATAGGCCTCTCGCGCATCCTCGCTATGGTGGGCATTGAGGACGACGTAGCCGACATTCCGGCCGCGCTGTGGCAGGCGGAGAGCCTGCGACGGAAGATACCAGGCCTTCTCGTCTTCCAGAGCAGCAAGGGTATAGCCAGGGAGCGCATCCTGGAGATGGACGACTTCCTGCGCGACCTGAAAGGCGCCACGAAGGACCTGAAGCTCTTGTAGGCATCAGGCTACAGGTTCCAGTTTTTCTGGTGCCTGATCGTCCGGCTGGCCGGACGATCTAGGTTACCCGCCAGAGCTTCACGTCCAGCGCGCCGCCGTAGGGCTGGTAGACGAAGTCCTTGATGTAAGGCTCTATGAGCCTGACCTCGCCCTCGAATCGCCGAGGCCCGACGTGAACGAGAGCCTTCACCCTGCTGCTACCCCGGAACGATCCGTCTAGAGACTAGACCAGAGGAGGTAGACGCCTGCGGCGAGGCTCAGAGCGCCGACGACCAGCATCCTTACACCGGCGACGACGTGGACGCCGCGCTCGGAGATGGGGCCGATGCCGCCTTCCTGCCCTCGGCCACCGCGCAGCAGGGCGTAGAGGCCGAAGGAGAGGCCGGTCACGCCTGCGAGCGCGAGCAGGAGGCCGAAGGCCAGGGTGGGGGACACGAGGTCCTGCTAGCCCTCGTCCCCCATGCGCACCATGCGGGAGAGGAGGGAGCGGAAGCGGGGGTCGGCGCGTAAGGGTGCGAACTCGAGGGCGCTCTTGAAGTGCTCCACGTCGCTCTCGCCGGCCTCTACCGCTTTTTCGATGTAGTCGAGCGCGTCGCGGTAGTCGCCGCGGCGGGCCCGGATGCTGGCGAGCGCCGAGAGGGCAGGGGAGTAGCGCGCGTCAGAGGCGACGGCCCGCACGAGCAGCTCCTCGGCTGTCTCCAGGTCGTCGGCGGCGTAGTAGAGGCTGGCGTAGGAGTACAGGGCGCGGGGGTTCGCAGGGTCGCTCTTGAGGGATTCCACGAAGTGCTCCTCGGCCTCCCTCGCCTCGCCGCGCGCCTCGTACAGGAGCCCGAGCTCCAGGTGCGCCTCGGGGTTCTCAGGGTCGAGGGCGAGCATCGCGCTGTAGGCCTCGGCGGCCCCGGCCGCGTCGCCCATGGCCAGCCGGGCCTCTCCAAGGGTGTGGAGATGCCGGATCTCATCGCGCCCAAGCGCCACAGCCTCCTCCGAGAGCCTGAGCGCCTCGTGGAGGTCCCTCCGCTCGGCGAGGAGGTGGGCGGCGAGCTCGTCCCTTATCTCCGGCGAGCCGGGACAGTCCTCCAGGCCCCGCCGGAACGCGGCCTCCGCTCTCGCCGACTGGCCGTTGCGGGCGTGGCAGATCCCGAGGTTCGCGTGCGCCTCCCACCACTCCGGCGTCTCGGCTATGACCTCCTCGTAGGCCTCGACAGCCTCGTCGTAGCGGCCGAGCATGTCCAGTGTGTTGGCCCTGAAGGTGCGCGCTCCGCTCTTCTGCTCCTCGACCAAGGCTGCCTCAACGGCCTTCTCGAAGAAGTCGAGCGCCTGGGCGTAGTCGGCGGCGTCGAAGGCGGTGAGGCCGGCGTTAATGAGCATGTCTGCGTCCTCCGGGTGGCCCGCCGTCCAGCGCTCGAAGGTAGCTTTGGCTAAGGCCGGCTCCGCCATGGCACCGTAGTAGCGGCCGAGCTCCACGTAGGCGTCGGGGTACTCGGGGTCGGTCTCTATCGCCCGCTCGAGGTGGTGCACGATCTTGAACGGCTCGTCGCGCCTGAGCGCGACCATGGCCAGACCCATCCTGGGCCCGACCCACTCGGGATCGAGCTCCAGGGCGTCAAGGAAGCTCGCCTCGGCCTCCTCGAGCCTGTCCAGGTTCAGGAGGGCGCGGCCGACGGCCTCTATCACCTCGGGGTTCTCGGGGGCCGCCGCCAGCGCCTGCTCGAAGCGGGCGAGGGCCTCCTCGATCAAACCCTCCCCGGCGAGGATCTCGCCCTGCTCTAGAAACTCTTCGTACTCCATCCCACCAGATTAAACCAGATGACAGGACCTGGGAGCGCGATGCTTCTACGCCACGTTGAGATCCTCTCTAGAGATTCGCGTGGCCCGGTAGATCTCACAGGCGACGTAACTTCCGGCTTCAGGCTGAAGAGTCCAGGTTCGTAACGTTGGCCGTCACGCTTGGGAGACAATAGGCCGCTAGAGTGGTGTCGTGGCAGACAGCGCACAAGCGGCGAACACAAGGGCTAGCAGCCGCCAGGCTCGTTAAGGATGAATTCTCAGAATCGCGGATGCAATATGCTGCATGCATGGAGCCCTACACGCGGGCCAGGGGCATCCCCGGGGGCTTTCCGGCCGAGCGGCAAAGTGATGCAACCAGTCTTGCAGTACAATCTTGCGGGCATGGATCCGGAAGGGGAGGAGCCTTTGAAGAACCCGCCCGTGATCGCGAGGATCTCGATCCGGTACAACGATCTCGACCCCTACGGCCACGTCAACAACGCCGCCTACCTGGAGTTCTTCGAGGAGATAAGGCTGGCCTACTGGCGCGCCCTCGCGGACATCATAGGCTTCGATGAGCTCGAAGCGGGCGACGTCCCCGGCGCCCGGTACGTGATCGCCGAGACTACCGTCCGCTACAAGGCCCCGATCCTCCTCGACGACGCCCTCCACGGCGCCACGAGCGTCCCCACCGTCGGCAACCGCTCCTACGCTATGGACTTCGAGCTCCGTACCGGCGAGACCTTCGAAGGTGGCCTCGTCGTCGCCGGAGGCTTCGCCGCCCATGTCTTCTTCGACCCCAGAACAGACGAAGTAAAGCCCCGCCCCGACTGGTTCCTCCCCGCCGTCGCCGAGCTCGAAGGCCGCCCCGAAGAATCTTTCATCCCGGTGCCGGGTTAGTCTTGGAACGCCGCGATCTTGGAAGGAGCGGGGTGGAGGTCCCCGTCGTGGGCCTGGGGACCTGGCAGGTCCTCGACGTGCGCGGCTCCGAGGAAGAGGAGGCGCGTCACGAGGTCGTCCGGGTCGCGCTCGAAGAGGACGCCAACCTCTTCGACTCTTCCCCGATGTACGGCGAGGCGGAGAGGGTGCTCGGCGACGCGCTGCGGAAGTTCGGGAGGGACAGGGCTATCGTCGCCACGAAGGTCTGGACCTCGAACGACAGTGAGGCGGAGCGTCAGATCAAGCGTTCTTTAAGCTATTTCGGCGGCCGCGTCGAGCTCTACCAGGTCCACAACCTGGTCGCCGTCGAAAGACGTCTTGACACGCTCCACCGCCTGAAAGATGAGGGCAGGGTGCGCGCCGTCGGGGCAACCCACTACTCGCGCGCGGCTTTCGGGGACTTGATGAGCGTGATGCGCAGCGGGCGGGTGGAGTTCGTGCAGGTCCCCTACAACGCCGCCGAGACCACCGTCGCAGAGGAGCTTCTGCCGCTCGCCGAGGAGCTGGGGCTGGGTGTAATAGCCATGGTACCCTTCGGCAGCGGCCGCCTGGTCCGCCGCGCTCCTCCGCAGAGTGACCTCGAGCCGCTGCGCGAGTTCGGCGTCGAGACCTGGGCGCAGGCGCTCCTCAAGTTCGTCCTCTCCGACCGGAGGGTGAGCTCTGCGATCCCCGCGACCACCAGCCCGGAGAGGATGCGCGAGAACGCTCGGGCAGGCGATCCGCCCTGGTTCGGCGATGAAGAGCGGAGGTACGTGGCAGGGCTGGCCAGGAGATAGAGAGGAGCGGTATGGGGGAGGAGCGTGAGGCGGGGATAGCGGTCGGGCATCTGCCGGCCGGTCCTAACGACGCGATCACCGACGTTGCGGGCGTGCGCGTCGGACACTCGACGATTATCCGGGGCGAGGGGCCGCTCGTCGTCGGCGAAGGTCCGGTGCGCACCGGCGTGACCGTCGTCTGCCCACGCGAGGGCTTCACTAGAGAAGACCCCGTCTTCGCGGGCTCTCACCGGCTCAACGGCAACGGCGAGATGACGGGCCTCGAGTGGATCAGGGAGGCCGGTGCTTTGGAGACGCCCGTGGCGATCACCAACACCCACAGCGTGGGTGTTGTGCGCGACGCCCTCGTCGCCGCCGAGTTCGAGCAGAGCACCGAGGAGTACTGGGTCCTGCCGGTCGTGGCCGAGACCTATGACGGCACCCTTAACGACATAAACGGCCAGCACGTCAGAGCCGAACACCTGCGCGAAGCGCTGGCGGACGCGCGTACCGGACCGGTGACGGAAGGCTCGGTTGGCGGAGGCACGGGCATGATCTGCCACGAGTTCAAGGGAGGCATCGGCACAGCATCCCGGCTGACCGCAGAGGAGGGCGGCTGGACCGTCGGAGCCCTCGTCCAGGCGAACTACGGCCGCCGACACATGCTTCGCGTGGACGGCGCGCCCGTTGGACGCGTCTTGAGCACAGAGCGCGTCCCCTCGCCTTACGAAGAAGGGGACACGCCGGCAGCCGGAACAGGCTCGATCATCGTGATCCTCGCCACAGACGCGCCGCTCTTACCGACCCAGTGCGACCGGCTCGCCCAACGCGCGAGTATCGGTCTCGGCCGGATGGGCGGCGGCTGCGACGACGGGAGCGGCGACATCTTCCTCGCCTTCGCCACGGGCAACAGCGGTATCTCCGGGTCCGGCAAACCGGACCCACCGGCGACCATCGCCCTCACCACCATTCCAAACGAGGCCATGACCCCGCTCTTCTACGCAGCCGCCGAAGCGACCGAGGCGGCGATCCTGAACGCTCTCCTCGCCGCCGGCTCCCTGACAGGGCGGGATGGCATCACGGCGCACGGGCTCACCTCCGACCTCCTGCTCGGCGCGCTCGACGAGGCCCGCTCTCTGTGCGCCAGGACACAAGGAGGATGACGTGATAGACGATGAGCGGCTGTGGCGCAGGATCTCCGAGCTCGGCGAGGTCGGTAGCCAGGATGAGGGCGGCGTGACCCGGCTGTCCTTCACGGACGAAGAGCGGGCCGCGAAGGACAAAGTCGTCTCGTATATGAAGGAAGCCGGCCTCTCGGTGCGCGAGGACGCCGCGGGCAACCTGTTCGGCAGGCGGGAGGGAAGGAACCCGGATTCACCTTCCGTCCTCATCGGCTCCCACGTAGACTCCGTGTACAACGGCGGGAACTTCGACGGTCCTCTGGGCGTGCTGGCGGGCATCGAGGTCCTGCACGCGATGGAAGAGCAGGGAATAGAGACCGAGCATCCCGTCGAGGTCGTCGCCTTCACGGACGAGGAGGGTGCGCGCTTCTCATTCGGCATGATCGGGAGCCGCGCTCTGGCAGGCAGGCTCACCCCGGAAGACCTGACGGAGCACGAGGACGCAGGAGGCGTCTCCATTGCGGAGGCGATGCGCGCGTACGGGCTCGACCCCGAGCGCATCAGCGAGGCGGCCCGTCCTGCAGGGTCTGTGAAAGCCTACGTCGAGCTGCACATCGAGCAGGGCAGGGTCCTGGAGAACGAGGACCTCCCTGCCGGGGTGGTGACCGGCATAGCAGGCCCTGTATGGCTCCGGTTCTCCATCGAGGGAGAGACGGGGCACGCGGGCGCGACGCCGATGAGCCTCCGTCGCGACGCGCTCGCGGCGGCGGCGGAGATCGTAGGCCTCATCGAGGCCGAGGCCTCGGGTACAGGCACGAGCGTGGGCACCGTGGGCCAGTTGAGCCTCGAGCCGGGCGGCATCAACATCATCCCGGGCCGGGTCGAGTTCTCGCTCGACCTCAGGGACATAGACGAGGAAGTCAGGGACGGGGTCGAGACCCGCATCCTGGAAGGGGCAAAGGAGATTTGCCGCAGGCGCGGTGTGGAACTCGAGATCGAGACGCTGCAACGGCTCGCGCCCGCGCCGTGCTCGGAGCTCGTCCGGGACGCCGTGGCTCGGGCTTGCGAGAGGGTTGGCATCCGAGCTCACGCGCTCTCCAGCGGCGCAGGGCACGACGGGATGCAGCTAACGGAGCTGTGCCCGATGGGCATGATCTTCGTCCGCTCCAGAGACGGCGTCAGCCACAGCCCCGACGAGTGGAGCTCGCGGGAAGATTGCGCCGAAGGTAGCCACGTTCTATATTGGACGGTGCTGGATCTTGCAGGCGGGGATTAGTCCGGGGGATGAAGCCATCGCAACCGCATCGTTCGACGACGTCGTAAACGACGTCAGGGAAGAGGTAGTCGCCTGGCGGCGGCACCTGCACCGCAACCCTGAGGTCTCCTACCACGAGGATGAGACCTCCCGGTTCGTCTACGAGACACTGGAATCGTTCGGCGGGCTGGAGCTGGATAGGCCGACGAAGACCAGCGTCGTCGCCAGGCTCGCCGGTGCGGGCCCGGGGCGCACGCTGGCGATCCGGGCCGACATGGACGCGTTGCCCATACAGGAGGAGAACGACTTCGAGTTCGCCTCGCAGAACCCTGGCGCGATGCACGCCTGCGGGCACGACGGCCACACGGCCATGCTGCTGGGGACCGCGAAGATCCTCTCGGGGATGAAGGACAGCATCCGGGGCGAGGTGCGCTTCGTGTTCCAGCACGCCGAGGAGCTCTCCCCCGGCGGCGGGGAGGAGCTCGTCGAGGCCGGGGTGATGGACGGGGTAGACGCTGTCATAGGCGCGCACCTGTGGGCGAAGCTTCCTGTAGGCAAGATCGGGGTTACCTACGGCCCCATGATGGCCGCGCCGGACATATTCGAGGTCACGATCAAGGGCAAGGGCGGCCACGCGGCGATGCCGCACCAGGTGGTCGACAGCATCGCCGTGGGCGCGCAGGTCGTGACTAACTTGCAGCACGTCGTATCGCGCGCGACAGACCCCATAGACGACGTGGTCGTCTCGGTGAGCAAGTTCTCCGGCGGCACCACGCACAACGTCATCCCCGGCACGGTCGAGATGGTTGGTACGATCCGCACCCTCGATCCCGATGTCAGGGAGAGGGTGCCCGAGCTGATGGAGCGCGTGATCAAGGGCGTCACGCAGGCCCACGGAGCCGGCTACGAGTTCCGCTACAAGCCGGGCTACCGGCCCGTGATCAACGACGAAGAGGTAACCCGGGAGATAGAGGAGACCGTGAAGGACGTCTTCGGCGAGGACACTCTGGAGATCATGCCTCCCAACATGGGCGGCGAGGACTTCTCGGCCTACCAGCAGCAGGCGCCGGGGACCTTCTTCTACGTCGGGGCGGGCAACGAGGAGAAAGACATCGTCCACCCGCACCACCACCCGCTCTTCACGATAGACGAGGACTCTTTAGGGTATGGGGTAAAGATGTTCGTTAATGCCACGTTCAGGCTGCTGGACGGGGCGGAGAGGAGCAAGGTGTGAGGCCGATCAACCTGCTGGCGGTGCTCCCGTTCATCGGGATACTCGTCGGCACGCCGTTCGTAAACAGGGTCGAGCCCTACGTGCTCGGGATGCCTTTTATCCTGTTCTGGATCGTGATGTGGGTGGTCCTGAGCTCGATCATCATGGCTATCATCTACGCCGCAGATCCCGCCAACAAGGAGGGTGACGCCGAATGAACATCGCGCTCGTCATCATCTTCATCTTCCTCGCCTTCGCGGTGTACCTCGGCATCAGGGCGCGGCGGGGCAAGGATATGCACCTCGAGGAGTGGACCGTAGGTGGGCGGGGCTTCGGCGCGATCTTCATCTTCCTGCTGCTTGCGGGCGAGATCTACACGACCTTCACCTTCCTCGGGGGATCAGGCTGGGCCTACGGCGAGGGAGGGCCGGCTTTCTACATAATCGCCTACGGGTGCCTGGCCTACGTCATGTCTTACTGGCTGCTCCCCGCCGTCTGGCGCTACGCCAAGGACAACCGCCTGCACTCCCAGGCTGACTTCTTCGCCAGCAAGTACGAGAGCCCCGCGCTCGGCGTGCTCGTCTCCCTCGTAGCCGTAGTCGCGATGGTCCCTTACCTCGCGCTGCAGTTCCAGGGACTCGGGCTCATCGTCTCCGAGGCCTCCTACGGCGCTATCTCAGCGACCGTCGCCGCGATCATAGGGACGGTCGCTGTAACCGTCTACGTGATCATCAGCGGCATCCACGGCTCTGCCTGGACGGCGGTGATCAAAGACATCATGGTGCTCGTGGTCGTCGTGTTCATGGGGATCTACCTCCCCTTCGCGCTCTACGGCGGGGTGGGCGAGATGTTCAGGGAGATACAGGCCCAGAAGCCAGGCTTCCTGATCCTCCCTGAGGAGGGCTACAGCCCCTCGTGGTTCGTCTCGACGGTGCTGCTCACCGCTCTGGGCTTCTACATGTGGCCGCACACCTTCGGCTCCACCTTCACGGCCGAGAACGCGCGCGTGATCCGGCGCAACGCCACCTTCCTGCCGCTGTACCAGCTGATCCTCCTCTTCGTCTTCTTCGTCGGCTTCGCAGCCGTGCTGAAGGTCCCCGGCCTCTCGGGCGAGAAGGTTGACCTCGCCCTCCTGGAGATCTCCAAGGATACGTTCAGCGCGCCCGTCGTCGGGCTCATAGGCGCCGCCGGCCTCCTAACCGCCCTGGTCCCCGGCTCGATGCTCCTGATGGTGTCCGCGACCGTGCTCGCCAAGAATGTCTACAGCGTGTTCGCGCCCTCGACCAGCGAGCGGACGGTCGGTACCATAGCCAAGGTCCTGGTTCCCGTCGTGGCCATCGTCTCCCTCTGGTTCTCCCTGCAGAGCGGCCAGGGGATAGTCCTCCTGCTCCTACTCGGGTACAGCCTCGTGACCCAGCTCTTCCCCGCGCTGCTCTTCTCCCTCATGCCCAACAACTTCGTGACCAAGTGGGGGGCCGCAGCCGGCATCGTCGCCGGCGTCCTGACCGTCACCTACGTGACCGTCAAGGAGACGACCATAGGCGAGCTCTTCCCCTTCCTGCCAGGCGCGGTCGCTGATACGAACATAGGTATCGTAGCGCTCGTCGTGAACTTCGTGGTGCTCATTATCGTGAGCCTCGCCACAGGCGGCCTCGCCGTCCGCAGGGAGAAGAGCGCCTAGAGTCCGGCACAGATAGCACGGTCGCGCCATAGAATTCGGCTCGCTCGAGATGATGCTGGTGGAGCTTTGATCCGGCGCTTCACGCCGGAAACGAACCGCCTCGTTGGTCGGGCCGGCAGTGACGGAAGGGAGAGCATGGCGACGGAGATCGGCACAGGGATGGTCGAAGAGATCGTGCCCGGTGGCGGCCCGTTGGGATGGCGGGCGGCGGAGCGTGGGACGGGAGGGGCATGAGCGAAGGGGCACAGTACGAGCTGGACCTCGTGTGCATCGGGCGCACCTCCGTTGACCTCTATGCCGAGCAGGAGGGAGCTCGCCTAGAGGACGTCCAGTCCTTCCGCAAGTACGTGGGTGGCAGCGCGACGAACATAGCCGTCGGTACGGCGCGGCTAGGGGTAAAGAGCGCAATGCTAACCCGCGTCGGGAACGAGCACATGGGGCGTTTCGTGCGCCGGACGCTGGCTGAGAACGGTGTGGACGTGAGCTACGTCCTGTTCGACCCGGAGCATCTCACCCCCTACGTTCTTCTCGCCGTTCGGGCGATCGAAGACTTCCCGAGGATCTTCGCCTACGGCGATGCCGCCGACCTCGCTATCCGGGAGGAAGATATCGCCCCGGACTTCATCGCCTCCTCGAAGGCGCTGCTCGTCACGGGAACGCCGTTCTCGCGCTCAGGGCCGCGGGCGGCCTCAGTCAAGGCGATCCGGGCCGCGAACGAAGCGGGGACCGGGGTGGTGTTCGACCTGGACTACCGGCCCGTGTTCTGGGGCGTGGCCACACACGAACAGGGCGGCGAGATGTTCGTCGCCAGCGAGAAGGTAACGGAGGTCTACCGCTCGGCGCTGCCTGGCTGCGACCTCGTTGTCGGCACGGAGGAGGAGATCCGGATAGCCGGCGGCTCGACCGACACCATCGAGGCGCTCCGGAGCATTCGCGAAATCTCTGGCGCGACCATCGTGCTCAAGGTCGGCGCGATGGGAGCCATAGTATTCCCGGAAGACATCCCTGACGACATCGAAGGCGGCGTCAGTGTCCCTGGCTTCCCCGTAGAGGTGTTCAACAGCGTGGGAGCAGGAGACGCTTTCATGAGCGGCTTCCTGAGCGGCTGGCTGCGCGAGGAGCCCCTGGAGGAGTGCCTGCGTCTCGGGAACGCCTGCGGCGCCATAGTCGTCTCCCGGCACGGGTGCTCCCCGGCAATGCCTACCCGAGAGGAGCTCGAGTACTTCCTGAACATGCCCGAGAGGCCACGCTCCCTCCGGGACGACGAGTGGCTCAACCACCTCCACCGCGCTACTACCCGCAACGACCCCGAGGCGCTTCGCGTGCTGGCCATAGACCACCGCTGGCAGCTCGAAGAGGTAGCCGACGAGCTCGGGGTGGACCGCGAGAATTTGCGCGAGCTCAAGGTCCTCCTCGGTAGGGCGTTCCGGCGCGTGGCCGAGGAGGAGGCGGCGGGCGTGCTGCTCGACGACGTCTACGGAGATAAGGCTCTGGAGGAGCTCACGGGGAGCGGGCTCTGGATCGCCCGCGCCGTAGAGGTGGCCGGGTCCCGGCCCGTGGAGTTCGTCGGGGGACCGAACGTCGCCGCCAAGCTGAGGACCTGGCCCCAGGAGCACGTGGTCAAGTGCAACCTGTACTGGCACCCGGAGGACGAACCGGAGATCAGGGACCTCCAGGAACAGCGGGTATTCCAGCTCTTCGATGCCTGTGTCAAGAACGACCGGCAGTTGCTCCTGGAGGTCCAGGCTCCACAGAGCATGCCCTACGACGAAGGCAGCATCGCGCAGCTGCTCGCCCGGTTCTACGAGATCGGCGTGCGACCAGAGTGGTGGAAGCTGCCGCCGAACCCTGATCCCGGCGTGTGGAAGAGGATCGGGGACGTGGTCCGCGAGCACGACCCGTATTGCGCGGGTCTGCTCGTCCTCGGGCAGGCCGCGGGGGAGGAGGAGCTCGCCGAGAGCTTCGCCGCGGCGTCCTCGGAGCCTCTGTGCAACGGGTTCGCGATCGGGCGCTCCATCTACGGCGACCCGGCGCGCCGCTGGCTGGCCGGCGAGATAGGTGACGGAGAGCTCATCTCCTCCGTAGCAGAGAGGTACCGGCGCATGATCTCGCTCTGGCGGAGCAGGAACGAGCCCCGGCGGGGCGCTGCGGTGTGACGCCGGAAGATTCGAGTTGAAGGAGGATCAGGTGGTTAACACCGGGAAACGCGCGGGCATCGAGCAGGTCTCGGTCGGAGTCGTGGGGGCAGGCGGCATGGGCGGCGTGCACGCCCGGAACCTGCGATCCAGGATCGCGGGCGCCAGCCTGGCCGCCATCGCCGACGTGGACGCGGACCGCGCCGCGAAGGTAGCCGGCAAAAACGTCCCCGTCTTTCGGGACGCCGTGGAGATGATCCGGGAAGACGGAGTAGAGGCCGTCGTGATCGCCTCGCCGAGCGCTACCCACGCCGGGCTGAGCCTGGAGTGCCTGCGTCTCGGGAAGCCCGTCCTGTGCGAGAAGCCGCTCTCTACCACGGCGGAGGACGCGCTCGAGGTCGTCGAGGCCGAGGTCGAGCTTGGCACGAAACTGGTCCAGCTTGGCTTCATGCGCCGCTTCGACAGGCAGCACCTCGCGGTGAAAGAGGTCGTGGATTCGGGTTCCATCGGCGCTCCCCTGCTCTTCAAAGGGTGGCACCGGAACCCGCATATCATGTCCTCGACGGCTACCTCGGAGTCCGTCGTGATCGACTCCATGATCCACGATCTGGACTCCGTCAGGTGGATGTTCGGTAGCGAGATAGACGAGGTCTACACGCGCGGGATTAGCACCAGGCCGGACCTCGAAGGAGCCTGCGATCTGCAGCTGACCCAGATATCCGTCGGTGGAGGGTTGCTCGCCACAGTCGAGGTCTATGTTACCGCCGAGTACGGCTACGAGGTCGGGCTGGAGGTGGTCTGTGAGTCCGGGACCGCGCACGTCGCTCCCTTCGACGAAGCGGCCGTGCGACGCGACGCGACCCTGTATCAGCGGATCCACACGGACCCGTTCGCCAGGTTCCAGCCGGCGTTCGTGGCCGAAATGGAACGGTGGACGGGGGCGATCCGGAACGGGGAGCAGCCCGACGGTCCGGATGCGTGGGACGGATACGCCGCGCTCGTGGCGGCCGAAAGTTGCACAGGGTCTTTGCGCTCTGGCTCACCGCAGAGCGTGACGGTGCCGGAACGGCCTGCGCTCTACAGCAAGGAGGGCTCGGGGGTGATCCGGTGAACGGAGAGGCGCGCGTCGCGGGCGCTCCGGTGTCGTGGGGGGTTATCGAGGTGCCGGACTGGGGCTACCAGATGCCCGCCGAGCGGGTGTTGCGCGAGGCGGCGGCGCTCGGTCTGGCTGCCATGGAGGCCGGCCCCGAAGGCTTTCTGCCGCAAGACCCCGCCGAAGTATCCGACCTCCTGGCGGGATACGGTCTGAGCCTCGTCGGAGGCTTCGTGCCCGCGGGGCTGCACGACGCCGGCTCGCGCGAGGCGCAGCTGGCTCTAGTCGAGAGGCGCGTGGAGTTCTTCGCGGCCGCCGGGGCCGAGGTGGTGGTCCTGGCCGCGGCCACGGGCTCGGAGAGCTACGAGGAGGTCGCCGAGCTCGACGACGGCGCGTGGCGGGAGCTCTTCGAGTCCCTCTCGAGGGTCGAGGAGATCTGCGCCCGGCACGGCCTCACGCTCGCGCTGCACCACCACTACGGTACCGTGATCGAGCGCGACGACCAGCTCAGGCGCTTCCTCGAGGGTTGCGAGACGGGGCTGTGTCTGGACACCGGCCACCTCGTGCTGGGAGGGAGTGATCCCGTCGAGATCGCCGAGCTGGCGGGCGACAGGGTGAGCCACGTCCACCTCAAGGACGTGGACCGGGCCCTCGCGCGCCGGGTAGCCACGCGAGAGTTGAGCTTCAAGGAGGCCGCCGGCCGGGGAGCGTTCCGGCCTCTGGGTGACGGCGACGTGGATGTCGCGGAGGTGGTGGGCCGGCTCGAACGCTCGGGCTACAGCGGCTGGTACGTGCTCGAACAGGACACCGTGGTCGAGACCGAGCCGGACGAAGGCGAAGGACCCGCCGGCGATGTCCGAAAGAGCCTCGCCTACCTGCAAAGACGGCTCGAAAGGACCGCCTGAACCGGAGAGGAGGAGATCACTTGGACACTATACGTCTGACTACAGCGCAGGCGCTGGTCCGGTTCCTGGCCAACCAGTACGTCGAGCGCGACGGGGTGGAGCACCGCCTGTTCGCCGGCGCCTTCGGCATCTTCGGACACGGCAACGTTGCCGGCGTCGGACAGGCGCTCCAGCAGTATGGGGACGAGCTCACCTACTACCAGCCGCGCAACGAGCAGGCAATGGTCCACACCGCCGCCGCCTATGCCCGGCAGAAGAACCGGCTCCAGACGCTCGCCTGCACGAGCTCCATAGGCCCCGGCGCGACCAACATGGTCACGGGGGCGGCGCTCGCCACCATTAACCGCCTGCCGGTCCTCCTGCTGCCCGGCGACGTCTTCGCCTCGCGCGCGCCGGACCCGGTCCTGCAGCAGCTGGAGGCGCCGTACGACGGCACCCTCTCGGTCAACGACTGCTTCAGGCCTGTCTCGAAGTACTGGGACCGGATAGACCGCCCCGAGCAGCTTATCCCCGCGGCTCTAGCCGCCGTGCGCGTCCTGACCAACCAGGCCGAGACCGGAGCCGTGACCCTGGCGCTGCCCCAGGACGTGCAGGCCGAAGCCCACGACTTCCCCGAGGAGTTCTTCGACAAGCGCGTCTGGCGGATAGGGCGCCAGTTGCCGGATGAAGAGTCTCTAGAGCGCGCGGCGGCGTTGATCCGGAGCTCCAGGCGGCCGATGGTCGTGGCGGGGGGAGGTGTGATCTACTCCGAGGCGACCGACGCCCTGCGGCGGCTCGTCGAACAGAGCGGCCTCCCCGTCGGGGAGACGCAGGCCGGGAAGGGCTCGATGCCCTACGACCATCCCCTCGCCCTGGGCGCCGTGGGGGCCACGGGCACCTTCGCCGCCAACCGCGCTGCCCGCGAAGCCGACCTCGTCATCGGCGTCGGCACCCGCTGGACGGACTTCACCACAGCCTCCAAGACTGCCTTCCAGAACCCCAAGGCGCGCTTCGTGAACGTCAACGTCGCCGACCTCGACGCCCACAAACACGCCGGACTCGCGCTCGTCGGCGACGCCAGGGCGACGCTCGAAGCTCTCTCCGGGCTGCTCTCCGGCTACGAGGTGGAGAGCGAGTACAGGCAGCAGAGCGAGGAAGCTTCACGGGCGTGGGATAGTGAGGTCGAGCGGCTCTACTCTCTGGGGCACGGTCCTCTGCCGGCGCAGAGCGAGGTCATAGGGGCGGTGAACTCGTTCTCCGGGCCCGAGGACGTGGTGGTGTGCGCGGCCGGCTCGATGCCCGGGGACCTGCACAAGCTGTGGCGTACCCGTGACCCGAAGGGCTACCACGTCGAGTACGGCTACTCGTGCATGGGATACGAGATCGCAGGCGGTCTCGGCGTGAAGATGGCCGCGCCCGAGCGCGAGGTCTACGTCATGGTGGGGGATGGCTCCTACCTGATGATGAGCTCGGAGATAATCACCTCGATCCAGGAGGGCTACAAGCTCACCGTGGTCCTGGTGGACAACTCCGGGTTCTCCTCCATCGGCGGGCTCTCCCGCTCGGTCGGCTCCCAGGGCTTCGGCACCCAGTACCGCTACCGCAAGGACGGTTCGATCGGCCTTGATACGGAGGAGGAGCCCGGCGAGGTGCTGCCCGTGGACCTCGCGGCGAACGCGCAGAGCTTCGGAGCGTACGTGATCCGGCCGAAGACCGTGGACGAGTTGAATGACGCCCTGGCCCTGGCTAGAGACGTAGACCGGACAGTCGTCATCCACATCCCCGTGGACCGCTACGAGGGTGTGCCGGACTACGAGTCCTTCTGGGATGTCCCGGTCGCGGAGGTCTCCGAGATGGACTCGGTGGTCGCCGCGCGCAAGGAGTACGCCGAAGGGAAGCGGGCCGAGCGCCGTTACTTGTGAAGGCTTCAGGCTTCAGGAAAGGATTGAGGGAGTGGCAGATCTGCTGGTGAGCATCAATGAGCGGCCGGACGCGGACGGCAGCGTCTTGAAGGTGACCCCGGAGTCCGCCGGATGGGAGTACGTGGGCTTCGAGGTCCTGCGGCTCGAGGAAGGACGGACCGTCGAGCGTCGCGTGGACGCCGAAGAGGTCTGCCTCGTGGTCCTCTCCGGGTATTGCACCGTCTCCACCGACGACGACGAGTGGAGGGGCATAGGAGAGCGCGACAGCGTCTTCGAAGGCCGGCCCTACGCGGTCTACCTGCCGCCGGGAACGGACTACCGGATCGAGGCCGTCACGTACCTGGAGCTGGCGGTCGCCTCGGCGCCCGGCCGGGCAGGGATGGTGCCTTTTGACCCTCTGCTCGTGCGGCCCGAGGACATAGAGGTCGAGATGCGCGGCTACGGGAACATGGAGCGGCGAATACACCCGATCCTGATGGAGGACCGCCCTGCCGAAAGGTTGCTGGTAGTCGAGGTCGTCACACCTCAAGGCCACTGGTCGAGCTATCCGCCGCACAAGCACGACCAGGATGACCTCCCGAATGAGAGCTACCTGGAAGAGACTTATTACCACAAGATCCAACCCATCCAGGGCTTCGCGTTGCAGAGGGTATATACGGAAGACCGCGCGCTCGACGAAACGATGACCGTCCAGGACGACGATACCGTGCTCGTGCCCCGGGGCTACCACGCCGTCTCAACGCCCCCAGGCTACGACCTCTACTACCTGAACGTCATGGCCGGCCCCGTGCGCGAGTGGAAGGTGAAGAACGACCCCGACCACGAGTGGCTCCTGGAATGATGCTCGCGAGAGGCCGGGCGTAACTTCGCCGCAGGCGTGTGACACAGTCAGCGATCCCCAACCTCACGGGGTCTCAAGAAGCTGGTAGCGAGCCTGTTGACTCTGGCGTTACGACTTCGCACAATGCAGGGTAGGGAAAGGTGGGTAGTCGCCCTGGTCAGGGCACCTAACCGGTAAGGAGGTGCTGCATGAAGAAGACCTTACTACTTCTAGCCGTGATCGCCGTGATGGTCTTGCTGTTCGCCCCGGTAGCCACCGCGCAGTACTACGGAGGAGGAGGCGGAGGAAGCACGGCCACCGCCACCGCTATGTCAACCGCCACTCCTACCGCTACCGCCACGGCTAGTTCTACCGCCACTGCTACTGCCACCGCTAGCGCCACCGCCAGCGTGCTGCCCAAGAGCGGTGGACCGCCGCTGGTTGGGACGGTCACGTTGTTGGCCAGCCTGGCGCTGATATCCTCCGGCGTTGGAGCGCTGCTCCTCGTGCGGCGCAGCATTTCGTAACGCGCTATAGCCTTGTGTTGATGACCTCTTAGGCAGTTAGCCCATCTTTCCCCGGGCCGGGGTCCGTAGAGGAGGGACCCCGGCCCTTCACTTGGGCGCGCCGGGCGCGAGATCCTCCCCGGTTCCCACCGCAGCCCCTGTTCGCATCTTGACAGAGCACCGGGGGATTTGTACCGTCCGTAACTGATTCGAGTGCTCCAATGAGGTGTGGGAAAGGATCGCGGCACGTCAGGCTACTCGTGTGGATAGAAAGGTGTTGACGAGGGTCGGGTTATTGGGGGCGGGTAGGATCGGTGCCCTGCACGGCAGTACGCTCGCGGCTGACCCTGGCGTCGAACGCGTGGTCGTCGGCGACGTGGACGCCGAACGAGCACAGGCGCTCGCCGGGAAGCTGGGTGGTGAGCACGGGACCATCGAGGAGGTGATGCGTTCCGGGCCTGACGCGGTGGTGATCGCCGCCTCCACCTCTGCGCACGCGGGCTTGATCCGTGACGCTGTGGACGCGGGGATCCCGGCCTTCTGCGAGAAGCCCGTAGCCCTCGGCTACGAGGAGACGCTAGAGATCGTCGAGAAGGTCGAGTCCGGCGGCGCGGTGCTCCAGATCGGCTTCCAGAGGAGGTTCGACGCCGGGTACGTCGAGGCCAAACGTCTCATATATAGCGGCGCTCTCGGGACGCTGTACTCGCTACGGCTTGCGACCCACGATCCCGAGCCGCCGCATGAAGGGTACATCCCGACCTCGGGTGGCATCTTCCGCGACCTGCACATCCACGACTTCGACATCCTGCGCTGGCTGGCAGGCAGCGAGGTCGAGGAGGTCTATGCCGTGGGCAGCGTGCGCGGGTTCGACGTCTTCTCCAGGCACGGGGACGTGGACACCGCCGCAGCTCTCATCAGGATGGAGGACGGCGTGGTGGCGGTATTGACCGGCGGGCGCCACGACCCTCTGGGATACGACGTGCGGGCCGAGATCTTCGGCTCTGGCGACAGCATTGCCGTCGGTCTGGACGGGCGCACGCCTCTGCGCTCTGTGGAGCCGGGGATGCCGCCGCCAGAGAAGCCGTACCCGAACTTCCAGGCGCGTTTCGAGGACGCCTACAGGGCCGAGCTCAGGCACTTCCTGCGCCTCGCCCGCGGAGAGGCCGAAAACCCCTGCACGGCGCGGGACGCCCTGGAGGCGCTCCGGATAGCGATGGCCGCCGACCTCTCGCTCGCGGAGCGGCGTCCCGTGCGGTTGTCGGAGGTCGGATGAAGATGCGCGTGTCTTAGCCTGGCGCCGGGGAGTAGAAAAGGGGCCGGTGGGGCCTCGAGGGAAAGTTGACGAGGCCGGGCTCTCGGTCCCCGAGGACGTCTACGTCGTCGGCTACGACAACACCTACCTGGCCGATCGCGCCCTGGTATCGTTGACCAGCCGCGCCGCGATATGGGCGTACTCGCCGCCCGCCTCCTGCTCGAGCGGGTCGAGTCAGAACGTACCGAACCTCGCCGCGAGGTGCTCAAGCCGCGCCGGATCCGGCGCTCCACCTCCGCCCCTCCGGCAGCTCCCGGCTAAAGCCTCACCCCCATCCGCCCAACAATAACGGCGTGGAGTTGAGGGACCTCGAAGCCTACGGCGAGCCTGGTGCCGTCGTCTACCTCGCAGACTGCGTGGAGCTTATGCGCCTCATGCCTGCAGGGAGCGTCGACGTTATCTTCGCCGACCCTCCCTACCGTCTCTCGACCGGCGGGATGACCGTCAGGAGTGGTCGTCTTGCTTCCGTGGACAAGGGAGGCTGGGACCGGTCGCTCGGCAGCTTCGAGAAGGATCACGCGTTCAACGTGAGGTGGCTGCGCGAAGCGCGGCGCGTCCTCAAGCCGGATGGCACGCTCTGGGTGAGCGGCACCCACCACATCATCTTCAGCCTCGGGTTCGCGCTGCAGCGGCTGGGGTTCAGGGTCATAAACAACATCGTCTGGAGCAAGCCGAACCCAACTCCCAACGCTCTGCACACCGCCTTCACCCACTTCCCACGAAACATTGATCTGGGCGAGCAAGAGCCGCTCCTCTCGCCACACCTTCAACTACACCCTCATAAACAGCCCCAACCCAGAAGGTCAGCTCTCCTCCGTCTGGCACATCCCCACCGTTCCCAGCCGCGAGAAGCGCCAGGGCTACCACCCCACCCAGAAACCCCTGCAGGCTCCTCCGGCGCGCCCTGCTGGCCTCAAGTGGGGAGGGGGATCTTGTCCTCGACCCGTTCTGTGGCTCTGGCACGACTGGGGTGGCAGCCAAGGAGTTGGGGCGATTCTTCGTCGGGGCGGAGATGGAGAGGGAGTATTGCGAGCTGGCTGCGCGCAGGATCCAAGCGACCCAGAGGGGCTGTGTGCTGCGTGAGATCCGGCTTCTCGCCACTGGTGGTGGCAGCCGATCTTGAGCCTGGGGTGTCAGCGTGCCAAACACCTCACCCTCCAGCCCAATCACTGCTCGAAACAGAAAGGACGACCCCGACCCGAAGGCTCTCTCGTGTTACGGGCTCTATGTGCCTGAGTTGGAGAGACCTGGCTGAGGTTTGTCGATGGCCGTCCGGTGAGCGCCATAACCACGCGGTTTCTCTCTTGGAGCTGCCAGAAGCTCGAAGCAGATGGGCAAGAAGGCTCTGCTTTCGTCTGGGACAATGCCTCCTGGCACAAGAGCCAAGTTCGTGCAGAGAATGGATCGCAGCCCACAACCGCGAGGTCAAGAACAGCGGCGAGTGGGGTCCGGATAGTGCCGTGCTTTCTTGCCCAAGAAGAGCCCTTGGCTCAACGCGATAGAGCCGAAGTGGATTCATGGCAAGAGCAAGGTGGTTGAGCCCGATAGGTTGCTCACGGCTCACGAGCTTGCAGATAGAGTCTGCGAGGTCTTCGGCTGTGCTCATGAACCTCATCTATCCATTCCCCAAGAGGTCGCCTGATTGTGCACTAGGCACTTTGGTGAATAAGCCTCTGGCAGATGCGCAGCGCTTCCTAGCATGGCATCATAGTTACATATGAGGAGAAAAAGTCCTTTGCGTCTGTAGAGGAGAAGTCCTGGCTGAGACGCCCCAGAGGTACTGCAGGAACTGTGGGCATCGAGCTAAGCCCTGAAGACCAGTTCTGTCCAAACTGCGCCAGAGCGGTTCATGAGACAGCAACGGTCCCAACACCTGAGGCTGATGTACCCGTGCCGCCTCCTCCACAGACCGGAGGTGCTGGTGGCGCTGTGAGCCCACAGCAGCCAGCACAAGAGGGCGGTGGGGGGCGTAGGAGGCGTCCCATTCTGGTGGGTTGTCTCGGCGTCTTCGTGTTGCTGGTCGCCGCGATCGTCGCGTTCTTCACCGCCATCGGCTACAACGAGATAATTAACCCCCTGACCGGCGAAAGGGCTTCTCGGCTGTAATGAGAGCCGCGGCAGAGCAGAAAGGCCCCAAGGGCAAGATCGGGCAGACGGTCAAATTCAGCAACGTGGCGTGGCAGGTCACGACGGCGAGGCAAGCTACAGAACTGAAGGCTCCCTCCTACCCGTACAGAAGAAAGGCAACTTCGTCATCGTTGACTTCCTGTTCACCAACAATGCGGATGAAGCTACGACGCTCGACTCAGGTTCCTTAACGCTGCTGGACAGCGAGGGCTGCGAGTTCGAGAGCTACCTCAGTAGGACTGTCGTGTACATAGCCCCGGGCAAGAACATATTCTCGGAATCGAATGTGAACCCCGGGGTAACAAAAGATGGAGAGGTGATATTCACCGTCACGCCAGACGCTAAAGACTTCACGCTCCGGGCTGGTGACACGGATCCGTTCATCTCGGATGAGAACGCTTA
>CAWFVR010000007.1:0-40800 GCA_963819315.1 uncultured Rubrobacteraceae bacterium
GCGGAGGACGCTTCTCGATCACAGCTGGCCGCCGTCCCGCCGCGTCCACGACCTGGCGGATGGCATCTACGACGAGCCTAGGACGGTCCCACTGGATGTAATGGGCGCTGTTCTTCGCCACGACGAGCTTGCTGTTCTCCGAGAGGTCTTGACGGCTCGCCTCGAACTCGTTGATCTGCTTGTCGGCTCGCTCGGCCTGCTCCTTCGTGAAGCCGGGGTACTGACGGGCCCCGGCGATCAGGACGATCAGCGGCTTGTCGCCCAATGACGGGCGGCGTCCGTGGCGGTGGCGATGCTCTCGTTTATGGTCGCGGACTCGTCGGAGAACGCGTAGAGGTGGCGGGTGCCGGTGTAGATCGCGCTCCTCTCCTGGGCTAGCTGCCTCGGAAGGCTGTCCACCTCAGAGGCGATCAGGCGCAGGATGCCGAGCGGTGCCAAGACCTTACCGTCAATGGAGACGGCGTTGCGTTGGCAGTGGCGTCCCTGAGGTCCTCGTCGAGCACGCGAACGTCAAGCGCGGAGTCGACAGCACCATCCCCGCCACCTCCTCTGGGTACTCTGAGGCATAGAGTTGCACGTTGGCACCCCCGAAGGAGTGGCCGACGAGCACGTAGGGGCCGCCCACGCCGGCGTTCTCAAGCAGGGCGTGCAGTTCCTTCACGATCTGCTGGCTCGTGCGCGGCTTTTCCCCGACTCGCTCCACCCGAGGCCGGAGCGGTCGTAAGAGCACACCCGTGCGGTTCGGCGACCTTCGGCTGCACCGTCTGCCAGTCGAGCAGCCCACCCCCAAGACCGGAGTCCATCACCACGGTCGGAGCCCCCCTACTCTTGCCGGTGCAGTAGATGTGCATGTCGTGGCCGGAGACTGAGAACATCTCGCCCGGGGCGGGGTAGTTCCGGTAGGCGAGCCGGGTGGCTACGAATTGGTAGACAAGCCCGACTAGCAAGACCAGCAGGATCAGACCGAAGAGCATCACGAGGATCCGCCTGACCCAGAGCCATACCCGACCGAGCGCGGAAGAGGATCGCGGCCGGTCTTCCCTCGTCACCATGAGACAACTCCCTCCTAGACCCCGGTACTTGACGGCCGTGGGAAAGAATGAAGATCCCAGTCCCCGATCGCACGTCAGCAAGCATACAAGCCCTCGCGCCGGTGTGCATCATCCAAGCGGACTGCATCCGAACAGACTTCTTGTCGGACTTCCAGGAACTCCGTAAGGCGGAAGTCCAACTTCGGAGAATACCCCCAATCGGAAGTCCGATGCTTAGAGAGTGCGTTGGTGTCAGGTTGGTGTCAAATCGCTTCGTCTGCGACTGCTGCATTCGAAAAATCCCTGCAAAATCAGAATTTGCAGATCAGGCACACCTTATGAGCAAGATCTGGAGCACATGCCGTCTTTAGGCCCTCGCCAACTCTGCTCGTTCGATACCGTTTTCGGTCAGCAGGGCGCGGAGGCGCAAGACAGGCGTTCTACTATCCTGGGGCGCACGTCTCGACGTTAACTTACGGACACCCGCTAGAAGCGCACCTCTGACGCTCCGTCGTGCAATCTCACGCTGAAGCGCAACCCGTTTTCCGTCTTTATCGGAACCATGACACACGTTCTGGCGATATCAGGGCAGCATGTCGCCGTGCCTGCCGCTCCCTGTATCCTCACGACGCTGGCCCTGATGTGGCTCTACATCCTCCTCGCGGGGGCTCCTCCGTCGGCGATACGGGCCGGAGTCGTCGCCACGCTCGTGCTCGCCGCGAGCCTGCTCGGACGCCAGCTCGCGCCCGTGCAATAGTCAAAGTTACAACGGCATGAAGCTGCGATTCACCGCCACGGTGGGGGAGGAGCCGGAGGTCGAGCTGGCGCTGCTTTAGCGGTTATGCGTTCGAGCTCGGCTTACGCGACTGCGTGCAAGGTGGGCGTTCTCGGAAGTTGGACTTCCGCTTTACGGCATTCTAAGAAGTTCGCATAGGTCCGGTCTGCTACTAGAGGGTATTCGGGCCCACCAGATCCACCGTTCAATAATACTACCGGTACGCATTGTGGATCCCAACGCACCACACCCGATGCACCAGGACGTAGCGAATCTTGCTGGGAAAGTGGTTAAGATTGGCAAGGAGCGCCTCTACGCGTCGTGCCGCTCATCTGACCCGAAAAGGAGACCTCCCTGTCTATAGGCAAGATGCACGCCGACGAGGTCGACATCGACGCCGAGCTCGTCGGGCGGCTGGTCGCCCGCAGTTCCCCCAGCTGGCCGACTTGCCGATAAGTGCGGTTCAGTCGACCGGAACGGTGAACGCCATCTACCGGCTCGGCGACCACCTCTGTGCGCGGCTGCCGCGCGTGCAGGCGTGGGCAAGGACCTGGAGAAGGAGTGGCACTGGCTGCCGAAGCTCGCCCCACGGCTATCACTGCGAGTCCCCGAGCCGGTTACGAAGGGGCGCCCTGCGAGCGCCTATCCCTTCTCTTGGGCGATCTACGGATGGATCGACGGCCAGCCCTATGCGGACGAGCTCGTCGACGATGAACACCAGGCGGCCGAGATCTGGCCCGGTTCGTGGCCGAGCTGCGCCGGATCGATCCCGTCGGGGCACCTCGGGGCGGGCGCAGGCCGCTCCACGAGCTCGACGCCGTCACCCGCGCGGCGATCGAGTCGGCGCGGGGCGTCATAGACAGCGATGCGGCCACCGCCGCCTGGGAGCGCGCACTCGACGCACCGGCGTGGAACGGAACGCCGGTGTGGATCCACGCCGACCTGCTGAGGCCAAACGTGCTCGTTCACGGCGGCAGGCTGTGCGCGGTCATCGACTTCGGCGGTGTAGGGGTCGGTGATCCCGCCGCGGACGTGATCGCTGCGTGGAGCGTCTTCGGTCGTGCCGGCCGAGCAACGTTTCGCGGTGCTCTCGACGTCGACGACGGCATGTGGGAGCGAGCACGTGGGTTCGCACTCCACCAAGCGGCCATGATCATCCCATACTACGGCGAGACGAACCCAGGGTTTGTGGCACTGGCCAGGCGCACCGTCGAGGAAGTCCTCGCTGACCTCGACACATGACTTCTCGGGCGTGCGGACTCCGTCCGCGAAGCTGCGCTTTGGTCTCCGACCGTACTATTCACCGGAGTGCTTAGCTCGACAGCCTGTTGAAAAAGTCGTCATATGAGCGGTCGGTAGTCCAAAACCGCATCCAAACACCTAGACATCAAAGGCCAAAACACTGCAATGGCGTGCTCCTTGAGCCCTTGAACGAGGCTCGTAAAGGACATAGAGGAGTTTTTCAACAGGCTGGGGCGTTCTCAGAAGTTCGGCTCCCGGCCTACTACTACTGCGGCACGACAGCGACGGCGTCTATCTCCAGCAAGAAGTCCGGATGCGCAAGACCCGAGACGAATACCCCCGTGATAGCAGGCGGGTTGGGTGTCTGGGGCCAAGCGTTCTGGAACGCGGCAAAACCCGCCTGCAGCGATTGTCCCTCGACCACGTAGATGTTCCACTTGATGATGTGCTCGGGGCCCGCACCGCCCGCTGCCAGCGCCGCGCGCACGTTAGCTAAGATCTGCTCGACCTGCGTCACGATGTCGCCCTTACCAACTATCTCTCCTGAGGCGTTTACCGCGTTCTGACCGCCGATGTGCACGGTCCTGACGTTACCTTCAACGACGACGACGTTGGTGAAGGCGGGGTTCTTGTTTAGGGAATCAGGGTTGATGTAGCGCACCGACCCAGCGCCCCCAGCGCTATTGGGGAAGTCGGACATCTCAACTAGTCCTTTCGTTTGTGATTCGACTGCCCGCTAATATTACGCAGGCAGCGAGCTGTGCCCATCGCTATTCACCCAAGTGCGTGCAAGTGAAATTCTCGGAAGTTGAGCGGCTGAGGCGTGTCGGCACACTCTCATGGTAAAGGGCTCGGATTGATGGTGGATATCAAGCCTATTGCCCTATGCTCCAACTGGACGATGCTCCAACCATTAAGGAACGACCCGTCATGACGAACAGCGAAAACGGCCAGGCCCCAGAGCAGCCGCCCACGCCGGCTCCCGAGATTCGGCCTATGGAGCCCAACGAGAGGATCATCCGGGCCAACGGGGTCGACCTCTGCGTCCAGGCATTCGGCGGTTCAGCCGACTCCCCCATCCTCCTCATCATGGGAGGGGCATCCTCGATGGACTGGTGGGAGGAGGGCTTCTGCGAGCGTCTGGCGGCCGGCTCCCGGTTCGTCATCCGCTACGACCACCGCGACACGGGCAGATCGGTCAGCTACGAGCCCGGCGAACCGCTCGTGGCCGAGCGCGTCCATCAGCGCGATTAGGTCGTCGGCGAGGTCCCCGGGCCCCTGGGGGTGAACCCCTCGCCGCCCCTGTTCGGACTCCCCGAGCCGATCAACAACAAGCTCTGGCACCTCGCCTTCAACCGGGTCAACGACGAGATGACCGAACAGCTCGTCAGGGGACGCGAGGACATCTTCTTCGGCTACGAGTTCGCCATCCAAGGCGGCAGGAAGGCGCTGCCCGATGACGTCCTAGTACTACTTCGACCTCTACTCCGACCCCGACGTCCTGCGCGGCAGCTTCGGGCTCTATCGCGCGTTGGACACCACCATCGCACAGAACGAGCAGCGCAAGAGCCGGCCGCTTACGATGCCCGTCCTGGCGATCGGCGGAGCGGAAAGCTGGGGTGAAGAGGCCGGGAACGGGATAAAGCCCGCGGCGGACGACGTGCAGACCATGGTCATTCCCGATACCGGCCACTGGGTCGCCGAGCAGGCTCCCGAGGAGCTGCTGTCGGCGCTGACCGCGTTCCTCGCCCCGTACCGGGATGGACAGGCCGCAGCGCGCGAGGCTCACGAAGGGAGCGCGCATACCTGAGCCAACCCTGATGTTGTTCCCCGTAACAGCACCCGCGACTGTGATGCCGGGCAGGTGTGCCAGGGCCTCGTGGCTCCGGCCCTTCTCATTGCCCTTATTCACCCAAGTGCCTAGTAGGTAGGTGTTCTCGGAAGTCCGTATCCAGCATCCTGCATAGATCGTCCCCAGTCAGAGCCGCCAGGAGCCCGTCTGAGGGCCTCCGCCCCCGGTCCGGAGGGAGAACACCCGTGCCTCGTCTGCCGGAGCGAAGTTCTGGGAGCTATCCGGTGGCCTCGTCGGCTGCGGTCTGTGCGGACGCCGCATGTCCCCGAGCACGACGCTCAAGGGAGGTAAGAGCTACCACTACTATCGCTGCGACAAGCGTTGGCAGGACGGTGCCAACGCCTGCTCCCACGGGAAGCATCACCGGGCTGACAAGCTAGAGCAGATGGTGTGGGAGTTCGTTTTAGACTACCTCAAGAACCCCGAGAAGCTGCGCGACGGCCTGGAGCGGATGCTGGAAGAGAAGCGTAGGGCTATGCGCGGCGACCCGGAGCGCGAGGCGAAAGCGTGGCTGGAGAAGCTCGCGGAGGCGGACAGGATGCGCTCAGGCTACCAGGAACTCGCCGCCAAAGGGCTCATGACCTTCGAGGAGCTTGGTGCCAGGCTTGAGGAACTCGAAAGCACGCGACAGGCGGCCCAGCGGGAACTAGAGGCGCTCGAAGGACGGCGAGAGGAGCTACGCACTCTGGAGCGGGACGCGGCGGCGCTGCTCGAAACCTACCAGGAGGAGGTTCCCGAGAGATTGGAGAACCTTACTCCAGAAGAGCGCCACCATATCTATAGATTGCTCCAGCTCGGGTGCTTGCTCAGGCCGGACGCGCCGCCGGAACTTACCGGCGTGTTCGCGCTGAATGCCCCTAGAGTTCGTGAGATGGACAGTGAGCAGTGGTCTCCTTCTGCCAGAAATCCAGGAATCCACTTGCCGTGGCTTCCACCGGATGGGCCTCGTCTCCCTCCACCGCCCGCCGAAGCCACCGAGCTTGCACCAGGCCGTGGTGGTGATCCTCGGAGAGAGTCCTGAGTTCCGGCTTGCGCTTCATCGCTTCTCCTATCCTTCGCCCACTGCCCGTAGGCTAACCCCTATCACGTAAACTAGAAGGCTCTGCCCAAACGTTTACTTTCTTGAGATAGACCCGGCCCCGTTCAACCGCCGATCTTGAGCGGCCCCCGCCGCCGGTGGATAGTGAGGTAGGCGAAGCCATCGGAGAGGGAGACGGTCGAGCGCCTGGCTCCTCTGGGCACGAACACCAGCATCCCCGCGGACAACAGATGCTCTTCTGCTTCTACACTCACGAGCCCGGACCCTGCCACGCCCACGAACACGACGTCCAGCTCCTCGTTTACGTGCTCTCCGACGCCTCCTCCCGCGTCGAAACGCACCAGGTTGGCGTTGAGGTCCCCGCTCCCTTCGAGCTTCCAGACGACCCCCGAGCGTCCTCCGGCAGCCGCGGCGAGCTCGTTCAGGTTCGGCGCATCGCCCTCCTCCAATGGTCTCCTCTACTCTCCCTCGGCAGCTTGGGGATTTGCGACCTCGAAACAGCAGCGAGGAGAACTCTCGTCGCGGTCGCAGTGCTCGTGGATCGGCAGGCCCGTCAGCTCGGTGAGCAGTGCCTCGGCTATGCGGCACGCCTCCGGATGATCCCTCACCACGGAGGTCAGCGGGCAGCTGTAACCACGTATCACGAACCCTCCATCACGCTCTTCGAGCTCCGCCAGACCACCCAGCTCGTCGAGCGCGCCAACGGCCGCCTCGAGCCGCGAGCGTACGCCATCCACCGGCACGCCCCGTTCCTCCGCCAGGCGGCGTCCTACCATCCTCAGCACGGCTTCCGATTCCTCGGGTCCCAACCGCCCGGATAAAACGTCCAGTAGCCGGCGGAGAACCGGTTCGTATGCCTTCGGGAACAGCTCCTCGGCCTCCGGCGTGAGCTCGTAGACGTAGGCGGGCTTGCCCCCGCCGCTTCCACGGCGTACCGAGCCTCGCTGCCGGACTACCCCGTCGCGCTCGAGCGTGGCCAGGTGCGCCCGGACGCCATTGTCCGTGAGACCCAGCTCCCGCGCGAGCCCCTCGACAGTGCGCCCGGAGCGCCTGAGCAGCGTGACGATCCGCCCGCGCGTGCTCCGAAAGAATCGCCGATCCCAGATTGCCGCCAACCTATCTCCTCCTGATGGCTACGCTTAGCGTACCAGAGTAGTCATAATATATCAAATAAACAAAGTATATACTTGACATATTCTGAAAAACGGACTATCGTGAGCTGGAGTGGAGGCTGAAAAGGAGTTGACGGTCATGGGCGGGTTCGTTATAGCGGGCAGAGTGGACGAGTTCGAGGAGGGGGGCATGGAGGCTTTTGACGTACGGGGCACCAGGATCGCGGTAGCGTACGTGAACGGCACGTTTCACGCGTTCGGCGATACATGCACGCACAGGGGATGCTCGCTGGCGGAGGGGGATCTGGAGGAGACGACTGTGATCTGCCCCTGCCACGGCTCGGAGTTCGACGTGAGGAGTGGGGCGGTGCTCCGGGGCCCCGCCAGGGAGCCGGTCGAGACCTACGAGACGAGGGTGGAAGGCGACAACCTGGAGATCGAGAGCTGATGTCAGGGACGTTCGTGATCGTCGGCGCCGGGCTGGCAGGAGGAGGGGCGGCGGCGACCCTCCGCGAGGAAGGCTTTGACGGGAGGGTGGTCCTGATCGGGGCGGAGCGGCAGCCGCCGTACGAGCGACCTCCGCTGTCCAAGGAGTACCTGCGTGGCGAGTCCTCGTTCGAGAGGGCGTTAGTACAACCGCCCGGCTTCTACGGTGAGAACGGCATCGAGACCCGGTTCGGGGCTCGGGCCACGCGGGTAGACGCCGCAGATAAGGTGGTCGAGCTCGACGACGGGGAGCGCGTGGCCTATGACAGGCTCCTTGTCACCACGGGGGGACGGAACCGGCGCTTCCCCGTTCCGGGCCTGGATCTGGAAGGCATCTATAGCCTGCGGACCGTGGCCGACTCCGATTGCATCCGCGCGGAGGCCGTCCCGGGACGGAAGGCGGTCGTGGTGGGGATGGGCTTCATAGGCTCGGAAGTAGCCGCGTCGCTCCGGCGATCCGGCGTGGACGTCGTCGTCGTGGACCGCAACGAGGTGCCGCTGCGTCGCGTCCTCGGCGAGGAGGTTGGCGGGGTGATCGAAGGCATTCACCGCGAGCACGGGGTGTCGATGATCTTCGAGGACACGGTGGCCGCGTTCGAGGGCGCTGGCCGCGTGGAGCGGGTCACGACCGCGCGCGGGCGCCGCATCGAGTGCGACTTCGTCGTGGTTGGCCTCGGCGTCGAGCCGGTGACGGACCTCCTCGCTGACACCGGCGCCGGGATCGACAACGGGGTCGTGGTCGACGAGTATCTCCGGACAGGCGTGGAGGGCATCTACGCGGCGGGTGACGTGGCCAACCACTACCATCCGGTGTTCGAGCGGAGGATACGCGTGGAGCACTGGCAGAACGCGCTCGAGCAGGGTCCGGCCGCGGCCAGGAACATGTTGGACAGAGACGAGCCCTACGATGAGATCCCCTGGTTCTGGTCCGATCAGTACGAGCACAACCTCCAGTACGCCGGCTTCCACACGCAGTGGGACGAGCTCGTCGTGCGGGGCAGCATGGAGGAGCGAAACTTCGTGGCGTTCTATCGAAAGGACAGGCGGATCCTCGCCGCAGTGGCGCTCAACCGGGGGAGGGACCTGCGGCACTCGATGCCACTGATCAGAGCCCGGGAACCTGTCGACGCGGCCAGGCTTTGCGACCTCGACGTCGATCTGCGCGCGCTCGCGAGCGCGGCGGGCACGCGTTAACGCTCCTGTTGCGCAACCAGACCCGGCTGTCACGCGTGAACCCGCGCCGACCATACCATTACAAAAACCAAACAGGTTGGGAATACGGAGACACGCGATAACATGTATCTTTAACGTGGCTTGGGGTAATCGGCGAGCCACCCCGGCCAACTTTCCGGTTCAGCGAGCCGTTATGTCGTCTGCCAAACCCCCTCAGGTCGGCTACAGGAAGGGGAAAGGGGTACAGCGTTGAGCGAGATCGTCCACGCGACGCATGCGGTTCTGGCTGGCGTATGGCTTGGCGGCGTGATCTTCACGATGGCGGTCGTCTCGCCCGCCTTGAAGGCGATGAAGTGGAGCGAGTCCGAGCGGGTCCTGGTGCGCTCGAAGATCGGCAATCAATACGCGAAGGCGGGAGGCACGAACCTGGCGTTGCTCGTAGCGCTTGCCGTTTTGGACGGATCTCTTACGGGTTTCGGGACTGCACTCTATGCAGAGTTCCTGCTACTGGCGATCCTGGTCGGGCTGGTGGCGGCCCATGGCGCGTACTTCGGGCCCAGCCTCAGGGGATTGGCCGAGAGTTCCGCCGGTAGCGGCGAGGAGGCAAAGGCTCTGGCCGAGCGGCGCCGCAACGTTCAGAAGCTCTCCCTACGGGTCTCGTGGGCCAGCCTCGTAGTCAGCCTGGCGGTCGCGTTCCTCGCCGCCGGCTTCTGAAGAGACACTTACCTGTTGTCGAAACGGAGCTGGATGGTCGTGCCGCGGCCAGGGGTCGAGATGACGTCCAGTTCGGCCCCGACCTCTTCGGCCCGGCGCCGCATGTAGCGCAGGCCCAGGCCGGGTGGGGGGTCGCTGGCGTCGAAGCCGCGTCCGTCGTCCCGGACCCGCACGATGACGATGGAGCCGACCCTCCGGGTCTCGAGCCAGAGGTTGCGGGCCTGCGCGTGCTTGACCGCGTTCCAGGAGGCTTCGACGAATACCCTCTGCGCGGCGGCGACCTCGGCCGGCCTCAAGAACTCCAACGGGACCAGGAAGTCATGATGGGTCTCGATGCCGAAGTACTCCTCGAACCGCTGTAGGCGGTGGCGCAGGTAGTCGCTGGGGTTGGACGCCACCTCCCCGTGGATGGCCTGGAGCTCGTCGTAGGGCTGCGAGACGCGGTACTCGGCCTCCTGGGATACTTCGAGCGCCCGCTCCAGCATCCGCCGGGCGGCGTCTTGCTCGCCGCGGCGTCCGGCGTCCAGAGCGCCGCGTAGAGAGAGGGCGATGCCGTGTACCCCTTGCTTCACGGTGTCGTGCAGCTCGTAGAGGACGCGGCCCTGCTCCACCTTGCGGGCCTTCTCCTCCTGATCCCGGCTCAGGCGCCGGTTCACGAAGGAGACCAGCGCGATACGCAGGGCCAGGTAGAAAAAGAGGATCGCGGAACCCAGAGCGGCGTAGGCGGGCAGCGGGGGATGCGTGGCCCCCCAGACTAGCACGACGCCGAGCTGGAGCGGGGGAGATAGGGGGCCGAGCCAGAAAGCGAAGACCCACCACGGCGTGATACTGCTTCGCGGCGAAGGGATCGTCGGGGTGGCGCGTAGCGCCGCGAGGCCAAGGAATACGAAGCCCAGAGCCCAGAACATGTCGGGCCAGCCGGCGAGACCGTAGGCGTCGCCGGACCTGACCCCGAGGTGCCACCCGTCGGCGAGCGCGAACGCCAGAAAACCTGCCGCGAGCAGCCCCGTGAAGCGCGGCCTGCCGGCCGTCGAGAACACCACGAGGCTCAGGAAGAGTAGCGCCGCGTCGAACAACGGCCAGGAGAGGACCGCCAGTATCGCCCAGGTGCCCTGCGGGCCGGACTCCGCTACCATCCTCCCCAGTAAGAAGTACCAGATGAGGACCCCGCCCGAGAGCATGATGCTCGAAGCATCGAGGAAGGTTAGGAGCGTGATCCTGTTCGTCGTCCAGTTGACCAGAAGCAGCATGGCACAGACGAGCAGCAGGTAAGAGACGAGATAGGCGGTGTGCTGATTGGACAATTCTTGCGTTCCGAAAGCAGACTCCTGGAGTCCCCGCCAGCCCAGGTGAGCAACGAGCCACACGAGGAGTCCCGTTGCCAGCAACCCCCAGAAGAGCCGCTCTTTCCCCTGTACGCGGGCAGTCGCGCGCGCCATGCAGACCAGCGCGAAGGCCGCGCCGGCAACGTAGACGGCATTCGCTGCTAGGTAACTTGTCGTGGAGTCCTTGGGGAGCGCGGCGTAGAGGACTACGCCCACCGCCCAGCAAGCCAGGGCCGCCGCGAATACAACACGTGGCTCGCGCGGCGCGCGCACTCCGCCTACGTTAGAAGCCTGCACCGACCGCCCTCCCATCTTCGGTCGCCTCCATCGTACCAAGCCGCCCCGCGCGGGGCCACCCTATCGTCGCGGCGATCCGGTGCTAGAGTGCACCTTTCGGCGAAGCGAGCCGCCCGAGGGAGGCTAAGCGACGTTACTCGGACCGGGGCGTAGAGCAGCCTCGACCCTTCTTGCACTCATTCACCGAAGCGCACGGAAGGTAAATACTCTTGAACCAATTACATGTTCTCGGAAGTATGGTCGGAGGTGGGGATCAAGTAGGCTCGGCGCCGCTTGTGCCTCTCGGCGATGATCTCTTTGTTGAGGATGCGAACCTCCTTCACCATCAGCAGCCGCATGTCCTCCACTATGTATCGTGCCAACTCCTCGCTGGAGATGTCCTCGCCTTCTATGTCGAGCCTGAAGTCCTGCCCCTGCAACCCACCCCCGTTGGAGAAGTCCACCTCGAAGTCGAACTTCACCCGCCTGTCCGTGGTGGGTTCGTCGCCCACTTTGCTCTCCTCCGTCCTCGCCGGTGTTTGGCTGCCAGGCATCATACGCCGTCGTAGAAGTAGCGCAAGCTTGTTCACTTTCGGGGAGGTGGTCAGCCTGTTGAAAAAGTCGGCGTTGAGCTGGTAGCGACCACACATCGGGCTCCAATAGCCAAAAAAGCAGCGCGTTTGGTGCCGATTGGTGTTTGATCTGGGGTGAAAGAGGCGACCAAGGATGTTTTTCAACAGGCTGATGCGTTCCCGGAAGTTGGACGGAGTTCCGAGTTGTCAGGCGTTGCTTACACATCTACCTCGGCGAAAAAGAGCGTCGCTCCGCCAGTGGCGAAGTTCGGGATGTCGTTGGCTGCGGCCTGTCCTTCAGGCGTGGATAAGCTGCTCCCCAACTGCTCCATGTCCTCAAAGTAACCCTCGAAGATGCGATGGTATGGTGGCTCGCTGCCGTCTGGCGTAGCGACGATCCTGGCCATCTAGTACCTCTGAAGGTTGGGTATTTTCTCGACCAACGGCATATGGGTGTTGGCGTTAACTCCTCAAAAGCATCGGGATCATCGGGCTGTCCGTAGAGAACCGTTAGCTTCACCATGAGGAACCTCCCTTTACTCGCGAACCATTTCTCCCATAAGCGAAAGGATGGCACGTTGCACGCTCTGATGCATCCCTGAAGTCTATTCTCCGAGCGTCCGAGAAGGTAGGTATTTTCGAAAGGTACCCGAGAACGTGCGCAACATTCATCGCCGATTCAACGCAGCGTGCTCAACTTTCGTGGAAGGACATAGCCGTCAATAGGTAGAGGCTAAGAAGCTTGGAAGGCGCATTCAAGCACGTCGCGGGCGCGGTAGGCAGCTCGGTCGTGGGGGAGCTGGGCTCAGCTCACCGCTTTCTTCACGAGCGCGCCGATCCTTGCCTCTTCGGCGGCGGTCAACTCCTTCAGCGCGAAGGCGGTCGGCCACATGGCGCCTTCGTCGAGGTTCGCCTTGTCGTTGAAGCCGAACGTCGCGTACCTCGTGTTGAACTTCTGCGCGCTTTGGAAGAAGCAGACGACCTTGCCGTCCTTGGCATACGCGGGCATCCCGTACCAGGTTTTCGGCGAGAGGGCTGGCGCGCTGGCTTTGATGATCGCATGGAGCCGCTCGGCCATGGCGCGATCCGGTTCCGGCATCTCGGCGATCTTCGCGAGCACGTCGCTTTCCCCGTCCGCCTTGTTCTTGTTCGCGCGCGCTTCCGCCTTCAGCTCTTGGGCGCGCTCCTTCATCGCGGCTTGTTCCTCGTCCGTGAATCCCTTGGACTTCTTGCGGTCATGGTCACTCCTGACGTCGTGGGTCACTGATGTCCATGGCACTCATTCTACGTGCGGCTCCGGGCCGGCACTTCTCGATTCCTGATCGGTCTGCCCACCTGATTGGCCACGCACGACGGCATCCCCGCCGTCGCGCGCCGCCTGGCTCATATTCAAGCAAGGCGACAAATCTACCCTTACCGTTTCATCCGGGAGATGCGGCGGGCCTAGAGCCGGGCGCTTTTGATAGACTGATCACATGGACCTCTACGGTTTCGACGTGCGTCTGACGCCCTCGGCGCGAGAGCTTCTCGAGCCGGACGAGGCTCTCGTCCTCGACTGGCACAGGCTGGCTATCTGCTGCGCCGGAGCCGGGGAGATGAGCCTCTACGCCATGAAGGAGGAGAAGGCGAGGGGACGCAAGGGGCTTGTCCGTCTCAAGGGAGAGGACGAGATCTACGCCGCCCGCGCCATCTTTCCTCACCTCGCAGGGCGCAAGGTCGTGCTCGACGCCCGCAAATCTCTGGGCATACGCCGCTTCACCTCCGACCTGCCGGGCGACTTCGGCCTGCGCGCCGTGATGGGACGGCTCCCCGAGAAGACGGCTCGCTAGAGCGCTTCGCGAAGCAAGCGCGTCCCGGAGGGGGGTGGGGCGACTAGGCACCCCAGGCGGGAGCTGGTGGCGTGCCCAGAAGCCCGCAAGCACCTCGGCCATGCCTCGCGGGTCCTCGAGCTGCATCAAGTGCGTCGCGCCGGGCAGCACGAATCCTTCGGCATGCGGCAGCCACGTCAGCAGCAGCCGGTGCGTCTCGCCGAAGCGGGACCAGAGGGCGTCGCTCTCGCCGCCGAGCACGGACAAGGTCGGCTGGCTGATGCGCCGCGCTTCCGCCTCGCCGAAGCGCCAGCCCAGTTGCCCGGACACCTCGCGCTCGAACCAGGTCTCCGCGTCGGCCACCGCCTGAGCGAAGGCTCCCGGCAGCACACTCTCGAGAGTGGCACGGTACCCTGGACACCGCGCCTGCAGAAACTCATCCACGACGACCGCAGCGCCTGCTTCCCGATAGCGCTCTACGCCCCGCGCCAGCGAGTCCCTGTAGCCCTGAGCACTCGACCCCACCATCAGCCCCGGCTCCAGCAGAGCCAGCGAGTGGGCCACGCCCGGGGTGTCCAGCGCCAGCTGGAGGGCGACGGCGCCGCCGTAGGAGTGCCCCACGACATGCGCCCGTTCCACGCCCAGGTGGCGCAGCAAAGCCCTGCAGTCGGCGGCCTGCCGGGCGACGCTGATGGGCCCGGAGGCGCGGCTGCTGCCCGCATAGCCGCGGCGGTGGTAGAGGATGAGCTGGTACCGGCCCACCAGGCTGGGCTCGGCCAGCAGCGGCCGGAATATGTCCGCGATGAACGCCCCGTGGATGAACACGACGGGCTCGCCTGTCCCCGAGACCTCGTACTCCAGCTCGGCCCCTTCGGTCCTCGCCCTTTCCAACGCTGCCTCCCTCTCGGTACCCCGGCGACATCGGGGGTGTGCTGCCGAAGCCCGCTCTTCGGTCGCATTCTACACGGGGCTACGCCTGCGGCAGCCCATCGTCGCCTGGGGATCTGAGGGGGACCGTCGTCTTTACTTCACTAGTGGCACAGGGCGGGTAAGCCTCCTCGCCGCCAGGAAGCGCTCCCAACCGAGCACCGACTGCACCAGGGACAGTAAGACCAGGACCACGAACACCGCGCCGTACCCGAAACTTGTGATCACCCACCCGGCGAGAAGGGGGAAGGCCAGGATCGTCGTCTCGAAGAGCAGTCCTGCCAGCGGCAACACCCGAGGCCGGATGGACCCTACCGAGGCGTTTACCGCCTGAGCCTGGGCTGCCGGCAGGGCCAGCCCGTAGCCTATCCCGACGAAGCCGGATACCAGTCCGTAGAGGAGGGTGCTCGATCCCACCAGGAGGAAGGAGGCCAGCGACAGGGCCGTTACGCTCGCGGCCACCGCGATCACCAGCCGCGTGTCGTAGCGTGCAGTGAAGGTGGCGATCCCGAAACGGGAGATGATCACGGCCGCCGTATAGGAGAGATAGTATACGGAGAAGTCCAGCCCCCGCGCCCCGGCGAAGGTCGTCTGGAAACTCGTCATGGTGGTGAACAGGCAGGCGAAGAGGACGATCATTACCAGCCAGAATGCACTTTCCGAGCGGAGTATACGCCCTAGCGCGGACCCGAAAGGAACAATCGTTCCAGGCTCGTCACCAGTGCCAGCACCGGTCCTGGCAGCCGTCGTCCTCGCGTCGGGGACGATCCAGCCCACCACGAACACGAGGGCCGCCGCGATAACGCAGAGGGCGCCCGCCACCAGGAAGACACCCCGAAAACCGAGCCCACCTCCTACTAGCAAGCCGCCGATGACCGGTCCGAGGCCGATCCCGAGCTGCTGGGTGCCGGTCAGGTAGCCGAAGTAGGTTGCTCTTTCCCGGTCGGTCACCATCTCGCTCATCACCATCGGAGAGGCCGCGTAGACCACCGCCCAGGCCGTGCCGAGCAACACCCCTATCCCGACCAGGGGCACCCACGTGACCGTCACCAGCGCCGCCCCCACCGCCCCGAGCCCGTAGGCGAGGACGGCGATCGTCAGCACCACGTTCGGTCTCCAGGCTTCCGGGTAGCGGATCAAGAGCCCGATCGACAGTCCCGCCGGAATCGTAGCGGCCGCCATGATGATCCCGAAGCTCGCCTCGTCGCCCCCGAGCCTCTGGACGTACAGGGGCAGCAAGAGGAGCATCCCGAAGGCGGTCGAGATACCCAGATTTCCCGAGAGCAGAAGTCCCATCGCGCCCAACCTCGCCCCACGCGCTAGAGCAGCTTCGACGCACTGATCCTTGCCAACCCTCTCGGGCATCCTGCCTTCTCCTTATGCTCGTTGCCCCGGTTGACCCGATGATACTGTCGCAGTACCATCGAATCCAACGAAAGTTTTAGATCATATCTATCTGCGAAACCGATAACATAACTAAGGAGCTGTGACGATGGAGCTCAGGCAGGTAAAGACCTTCAGGACTGTGGCGCGGGAGCTCTCCTTTTCCCGGGCCGCCGCCAGTCTCGGCTACGTACAGTCGAGCGTGAGCTCGCAGGTAGCTTCCCTGGAGCGGGAGCTCGGGGTACCCCTCTTTGACAGGTTGGGGAGGAGGATCACGCTCACCGAGCCCGGGAAGGTGATGCTAGCCTATTCCGAGAGGCTGCTCGGTTTGGCCGAGGAGGCCGAGGAGGCGGTCGCGGACGCGGGGACTGGGGCGGGCGAGATCGCAGGTTCCCTGAGTCTCAGTGCACCGGAGACCCTCCTGACCTACCGGCTTCCCGCGCTCCTGGCCCTCTTCCACGAGCGCTATCCCAAGGTGAGGCTTTCTCTGAAGCCGACCGCCGTCGGCAAGCTCCTGGGCTCGACGCGGAAGGCCCTCGAAAGGGGCCAGGTGGACGTCGCCCTCGTCCTGGACATACCACCGGTGAGCATCGCCGGTCTCTCGGCAGAAGTGTTGGTGGAGGAGGCCGTGAGCGTCGTGGCGCCGTCCGCGCACACGCTCGCGAACTCCACCGTGGTAATCCCCTCGGACCTGTTCGGGGAGACCGTGCTCTTGCCGGAGGCGCCGGAGTCCGGGTGCGCCTACCGCGGCCGGTTCGAGCGGCAGCTCTCGGAGGGAGGTGTGGTGCCAGGGGAAACGCTGGAGTTCCAGAGCATAGAGGCCATAAAGCGGTGCGTGAGCGCGGGCATGGGCGTCTCCGTCTTGCCTACCGTGGCGGTGCAGACCGAGCTCGTGTCCGGCAGCCTTTCGGAGCTGAGGTGGCGGGAACCCATCCGCGTCGGTACCCTGATGGCGTGGAACTCGGAGCGGTGGGCATCGCCAGCACTGCGGGCCTTCCTCCAAACGGCGCGGGAGGTCTTCTCCGCTCTAGGCACTCCTCCCCGAAGGCGAGTTCCAGGTAGCGCTCCTCGTGCCCTATAAGCTCGCGCTGGACGACTATCAGCACCAGCGGCAGCATGAGCATTCCCCACGGCGAGTTGCGCAGGACGGCTTCTCTAGCAGCTCAGAAAGCAACCGTGAGCGTGGGGATGCGATGGTAGCCCGGACAAACGCCGGATTTGACAACTCTCCCGATTGGTATGACAATGTTATGGGGTGAATGAGCAAGGTGGGCGCACCAGGCTGAGGGACCGGGCCGCGGAACAGCTCCTGGACATGGTCGTCTCCAGCGGGTTGAGACCTGGGCAGCGGCTTCCGCCCGAGCGCGAGCTCGTGGGGAGATTGGGGGTCAGCCGGACGGTAGTGCGCGAGGCCCTGAACCTGCTGGAGGCGCGGGGTCTCATAAGCATCGAGCACGGCAGGGGAGCCGTGGTAAGCGGGGGGAGCACGCGGGCCGTGCGGGACACGTTGGGGTTATTACTGCGCGTCAGGCCGAAGGCTCTGTGGGAGTTGCTGGAGATACGCGAGATCCTGGAGGTCGAGATCTCCGGCCTCGCCGCCGAGAGGGCCCAGGAGGACGACGTGCGGGAGATGCGCGGCCAGTTGGACAGGATGGGGTCGCTCATCGATGCGCCGGAGGGGTACGTGGACGCGGACGTCGAGTTCCACGCGCTGCTCGCGCGCAGCACGGGTAATGAGGTGCTCCTGACGATGCTTGATCCCATCGTCGAGCTGCTCCGGGCCAGCCGCGAGGTGAGCGCTTCACGGCCCGGCAGCGCCCGGCGCGCTCTGCGGGAGCACGAGGAGATACTGCATTGCGTAGAGGCCGGGGATGCCGGAGGAGCGCGGGAGAGGATGCGCGTCCACCTCGCGAACACCGCAGGGGACATCGAAGCAGCACTCGGCGAAGAGATGAGGGAGATGGATGATGTATGAAGGCTAGAGAACTGCTCACGGATCTGGACCTGCCAGCCCGGGACCTGGCGGAGCTGCCCGACTCGCCCAGGCGCTTCCCGGACGGCGCCCAGTACCGCGTCGAGATTCCCAGCGTCGAGGGGCCGCGCGTGCTGGAGGCCGTGCTCGACGAGGCGAAGAAGCGCGGGGTGCAGCTTCACAGGGTGTCGCAGGGGTCCGGAATCTTGCTTCTGACCGACGACGAGATCCTCGAGATGTGCGCGATGGCGCGGGAGGCTGGCCTCGAACTCTCGCTCTTCGTCGGTCCGCGCGCCTCGTGGGAGACCGGAGCTGCCGTCGTGTCCGGCGCGGGGAAAGTGCTCGGGGCGCAGCACCGGGGCCAGGACCAGCTCGCCTACGCCCTCGAAGACGTGCTGCGCGGGGTATCTCTCGGGTTGCGCGGCGTGCTCGTCGCCGACGCGGGGCTGTTGTGGGTGCTCAGGGACCTCAAGGCCAAAGGCGAGCTGCCGGAGGACCTGGTCGTCAAGGTCTCGGTGCAGCTCTCGGCGGCCAACGCCGCCGCCCTCAAAGCCATGGAAGACCTCGGGGCCGACACGTACAACGTGCCCACGGATCTGAGCCTCGCCCAGCTCGCCGCGATGCGGGCTGTCGCCGACCTCCCGCTAGACGTCTACGTCGAGGTCCCCGACGACTTCGGCGGCTTCGTCAGGCACTACGAGGTGCCCGATCTCGTGCGGGTGGCCTCCCCCGTGTTCGTCAAGGCGGGTCTGAAGAACGCGCCCAACATCTACCCATCGGGTGGACACCTGGAGGCAACTGCGGTGGCGCTTGGCAGAGAGAGGGTGCGGCGTGCGGAGATCGCTCTCTCGATGCTCGAGCGCTACTACCCCGAGGCCAAGACGACCGAGAGGGGCGCGAGCTTCCCCGGCATCCCGGCGGCGAAGAGCGAGGTGAACGCATGAAGATCACGGACGTAGAGACCTTTGTCGTCGGCACCGACTGGCGCAACCTGACCATCGTGAGGCTCCACACCGACGAGGGCCTCACGGGCCTCGGCGAGGCGCGGATGGTCAACCACACCGACGCGCTGGTCGGGTACCTGGCCGAGGCCGGACCGCGGCACGTCGTCGGCCACGACCCGTTCCGTATAGAGGAGCTGGTCAAGAAGCTGGGCCGCGACGACTTCTCGCGCGCGGGGGAAGTGCTGAGCTCGGGCATGGCCGTCTTCGAGACGGCCTGCTGGGACATAGTCGGCAAGGCCCTCGACCAACCTGTATACAACCTCCTCGGCGGGCCGGTGCGCGAGAAGGTCAAAGCCTACGCCAACGGCTGGTACCGCGTCGAGCGCACCCCGGCGGAGTTCCACGCCGCCGCGCGGAAGGTCGTAGAACGAGGATACAGAGCCCTGAAACTGGACCCCTTCGGGCCCGGACACTACGAGCTCGAGCGGGACGAGAAGCTCAGGGCGGTCGCGCTTGTCGAGGCGGTGCGGGACGCCATAGGCCCGGAGCCGGAGATCATGCTCGAGATGCACGGCCGCTTCTCGCCTGCAACCGCCGTCGAGATGGCGAAGATGATGGAGCCTTTCGGGCTCGGGTGGGTCGAGGAGCCGGTGCCGCCGGTGAACCTGAAGGCGCTGAAAAAAGCGGCCGAGGGTATACCCGGGGGCATCCCGGTCGCGACGGGCGAGCGGATCCACCAGCGGCTCGAGTACCGCGAGGTCTTCGAGCTGCAGGCCGCAGACGTCATACAGCCGGACATAAGCCACATCGGCGGCCTGCTCGAGACGAAGAAGCTCGCCGCGTGGGCCGACGCCTACTACGTAACGGTCGCACCTCATAACGTGGGGGGCCAGATCAACACCGCCGCCGCCCTCCACCTGGCCGCCTGCACGACTAACTTCAAGATCCAGGAGTACTTCAACGACTTCGCCGATCCCTGGGTCCGCGAGACCGCGCCGGGTTTGCCTGAAGTCGTTGACGGCTACTTCGCCCTCCCACAGGGACCCGGCCTCGGCGTCGAGCTGGACGAGGAGGTCATCGCAGCTCATCCGAAGAAGAACGTCCACTTCAACCTGTTCGCCGAGGGCTGGGAAAAACGCGAAACAACAGGGAGATCGGGAGCTGAGGGATGACAGATCTCTCGGGCAAGAGGGCGCTCGTCACGGGCGCGGGGATGGGCATCGGGCAGGGCATCGCCATAGAGCTGGCCCGCCAGGGCGCCGACGTCGCTGTCCACTACGCCCACAGCGAGAAGGACGCCAACGAGACCGCCTCGGAGATCGAGCGCCTCGGCGTCGGGCACGCGCTGGTACAGGGCGACCTGAGCAGGGTCGTCGAGTGCGAGCGGGTAGTGGATGAGGCGGCTAACTCTTTAGGTGGTCTCGACGTCCTGGTGAACAACGCAGGCGTCACCCGCGCGCTCGATTTCCTGGACACCGACGAAGCTACCTACGACGAGATGTTCGACCTGAACATGAAGGGCTACTTCTTCTGCGCCCGCAGAGCCGTGCCTTTAATGCTCGAGGCCGGCGCGGGTTCGATCATTAACATCACCTCCGTTCATGGCTACGCCGGGTTCCCACGCCACGCCGCCTACGCGGCCACGAAGGGTGCGATCAACGCCTTCACCCGCGAGCTGGCCGTCGAACTGGCCGACCGCGGCGTGCGGGTCAACGCCATCGGACCAGGCCTGATCGAAGTCCCCCGCTACTTCGATACCCCCGGATACACCACCGAGTTCGGTAACACCCTCGTACCCTCGGGCAGGATAGGTTACCCGAAGGACGTCGCCCCGACCGCCGCCTTCCTGGCCTCCGACGCCTCCAACTTCGTCACCGGACAGGTGATCTACGTGGATGGCGGTACTACAGCCCGGATGGGCCTGTGGTGGGAGCAGGTCGAGAGGCCGCAGTAGCACGGATGCTCGCTTGACATGAGCAGAAATTGGTATGACAATGCTCCACGGGAAAGGTGTCGGAGGATGGCTGAGGAGACAGGGGTAAACGGATGAAGGAAAACGGCGTAGGTGGCTACAGGCTGGGACGGCGCCAGTTTCTGGCGGCGAGCGCGCTGGCGTCGGCGGGGCTGTTATTGAGCGGGTGCAGGCCGGAGGCGCAGCAGGCGAGCCAGGGTGGTGGCGGGTCCGGTGGCTCTGGCGGCAACTTCCCTGACACGCCGGAGTGGAACTTCGTGTTCGTCAACCACGTGACGACCAACCCCTTCTTCGTGCCGACGCAGTACGGCATCGAGGACGCGCAGGCGCTCCTGGGGACGACGTCGCAGTGGACGGGGTCTGAGACCTCTGTGGTCAGGGAGATGGTTGATGCGATGAACTCGGCCATCTCTGGTGGGGCCAACGGCATCGCAGTCTCGGTGGTGGACCCCGAGGCTTTCAACGACCCGATCCAGAAGGCTCTCGACCAGGGCATCCCGGTCATCGCCTACAACGCCAATGGCGAGGGGCCGGGAACGAACCCTGCGCTGGCGTACGTGGGGCAGGACCTCTTCCAGTCCGGCGTGGAGATGGGCAACAGGATCGTCGACCTTGTCGGGGAGGGGCTTGTGGCCCTCTTCATCGCGACGCCGGGCCAGCTCAACATCCAGCCTCGCATAGACGGCGCCAAGCAGGCCATAGAGGACTCCGGGGCGAACATCGAGGTCCAGCAGGTCACGACAGGAGCCGAGCTGCCTGAGGAGAGGTCGAGGATCGAGGCCTGGTACAACGGCCACAAGGACGTGGCCGGGATGTTCGCCGTTGACGCGGGGAGCACCCAGGGCGTTGCCCAGGTGATGGAGCAGTTCGGGTTGCACGAGCAGGGGGTGAAGGCCGGCGGGTACGACCTGTTGCCCCAGATCCTCAAGCTCATGAGCGAGAACCACATAGACTTCACGATAGACCAGCAGCCCTACTTGCAGGGCTTCTTCCCCGTGATGCAGCTCTACCTGTACAACCTCTCCGGTGGGGTTACGGGGCCCGCCGAGACGAACACGGGCTTGATCTTCATTACCCCCGATACGGTGGACCGCTACCTCCAGACGGAGTCGCGCTTCGAAGGGGACTCGGAGGAGCAGAAGATAGTGCAGGCGCCCGCCTAGAGCGGGGGAGGGAACTTGAGCGAGACCACCACCGCGCAGGAGACGCCGGGGGCCGGGACGCAGGAACGCGGGCTCGTCGGCCGGCTGCTGGTCGGCCTCGTGCGTGTGCGGGAGGCGAGCGTCTTCCTCGTCCTGGTGGGGATGGTGATCTACTTCCAGGCGGTGAACCCCGCGTTCCTCTCGGAGCAGAACATCCTCTCGCTCGCCCAGTTCGCCGTTCCCTACGTGGTCATCGCGGCGGCGCTGTGCATGCTGCTCATCTGCGGCGAGATAGACCTCTCGGTCGGCCAGTCGTTCGCGTTCGCGCCCATCGTCATGTACCTGGCCTACGAGCAGCTCTATCTGTATCTGCCGCTCGCGGTCCTCGTGGGTCTGCTCGCCGTCGCGCTGGTCGGGCTCGTGAACGGCCTGATCACGGTCTACCTGGGCGTGTCGTCGCTGATCACGACGCTGGGGATGTTCTTCCTGCTCGCTGGGCTGAACGTCACGCTCACGGGCGGGTTCCCCGCGACGCCGCCGGAAACCAATTACGTCACCCAGGCCCTGGGAGAATACGCCTGGTCCGGGACCATCTGGGCCATACTCATCGTGGCGATCCTCCAGCTCGTTCTGTCGCGGACCCGGTGGGGCCTCCACACCTACGCGACGGGCGGCAACCCGCTCGGGTCGAGGGAGGCGGGCGTGAGCATCGCCCGCATCAAGATCGGCAACTTCATGCTGTGCGGCGTGCTCGGGGGGTTCGTAGGGATCATCGAGGCCTTCCGCATAAGCTCCATAGATCCTCTCGCAGGCGGCCCCGACATCGTGCTCCTGTGCATCGCCGCAGCGGTCATAGGGGGGACGGCGCTGCTGGGCGGGGTCGGGACCGCGACCGGCGCGTTCCTCGGGGCGCTCGTGCTCACCGTCCTCCGCAACGGCTTCACCTTGCAGGGGATAAGCGCCTACACCTTCAACATCATCCTCGGCGTCGCTATCCTCGTCGCCATGATCCTCAACGTCTACGTCGCCAGGCTGCGCGGCGCAGGGGGTGGTGAGTGATGCAGAACGGTAACGGCTCGGACTTCCTGCGCGTAGAAGGCGTGGTCAAGAACTTCGGCGCGATCTCGGTCCTCAAGGGCGTGGACATGCACGTCAAGAGGGGGGAGGTGCTCGGCCTCATCGGCGACAACGGGGCCGGAAAGTCCACCCTGCTCAAGACCATCACCGGCTTCCACCGCCCCGACGGGGGCAGGATCCTGATAGAGGGCGAGGAGGTCAGCCTCCGCTCCGTCTCCCAGGCGCGCGCTCTGGGCATCCAGACCGTCTACCAGGACCTCGCGCTCGTCAACGAATTGTCCGTATTCCACAACATGTTCCTGAACTCCGAGGTGACCGTTGGGCCGTTCCTCAACAACGGCAAGATGAAGGAGCGCACGCATCGCTACCTCGACGACATGGGCGTCAGGATCCCCTCCATAGACACAGAGGTCGCCCGCCTCTCGGGCGGCCAGCGCCAGGCTATAGCCGTGGCGCGCGCCGTCTACTCGGACGCGAAGATGCTCCTCCTCGACGAGCCGCTAGCGGCGATGGGAGCCAAGGAGGGCGCGCTGATACTCGACCTCATACAGCGCCTCAAGGACGAGCGGGGCATACCCATGATCCTCATCGTCCACAACTACGCCCAGGTCTTCGACGTCTGCGACAGGGTGAACCTGCTCAGGAACGGGCGCATAGAGTACGACAAGCCCGTCGCCGAGACCTCTGTAGAGGAGCTCACCGAGCTGGTCGTCTCCGAATACCGCAAGGCCCGCGAGACCGGGAACGGTCAGAGCAGGTAGCGCCGGAGCGGTGCTCCAGGCGTCCTCTTACAGCCTGGCCAGGTGCGCCCTGACGCCGGCCCCGAGCTCGTGACCGAACTCAGGGTATGGGCCGAGCTGCGCTACGGCGCGCCGGGTCAGCTTCCAGAGGTCGGTGGTTCCACTCTGTAGCCCCTCGCTCACCACACCGTGGAGCTGTTGCGTGAACTGTAGGGAGCGGTCGAGGAAGTCGAGTGCTTTGTCCCCTTGCATCGGCGGGTAGTGGGCTGTGAGGAGGTGCTCGGGGCGGAGGGTCTGGAGCTTGCGGATCGTAGCCTGGTAAGCGGCGGCGTCGAAGTAGCGCGGGGGGATCAGACGGTTCCCCTCGCGGTCGTAGATGCCGGTCTCGAGCGCCGCGTCTATGATAATCGCCGCCCTGTTCTTCGGGTCCCAGATGCCGAGGTGGCCTGGCGTGTGGCCAGGAAGGTGCAGTATCTCGATGCGCCTCTCGGGCCCCAGCCTCATAGTCTCCCCGCCGCAAAGCCCGGCGTCCACAGGGGAGTCGCCGCCCAGCTCCCTGCGGATCCACTCGAGAGAGTCCTCGTCAGGGCCGAAGCCGTAGGGCTCGGACCAGCGGTAGATCTCCGCGATCATCACCTCGTTGTTCTCGACGTAGGCTCTGTCTGGCTCGCCGCACGTGAACCACAGAGCGGGGTGCATCTCCTTGAGGGCGCGGTTGCCGCCGCAGTGGTCCACGTCGGCGTGGCTGATGATGACCTCGTCGATGTCCTCCAGAGTGAGCCCGACCCCCTCCAGGTATGGGATGATGACCTCCTCAGGCGTCCCTGCCAGGCCGGTATCGACGAGGACCGTGTGGTCCTCCCCGGTGAGGAGGTACTGGCACATGAAGCGTACCCCCAGGTCCGACTCTATCCGATGGATGCCCGGCAGTATCTCCACTCTCACCCTCTCCGCAGATTGCGCGGCTCACCCTAACCGTGCCCGCCGTCCCGCGCAAGCACGCGGCAGCCGTGTTAGCTTGTACCCCGTCGTATCGGGGAAGGAGGTTCAGAACAGACATGTACCTATCCAGACACCTCACGGCACGCGGCGCTCGCTGGGCACTGGACGGGCGCTACCTGCCCACGGCGTTTACCCTGGATCTCCTGGCGGAGTCGCCCGCTGGTGACATCCCTGCTTTTCTCGGGAGCCTGCCCCGCGGCGAGGCGGCCGAAGATCCTCTCCTGCCGCCCGTCGAGCCCGCGCAGGAGGTGTGGGCGAGCGGGGTGACGTACGAGAGGAGCCGGGAAGCCCGCAATGTTCGAATCGAAAGAGGCCGACATCTACGACAAGGTCTACGATGCCGTGCGGCCCGAGCTCTTCTTCAAGGCCATTGGCTGGCGGGTCGTGGGGCACGAAGGGGCAGTGCGCGTCCGCGAGGACAGCCACTGGAACGTGCCGGAGCCGGAGCTGGTGCTGGTACTCAACGGCCGGATGGAGATCTTGGGCTACACCGCCGGCAACGACGTCTCCTCGCGGGATATAGAGGGTGAGAACTCTCTGTATCTGCCGCAGGCCAAGATCTACGACGGCAGCTGCTCTCTTGGGCCCGGTATAGTTCTGGGCGGGCCGGACTCGATGCGGGACCTCCTCATCCGGATGCGCATCTTGCGCGATGGCGAGGCCGCCTACGAGGAAGAGGTGAGCACCTCCCGGATGAAGCGCCCCTTCGAGGAGCTAGCCGATTACCTGGGTAAGGAGCTCTCCTTCCCGACCGGAGCCTTCCTGATGACGGGTACCAGCCTCGTGCCCGGCGAAGACTTCACCCTCACGCCGGGGGATCGCGTCGAGATCTCCGTCGGCGACCTGGTGCTCGAGAACGAGGTTGTCTGACAGAACAACCCTTCATACGGACCAGTGCCCGAAGCGAAGCCGCCGCGGTACCGTGCTCCAGCGCTCGACCGGCTGGCTCGGGCAAGGAGTACGCTACCCCCGTAACGGCCGAGCCAACCGAAGACGGCTACGTCATACCACTACCTTACGGAGAGGACGTCGACTGGCTCGAGAACATCAGGGTGGCCGGACGATTCACCATCGAGGCCAGGGACGGTACCTACAAGGTCGGTGAGCCTGAGGTGATCGAGCGGGCCGCAGCGTTGAGGGCCGTGTCTACCCGTGCGCGGTTGATGTTCAGGGTCTTCGGGATCAACCGGTTCCTGAAGGTGCGCAGGTCCACCGAAGCTCTAGGGGAGGCGACCGGCTCAGAAGAGACTCCTCGGGGTATCGCAGCCGAGCGCTGGGAGGAGCTACGGGAGTTCCGGGCCACACATCCGCTCGAGCGCGCCACCGTCGACGGGGTGGGTTGGGGCTACATCGCCTGCGGCGAGGGCGAGGAAGCGTTCCTGCTCTTGCCGGGCGGGGCGATGGTCGGCGAGGCTGGCTTCACCCGCATCCCGGCCTTCGAGGACCGCTACCGGGTCATCGCGCCGAGCTACGCTGACCGTGTCCACCGCGGCCGAGCTCCTCGACGGGCTGGCTGGCGTACTGGACGCCGAGGGCGTGCGGGCCGGCGCACGTGCTCGGGCCTTCCTACGGCGGGATCGTGGCGCAGTGCTTCGTGCGCCGCCATCCGGAGCGGGTGCAGACTCTCATACTGGCGAACACGCTGGTGCCGCCGCGGAGCTTGCTGTGGCTCTCGAAGGACTTCCTGGCGCTGTTGCCTCTCGTGCCGGTAGGATGGCTGCGGGCGCTCAGGGAGCGGGCGCTCGCGCGGGCCTTCTCCGGCGTGCCGAGCGTGCCGCAGGAGGACCAGGTCTTCTGGCGCGACTACCAGCACGGGCTCGTGTCGCGCCTGTCGAAGGCGGAGTTGCTCGGCATGTACCGGCTCGGGATCGACCTCATGGAGAGCTTTGATTCGCGCCGGACGACCTTGCCTCCTGGCCGGGGAGGGTCCTGATCCTGGAGTCGGACGAGGACATCCTGACGCCGGAGCAGCGCGCCGAGCTCAGGCGGTGCTACCCACGAGCCGTGGTGCACACGTTCCACGGCGCCGGACACACGCCCTGGATGAGCCATAAGGAGGAGTACCTCTCCGTCATCAACGAGTTCCTGGATGAGTAGGAAGGGGCAGGGGTCATGACGTACACAGCCTGGTTCGACGAGATAGGCAAAGACGACATCGCGCTGGCGGGCGGCAAGGGCGCCAACCTGGGCGAGTTGAGCAACGCGGGGCTTCCCGTGCCGCCTGGCTTCGTCCTCACCACCGCAGCCTACGACGCATTCGTCGAGTCAAACCACATCGGAGAGGCGATCGTCGGGCGCGCCTCGGCCGGCAGGGCGGAGGACCCGGCGGCGTTCGAAGAGGTCGCGGAGGGGATCCGCGCGCTTTTCTCCGGCGGCAAGGTCCCCGAGGAAATCGCCGACGAGATACGCGCCGCTTACGAAGAGATGAGCGAAGACTCAGAGACGGCAGTCGCCGTCCGTTCCTCGGCCACCGCCGAGGACCTTGCGGGGGCGAGCTTCGCCGGCCAGCAGGACACATACCTCAACGTGCGCGGAGCGGAGGCGCTACTCGAGGCGGTCAAGAGCTCGTGGGCTTCTCTGTGGACGGCACGAGCGATGGCTTACCGGGCACGCCAGGGCATAGATCCTGCCACCGTAAGCCTGGCCGTGGTGGTCCAGAGGATGGTCGAGTCCGAGTCGGCTGGCGTCATGTTCACGGCCAACCCCGCGAACGGTCGCCGGAACGAGGTGGTGATCAGCGCCGCCTGGGGCCTGGGCGAGTCGGTGGTGAGCGGCTCGGTGACGCCGGACTCCATAGTCGTGGAGAAAGAGAGCGGGCGCGTGATCTCGCGCGAGATCTCCAACAAAGAGGTTTTGACCGTATACACCGAGAGCGGCACTGAGGAGCGACCCGTGCCGGAGGCACGGCGCCGCCAGCCGGTGCTCGACGACGAGATGGCGGCGGAGCTGGCGCGCTATGGAGCGCGCATCGAGGAGCTGTACGGATCTCCGCAGGACATCGAGTGGGCGCTCTCGGAAGGGGAGCTCTTTATCCTCCAGGCACGGCCCATCACCGCCCTGCCGGAGCCGGAGGCCGATCCCCCGACCGACTGGAGCGTGCCGGACCCGAAGGCCATGTACGCGCGTGCCAGCATCGTCGAGCAGATGCCCGACCCGCTCTCACCCTTGTTCGCCGACCTCGCGGACGGATCGGTCACCCGGTCCCTGCGAACGCTCATGAACGAGTTCCTCGGTTCCAACACCCTCAGGGAGGGCGACCTCGGGTTCCCAACGATCAACGGCTACGCCTACTATTACTACAAGGTCTCGGCCCTCCTGAGGATCAGCGCCAAGTCCCTCCCGGCACTCCCGTTACTGTACGGAAGCGGGAAGGCAAGCGGCGTAAAACGCTGGCGCGAGTACTCTCACCCCCGCTACGCGGCGATTGTCAAAGAGTGGGAAGCGAAGCCACCAGAAGCCCTGCCAGCGGTCCGGCTCCTTGCGGGCGCGCGGGAGCTACTGGACGCAGGGACCGAGTACTACACCTCGGTGCAGACGGTCATCCCGCTTGCCGCTTCGAGCGAGGCGCTGTTCACCGCGTTCTATAACCGGCTCGTCAGGCGCGAAGGTGATCCCCCGGCACAGACCTTCCTTCTGGGTTTCGACAGCATGCCCATCCAGGCCGAGAAGTCGCTCTACGACCTGGGTGCCTGGTCCCGCGAGCACCCCGACCTCGCCCGGACGCTGGCCGGCACACCGTCGGACCGGATCCTCGATTTGCTCAACGCTGAAGAACCACCATCCGGGGTGGACAGCGAAGTGTGGCGCGAGTGGCGGTCTCGCTTCCAGACTCACCTCGACCGCTACGGGCACGCAGTCTACAACCTGGACTTCGTGAACCCCGTTCCCGCAGACGACCCCGCGCCCCTCTTCGACACGCTCAAGTTCTACCTCCGGGGCGATGTAACGAGCCCCCACGAGCGTCAGAGTAGGACAGCCGCGCGCCGCGAGGAGGCGACAAGGGCGGTCCTGGAGAGGTTGGACGCCCCGCGGCGAAAGCTCTTTAGCAGGTTGCTCAAGTGGGCGCAGGACGTAGCGCCCGTGCGAGAGGACGCTCTCGCCGACGTGGGCCTGGCCTGGCCCGTTATGCGGCGTATGCTCCTCGAGCTGGGCCGCCGCCTGGTCGAGGCGGGCGCCGTGGAGAAACCCGCCGACGTGTTCTGGCTGCGCCGGGACGAACTAGATGACATGGCCGCGTCCCTGGACGCGGGCGAGACACGACCCGGCAGACTCGCTGAGGCCGTGGAGCATCGCAAGATGCTCTGGCGGGGACAGAGGCGGGTCACGCCTCCGCAGCTACTCCCTAAAGACTCCTGGTTCATGGTCTTCGAAGGACTGATGCCGGCGAGATCGGAGGAGCAGACCGGCGACACCATCAAGGGCACAGCCGCTAGCGGAGGCCAGGTCACGGCCCCGGCGCGCGTCCTCTCCGGCCCGGAGGACTTCGGCCAGATGCAACCGGGGGAGGTGCTCGTGGCGGCCATCACCACCCCGGCCTGGACCTCGCTCTTCGCCATGGCCGCAGCGGTCGTCACCGACGTCGGCGGACCTTTGAGCCACAGCTCGATCGTGGCTCGCGAGTACGACATCCCCGCCGTCCTTGGGACCGGCGTGGCGACCCGCCGCATCCAGAGCGGACAGAACATCCGCGTCGATGGTGACGCCGGCACGGTCACGCTGCTCGACCGGAGGCATGAGGCGGACGCCGAGCAGCCACCGCCGGAACGCGTCTCCAGGGCACACAGCCCGGGCGCAAAGACGGTTGCACTCATTGCACTGGCCACCGGAGCAGTGGTAGCGGCCGCCTTCTGGTGGAGAAAACGGAGTCGGAGCTAGACGGCAAAGATCCAGACGTCGGCACACGTTCTTCCCCTGATTATGCGCACCGCTGCGGCGCTTCAGTGCCCGGCTGGCCAGCATATGGCGCCCTTGCGCTCAGCCTCTCGCAGTTAGGAGTAACATACCGGCTATGGAGGTAAGGAGTCTGCGCTCCGATGTTGAGCCCGAGCGGGAGAACGAGTATCCGGGGGGGTCGATGAGCGGATGACCCCCCAGGCCGTCGCGGCAATCTACGGTGGCCTGGTAGGGGGGGTGCTCGCGATGATCGGCGTACTGGCGGGCATGGCTCTGGAGAGGCGTCTGCAAAGTCGCGGGAAGCTGCGCTGCATAGTTTCTGATTGGGAATTGATGGATGTGGGTTCGTTGGGCCAGGCCTTCTGTTCGTTCGAGGTCTACCTCTTCAACGAGAGGATCCTGGCAACGGGGCTCCGCGACGTCTCCGTGGTGTTCTATCGGGACGGCGAACAGGGGTGGGGTTACCTTCTCAAGGATCGGGCTTCCTCGGAAAGCTTGAGGGTGATCAACTTGCCGCCCCGGCAGTGGGTGCACGTGAGACCGTACGCCTTGTTCGAGGGCAATGTAGTGCAAGAGCTCACCGGGCTCCGGCAAGTTGTACTGGTCGGTCACCTACCCGATGGCAGTGAGTTCAGGCAGAAGATCCTGACTCGCGAGGACTTCGTCGCTACCCGAAGCGAACCGGTGAGCCCCCGCAAGGACTACTCTCGGCCCTGGTGGCGTAGGATGCTCGGACGCTAGGGTATGCCCTATTTCCTCCACGCCATCGCCCTGCTCGGCGACTCCGTGTGGGGCGGGATCGCTGTGATGGCAGCCATTCCTCATACCGGTGCTCGCGCCGTTGCTATGCCCGGCCTCCTTCTTGCCCTCAACCCGAAGTCCGCTCGAAAATAACCCCGATACCGGGACATATGCCCCATGTACCTTCCACTCGCTCGTAGTAGAAAGAGACTTCCCTGGAGGAAAAGAAGTGAGGAGCCAGAAAGCCTATGCTCACGATCACTCCGGCGGCCAAGCTTCGCTTTCAGGCCATAACGGACGTGAATATCCCCGAAGGGTGGGCACTGCGCCTGGATACGCCGAGGATGAGCCACAACAGCGACACACCGGGCATCGCCATGTACGTAGGAGAGCCCCAGGAAGATGACAGGCCCGTCGAGCATGAAGGAGAGACGCTGTTGTACGTCTCCGGCTGCGTGGCCGAGGCCTACGCCGGGTTCGTCGTCGACGTCGAGGAGCACCCCGAGGGCCTACGCTTCGGTGTTGGGCCGCCCGACGCCCGCTCCACGGAGGAGCAAGGCTGAAGTAGCGCTCATCGGCGCGAGGGCGCGCGCTTTCCTCCTGAAGTGCGGGGACTGGAGCGGACTATAACAGGAAGGTGAGGACACCCAGATTACGTGGCCATGGACGTGCTCCTGGACGATGGCAGCACGAACTCGAGGAGGTCGAGTAGGAGGATGTCGAGAAGCTCGTGGCCTTCCGTCGACCCCTTACTAATCGAGCAAGGAAAAACTCGCGAACAGAAAGGAGTGACGGAGATGTACGAGCCCCGCAGCAACGCAGCGACGCTGCTCGACGCACAGCTGCGTTTCGCCGAGATGGCAGTCGAGGCCTGTGCCCACGGCGCGAAGATGTACTGGGCTGTGTGGGGGCCTATGGGCGAGATGGCAATCGATGCCGTGGAAGCGCTGGAGAGCACGCAGCATCGATACCTCGAGCAACTTAGGGACGCCGTGGAGGAGGAGAGTGCGGTTCGGTCCTGATCCTCGGGAAGAGCCGCTGGTGAGCCCTGCCCCCTTTGTTCACCGAAGCAAGCAACAGAGAGAAAGCTAAGGCCAGGGAGGTATTTCCGCAGGTTCGGGCGCCAAAGGGTGCTAGCCTGGAGGGGTACCGAACCGCTGCTCGCCGGATGTTTATAGTAGCCGTTTATCGTAGCCGGCACTCGAGGTACGTAGTTCCTGACGACAGACACTGGAAGCGTCGTGACCGAAGGAGAAGGGAGCGAGAAGCTGATGTCCTACACGCCCGAGGACCGCATCCGCGAGGAACAGGTCCGCAGGCTCAGCGCCGACGAGGATCCTCGTGGCAGCCAGCATCGGGACGATGGCTATACGGTCGACCTCAAGCCAGAGAAGGCGAAGACCCGCGACCGCGAGAAGGAGGAGAGGCTGCGCATCAGGCTGCTGACCTACGAACAGGCCAGCGACTGAACAGTTCGCCAATTCCTGCTCCTTGACGCTTCGCTTCAGCCGGAGGGGAGAGAAACTCGCCGACATCCCGTTATACCGATCGGAGGTAGCAATCTCCCCTGGTGGTTCCTGGCCGATAGGACCGCGGTGCTCTGTGCGCTATTTACCAACTTCCTAGCGCGCTTAATAACATTTAACGCAAAATCTCACTCATTTAGGGGATGCGTTTGGTAATCAATGCTTCCTACAGTAGTTGCGTTAAACAAACTGGCGGGGCTGACGAGCCTCGCCCTTATAGAGAGGGGCCTCGCCATGGCCACAGCCGCTCCCATGCAGCCAGCCGCTCCCCACCAGGGCGTGCTTGCCCGCCACCCGCTGGTCTTCTACTCCCTCATCGCCTACGCTGGATCCTGGCTCGTGTGGTTGCCCTTGCTGCTCTCCGAGGATGGTCTCGGCCTCCTGTCGTTCAGCAGCCCGTTGGGTCTCCTCGTGACCGGTGGCATCGGCACCTTCTCTGGTCCGGCGTTGGCCGCGTCCGTCATGACGGGCGTGACCGAAGGAGGGAGCGCATACGCCGCTTGCTGCGCAGCATCGTGCAGTGGCGGGTGGGGCTGGTGGTATGTTCGTACTCCTCGGCTCCCGGTAGTCCTGACCCGGGCGCTATCGCGTGCCGGGGATCCTGGCATCGTTCGAGTCGATGCTCTGCCCTTCTGAGGGCGTACCTGGTCTTGTTCAGCTACCGCCGCGCTGCCCATCGGGGGCCGCTGGGCGATGAGCCCGGATGGCGCGGTTTCGCACTGCCTAGGCTGCAGCTCCCATACGGCCCTCTGCTCGGGACTCATCCAGGTCCGCTATGGGCCTTCTGCACGTGCCTATAAGCTCAGGGTGGCGGGTATTTATGAGGCTACACTCGGCGGCTATGTCCTGGATCACCGTCTGGACCTTCGTGATGACGTGGCTTCAACAACACGCAGGTAGCTGGTCGAGGCCACGTGGCCGCCCTCGCGCTCCGGGTTCCTGCGCCGGTGTTCCCCTCTTCCAACATCGTGACCAGATGTCGTCTAGTCGGCTACTTCGGGATGTAATCGGCCTAGGAGCTGTGGCGCTGGTCGTTGTCGCCTTGACCCGAGCCAGCTGGGCTACCAGAATTATCCGCAAGAGGCGGACCCCGTGGCGGCTCCGGCTCCGACCTAAGATGTAATTCTGAGAAGCCGCATTCTCGGAAGATGAGCAAGGATGAACTCCTAAACGCAGAACCTATTGGTCTAAAAGTCATAGTGCTACGGCCCAGGAAGGAGGATCGGCCCTAGAAATGGATGCAGCAGCAACCAGCCACAGATGACAGCCGGGTTGGACCTCGGCGACAAATACAGCTATCTCTGTGCCTCATCGACACAGACACTGGCGAGGTGATCGATGGAAGGAGTAGCTGTGGCGTAGATGCTACCTGTCCACGAAACCGAAGTAATTCCAGTCGTGTCCTACGACGAGGGCGTAGATGTCGTTAACGACACCTGCGAGGCAAAGAATCCGTACTAGAGGCTTCCTTAGAGGTGGAAGGAGGGGTGACATCAAGGCCGGGGACTATCCCCGGCTCTTCTTAATGCCTCCTGTCCATGGGGAGCGCCCGTCTTAGGGACGCTCGGGCGAGCGCTCTCTTCCTTCGAGCTCTTCCAGATCTACCCCGACGAAGCGGACCGCCGGCCAAGGGAAGAGCATTATCATGGGGCTTAAGGCACGGTCGCCCCGAGATGCTTCGAAGCGAGCTACGCCCTCCCCGTAGCGCAACACCACGCCTCGCTCGTTCCAAGCTTCGAGTACCCCGAGCCAGGGCTCATCCTCTCCTATGACCCACAGCTGGACGACCTTACCGACCCACGCTTCTGGATCCCTATTCTCCACCACCACTGCTAGCCCCTCCCGGTGAACCCAGGCGCCACATCCCATCCTGGCTCTTGACCTTCATCAACGGCAGCACTCCTATCTACGCACGTGGAAGCCGAACAGTTGGAGTTCATGAACTGAGTAGAAGGTGCATTCTGCGAACTTCTCCTGTTTAGAGTTCTTGGAAGTCCGCAGAGCCCCGGTCCAACTCCTGCTGCTTTATGTCAAAATCCTCATCTCTCTGACAGGCTATCGACATACTCCGCCATTATGCTGAGACGCGCCTCACTATACAAGGGCCGCCGGACACCTACTCCCCGGCGGTCCTTTGCTGTGTGCGCCGACCGAGAATGGTCGCGATGGGTAGCCAACCCAAGGGAGGAGAAGGCGTAGACTCCGAGCGCGAACTCATGCTGGAGGACGCCCGCTCGCTTCAGGAGGGGCTGTGTCGCATGGCCCAACTCGCCCAGGACGCTGCTGAGACGCTGGACGGGCGGATTGAGGATGAGAACCTGGATGGAATAGGGGAGGCGGTAGAGGTGCGCGAAGTCCTTGAGCGCCTGCAGGCCTTGGGAATCGAGGTGAGCGAGGAGATTGACGCATACCAGACTCGGCACGGTGGCTAACGGGGGAGTTCCCGGCTGATCGAAGGAGCCCCGAGCGAGTGATTGCCAAGGGTAGGGGGACGGCCAGCAGCTGCTTCTCTGATCGTCCTGATGGCCTCGGGGGTTGTAGCGGGAACACCACTGGGCACGTAAAGACTAGTTTTAAGGCCTCGACTACCGGTGGGTAGGGAAGGGGCCAGGAAGGGTAGCGCGTTGGTTTGAACGACATTTAAGGTAGCTTTGAAGGAGACAGGGATCTTGCTCAGCCGAGTAATGATCCCATCGCTCCGAGAGCAGGTCTCAGTGTCGCTTGCGCAGGCCCAAGTACAGTAGAACGAGCCCTGCCAGAGAGATGCCGACGGTGAACGCAGCGACCATGAGTACGCGCATTCGCCTGATTCTCCCTCGAAAGACCGCGGTGTCATTGAGGTGGGGGAACGGCTTGTCTGGAACCTCGACCCCAAGGAACTCGCACAGAGGCCCCCACCCTTCCTTGACCTCGTAGACCAGCAGCTTCTCTGGTGGGACACTCTGCTCGACCTCCTCATTGTGTCGCTCGAAGGTCTCGATAGCGTACCCTCGGTCCTCAAACCTTCCGTGGAATTCCCTCTCCCAGATAAGCTCAACTATCATCCGGCGGGCTTGCTTCATACCCCTGGCCCTCGGCAAGACCAGGCTGGCCAGGTAGAAGAGCGGCAAGGATGCCGCTCTCGTTATCCTGTAGATCGTGTTGTAGGCGCTCTCATACCATCTCTGGGGGTCGCGGACCGTAAGGATCACCTTGGCGTCGGGGTACCTCTCCATCAGCTCGTCGTAGAACGTGCATCCTGGCCAGTCCACGGTAGCCCGGTAGCCGCCAAAGATTCGCTCCCAGTCGAACTTGTTCTCCTCGGGTAGCAGCCCTCCATAGTTCGACGTGCTCCGGATGGGCGAACACCTCGCTCATGTGGTAGCAAGGCCCGAAGCCAAGCTCCTCGAGAGCGACCTTCAAGGACATAGTCCCGGTTCGTCCGAAGCCCGCTCCGATCACCTCTAAGGTCATGGCAACCCCCGAGTCGCTAGTTCACGATCAGCAACCGGCAAAGTGTAACCTTCTTCGGTGAGAAGATGACCTAACGCTAATTCCAGAGAGTGTGAGGAAGAGGTGGGCTTGTCGTGTACCCTCCACAAACACCTCGATCCTTTCCGCCGCAACCCCCTCCACATGAGTCCCAAAGTGCAAAACTGTCCGAGTTGAGATTTCGTTTCTTGCTGACCGAGGATGGCGCCGAGCGCTTCGAACTGTCGAAAGCGTAGCTTCGTGGTTCTGGCCGCAGGCCACTGCATACACCGTGACCCACAAACTCGCCTACAGCGCCGCGACAGCAGGGATGATCTCCAGCCCGAACGTCTCGAGCGGCCAGATCTTGTGCACATTGGGCATGTTGAAGATCAGGTGCTGGATGCCCACCTCGCTAAGATCGCTGCACATTTCGATTACGTCACGGGGGCTCATGCTCTCCGGACTGAGGTTGACGGTGCCCAGGGCCGTCCGCTCTATCTCCTCGTAGTCTCTATCTACATCCTCGCAGTGACGTTTCAAGACCTCTAGCTTGTGCCGGATCGTCCCCGTTCCCCCGTAGGCGAAGAGGTTGCAGGCGTCGGCGTACTGCGCAACCAGTCGCAAAGTCTTCTTCTCACCCATGCCGCCGACCATGATGGGGGGACGCGGCCGGCTCACGGCCGGTGGGTTGTTCATCGCCTCCTCCAGATGGTAATGCTTGCCCCTATAAGGCTTGACTTCTCCCGACCACATCTGGTGGGCGATCTGCAAGGCTTCTTCCAGCCGCTCGAAGCGCTCCGCGGTGGGCGGGAACGGCACGCCCAAGCCCCTGGACTCGCGCTCGTTCCATCCCGCGCCGATGCCGAGGTAGGCGCGCCCACCCGAGAGCACGTCGAGGGTGGTGACGGTCTTCAGCAGGATGCCCGGATAACGGTAGTGCACGCCGGTAACCAGGGTGCCGAGTTTCACCTGTTGGGTGATGCCCGCCAAGTAGTTGAGGGCGCTATAGCCCTCGAGCATGGGTTCCTCGACTTCGCCGACCGCTCCGATCTGGAAGAAGTGGTCCATCACCCACATGCTCGCGAAGCCGGCCTCGTCGGCGGTCTTTCCGATTTCTGCTAGCTTCGGTCCGATCGAAGCAGGGGCGTCGGGCCAAGTGAAACGCGGAACCTGCAATCCTATGCGCAAGCCAGTGTCCTCCGTTCTGTATAGAGGCAGCTCTGTTCCTGGTTTGCCTATCATAACCTCTCGTATTTAGAGGCAGCAGAAAACCGCCGAGTGTGTTCACAAGCGGAGCGCCTACCAAGATCAGCAGACCACGGGGCTGATGACCGTAGAGAAGAGCTTGAAAAGGATCGAAAGGTCTTTCTCAAGTCGATGGCCGAGATGGTGCCGGATGCCCTGGAAGGTCTCACACCCCAAGAGCGCAACAAAGTCTAGCGCATGCTGCGCCTAGAGGTAGCTCCTTTCGAGAAGGGTTACGAACTCAGCGGCGCTTTTGTAGTTCCGGCCTCGTGTATCCTTAAGCGCGGCGGAAAGGACATCACACGATGCACACCAAAATTACGGTCTGAGATACCCTTACGGGAACGTCCGTTTAGCATGAATTATCTCCAACAGCGATCAATCTCTACGCTTCTCGTAATCACAGAAACCGCGTGGACAAAGGAAATTCCCAAACGTGCCTCGACACAGAATCAGACGTATATGGGTTAGGCTACTTTGCAAGCATGAGTGGTTAGGTCCTTCTGCCTCGCCTCATCTTGCCGGCCCTGAAGACGATGCTATGACCGCTACTACTCGACAGGCGCAAGGATTGGTTTTCAGTGGTGGAGAACGGGAGAGTAGGCGAAGGGACTAGGAAGGGTAGCGCGTTGGTTTGAAGGACATTTAGGGCGGCTTTGAAGGACCATGAGACTCTGGTCGGGCTCAGGGTGTGGAGGAGAACCCTACCGTAGAATCCAGGCGACCTCCATTGTCAGAGGGGTCACCTCACCTCCGACCGCGCGGCCCTGTTCGCCTATTCACCGACTGCAGCTAAGGCGCGTTCTCGGAAGTCCGCGAGAGATCTGCCCACGTGACTGCACTTTTTAGCCCACCGCTCTACATCTTTGTATCATCAACTACAAAGTGCTCCGGGATGTGAGATAATAGGGGGGCAACAGAAGCGATCCTCGAGCGATCTCTGTGTGCGCCTACCGGCATGGACCTGGTTCTTGAAGGGCGGTGCACATGCACTCCGCTGTACGCGTTATCCTGGTCGACGACCACACCATGTTCAGGGAGGGGATGGCGTCAGTCCTCACCTCGCGCGGGGGTGATGTGGAGGTAGTTGGGCAGGCGCCAAACGACCGCGATGCCATTGATCTCATAGAGCGGCTAAAGCCTGATGTGGTGATCACGCAGGTCGAGCATCACCTCAAGCGGGCCGAACAGATCCTCGCCGCGATGCGCTCCGCCTCCCCCAACTCCAGGATCGTCGTGCTCACCATGTTCGACAACCTCCACTACGTGCGTGCCCTCTCAAGGCTCGGTATAGACGCCTACGTCCACAAGAGCTCCTCGGTCGAAGAGCTCTTGGCCACAGTATCGGCCCTCAGCCGCGAACCCCGTAGGGACAACGTGGTGATATCCATGCCGAGAGGCTCCCTCGAACGTATCGGGGACGGCCACGAAGGCATAGTCTCAGACAGGGAGCTTGAGGTGATCGTGCTCGTAGCTCGTGGCTTCTCAAACCGCCAGGTAGCCAAGCAGCTGCACATCTCGGAGGCGACCGTCAAGCGCCACCTGGCCAACATCTACCAGAAGATAGGGGTAGGATCGAGGAGCGACGCGGTGAGGACCGCCCTCACACAGCAGTGGATCGGCTTCCACGAAGTCGTCTCCGGCGACTCGTACAGTCCACGATGGCTCAGGCGACTCGGACCGTTCGAGAATGGACTAGCCGAGCGTGCGAATACTGGTCACCATAACGCCCCGCATGTACCGCGAGGCGATCGCCGGCTACTTGCTCCAACAGCGCCCCGGCTACGAGGTGAGGAGTAGCCGCCCCGGAGGACGCTGAGGAGGAGGTGATCCTCTTCGCGCCCCACCTGCTCGTCCATAACGACACCAACGGGCTGGACCCCAGGGTGCTGGAGAGGCGTCCAGTGTTGGATCGAGATGCTCTACAGCGACAGCATGGGCGCGAGGATCAGCGTGGAAGGGCGATCGAGGAGAACCCGGACATCTCCACGGAGGTTCTACTGCGGGTTGCTGACGAAGCCGCGGCCGGGATGCGGGAGCCCTAGAGCCGAACCTTATTCACCCAAGTGACGCTCCTATGGTCAAGCGGCGCTGCTCCCGGCGGCGATGTGGGCCTCGTCTTATGGCCCTGTCGGCGAGGAACGGGCGCCGCAAGAGATCAGCACGCGGTAGACCTCCCTGGCGACGTAGCGCTTGAGGCAGCGGATGATCTCTCGCTTGCTCTTGCCCTCCGCGGTGCGCCTCGCGACGTACTCCTGCGTGCGACGATCTCGGCGCATCCGAGCCAGGCAGATCATGTACAGCGCACGGTTGGCCTCCCGGTTGCCACCGCGGTTGAGACGATGCCTCACCACCTTGCCGGAGGAGGCTTCGATGGGAGAGACCCCGCACAGGCTGGCGAAGGAGGCCTCGCTCCCCAACCTCTGGGGGTTGTCCCCGGCCACGATCAAGAGCGTCGCGGCGTTGTCGGTGCCGATGCCCGGCAAAGAGACCAACTCCGGGGCGGCTTGCGCCACCAGCCGATCGAGGTGCGCCTCTAGCTCGGCGATCTCCTCCGAGAGGGCCTCGTAGCGGCGGGCCACCGAACGGAGCGCGAACTTGGTGGCCGTGGGCACGTCGCGAGGGTCATCTGCCGAGGCGGAAGCGTGCGGCCACCGAGACGAGCTCCTTCGTCGAGAGCCCGCGCAAACGGTGGCGCAGTTCCTCCGGTGCCGTCACGCGCAAGCCCTGGAGCTGGTTGGCGGCCTGCGTCCTGGCCTTCATCGCGGAGCGGCGGGCCGCACGCAGGGCCCTGATCATCTCCACGCGGCCGTCGCCGCTCTTGGGCACGCCCGACGCTTCTCCGGCCAAAACCGCCCGTGCGGCGGCTTCGGCGTCCGAGGGGTCGGACTTCTCGAGGTTGCGGCGCGAGCTTCGCCGCCGGCGCTTGGGGCGCTCCACCTCCAGCACCTCGATCCCCCTGGCCCTCAGGTGGCGGGCGAGTCCGGCCCCGTAGCTGCTGGTGCCTTCTACCCCGGCGCACCTCACGGGGCCGAAACCCTCCGCCCAGCGGAGGAGCCTCTCGTAACCCTTCGCGGTCGTTGGCACGCTCGACTCGCCCAGGCGTCTGCCCAGATGGTCCACGGCCACCGCCACGTGGAAGTCGAGGTGCGTGTCCACGCCCAGGATCACCGCGACCTCGGTCGTCCGGCCTCTCGGCGCCGATCGTCGTCACGTTCCGCAGCTCCTTTCGATGTCGCCGTCACTTTCCACCCGAGGAGCAGGAGAGAACGGACGATACTGTGAGGGGTCACGTCACGCGGCGAGCTCCTATGAGGTCACGCACGCTCCGGCCCCGGGCGGCCGTCGGGCGACACCAAGGTGTCCGGCCGACGAGTCACTTGCAAGGCACCTTTGGGCCCACGTGGAAGGAGGGTCAGGCCGCTCCGAGGCGTCGCCCACAGCCATCCTCCAGGATACTCACAGCGTGGAAGGTAGGTGTTCTCGGAAGTACACATAGCCCCGGTCCGATCAGTCGGTACTGGACCGGGGCACGGCGCCTTAGAACGACTCCTTGCAGGTCTTGGATCCTGTGCCGATCTCGGGGATGTCCTTACTGGGCTGCTCCACCAACGACGAAGGCCAGCGGAGCCGATGGTTGGTGCGAAGCCAAGCGCTTCGCTGACCTCCGAGCTCTTCACTGGCCTGTGCCACGACGAGTACGCCGTGGCGTTAATCCAACAGAGTGCTCTCTATGTCAAGCTACCCTGTCCATCGGTCCCTACCTCCTACTAGAAGGTGCTTGCCGACGAGAGGATCGTACCCGTTGGCACGGACCCTAAACGCAAGATCGTGAGGCTCAAAGGGAGGGCGAGCCGGGCGCGTTGTTGTGAAAGCGATAGAGGGTCTATCCATGCTCTGCCACGCCCGGCTCTACCCCAAGTGTCGCTCGCAAGCCGCCCACTCGCAACCCAACCCGACGCCCGATTCCTTGACGGTCCCGATGTGGTGCCAAAGACCCCTCGCGCCACCACCACCTACGTTGTAGAGCGCATAGGTGGTGTCCTTGTCGGTGTGCTACTCTTGTCGTGCGGGGAAGCCTGCTCAATACCACAAGCTTCGGCCAGCAGCGGGAAGAAGGTCCATATCATCCCTTCGCTGAGGCCTTGGCCGCCGTTGGTCTCAAGCCACTTCTCATCACCTGCATCGACGTGCACCATGTACAGATCGCCACCTACGTTGTAGAGCGTATAGGTGGTGTCCTTTTCGGTGTGGCTACCGACCTGCTCACCCTCGAAGTGGACCTCGACGCTTAGTTGCTCCACAGCTAGCGCAGCCCTCCTTTTTGCTCGCTAACTACTACTTCCAACACTTTTCCTACCACTACCAGGGGGGATGC
>CAWFVR010000008.1:0-222541 GCA_963819315.1 uncultured Rubrobacteraceae bacterium
CTTCAGTGCTTCTCCCCCGAGCGAGATCGCCTGGTGAAGGTCGTGCCTGCCAGGGAAAGCGGTGGAGGCATGGGAATGAGGGGTTCGTGGTTTTTTCTGGAGACGTCACAGTAAGAGCGGCGACCTGGCTGGCGAAGCGGGACGACCAACGTCTGCTCCAGGGGTACTCTCAAGGGTGGTTCACGGTGGTGGACGCGTGACCCCGCGGCCCGCATACTGGAGGCCGCACAGGATGGAGGGGCACGCAGCACACTCATCGCCGTGGGCAGCCGGGGGCTAGGGAGGATGCAGCGTATTAGGCTCGGCAGCGTTTCCACCAAAATCCTCCGGGCTGCCGAAGGACCCGTGCTGATCCACCCTCCTCCTCACGAAGCTGGGGAAGCGCGGGCATAGAGGGCTCACTGGTATTTTGGCCTCTAGCGACAAGAAACGGAGTCATGCTAGGTCTCATCAAGGTTGCAAATACAACAGCATATCTCTTGAAGACACTCTCTTGTTCTCTACGTTCTGTACTCTTCTGTACTAGCACACTCAAGGGTATGAGCAAGATTGACCCACCTCGTTGATCAAAATTGATCCTATTGGGTGCCAGGCCTGCGCTGGAGCCCAGGTCGACTGAAGGCTTCCGCATCTAGTGACGGGCTTACCCGGCGGCCCGCCGCTCAGCAAATGGTCAATATGTGCTGACAAGATGGCCAAGGTTGCTCATGGCGAACAGTGCTCCCTAGGCCACAATGGTGGCATGACGCGGGCCGCCGGCATCGATTATCTCCCCTCCCGAGACGTCGGTTTGCGTCACACTCACTGTTGGATGAAGGGAAGGAGGTCTATCCGACGGCACCGAGATGGTTGAAGACAGCCAGCAAGGAACGTTTCTCTGAGAGGGGAATAAGGAGGCAGTAGAGGATGCTTAGCCCGTTCAGGCGTTTCTGGGACATGCAGAGCGAGATGAACCGCATGATGGCCGAGGCCTTCGGGAGCCTGCCGCAGGCGCAGACTTCCGGGGCTGGATGGACCCCCGCAGTGGATGTTGTGACCAAGGACAACGATATGCTCATACGAGCGGAGCTTCCCGGCATGCAGCGCGAAGACGTTGAGGTTAGCTTTCAAAATGGTGTCCTGACGATCTCCGGAGAGCGCAAAGTAGAGGAGGAGCACAAAGACTGCCGGCTACCTCATAAAGGAGCGCCGCTACGGATCGTTCAGGAGGAGCATGACCCTTCCCGAGGGTATAGACGAGGATAAGATCAAGGCTAACTTCAAGGACGGTCTGCTAGAGGTCACCGTGGAAGGTGCCGGCACGCAGGTCGAGGCAAGGCCAAGGCGGATCGAGATCGAAGGCTAAGAGCGAAAGCCCCGGCGAGCCCTGTTCGCCGGGGCTCTTCCCTGACTCGAAGAAGTGGGCGTTCTTGGCTATGTAGGAGTGCATCTCCTCCAGGTGTTAATCGGCGTCGCCCCGGAGTCTGACAGGGGTCACAACCGGGTCGTGAGCTGGAGTCGGCTGGCGCCATAAATCACGCCGAGAAAAGGGTACGAATCACCCCTCAGAGAGTGTTCCCTGAAGGGTCTCGAAATGCTCACCTACAACTCATTAGGAGGATGAGACAAATGAGGAGGCAGGGAAGGACCCTGATCTTGGGTGGAGTCGCGGCCGTGGTCATTGCGGTCGTCTTGGCCTACCTGATACGGTGGCGAATGCACCCTTCGGCCTGTCCCTATCGTGGGTGGCGGTTCACGCTCGATCTACCACGCCCGCCGTGGATCGGGCGAGGGCGGCTGCTAGAGTTACTTGCACCAAGAGCGGGGCAGCGTATTCTCGAGGTAGGGCCCGGTACTGGCTACTATGCCCTCGAAGTGGCGCGGTGGATCACCCCCGGCGGCACCCTCGATGCACTGGACCTCCAACAAGAGATGCTCGACCACACGATGCGCAGAGCTAGCGATCTCCAGGTGGGCAACATTATCCCCACGCGAGGTGACGCCCAGGCGCTTCCCTACCCTGACAACAGCTTCGATGCTGCCTACACAGCTCTGACCCTGGGCGAGGTTCCTAGCCAGAACGCCGCCCTGCTGGAGTTGCACCGCGTCCTCAAGCCGGGCGGTAGGTTGGTCGTGGGGGAATCCTTCCCCGACCCGCATATGGTCACCTTAGACTCCCTGCGTTCACAAGCGGAGGAGGCGGCCTTTCACTTCGAACGTCGGCTCGGGGGTAAACTGGGCTACTTTGCCAGCTTCACGGCCTAGCCGGGTAGCGGAAGCCGTTGTTAACCTCTTCCGATTGGCAAGAAGAGGGACCGGGGACGAAGAGCGTTCTCAACCTTGAGAAGCACTAACTATCGGGGAGAGCTTGGCAAGCAGGTCGAGCAAGCTCGGCAGGTCGGAGACCAGCACGGGGTCCAACGCCTCCTCGCCCGCAAAGACCACGACGAGGTAACCACGCCCCTCCGAGGCCTCGTGGGCGGCTACGCTCATCCCTTTGGAGCCGGGGCTGCTATCCCCGAGGGTCATGAAGGGCAAATGATCGTATCCTTCAGGCAAGAACGGATGCCTCTCTGAGAGCGGTACATCCTCTTCGATCTAAGTTCCTAGCCCGTAGCGCCATACACGCATCCTTGCTCCATTCTAATGCCCTCTAGCCAACCTTCGCCATTTGCAGGGTGAGTCTAGGCGACTCGGAGGCGCTCTGCCCGAAGGCTGGAAATAGCGTCACCGCCTGTCGGCCAGTAACCGGGCGATTCTGCGCGTGGCCCATAATCCGTAGATGGCAGCTCGCCTGGAGATCAAGCCCGACACAGGAGCGAAAACCACATGCCGCACTCCAGCCTCTCCGAACGCCGCAAGCTTGCTGGCCACCTGCTCGGGTGTTCCCCACAGCAGCGGGCCCTCGTCAACCAGCTCGGGCGGCACCGCGGCGATGGCCTCCTCGAGCGTCCTGCGGTCGTAGCGCTCGGGAACGAAGTCCACGTACCCGCGGAAGTGCTCCCCGAAGGGGTGTTCGTGCCCGACCTTACGCCAGAGCTCGGCGGGAGCGGCCAGGCCAAAGGCACGGATCGCCCTGGTGTTTAGCATCGCCCGCGTCTCCTGCTCGGTGGGGCCGACCACGACGAACCGATGAAGCGCCGGGGTGATCTCTTCCGGATCTCGCTCCGCCCCTCGCGCGGCAGCCCGAACGACATCGAGCATGTTCGCGTACTCTTCGGGAGAGACCACCATGGTGGGATACCAGCCGTCCCCGTAGGTCGCCGTCAGCCTTAGCATCCGGGGACCATGCCCCGCGATCCAGATCTCAGGTGTCTTGCCTTTCGGGGCCTCGAGGTCCATCAGCGCGCCATCGAGCCGGTAATGCTTGCCCTCGAAGTCGAAGGGCCCTGCGACGAGAGACACATACGGATGATCTTTAGCGCCTCCTCCAGCTTGCCCGCTGGCTCGAGAAAAGTCCAGCCCGTAGGGATCGATGTTCAGCCGCTCTCCGGCACCTATGCCAAGTATGGGAGGCTCGCCTGGTCATGTGCGAGAGGGTGAGCATAGCCTGGGCGATGAGGACCGGGTGGCGGCGGATAGGCTCGGTCACCCCTACCCCGACCGGAGCTTGCCTGCTCGGGCGGCGAGGTACCCAGGAGTACCTGGTAGTCGAAGAGCTCGTGGGGCGTGGAGCGCTGGCCGGCGATCCAGGTGAGCTCCTCGTCCCAGATGGCTGAGGGAAATATGTTCTGGAAGTGATCTATGACCATAACCAGGTCGAGCCGCATCAACCGGGCAAACAATACGATCGCCCGGACGGAGCCAAGCGGCGGCTGAGTACCAGTACCAAGCCCGACGCCAATACTTGTAGTGTCCGTTTACCCTGCCCTTTCCACCGCAGAGGTCTTACAGCGCTGGCGAGTGGGCACCTCGGTTATACGCCTCTGCTGCCCACGCCTTGGACTCTTGTCAGGGATGCGATCTCTGCTTGATCCTTGTTCTCTGCGCAATCTCATCTTCAGTTGGCTGTACTCTGGTGAAAACGTCGTGCCCAACGTGGGTAGCGTACCAGTCTTGCTCTGGCACCGTTTCCACTGTGAGCAGCCACATCGCAGTTATCTGATCTTGGCCGTCTATCCTCTGTGCTTGTCCCGACCACGCGGTCACCGAGTGGCGATTGGACATCTCGTTTTGCCAGCAAACCAGGAAGGCAACCGCTTCTCCTCCGCTGTCGACATCCGTTCGACCTACGAGCTGGAAACTGCCTTGAGCGGTGCCAGCAGGGGAGACAGCTGTTGTGTATGTCCCGGAAAATCCTCCATCCTTTACCCAGTCTATAACCATGGTGGAGCCAAGCTCATTGTGCCAGGTTCCTTCAAGGTTCATAGATCTGCTCCTCTCTTCCTCATTGCACCCGGCCCCAAGCCCCAGCATCTCCTCCAAGCCAGGATCAGAGCGGCTCCAGCATACTCAAGCCATCCCAGGGCATCGCCCGCAACAGGCACCTGGCCGTCACTCACGCTTTCCCGTTGGAGGTATGCCTGACCACTAGGACGGGGCAATGGGCATGGCGTACCACAGAGTCAGAGACGCCGCCCATCAAAGCCCTGCGTATCCCTCCAAGGCCCCTGCTGCCCATGACTATCAAGCCAACGCCCAATTCCTCAGCCAGAGCGACTATCTCAGTGTCTGGCTCTCCCGTCCTGAGGTGAGCCTCTGCGACGCTTCCCCCAGCCTCCCGGACGCGCTCGAGCTGCTCATCTAGCACCTTCTGGATCTCCTCCCTATCTTCCCGCCGCAGCCGCTCGGCGGCTTCCGGGAAACGGACCTCATAGTAAGGATGCACGTAGCCGGCCGCGGGAAAGACAGCGACGACGTGCAGCTCCGAGCCGCTGCTCCTGGCAAGCTCTGCGGCGGACGAAGCCGCGAGCTCGGCCTCCTTAGAACCATCGGTTGCCAGCAGGATCTTTGTGGGAAACACAACAGGTTCCTGGCGCACCACCATTACCGGACAGTGAGCATGCCTCACCACAGAGTCGGAGACACTACCCATAAGGGCTCGCCCTACCCCGCCGCGCCCCCTGCTGCCCATCACGATGAGGCCCGCTCCTATCTCCTCTGCAAGGCGCACTACATCGTCTGAGGGGTGGTGTTCGAAGCCGCGGGTGGCGTTCGGCCAGCCTCAGGTGCGCCTGCGCAACCTCTCCTCCGGCCTGCTCTATCTCCTTTAGCCTGCTCATCGAGCATGTTCTGTGCTTGGCGCCGGAGTTCTTCGGCCACTTCCGGGATGCGAACGTCGTAAGCAGGATAGCCAGGGCCGACGGTGAGGACGTGCAGTTCCGAGTCAGTAATCTTGGCCACATTGATTGCGGTTGTGGCGGCCATCTCAGCTTCTTCTGAGCCGTCAGTTGCCAATAGGACCTTGGTCGGGAAGATGCTCATTGGTGCCTCCTGGGCGCGTTGCTACGTCCGGCCTACCTCACGTTACGTCCCTAGCCTAACTGCGAAGCGCGAGACCGTCTTGACACATGTTGACCAGCTTTGTAGTCAGATTGGATCATCGAGTTTGCGGCGTGTCCGAAGTTATCGTGGGAGGTGAAAACTCAGGGACGGCTTCAGCAACTCTAGCGTGGACCCTACCCCGGATGCCGCCTGGCTCAAGGATGCGCCGTATGGCGAGATCACGGTCCAACGCCATGTTGCCGCCCAATGACTACCAGGCCCTGGGTGCCAAGCCGTCCAGCTGCCAGAGGGCCATACGTTGTCCTTGCTCAGTTGCGAACTGCGGGCTGCCAGCGGTGCTCAGGATGGTCCCGCCATGCTGCATGATGCCGCCGACGTCGCGAGCCCCGAGCAGCACAGCGTCACTTGCGATCAAGCCAGCGTAGCCGTGCCTGAAGCCCCGCGTACCAGGAGTTCTTTGCTCAATCCCTGCGCCTTGGCGCCTCGAAGCCTGACCCCCTCGGCTCCCAAAGTCTCCTCCAAGATGTCCGGGTTCACCCAAGTGATGCGCCTGTCACCGTGCTGCCGCGCGGCCTCGGCATCGAATCTGGCCAACGCTCTTGTCTGCATCTCCGCAGCCAGGAGGTCTCAGAGCTCTTTTTGCTCGTAGTGCGGCACTTCCCAGCCCTCTTCCGTCAGTCTGTAGTAGACATTCTCGCTTCGTAGTGCTGCCGTGCCGCGGCTCTCCCATTCATCGTGCAACAGCTCGATCGCCCTACGCCTAAACATCCGCACAGCTTCTACCCGAACGCTATTCCTCTATGTCTTCAACAGGGAAAGAGTGCCGAAATGCTCCTTGTGTGGCCATCTCGCAGCCGCCTGCGCCGGGGTGAAAACCCCGTAGGAGAGTCCGCCAGTCTCGAGGGCCATCTCCGGTTCGGGGATAGATCTCCCTGCCGTCGTCGAAACGTTCGACAAGTATCCGGTAGCGACCCGACCCGCACTCGTAGAGGACGTGCCGGGATTCGCCGGTGTCGTACCTATCTACCTCCCTTCCTTCGAAGCGGATCCTCTTGCCATGGAACTCACCGTGGATGATCTCGCCAACCAGAACCTCGACCATTTCATTGTCTGTCCGCCCTACCATCATGCCCCCCTTACCGCACTTAAAGCTGTTCCTAAAGAAGCCTTGAGCTAAAACCCAACCCGAGGAAAGCCCTTCAGCACAGAGGGTGGAAGGTAGGATACTCCCACACCATCCTCAAGGCGTAATAGGAACCATAGTAGTTCATGGCCTCCTCCAACTCGGCCCCAGGGCAAGGCAAAGGATGATACCCATCCCTGCTCACTGGCGGCTCCGCTGCCTGCCCCATCTCCCTTGCCCGCTGTATGCGCCCTCTGAAAATTCAATCCACGTATTCGTTACCTAGACAAGTCGGCCAAGGCTACCTGTGGAGCCTCGGTCATTTACCGCTCGCCTATTGTGCCCCGTGTGATCCTCTAGAAGGCAACTCGTAGGCTTCTACCGCTACGATTTCCTGGGATTCCTCCAGGGTGAAGTGCGCCTCCGGGTGATGCACCTCGAGGTGGTAGAGAACCTTGGCGATCAACACCTCCTCGCTGCCAGCTTCAAGGTGCTCACCGCACCCGCAATCCCACGCCTTCTTCGGGTGCCCAACATGCCCGGCACCCGCCGGTCCTCGCCTCTGACCCTGCATTTCTACCGTCCTTTCCTGGCTCTGGATGGACTCAGCGTTATTGTGCAACAAGTAACGAGCTTCGTCTTGATCAAGGTTGACCAGCTAATCAGTCAACCCTGATCATTCGCGTCAAGGAGCGATTTCATGCCGGAGTACCAAGAGGCCTGGATACGGAGGAGACATTCGATTGTTCGCAGAACTCATCCGCACCGGCCGAACGTGAGATCACAAGCGTGGGTCGAGGCTTGATCACCCCAACGCGGAAAGGTTCCTCGGGCAATGCCAACTCTAGAATCGACGACGCCTGTGACACGGTAGCCTGCACCGCGTTGCTCCAAGGGGTACTTCTCGCTCCCCTCTCCGCCCCAGCGGCTCCTTCCTCCAAATCAGGTGTCCTCTTCCAAGATCTCCAGCCCGCGGCGTGTGATCGCGTGAGTGCCCATGCCAGATAGGCTCGTCCCAGGATCGTAGGGCACTATGGCTCCTGAATACTCCAGCCACCCCATGGCGTCTCCGTAGTCGGGATGCTCCGGGCTCAGGTCCAGACGCTCTGCCGCAAGGTGTGGGTGCAGAGGTGTCTCTTCCTGGAGCGGCTGGTCTGGATGCCGCTCGTTATGGACCTCCCGCATCTCCCGCAACAGCGTCCTGGCCGTCTCCTCTGCGCGTTCCCCCTGGGAGATTTGCCTCACCACCAGGACAGAGCAATGAGCATGTCTCACAACAGATTCGGAGACGCTGCCCATTAATGCCCTCCGCATTCTTCCAAGCCCTCTGCTGCCGAGCACAATGAGCTCTGCCTCAAGCTCCTCGCTCAGTTTCACGATCTCCTCGTCCGGCCTGCCGAAAGCGAGGTGCGCATGCGCGGCCTTGGGTCCCTCGGCCTGCATGCGCTCTGCCTGTCCCTCCACCCACGACCTGGCATGACGCTTGGCCCGCTCGAGGTTAGCTTCCCAACCCTCCCAGACTTCCGGTCCAGGGTAGGGCATGTATCGCTCCGTCTGCATGGTGTAGAGGACGTGCAGCTCCGAGTCGGCGGCGCCGGTGATCTCGACGGCTGCCCGGGCGGCTAGCTGAGCTTCCCCTGAGCCGTCGAAGGCCAGAAGGATCTTACGAGGCAGCTCGCCCCAGCCGTCGGACTCTCGAACCACGAGAACGGAGCAATGAGCGTGGCGGACGACGGAGTCGGAGACGCTGCCCATGAGGGCTCGTCTTATGGGACCCAGGCCGCGGCTGCCCAGGATTACGAGCCCCGCGCCAATCTCCTGGGCAAGGCGCACTATCTCCGCGTCGGGGCGTCCGACCCTGGCGTGTGCCCCCGTGACCTCGCCGCCTGCCTCCCTTATCTTCGCCACCTGCTCGTTGAGTGTGATCCCGGCCTCTTCCTCGGCGCGTTCTCGTATCTTCTCGTGGAACTCGAAGTCGAGGATCTCGGACTCCGCAGCGGCGTAGGCGCTCGGCGCTACCCCAACGTGCACGACGTGCAGCTCAGAATCGAGCCCGTTCGAGAGCCCGACCGCCACCCGGGCAGCACCCGCGGCCTCCCGAGAGCCATCTGTGGCCAACAAGATCCTGGTGGGAAACACGCTTACCTCCTTCGCTAACTGTGCCAGCCCATTCTCACGTCTCTTGTGTTCACCCGACAATCCAGGACGCGATTCTTGTGAAGTATATGAAGATCGAGAGCAGGTCCTCTATCACCGTCGCCAGCGGTCCGCTGCCGAACGCAGGGTCTTTGCCCAAGCCGTCGTATCGCCCAGGGCAGCGCCATGGCGATCAGCGTGGCCACCGAGCAGGCCGCCAACAGTGAGAGGGAGACGGCTGATCGCCACCTCGCCATCACCCCAACGAAAAAGGCCATAGGGAAGAAGACCGAGGAGAGCGCCAAGCCCATCAGCAACCCGGAGAGCAACTCTGGGCCTGGCCATCTGCCTGAGGCCACGCCAACCGATAGCCCACGAATAACCACCGTCTCGGTCTGGGTTCCGACGGCGTCGGCCAGGTAGACGATGCCAGGAATAAAGAACGCCAACACCACCACTTCCCTTAGTTGCTCCTCGAACGCGCCCACTATGTCGGCGGAGAGCAGCGCACCCACGAGGCCGACCAGCAGCCAGGGCACCCGGTGCCGAAACCGACGCCCCGCCGGTTCCTGGCTCGCCGTCGCGTGCCTCCGAGGTTCCCCTGAGGAAACCACCCAGACGATCCATGTCCTCCTCGTGCTCCCAAAGCAGCACTGCCAGAAGCCGGTGCGGGGGACGAAACCCAGGAAGTCTCCTTCTTCGTCCACCACCGCAAGAGCGCTCTCCCCGTGCCTAATGGCCCGCCACGCGGCGACCTCCTGATCTGTGCCCGGGGTGACCACTGGGAGGGTTCGGGTCCATAATCTCGCAACTCGATCCTTTCGGAGCGGAGAACAGGTCCTCTATCGTCAGGACGCCAGCGAGCTTGGCGTCGTCCAGGATCGCAACGTGCGTCACGCTGTCGTAGTGATCTCCGAGGAGGGATCCCTGATCTCTTCTACCCCCGACTAAGGTGAGGCGCTCGGGACCCGGCTGAGAACGTGCTCCCCGGCGGTCTCGAAGTAGAGACTTCCTGAGGCCAGTAGTTGATTTCGCGGCATGGATCCTCCAGCGGCTTAGGCTACGGTGCGGCTGTTGCAACCTTATGTCGGGCAAAGACTCACCCGAGTGGTTATCGCCTCGGGTGGCGCCGGATGAGGTTCGTAGCTGCGAGTACGCCGACGGACAGAAGTACGTTCGAGACGATTGCCATCGTGCCGTACTTCACCAAGTGCACCTCCTCTGTCTTCGTGCTTCCAAGAGAAGCTTACTCGGCCGCAGCCGGACCAGCCTGAGCAGGATGGACCGTTTGCCTGACAAAAATTGCCTAAAGCGACCAGGCACTCAGGCCAGAGCGTTCGCGGGCACCCACAATGCGGCGAGTCGCACGTGACGACGCAACACCAGCCAATGCGGCGTGCCGAGTATCGCCCCGCAACCAGCCTCCCGCGATGCGTACCTGCCATGAGCAAAGTGGGCTATCCGCCTGGGCAATATGGATCAACCGCACGCGGGGCCAAGCTGCGTAGTCCAATCGCTGCGTTTCATCGACGAAGAGCCGCCGCGACAACTGGCGGCGTTTCTTCCGGCGACATTTCCCATCGTGCTCGGCATGCACCCTAAACGTTGAGCCGTAGGGGTGATCATGTACGTTTCCCGACACGCGAGAACCGTGAAAGGAGCGCACGTGTACTGGAAGTGTTCCGGACTGCCGAAAATACTTACCTTGTACGAACCTGAGTGAATGACGGCAAGAAAAGTCCCGAGCGTACCCGCCCCGGCCCTCTTATAGAGGCCTTTGCGCTACACGACTACATCCTGGGGACGACCTTGAAGGGGCGCATCATGTCGTTGTCCTCGTGCTCGAGGATGTGGCAGTGGTAGACGTACTGCCGTTCCGGCGAGTCGAGCGGGGATCCCTCGGCGCCCTCGGGCAGCTCGAACATCTGCCGGATGCGCGTGACCTGGTTGGGGTTGGCAGCGACCGTGTCCTTCCAGCCCTTCTCGTTGGCCGCTGGTGCGAACCTCCGGGCCGAGCAAGTACGGCGTGGGTCGATGGTGTTGTTCTCCAGCAGCGTGGCGGCGTCGGCCGCGCCGGGAACGGCAGCGGCTGTTCGCGGCTAGGGCCCGCGCGTTCGCCAGGTCCTGCGCGTAGGCACTCCGTCGAGCGGCCTCCGGCCCATCACCTGGAAGTTGGTCAGGTGCATGTGGATCGGGTGAGTGTCGGCGCTGATGTTGACGAACGACCAGTCCTCTATCGTGTCTTCGGTAGGCATCTCGTCCACGGGGGCATCGAACCTGTGTCCGTTCATTTGCAGCCGGACGGGGTTGCCGGCATCATCGAGGACCTCCTCGAGCGTGATGTAGCGCTTCTTGGCGAGGGTCGGGTCCGAGGTCCGGCTTCGAACCGCCGGGCAGCGTGGTCGGGATCGTCCGTCGGTCCCCGGGGTCGGTGACAGGTCCCCTCACGCGGAACTGCATAAGGCTAGGCATCTTCGGGGTGGCGGGGCTTACCACGCCCCTGGGCAGCGAGCGGTTCTTGAGCTCGATGTTCTGGCCGTCGAAGCCGTGAAGTCCACGATCACGTCGGCCCGCTCGGCGGGCAACAGCAGGATCCTGTTCATGGCGCACGGGCGCATCGAACATCCCTCCCTCGGAGCCGATCTGGTAGAAGCGCGGTCCCGGGTTGTCTCCGATGGCCAGTTCGAGGTTGTAGAAGCGCGACTGCGAGCCGTTGAGGAACGTGAAGCGGTACATCCTGCGGCTCCACCTCGAGGAACGGCTGCACCGCACCGTTGACCACGGGCGTGTTGCCGAAGAACTCCGGTATCCACGGTCGGCTGTCCGGTCGCTGTAGAAGAGCTGCCCGTTCTGAGAAGGACTTGTCCTGGATCACGATCGGGACCTCATAGGTCCCGCCTGGGATCCCGATAGGGTTGGCCTCGCTGCCGGTGTCGTACTCGTCGCGCATCCGGAAGAAGCCCGCAAGCCCCGCGTAGACGTTCAGGCGGGTCATCCCCAGCGCGTGGTCGTGGTACCAGAGCGTGGTCGCGCGCGGGTGGGGCGGGTAGGTCACTGTCTGGGTCTGGTCTGTCCCGTACTCGTTCTGGGTGGCGTAGGGGTTGCCGTCGTTGTCGCCGGAGACGAACCCGCCGTGCAGGTGGGTCAGGATCCGCGGTCCGGTGCCGCGTTCGTCTACGCCAGGAAAAGGACTGCCATCGGGTGCTGTTTCGGCTATTGGAATGTAAGGGTGTGGACCCGGCAGGTTGTTGGTGAAGTCAACCCTCGTCGTATAAGGGTTCCCGGAAGCGTCTTTCCGCTGAACCTCGATCGTCGGGCCGAGGTAGCCACCCCCCTCGGGCGCGACGTTGTAGCCCCAGACCGTGACCTTTGGCAGCTTGGGGTGCATCTTGTCCGTGGTGTTCTGGTTGGTCCAGAGCGAGAGCCGGTACACGCCGGTCTCCGCGTCCAGCTCCGGCTTAACCACGGGTGGCACCGGCAACTTCACCTTGTACGGCGTGAACGAGGTGACAGCTCCGGCTTCCCGCGTCAAGAACGTCACCATCCCTGAGCCAGCCAGCGCGGCCCCGGCGACCGCACCCGCGCTGATCCCGATGAACTCCCTCCTGGATACTTCTCTGTTTGCCATATCAGACCTCCTTTCTCCACAAGAACAACAAAACCGGCTCACCTCTCTGTTAAGAGGTAGCCGGTTGCGCTACTGGCTCTGCCCGCCTCTCTTAAGCGCCCATGTTATGAAGGCGGGCTTCTATGCCTCTACTCTGTGTTATCCCTTTCCGTATAGGTAATTATGACAGATAGCACAAGGGCGACGCATCTATCAAATGCACTATTTCTTGTTCTTGCCGGGTCATCCTCTGTAATATTGGCTCTCGGCTCTTAGTAGAGCGCGGTCGAACGTCTGATACCGCTTCTTCCACGAGCTTCGGTGAATAAGCCTCGTAGAGCCGCCTGGCCTGAGACCTGATCAAGGTTGACCAGCAGAACGCTCAATATGTGTCATGGCAGATCATCCCCCTCGTAGCACACTGATACTGAAGGGATCTCTAGCAACAGAAAGGAGGGAATCTCATGACGACCATCAAGGCTTTCATCAAGAGGCACCCGGTGCTGAGCTACTTCGCCCTAGCATTCGCCATCTCGTGGGGCGGCATCCTCCTCGTGGTCGGCGGCCCTGGCGGATTCCCGGCCACCACGGAGGAATTCGAGACGCTGCTCCCGTTCGTGATGCTGGCGATGGTTCGCCGGCCCCAGCGTAGCAGGCATCCTTATGACCGGCCTCGTCTATGGAAGGGCTGGCCTTCGCGAGCTTCTCGCCGGTTGCTCAGGTGGCGGGTTGGCGCTCGCTGGTACGCCGTGGCGCTCCTTACCGCCCCGCTCTTGTTCACGGCGGTATTCCTTGCGCTCTCGCTTATCTCCCCCGAGTTCCTCCCCGGCATACTCACCACTAGCGACAAGGCTTCCCTTCTGCTGTTCGGTATCGCGTGCGGGCTTATGGTGGTGGCTTCTTGGAGGAGCTGGGCTGGACGGGGTTCGCCATGCCCAGGCTGAGGCTGCGTTACGGTGTCCTTGCCACAGGGCTCATCGTGGGGGTGCTGTGGGGAGCGTGGCACTTCCTTGTGATGCTCTGGGTGAGCGGCACTTACTCCGGAGCGCTCCCGCTGGCCCTCTTGCTGCCCGTGTAGCTCTTCTCTGCTTGGGACTGCCGGCCTACAGGGTGCTGATGGTGTGGGTCTACGACCGTACTGTGGGAGCCTGCTCGTGGCGATGCTCATGCACGCGAGTCTCACAGCCGGCACGCTTATCCTCAGCCTACTGGCGAAGCAGGGGTGGCCTTCTTGACCTATATCCTCGTATTGGCCGCCGCGCTGTGGGTCGTCGTTGGAGCGGTCGCCGTGGCCAACGGCGGGCATCTCTCGCGACAGCCACGCTCCAGGAGGCGGGTAGGCTTGAGAAAGGGTAGCACTCAAGGGATGAAGAGAGAACAGAGCTTGGGCAGAGAAGGGAGGTGAAAGAAATGGCAACAAAGAAGTCGCAGAACCGCGCCAACGAACGGTCGAGGGGAAGAGGATGAGTCCCCGCAGCACGACGATCTGGTTGTGGCTTACCGTGGCCCATCGCCTTCCTGGTAGCGATCGCGGCAGGGGTGGGGTTCTTTATCGAGGATCTTTACCGCGACGCGCCCATAAATGCTGCCCAGGCGGTGGGACAGGACCTCATCACCCTGGTAGTGGCGCTTCCCGTCCTCGTGATCAGCGCGATCCTCGCCCTCCGCGGATCCATGCGGGCGCATCTCGTCTGGCTGGGGGCTCTTGGCTACCTGGTTTACACCTACTTGACGTATGCGCTCGCGATACAGTTCAACCCTCTGTTTCTGGTCTACGTGGCGTTGCTCGGATGTTCGCTTTACGCCTTGATCGGGGGCCTCGCTACCACGGACTTCGCGAGGATAAAGGCGCACTTCTCGCGAAGAACACCCGTGAAGGCGGTGAGTATCTACTTGGGGGTCGTGGCCGTACTGTTTTACTTCATGTGGTTGAGCGAGGACATCCCTGCCCTGCTTGCCGGAGGAGTGCCTCAGGGCGTTATAGATAGCGAGGCACCCACCGACGTCGTCCATGTGCTGGACATGGCCTGGATCCTGCCGGCTAAGGTCTTGACGGCCATCTGGTTGTGGCGGGGACGGGCACTGGGTTACGCGCTGGCCGGAACTCTGCTCTCCTTCCTGTCGTTACTCGTGCTGGCTATCATGTCCATGATCGTCTTCGAGGTACTCTACGGACTAGCCGCAGCGGTCGGGATGGCGGCGATCTTCGCAGTCGTTTTCGCGATCAGCGTAGGGATGCTCGTCTGGTACCTGAGAGGACTCAGAGATAGCTACGGGGGCCCTGAGGACTCCCGAGAACACCTGCCGTCCACGACCTTCGGTGAGTAAACTTCAAGAGATGTGTCGAGCCTAGCCAAGTAACAACATGCTCGGTGCATCAGGCATGGTGAACGGCAAGCGGTGGCGTTGCGTTGGAGCCCCAACTACTAGGACGCACAGTCTCTCCTCTGCGCTCAGGGCCACGATCGCGCTCACAGGCGTCACGCGCGCCTCGCCGTGCTCGACCAGAGCCTCTGCGACGGCGCGGGCTAAGCTCTCTGAGTTGCCGTATCCCGCTCCTAGATGTATAGGGATCTCAGTGCCCCCAACCTTCTCTCGCGTGGCTCGTGACGCACCCAAAGGTCACTCTGGTTACATGTTAGGGATGAGTGTGCCGGCCTCTCGAGAGCTGCCCTGACCCGACGGTAGGCTCTGGCGGTCTCCGGTTAGAAGGCGACGACCTCAAGCGTCAACATGAAGCGAGAGAGCGCCTCCCGATTCTGTTCGGGACTGGAGCACTTCTCGGCGCTGCTGGAGAGCTCGGCGAGCGTGACCGAGGAGACGTCGACCTTGAACCGCTCGAAGTTGCTAAGCACCTCGGGCGGTCGGCTCTTTCTCCGCCTCGAAGAGAAGCAGCTAATGCATATTGACCAGGAAAATTGGTCAAACTTGGTCTCGGCGCCGTAGCCTCCCGAGAGTACTATCTCTTATGGAGAGGCCCGGGAAGGAACCCTCTCAGAGAGGATCGCAATCACGGTGCTAGCGCGAGCGACTCTCCAAAGAAAGGGATCCCGGTCATTCGTTGATAGGGTGTCTGGCGGTGACCTGTCTGTCCCCCTCATCGCCGCCGGGCCTCCAGAAAGGACGGCGTCATGTTCGGCCCGCTTAACAACTTTAATGATCACGAAGTGAGCTTTCCGGTCACAGAGGAGCAGCTGGAGCTGTTCGCCGAGTTGATCCGTAAGAGACGAGCCTGGACCCTCAAGGGCTCGTACGAGCGCACGGCTCGCCACCTGATCGAGGCCGGGTACCTCACCCCCCATGGCGAGATAACAAATCGGGGCCGGGTCCTGATCCTCGACGAGGGGCGTGAAGGGTCCCCGTGTGATGCTAACCCGGGCCTTGAAGCAGCCAGCGACGAACCCGTGTCCGGCCCTTCGCGGCACCGAGACATTAATGCCCAGCGATAGAGGGTCAGCAGCGGCACGGAGGTGAGCGTTTTGGTTGAGTTAAAGAAGCGCACTCTCGATGAGGTAAAGGGTTTAAGCAAAGACGAGGCCGTCGAGATCATGCGCCAGGCTGGCATCGTAGGGGCCGGGGGTGGCGGTTTCCCGACGTACTTCAAGTACAGGAACCCGCAGCCAATGCTTCTAGTCAACGCCACCGAGAGCGAACCGGGCTACTGGGCGGACAAGATGGTCCACAGGGAGTACCTCCAGGAGTTCCTGGAGCTCTACGAGGCGATGAAGGCCATCTTCGGCTTCGAGCAGATAAGGATGGGCGTCCACGAGAAGGATCGGGAGTGGTTCCGGAACTACGCCGAGCACAGCGATGGCCTCTACGACATAGCCTACGTGCCGGACAAGTACGCGCTTGGGGAGGAGAAGACCCTCATCAAGCACGCCACCGACAAGAAGGTACCGCGCCGCGTGGAGATGCCCGACGGCAACAGGCGTCCGGGCCTCCCGCTCGACGTGGGTATCATCGTCAACAATACCGAGACGCTCTTGAACGTCTACAACGCGCTCTTCCTCGGCAAGCCCGTTACGACGAAGTTCTTGCAGGTCTTCGGCCCCGACCTTGGAGCTGAAGGTCTACGAGGTCCCGATCGGGGCCTCGGTTACGGAGGTCGTAGGTATAGCCGGGGTGGACGTCGAGAGCTCGCAGCATCTCTCGGTCATAGACGGGGGTCCGTACCTCAACGAGATGGGCATAGAGCAGCTGGGTACGGGCGACTCTTTCGTCCGGCGCACGACTAACGGGCTCCTGCTCATCCCGAAGGACACGCCGAGCAAGGAGTACGCTGATATAAAGACCAGACCTCCGGAGGAGGGCATCGTCTCGCTCGTAGGCAAGGTCTCCGGCGTGCACGTGCCTTTAGGTGGCAGATTCCTCAAGCCGGCCACGGCGCTCGTCGCGCAAGGCGACGAGGTCGCCTACGAGCAGAAGATCGGGGAGCCCGTGGACGAGGGCTTCTCCATCGGCGTGTGGGCGAGCATGGACGGCACCGTCTCCTCGATCGAGGACGCGGTGATCGCCATCTCCGGCAGCGCGATGCTCCGGGAGGAAGCCCTCGAGGATACCGAGGCCGAGGTAACTCGGTGAACTTCAAGGCGGGGACCTTTCACCCCGATCCAGTAGCTACGCCGATGGGCCTCGGCGCACACGCTCGCGTTCACCCTTTGCCAGGGGACATGCTTCCACCCGCGCCATCGACTCCGCCGGCGATCCGCGCAGGCTCCCTCAGCCCGGTTGCCCTATCGCCGCTTACTAAAGACGTCCAACGCCAAGGGAATCGTGCTTACCGCACCCATCAGAAATAGCGTCCAGCCCAGGACTTTCCGTTGATCTTCACTCAATCTGTCTGCCATAAGTAGCGCGACTCCAGCTCCGAGCATCGCGCGGGTGCCGGCGATAAGCCCTAGTTCTGGTAGTGTAAGGTCGGATCTTTTCACTCTTCCTCCTCTGGTTTCAGGGCGGAGCCAGCCCTCGTTAGCTGCCACCCGAAGGATATGTCCAAAAGAGAGCAGGAGCATGAGCAATCCTTATCAACTTAAAATGGCACGGTTTGCCTATTTCGTGTGGATACGGTCGGCGATCTGTTAGCCGAGTCGCATCCGGCCGCTCTGCGCCTCCATACGAACGGGACAACCCAAAGCCTGGGTTCCTGATGTGAAGTAGTGAGATCATCGCCCGCAATCCCGTTTTAGGAGCCCGCTCACTGGTTGGTGCCCGGATCTACTCACCCTCCCCGCACCACGAGGACGGAGCAGGGAGCGTGACGGACGACGGAGCCCGAGACACTCCCCACGAGAGCCCGCCTTATGCCGCCCAGGCCCCGGCTGCCCACCGCGATCAGCCCCACTCCGAGCTCCTCGGCCAGGACGGCGATCTCCTCGTCAGGGCGTCCCATCTCGAGGTGGGCCCCCGCGACTGTTCCTCCCGCCGCCTTTACCTTCTCTACCTGCTCGTCGAGAAGGTGCTCGGCGTGCTCCCGGAGGCCCTCGGTACCGGGTGATGTATCCGTGCCTCTCGGGGTGATAGAGGGGCTTTATCTCCCCGACATGAACGACGTGTAGTTCGGAGTCCGTGCGGTTCGCGAGCTCCACGGCCATCCGGGCAGCGGCGTCCGCTTCCTCGGAGCCGTCGAGTGCCAGCAGGATCCTTCCCGGCGGGTAGCTTGCCTCCCCACCTCCATCTGCCCGCACCACCATGACCGGGCAGTGGGCGTAGCGGACTACCGAATCCGAGACGCTGCCCATGAGGACCCGTCTGAGGGGTGTGAGACCGCGGCTGCCCACGACCACCAGACCCGCGCCGAGTTTTTCGGCCATATCCACGATCGCCTGGTCGGGCCGTTCGTCCATCGTGAGGTGGGCCTCCTCGACGGCGGCTCCCGACTCCTCGATCCTCGCCACCTGCCCATCAAGCACCTCGCGGGCCTCTCGCTTTTGCGTCTCGATTATCTCCTCGAAGCGGGCGGGTGATTCGGGTAGCTCGTAGTAAGGGTACTCCGGTCCCACGGTGAGGACGTGCAGCTCCGAGGCCGTACTCGCTGAGAGGGAGGCAGCAGCATCAGCTGCCAGGGTGGCCTCCTCGGAACCATCAGTGGCAAAAAGGATCTTCGTTGGAAAGTTGCTCATGGTCTCCTCCCTAGGTCGTCTAACTCCCGGACCATCCGGCTATGCTTCTCTCTCCAGGGTCCGCTGGGCCTCTATGGTGTAGACTGCCTCCGGGACCGCCTGCAGCCGGCCCCTCGGGATTCGCTCCCCTGTGGCGTCGCAGACGCCGTAGGTCCCCTCATCTATCTTCTCCAGCGCCCGCTCCACGAGCCCGAGCCGCCTCATGAGCCGCCGGTCGAGAACGGTGTCCACCTCCTCCGCGAGTATGTGGGCCCTGACGTCTTCGGGGTCCTGGGGCGCGTAATGGTCTCCTTCGCCCCATTGCCTCCCTTCCTCCTGTATGCCGGCGTGACCCCGCAGCAGCGCGCGCCTCATGTCCTCGAGGCGGGTCCGCTGGCGGGCGACGAACTCCTCGTCGAGCTCTTCGCCCAGCGTCTCGCCGAGTAGCCGGTTGACCTCTCCCTGGGTGCGCAGACCTTCGAACTCGAACGTGTCGGACATTTCACCCGCCTTTCTCTCTTTCGCTCCCGTCAGTCCTGGTCAAGGGAGCGCAGCTCGAGCCACTCCTGGTACTCGGTCCGGTTCTCCTTGAAGGTGCGCCAGAGCTCGTAGTCGGGGTGCCAGGGATGCAGGACCTCCTCCCCGAGGTGGCGTCCGGAGACCTCACGCAACACGCCCGTGAGGTCGGCGCCACAGCCAGGGCACGTCGTGTGGTGCGCGTCGGCGTTCATGACCTGGCCGCAGTCGCACTCGACCAGCGCGTGTGCCGGGACCCACACGTAGTCCTTGCCGTAAGGGACGTCCCTCACCTCGTAGTGGCCCTCGATGCTGACCTTGATCTTGCTCAACCCCGCCACCTCCTTCCTGGACATCTATCTCCTACATCCAAACCTTACCGCGCGCGCGGGATTACGTCCTGATCAGTTTGGTTCATTCTTCTGGCCAGAATTGCCCTAAAATGTCTCGCGAAGGCCAGCTATCCCCGCTCGTCCCTTACTACCAGCACGGGACAGTGGGCGTGGGCGGCGATGCTGCTCGACACGCTTCCGATGGGTCGCCTCAACCGGCCGAGCCCCCTGCTTCCCGTAACTATCATGTTGGCCCCTATCTCCTCGGCGAGCGAGATCACCTCCGCGTCCGGCTCTCCGGTCCTGAGGTACGCTTTGGCGACCTCTCCCCCGTCCTGCTCGATGCGCTTCACCTGCCCGTCGAGCAGCTGCCTGGCCCATTGCTGATCCTCCTCGTAGAGGCTGGGCGCCCTCATCGTCCTCGTCGAACAGGTGGTAGGTCTCCGCCACGGGCACGACGTGGACCAGGTGCAGCTCCGCGCCGAACGCGCGGGCCATCTCGGCCGCGCTGCGGGCTGCCAGGACGGAGCTCGGAGATCCATCGGTGGCGACGAGTATCTTCGTCGGTAGATCGTTCATCTTTTCGCGCTCCTCCGTATCTCTCGGGGTGTTCGTGTCTGCTGCTTGGCGTGAGAGCTAGACACCTGGTTGGCCCATCTCGCGCTCGACCTCCGACATTTTGAGGGTTGTCGGCACCACGGCGTCGGGGCTCAGGCTGACGGAGTCGATCCCCTTCTCTACCAGGAAGGCAGCGAAGTCCGGGTAGTCGGAGGGTGCCTGGCCGCAGATGCCGACCTTGCGTCCGGCGCGGTGCGCCTCTTCTATTAGCGTGGCGCACATGCGCTTTACGGCCTCGTTGCGCTCGTCGAAGAGCGGCGCGACCCGCGCTGAGTCCCGGTCGACGCCGAGGACGAGCTGGGTGAGGTCGTTGGAGCCGATGGAGAAGCCGTCGAAGATGGCGGCGAACTCCTGCGCGAGGATGACGTTCGAGGGGATCTCCGCCATCACGTAGACCTCTAGCCCGTCCTCGCCCCGGACGAGGCCGCCCTCGCGCATGACCTCGAGCACCCGCCGCCCCTCCTCAGGGCTGCGGCAGAACGGGACCATGACCTTCAGGTTCTTCAGGCCGAAGGTCTCGCGCACCCGCTTTACGGCCCGCAGCTCCAGCATGAAGCCCTCCTTGTAGTCAGGATGGTAGTAGCGGCTCGCGCCGCGCCAGCCGAGCATCGGGTTCTCCTCGTGCGGCTCGAAGTTCTCGCCGCCGAGCAGGTGAGCGTACTCGTTCGTCTTGAAGTCGGAGAAGCGCAGGATCACGGGCTTCGGGTAGAAGGCGGCGGCTAGAGTGCCTATCGCCTGCGCCAGCCGGTCGACGAAGAACTCGGTCTTGTCCTCGTAGCCACGGGTGAGGCGGTTGATCTCCAGTTTGATCTTCGGTGGTAGCGACGCGAAGCGGGTGAGGGCCAGCGGGTGTATCCCGACCCAGCCGGCGAAGACGAACTCCATCCTCGCGAGGCCGACGCCATCGTTGGGCAGCCGGGAGAGCTCGAAGACCCGCTCGGGGTTGGCCACGTTCATCATCACCTGCGTCCTTGGCCGCGGCAGGGAGGTGGGGTCCACCTCGGTCACCTCGTGGCGTAGAGTACCTTCGTACACCCGGCCCACCTCCCCCTCGCAGCAGGAGACGGTTACGGATCGGCCCGTTTCTACCGCTCCGGTCGCGTTCTCAGTGCCCACCACGGCGGGGATCCCCAGTTCGCGGGCCACGATGGCCGCGTGCGAGGTACGCCCGCCCCTGTCGGTCACTATGGCGGAAGCGGTCTTCATAATGGGTTCCCAGTCGGGATCGGTGATCTCCGTGACGAGGACCTCCCCGGAGCGGAAGCTCTCGATCTCGCTCGGGTCTTTGAGGACCCTGGTCGATCCCGTCGCCACCGCGTTACCGATGGCTAAGCCCTTCGACCAGTACGCTGCCCCGCTCCTCGAGCCTGTACAGGCGCACGATGGGCGCCGCGCGGCCACCGTGCACGGTCTCGGGCCTTGCCTGGACGATGAAGAGCTCCTCGCTCACGCCGTCTTTGGCCCACTCTATGTCCATGAAGGTCCTCACGCCGCGCTTCTCGCTGTAGTGGTCCTCGATGGCAACAGCCCACCGGGCGAGCTGCAGCACCTCCTCGTCAGAGGCGGAGAACATCTCGCGGTACTCGGGAGGCACCGGCACGTTCTGGACCAGACGGTGGCCGCTCTGGTCGTAGATCAGCCTGAGCTCCTTTGTGCCAAGCCGCTTGCGGATCAGGGGCTCGTAGCCCTCCCTGAGCGTGGGCTTGTGCACGTAGAACCCGTCGGGAACCACCCTGCCCTGGACGATGTTCTCCCCAAGGCCCCAGGTCGAGGTGACGAACACCACGTCAGGAAAGCCGGATTCGGTATCGAGGGTGAAGATGACACCCGAGCTTGCGAGGTCCGAGCGAACCATCTTCTGCACGCCGACAGATAGGGCCACCTTGAAGTGGTCGAAGCCCATATCCTCGCGGTAGCTTATAGCGCGGGGGGTGAAGAGGCTCGCGAAGCACTTCTTGACCGACTCCAGGAGCTGGACCTCGCCGCGCACGTTCAGGAAGCTCTCCTGCTGGCCGGCGAAGCTCGCCGTGGGCAGGTCCTCGGCGGTAGCCGACGAGCGGACCGCGACGTCGGTGAGGTCCTCGTCATAGCGTGTGGAGAGCTCCCGGTAGCGCCGCACTATCTCCGTCTCGAGGTCTTCAGGGAAGGTGCCGCCTATGACCGAGTTCTGGATCGAGCGGCTCCTGCGGGTGAGGTCCTCGACGTCGTCCTTATCGAGCCCGGCCATGGCTTCCCGGATGGGAGCCTCCAGTTCGTTGGCCTCAAGAAAGTACCGGTAGGCGTCGGCGGTCACCGCGTATCCGTCTGGCACCCGCACACCAAGCGCCCCAAGCTCGCGGGTCATCTCTCCCAGGGAGGCGTTCTTCCCACCCACGAGCGGGACGTCGTCCATGCCGATGTCCGAGAACCACCGTGTCCAGCGTGTTTTCAACATTCCTAGCAACACCTCCATCGTTCACCGCTTCAGCCTCTATCTGTCGAGCTGTCGCGGGCCTCCGCCGTTCACACCTAAACCGTACTTAAGGGAGGTCGACGGGGCTTGAGCAGAATGGCCCATTTGCCTGATCAGGATTGACCATTGCGGCACAGCCGGTCCGCTGGTCAAACCGGCCACCAGTACTGTGAGCACAGCCACCGCAGCAGGAGTTGAGGCGGCACACTCGACACAGATTACACCGCGGATCCGGGACGTACCCATGGGCAGCAAAGCCATCGCGACCTGCGCCGAGAAAGACGCCGCCACAACAACCACTTCATGCGACAACGTTCTGACGACGAACCAGCATGCTCATAGAGCTAAGGAAGCTGATCTAAGGGATGAGCAGTGACCTTCGGCCGGATGCCCTTTGGGCACGGAGGGGAATTCCCGTTCCATCCACGCTAGGCAGCAAGCTCAGGTTCAGTTCTTTAGCTGCGCTCAATTCATTATGCTAACCCTGCCGGCGCTCTCGTACCCATGAGCTGGTTGATCAACTCCGCAGCCCGCCGAGCACCGTCCGTGGGAATTGGCGGCCAATTCGCCTCATGCCCAAGCAGCCTAACCACAGTCTCGGCCAGCCTCTCGGGCGTGGTTTCGGAGTAGAGCAGCCGCTGGCCTGCCCGGTGTCGTGCAAGCCGCTCTGCTACATCGAGGTTCTGCTCGAAGTGTCCCTCGAGCGGAAAGTAGATGAAGGGCCTGCGCAGCGCTGTCAGCTCCAAGGTCGTGGTTCCTCCGCCCTGGACGACGGCAACATCGCACGCAGCGAAGTGCTCGTATAGACGCGGCACGTACCCGCGCACCTCCACTCCAGAGGGCGCCTGCATGGCAGCGGGATCTATGCGGGGTCCACACACGAGCACCATGCGAGAGTCCTTGACACGCTCCTGAATATGTGGGTATGAGGCAGCGCACAGACGCAGCAGTTCGGCTCCTATCGCCGTACCACCCACCGCGCAGACAATCAGCGGACCCTCCTCGTCGAAGCTGAGGGCTGAACGTATCTTTTCCTTGTCCGCGTAGTCGGCGGGATCGAAGGGGAAGGCGTAGCCGACGAAGTGGTAGTAGCGGCGTGCGTACTCACGGCGGTTCGGCAGCCACAAGCCGAAAGGCTTGTCGGGAACGTCCTCGAGCTCGCCGATGAAGAGGGCGAGGTCTTCATGGGTGGGCGGCTTGCCGCGAGGGCCGCCGCCCCAGACCCAGTTACCCCGGTAGGTGATCAGCCGCTCCAGCGGGTTGCGGCTCATCGCATCCAGACCAACGAAGTCGTAGATCATCACGAACGGCGCCTTCTTTAGCTCCGGCCGCTTGCCCAGAGCCGCGTCGATCTCGTAGGTCTCGTCGCCGATGAGCAGGTCATAGGAGTGCCTAGCACTCACCTCCTCGAACGTGGCCACCGCATGCTTCCACGCTCCCTGCGCCCGCAACGCGAACCGTCCGAGGAGATTGAGCGAGAATCCCTCGGCAGCATCCTCGGCAACACCAGTTTCGTCCCCGTAGGCGACCGACTCGGGAAGCAGCGTCTCACCGGCCTCGGCGATGACCTGGCTGGCTGGCTCCCCCGCGAGCCATACGATCTCGACTGCTGGGTCCAGGCGGCGCAGCTCGCTAGCGATGGCGAGGTCTCTGCGCGCATGCCCGAGGCCGATCGAGCCGCTGATGTAGAGAACCCTCGTGCTAGGCATGACTCATCTGCCTCCACCGTGCCCATGTCCCATCATGCGCACTGTCGCCATGGGGCATTGTTCAAGGGTATCGATATCTAGTGGCGCTGGGTCTGGTTAACGATCCAGACTACCAGGGCAACGATCAGAGCTATGACCAGCACCCAGAACAGCAGCGCAAACAGCATGCCAAAGAGACCACCGCCCATCATGCCACCGCTCATCATCGAGCCCATGCCGCCCATCATGCCGCCTCCACCAAAGACCGAGCCGAACAACAGGACGACGATCATTCCGGCCAGGAACCCTAGGAGTATCTTCAAGCCGTCGCTCATAGTCTATCCACCTCCTTCCTGCTCTTTGGCTCTTAATCTATCGTCAGGAGGGAACGTCAGCATGGCCAAGATGGACTATTGATCTAGTCAGTCCTGATCATCTGCCAGCCAGCTCTTGACAAGGAGGATAGAGTAGGAGATTATCCAAATACCCCTGGGGGTATCTGGCAATACGGAAAGTGGACTGAGAGAGACGAGCGTGGGCACCGGATTGCTGGAAGCACTCTCATTGGCCTTCGGGATGTTATGGGAGATCCTGTGGGCTCTAGTAGTAGGCTTCGCCTTATCTGCGGTGGTGCAGGCGGTGATCTCCAAGTCGGAGATGACCCGGCTCGTTGCCTGACGACTCACCTAGGTCCATCGCCACCGCAATGGGGCTCGGGGCGGCATCCTCCTCGTGCTCGTACGCTGCGGTTGCTCTGGCGCGCTCGATCTTCCGCAGAGGGGCGAGCTTCACGCGCGGCGATGGCCTTCGAGTTCGCCTCCACCAACCTGGTCATAGAGCTCGGGATCATCATGGCCATCATGCTCGGTTGGCAGTTCACCCTGGGTGAGTTCGTAGGCGGGCCGCTCATGATCGTGATTTTGGTCTTATTGTTTCGCGCCTTCCTCTCACAGGGCCTCCTCGACGCCGCCCGCAGGCAGGCCGAGCGGGGCCTGAGGGGGTCGATGGAGGGCCACGCTGAAATGGACATGACCGTAACCGAGGGCCCTATAAGCAAGAGGATTACCTCGCCTGAGGGCTTCACGGCTATAAGCCACTACTTCGTCATGGATTGGGCTGCCATCTGGAAGGACATCGCCGCGGGGCTACTGATCGCCGGTGCTCTGGGAGCCTGGGTGCCGATGGAGTTCTGGCAGACGTTCTTCCTTGAGGGCAGTCCGCTCCTGGCGAAGCTCTGGGGGCCGCTCGTGGGTCCTCTGGTTGCGATCATCTCGTTCGTGTGCTCCATAGGAAACGTGCCGCTCGCGGCCGTTCTGTGGAATGGCGGGATCAGTTTCGGCGGGGTGATGGCGTTCATCTTCGCTGACCTGATCGTCTTGCCCATCCTCAACATCTACCGCAAGTACTACGGCGGTAGAATGAGCCTCTTCCTGCTCGCCACCTTCTACTCCGCGATGGTTGCCGCCGGGCTCGTCGTGGAGGTACTCTTCGGCCTGCTCGGGCTGGTGCCCAACGAGCGAGACGCCAGGGTGGTGGAGGCCAGCATCGAGCTAAACTACACGACGGTACTCAACGCCATCTTCCTCTTCCTCGCCGCAGTCCTGGTATGGCGTTTCTTCAGGACCGGAGGACCGCAGATGCTCAGGGAGATGTGATGAGCACACCAGGAGCAGAGAAGCACATCGGTGCAGCATGAGCGGACGGGACACCGGTGCGCGCCGCCCAGACTACGCCATCGACGTCCTGTCTGCGGTCAGGTACGCCGCCATCGGAAGTGCGGCGAGTCTGGCGCCGGGAATCCTTCTCTAATGCAAGATCGAACCGTCCCGGCGCGGACTAGCCACGCGTGCTTGAGACGTTATCCCGGGTAGCTTGCGACATGATTTACAGTCAAGCGGTGCGTGGGTCCTCCGCCCGGTGGCGAAGTACCCACCGCCGTAGCTCGTCCGAACCCCAGACGATGAGAGGAAAAGCGGCGAGGATGGCGAGCTCACGCAAGCCCAAGGGGTTCGTCCCGAACACGGTCTGGAGCGGGGGCAGGTAGATCACGGCCGCCGCGAAGACCAGCTCGAACAGGATGCCCCACAGGAGCAGTCTATTGGAGAAGACCCCGATCTCGCGAAGCGAGGCGCGGCTGGTGCGGGCGGCGAACGCCGTGCCGACCTGGCAGGCCGTGATTCCCGCGAAGGTCATCGACGTCGCGGCGAGGTATGAGGCATGCAATGGAGTGCCCGCCCCCGTCGGCTCGCCGGGCGACCATCCCGCAGAGTAGAGAACGTAGAAGAAGCCGCCGGTTACCAGCCCCGCCTCCACGAGTCCGAGCCAACCCCAGGCCCGGGCGAGCATAGTCCGGTCTATGATGCCCCGCTCGCGCGGGCGAGGTGGACGTTCCATAACGCCCGGCTCGGCGGGCTCGCGTCCGAGGGCGAGCGCCGGCAGGGTCTCGGTGCCCAGGTCTATGGCCAGGATCTGCATTACGGTCAGGGGAAGCGGTATCGCCCCGCCGGAGAGGGCGTAGATCAGGAACGGAACGACCTCCGGAGTGGCGTGGGCGAAGATGTAGGTGACGAACTTTCGGATGTTGTCGTAGACAACGCGGCCCTCCTCTATCGCCGCGACGATCGAGGAGAAGCTGTCGTCTGTGAGAACCATCGTCGCCGCCTCGCGTGCGACCTCGGTGCCGGAAGCCCCCATCGCCACCCCTATATCCGCGCGCCTGAGCGCCGGGGCATCGTTGACGCCGTCTCCGGTCATGGCCACCGTGTGGCCCTCCGCCCTCAGCGCGTCCACGACGTGGAGCTTGGTCTCCGGGTTGCTGCGAGCGATGATCAGCTCCCCCTCCTCGTGCAGGAGGGCGTCGAGCTGTTCCTGGGGCATGGCGTCGATCTCGGGGCCGGTGACGATCTTCGGCTCGCCGCGCACGATGCCAACTTGCCGGGCCACAGCGCCAGCGGTGAGCCCGTGGTCGCCGGTGATCACGATGATCCTGATCCCCGCTTTGCGACACCTCCAGACGGCATCGGCGACGTCGGGACGAGGAGGGTCCTCGAGCGCCGCGAGTCCCAGGAAGGTCAGCCCGGACTCGGCTAGATCACGTTCGCCTTCGCGTTGGGCTTCCCTTGCCCTCCGTTCGGCGAAGCCCAACACCCGCAGTCCTTTTCCGGCGTAGTGCTCGAAGGCGACGCGCACCTTCTCTCTGTCAGCATCAGTCAGGGGCCGGTCGCCCTCCGCTCTGCGGACATTGGTGCAACGGTCTAGCAATTCGAGCGGCGCGCCCTTGGTGTGGTACCAGAGCTCTCCAGTAGACTCCTCGTCGGCGGTCGTCATTCGCTTCACTCGCGCATCGAAGTGGTACAGGCGCCGGCGGCGCTTCTCCCGCTCGGCCTGTGCCGCTTCCACGTCCTCGCCGAGGATAGCGGCCGCAGCGAGGAGCGCGCTCTCCGAAGGGTCCCCGCTCCGCTCCCAGCCACCCTCGGCGCGCCTTATCTCGGCGTTGGAGCACCGCACAGCCGTGCGAAGAAGGCCAGAGAACGGCTCCCCGACTTTGCGTTGGCGATCCGGCTCCAGCTCCATCCCATCCGCCCAGAAGTGGGAGACTACCATGCGTCCCTCGGTGAGGGTCCCTGTCTTGTCCGTGCAGATAACATCCGTCGAGCCCAGGGTTTCTACGGCTGTCAGGCGTTTCAGGAGCGCGCGGCGGCGGGCCATGCGCCTCACCCCCACCGCGAGCGCGAGCGTGATGGTCGGCAAGAGACCCTCCGGAACGTTGGCGACCAGGAGCCCGATGGCGAAGATCAACGCGTCGGCGAGCGGGAGGCCCGCGGCCAGTGTGCCTACCGCCAGGAAGACGATCCCGGCGCCGACCGCCACCGCGGCGATGAGTCTGGCCGCCCGGTTCACCTGAACCTGGAGCGGGCTCACTTCGGTCCGGACGCGCTGGGTCAGCGCGGCGATACGCCCGAGTTGAGTAGCCATACCGGTCGCATAGACTACCGCCTCGGCCTCGCCGCCCGTCACAAGCGTGCCGGAGAAGACCAGGTCGTCTGACTCCAGGGGCGAGGGCGCAGGACGGGACCGGGCGGCGGCGCGGGCCACAGGCTGCGACTCGCCGGTGAGCGGAGACATGTCCACCTCGACCGAGCCGCTGACAAGGCGGGCGTCAGCCGAGAGCCGGTCTCCCTCTGAGATGAGCAGCAGGTCCCCTGGCACGAGCGCGGTGGCCTCGACCTCGACCGTCCGGCCCCCGCGCCGCACGCGCGCACGCGGCGGCAGATATCTCTTGAGGGCCTCGGTCGCCCTCTCTGCCTGCAGCTCCTGGAAGAAGGCGAACACCGCGTTGAGCACGATCACCGCCACTATCGCCGCCGCAAGCGGGGCCATCCCGCCCACTAACGCGAACAACGCCGCCGCCCACAGCAGGAGAGCCAGGGGATGTGTGAACTGGCGGGCCAACTCGCGCAGGCGGCTCGGACCCTCCCGCCGCTGGATCTCGTTGGGCCCGTGTTGCTCGAGCCTCCGCGCGGCCTCCCGCTCTGAGAGCCCTTCGCGCCGCGTCCCGAGGTGGCTCAGGAGAAGATCTATCCGCTCCTCGGGATCGAAGGAATTATGCGCCAGAGTCTCGTGCTCAGCCCTCATGCCTGCAAGCCGCCGGGTTTCTCCCGCGGCGACAACTCTATTGGCAGGTCGAGTATCAGGGCATTCTCCGGCAGACGGGGGGTAAGAAGAGCGCCTGACGGTCGCCGCTCATGTGGTTGCGTCACTTCTCTTCGGCGGGCACACCAAGACCGATCCCCTCGCGACCCTGAGGACCTTGGTCGAGACGCTACCGAGTATCGTCCGTTTGGCAGCGCCCAGCCCTCGGCTGCCCAGGGCTATCAGGGTGCTCTCCTCTCCTCCCTCCTCGGCCGCCATCAGCATGGCCAGTGTCGGTTCGGTTTCGATCAGCCTGGTCTCGGGGCGGCTCCCCGCGATCGTTACCAGCTCCTCCGCGCGCTCCTCCAGCGCTTGCCTCTCCCGCGAGAGCGCCGCGTCTAGCTCAAGCCGATCCTGTGCGCTCCACCCCCTTATCGGTTTTGGGGGGTTCTCGTAGGCACGCACCAAGGCGACCTCGGCCCCAACGAGCTTCGCGATAGCAGCGGCAAGCTCTCCTGCCCTCTTCGCTGGGCCCGATCTGTCGTCGCCGATCACGATACTCTGCGGGGGCCAGGCTTCTTCCCCGCCGCGCACCACGAGAACGGGACAACGGGCGTGGTGGACGACATGCTCGGAGACGCTGCCCATTACGAGCCGGCGTACCTGCCCCAGTCCTCTGCTGCCCACCACGATCAGACCGGCTTTGATCTCCTCGCCAAGATCGATGATAACTTCCGGTGGCCGCCCCATTATCAGGTGGGACTCAGCGACGGTGCCACCGGCTCGCTCTATTTGTCCCACCTGCTCGTCGAGCAGCTTTCTGGCGCCCTCCTCGTAGGGAGGGTAGTATTTTCTCCGGGACCAGGCTAGGGTAGGCGTAGTGCGGAAGCGGCCGCCAGGCGTGGCAGACGTGCAGCTCCGCTCCAGTTCCCTCCGAGAACTCTGCGGCGGCTCTCGCCGCGAGCTCGGCGTCCTTGGAACCGTCGGTGGCCAGGAGGATCCTGGCCGGGAACGCATCTTCCATCATCTCAGGTCATCTCCTCTTCTTCGTCCCTCACCACCAGCACGGGACAATGAGCGTGGCGGACCACCGAGTCCGAGACGCTTCCCAGGAGCACCCTCCGCATTCCACCGAGGCCCTTACTGCCCAGCACCACCAGATCGGCACCGAGCTCCTCCGCCAGGAGGACTATCTCCTCCTCTGGCACCCCCATTCTGAGGTGTGCCTTCGCGACTCTCCCCCCGAGCTTAAAGACACGATCCAGTTGCTGATCCAGAATCTTCCGGGCTTCTTGCCGGTGTCGCTCGACCTCTGCTGGATGGCGGACGTCGTAGTAAGCGTACACGTATGGGTACTCGAGGGCAACGGTCACCACGTGGAGCTCCGAGCCAGTGCTCTTGGCCAGATCGGCCGTCGTGGAGGCGGCAAGCTCCGCTTCCTTAGAACCGTCGGCGGCCAGGAGTATCTTGGCGGGGAAGACGACGGGCTTCCAGCGCACTACCATCACCGGGCAGTGGGCGTGCCTGACCACGGCGTCGGAGACGCTGCCCATGAGTAGTCTACCTATACTGCTCCTGCCCCGGCTACCCATGACTACCAGCCCTGCTTCTATCTCCTCGGCTAGCACAACCACCTCCTCGGCCGCTCCTCCCATCTTCAGGTGGCTCTGAGCTACCGCACCACCCAGATTCTCGACCTTCCTGACCTGCCCGTCGAGTACCTCGCGAGCGAGCTGCCGGGAGCGCCTGGCGAGCGATCGGTAGGCGTCGTAAGGTGGATACTCCTCGCTTCCAACGTGCACCACCTGAAGTTCCGAGTCAGTTTCATTTGCCAGCGCCACGGCGGTGGTGGCGGCGAGCTCTGCATCCTTCGAACCGTCGGTGGCAAATAGGATTCTGGTTGGGAAGATGCTCATCTCTTCCTCCTTTTTCGATGGTTCTCTTGATGGCCTGCGTCCAGGTTGTCGGGCATAAGCTCTATCTCGACGAACTCGACTCCGTCCTCGTAGCGCAACTTCTCGGGCAGCTTCAGGTCCCTGAGCAGGTTGAGCATGCGGGCGTTCTCGGGCATGACCATGCAGGTGAAGACCCGGACGTTCCTGCGCAAGGCAGCAGTGATCAGCGCTCGAGTCAAGGCCAACCCCAGGCCCCTGCCCTGCCACCTGTCCTCGACCGCCGCCGCGTACTCGGCACGCTCTGTGCTCCGCTCCCTGTAGAAGCTCACGATACCTATTATTTCATCTGGATCTTCGGGGTCCAGCGCTACCAACGCGAAGCTGTTTACCCCATCGGCGTTCGTGAAGTAGTCGGCCTTCCTGGCGCTCAGTTCCGGCTTGGCGCCGAAGAAACGCAGATGGATAGAGTGCTCGCTGAGGCGGCGATGGAAGCGCTTTAGAGCAGCCGCGTCCTGACGCTGGATCGGCCGGTAAGTTATGCTAGTCGCGTCGAGCAGGTCGACGATCCCTCTATCCCCGCTCACGAACGGGATCCCTGCCGGATCGGTAACTGCGTGTCCCGCCTTTGCCAACACTTTCATCGTGTGCTCCTATCCGCGAAGGCGCGCGTAAAGAACCTTGTGACTGGACTTTAGCCTAAGCGGATCCCGTAACCTTGAGCAGAATGGGCCACCTGCCTAATGCTTCGTGTGCTGCGAAAAGGCGGAGCCTACCGCTCGTCATACAGCAGCAATGAGGCTTCTATGGGCGTAGGGACTGCTCCGGAATCTCCTAGATGCGATTATAGCCTTCCCAACCCAGTGGGCCTTCTCCCCTGCCCCCTTCTTCGCTATAGGGCCTATGCTGGAGTGCCCTTACTTTGCCATCAGCCCAGACATCGCCTTCAGTCCGACCTCCATGCCCTTCCAGGGCACCCCAGCGTGGAATGGGTTGCCCAGGGCGAACCGGAACGGCAGGTAGTAGCCAAGCGCCTTCTTTCCGAGCCGCCACGCCGCGTAGGACCCAACCTTGTAGGCGTCTATCGCGGCGGGATCCACCTCTATGGGCTTCTCCGGGACACCCGTGAGCCTCAGGGGGACCTGGGCGAAAGTAGCCTTGTCGAACTGCTCCATCACGCACATGCTGATCGGTTCGAAGGCGAGCTCGGGCTCCGTGCCGAGGACACGGGCAGAGAGGTGCTCAGCGGCCGCGTCGGCCTGCAGGAAAGCCAGGAAGGCCTGCTTGACGGGGAAGTCCCCGGCGTCGCCGACGGCGTAGATGTCGGGATGGCCTACGACCTGCCTGCTCCCGAGAGTCGGTTTGGATGAAGCCCCGATCATCGCCCGGAAACGTGGGGTAGGTCACCTCAGCGACGTAAGGGGAGAAGGTGACGAGGAGGTCGTAAGGGAGGACCTCGCCGTTTGCGTAGCGGACCTCACCCTTCTCTACCTTCTCGGCGACGTATTCGGTATGACCTGCCACCACCCTACGCTCGAACTCCCTGGTCACTACGTCGTGCAGCCTCGGTCCGAAGGCCTGGATGTAGGTCTGCTCGTAGGTGGACCAGGTGAGGTCCACGTTGGCGCGCACCTTCTTGCGCCTGAGCCAGGTGTCGAGCATGAAGACCAGCTCGTAAAGGGGACCGGCGCACTTGTTGTTAGGAGCGACGAGGAAGAGCACGCGCCTGTTGTGGCCTTCCCTAGCCTCCTCAAGCAAATCGTAGAGCGCGAGGCGCAGCTTGAGCATCTCCCTGGGTGTCCAGATGGTTTCGGCGTTCTCTCTGAGGCCGGGAACCTCCTCCGGGCGCATGTCGGCGCCGGTGGCGACCACCAAAAAGTCATAGGAGAGCTCCCTGCCCTCGGTCGAAACCCTCTTCGCGTCAGGATCCACCTCCCGCACCCGGTCCTTGATAAACGCGATCTTCTTGCGACGGGTGGGGCGTTCGAGCCCAACCTTCAGCTTCTCGGGGTCGAGACCGAAGGGGATGTAGATGGTGTTCGGCTTGAACAGAAAGTAATCCCTGTCGGAGACCAGAGTGATGTCGGCCCTGTCTTCCAGCTTCATACGCAAATAGAAGGCCGCCTCCAGCCCACCGAAACCCCCGCCCAGGACGAGTATGTTAGGTCTATTTCCGTTCATCATGGCTTTATCTCCTTTTCTCGGCTTTGAGCTGGTTCCCTCATCGGGTCCCTCTGATCAGAGAGCTTACAGCCAGAGAGGTGTCCTGCCATGACCCAGGTTGATGGTTGTTCTGATCAATCCTGCCTAATTGCGAGACAAGCCGGCAGTTCAAGGTTTCAAGCCGCGCCCACATCCACGCCCACACAGGACCGCAACCCCAAACGAGCAACCCGAGCGCGGCTGAGGGTCGAGGGACCAGCGTAGGGTGACGCCCTGGACGTTATTGGCAGCTTGGGCGACCCCGATGGTCTCTCCGAGAACATCATCCCGCCCTCGCAGCAGGTGAACCGTCACCTTATCCCCCGTAAGAAACAACACGGGCCATACCACTCTCCATGTGGTAGACGATGTGGCAGTGGAAGAACCAATCCCCCGGGTTATCCGCCACGAAGTCGAACGTCGCCTCTCCCATGTGAGGCTCGACGAGCACCGTGTCCTTGAACGGCCCCCTTCCCGTGCCGTTTTGCAGTTGGAAGAAGTGGCCGTGCAGGTGCATGGGGTGGGCCATCATGCTCTGGTTGGTGAGGTGGAAACGTACCCATTCTCCTTTGCTTACCTCCAGTGGGATCTGCGTCGGGGTAGGCCTGTCCGTCTATGGTCCATACGTAGTTGCCCATGCCGCCCGAGAGGGTGAGGTCCAGCGTGCGGTCGGGACCTCCGAAAAGACCATCCGAAGGGAAGGTCTCTTCTCTTGTCGTGCGCAGCTCGCCGTAGGAGAGGAGTCTGCCAGAGAGTTCCTGCGGCCGGGAGTTGGTCGGTGGCGGCGAGGACTGGCTGCTCTCCTCATAGCGTAGGATAGCGCGGGCCAACCCGTTCTTGCCCTCGGGAGCTGCGGCGACCTGCCAGACGCCGGGATTGTTGGCTTCGACTATCACATCGTAGCGCTCGCCCGGTCCTATCCTCACAGCGTCCACCTCGACCGGTTCGACGGGCTGGCCGTCTGAATGGGTGACGGTCAACTTGTGCCCACCAACGGCGAAGCGGAAGACGGTCTCGCCGGCCGGGTTGATCAGGCGTAACCTCGCCTTCTCCCCGCGTCGGACGTTCAGCGTCTCGGGCTCGTTCGGAGCGCGGCCGTTTATGAGGTACAGAGGGTAGTCCACGGCGCCCGAGGAGCCGGGCCCTCCCTGCCCTCGTCCTCCTCCCATCATGCCGCCTCCGCATACCGCCCATCATGCCTCCGCCCATGCCGCCTCCGCTGGCTTGCAGCTCTTCGAGCGTGTCCTCGGGCGTCCCGGAGACACCGTCGAGCCAGTCGTCAAGGAGCAGAACATACTCGCGGTCGTAGTCGAGCTCCTCCTTCTTGGGCTCCACGATCAGCGGCCCGTAGAGGCCTCGGTCCAGTTGGAGCCCCACGTGGGAGTGGTAGACGTAGGTGCCGGCGGTAGGCACGACGAACTCGTAGGTGAACTCCTCCCCGCTCTTTATGGGTGGCTGCGTGATATGCGGCACACCGTCCATGGCGTTGGGCACGGGGAGGCCGTGCCAGTGGATGGTGGTGTCGGCCGGCAGGCGGTTTAGAACCTTTACGCGCAGGGTGTCACCCTCCGTGACCCTTATCTCTGGTCCGGGTACGCCCCCGTCGTAGCCCCAGGTCTGCACCTTGCGGCCACCCACCTCAAACTCCAGAGGGAGCGGCCTCGAGGGCATGCTCGCGAACGTGGCCCGTCTTCCCGGTGCGCGGGGCTTTGGGCAAGGAACCCTGGTCGCCCACGAACGGAACGCCGCAGCTACTCAGTGCCAGAGCCCCTACGCCGGAGCCCACGAGTCTTAGGAAGTCTCCACGGGTCAGCCTTGTGGGCCCTCTAGTTATCTTGGCATTGTTCATTCCGAGCAGTCTGTGCACTGCGCCAGGCCTCGCAAAGTGTTCTCCGCTCATGCTCTATGCCTTGACCGTCCGCTCTTGGGCCTTCTCCTAGCCCTCGTAGCTTCCCTCCAGCTCGACCACATCGTCGAAGCCCGCGGCCCGCAGAGCGCTCGCGACCACGGCGCTGCGCGAGCCGGTCTGGCAGTGCGATGACGATGGTCCTGTCGCGCGGCAGCTCATCGAGGTGCCACATGACGCGCCCACCGTGCAGCTGGGTGGCGCCGGGGATGTGCCCGGCCTCGTACTCGCCCTTCTCGCGCACGTCCAGGACGAAGACCTCCCCGAGCTCCTCCAGCTTCTCCGGGGTGACGGTCGGCACCGCTCCTTCTCGACGCCCTCGAGGCTGGTAACGTAGCCCACGACGTTGTCTATGCCCACGCGAGCCAGCTTGTCGCGCAGCTCGCTCGCGTCGGCCTCGTCCCTCGCGAGCACGACGATGGGCCTCTCCGTCCTTCTCCGGATCTATGACCCAGGAGCGCCCAGGTGGCGAAGCTCCCGCCCGCCGGGTATGTTGAGCGAGCCGGGAACCGCGCCCTCCGCGAAGGCCTCTGATCGCGCGTATCCACGAAGACGATCTCCCCGGCCCGCGAGCGTCGTCCTGCATCGCCAGGCGGCATCGTAGCGCTGTAGCGGGACGCTCGCCGAGCAGCGCGGGGCCCGATCTTGTTCTGGCGCTTCATGCGTCCGAAGTAGACGGGGGCGTCCGGCTGTCCCTCGAGCAGAGCCTCGACGAAGCCCTCCTCGTCGTTTCTCTCCACGTAGCGGCCCCACCAGGAGAAGAGCCGCTCGTAGCCGACGGTCGAGCTCGGGACGGCGCCCAGGGCCTTGCCGCAGGCGCTCCCCGCGCCGTGCCCCGGCCAGACCTGCACGTAGTCGGGCAGCGCGAGGAACTTCTCGCGCAGGCTCGCGAACATCTGCTTGGCGCCCACAAAGCGCGTGTCCTTCCCACCGGCGGCCTCGTCGAGCAGGTCCGGCCTGCCCAGGTCCCCCACGAACACGAAGTCCCCCGTGAGGATAAAGCCGGGCTCATCCGTGGTCGCCCCGTCCGTCACCAGGAAGGAGAGGTGCTCCGGGGTGTGGCCCGGGCGTGTGGATCGCCCTCAGCGTCACGTTGCCGACCCGGATCTCGTCTCCGTCGTAGAGCTTCTCGCCCTCGAAGCCGTACTTCCAGTCGGCGTCCCCCTCGTCGGAGAGGTAGAGCGTGGCCCCCGTGGCCGCCGCCAGCTCCCTGGAGCCCGAGAGGTAGTCGGCGTGGATGTGCGTCTCGGTGACCGCCATGATCCTCATGCCGTTGTTCTCGGCCTCATCCAGGTAGACCTGCGATGTCGCGCCGGGGGTCGACCACCGCCGCCTCCCCGGTGGCCTGGCAACCTATGAAGTAGCTCGCCTGCGCCAGATCGTCATCGTAGATTCGCGTGAAAAGCATCGTCTGATCCTCTCTTTCGCTCTCGCCTTTCTCCGATCCTCAGGACTGACCGGGGGCTCTCCTTCCTTGAGAGCCTCGACCATCGCGCTCCACGTCGCATCCCGCCTGGTTGTAGGGTAGCTTCGCGAGCAGCCTCGCCATCCCGCAGGTGTCTGTCACGCCCGCGAAGACGAGCCCGCCCCCGACGAACGCCGAGAGGAGCCCGAAACGCGGGTGCGCCTTCACGGCGAGCAGACCGCCCGCCGCCGCGAGGGCGCCCGCTGCGATCCTGACCTGGCGCTCCAGCGAGATCCTCTCGCGACCCCGCCGCACCGGCTTGCCGGCCGCGACCCAGCCGTTCAGGCCGCCGTCGAGGACGTGCAGGTTGGGCATACCTACCCGCTTGAGCGCCTCCTCGGCCTGGCGGGAGCGCGACCCGCTCTGGCACACGAGCACCACCGGGGCGTCGACGTCCTCCCTTATCTCGGCCGCATGCTCGCCCAAGAGTGTCGAGCGGTACGTTGTACGAGCCGCTGATGTGGACCGACTCATACTCGGCCGGCGTCCTCACGTCGAGCAGCCGCAGGTCGTGCCGCTCGCGCACGAGCTCGTCCAGCTGGCTCCGCATCGACGCACCGTAGGAATCGTCTCTGTTCTCCATAACTTCCATACCAATCTCCTCTTCTCTCAGACAAACCTGCTACCTGCTACTTGGCGCTCACGTAGCGAAACGCCGCCCGCTCCAGTCTGTTGCTCCTCAGGCCCACCTCGGCGGCGATCTCCCTTGCCTTCTCTGGGGTCCTGCCCTCGTCCAGGATCAGGTAGGGGATCAGGAGCGCCCCCACCCGGTTGGCACTAGAACAGTGCACGAGCACGGGGCGGCGTCCACCATCCCGTATGAGCTCCCGGAAGCGATCGAAGGTCTCATCGTCGATGTCCTCGTGACCCACGGGGATGTTGACGTACTCCATCCCTGCCCGCCGTACGACCATACCCCACTCATCTGGACGCGGAGGCTCCTCGGGTGTACGCAGATCCACCACCGTCTTGTATCCGGCCTCTGCCAGTCGCTTCAAGTGTTCCTCTTCTGGTTGACCCGCGGTCAGCCACGTACTCGAGCGGCTGGCCCACCTTGTCTAGGCTGGGGGTGATCTCGCTTACATCTCTCACTTTCTCTCCTCCTCCTTCGAAGGTCTGACGTCGGGACTGTGCTTTGCCTCGCTCCTACACGAAGGGGATTGCTCCCCGGTTCTGGTAGAGGATGAAGGCTCCCATCACCACCAGGAAGACCGCGAAGGTCTTCTTGAGCGCCCCCTGAGGCACGTAGCGCACCAGATACGTTCCCCCGAGGCTCCCGGCTATGGCCACCGCGGTGAAGAGCCCCAGGTAGCCCCAGCGGATCTCGACCTGCCCGAAGTACCCCACGAACCCGGCAGCGGACTTCATCGCGATGACCAGCAGCGAGGTTCCGACCGCTTCCTTCATGGGCACCTTGCCCAGCACGACCAGCGCAGGGACGATGAGGAAGCCACCCCCTACCCCCACCAAACCGGTGAGGACCCCGACCGCCAGACCCTCCACGACGATAAGCCCGTAGGACATCCTCTTGCCAGGAGAGTCACTATCCGATCCGTCTTCAGCGCGATTTCGGTCCGTTCTCGCGGAACATGAAGTAGGCGGCCACGATCATCACGGCCGCAAACAGGGCAAGCTGCGCCGCTCCGCTGAAGAAGACCGCAAGCCGTGCGCCGAGGTAGGTGCCCGCCATAGCGACCGCTCCGAAGATCGAGGCTACGCGCACGTTCACGTTGCCCGACCTCCAGTGTCCCATGGCGGCAAAGAGGCTGGTGAGCCCCACCACCGCGAGGCTCGAGGCTATGGCCTCCTTGGCGCCGAAGCCCACCACGTACTTGAGTATGGGCACCGCGAGGATGGATCCCCCACCTCCCAAGAGGCCCAGGGAGATGCCCATCAACGCAGCTAGGAGAAGACCTACGATCGCCATGATCCCTAGACTCTCCTAACCTCGACATAGTCCTCCAGGTCCGCCAGCTTGCGTAAGGAGCTCAAGAGGCCTCGCGCGACCTTCCTTGGGCTCGACGGCTAGATCAGGCCGGGCCAGATCCTCGACGAACAGCGAATCACCGGTGATCGACTAGCCACGCTCCTCCGAGCGGTCTTCTACCTCCGCACTTCGGGTCATGACCGCCGCCTCACTACCGTCGGCCACTATGTAAGACGCGCAGCCGAGGTCACTCATTCAGTACCTCTCTCAAAGAACACGACCAGAACCTCCCGTCCACGGCGGCCTCAACGCCTGGCGATCTCGTTCGACCACTCCACCCAGGTCCTCTCGAACCCGCTGGGCGATCGGATCAAGCATCTCGCAGAGCACCCCGTAGCCAGCTTCCTGGAGCAGATCCCGGGCGCGGTTCACAGCCTCGGCAAACGGGAGATCCGTCCCCGCTCGAGATGACGTAATCCTTGCGATCTGTCCGCATCACTACCTCCTCGTATATACTACTATAATTGTTATATAAGAATATTAGAGATTGTCAAGGCTCCGTCCCTACGCCCGCGTGTGGATCAGTCCTGTGGAGAGTCGCTTGAGGTTAAGATCTAGCCGGCCGGCCCGCTGCGGAGAAGTTCCTCAGCTCGGCCGCCAAGCGGTCTTCGATGGAGCCGCACACCAGGTCGCACAGCTCGAAGACCGACTCGTCGGTTATGCGGTAGTAGGCGCTGGTCCCTTCCTTCCTGCGCCCTAGAATGCCCGCATCCAAGAGTATTCCTAGATGCTTTGAGACGTTGGCCTGCAGAGCCCCGGTCTCCCGCACCAGTTGAGATACGGTCTTCTCACCGTCCATGAGAGCGTACACGAGCCGGAGCCTCATGGGCTCCGATAGTGCCTTGAACCGTTCGGCCAGCTTCTCTAAAGTCGCCTCCGACAGGCGATGCTTCTTGTACCCGGCCACACTTACTCACCTCCACCGCTAAAGCCTGTCTACCGTAATACTACTATTCAGTAGTATAGTGATGTTACCACAAGTAAAGCTCCTGTGGCCTACATATATGGCCCTGTGTCACCGGGTAAGGTAGCGAACATCTCACACTGTATGAGTGTGGGTTTGGACGAGGAAGATCCTGTTTGCGTGCTCTGGCCTAACGTTGTTTCAAGGGGTCGATTCTGTCGCAGCTTTTTTGGAGATCTCAGAGAGAAAATTTTTGGCTTCGTCCAGGCTTTCGTAGACTCCGTATACTATGGAGTCTACTGCTGACGTATTGCTGACAGAGCCCCCGACACGAACATGGGGGCTCTTACTTTTTATGGTCTTTGCAGGAGAAACGAAGAGCCGACGAGCGGACTCGAACCGCTGATCTAATCTCTTTACGAGTTAGACTTGGACTCCTCTACCCAAGCCGAAAAGTCGCTTACCCACAGGGAAAAGTGTTCGCAGCGTACCGTCACGTTACGCCCGATTATGCCCAGGTTAGTGTAAGGCAGTGACCGACAGGGGGCGCCGTTCAGCTGCCCATGCCGGAGGCAACCCTGAGCCGACCTAACGCCGCTCGTGAAGAGTTTGCGGCCCTATGTAGGCGGGGACAATGCGAGGAACACAGCCTTCGTTGCCCGAAAGTGGTGTTCTCCCTGTCTACTCACCTTCTCCGGGGTGTGGGTGTATGTAGTACTCGCTACCGTCCCTGTCCCTGAGGTGTAGAACTGCGTGACCTTCAGGGGATATGGTCAAGAATACGCGCGCACCTTCTTCACCGGGTTCGCGCATGATCACGTAAGGGTCGTTGGATGCTTCGTCCACCCCTATCGAGATGGCGGGGTGCGCCTCCCGATCCCCGACGTGCAAGCCTATGAGGCCACTTTCGTGTTCGACAGAGAGAGCAGCCCTAACATTTGCGTCGTCGTCAACCAGCTCAAAGCGTCTTGCCCGGACTCGTTCGAAATATTCATAAGGCCCTTCCGCCATAGGTCTCTCCCCGTAATCATTGTGCACGCCCATACGTTCCGAAGATCCCACCTCACCGAGGATGCCAAGATCTCCCAAGTCCCTCCAGCTTATCTTGGCGCCTTCCGACTCTTAGAAGGAGGGCGGTGCAGCTGGCTCTTCCCGCACCAGGAAGTGCCAGTTCCTCCAGGTCTCTTCGGTGCTGGAGTCGAATGCAATCCTCCTTCCTCCAAAAGTTTCAACCTCCAATCGCTCGCATCGGTAGACGCCGGGAGGAGCGTCGCTCGGCACGATGGCCGAGAGGATGACTTTGCTGAACTTCATTCCACCTGAGGGAGGTTCCGCCTCCTCCGGGCGGCCCCTAAGGGTCACGTCGAAGGGCTCGTGGTCCTCCTCGTGCTCGAAGGCGGCGAAGACCTCCTTGAGGTTCATCTCGTGGCGGAAGAAGCCTATCTCCACCCGTACCTGGTCTCCCGGCAGGTGCCCTACGCGCCTTTCACCAATCGGTAGGCCTTCTTCTGCCATGCCCCTTAGGCTCCTCTCTCCTCAGCACTTATGGCTAGGAAGTCCGCTTGGTGGTGGTCATTGCGTTACTTCTCTGGACGCACCACCATGACGGGGCAGTGAGCATGACGGACGACTGAGTCAGATACACTACCCATCAAAGCTCTCCTCAATGGCCCAAGACCGCGGCTCCCTATAACTATTAGCCCAGCGCCCAACCTCCCGGCCAGCCCCACGATCTCCGCGTCCGGGTAACTTACACGAGCGTGGACTCCCGCTATCTCGCCGCCCTCCTCCCTTATCTTCTGCACCTGCTCCTCAAGCCAATTCCTGGCTGCTATCTCGGCGGCTTGATCCAGTCTGCTCGGAAGATCAGTACTGGCAGCCTCCCAATCCGTGAGCTGGTAGATGTAGCTCACAGGTTCTACGTAGACGACGTGCAAATCTGAGTCCGTGCTCTTGGCTAGGTCTGTGGCAGTGGAAGCCGCCAGGTTCGCATCCTCTGAGCCGTCTGTTGCCAGAAGGATCCTGCTCGGAAACTCAACCGCTTCCCCACGAACCACCATCACGGGACAGTGGGCATGCCTCACAACAGAGTCGGAGACACTGCCTGTGAGTGCCCGCCTTATCGCTCCAAGACCGCGGCTGCCTACCACTATCAACCCAGAACCTAGCGCTTCAGCTTGGGCTATGATCTCTGCGTCCGGACGTCCCACCCCGAGGTGAGAGCCTTCTACCTCTCCTCCGGCAGCCTCTATAGTGCCTACTAGCTCCTCAAGCCTCGTGCGAGTGCGTTTCTCTAATTGTTCCCGAACTCCTGGCTCGAAGCTTGAGGGATCATGGGTATCGAGCGGCAGGGCGAGGACATGGATCACGTGCAATTCAGAGTCAGTCTTCTGTGCCAAGCTGACGGCCGTGTTCGCGGCCAGTTCCGCCTCTTTCGAACCGTCCATGCCAAGGAGAATCTTGGTTGGGAAGATGCTCATCGGTTCGCCTCCTCGCCTATCGCTTTCCGCTTAGGTGCATGATGCCAAGAAGCTGAGCCCCGTGCACCTCGTACGCAATGTTGGTGCGAACATGAAAGGAGTGGTACCGAAACCTCAGCGGAAACGACCCTCAGCAGCCCCTCGGGCTGATCTCGTCGGGGGTCGCGGATTATGAGAGCGGGGACGTTCTTCACAATACACGGCTTCCCCAACGTTGGGTGAATAACCACGGCGGCAGGCGTATTACCGTCTTTGATTAACCTTAATCAGAAAGAGCATCAATGTGTGTCATGATTCGGCTCGCTCTGAGGTGTAGCCTCTAGATAAGGACATTGGCACCAATAGAGGCCGAGGACGTTAGGAGCTGAAGCAGTATGTCCAAAAACCTGACAGCGTTCAAAGACCTGGAGGCGTTCAAAGGCGCCTGGAGAGGCGACGAGGACGCCTTTCGGAAGGCCGAGGAGGAGTGGGCAGCCCGCCGCGAGGAGCAGGCACGTGAGGCTGCCGAGGCGGCTGCTCACTGGGCTGAGAGGGAGAAGCGGCACCTGGCCAGAATTCAGGCGTCGAAGGTGTCGCGGGAAGAGGCCGCGCGGATTTTGGACTCCGCGTTAATGGGTTGGACCAAAAAAGGCTATGTTGTGCAAGCTCATTCTGAGACTTCTGCACGGCTGGTCCTGAAGCACGCCTTCCGTAAGGGCAGGGGCGTGTACCTCTACGTCGACGAGCGCGGGATGATCCACCAGGCCAAGCACAAGGGCAGTGGCAACAACGAGTAGCACCATCACCAGGCCGGGGCTCCTAGCGGGGCTCTGGTCCTCTATTCACCACGTTCGGAGAACACGTATACTCCGAAGCCGCGTGAACAAAATCCGGCGGGGCGAGGTAAACGCCACGGGGCAATGGCTGACCCCTAGCTAGGGGCGGTTACTTGGTGGCCTTGGGTTTGGGGCGGGTGGCGATTCGAGAGCGTCCACGCGGAGCTCCACGTCCACTATCTGTTCGAGGAGCGGGACCACTGGGTCACCAAAGCCGTCGCTCAGGCCGTTCATGCTACGTTCGGGTAGCTCGCAGACGGTTATCCGAGCACGGATCATGGCTCAGTGCCAAACCCATCGGTTGCCATCGTCTCGTCAAAGAGTCTTGGCCCTCATTTGTGCCCCAAGCTTCCGAGAAGGCGGTTCGTCGCTAGTCCGGGATTCGGAACGGCGGACCAGAAGCGATGCCTGCCTCCTTCGATTCAGCCTCGCCGCCGGCCACGCGCTCGGCCAACGCCAAGATCAACTCGGCCATGTATGCCTCTCTCAGGTCCGGCTCGTCCTTTGTCGATGGCACGGGCGGGCGCACTCCAAGAATCTGGGCAGCCCGGTCGAGAGCTTCCTGTCGCCGCTTGGCTATGACTATCGACTCAACCATTGTCTACTCCTTGCTCGACATAGCACAAAGACCTCCCAGTCTGGTTGCTTGATCTCATTAATTTATACCCCGTAAAGCCTCTCTAAGTAACAAACGAGACTTTCGGACAGCACAATCTCGGAATGCTGCGAGGCCAGGGTGGGGCACGAGATCGTCTCCCGGCAAGCTCTTGCGCACGTCCTCGCCGGTGGCTCCCCACCTCAGGTGCCAGGGACGGACGATGAGCAGGTACACCCACGGTAGAAGTGCCCCTACGGACATCATCGGGCGCAGAATGCGGGCCGCTGTGCTCCTCTTTGGATCTGGCAGCCCACCGAAGGCCGTTGCCAGCACGCTTATCCCCTCGAAGAGGTCCAGCAGAACGGCAGGTGCGTACATTACGGTAGCACCGCGTAGCTTCTCAGCCATGTAGTCCTTGTCCTGCGGCTCGTGGGTCTTTACGGGTTGGCTATCCATCCGAATCACTCCTTCGTGCCAGATCTTCTGTCCCTGGACTCGGCTTCACCTCAGTCGGTCTTGTGTCCTCCAACGTCAGAACCCGATCAGATTCCAGTAGTTCAAGAACAGGACGAAGACGACCGCCGCCAGCGCCACTAGCGTGTAGTGCATGCGACCGACCACGCCCCAGTAGCGATCCTTCCACGCCAGCACGGCAAGGGCGACGACGCCCAACGTCAGCGGCACACTCAACAACCACAGGCGCGTGATGATCGAGACGGTCTCTGTAGGCCAGACATATGTCTCTGCATACTCCAAGAGCAGCAGAAGAAACCAGGCCGGGAGAACCAGGTTGAGCGCGCTGGTGATGGCTGCCAGCCTCGTGTCCTCCGAGCCGTCGGTGGCCAACAGAATCTTCCTCGGCAGATGACTCATCTCCTCACCCTCCTCTCGAACTCATTACGGCACACGAAGGCCTCCCCGTACCCGATTAGGAGCAGTGTATGTGGATCCGGGGATCGCTGTTCCCGGAGGATCTGGAGCCCCGAGCCTCATCACCGAGACGGGCTCGCGGAGATAACGTACCACCGACCGTCCTTTAGTCCCCACCCGATCTTCACCGCTCCCCCTAGCACGGACCCCGCTTCCAGGGTCAAGCCGGCAATGCCCTTGCGTTCGACATTCCCCTCGCCGACCGGTTCGACGTCGTAGAGCGGCACCTTGGTGCCACGCGAGCGTCCTCCCGCCCCTTCCCTACCGAAGAGTGTATCCCCTTCGATGGCGGACCACCCAGTGTACTGGGGGTGGAGTTCCCTCTGCACGAGTACCGGCCAGGTAGGAGGATCGTCGCCGCGGGCTATGGCTGCGATCTGCCTCTGCAAACCGCGCGGAGAGAGCCACGCGTCCCGCACGGCGTCCCTCACCTCGGGGATGCTGCTCAGACCGCCCTTTTCGAGGTACTCAGAAAGGACGACAGCAGTCTTGGCGGTCAGCTCGATGAGCGCCTCGCAGATCACCCGGTTCAGCTCTCCCTCCACGGGACACGAGGCGTACTTGGATCGTATCTCCGCGCCTAGGCAAGCCCCCCTTTGGACAGCGGCCCGGATGTCCCTCAGGATGCCGGCGGTCTCCATGAACTCCTCGTGCGCCCGGCGGGTGAGCACGGTACCCTCGGGTACGGGGAGTCCGGCGCGGGCGAACAGGTCCAGCACCCCCACGCGCCCGCTCTCCCGCCCGTACCCTGCCTCCCCGAGGCGCCGCGCGAATTCGCTCTTCGACACGCCGAGCTTCCCTTCTAGTATTGTGACCCGCCGTACCACCCTCCGCCTCGGGCGGGTTGGCCCCAAGGACGGATCCATTCACCCGGAAGTGGTTGGTTCGTAAGAACCCTCCCTCACCGGTGTCAGCACCAATGTACCGGGGACAGGAGGCCTGGCCATGGGCAGTGTTGACTAATCCTCTGGCCAGGATTGACCAAATGAGGCATCCGCGACGGCGGGCGTGGAAGGTTCAGCCGGTAAGGATCCCCATCTCGCGGGCCATGGCCAGCACCTCGAGTTGGGAGTGCGCTCCCACTGCCTGCAGCAGGGAGCGGACATGGTTTCGTACTGTGGCCTCCGAGAGGTAGAGCTCCTTGCCGATCTCCCTTACTGACTTGCCCTGTGCCAGCAGCTTCAGTACCTCGAGCTGTCTCGGGGTGAGGGCGGGGACGTCTCTGCCTTCTCGGGGCAGGGGCCTCCTTCTTGGTGGAGAGTTGGATGAGGCCGTGAGCCATCTCGAGAGCGTCATGGGACCCTTGGGAGTCGCGAAGAAGGTGTACTAGGTACGGCCCCTCCTCAGTCTCCAGCGTGAGGTTGCTGACGCTCACCCAACGCCTGTCACCCGAGCGTGTTCGTATGCGCATCTCGAAGCTCGAAACGGGACGATGGGCTTGGGCCAGGTGCATCACGGAGCATCCGTGGGCGCAGAAAGGTCCCCCATCCTCGCGCTCCCCCATGACAGCGTCGTAACATGGCTTTCCCAGAGCCTCTTCGGATAGCACCCCGGTGAGCGATTCCATCTGCTCGTCCCAGTGCACTATCCGGTACTCGGGTCCCACCACGTAGACGGCGTCGCCCGTGCGCGCCTCGATCAAAGTCTTTACCGCCTCGGGTAACTGGTGCGCTGCACTCTCCTGTACGGCCGAAGGATCCTGCGGCTCGGTCTTCTGGGGCTTGCCTCGTGGTCTATCGCTCACAAGTAGGTCCAGTCTTCAATCCCCGACGACCCCTATGGAGGCGGTCTAGGACACCATTCTAGTACACAATGTCCCCACTTCATATCAAGCCGAAGCACTTCCTGCCTCCATAGCGTCGACGGCGCGCGAGTTGCAGACGTATTATGCTTTCCCTGCTGGGTGATGTAGAAGTATGAAAACGTTGGCGCTATGAGTCACTCTGAACGGAACTTCCGAGCCCGTGAACAACTAGTGCCTTTGCCCGGAGGGTCGCAATAGCACTGATCCTTGCGACGGAGTTGGAACATCACGACGATTTACCACGAACTTACCACGACCACGCTTGTATCCAAGGGCATCCGTCGGACTATCCGCGCCTCTGAGAGCCCGCAATCCGGCTACATCCTGGGCCCACCAGGGCTGATTTGGCCCGCGCGGAGCGGGTGCAAAGTCCTCTTAATCTCTAGGTTCCAGGTTCGAGTCCTGGGCGGCTCACTCTCTTTTTCCCTGCAAATGACAGGAAAGCGCCGAAGGCCCCGGACACTCTCCGGGGCCTCTGTGCAGCAACGGTGCAGCAACCGAACTTAAAGTACCTTATCCAAGGCCTCGTCAATGGCATCTGTTATGCCGCCATCCATGCCCTCGATGATGTGACTGTAGGTGTCCAGCGTTTGCGCTATGGAAGCGTGCCCCAGAAGCTCCTGCACGTATTTGGGATGCACATTGCGAGAAGGTAGTAAGGTGGCGCAGGTATGCCGCAGATCGTAGAGGCGGATCGATGAAGGCAGACCGGCACGCTTCAGCAGCGCCTTGAGCGAGCGTACTACATTGCGATGGTACAGGGGCGTGCCAACGGTGCTGGGGAATACCAGCCCGTGATCTCGCCAGAGTCCGGCCTTGTCCGTTTGCCACCGTAGAAGTCGGCGCATGTTCCGTCCAGGTCCACGCCCAGGATGAAGGACGACTCAGCCATAAATTACCCAGAACCGTTGACGTTGAGGATCCGAGCGAGTACCGATGCCGCCGGGAAAGGGCAGACTTCTCATGGTGCCTCCTTGGGTATCGTGCTTCACCGAGGAGCACCAGCACCTTCCTCTCCCCAGCCAATACATGTTAGGCGAGGCACAACGTTGAGGTCAAGGTTGCGCCTATGAGCCGTGCAGCACGCTCCTCGTAGTCGCAGAAACCGCGTACACAAGGGGAAAACCCACCCCTCCGGCGTCAGCGCGTGCCGCCCGGCGCGCAGCCTGGCGCTGGACGACTAGAATTCGTGGTGTCTCGATTAACGACAGGCAAGGAGGAAAAGGCCGTGACCCGCACCAAGCCACCGTTTAGGGCCGACCACGTCGGCAGCCTGCTTCGTCCGCCCGAGCTGCTCAACGCGCGAGACGACTTCGCGGCGGGTCGCATCTCTTCAGAGGAGCTGCGCCGCATCGAGGACGGGGCGATCCGCGAGGTCGTGCGGATGCAGGAGGAGGTTGGCCTGCAATCTGCTACCGACGGAGAGTTCCGCCGCGCCTCCTGGCACATGGACTTCATTTACCAGCTCGGCGGCATCACTAAAGCTCAGGACAGCATGAAAGTCGAGTTCCGAAACGAGGTAGGAACGATAGAGTTCACCCCGGCCGCTCTTAGGGTCGAGGATCGCATCACACTCAAGGAGCCGATCTTCGCTGACGCGTTCCGGTTCCTCAAAGAACAGGTCACTACCGCCACGCCGAAGCTCACGATCCCGTCCCCGAGCATGGTCCACTACCGCGGTGGACGTGCGGCCATCGACGAGAATGTCTACCCGGACCTGGAGGCATTTTGGAGTGATCTCAGCACAGCTTACGCCGAGGAGGTCCGGGCTCTAGGCGAGCTCGGCTGCACCTACCTGCAGCTGGACGACACCAGCCTCGCCTACCTCAACGACCCTCGCCAACGCGAGCACATAGCCCGGTTGGGCGGGGACGCCGAGCATCAGCACGAGACCTACATCCGCAACATCAACCGGGCGCTCTCGCGCAGGCCTGAGGGCATGAACGTAACCACCCACATGTGCCGCGGGAACTTCCGGTCTTCCTGGGTGGCTGAGGGTAGCTACGACTTCGTCGCCGAGGCCCTGTTCAACGAACTTGAGGTCGACGGCTTCTTCTTGGAGTACGACGACGCACGCTCAGGTAGCTTCGAGCCGCTGCGCTTCGTGCCCAAAGGCAAGATGGTTGTCTTGGGCCTGGTGACGACCAAGCGGGGCGAGCTCGAGGACAAAGATCATCTCAAGCGGCGCATCGAAGATGCCTCTCGCTTCGTGCCGATCGAGCAGCTGTGCCTGTCGCCCCAGTGCGGCTTCTCTTCCACGGTCGAGGGCAACGACCTCACCCACGAGCAGCAGTTCGCCAAGCTCCGCCTCATCGTAGAGACCGCCCAGGAGGTGTGGGGCTGACGTGGTCTCTCGTTGGCCTTCTGCCGTCCCACCACGGCGGGCCCTCCTGGTCGTCGAGGACCCGCTCATCGGCTTCAATGACCTTCAAGGCGGCTTTGAAAGAGACTGGAGGTCCCGATTGGTAGGTGCCGTCTTTCTCTTCGCCGACCGCTACTGCGATCGTCCTGTCGCCCAGTTCCCGGCACAGCATGAGGCTCTCTTCGTGTAGGGCCTCGGCTCGCTGGTGATCACCGCGGACCAGCGCTGCCCACCCCAGGTTGTCGAGGGCAATCTGGAGACGGCCCCTGTGCCCCCGCTTGCGGTACAGCGCCACGGCTTCCTCGTTTAGCGAAGTAGCCCTCTCCGGATTACCTTCTAGCAGGTAGGCGCGGCGGACAGCATTCCTAGCTTCTGACTCCTCGCCTGGGTGTAGAGTGTTCTCAGATCAGTTGTCTTCAGAAGAGGAGCGTCGAGACGGATGCCGCGGATCGTGATCATCGGTGGTACGGGGCACGTGGGCACCTACCTTGTGCCCCGCCTGGTACATAGTGGCCACGAGGTTCTCTCTATCAGCAGGGGCGAGAGCAAGCCGTATCACAACCACCCTGCATGGGAGTCGGTTGAGCAAGTGAGGTTGGATCGCGCTGCGGAGGAGGCGGCTGGAGATTTCGGTGAGAGGGTGCGCTCCCTGCGCCCTGACGTGGTCATAGACATGATCTGTTTCGAGCTAGAGAGCGCCCGCCAGCTGGTCGAGGCCCTAGAGGGGCACGTGCGCCACTTCTTGCACTGCGGCACCATCTGGGTGCACGGTCACAGTACCCAGGTCCCGACAACAGAAGACCAGCCCCGCTATCCCTTTGGGGAATATGGCACCCAGAAGGCACAGATCGAGGACTACCTGCTCGACGAAGCCCGCCGCCACGGCTTTCCGGCGACAATGCTACACCCAGGCCATATCGTGGGGCCTGGGTGGGTTCCCGTGAACCCAGGCGGTAACTTCAACCCAGAAGTGTTCGGAGTACTAGCCCGCGGGGAGGAGCTCTCCCTACCCAACCTGGGGATGGAGACAGTCCATCACGTCCATGCCGACGACGTGGCCCAGGCCTTCGGGCGGGCGCTGGCCAACTGGAACGCTGCGGTGGGGGAGAACTTCCACGTGGTCTCTCCGGCGGCGCTGACGCTAAGAGGCTACGCGGAGGCGGTGGCCGGTTGGTTCGGGAGAGCTGCCCGTCTGAGGTTCGACCCGTGGGAAGAATGGCGCAAGGGGGTCTCCGAGCAGGATGCTGCGGCGACCTGGGACCACATCGCGCACAGCCCTAACTGCAGCATCGACAAAGCGAGCCGTTCCCTGCACTATTGTCCCCGCTACAGTTCCCTTCAGGCCGTCGGAGAAGCGTTGAATTGGATGGTCGAGCACGAGGTGATCGACACGGAATAAAAACAGTAGAGAGCTGGATTTGTTTCCGCCGCAACCTCCTCCTTAGGCGCGGCGGAATGAAACTCGCAAGAAACTCACCAGATTACGGCGCGGGATATCCGTACGGGAACGTCCGTTTGGCTTGAAGTAATTCAGAGTCCACGCCCTTTGTAATTTCAGAAACCGCGTACACAAGGCAAAACCCTAATGTGAGTCGACAACACTCAGACGAATTTGGCCTGAGTGCTCCATTTACAACTAAGGAAGCCTGGGCCTTCTGCCTCACTTCGCCTTCCTGAACCCGATGCCGGGACCGCTACCCCCGGAGGGTGTGCAAGGATTGGTTTTAAGGTGGTGGAGAACGGGCGGGTAGGAGAAGGGACTGGGAAGGACATCGCGTTGGTTTGAACGACATTTTAGGTCACTTTGCAGGACCAATGGGCGCTGGTCGGATAGGAGGTATGAGCAAACTCCGGGTGTGGAGGTGGGAAGGAGTACCGTAGAATTGCCCCGCACTACATCTGGTGGGCCGCGTCACCTCCCACGACGCGGTCCTCTTCTGTTGCCCTTATTCACCCGAGTGCGTGGAAGTAGGTTTTCTCGGAAGTGCGTAGGACGTCTACACCTCACCCCGCACCAGGTGCTCCAGTGCTCCGGAGCGCTCTAGAGCCATAACCTCCCCGAAGCTCCCCACCGGTCGGTGGTCGACAAATAAGTAGGGCATACCCGCCCGGCCCGCTAAGTGAGCCAGCCAACCGCGCACTTCGGCGTCCTCGGTGGTGTCGACTACCTCGAAGCTATAGCCCTTACGACTCAGTAGCCGTTGCGCACGCCAGGAGCGCCAGGATGGGTGGCTGACGAAGAGCTGTATCTCCTTCTGATCGTAGATCATGCCATCTCGTACCTCCTCTCGTCCTCGCCTGGCAACCTAACAGGGGCTGATGAATCGGCGATGAATCTTGCCGCGAGGCACGCTCCCAGGAGGCTTATTCACCGACGCTCGCAGAAGGTGTCAGCCTGTTGAAAAAGTCGTCATAGGAGCGGTCGGTAGTTCAAAACCGCATCCAAAGACCTAGACATCAAGGCCAAAACACTGCAATGACGGTGTTGTTTGAGCTCTTGAAGGGGGCTCTGGACTAGGGGCGCTGCTATGAGGACTTTTTCAACAGGCTGGTGTGTTCTCCGAAGTTGGCAAGCATTCATTGGGAATTCATCGCCTGTGGCTAGCGTGAGTGCGTTGATCAACTTAAGGCGGGGCTGATCACCCGCCTTTGCACTTTGGTAAAGGAGGTGAAGAGATGCTAGGTGCCCAGGATCGATTTTGTAGCAGGCGCAGGAGACGCTGTCGCCAGCTACCCACCCCAAGGCGTCGCAGGCGTTGCCGACGGCGTGCGCGCCAACGCCACTGTCACGGTGGGTAGCCGTCGCCACTAAGCTCAAGCGCTATTAGGCGGTACAAAGGCTCCGCAACCAGCGGGGCCTTCTTCATTCTGCAGCATAGGATTTGAATAGGATTTGATGGTGGCACGAGGAAGCGTGGCAAAACTCAGGCGGGGAGTAGTACGCCTTCTCTGTTGCCGGGAACACAGGAGCAGGAGCGGCTGCCCTGGTGGCGGCGGAGTTCGGAAGATAGGAGGCGGTATGGAGTACCTAGCCCGGACGGTGCGGGTCGAGGACGCGATAATCTCCGACCAGGAGCGCAACTACGGTAGGCGTTACGCCGGGAGGGTAGGGAGGATCGAGGCGTTCTCCTCTGAGCCGGGAGGGGGCGGGATCAAGTTCTTTACGGTCCGGCTAGAGGACGGGGAGCAGCTCTTGCTAAGGCCGGAAGAAATCCGGTTCCTGTAGACCGCATAGGGGACGCTCCGGCTCCGCCTGGCGGCGGTGGTTCGGCTAGCGTTCTCTAGCAGGTTAGTCGAGGCCGAACGCCTCCCCGATATTCACCAATTGCCTAGAGCTCGACTTTATCCATTGGGGTGAAAAGCGAAAGCGTCTCGCTCAGGTGCACAATGCCCAATAAGCCGTGGCAATGGTACCGTACCGGCCTGCTAGGCGATACGCGATACGGTTGCGTGTAGCCCCATCACGCTACTTTGCTCAAAACCCAGCTGCCAACAGCATTGCAGAGAAGGTAGAGCTGGATTTTTTGCGGGTCGTCACCTCTGATCGTGATGGCAAAAGTCACTGGGGACGATCGTGAGCGACTAACCGCTGCGCTGTGTCTACATCGGCCAAATGGATAAAGTCGAGCTAGAGAAACTGTCTGATAATTTCGGAGCAGCCTCACATTGGACTCCCAAAGAGGTCGAAACGCGGTCAGAAGACGCCGTATCGCCGCCATTCGTGCCACCAATCGTAGGCGCTCACGGGTGCCCTAACGATTTATCAGGCAGACTTTCGTCAGCTCCACTTCGGGATTCCTTCGCAGCCAAATGCATCTCCTCTGTTGGTTAAAGGAGCAGCATACCGTAGTTCAATGAAAGTGTCGCTGTAGGACTAGCTGTCCAGTAGCATGTGGCCTTGCGCGTCGAACTCCAGCAGGAAAGAGTCTCCTACGGTCTCGACCTTTCCGTTTTCCAGCTCTCCCAGAAGGTTCTCCGAGAGCCATAACTGCTCCAGATGGAGGGTGTCGTCTACGACTGCGACGCGGACCTGGTCGAGGCGCTCGGGTTTCAGCGCCTGCCACACAGCTGCAAACAGGGCTTCTTCGCTGGGCAGGGCCATGGGGATAGCCGCCCGGATGGGACCTCCGCTGGTGAGACAGTTGAGGTACGTCGCTTCGCGGTCGATCTTCTCGACCAGTCGTTCGGTAACGAAATCCGCGAGCCCTACGCCGGTTGCATTGCCATGGGAGGCCTCGGAGAGGTCGAGAGCTGCCAGGCACATGATGGCCGGCTCGGTCGGCTCGGGCATGCCCTGCAGCCGCAGGCGCCCGATGATGTTTGTGTCCATGCCCGTACCGCTATAGTTCTTCCCCATCTCGCGGACCACGCAGAGATCCAACCGCTTGACCGGTAGGGAGGGCATGTAGTCTCGGGCCAGATCCAGGAGGTGCTTCTCTTCTTCGGGTATCTCTGCGGGCACCAAGCCCTTGACTAGAGCGGTCTCTTCTCTGGCGTTCTCGACGATCGCGAGGCCCCCGACTACCGGCAGCCTCTCCAGTACGGCGCCGCCTATAGACAGTACGGCTTCAACCATTGAGTCCCACCCGAGCCGGTGAACCATCGGAGCACCCTTCGCACGGCCCATACCAACCGCGAGCATCTTCATCAACCCGCTTTCGTAGGGACCGTGGAAGGAGGTGTGCGGCTTGACCCTGTTGATTACTATGACGCCATCGGCCTCCGTGGCCTCGCGAGCCACTTGGACCGGTAACCCGGCCAGGGGCTCTCCGCTCTCACCTAACTCCACGACGTCGTCCGAGCAGAGGACCGGCGCCCTGACCTCCTCCTCCGTGACGCCCAAGCTGCGCAGCAGGTCGCGTTGTCCCTCAGCCGTCCCCCGGCCATGGCTGCCCATAGCAGCGAAGAGGAACGGCTCGTGGCCCGCTTCCCTTATAGTCTCTACCGTTGCGCGGTACACCTCGACGGCGTCGTTGATGCCCCGGCTCCCCGCCGTGATGCCGATCCGAGACCCGGGACCGAGCGAGGAAGAGCCAAGGAGTTGCTCGACTTCGCTGCGGACCTGTCCGCTAACGTCGGAGACGGTCGGCGCTTCGAAGTGTTGACGCACCCTTATCAACCGTATCCCGTCCATCAGCCCTTCCTCAAGAAGTCAAGGTCACAACCTTCGTCGGCCTGGAGCACGTGTTTCTGATACAGTCGCATGTAACCGCGTTGCGCGGAATCGGGCGGTTTCCAGACGGCTCTCCTCCTGTTCAGCTCACTCTCGTCAACCAGGAGTTCCAGACGCCGGGCCTCGACGTCCAGCGAGATATCGTCTCCCGTCCGCACGAGCGCTATGGCGCCGCCGACGGCGGCTTCGGGCGCCACATGTAGCACGATTGTACCGGAGGCCGTGCCGCTCATCCGGCAGTCGGAGATCCTTACCATGTCTCTGAGTCCTTGCTTCAATAGTTTCTCAGGGATCGGGAGCAGCCCGGACTCCGGCATCCCCGGAGCGCCTACCGGTCCCGCGTTCTTGAGCACCATGACATCACCGGCTTCTATCTCGAGGTTGGGGTCGTTCACCCGCCGCTCCAAGTCTTCGACATTCGAGAAGACCACAGCCCGCCCCCGGTGCTTCATCAGGTCCGGCGAGGCGGCTTTCGTCTTGATCACCGCTCCTCTCGGAGCCAGGTTGCCCCACAACACCGCGAGTCCTCCGTCGCCGTAGAGCGGCTCCGAGACCGGGCGGATTACGTCCCGGTATGCCTCGGGGACGGTGGTGCCCTTCAGATTCTCCTCCACGGTGCGGCCCGTGACCGTAGGCTCGTTCGGGTGAAGCATGGAAGACAGCTCTTTCATCACCGCCGGGGCGCCGCCAGCGTAGAAGAACTCCTGCATCTGGTAGTTGCCGGAGGGACGCAGGTTCGCGACAAGCGGAGTCTCCCTGCCCAGCCGGTCGAAGAGTTCCAGTGGCAGCTCGATGCCCAGTCTACCCGCGATAGCAATGAGGTGGATCACTGCGTTCGTCGAGCCGCCGACCGCCATGAGTACCCGGACCGCGTTCTCGAAGGCGTGTTCGGTCATGATCTCGGCCGGGCACGTGCCCGACTCGGCGAGGCGAACGATCATTCCTCCCGCTTCCTGGGCGGCGGCCAGGCGGCGGTTGTCCGTGGCGGGGATAGCGGCAGCCCCGGGTGGCATCATCCCGAGGGCCTCGCTCACTACTGCCATGGTGCTCGCGCTCCCCATCACCATGCAATGGCCTGCGGTAGGAGCGAGCGAGCGGTTGATCTCCTCAAGCTCCTCTTCGTCCAGCTGCCCAGCCCGATATTCCTGCCAGTAGTAGCGGCAGTCCGAGCAAGCCCCCAGAGTCCTTCCGTTATACTCGCCATTTGCCATCGGACCTCCGGTGAACTGAATGGCCGGGATGTTGGCGCTTGCTGCTCCCATAAGCTGCGCCGGTACCGTCTTGTCACACCCGCCCATCAATACTACGCCGTCGATAGGTTGCGCCCGGATCATCTCCTCCGTGTCTATCGCGGCCAGGTTCCGGTAGAGCATCGTGGTCGGGCTCGTGAAGATCTCACCCAGGGATATGGTTGGAAACGTCAGCGGTATGCCGCCCGCCATGAGTATCCCTCGCTTGACGGCCTCGACTATGGGCCCGAAATGCGTGTGGCAGCGGTTGATCTCGCTGGAAGTGTCGCAGATGCCGATGACTGGTCTCTCGTAATCTTCGGGTCCGAGCCCCAGGTGTCGCGCGAAGGCCATGCGGATAAACCGGCTGAACCCCGCGTCCCCGTAGGACGTCAGGCTTCTTCTCTTCGATCCCATTCTCCTCCTCTACAGACTTATCTATACTATCTTTCCCGAACGATGCTACAAGCAGTACACAGCGATCCGCCACCAACCATAAGGAGCGAGGCCGAATGCCAAGAACAATCGCTCTCTACTTCTGGCCAACGCCCAACGGCAAGAAGATCACCATCTTCCTCGAGGAGGCCGAGCTTCCCTACAATCTGGCACCGGTAGACATAACGGCCGGTGAGCAGTTCGACGAGGAGTTCCTAAAGATCAGTCCCAACAACAAGATGCCCGCCATAGTGGACCCTGAAGGCCCTGAAGGAGAGCCAATCTCGGTCTTCGAGTCGGGAGCGATCCTCGTTTACCTCGCCGAGAAGACCGGCAGGTTCATGCCATCATCGCCGCGGCAGAGATACGAGGCGTTGCAGTGGCTCATGTTCCAGGTGAGCTCCGTGGGACCGATGCTAGGACAGGCCCACCACTTCCGAGGATACGCGCCCGAGGAGATCCCCTACGCCGTCGATCGCTACACCAACGAGGCCACCCGCCTCTACGGGGTGATGGACGCTCGCCTCTCAGAGGTCGATTACTTCGTCGGCAACGACTACTCGATCGTGGACATGGCCATCTATCCCTGGGTCGCTTCCCACGAGAGGCAGGGCCAGAGGATGGAGGAGTACTCGAACCTCAGGCGCTGGTATGAGGCGATGGGAGAGCGGCCAGCGGTGCGACGGGCGATGGAGGTAGGAGAGGAGTTGCGCCGTCCTATAGAGGACCTGGACGAGGAGGCCCGCGACGTGCTCTTCGGAGGCAGGCCCCGCGCCACAGGAGCGTAGTCTCGCGGTTTAAGATGGATGTGAAAGACGCCTCATAGATCCTCGGGCTGAGGATATTGACTTCGAAGGGATGCAGGCACCAGTTCAAGGAGGTGGCTTCCGAATAATGTCTTCCCCTTGCGCCTCAAAACCTCCGGTCGCGCTTGGGCTCCGCCACGGATCGGTAGCTGGCTTCTGTTAGCCTCCTCTTTGTGCATCGGGCCTCGCGGCATAATTCCTCTGTGCGGCATGTTATGCTGAACGTAGTGGCATACTTACTAGTTAGGCGGCCGCAGAGACGACGTATGACGAGTGATCCTCGAGCGAATTCCGACCCCGCCAGGCCCGTGCCCGAGGCTGCAAACCTTGGCGTTGCGCGTCCCCCTCTGGTGTACCTGGGCTCGATAGCACTCGGCGTGATTCTTCATCGCACTCGGCCGGTTTCGCTGCTCCCGCGTGGCGTGAGTCCGCGCTTGGGCGCCCCCGTGGTTCTGTTGGCGATCGGCTTGTTTCTATTCGCCGTCCGCACTTTGCGGGCCGCTGGCACGCCTGTCCCGGGCAATCGGCCCACGACGACAATCGTGCGCACGGGACCCTATCGTTTCAGCCGGAACCCCATCTATCTGGCCTTCTCGCTTCTCCAGCTCGGAATCGCGCTGTGGGTGAACAGCCTATGGTTAGTTCTCACGCTTCTTGCCGCGGTGGCCGTCATGTCGCGCGTCGTGATCCCGAGAGAGGAACGGTACTTGGAGGCACGCTTCCCTTCTGAGTATTCCCCTTACAAGGCTTCCGTGCGTCGCTGGCTCTAGCGCGCCGCCTAACAAGATGCTGCAGCTGACGCATCCCAGCGTGGATCGATCGCGGCGTGGTACGCGACACGCCACGGGGAGGACGCCGATGTCATAGGGTGCGAAAGCAGGCATCAACCGCTCGCGAGGATGTGTACGCCCGGTTGTTGCTTGCTACTCTAAGCTATATACCAAGAACTCTAAGCAGCCGGACCACGTTCTCATGCCTGACAAACACCGTGAGTCGGCGCAGGGAACTTGTGCCCTTCAATCTCGCCAGCCTCCTGTAGATTCTCCGAATCTTGTAGGCATCTTGGAGACTGACCCGAACTGTCTCCCACTGGACTGGGAGGAGTTCGTAGTTCCATCACTCCCCAAATCCGTCCCGTCTCCGAGCCTTCCGGGAACTCCTCCTTCTTGGCCAGGTATCTCTCGGCGTAACTCGTGACTTTCCTCCAAGCTCCTCACCTCCTCGACCCGCGTACCCGTGTGGATGTGCCCCTCGGAGATCTCCCCGCAGACCTCGTACCAGGAACAAGAGACAAAGCGACGTACCTCTCTCACGGAACCGAAAGACAGGGGAACAAACAGGAGCAGATGAAAGTGGAAGGCACCTCTCTCCTGTATACCCATCCTCCAGAAGGCAGCGAACTTTCCGTACCTCCTCTCCAAGCGCTTGCGGAAGGCCTTCAGGTGCCTCTTGCAGACCTCTGGGTCTTCGGGGTATTCGCTGGGGTAGGTCAAGGTTATGGAGATGAGGCGTCCCTTGAAGGCGTCTGAAGGCGGTTCTGTTGATGGAGGCGAGACGCCTCAGGAGGTTCCTGCGGCTTACCTTGGAGCGAAGCCCTTTACTCTCCCCCCACGCAACCTCCTTCTGTATCGGGCCGGAGCCCGGCTAAGAGCCCCGGCCAGGGGGGTGGCGCTAGTCTGCCGCCGCGTCGGTTGCCCACCCGCCTTCTCTGTGGGCCTTCTCGCGGCAGGCCGTGCAGACCTCCATACCAATTGCCATCGCGAAGATGTCTGGCCGGCGCTCGCGCACGAGCGCCACAAGTTCTGGCTCCTGACGCATCTCGCGCCAGAACGGACTCCCGTCCAACGCCGTAGCGATGCGCTCGGCGGCCTGCTGGTCAAGCGCTGCTCCGCAAACCTCGCAGACCCTCTCCTTTTCTTCCATACGTCTCCTCCTCTCGAAGTCCTCCATCATAACCCGACCGTACCAACTCATCTCTCCTCTCTACCCGGGGGCGGATCGCCGTCCCTACACCCAGCCGTAAGCGCACGTCCCCCAAAGATCGTGCAGGGTAACTCGCCCACGATGACCACAGTACCGTGAGCAGCGCGGCGGCCTGCAACATCCCCAGCCACGTGAGGTGATCGACGAGGAAGCCGGTTACCTGGGTTAGGGCGAAGACGAAAACCAGGTCGAAGAACAGCTCGAGAGGAGTGACACGCTGCTCGACAGGATCCCCGCCCTCCGTTACCATACGCGCCGCGCCTGTCGTGCTCATCCGATGTCCTACTTTCCTTCTCGATTGTAGACTCAGAGCTGATCAGGAGGCGCAATCCGATAGAAGAAGGGGCGCATCCCCCCCGGCTGATCCCCGCGGTGAGCTTGATGAAGTTCTCCTGCGCTGCGGCGTTCTCGAGAGGACCCGCGTAGACGGGCTCGTAGCCTGCATCTCGGTTGAGCTGCTCGACGACCTGCCGCGCCTCCTCGTCGCCGCACCACAAATTGCTCGGTGTCGAGCGCGCTTCGCCAATCCGATCGTAGAGCGAGGCGAAGTTGGTGTTGAACGACTTCGCCGTCGGACCGTTCGTCCTCGACTTCACGTATTCGGCGTTCGAGGAGAAGCCTGCCGGGGAGTCGACGCCCCAGAGGTTCGTCGCATCGATAACCGTCTTGCCCTCGATGCCCTCCACGTTGTCGAGGGCTTGGGCGATCGTGCCGCCAGGGACCGCCACGAGCACGGCCTCAGCCTCCGAGACGTCGCCGCCCTCTCGCCCGATCCTCGTAACCTCGTGGCCCGCCCTCTCCCAGAGATCCGCAAGCCCGCCCCCGACGTTACCTCTGCCAACGACTGCAATCTTCATCTCACTCTCTCCTCGCTTCAATTGCTAGCTCAACTAGCTGAACATGTCACTGTAACTGGCCTCGACTCCGGCTCTTACCATACGTGCACCCACCTTCCGAGAAGACCTCTACCTCTCGGAAGGTGGGTGAATAAAGGGCAGGGAGAGGACGGATAGGAAAGGTTTCTTCGAGGAGATTCGGCTCCCACCTGCCTGTCTCGCATCGCCGCACGGTGTCCCACCTGGAGATGTGAGGGACAGCGGCTCAACGAACGGGCTCTGCCCGGAGATCCTCCATGTCCCAGCCAGCGGTCCCCGCTCCCGCCTCGTAGGCGCTCTCCATAAACTCCAGCAGAGTAGTTCTAGGCGAGTTGGCCTTGCGCACATCGTCGTACATCAGGAGTGCCATACCCCCCTCGGGGGCCCAGAACGCCGATTCCGGGCGTAGAGTCTGCCCGGTCAATCCGTCCGGTTCGGGGGCTGTGTAGGAGTAGAAGGCTGGAGCAGGTGTATTGCGGTCTCCGGGCCAGAATCCGAAAGATATAACCTCGTGGGAGTAGGCCTCACGCGTTACCTTGTCGGCGCCTTCCCGCTCGGGGGCGCGCCTCCCGGAGAAGCGGGTTACGGCAAGATCGAAGCCGTGCCAGAAGAGATGGACCGGGCTCTGCTTACCGTTGAAGCGTCCCGAGAACTCCTGGAAAATATGGTCTACCCACGTCAGTATCCTCTGGTAGCGTTCCACGTACTCCTCGTCGTAAGAGGCGTGCTCGGTGTCTTCCTTGAAGTGCCTGTCCTCGTCTTCTAGGTCGAAGGGGCTAGGATTGCTCAGGTCAACTTCTATGCCAAGGGTCTCGAAGTTGGAGACCAGCTTGCCGTAGAACTCGGCCACACAGAGCCCGTCTCGAAGCGGGAAAGAAGCTCTGTCCCCGGCGCCGGTGACCACTTTTAGCTCGTGAGCTATGAGGTCAAAAGAGATCTCGAAGGCGACCTCGCCACTGAACATGTGGCGCGCGCTGAGACCCCGAGGATCGACATGGAGCGTTACGTGCCACCAGTGGTTTCTAAAGGGAGAATACTCAAGGCGCACCTTGCCCACGATCTGGACGTAGCGGTGAAGCGTCTCTCTGGTGTCCCTCCAATCCTCTAGTGGTAGGGGTGGCAACGCACTCGGTGAGTACGGTCCATCGATGCTCTCGGACATCCGATCCTCCTTTCGTTCAACCAGCTCGCGCCCACGCAGCGGCAAACCCGGACCGACCTCGGTGGCGAATACCTCCATCTGGGCCAGGGGCGCGGTCGTCAGCCAGAAGACGAATTTGATCCATAGCCGTTTAATTAAACCCGCCGCTGCACACGGCTTGTTGGCCTCCGGGCCTCGGCTCAGCGGGCGCCCGCATCGATGCGTTCGGCCTCGCGACGTGCGATGGCGAGGGCCGTCAGTCCACGTATGGTCCGTTGAAGAATGGCGTCTCTCCGTACGGCTTCCCGGCCATGAGCATGAAGCGCGTCCCCGGCTGCGCATCGACCACGCTCAGCGCGCCACCCGCTCCGAGAACGGCGATCTGCGAGCGGCTCGCCCGCCGGGTGTTGGCGCCAAAGCTCGCCTCGCCTTCCAGCATGTACACGAAGCCGTTGAATTCCGGCGGGACGGAGTGGTTGAACGAGCCACCCATCGGCAGCTCGACGTCCAGGATGAGCCCGGGAGTCCCGAGTTCGACCGGAGAGCCGTCCCCTACCAGCACCCGGACGATCGCCTCGCCCTCCTGCCGGACGGGCACCTCCTGCGGATTCAGGATCTGCGCGCTCGGCTCGACTCCCTTGTCCTTGCGCGCCAGGTTCACCCAGAAGAGGACGCCGCGCATCTCGCTGCCGGCCTTGCCCTCCCTGAGCTCGTCTTCGCCTATCCCTTCGGCGTGCCACACACCGCGGCCCGTTCGGAGCTTCAGGAGAGATCCGGTCCGCAGCCGCGCGCGCTCCATCGCGCCACCCGGACCGGTGCTGTGGCCGGTACTGGCCTCGCCCGCGAGCAGGTACCACAGGTTGTCGAACCCACGGTGGGGGTGCCTGGTATCCATGCTCGCCCGCTCCTCAGTAATTGGAACTACGGCCTCGTGAACGAGGATGAAGGGGTCAACCCGCGAATACGGGATGGTCCGCGACGGCAACGGTTCGAGGACGTCGAGGCCCATCATCGGGCGAATGTGGGCGTCCTCGAGCAGGACGACCTCCCGCTCACCGGTCTCGATCTGCGTGGTCATGGTGCTTTGCTCCTTTCGCTCGAGTCTTTTCTAGTCGTTGGCGCGGGCCGGCGCTTCCGAAGTCCAGCCGGTGCGGCTGCACGCTTTGTCGCAGAAGGGCTCGTTCTCAGTAAGCCCACACCGGCACAGAGATGCTACGTAACCTCCCGCATCCGACCCGCGCGGTACCTCGATGCTCAGATCTCCACGCAGGTTTATCGGTCCGTTGGCCACGAACTCTACGCGGGTGGGCTGCTCGGGCTCCTCAGGCAGTCCTTCCTCAAGCCGGTAGTGCAGCGCCCCGCTCGGGCAGCGACGCACTACCTCCGCTACCTGCTCCGCAGAGGCGTTCTCGGGCTGGATCCACGGCCGCTTCTTCACGTCGAATACCTCAGGCAGGCCACGGACACACTCGGCGAAGTGCAGACACCTTCCCCTGTCGTAGTAGACTGTCACGCCAGGGGCGGTGTATGCCCGCGCGTGGGAGATCGCCAATTTTTCTTCTTCACTATCTAGGTCTTCTCTATCTGCAGGAGGCTTCTGGCTCATGGTCTGTCTCCGCTTAGCATCTCAGGGCCACAAGGTCACCATACTCATCGAAGTGGCGCTCGATGTAACCGGCGATGAACGGGCAGTACGGCATTACCATCAGTCCCCTGGCGCGCGCATCGTCGAGCGCCGAGCGGGCCAGCTGGGAGCCCAGGCCCATGCCTTCGTAGGGCTCGTGGACCTCGGTGTGGAGGAAGGCGATCCGCCCGCGGACGCAGGCCGTACTGGGTGTAGCCTGCAAGTCTCGCCGTCTAGCCCAGACTTCGTAACGATAGTTGGCTGGATTGTTGCGGACCTCGGCGTTCATCTCTCCTCCATTCGAGCGCGACTGCTCTTTAGTCAGAGGAGTCGCTATTTGGCCTACCAGAAGATGCCAAGCGCGCTGTCGAGGCTGTAGGCTCCCGCACCTACGATCAGGAGCGTCAAGGCCATCCCCGCAAGCGCCAGGTTGAACTCGTAGCCCCCATTGGTGTTGAAGAAGCCGTTCTTCAGATGCACCGTGAGTACCGCCACGATCATCACCCCGATGAGGGCCAGCGCCGCCACAGGCGTCAGGAAGCCAAACATCACCAGTATCCCGCCGACAAACTCCGCGAGTCCGGCCAGGATCGCCATGGGCTTGGCAGGCTTTACACCCAGCTGCTCGAGCATCTTCGCGAACCCCGATATCCGCGGCCCGCCGAAGCTACCGAAGAGCTTCTGGGCACCATGGCCGATGAAGATCACACCCAGAACCAACCTCAATACCAACAGCCCTACGTCGATCATTCCGACAACCTCCTTTTCTTAACGTGTGCCCGGCCGCCGATCAGCAGGGCGGCTTCGAAGACGTGCGCTGCAGCCCACCGATCTCCAGATCCGCCATGCTCCATCTCCTTAGTTCAATGTTGAACTCATGTATAGTTTAATATTGAACTTTGAGATGTCAACCGCTGTTGCGAAAGGGTTCACTCCCGCACGCTGGCAGGGACCTCTCGCGGCTCTGGCCGCATTCCCGCCGTTCCGGCGGTTCGAGCTCGGGTTGATGGCTGGTTGGTTTAACATTAAACTTCACATTACAATGGGAGTGGAGCGGAAATCCGTGCGTCGGGGCGGTGGCTTGAGGAGGCACTCGGTCCTGGCGTGGCTGAGGATGTGGCGGGTCGTCCAGAAGGTGGAACGGGCGGCGGTCGAGCACCTCAGGGCTCACGGCTTGAACAGGGCCCAGTTCGACGTGCTGGCGCACGTGGGGGCAGCGGAGGGGTGCAAGCAGAAGGAGGTGGGTGCATCGCTGCTCGTCACCAAGGGCAACGTGAGCCACCTGGTCGACCAGATGGAGCGGCGCGGGCTCATCTCGCGGCGCCAGGAGGGGCGGACCAACCGTCTCTACCTCACCGAGGAGGGGCGGCGTCTCTTTGAGGAGGTTGTACCGGCCCACGAGGACCTCGTGCATCAGCTGATGTCCGCTCTTCCCGAGGAGGAGCAAGCGCAACTCCACGAGCTGCTGCGAGAGCTGGACCGCTCCCTGTAGCGGCCGCGAGCACGTTGCCCACCGCCTCCTGCCCCATCTCGAGTCGCGCTCCCAGGATCTCCACGGCGTTGGTGATTCAGGGGCCGATGATCGTTGTGACGAACCTGGCGCCTCCGCGGATCAGGAGCTCTTCTTCATGGGCGGTAACCGCCCTTTCACACAACCTCAGGCACACGTGCGCCACCCTGCTCCTGGGACGCGGTGTCCACTCCAAAGTGGTTCATCACCATCTGGGGCACGCCAGCATAACCTTGACTCTTGATCTCTACTCAGCCTGGATACCCAGCATGGGGAGGCGCGCCGCCAACGGCATGGACGAGGCAGCTGGCGGCCCGCCTCGAACTATCAGATGCTGACCTCCATCCCCATCTCCAGATACTGCGCGAGAAGGAGCTCATCACCGGGTCAGACGAGCACGCGCCGCTCGCCGTGCGTCCGGAAGCAAGGGGCGTGCTGGAGAAGCTCGTGGAGGCGCGGCGGGAGGATCTCGAAGGGCATCTCGAAGGCTGGTCGCCCGAAGAGCACAAGGAACTCGCGCGTCTACTCGAACGCCTAGCCCGTGAGTGCTCCGCGACGAGCCGGAGACCGCCCACAGGTAAGCCGGAGCCGAGCTCGCAGGATGTCTCCCCGGATATTCTTTATTAGTGCTTGTCGGCCCAGCGGAGCTTTCTTTCTACGCCCTCGAGCGAAGCCTTCATGACGGCCGCAGCCGGGTCATCGTGACGGACATGCACAGTAGTCCTTCCCTGTTGGGCATCGGTCCAGCCACCCTCCACTACCACGATTTACCACGAACTTACCACGACCACGATCGTATCCCAGGGCATCTGTCGGACCTTTCCGCGCCTCTGAGAGCCCGCAATCCGGCTACATACTGGGCCAACCGGAGTCGATCTGGACCGCTCGGAGCAGGTGCAAGGTCCTCTTAATCTCTAGTTCCAGGTTCGAGTCCTGGGCGGCTCACTCTCTTTTTTCCCTGCAAATGACAGGAAAGCGCCGAAGGCCCCGGACACTCTCCGGGGCCTCTGTGCAGCAACGGTGCATCAACCGAACTTAAAGTACCTAATCCAAGGCCTCGTCAATGGCATCTGTTATGCCGCCATCCATGCCCTCGATGATGTGGCTGTAGGTGTCCAGCGTTTGCGCTATGGAAGCGTGCCCCAGAAGCTCCTGCACGTATTTGGGATGCACATTGCGAGAAGGTAGTAAGGTGGCGCAGGTATGCCGCAGATCGTAGAGGCGGATCGATGGCCTCTGTCGTGCCCCGGCAACTTTTACCGGAGAGTCCAAGCTATAAAGTGCCGAAGATTTGGAAACAAGGTCATAAAGGAGTGGCACTTCTGGCTCCAGTAGGAATTGTCTGGGTCCCTGGGGCTGTTTACCTTGAGGGTTATCCTGCATCTGAACCCGATGGGCTACTTCGTTTCTGTGATCAGATGATCCTTGCAACCAGCCGACCCGAGCAAACATGCCGTGCCTCCTCCTGTCTCTCCAGGCGTGGTAACACTTTGCGCTAGCATGATGCCATGAAGCGAAGCCTGGCCGAGCTTTCGGGTGCCCTTGCGCGGACGACTGCCGGTGCTACGCTGGTGCCCCTTCGCGCGCTTCCGGTTTAGATGTGTTGCGAAGGAAGACCAGACGGCTGTCCCCTACATTGCACAGGTTGTGCACCCGAACCGCTGTGTTTATGGTATGGGGTGAAAACCCGGAAAGATGGAGTGTTTTGCGGTGGTTGAGTGGTTTGGAAGACCCGAGATCGAAACGGACGAGGTAAGAGAGCACCGGATCACCATGGAGGCTGTCGTCGATGCGTACAACGAAGAAGAACGAGCTATAGGCTGGTACTACTACCTTGAAAGGAAACTCAACTTCCCCTTTCTCGCCCGGTGTGCTGTCAGAAGATCCACCTCTCCGCTGAAGGTGGGAGAAGAGGTCGAGATAATCGGCATGGCTCCCGTAGAGGATTGCGAGCACGATATGTTCATCGAGATGGTCTGGGATGAGGAGAGTTTGGCGGTTCCTCTCTCCCAGCTCGAAGTGGTCGATGCCGATGAGGAAACCCGGGAGGCGGTAGAAGACTGGCTCTACTGGACCAAGAAGGGCTACCAGTTCTGAGTTAGAGGACCGCTGAGAGCACGCCTGGTATCGTGATCGCAGCAAACGCTGTGGCGACCGGGTGTATGATGGTCTCGATGCAAGGGGAGCAGGCAAGTGGGGAGTTCGTTTGAGGAGAGCTATCCGAACATCGCGAACTGGGTGAGATTCCAGGGATGGATAGAACTGGGACGAGACCATTACAGTTCCTCTTTGGTCAGGGCGCTGGATGAAGGAGGCATGATCTGGGAAGGTAGTGCTCACTACGAGACGGTAGACGAGGCCCTCGACGCCTTGGAGACCGCTCTTGCCGAGTGGATGGAACAAAATGCTTAAAGCGAAACGTAGGCTAGCCGCATCCAATTCCTAGAGTCACGCAACCGCCCACCCCCTATGAGAGCACCTTATCCAGTCCAGCAGCCACAAAGTATCCACGACGCCATTGGTGCGGGGTGCGGCCCAGGGCGGCTCTCCGCCTTGCACCGCCACGCTTCTCGCAGGCCTTCGAAAAGGGCCGGGTAGGCGGAGCGAAGCGGAGCCGACTGCGGCCTGTCTTATGGAGCTTCGCCGAGGATCACCGCCTCGATGTGAGTACGGCCCAGAGGCTGAAGCGTCGAGGTGCACCTCAAGTGCTACGTAACGGAGACCCGCCCCGGAGCTTCCACCGGTCGGTCGTGGCTATCAGGGAAGCACCGCGGGGTGAGCTTGCTTAACCTGTGGAGACCGTTCGACTCTTGGTAAGGAGCTTTACGGCCTTTATCCTTCACACTCGGCTATTGTCCGGAGGCGTCGGGTCCGGCCAGGAGACGCTCGTCGAAGGTGAAGGGCTCCGGTTCGCCGATGATGACGGAGGCGAAGTCGGGGTGGGTGGGGTTCAGGAGGTAGTTGCTCTCGCGCACTACGATAACGCTCGGGACCTCAAGCGCGACGCTTCTCTGGCTCCGGACCCAATCGTCGCCTATGCGTTGCAGGTCGGACGGAGCAGGGTAGGTACGCCATCCATCGGGCAGCATGGAGTGGTCCAGGCGCTCTACGAGAGCATCATCTAAGTCGGCAGAGATGAGCGAGTAGGAGGAGAGGAGGCTCGCCTCCTGCAGATGAACCAGGACCTCGAGCACGGCTAAAGAGATGGTGCTCGAAGTGTAGACCATCCTCGTACCTGGGCTGTTCCAGCGCCCGCCGTAGAGCCTGGCCCCCTCCCCGTCGAAAGCCGTGCTGGCGTGTCGGCTCTTGAGGATCCTCCAGCCGGTCGCCATCGCCTATTAGGAGGAAGAGTCGTGGTGGTCCATCAGGAGAAGACGCCGTGCTCGAGCCTGCCGATCAAGTCCTCCACCTCCCCGGCCCCGATCTCAGTGCGGGCCATCTCCAGCGGCACGGCCCCGCCGAGCGCCCTTTGGGGCGAGGAGAGCCACCCTAAAGCGCCCTCGACATCTCCTTCGAAGAGCGCTATCGCCCTGCCGAAGACCCTCGAAGCGCGCAAGAGTCTATCCGACTCCTCCGGGTGCAACCGGCCCTCCTTCTTTCTCCTGTCCAGCGTGCGGGGTCTAATCTGAACGAGCTCGGCCATCTCTCCCCTAGAGAGGCCCATGTTCTGTCTCAGGTGCTCAAGCTCCTCGAAAGTGAGACCCTCCTCGACCCGCTCCACCAGCCGAGGGGTATCCATCGGATCCAAGCCCAACAGCAGCAGATAGGGATGGCCAGTTCCCCACCCCCCTGACTCTATCTCTCCCCAGTACCTCGAGAGGTCCGTACCCTTCTCAGAATCCGCTCTCACCGTCTGCGACATCGTTGCGCCCTTCTTCGCTCCCCGAACAGAAATCCTGCCATATGGCATTAGTTTATACGCCATATGGCAATAAGCCAAGCCTCGACGTCTACCTCCTACAATGACTAGTCCTCCGTCAATGATGATTTGACGTTTCTGTGGAGCGGCTTATCCTGAGGATGATCCATCTCTGGAGGAGAGTCGCTATGAAAAAGGAATACGTCGTCGAGCTGACCAAGGAAGAGCGGGAGTACCTGCACAAGCTCATCTCTTCTGGCAGCGCCCCGGCGCGTAAGTTGAACCGAGCCCGCATCCTGCTCAAAGCCTCCCCTTAGGCAAACACGCCGAGGCACAGGCGCTCAACGACCGACAGATCGCCGTCGCCTGCTTCATGGCCCGGCGCAAGACGGCGTGTGGAACACGACTCTCCGCCTCAGGACGCTCCCTTACTCTCTCCGTAGCGCCTCCACGGGCAGGCCCCGCCGTGGGCCTTCCTGAGCTCGGCGGTGATGACCCTCTTGGCTGCCTCTACCGCTTCGGCGCTTTTAGCAGAGGCGATGATCTGCCCCACCGTACCCGCGCCCGAGATGTCGAGGGCGTCGCGGGTGCTCATGTACGAGGTGGCGGAGGACGGAGGACCGAAGCCCGTGGGCTCCTTCTTCGAGACACCGACCACCCTGTACTCTTTGGCAGCGCCGGGCCCGCCTATCTCCAACGTCCGCCCGACGGCTTCCCCAGGTCTTCGCGAAGCTGTCTCGAAGAGATCTCTAGCCGTAGAGAGGCGCGAGCACCACCTCTCCCGGGCCTCGCACGAAACGGCCGGCGAGGAGCTTGACGGAGCGTATCTGGTCGTAGGTGGGGTCCACCCCCGAGAAGGAGATGCTCCTGCCTTTGATGGGCACCACCACCGAAACGACGGATGAGGCTTCTGATACCGAGGGGAGAGCCGCCACCCTGCGGGTATCCTCCGGGGAGAGGGTGCTTGGCCACCCGAGAGCTCTGAGGGCTTGTGGCTTGCCCGGTCGGTGAGCCCGACTCGCTCCAGAGCTTCCATGGCCCGCCTCTTGCGCTCGCTGCGGCCCACGCCCGCGTAGATCATGGGAAGCTCGACGTTCTCCCGGGCGCTCCGGCGAGGCAGCAGGTTGTAGCTCTGGAACACGAAGCCCACGAGCTCCCCTCCTCGCGCGGGCCAACTCGCCGCCTTTAAGTTTCGACACCTCTCGCCCGCCCAGAGCGTAGGAACCAGAGGTCGGCCGATCGAGGAGTCCTAGCAAGTTCATCAGCGTGCTCTTGCCCGAGCCGGAGGGCCCCGCCACCGAGACCCACTCGCCTGAGGCCACGCTCAAGCTCACGCCCGCGACCGCAACTACCCTTCCCTCTCCCCGGCCGTAGGTCTTGGTCAAGTCCCGGGCTTCTACAACCCGGCTCTTAATCTCTGCGCCCTCTCGCGCGGTGGTGTCATGCATCGTGGCCTCGCATCGTAAGTGATCATCCGGATAGTCTTTTCCGAAGTGCTCGCTCAAGCCGCGCCGCCTGACGGATTTCGACGCCGGGATCGGCACCCTGGGCCCCACCGAGCACCTTGATGCCCTCGGTGAAGCCGCGCCGGAAGTTGGCGATCGTGGCGATCCGGTCGCGCTCGGCGACCAGCGCGAGCGAGACGTCCATCGCCTCGTCGGTGCCGATCGTGTCGATGGCGGCGTCCACACCGTCGGGCGCGATGGCGCGCACCCGCTCGAGCAGGCCCTCACCGTAGGCGACGGGCTCGGCGCCCAGGGCACGCAGCTCCTCGTGGTGGGCAGGGCTCGCGGTCCCGATCACGCGAGCGCCGCGCGCCCGCGCCACCTGGATCGCCACCCGTCCCACCCCGCCCGACGCCCCATGCACAAGCAACGTCTCGCCCTCGCCGATCCCGACCGCACTCACGGCATGCACCGCCGTCGCGTCGCCGTCACAGCCCGCCACCTGAACGTTCGGAGAGGGGTGTTACCGGCAGTTTGCCACTGACAGTAAGGGAAGGAGACGGCGTATCCACCGCCCCGCAGGGTCTACCGTGTGCGACCGTGGCGGTCATCTGGCTCCTGTTGCCTGACTCCCAACGCGTGTCGCGGCACGGGTGTACCATACGCTACATGATCGTGGACAGCGCCATCTACGTGGACGGTCGCAGGGCAGCGGAACCCGCGTCTCTCCAGGCAACCTACGAGGCCTGCCGCGAACAGCATGGACTGGCATGGATAGGGCTCTACGAGCCCACAGAGGAGGAGTTCTCCTCTGTGGCCGAGGAGTTCGAGCTGCATCCTTTGGCGGTAGAGGACGCCATCAAGGCCCACCAACGTCCCAAGTTAGAGCGATACGACGGAATACTGTTCGTCGTCCTGAGGCCGGCACGCTATATCGACGAGTCCGAGACGGTCGAGTTCGGAGAGATCCACGTGTTCGTGGGAGCAGACTTCGTGGTGACGGTTCGCCATGGCGAAGCTTCGACGCTTGATAGGGTGCGCAGGCAGCTGGAGTCAATGCCCGAGATGCTACGTCGTGGCCCGGTGGCGATACTCTATGCGATCATGGACCAGGTGGTCGACGACTACGCCCCGGTGGTAGCGGGTCTCGAGCATGACATAGATGAGATAGAGACCGAAGTCTTCGGCGGCAATATGGGCGTCTCCAGGCGCATCTACGAGCTCTCCCGCGAATCGATCCAGTGCCGGCGGGCCACCGCGCCACTCGTGGAGGTCTTGTCGAGCCTGGTCGACGACGACGCTTACCAAGTCGATCCCGAGGTGAGACGCTACCTCCGCGACGTTCGAGACCACACTCTGCGGATTACTGACAAGGTGGTAGCGTTGGGTGAGTTGTTGCAGAACATCCTCAGCGTCAATCTCACCCTTGTGAACCTCTCCCAGAATGAGAAGGTCACCCAGCTTACGGAGGTGAACATCAAGCAGACCGAAGACGTCAATAGCCTCACGCAGGCGAGCATAGCTCAGAACGATCAGGTGAAGAAGATCTCGGCCTGGGCCGCCATACTGGTCGTTCCGACGATCGTCACCGGAGTTTACGGGATGAATTTCGAGTACATCCCGGAGCTACACTGGCTCTTGGGCTACCCCTTCGCCTTAGCGCTGATCGTGTTAGTCTCCGTCGGGCTCTACTTCATCTTCAAGCGCTCTGGCTGGCTCTAGCAGCATCCAGAGAGAGGGGCATATTCACCGAGTTGCCTATAAGTAGGAAACTGTCCGAAAAGTCTCATGAGGTGCTAGCGGGGTAACCCGTGAGGCGGTCGAAAAGGGACATTCTGGCCCGTTTTGCTCTCTGTATAACGGCCAAATTCCCGACTAGAGCGTTGCTGGTACCCCTTTTCGGACAGTTTCAGGTAGGCGTTCTCGTAGGGCTTGCCGTCGCCCCTCGTGCTCTCCCCGTCCCAGAGAACGACCACCGTATCGCCGTCGGCGTAGATGCCGTGCACGGCCACCGGACGGAACCGCTCGGAGAACCGGGCGCCGAAGGGTTCGAGCACCTCCCCGACGAACATTGGTTTAGGTGGTCGAGAATCGGTGGGTAGGCGAAGGGTCCAGCAAGGGAGCCGCGTTGGTTTGAAGGACATTTATGGTGACTTTAAGGACCAAGAGGCACTGGTCGGGCAGGAAGTGTAGGAGGCGGGGTTGCTTCGCCACCTTGCTCCGCCTAGCCCGAGCGTAATCAGCGCCTGGAGGAGCGATCCTGAGTTCCGTACCCTCGTCGTCATAGTCCTCATCACTCTGCTGAGCGGGACGATCTTCTACAGCTGGGTCGAGGGATGGAGTGTAGTGGATGCCCTCCTCTTCAGCGTCACCACGCTCACCACGGTTGGCTACGGGAATCTCGTACCGACAACGACGATCAGCAAGCTCTTCACGGTGATCTACATCTTCGCGGGTATTAGCATCATCTTGGGCTTCATAGACACCGTAGCGAAGGAGACCTTGGACCTCGGGAGGAGTAGGCACCGTAGCGACGAAGGCCAAGATGATGAAGATGTTAGCGGCAGCTAGAGGCCACCAGTACGCTGTTCCCTATACCAACTTCCGAGCACACCCCTTCCAAGGCGTTCGTGAATAGGGTTCGTACATCCTACCCGCGACCATGTGCGCCTCGTCCTGGCTTTTTATCATGCTGCTCATTTGAATAAAATGCCTGAGGTTATGGGCGAATTGGACACCATCCGGGGCGTATGGCGAGGGGCCTTCTCGGTAATCGCGAGGTATCCCCTGGCGACGCTCGTGCCGGCTGCGGTGGTCGGGATCATCGGGCACACCCCTACCTACCTCATCGAAGGCCGCCCCTGGCTGGACCTGGTACTCACCATCGTGGGCGGCTACTTCGCCTACTACCTCTATCTGATATACGCCGAGGGGCTTGTCTACGATGCCGAACAAGGAGCGCTTCGCGTAGGGTTGCGGGGGCTGGACGAGGAACTGCTCCGAGCACTGCCCTACATCCCGCGCGTCCTTGTGGCCTCGTTGATCGCGCTGGTTGTCACCACCTTAGCGACCGGCCTGCTGGTACTCCCCGGGGTGTGGCTATACACGCGCTGGTCGCTGGCTACGCCGGTGATCCGTAGGGAGGGGCTCAGGGCGCTCGAGGCCATAGCTCGCAGCAACCGCCTCGTGCGCGGCAACTTCTGGTTTGTGTTCATGACGGCTACCGTTGCGTTCATCTTCGAAGAGGCGTTGATAGAGGGGGGCGCATATCTGGCGTTTTTGGCCACGGGGTCGCACACGTGGGGGGAGTGGATAGGTGGTTCGGCGGTCGCTACGGTAGCCATACCGCTGGCGGCTTTCGTCACCTCGTTGGCCTACTCGAGCCTAGCCGAGGGGCACGAGTGACCGAGTGGAGGTAACCAGGGACAACGATTCTCCAAGGGAACCATGAGCTCCACGCGCCCAGATTTACAGTCGCAGCCCGCCACGACGCAACACGGCCTTCAATGAACACACGACATTCGGGTGGGCTGGCCTTCGCGGCTAGCTAGCCGCGAAGGCCCCGCGCAGTTGCTTCTCCTGCTCCTCTGGCAAGTCGGTCGAGATGATCTCAAAGTCGTACTGCCTGAGCTCGTCGATGATCCTGTCGGGGACCGGCGCTCCACTGGTCAAAGCAAACAGAGCTGAGGTTCCCTCGGTTACCTTCTCTCCTACCTGCTTGATGAAGTCTCGATCGATACCGCCTTTTTCCAATGAAGCCAGTGGTGCCGCGCCCGCACCCGCGCCGGCCGCCGCCCCTAAGGCGGGCACGAAGAAGATCAGCCCGAACAGGAACCCCCAGAACGCGCCACCGAGCGCGCCTAATCCGGTAAGTTGGTGACCTTGGGGGATCAGGGGTCTCTTCCTGCCTTGAGGCCAGCTGACGACCGCTGCGTCCTCCAGGTTCGAGTTCTGGGCGGTCCACTCCTTTCCCTGCAAATGATAAGAAAACGAAAACGGCTCCGAACGACGAGCCGGAGCCGTGGCGGCAATGCGGCAGCAATGGTGCCTACCCAGAGCATCGTCCATCGCGGCGCCCATCGTGCTATCCATCCCGGGAGCTCCACGTGATGAGCTGCGAGGAATGGATGACCCCCGACCAGGCGGTCCGCCACCTCAACTGCACCTCAACTAAAGCCTTCCAGGAGATCGTCGCGAAGGAAAGCGTGCCGAAGCATTATCTCTCCTACCGGCTCCCTCGACCCCTCCCGCGGAGAGCGCCCAGAAGTGGAGAGCCAGCGCCGAGCAGGAACCCGAAGTCGTACCAGTTTCCGCTTCTCGCCTCGTTGTAGAAGGGAAATTGTTCCCAGCCACCGAACACGTGGACGATGAGGACGACCCACGCCGTAAGGCCGTTCCAGAATCCCCAAAGCAAGTCCGCCCACCACACGATGATCCTCTCCTCCTTCCTGACCGCAAGCGCGCGATCGCCAGCACTAGCCAGGTGCGGGGACAAGAAACCAGCGGCCGTCCCGGTGATGCTGTGCGCTCCATCACCGCGCTCGCCCCTCCTCGGAATCTTCGATTGCGAGGAGCAGCACCTCCGCCGACCGGGCGACGGTGCCCTGGAGGGCGATATGTTCGGGTCTAAAGCTCTCCCTACGGAGCGCCTCCGGGAGCTCTTCCACGGAGATCAGCTCGCGCACCACCGGGCTAGGGGTCGGGTGGGATGGCGCCACGGGGAAGAATCTCTCTCCCCACACGCGGTAGCCCTGAGCGTCGGGGAGAACGCGACCGCGATGGGTCTCGATGGTATCCCGAAGGCTCGCTTCGACCTCGTTGGCCCGCTCTTGCGGGTAAGCTCCGAAGAGGAGGTAGCCCTCATCGAGCCTCCTGGCGCGAGCCATCACCGGGTTCACGAAGGCCAGGTGCCAGAGCGGCACACCCGATCTGGTCAGGTCCGCGACGGAAGCCGCGAGGTCGTCCGCGTCGTCGAGGACAGCGGCGAAGGGCACGTCGGACCCGGCTCGCCGGGTCCGGAGCCTCGCCCCCACCACGATCCCCGAGCCGCCCCCAGATCCTATGAGGGACCGCAGTTCCTCCCCCGCTACCTCACGGCGCTCGCCGCCCGGCAGCACCACTCTCGCCCAGAGGACGTTCTCGCTCAGCCAGCCATACTCGAAGGAGCCTACGCCGAGGCCGTCCGTCGCCAGCCAGCCGCCGACGGTGGCCCGCGGGGCGCTCGTGGGGTAAACCGCCAAGCCCATCCCTCGCACGCGCAGTTCGTCGTCCAGCTGGAGCCACGGTACCCCAGGCTCCGCCTCGACCCACGGTTCCTCTCCGTCGGGTAGACGCGTGCGACGCATGAGGTCGAAGCGGACGGCGATGCCCTGCTTCCCCGCGCCGCTCTCGGGGGCCGTCCCGGCGCCCAGCGCGACGAGCGACACGGAGTGGCGGGCCGCCTCCCGCGCGAGAAGCTCGACCTCTTCAGCGTTCATCGGGAGGACGGAGGCCAACACATCCTCGGTGCCAGGCTCCTCCCCTCGGATCGGACGCCGGTTGAGTCGCTCCCCGAACGACCGCTCCAGGGTTCTCAGGGCATCCTCGTGCTGGTTTTCACTCATCGCCACCCCTTTGTTTCGTTGACCTCTGATAACAGGTTACTATCGGGTCCGCGCCTGCTCCTGACCCATTCTGACCATACATCTCGTCGAAATTAACCATCTTATCCACTGTAGCCGGCGACACCCGACCCCTCTTGGTCATTTCAGGGCCACATGTTCTGGCAGTGCACCCTGCACACTGCTTCGTCTTTCGGACAGTGCAATCAGGCTAATGCGGCGCGCTGTGTTTGCACCGTCGAGAAGTTCTAGACTGAGCGGCATGAAACCCGTCTTGATGCACACCAGCATGCTCAGGGTTTTCATTATCATCGCAACCGTCTTCGTGGCTGTTTTGGCAGGTGCTCGGCTATATGGAGCCTACCGCTGGAACGCTGGCACGCAGGCCTTACGAGCGCGGCTGGATGCGGGTGCCGCTCGATGGCGAGGTGGCCTGGATGCTACCCGAAGGAGCCAAGCCTTACTGGCGTGGTCACATCACCGGGATCGTCTACGAGTTCGCACGCTGAGATAGACCATTCTCGAGCAGGCACTCTCCAGTGAGGCGGAATGCCGCACAGCCGCAATAGGTTCGCTAACTCAGGTTCTTTGCGCGTTGCTCAGGGAGAGAACATACTGTATTTTCAACCATGGAAGACATGGCTATGCAGCAAGCACCACACCAGACCAGTGGCGATGATCGACATAAGCGACTGCTTGTAGGCTGGTTTTCGTTCACCTGTTGCGAAGACAGCACGATCCTCTTACGGAGTTGCTGAACGATCACCTCGATGAATGGAGAAAGGTGATCGAGTTCCGGCATATTAAGGCGCTCAAGACGAAGAACTCGCTTGCCGGACTCGACGTGGCCTTCATCGAAGGGGCGATCTCATCCGAGTCGCAGGCGAAAGAGGCGCAGACAGATACGCGAGAACTGCACAATACGTGGTGGCCATAGGTGCGTGCGCCTGTACGGGGAAGCCTTCGACGAGCCGGAACCAGTTCGCAAGTGAGCAGATAAACGAAAGGATCCAGTGGTACCTGAGTCACTTCGACTACGGCAAAGAGGTCAAGAGACTCAACGAGGTGATACAGGTTGACGACATGGTGCGCGGATGCCCGATGAAGGTGCCGTCCTTTTTGCAGACGCTGGAGAAGTATCTGGACCTATTCGATATCGCCCAGCATGGCTCGTAGAGACATAGCGATAGACACCATCACGAAGATCGAGGGCAATGCCGGCCTCAAGGTCGTTATCGAAGACGAAGCGGTCAAGGATCTGCAGTTTATTATCGCGGACTACCGGAGGTTCTTTACAACGGCGGTCAGGGGCAAGCGAGTCGTTGCGGTTCCGTCCTTTCTGTCCCGGATCTGTGGCACGTGTTCGGTCGCCCATCTCTTCGCCTCCCTGATGGCGATCGAGAGCGCACAGGGGATCGCGGTCACGGAGCAGACGAAAGCACTACGCCGGCTGGCATATGACGGGCTCATGATCAGGGATCACGCGCTGCACCTGTACTTCTTTGTGTTACCCGACGTCCTGGGCTTGGATTCGATCCTCGACATCCCCGATGACCCGGACGATCCCGGTCACACGCTCCTGCACGATTCCTTCGATATCAAGCGGCTCGGCACGGATATCACCAGCGCCATCGCCGGAGCGGCGATCCACGCTCCGTGACCGACCGTTGGGGGATTCTCGAGGAATCCTGACCCGGCGAAGTTCCCTGACCTTATTGCGCGATTGGAAGCAATACGACCTCAGGTACTCAGAGGAATAGACACTTTCCTCGAGTGGGATGCGAGCCTCGTCAGGAACACGGACTATCTGGCTCTGCGCAACGAGGCGCGGTTCGATTTCCTCGAAGGCGAAGTTGTGAACTCGAACGGGAGACGAATCGCTACGATCAGGAGTTCAAGAACTACCTGCAGTACGTGCAGATCCCCCATTCACACGCGGAAGGATATCGGTTCTCCGACACGGAAGAGGATTACCTCGTCGGTGCGCTCGCGCGCATGAACCTGAACCGGGATCTCCTTCATCCCCGTACGAAGGACGACATAGCATCCGCCCTCTCGGCATTTCCTTCGAATAACGTCTATCACAACAACCTGGCACAGGCTATCGAGATCCTGCAGTGCATCGACGACGCGATCGATATCTTGAGGACCATACAGCTGGCCGATGAGGAACCCGTTCGAAACCCGGCCCAGGCCGGTACGGGCGTTGGCGTCATAGAGGCGCCGCGGGGGCTTCTGTACCACATGGCGAAGGTCAACGAGGAATGGCGTTATCGAGGACTACGACGTGATCGTCCCAACGGCCCAGAACCAGATAAACATCGAGAACGACTTGAAGGACTACTTCAACGACAACCTGGATAAAGACGAAGAGACGTTGCGTTTGAATGCCGAGAGCATCGTGCGTGCCTATGATCCTTGCATGTCTTGCGCGACCAATTTCCTGAAGATGGACTGGATACGCAGTTGATCTACTTCACCTTCTTGTGGCATGCCGATTATGGTGACTTCCCCCAGCTTGTTTAGCTTCTTCAGGTACCTCAGCTGAAACGCCAGGTCGAAGTCGTGCACTGACCCGAGAGGGGCCAAGATCAACGCTGTCGATTCTGTCGCCTTCGAGCAACGACACGTCTTTTATCCCTTGAACCGTATCGAGGATCAGACCACGTGCCGCTCGTCCGACGAAGGGGAGGTCTTCGTTAGGTTTGACGAAGACGAACGAGATGCCCTCTATAGTCACCTTCCAATTCTCTTGCAAGTTCGAACTGCCCTCCTGTCTGCCCGCGACATACGCGTTGCCGAAAACATAGATCTTCATTTGATTCCATTCTACAGCGGTCTGTCCGAGCCGACGCCGCGCACGAAGGTCACGCCCGGGAAGGGCTCGCGGAGAGCACGTACCACCGACCGTCCTCCAGACCCCACCTTATCTTCACGGCTCCCCCCAGCACGGATCTCGCTTCCAGGCTGAAGCTGGCTATGCTCCTGCGTTCGACGCTGCCCTCGCCGATATTCTGGACGTCGTAGAGAGCAACGTTGGCGTCAACCGAGCTTCTCTCTACCCCTTCCCCGCTGAGGATTGGTTCCGCTTCGATGGTGGACCAGCCTGTGTACTGGGGGTGAGGTTCTCTCTGGACGAGCACAGGCCAGGTGGGAAGATCTCCACCACGGGCGATCGCTGCGATCTGCCTCTCCAGACCGGGCGGCGAGAGCCACGCTTCCCGCACAGCGTCCATCACCTCGGGGATACTGCTCAGGCCAACCTTCTCAAGATCACTGGAGAGGACGACAGCCGTCTTGGCGTTCAGTTCGATGAGTACCTCGCAGATCGCCCGGTTTAACTCTCCCTCCACCGGGCTCGAGGCGTGCTTTCTACGTATCTCCGCGGCCGGGCTGCCGGCTTCCCAAGCGGCCGCCTGGATGTCCCTCAGGCAGCCGCTGATCCTCAAAAACTCCTCGTGCGCCCGGTGAGTGAGCACGGTCCCCTCGGGTACGGGAAGTCCGGCGCGGGCGAGCAGGTTCAGCACCCCTACGCGTCCACTCTCCCGCCCATACTCGGTTTCCCCGAGGCGGCGCGTGAATTCGCACTCCGACACGTCGAGATTCCCTTCTAGAATCGTCGGCCGTCGTACCACCCTCCGCCTCGGGCGCGTTAACCTCGAGACGGATCTATGGTCCCGGACGAGGTTCTCCTAAAGAACCCTCCTTTGCCAGCGTCTGCACCAATTTACTTAGAGCGGGGGGTCTGGTCATGGGCAGGGTTGCTCAATCCTCTAGCACGGATTGACCAAATGAGGCATCCGCGACGGCGAGCGTGGAAGGTTCAGCCGGTAAGGATCCCCATCTCGCGGGCCATGGCCAGCACCTCGAGTTGGGAGTGCGCTCCCATTGCCTGCAGCAGGGAGCGGACGTGGTTGCGTACCGTGGCCTCCGAGAGGTAGAGCTCCTTGCCGATCTCCCTGACCGACTTGCCCTCCGACAGCAGCTTCAGCACCTCAAGCTGTCTCGGTGTGAGGGCGGGGATGTCCTGTCTTCTCGGGGCAGGAGCCTCCTTCTTGGAAGAGAGTTGTATGAGGCCGTGAGCCATCCGCAGGGCGTCGTGCGTTCCCTGGGAGTCGCGAAGAAGGTGCACCAGAAATGGTCCCTCCTCGGTCTCCAGCGAGAGGTTGCTGACGCTCACCCAACGCCTGTCACCCGAGCGTGTTCGTATGCGCATCTCGAAGCTCGAAACGGGACGATGGGCCCTGGCCAGGTGCATTACGGAGCATCCGTGGGCGCAGAACGGTCCCCCATCCTCGCGCTCGCCCAAGACGGCTTCATAACAAGGTCTTCCCAAAGCCTCCTCGGAGAGCACCCCGGTGAGCGATTCCATCTGCTCGTCCCAGTGAACTATCCTGTAGTCAGGCCCCACCACGTAGACGGCGTCGCCTGTGCGAGCCTCGATCAGAGCCTTTACCGCTTCGGGAAGCTCTTGCGCCGATCTCTCTCGCTTGACCATAGGCTCCTGTGATCCGGCGCCGATCGGGTTATCTCGTCCTACGTCGCTCACAGGTAGATCCCGTCCTCAACCCTCCATCGCTGGTGGCTGCTCGGGTAGCGGTTGATGACGCCATTGTATTACACGATGATCCCAAGGTTCGACATCGAGGAGGCACAAATTGATCAGGATTGGCCATAGACAGCAGCAATCTTGCCGCATTTGATCCGTTTTGCTCAAGGCACCTAGCCCCCTCAGGAGTAGACTCACTCTCGCCACGCGCCGCAAAACGGGCTGTGCCGATGCTTGGTGCCATCACCGTGGCCGGCCTTGTCCTCGTGGTGGTACGCGGTCGCCGCGACGCTCCGATCACAGCTGCCTTACGCGTGCGACGCTGGCGGAGTGGGATCCCAGCATCCGGCTTCTTCATCTTCACCAGCTACTTTGACGCTCCGCCGTGGTTGGTCTTGCTTCCGTTCCTGCCTCCCCAGCGGAAGGTCTCCGAAACACCGTCAATGCGACTAGCACACCTCCAAAGATAAATAGTAGCGACCCCACGAGCGTGAGGATACTCGGCGGCGAGCGGATGAAGCTAGCGAAGAGCGGAGCATGAACACCTAGGGAGATCGCTGCCCCATTTGGCAATACTGTGGAACGCCAGATGGCGACACCGAATAGGATGAAGCCCGCTGCATACAACAGGAATGCGACGAGGAAGATGCTAGTCAGCGGCTCGCGGAAGATGGTAGTGACTATGAGGAGGGCGTCTTGCTGGCCGCTCAGGTATGCTCGACCAAGTACGGGAAGGGCGTAGGTGGTAACGCCCATGGCCGACATGATCGGCGCGATGCCAGCGATGCTCAGGATCATCGCTGCCAGAGCCACTCTCTTCCCGCTGGTCTCTACCAGGTAGACCGTAAGCGCGAGCACACCGAATATCAGCAACGTCAAACCCAACACGTTGCCCACGAACTGGCTGACGGCGTAGCCGGTAGAGCTGGCAACTTGGGCAGCTACCTTGGGAGCTAGGCGTGGGTTCGGCATGTTGTACCTGCCGATCAGGCCCACCAACGTCAGCACGCCAGAAACAGGCAGGGCCAGTATGCCAAGTCGCACAAGATTAATCGTAGTAGTGGTCCTTTGAAGCACAGAGATATCCTTTCTTAGCAACCCTCTCTGTGCGGAGACGTCCTTGTCGGGGAATTGTGCCTTCCTGACTCGTAGCCCTCCCCGTGTATCCTCTCTCCGATGATAGGCTCCTCAGCCATAGGTTCATGTCCATCTTTGTGGCTGGAGGCTTCCCCAGCCTCGAGGAATTCCATCAGGGTGCAGTCTTCCCTAGAGACAAAAGCGCCCTTGGTCCCCTCGATCTGTTCGGCAAACCTCCCATCCTCATCCAGTCGCCAGACTTCCTCAACGTAGATCTCTTCCCCATGTGGCAAAGATGCTGCAAAGGAGTTGTCGCCGTAATAACCACCGAGTGTCTCTCCTGTTTTGAGATGAAACCGTACGTAGCAATTCTCTGCTTTTGCTGAGAAGAACCAGTCCCTAGATGCGGGGGACGGTTCTGAAGTCGAGCCTGTTAGGAAGCCACTGCGGCGCAGCCTATGCACGGCGTAGGCGAGGAGGACCGGGGTGACGAAAGCTGCCAGCACGGTCAGGACGCTAAGTATCAGGTAACGGAGCTCAGCACCTAGGCTATCTCTATACTCATACAATGCTGCGAAGGGCCAGAACCAAAACATCATGCATATGAAGCTAGTGCCCAATGTGTCGATGATGGCCGCTCCGAGTGCTCCGTCGTTCGTCCGGGGCGAGGAGATCGTAGACTCTAATGAATACGAACCCCGGCACCACCAGGTAGAGGAGCAGAACCACGACTTCGGGCGCCTGAGTAAGAAATTTCACGAGGTGGGCCACGAACTACACCTCCTTCACACACCGGAAGCCCATGTTGCCGGTCGAGGAATCCGGGGTGTTGGAGCTCCTGGCCGCCACCCGGTAGCGGTTGCAGTAGGAGTCGTGGCACAGGTACGACCCTCCCCGCATCACCTTCGCCTGACCGATGGGTGGGCCGGTGGGATTCTCGCGCGGACCCTGGACGTGGAAGGTGGTGGCAAACCAGTCAGAGCACCACTCCCAGACGTTGCCCGAGACGTTGTAGAGCCCGAAGCCGTTGGGCTCGAAGGAGTCCACGGGTGCCGTGCCGAGGTAGCCGTCCTCAAGGGTGTTGTGCGAAGGGAACGTGCCCTGCCAGATGTTGCAGCGCCACTCGCCATCGGGCTTGAGTTCATCGCCCCACGCGTAGCGCTTCTGCTCGAGCCCGCCGCGGGCCGCGTACTCCCACTCTGCCTCCGTGGGTAGCCTCGTCCCCGCCCAGCGCAGTATGAGGCCGCGTCGTTCCACGAGACGTGCACCACGGGGTGATTCATACGATCCTCAATGGAGGAGTGAGGGCCCTCGGGATGACGCCAGCTCGCGCCGAAGACCTGGCGCCACCACGGAGCCTGCGCCGCTCCCCGCGTTGGCTCGAAGTCGTCGGGAAGTAGCCCTCCGAACACGAACGACCAGCCGTAGCGTTCGGCGTCGGTGATGTAGCCTGTGGCTTCGACGAAGGCGGCAAACCGTGCGTTGGAGACGGCGTAGGCATCGATCAAGAATGGCTTGAGCGTGACGGCCCGTACTGGTCCTTCTCCGTCAGCGGGGAACCCGATCGGATCGTCGGTGCCCATAAGGAACTCGCCACCTTCAAGCTGCACCATCTCCGAGGCCGGGCTCTTGCCGGCCGAGGCCACTCCTGAAGCGCGCGCTCGCACCGCCGAAAAGTCACCGTCCTGCGGCGAGCCAGCCCGGGAGGCAGAGCAGCATGGCCCGTGATCCATAGCTTCGTCGCTTGGTTTCATTCCATCCCTTTCCCGGTGCCGCACCGGCGACAACTGGGCCACTATGCTGCGCCTCGAGCGGGCCGCGGCCTGACGCCACGGCCTACCAGACTCGAGGTCTACATGGCGTCGATCGCCCGGTCCATCTCTCACTATGTGATGCGTCTATCCTGATCTTCTGGTTCCTTCGCCTCCTACTGTCGCGTCATCAGCACATGGATGAGGTCCTCCGGGTCGACCATGTGGCTGTGGTCGTCGTCGCCCACCTTCAGCTCGACCCAGTTGATCTCGCCGGTGAACTCGCTGCTCTCCACACCGTAGTCGGGAGCGACGGTGGTACCGGTCTCCCGGCCGATATCGAGCCCCTCGTCGGCCGAGAAGACGAACGGCTGGGTCATCTCGACGCGGCCCTCGCCGACCTTCTCGCCGTCGTAGTAGAGCGTCACGTTGCCGCCCTTGGCCAGTCCTCCACCGTCGTAGGCGAACTCGGCGCGCACCTGGTGCTTGCCGGACGGCACGGGCTCGTCGGCCTCGGTCGTGAACATCTGGATACCCAGCAGGTTGTAGGTGAACTTCGCCTTGCCGTCCTTGGCGTAGAAACTCCAGCCGCCGATCGCACCGCCCTGGGCGATGATCGTCCCGCTCAGAGGCCCTTCCCGTTCGCGCTCTGCTCGGGCACGACGACCTCGGCCGTCACCGAGAACGACTTGTTCTTTACGCTGAGGACGCTGTTCTCGGAGAGGCGGGGCATGCCGGGGTAGAAGACCTGGGTATCGCCTTTGATGAGCTGTGGTCGCCCTGCGAGGTCGGGGTTGAAGCGCTCCGGGCCGCGGTCGTCGAGCGGGAGGACGTTGTACTTGGTCGCCTCGATCAAGAACAGGCGCTGCAGCTCGTGCAGCTTCTCTGGCATCTCCTTGGAGAGGTCGTGGGCCTGGCTGTAGTCCTTGCTGCCGTCGTAGAGCTCCCAGTTGTCGTCGTCGAACGCGGGCAGCTTCACGGCGCCGAGCTCCCACGGGGTGCGGTGCTTGGTCACCGCGCTCCAGCCCTTGAAGTAGATGCCGCGGTTGCCGAACATCTCGAAGTACTGCAGGTCGTGGCGCTCTGGCGCCTCGGGGGCGTCGAAGCTGTAGAGCATGCTCGTGCCCTCGTAGGGGCTCTGCGTGACCCCGTTGACCATCGTCGGCTCGGGGATGCCGGCCGCCTCGAGCACCGTTGGGGCGATGTCGATGACGTGGTGGAACTGCTGGCGCACCTCGCCCTTGGCCTTGATGCCCTTGGGCCAGTGGACGATCGTGCCTGTGCGCGTGCCACCCCAGTGCGAGGCGACCTGTTTCGTCCACTTGAACGGCGTGTCCATCGCGTGCGCCCAGCCTACCGCGTAGTGGCTGTAGGACTTCGGCCCGCCGAACTCGTCGAGGTGCGCGGTCAGGAACTCGGGCGTCTCGAGGGCCGCCATCCCGTTCAAGCTGATCATCTCGTTGAACGAGCCGTTGAGAGTGCCCTCCGCCGAGGCGCCGTTATCGCCGATGATCAGGTAGATCAGGGTGTCGTCCATGATCCCGAGCTCCTCGATCGCGTCGAGCAGCCGCCCTACATGGTGGTCGACGTGCGAGAGGAAGCCCGCGTAGAGCTCCATCCCGCGCTCGAGGACGGGCTTGAGCTCCTCTGGCATATCGTCCCAGGCCGGGATCTCCTCATGCCGCTCGGTGAGGTCGGCGTCCTGCGGGATGACGCCAAGCTCCTTCTGCCTGGCGAAGGTGAGCTCGCGCTGCTCGTCCCAGCCGTGGGCGAAGCGGCCCTTGTACTTCTCGATCCACTCCTTGGGCACGTGGAGCGGGGCGTGCGTCGCACCTGGCGCGAAGTACATGAAGAACGGCTTGTCGGGCGCCAGCGCCTTCTGCGTGCGAACCCACGAGACGGCGTGATCGGCGAGATCCTCGGTGAGGTGGTAGCCCTCCTCGGGGGTCTTCGGCGGCTCGACCGGCGTCGTGCCCTCGTAGAGGGAGGGGTACCATTGGTTGTCCTCGCCGCCGACGAAGCCGTAGAAGTACTCGAACCCCGAGCCGGTCGGCCACATGTCGAACGGGCCAACCGGGCTGCTCTGGAACACCGGCACTTCGTGGCACTTGCCGAACTGCGCCGTCGAGTAGCCGTTCATCTGAAGCGTCTGGGCGAGAGGAGCCTTCGTGTTCGGCCGCAGCGAGCTGTTGCCCGGCGCCGACGTGGCGAGCTCCGTGACGGCGCCCATGCCGACGGAGTGATGGTTGCGGCCGGTCAAGAGCGCCGCCCGGGTGGGCGCGCACAGGGCCGTGTTGTGAAAGCGGTTGTAGCGGAGGCCGCCGTTCGCGAGCCGCTCGAAGTTCGGCGTCTCGCACGGCCCGCCGAACGCGCTCGAGGCGCCGAAACCGGCATCGTCGATCAGGATGACCAGGACGTTCGGGGCATCCTCGGGCGGCCTGAGGGGCTCGATCGGCGGGAAGTGGGTGTTCGGGTCCTTCGCGTCGTAGGTGATAAGGCCGACGTGCGGCCGGTCGGGGATCGGCAGGATCGCTCGCTGGGCTTCGTCTTGATGGTTCGGCGTCTGGTTGTTGGGTTCGGTCATTTCGTCCTCTCTTTCCTGGTTGCTCATCGCTTGAGGTCATCCCTATCGTGTTCTCGTATCGGGGTCAGGCTTCCCGTCCTGGCAGGGGCACCTTGGGTATGGCGGGAAGCACCACCTCACCCGACACCGGCACAAGGACCAGCTCGAGGGCCATCTTCTTGTAGCCCTCCACCGGACCATAGGCCGGGATCCGCCAGCAGACTCAAAAAAGCGCGGCGGCCGGGAAAACGCAAGAGCGCGAGCCGGCTCCAGTCATCCAGGGCGGTTTGGATCGGCATCAAGTTCTTGCCCTGCGTCATCCCGCTCACCAGGGGATATCCGCCGTGCTTGAGCAGCAGCGGGGCCACGTGTTTCTCGTAGTACTGGTTGGCTTGCTCAGGCGTGCCCTGGAAGTCCGGGGCCCCAGGAAAAGGTTCGTAGCTGGGGGTGAAAGCGCATGAGCTCGAGCATGTACACGGGTTTGCCGTCGTCGGCTTCGGCCCAGGCACGCAGACGGGCGAGAAAATCCGGCATCTCCCCTGGTAAGAGCGGGACTTGCTTTTCAACGGCCGCCAGGTAGCGGTCGATCTCCTCCTGGGTGAGTGTCCGTTCTGTCGCGGAGGAAAGCCAGGACCGGAAGCTTTCGGTCATTTCGTCCTCACTTTGCTGGTTGTGCATCGCTTGGTGTCATCGCTATCGTGTTCTCCTACCGGGGTTAGGCGAGACTCGATCGCAGTGCGCGCCTGCGCTTCCCAGGCCGTCTGCTCCTTTCCTTCGGGGGTCCTCCGGACATCACTCGTTTGCCTCCTGTCGCTCCTGCCGCTTCTGCTTGACGGCCTCCCGCTCTGGCATCCCTTCCATGAGCTCGGGGGGCATCCTGGGCATGGGCTCCTCCCAGCCTCGCCAAAGGGCGGTGACCCGGAAGGTGAACCCGAAGACGACCGAGATCAGGGTCGCAGGCCAGATCGAAAGCCCGAGAAACTCTACGCAGATGAGATACACCACCGCGGTCAGCGCGGCCGCTGTCACGAACCACTCGCCGCGCACGAACTGTTTCGCCGGTTGGCGGGAGGTGATGTCGATGAGATAGCGCCCCGCAGTCGGACCGACCATGCCGAGGAAGATGGCGCCGAGCATCGGCAACTGTTGATCGAGCGCCTTCTGGACACCGACCACCGCGTACCAGGGAAGTGAGAACGCGGTCATAAGCAGGAAGGCTCGGTCGCGGAACTGCTGCCCCCGCTTGTACGCCGCCAACATTCCGATGGTGCCGGCCACCAGGCACACGTACAGATACCAGGGGTTCGACAATGCAGCGGGAACCTGGGCAAGCATTACGTCTCGCAAAACGCCCCCTCCGATGCCGCCGAAGATCGCCAGCAGCAGTATGCCGACGACCGTCCAGTAGTTGCCGCGGTAGTGGGAGGGACTCCGGGCGAGCAAGGCGCCGTTTAGGGCGTTGGTGCCGGCTGCGATGAGGTCGATGACCAGTAGGTTTCCGATGTGGAAGTAGCTGAATGGATTCTCCATATTTCCTCCTCTCAGGCCGTTTACGGCTTCTGGCGTAGAGCAGAACTGCCCTCACAGCGGAGCCTGCCTCACCTCAGTCCGCCTGTCCGATATTCGGCGGGTTCGGACTCTACGCTCACCAGCTTGAGCCCCAAAGCACCTATGCGATCGAGGATGCCGTGGACGTGGGGCTGGTCGATCTCTCCTGTCAGGATCGTGTGCCCGCCTTCGGTCTCCATCCGCATCCCCTCGAAGGCCGCAGCGAGTCGTTCGCTGAGTTCTCCGCGCACCACTATCCGGTAGTGAGTCCCGGTGCCCTTGCGGGTCCTGTGATCGCCGCTGCCTTCCATAACGTAGTTCGAGCGTAGTGCACGGCGGGGTGAGCTGTCTTCACCCAATGGCGTGTTTAGCCTAGGCTATTTATGTGCTCTTGTGGGAGAGGCTAGATGAGTCGCCTGGCGTGGGCCTCCTCCACGGCTTCCTTACGCGAGGAGACCCCGAGCTTGCGGTAGATGGATTTGATCTGATTTCTTACCGTGCTGGTGGCGACGTAGAGACTTTCCGCCATCTGCCGGGTGGTGAGCTCGCCATCGAGGAGCCCAAGAACAACCAACTCGCGCTCGGTTAGCTCGTCGTCGAGCTGACCCTGCCGCGGCTTGCGGGCGCGAAGTTTGCGCTCCTGGTGCTCGAGAAGCTCGGGGAAGATGCCGGCGTCGTCGCCGATGGGCTCCAGGATGGTTCGCGCCTCGGCGAGCACCGCCCTGCCCCCGGCTCGGTCCCCGCGTGCGGACTGCACCTCCGCGAGCGCCAACAACCCGAGGAGGGTGGGCCAGGGGTTCATGCCGGGAAGCCGCCGCCGCGGCGAAAGACCGTTCTCCAGTTCGACCTGAGCCTCGGCGAGCTTGCCACGCTTCGCGAGTGCGCGACCGAGCATTATGCTGGCTACCGTGGACTGCGGAACTTCCTGAAGCCTGAACTTCTCCACTAAACCGCGCGCCTCGCGCGCGAGTGACTCCGCCTCCTCCAGATCTCCTTGTTCTCCAGCAACGAGTGACAGGCCAGACAACATCACAATCCGCAATACAGGCTGATCAACCCTGGTGAGGCGAAGACCCTCTTCGAACGGCGTCCGGGCGCCTGAGGTATCTCCGCTGTAGTACAGGCTAAGCCCCAAGCCGAGGCACGCCAACACAGTCCGCGGCGAGATCTGCTTGGACTCCGACTCCGCGGCACGATGGATCGCTCCAGCCATTGCTCGGACACCACCGAAGCCGAAGACACCCCGGACGAGGGCTACTCCCGACTCTACCGAAGCAGTTCCGTCGGGAAGCGGTCCTTCGTAAGGGATGCTCTCGGCGAGTGCCAGGAAGCGTTCGGTCTCCTCCCTCCGGCCATACAGGGCGGAGATCCACGCTTTCACCAGGGCAAGCGCCGCGTCGGCATCGACAGAATCTTGGGGCAACGACTCGAGCCATCGTTCCACTGTCGCCGTCTGGCCGGCAAACATAAACGCGAACGAATGGCGCGCGATCAGCATGCCGGCGCGCTCATAGTCCGCGGCCGCGATAGCATGCCGGATGGCTCGCTCGAAGTATCCTGCGCCCTCTGACCACACGCTCGCCCGGTGGTGCAGAACGGGAATCAGCTCCGGCTGGCTGCTCTTGAGCTCGTAGAGCAGCATGTCGGAGAAGAGGTGGTGGTAGCGATACCAGTCATCCTCCTCGCCCAGCGGGATCACGAACAGGTTGGAGCGAGCAAGCTCTCGCAAGAGCTTGCTCGAACCCTCCCTCTCTGCCACCACGTCGCAAAGAGGGCCTGTCATCCTGCTCAAGACCGAGGTCCTGAGCAGGAACTCTCTCACTTCCTCGGACAGTCCCGCGAGAACGTCCTCTACCAAGAGGTCGACGATGTATTGGTCGCTGCCCCCGAACGATTCGATGAAGGCGTGCTTATCCTCCCTCCTCTGCAGAGAGAGGTAAGCCAGGTAGATTGCCGCAGGCCAACCCTCGGTGCGCTCGAACAGTACCAAAAGATCATCCGTCCCGATGTCCAGACGCATCTTCTCGTTCAACAGGCAAGCGACTTCTTCCTCGGTGAAGGCGAGCTGCTGGGTATCGATCTCGTTCAGTTCACCCCTTGCCCGCAGCCGCCCCAGAGGCAGCGGCGGGCGTGTGCGGCTCGCGAGGACGAGATGGACGTTCACAGGGAGGTGCTCCATGAAGAAGGCCACCGACTCGTGAGAGTCCTCCTCGGTTACGAACCGGTAGTCATCGAGCACCACTACTACCCGATGGGGCAACTCGGCGAGCTCGTTCACGAGCATCGGAAGCGGTGCCTCGACAAGCTTTTGTCCTGCGGCGCTCATTCCCACGAGAACATTGGCTCCGAAGTCCTCTTCTGGTATAGCCTCGCGCAGCGCTTCTACTATGTGTTTCCACATCCTGACCGGATCGTTGTCCTGCTCGTCGAGGGAGACCCAGGCAAAGGGCACTCTGGCTTCTTCTGCTTGATGCCACTGGACCAGGAGCGTCGTCTTGCCGTAGCCAGCAGGGGCGCTTATGAGGGTAGCCTTGTGCTCAGAAAACGTTCCGAGAAGCTCGAGCAACCTGGGACGGACCAGCTGCTCGGGGCGTGATGCCGGCGCCCGCAGCTTGGGCTTGATGATTATCGTTGAAGGAGCCACGTTTGCGTCACTGGATGAGATGACCCCACTCTCCTGTGTCCGGTGATGGTATCGAGAGCGGTGTACGCCTACTGTCAGCTCGACGAGGCACTGTGGCACCGACGAGCCAAAATGTCGTAGCGCTTCCTTCTTGCTCCATACATCTTAATATGTAATAGCCGTGCATATTTTGCCATGACGAGGATCCGTAGTTCTATGGGTCAAACTAGCCTATCGTTTGCCCTTTCCTCACCCCAAGATGGTCTCGAAGATACTCGGGCACGCCTCGATAACCATGACCCTCGACCGCTACTCCCACTGGATACCTTCCATGGGAAGGCACGCGAAGAACGCCATGCCGACCACGATCCACACTAACCACCAGACGCCGGAGCCTGGTCTCGTTTGCCTCATGCTCCCTGAAACCTCCTTGGTGTCCACCCAGATTCGCGAACGTGTTTCGGTGGACAAAGGTCCTACTCCTCTTCCTGCTTGGCGATGAAGGGACCGTGCCAGGAGTGGTACCAGACCTCTCCCGAGTAGCCGTTGACGCTTAGCATCCCACTGGTTTTGCCATCCTTCTCGGTGTCGATGGTGTAGTAGCCGTAGAACCTCGTCGGCTCCTCCGCTTTAGTGCCAGGCGAGACGCGCGAGAGGTAGGCATCGGCTATCTCCCTCGCCCTGTCTGTACTCACGGGCATCTTGTCTGGGCTGTTGCCCTGGGAGTTACGCGGAGGCGCTGAGGAGTACCCGCCCATCATGCCTCTCCCTTGGGTCCCATCATGCCCCCGTGCCTCCGCCGCCGACATCATGCCGTACTTGGTGTTCCACATCATGTTCGGGCCCGGCTCCGGGTAGACTCGGCTGCCTGGCCTGTTGATGAGCAGTTCCATCGCCCCTATGCCGGTGTCCTTCTCCTTGACCTCGGCGTAGTAGTTGTTGGCGAACTCCATCACCTCCGCCACCTCTAGGTTCGGGTTGCCGTAGCCTTCGACGGCCCGCTCGAAGGCGGCGCGGGCGTCGTCGAGGCTACCCACGCTCTGCGCGGGAGCAGTCGAGGGGGGGATAGTCGTCGTGGGGTTTGGAGTTGTATGCGCCGGAACGGTCTTCTCGACGGTCACGGTTCGCGGGGCCGGAGTGGAGCCTTGCTCCGTTGTCTCGCCGCCGCGCCCGAGGGTGATGCCCACCAGGAGCCCCACCACGAGCGTCACCACGAACGCCGCCGCCAACCACAAGTACCTCATCACTTTTCTCCTGATACGTCCTAACTCGTTGGATGGATCGTAACCCGTATGGGCCAGCGTGCCTTAAGCAAGAGTGCTCAAAAAGGTAGTCAATTCTGACTGATCCAGGGGCTGCCCCTAGTCCTCCTCGGCGCCTACCTGTGGCGCTCTTTCAAGAGCCTGCGCCCTGGCGGAAAGGTGGTCGCCTACGGCGGGACCTCTATATTGGGGATGGTTCCCGGGCCTCCCTTCTCGTAGTTCTCTGAATGCACGACCACCACCGGGGTCCCAAGCCCTATTAGCACCTGGTAGATCTCTTGGTTGACCTCTGCTACCACGGGCGGCCGTAACGCAACCGTAGTTCGCTAGCCCTCTGCCGGGGATCTTCCTCTCTCCAAGCGGCCACCCTGACACACTCCAGAACGCCGCTGAGCTCCAAGAGCGCTTCGTCGGCCTTCTCGGTGAGTAATACTCCATCGGGAAGGGAGCCCCGACTCTAGCCAAGTCGTTAAGGTCATCACGCGTCCGCACCTCCGCCCGTAGACCCCTTGCTTTTCCGGTAGCCGGTATGAAGCACATCGGTGGGGACCGGATCTGGCGGAGGCGCTTTGGGGACCGGGAAGTTCGCCGGGGTGTGGCGGAAGGCGGCATGCAGGCGCCAGGCCGCCGCGAGCACCACCACGAGCGTCGCCCCAAGGACGGCAAGTTCGAGGGGGCCGTGGTTGCGGAGGGACTCGACGGAGAGGACGAGGGCCGCGAGGAGGACGATAACGAGCGAGATGCCGCGGTGGAAACGGCCCGCCTCGGAATGGGGCCAGGGGTCCATCGCGCGGACGACCTCCCTGCCGTCGTCCGAGTCGGTGCAGTCGGACTTCGAGGGGCAATGGTTGCAGATCTGGGGCCGTCCACGGTAACGAACCAGCCGCCGCTCGTGGTCCGTCTGGCTCCGAAGAAGGATCTGATCCTCCGGGCAGATCCAGGCGTCGTGCGCGTGGTGGTAGGTAAAGCCGGCTGTCCGGTAGCGCTCCGAGCGGGCGTGCGAGTGGCGTGCCAGAAAGTCCAAGCCGAGGGCTATGACGAACAGAAAGGCGGCGTAGCCCGTCGCCAGAAAGACCTCGGGATGGACACCCACCCTAGCGCTCCCGCGGCCCGGTGGTCTCGGGCTCGGTAATCTCGGTGAACAGGATGTCCTCCGGCTCCTCCATCGTGATGCGCGGGACGGTGTGACGCACGCCGAGGTAGCAGATGTAGAGCAGCGGCAAAACCCCGCCGACGATAAAGACCACATCGCCGGGTAGGCGCAACCATTCTATGAGGGCGTTGGTCGGGTTGGTGATGTACTCGAGGGTGCGTGCCTCGTAATACCCATTAGAGACTGACTCGTAGAGCTGGAGGATGCCCAGAGGGAAGAGCGTCGCGAAGCACATCCACGCGAGCCCGATGTTCAAGGACCAGAAGCTTATTTTCGCCGCCCTCTCGGGCCAGCGCTCCTCCGGGATGAGGTAGCGCAGGCAGAACATGGCCAGCCCGGCGGCAAGCATCCCGTAGACCCCCATCATCGCCGCGTGGCCGTGGTTGGCGGTCAGGGCAGTGCCGATCTGGTAGTAGGAAATGATGGGGAGGTTGATCAGGAACCCGAAAATGCCGGCGCCGAGGAAGTTCCAGAACCCCACGGCCACCAGGAACATGACTGCCCAGCGGTGCGGGAACGGCGTGGGAGACCTCGACTCCTGCCGCGCTCCGAGCTGCAGGAAGCTCCACGCCTCGACGGTCAGGAACGTAAGTGGGATGACCTCGGCCGCGGAGAAGAAGGCGCCCAGAGCCATGTGCTCGGCCGGCGTCCCGGAGAAGTAGAGATGGTGCATCGTCCCGATGACGCCACCCGCTGAGTAGAGCAGGATGTCCAGGAAAATGACGGTCAGGGCTACCTTCTCGCGCACGACGCCGAGGAGGACGAAGATGTAGGCGACCATGACGGTGGTGAAGAGCTCCAGAAAGTCCTCGACCCAGAGGTGGACCACCCAGAAGCGCCAGAAGTCCGCGGTTGTGAAGTGAGACTCGGGTCTCGCCAGGAGCCCCACGGCGTAGAAGGCCGGTATAGCCAGAGCCGCGAAGAAGAAGAGCCAGGGCATGTTGGCGACGTGCTCGTTGCGGAGCCTGCTCCGTAACCCCCGGAATAGTATAACGACCCAGAAAAAGAGCCCCACGGACAGCAATATCTGCCAGAAACGTCCGAGGTCGAGATACTCGAAACCCTGGTTGCCGAACCAGGCCCAGAGGTCGCCCGTGAAGCCGAAGATGCCGAGCCACTCACCGATGAGGCTCCCGAACACGACGACCGCCAGAGCTCCGAGCAGCGTGAGGGCGAGCCACCTCTGTCCCCTCGGCTCGCGTCCAGCGATCATGGGCGCGAGGAAAATCCCGGCCGCCAGGAACGAGGTCGCAACCCAGAAGATCGCGAGCTGCACGTGCCAGGTGCGCATGAGGTTGTACGGGAACCACTGCGCGAGGTCTACCCCGAAGAAGCTCGCCAGATCCGCCCGGTAGTGCTGGGACGCCGCCCCCACCATCGTCTGTAGCAAGAACAGCGCGGCCATGACCAGAAAGAACCACGCGCACGCCCGCTGCGCCGGCGTGAGCGCCACGTCGCCAGGTGTGCGGAAGGACAGGGTCGCCTGCTCGCGTCCGCGCCAGCCGAGGAAGTCCCACCGGCCGAAGGCCGCAAAGAGCAAACCGATGCCCCCCAATAAGGCGATCAGGGAAAGAACGCTCCACACCACGACGTTGGCAGTCGGCTCGTTCTCCACCAGAGGCTCGGGCGGCCAGTTGTTGGTGTAAGAGTAGTCCGTCCCCGGCCTCAAGGCCGACGCAGCCCACGCAGTCCAGGCAAAGTACGCCGTTAGTTGTCTAATCTCCTCGGAATCGCTTATCGCCTCCGGCTTGAGCCCGTACTTTGTGGTCGGCTCGCCGAAGTACCGCCCGTAATGCTCCCTGAGCTCCTCGAATGCGGCTGCCTGCGGCGCGGTGAACTCGAGCGTCCGCGTCTCCGGGTCGTAGCGGTTCTCCTTGAAGTCGGAGACGGTCTGCACCTCTGCCCGGTCGGAGCCCTCTCCCCCATAACTCTCGCGCACGGAGAGCGCCGAGCGGCGCAGGTAGTCAGCGGTGAAGTCCGGGCCGAGGTAGGCGCCGTGGCCGAAGATGGATCCGTACTGCATGAGGCCGTTCCTGAGGAATACCCCCTGACCAGCCATGACGTCCTCACCCGTGAAGACGACCCCACCCCGCTGATCCACGACCTTCTCAGGTATGGGAGGTTGCCCGGAGTACGCCCGGTACGCGAGAAGCCCGAGCACGAAAAAGCCGAAGAGGATCACCAGCGCAACGGCCTGAACCCAGCCCTTTGAGACCAATAACTCGCGCCGCCCTGATCCTCGTACCATCGGCTACCTCCCGTAGACATCGGTTGGTACGGTAAGGCCCTTCCTTAAACTAATACTCAATCCGTAATAATAACTTTGCGCGCGACCGATGTGCAAGAGTGGTAGAGGCGCCGTCGCGTGCGAACGCGGGCAGTGCCGGTGGAGGCTACTCGTGCGGCCCGATGTTCGGAGAAAAGGTGCCGGGGGGCATGCTGGCGACGAACTCATCGAGGGTCTGGGCGCCGAGGTACTCGAGTATAGCGCTCTGTCCTTCTTCCCAGGCATCGTGCAGAACGCAGGGCGCTCTCTCCCCGCAGGCGCGGTTCTCCATGATGCAGTGGAATACCCCGAAGGGGCCCTCGACCGCCTCCACGGCTTCGCGGAGCGTTACCTCGTCGGCCGGCCGCGCGAGCCGACAGCCTCCGCCGCGACCTTGTTCGCTCTCGACCAGCCCCGAGCGGGAGAGCTTGGCCAGGATACGTGCCAGCAAGCGGCGCGGGACGCGGGCATCGGACGAGATCCTCGCCGCCGTCATCTGCTCCCCGGACCAGGCAAGGTAGACAAGAGCCCTCAAGGCATACCGCCCCTCGCTGCTGAGCTCCAACCTCAAGACTCACGGCCCCCAGTCAGGAATTACCCAGTCCCCGGTACCCAAGATACTTAAAGATACAACGAAATACGCATCCGCGTGCCGTCGCGATATATTACCGATCTTGTAATAATATGGTTCTGTGTTCTTTGAGTCACGTGACGAAGGAGGATGAATGTCGGGCAGACCCCATCCAGAATCTGAGCGTCCGATGCACGGTCCGCTCCAGAGCTTCGACCTGGAGGCGGAGATCTCCCGCCTGCGCGAGGAGAAAGAGTGGCAGAGAGGAGTACGCAACGCGATCACGCTGCGCAAGGGCGGGGGGTTGAACGTGGTGCTGCTCGTGATGAAGGCTGGCGACCGGCTCGACGAGCACGCCGCGCCAGGTCCCATCTCGCTAGCCATCCGCGAGGGGCGTATCCGTGTTACGACGGCGGAGGCAAGCGTTGAAGCCGGCGAGGAGGCGCTGGTGGTCTGCGACGCGAGAGTGCGCCACGCGGTGGAGGCCCTCAGCGACTCGGTGTGCGTGGTAACTATAGCTGCCGGGCGTGAGTAGGAACCGACCCCCTGAGAAGGTCCCTACACCAGCCGAAGAAGCACACGCAGCGAGAAAAGTCTTGACCATCTTCCGCCGTTCTCTAGTATCCTTCCGTATCGAAGGTGCTCCGGCTAACTATAGTCAATATTGATCACGCAAACGGGCTATTCTGATGGAGACAATCATGTCCGCCCGAGATAGGCTTGGATCAAGAACGAGGCGCACGAAAGGGGAGCAGTTAGGCTAGAACTTAACCGTTGACACCAGGTCCGAGGTCTCATCGGCTGCCAGATAAAAACAGTGTCGTGCGAGGTGGAGTAGACGAGGAGGTAAGTAATGAGCGAGCGACGCACGTCCATGATCGAGAGGGTCGTACAGCGGGTGGAGGAGCGCATCGAGGAGTGGCGCAGGCGGGATGCTGCCCGCCACGCCGAGGCCGATGCCAACAGGGACCAACTGTGGGCTGCGGCGGCGGAGAGGGAGAGGATGCTCGCCGAGCTTATAGGAGAAGAGGCGGCTCATCCAGCCTCTGCGGAAGAGGTTATGGAGGAGCATCGGGTGGCCTTCGTGGTCCACTCCGAGGAGGTCGCCCAGACGCTCGAGGTCTTCGCCCGCGAAAGGAGTCGACTGGTAAAGGCGATCCCCAGCACCAGGGGAAGCTACGCCAGGGAGATGGGCATCAAGGGCTCCTGGCTTGTGTTCGAGAAATCAGAGTGAGGGATACACCGCGTTAGAGCCCGGACGTCACGTCCAGGGGCTCGGCTAACAGAACCAACTCGGCGTCGTACGCTAGAGAGGTCTACAATGCCTGCTGCCTTCCGCTGGATCGAAAGCGAAGAGCGCTACCTCTCCCCACGGGGACACGGTCCGCTGGATCGTTATGTTTGCTAGCTTTCTTTCGAGCTCCAGTAGGGTCTGGGCCAAACGTTGGCGCGGACGAACGCGCGGCGCGGCTTTGGAATTGGTTTAAAGGGACTTGCCGGGAAGAACCTCTGATAACAGACGCGCTGAGCTTCCTCACGGGAAAGGATATCCCCGGGATAGGACTCAACGACACTCCGCAAAGCGGGTTCAACGCAGGGTGCTCTTTTTTGGGGTAAGCGCCAAAGAATACGGTCCCTACCTCGAAGTGTCTGGCTCAGGCCATCGCAGCGTGCAGGATGCCCAAGTGCAATAGCGGGGCTCTATCTCTATCAAGTTACAAGACGGCATTCGCAAGGTCACTCGCATTACGGAATAGCGTCGCTACCGGTACGTCGCCACTCGCAAGTCTCGTAGTGAGCCACGCTCTGACCAAGAACAGCATGATGCCTCTGGACCGGACGAATTGCCTCAACGCTTAGCCGCCCTCGATGATGCTAAGTTTGTAGCCAGCCAGAAAAGCCTCGACCGAGAGGACGTTCTGAAGCAGCCAACTATACTCGTAGGAGCCGACCCCGACCCCGTTTTCGGCTAGCCAGCAGCCTAATGTGGACTTCGGTGCGCTGGTGGGGTACACGGTCGGTCTCATGTGTCTCTCGCGCAGCCGCTCTTCGAGAGCCCACCAGGTCACTCCTGGCTCAACGTCGGCTACAGCGGTCATCGAACTCAAGCTCTCCAGCCCTTATGGCGAATGCCGTACTCAAGAGTAGCGCTCCGCCTCAATCGCGGAGGTAACAGAGACGCAAACCGGGCGCTGCACGTGTTGGCGCTCGGACGGATGAGCTGGGACCGAACATACCCGAGAGTTAGTCTTAAGGCGCACAGCGGAGGGCAAGAGCAAGAGGGAGATCCTGCGGTGCCTGAAGCGCTACGTTGCCCGCGAGGTCTACCGGATCCCGACGGCTCCGGGCACCTCGCCTTCTTCCGTTTCGGTGCCTTGACTGACATAGGAGCATCCGCGGTAGGGCACGAAAGTGCCGGAGTCCCGCTAAGGGCGCCGAACCCGTTACTGGCTATTCCGGCTCCTACCAATCACGTAGTATTCTCACGAAGAAGATCAGGAGCCCCACCGCTATGACTACTAAAGCCAGCAGCGAAAAGGCGCCCAAAATTACCCACAGCAGGTTAATGTGACCAACCGCCCTGACCAGCGCGCGCAAGGCGACACCCACCCCGACTAGAAGCCCTACCGTCCCTAACAATATCCCTAACAGCGCAGCAGCCATGAAGACTTTCTGCATATTCTTCTCTCCTCTCTAGGTGTAGTGTAGCGAAAGTTGCGAAAGGCCGGAGCGCTTCTGGATACCTCAGACCTCTTGGTTGTTTCAAACAAACTCATCGGGGATAATTCAATCGCATCGACTATTGAGGGAGAGGAAAGGTACGCATGAGCGAACGAGGAACTCGCAGCAGGCAGCAGGAAAGCCCGCTAAAGACCGAGCGCGGCAACACCTCCATAAGCAACGCCGTCGTCTCCCAGGTTGCGGGCATGGCAGCGCAGGAGATCGAAGGGGTACAGATGGGCGGAGGAACCGCCCGCGCTGTCGGTGGGGTTATCGAGAGCGTGCGGGGCGGTTCGGGAGCCACCCGCGGCGTCATTGTGGAGGTTGGTGAGGAGGAGACTGCCATCGAACTCTCGATGGCCATCGAGTACGGTAGGTCGATCCCGCAGGTCTCAGAAGCGGTGCGCACCAACGTCATAAGGCGGGTGGAGAACCTGGTAGGATTGCGCGTCAACGAGGTCAACATAACCGTAAACGACATCCTCCTGCCGGGCGCTAGCGAGCAGGAACAGCAAGCCTAGAGTTAGCTCACACCTCAGAGCGCGCTTTACGTTCCGCGGTAGCCACCAACGCGAGTTCATGGGCATTGCCCCTTACCAGCAACGAAGTGACGATGTTGAGCATTGACATAGTTCGCACTGCCGATAGTCAGATCGTGGAGATGTGGAACCAAGAAGATGTGCTAGGCATGATACTTCCGGCGGCCTCTCCCAGCTGGCTGCGGAGATCGCCTATTTGGTCGCTAAACCTCTCGAACACCCAACCCAACCCGTATTGTTGGCTGAGCCCCTTGAGGTATTCTGTCGGCCCTTCAGGAGCCCGCGCCACGACCGCAACGAAGGTGGTCAGACCCTGGATCTGGTCTATCTAGAGACGCAGGTGCCTCAGGTGCAGGGGGAGCCACGCGTGGTCGAGCAGCGTCATCAGACGGCTTTCCTACATCCCCACGATATCAGTGCTGGTGCTCCCCGTCATCGCCTTGGAGACGCTGGTCCTCCACGCTCTGGCCGAGTACTGAGATTAGTGCCAGGATGTGCAGTATGTCCACCCAGGAAAGAACATCCCCTAAAGCGGTAGTCAATGAAGTTGACCCGCCTCTATGACGCTTACATTCAAGCATAGTGCGGCAGGCTTCGGGACCCTCTACACTCTGCCGCCTGACGAGGGAAGGAGCGGAGGTCCAATATCACTGCACAACACTATAGGTCCTTCGATGCGAACTAGCCGGTCGTCGCCCGTATAGGTTCGATTCTGGCAAAGAAGCTAGACTTGTGCAGTGTCGAAGTCTGCACGAGTGTCGGAGTGGCTCAGAGGGCGAGTAAGCCCCCAGAGGGATTTTTTGCGGGTTCTCACAGCAGCACTCATTGCCCTGATCGTCGTCTATGTGCTGAGGTCCTGGGCAATAGGTTACGGGCTTGGGTTGGTAAGCTCCGGGGACATCTGGGTGCTGAGATTAGTGACCTTCTGGGACATCTGGGCACTCGCTTACCTGGGGCTTACCTGGCTACTTATAATGCGCTCCTCCGCCCAACAAACCCGTCAATGGGCCTTGGAGCAGCGAATTCCACCTCATCCTCATCTTTCCATACTGCGCTCGGTGATATTGAGAGTATTGCGAGCTCTGTTCTTGGTTAGCCGGACGAGCTCTCTGTTTTTCATCGTCTTCGTAAGCCTGGTGAGTATGGCGCTAGCGATCAGGCTGGTGCCCGCTATAAGCGATCTGGAAACTACAGGTGGCCTCTCTGTGGCATTCATGGCCGCCTTAGGAGTTATCTCGGCGTGGGGGGTACTTCACACCTCCTTTGCACTCCACTACGCTTACCTCTACTATCGATCCGAAGAGTCGGCCGGAGGGCTTGACTTCCCAAGCGAGCAAAATCCGGATCAACTCGACTTCGCCTACTTCGCCTTCACCATCGCTGTGAGCTTTGCCGTCTCTGACGTGAATGTAACCGACCGAACGATACGCCGAGCAGTTCTTGGCCATCAGATTCTCTCGTTCTTCTTTAACACCTCGATCCTGGCCCTGGTGATAAACCTCTTCACCGGCAGTTGAGCCTACCGAGTACTTCCGAGAATCCTGAACATGCGAGGCTCATGAAGCGTGCCCGCCGGATGATCGATGAGCTTGTCTGGGAGAAAGAATTCGATGGGAGGTTCGAGGATCGAAGAGTATGCCATCGAGACCTTCGAGCGGCACAACGAGGAGGTCGAGCAGCGTGTCCCGACAGAGAAGCTGCTAGGTCTACGAGGTCAAGGAAGGCTGGGGACCATTATGCGAGTTCCTTGGGGTCGAAGTGCCAGAGGACAAGCCGTTAGCGCACCTCAATGACACCAACGCCTTCCGCGCGATGGTCCGCAGGCGCCTCACCTTTGCTCTCGCCAGTGCGACGTGCCCGAACTACACCGGCGAGTAGCAGTCCAGCCACCCTCCACTACCATGGAGGCGTGCCCCAGGAGCTCCTGCACGTACTTGGAGCGGACGTTGCGGGAGAGTAGCACTGTGGCACAGGTGTGACGGAGGTCATAGAGGCGCGTCGTCTCGGGAAGCCCGGCTCGTCTGAGTAGCTCCTTGAAGGCACGCACTAGTTGCGGTGGGACAGCGGCGTGCCGACGCTAGAGGGGGCGTGCGCAGGAGCTCGCCCTGCGCGCCGCGCTCGCGGAAGAGATAGCCGGCGGTCGGTCCACGAAGAGCGTTGGAGCTCTTATGGCACCGGGTCCGATGGGAACTCCCCTGGCCACCTGTCACCCGCCTCCGCCAGCGTGATCTCCACCTGAAAGCTGCCGGGAGCTGCCGGCAGCACCACCTGACCCTTCGATAGTTTCAGGTCGAATCGCCTGGTGTCGTCGTCCTGACGCACTTGCAAGAAGCCGGCCATACCCTCGGAGTACCCCTCGGGCGTGACCCTGTGCGCCCACACCTTTAGCTGAGTGGTTGCGCCTGCGCTCACGTCAGCTCGGAAGCTCGCCTGGCGCAACGATGAGAATGCAGGGATCTCACCAGCCGCGGCTTCGAAGCGTTCCTCACTTTCCGGGTATTTCAGCCGCACGTCGGCTACCGTGGGGCGTCCGGCTGCGGCGACAGAGAAGAGAGCCTGATCTCCTTCGCTCTGATCCTCCCGCAGCTCGACGGTCAGACGCCGGGCAAAAGCCCCGCGCAGAATAACGGCGATGGTCATTCCTATAACCATTGCGCCCACCAGCAAGGCGCCAGCACGTTGCACCGGGTTCTCCCAGATCACCAGGCCATGGACGAAGATGCTGATCAAGAACAGGACGTAGATGCTCACCAGAAGCAATGGATTGCCCAGGAAGCGGTAGATCACCCCAGGCACGCGTTCACCTTTCTGACGGCTCGCAACCAGCAGGAGCACCGGGAAGACGCCGCCCAGAAGCGGAACGACGACCGCCCCGATAACACCTAGCAATTCGGTGAACGATCCCGAGCCCGTCAATACCTGCCACTCTGCTAGCAAGAAGGCCGCTGCTGTGGGGCAAGCTCCCAGGAAGAAGACCCCATACTCGCTGGACAGGAGCTTTCGGAAGGGCCCCGAAATGCCGGCAGCCTGGGACGGGCGTGACGTCTCTGCGGTGGGCGTCGAGTCCCTCTCCTCACCCAGGGCTTGCCAGATCTCCTCGGGAAGCTGGCGTCCCCTCCTGGTAGCCGAACGTGCCTCGTAGCGTGGTTCGCCTTCCGAACCCACCTCGGCGACAAGGCCTTGCTTTGCCAACTCCTCCAGAACCGCCCGGACGGCACCCACATTCTGCCCCGAGTAAGCTGCCGCTTCGGCGAGGCTGACTCTCCCCTGGCGCATAATCCACCCGACGAGTTCCGCTTGGGAGCCAGAGAGCGCGAAGAGATCGGCCAGGTTCAGGCCAGCGGCATCCCAGGCGCCCTCGTACGTCGGCCGCATGGACGAGGTCACTTGCAGGCACACGCGCTGCTGGTCGGCATCCATGATCTCGAGCGCCAGGTGGTTGCCACGATCAAGCAGGTTCGGATACCGGGCGAGAAGGGGAGAGCCGCCGTTCCGGCCTAGGACCTCCCAACGCCCGGCCGCGGTCGTCTCCAGGCGGTGCAGTTCGCCGTCCAGTTCGATGTCCAGGCGGAACCGCGGCTTGTCGCCGCTCAGCCCCAGGTAGATCACACCTAGGCGCAGGCCATCGTCGGCGCCACCTCGTCCACGCTCGTGGAAGAGTAAGGAGCCCCGCCGTCGCGGCAGCACCACGATCGGCCGAGCCGGCGAGGGCAACCATTCGCGGACGAGATTGAAGAGACCCACCGAGAAATGGATCGAGGCCATGCCCAGGCCGAGAATGACGACCACCGAGCCCAACGCGTAGACGATGGGGCCGACCTGGGCTGCCAACGGGTCCAGGGCCGTGCCCGGTTCGTGGGCCAGGACCCGCGACGAGGTGGCACCGTTGGCCGCCAACACAAAGAGGCAATACAGAAACATGGCGGTGGCCAGCGCCGCGACGGTACCCCAGATGAGCGAACGCGAGCTGGGGTCACGGCGGAGCACGACTCGAGCGCAGCCGCTCAGCGACATGTGCCCCAAATAGGCCGCGAGAATGACGCCGAAGACCAACTCCAGAGTCGCGGGGTCCAACGGCCGTCCGCCGAGGAAAGGCACATCCGCGTAGAATAGGTTCGCCGGTTGCAGGTGGGTAAAGGCGAGCAGCGAGATGACCACGATCAGACTGATGTTGACCGCGCCCACCACCAGCGACGATGCCACGGTGGCGCTGAGCGATTCGCGCCACAGAAAGTAGAGCCCGACAAGGAACAGTAGCGCGACCCAGACCACCGCCGGCACACGGGTGGCGCCCTCAAGGGTGGTAGCAAAGCCAATGTAGTAGGCTTGGACGACCAGGAAGCAGAGGGCGAGGAGCCCCAAAGTAAGGACGAGGGTGCCGGCACGCCCGAGGAAGTCGTTTACCACCCGTCCGATAAAGGCGCTGCCGTAGCGTATGGTGCCGCTGCGGGACACGGCCTCGGACAAGAATGCGATGGTCAGCATGTTAACCACACCCAACACAACCAGTATCAGCACGCCGGCCAGCGGGCCGATTTCGGCGACGGCGATGGGCAAGGCCAGGATGCTCGCGCCGACGGTCTCGGTGAGGGTCAGAGAGTAGGCCGTCCAGAAGGGAGGCAGGTTTTCCAGCCATCCGGAGAGTGCAGCCCAGCCCCAGCGCAGCCGGTTACCCGGCGTGGTGCGCGCCGCGAAGATGGTCGCGAGCGGTTGATGATACAGGCGTTGGTAGGCTTGCTGTACCGCTGCCTCATCGAGGCCCAGTGCCGCACGGATGCCCGGCACCGTCTGGTAAGTGAACTGGTATTTCTCGCCCAAGCGGTGCGCGACGGCCGCCTGCACTCTGGGGTTCTCGGGCACCAGAGGCGCCCACTGCGGGGCGTAGCGCTCCAGGTCCTGGATCGTCGGCCGCAGGGGTGGTTCTTTGCCCAGGGCGAAGGCCTCGAGGAACGCAAGTTCGCGCTCCTCTGCGCCCCCTTGCGTGAGGAAAAGCTCCATTGCCTGCCGCGATTGCGCCACCAGGTGCGCGGTACGGCTCTCGATCAGGTACAGCAGGGTGTTGGCGCGTCTGGCCGGCAGACCGGCCAGCACCGCCTCGCGGTCGAGCAACCCACCAAACTCGTCGTCGGAGGACATGGCGTCCCCTCTACGCCATCAGGCGCTTCGCGACCTGCCGATACAACTCGGTTACCGGATGGTCTGGGTAGTGCAGCGCGAAGATGCCCGCGCTCGAGAGAACCATCATCTCGTCGGCATGGGGCAGCACGGCGGCTACTTCGCAGCCGTAGGTCTTTTCGACACGGTCCTCGACCTCGGCGAAGTCGAAGACCTGGGGCGTCTTGTTGACCACCAAGACCATGCGCGGCACCCTGAGTTTGCGCGCCACGGAGACGGTGACGCTCGTGCCCTCGTAGTCCTGCTGATCGGGGCGCATGATGATAGCCAGCGCGTTGGACATGGCGATCGAGAGCAGCGTCTCCTCGTTGAGGCCAGGGTGGGTGTCGATCAGGAGCGCGTCCAGCGACAGACCTTTGATCAGGTCGCGGAAACCTTCGTTGAGCAAGCCCACGTCATAGCCGTCGTGCATCACCCGGGCGATGTCGATAGGCTTGATGCTGGAAGGGACGAGGAAGACGCGCCCCTCGAGATTCGCGCTCGGGGTCACGTCGTGGGCGGCCTGCTCGATCTGGCACCTGCCCCACAGATAGTCGTTGAGGGAGTTGCTCAGCGTTGCCTGGTCCACCCCGAACAGGACATGAATGCCCGGCGACTGGATATCGGTGTCCACCACACCGATGCGCCGCCCTCCGGCCGCCAGCAGCGTGGCGACGTTGGCCGTCGTGTTCGATTTGCCCGTCCCGCCCCGGAACGAGTGGATGGCGATGATCCTGGACATGGTCGGCCCTCCTTCCGTGTGTGGCGTGGACGAAAGCTACGGTCCCACCCCGTCATTCATCACGGGTCAGGTCGGATGCGCAACTGGTCCGCCTTCCTCTGCAAGTCTTGAAAATAGTCGGTCTCGGTAATCTCGGCCACCTGGCGAGCGGTTCTGGCTTCGTCGATCTCGATGCGGAGCTGTTGCACTTCCTGTTTCAGGCGCTGCTCACGAGCTTGCACTTCGCGCGCCATCCGTTGGAAGACCCGTGCTAGCCGTCCCAGTTCGTCGCGCCGGGTCGCGACCCGCGCCAGGGTTTCGGGGTCGAACTCTCCGGCCTCGACCGCCGCCGCTGCGGCTATAACGTGGTCTACGTTGTGGAGGTACTCTATCTCCTGGTCGCGCAGACGCTTCTTTTCCAGGGAGGCCCCGATCCTGGCTCGAAGCAAGACCGGATCGAAGGGCTTTGGCAGATGGTCTTCCGCCCCCAACTTTATGCACCGCACGATGCTTTCCATATCGTCCAAAGCTGAGATCATGATGACCGGGATGTCCCGTAGATGGGGGTCGGTCTTCAGATGCCGCAGCACCTCGATAGCCGTTCAACTCCGGCATCATGATGTCGAGGAGCAGCAGGTCGAATTTCTGCGTCCGGACCATCTCCAGGGCCTTGCGCCCGTTCTCGGCGGCGGCCGTGGTATAGCCCTGCCGCCCGAGACGTCGGGCGAGCACGTCGCGGTTGATCTCGTTGTCGTCGACGATGAGCAAGCGGCCCCGGTCCGTCAGTACCTCCTCGACCGTATCCTCCTCCAGGGAACTCGCGGCGGTCATGGCGCCCTGGATGATGGCCGCGGTATCGGAGGCTTGCAGGTGGGGGGCCATCTCGCCCGCTTCGATTCTCGAGAAGTCGACGACGTCGTCGATGAGAAAGAGAAAGCGTTCCGCGGCCAAGCGGATCTTCTGGAGGTCGGGGATAATATCTGTCTGATTCAGGGCTTCTGCCTCTTCCTGCAACATCTCGCTGTAGCCGATGATGGAGTTGATCGGCGTTCGCAGGTCGTGTCGCAGGTTGGCCCCGAGGCTCTCAAGGTCCAGGTCGGGTTCGCCAGCCTCGACCTTGGCCGGGTCGAGGACGTCGTTGACGAGCGCTAGGAGCTGGTTGCCCGCCGAGTGTATCTTCTCGAGATCGGAGCGGAGGCTCTCCGATCCCTGGTCCTCGAAGTCTTCCAGCAGCATCTCGCTGTAGCCGATGACGGCGTTCAAGGGCGTGCGCAGCTCGTGTCGGACGTTGGCGAGCAAGACCCGCCGGGTCCGGTCGTCGCTCATGGTGCGGCCTTCTTCTCCCCCAGAAGGGCCTCCATCTTGGCGAGCAAACGAGGGAGTTCTATGGGCTTGGTATCGTAGTCGTCGCAGCCCGCCTCCATGGCCTTCTCCCGGTCACCCGACATTGCATGGGCCGTAAGGGCAATGATCGGGATAGCCTTCGTCTCGGGGCTCGCTTTGAGCTGCCGCGTCGCTTCCCAGCCATCCATCACCGGCAAACTCATGTCCATCAGGATCAGATCGGGCGCCTCCGAGCCAGCCATCACCACACCCTCTTTACCATCGACGGCTACGAGCACCTCATACTCCCTACGGGCCAGGCGCCGCGAGAGCATGTCCCGGTTCATCTCGTTATCTTCGACCAAGAGTATCCTGGGCATTGGCCTCCCTCCCCTTTTCGCACCCTAGAGCTGACCGTTGAGCGCCGACAGCACCTCCCACCCGTCCATGTCCGGCAAAGTAACGTCCAGGGTGATCGCGTTGGGACGCAGTTCCCGGGCGAGACGCGGCCCCTCCTGGCCTCCTGAGGCGCTCACCAGGCGGAATTCATCCTTGCCGAGGACGCGTTGCAACAGGCCGCGCACCGCGGCGGCGGCGTCGATCACGAGCACCGTGCTCGCACCTTCCGTTGCTTGGGGTTACGCATCGGCCGTCCCGTCCGGTTGTGTTGTGGGATCGCGCACCTCCGCTGGCAGGCGGATCGTGAAGGTGGAGCCCTTGCCTACCTCGCTCGCGACGGTGATATCCCCACCCATCATGCGGCACAAGCGACGGCTGAGCGTCAGTCCCAACCCCGTGCCGCCGTAGTCGCGTGTGGTTGAGGAGTCGGCCTGCGAAAACTCCTGGAACACCTTCCCCAGCTGCTCGGGGGTCATGCCGATGCCCGTGTCGCTCACCGCAAAGATCACCCACTCCTGGCCGGCTGCCAACTCGCGGGTTACATCCAGTCCAATGGTGCCATCCTTAGTGAACTTGCGAGGCGTTGCTGAGGAGGTTGAAGACCGCCTGGCGTACCTTGGTCAGATCCGCCAGCATAGAGCCGACCGTCTCGGTACAGTGGATCTGCAGCTCGTTGTTGTTCTCGGCCACCAGCGGCTGGATGACGGTCGCCGTGTCTTCGACCATGTCCGCCACATCGAAGGTCTCTAGGTAGAGGTCCATCCTTCCGGCTTCGATCTTGGAGAGGTCGAGGATGGCGTTGATGAGGCCGAGCAGGTGCCTGCCGGCGGCGCTGATTCTCAGCAGGTCGGGGATAAGATCTTGCTGTCCGAGCTCATCGGCCTCTTCGTGGAGCATCTCGCTGTAGCCGATGATGGCGTTGAGCGGTGTTCTCAACTCGTGGCTCATGTTGGCAAGAAAATCGCTCTTGGCACGGTTCGCAGCGTCGGCTTCCTTCTTGGCCCTCCTCAACTCCTCCTCGGCGCGCCTGCGCTCGGTTACATCCATCATGGAGCCGATCATGCGTACCGGCTCACCTCCCGCGCCGCGCACCACATACGCTCGATCGACAACGGTCAAGTACGCCCCGTCAGAGCGCCGGAAGCGGTACTCCTCAGACCACATCTCTCCACCGCCCTGCAGGACGGCGTTGATACTCCGTCAGCACCCGCTCTCTGTCTTGCGGGTGTATATGTTCTTCCCACCAGGCGTCGTTTGTCTCCTGGCTTGCGGAGTAGCCGAACATGGTCTCGACTGCTCCGTTCCAGCTCTGTCTATCGGCGAGGATATCGCTGTCCCAGATCGCCTCCTTTGTAGCCCGGGCGACCAGCCGGTAACGTTCCTCGCTCCTTCGGAGCGCCTCCTCTGCCTTCTCGCGCTCGGTGATGTCATGATACATCGCGTAGGTTCCAACCTGTTCCCCGCCCACGATCACCGGGACGGCCAGGAGTTCCACATCCACGAGCGTTCCGTCTTTGCGGCAACGCCGGGTGACGGTGTCAACCCGACCGTTGCTCGAAACCTGCTGCGTGTACTTGAGGACTTCCGCGCGCATCTCTGGTGTCTCTGCAAGCAGGTCGTCTATACTGTGCCCGATGGCTTCGGCCTGGGTATAACCGAACAACCTTTCGGCCGCCGGGTTCCACGAAACAACGTTTCCATCGAGGTCTACGATCGCGATCGCCACCGGGCTGTTGAGCACCAACGCCTCGAAGTACTCTTTCTGCCGGCGCAACTCGCTTTGCGAGCGCACCAGTTGGTCGTTTTTCTGTTCTACCTGTCGATATGTGCCTTGCAGCCGGTTGTAGAGCCGCACATTCTCCACGATGGTGAGGACCTGCCGCAACAACATCAGGCCGATTAGCAGTGCTCCCCCGAGGTAGACTCCGGCTGCCAAGCTGCCACGCTCACCAGACGTGCGCCAGGCATAGACGGCGAGGATGCCTACTGCCGGGACGACGGCGTACGGCAGCAGCGAGGGCCACACTCGCTGCCCGGCGAGAGGGGATGCGCTGCGGGGAGTATCGCCCTGCTCATCCGGGGTCGTGGCCGCCTCCCCGATCGGGGCAAGCCGTGCGGCGAAGGCACCCAACGCTACCAGCATGTATCCCAGCGACCAGCCTACATCGGGGAGCGTACCCGTGGCATAAGCATCATGCAGCGTCCAGTAAAGGAAGTTGCTGTCCGCTATCACGACGAGGGCCAGGCCAAGCGCCAACAGGCGTACGGCGGGTAGGAGGCTATGATCCTCAGGTCGCGATGCGAGTATTATCAGGCAGGCTATCAGCACGAAGTCGGCCAGTGGGTAGGCTGTGGCCACGACCTTCAGAAGCACCGTTTCGCTCCCCTGCTGCATGACCGGCCCGAGAATGAAGTACCAGCTGAAGGTGACGGCTGCGGTCATGATCATCAGCCCATCGAGCGCGATGCGCGTGCGCGACGCGACGGGCATCGGGCGGGACGGCAGCAGAAGGATGCCCAGCAGTAAGAAAGGGTATACGCCCAGAAAGCCGACATCGGCGAGGGAGGGGATCGAGGGCGGCTGGCGCAGCCCCCACTCGTAAAACGTGAAGATCGACTGCCCGAAAACCCAGCTAGTGATCCCCAGGCCCAGCAGGACGGGGGCCCAGCGCTGGCCTATCGTCACCGCCGACTCGACGTCGGTTTGGGAGTCTCCTCGCCGCCACATCGGCCTCAGTAGCCCACCGAAGCACAAGGGCAGCACAAGCAGCGGACCGACAAACTCAGCCGTGTTAACCACGAGACCAACCAAGGCGTCGCTGCCCGGTTTGAGGAGCACCCAGGCGACGAGCAGGCCGTTGAACACCAGGATCAAGCCGGCGGCACGCCGAAGGGGACGCGCCTCAGCGCCATCCTGTGGAGGTCGTCGGTTCCATGCGGTGATCGCTTTCATGTCGTCTCTCCGCTAATGCCGTAGTTCGGGACTCGTTAAAGCCTCTACCTTATGCCGCAGATCGAGCCACTTCCCCAGGTACCATGCAAGGTGTCGCCGCCGTTCGTGCCGGTGCCAGCAACAGCCCCCTCGCCAACGCTCTTCGAAATCTGGGTCCGTGCCATTCCTCTTGCTCCTTCTCTTGGGGCAGGAGAGGAGCACCCTGCTCACTTATGTAACATGGGCAGCTTAACCCAGATCAGAGTGCGGTTCATCCCCCAATTGAGTGATTTTTGGCCCGATCCTCGTCATCGGTCCCCAACCATTTCTGTATCCGCGGTCTTCTGGACGCTAGTTAGAGTACTGTCTTGGTGACGAGCACGCAAGAGGAGAGGTTGCAGTGGGCTCTCTTGTTCTGGGGGATCTCGTTCGGACCCTGCTACTCGAGGCGGCCTCCCTCTCGGAGAGCCCCTCCCGACAGGTCCCGAGGTGCCCAAGAAGGAGATCCAGCCCCTCCTCGGGGTCAAGGACCGCCTACATCAGGGGTTTTGGGATCTCCGCCCATACTCCCGTGCTCTTCGGAGGTGAGGCCCTCAGCCCTGGGGGCCGTTGGCCCCTGCCTTACGATCAGAAGTGTTATGCGGGGGTGAGAGGTCAATCTCGACGTAGTCGGTGCCATCCTCGTAGCGCAACCTCTCGGGCAGTCCGAGATCCCTGAGCAGGTGAAGCATCCTGGTGTTCTCGGGGAGGACGATCCCCGTGAAGGTTCTGACGCCCCTCTTCAGGGCCGCCTCTATCAGGCGTCTGGTCAGAGCCAGCCCAAGCCCTCTCCCCTGCCATCTGTCCTCCACCTCCGCCGCGTATTCTGCCCGCTCGGTCGTCCCCTCGCGATCGAAGCTCACCACGCCGATGATCTCTTCGGGGCGCTCGGGATCGACAGCGACCAGAGCAAAGCGGTTTATCCTATCGACGTTCGTGAAGTAACCTGCTTCCCTGTCGCTTAGTTCCGGCTTGGCGGCGAAGAAGCGAAGGTAGATCGAACGCTCGCTCAGGCGGTGGTGGAAGCGCTGGAGGGCTGAGGCGTTGTCTGGCGCTATGGCATGGTACGCGACGCTCGTACCATCGAGCAGCTCGACACTACCCGAGTCCTCCTCAGCAAGCGGAGCACTAGCCCCATCGACCAACAGCCCTTCTCTGGCCGGCCCTTTCATTCCCACACCCCCAAACTCGCGAAGTCCTCTGCAACACAGAACTTGCCACTCTTTACCCTGAATCAACGAATTATCTCATCTCTCTCTTGCGCCTGGCACAATTGTAGTCCCGTGCGATGGCACAAGAATTCCACAACGACCGCTATCGGGATGCGCATGAGGCGTACATACAGTGGCTCCGGGATAACTGCTTTACGTAGACGTCGTAGCTGACCTCTGCGCTCACAAGCTTCGGCTCGCCCAGATCACCACGATAACCAACCCCACAACCGCACCGACTACCAAACCGACAACGGGTGCCACCCGTGAGTCAAAGAACGCTACCGTGAGCAGGCCCCCTAGGGTCGAGGTGAGTAGCACTACAGCCAGAGCGATGATCCGCCTAGCGTTGTACGACACGATGCCTCAGTCCCACTTCCCCCGTTTGGTTGAGCGCTAGAACCCGAAGAACTCCCGCCACCAAGAGCGACGCTCGGAGCGACTCTGAGGTGCCCCATCGTCCACCGGGGTACGAGAGCCAGGTGTGCCCGTCGCAGATCCCTGATCGGCTCCCTCACCAGCCTGGGGAGCGCCCGCCTGGAGGGCCTCCAACTCGGGCACCCGGGCAGCGAGGGAAGCGTTGGCCTGCGAGAGCTGGGCAATGATCATGTCCGCCCTGCAGCGGGCGTCACGTTCCTCCTGGAGCACCGAGCGCAGGTCCTCCACTTGATCCTGCAAGCTAACCAGAAACGCGTCCTGGGTTGCAGCGTTATCGTGTGCGTCTTGGGAGGCGGCTCTGGACACATCCAGGTAGACGTACACCCTGCCGTCGGAGCCCTTCTCGTGCTCAAGGGTGCCCCGTTGGATCCGCTTGCGTATAGCGTCATCCTTGACCCCAAGCTCAAATGCTGCTTCCTGCACCGTTACGCGATCTCCATCCATGCCCTCACCCTCAACCCAACCCTTGACCTCGGACGCGGCATAAGACTTAGCTGAATCTCGACCTACCTCAGGCTGGGTCGGGTTCAGACTCTGTCCTGAGTCGCGTCATGGGCCTAGAGACCTATGCCGTCTTAATCTATCTTAGCTCCACCAAAGAGCACTCGAAGCCGACAGACTGCTGCCGCAAGCGTTGCTGGCTTGAGAGGCGCCCAACATGTGGTGACCAGGGGTGAAGATACGCTCCACTTCTTGTGTAACGACGAAAATTTCTAGAGCCCTACGGCTTCGTTAACCTTCAGCGTTGCCCAATTGCGAGCTTCGGTGGGAGCAGATGGGCTACACTCAAGCGTCCCACTCCCCGGCAAGCTCCCACATCCGGTAGAGGTACTGATCGCGCCTTGAGCCCTGCCCACCCTCGACCCTGGCTTTAACAGCTTGCATGCCCTCGGGGGAGGCTATTGTCCCGGCGTTGCCCAAGCGAGTAGCCTCCCTCTCACGCAAGGAGAGAGTGTCTCCCTTCGAGTACGTCACTCCCTCCTCAGTAGTAGTGTGCGAATCAGCTAGCAGCGTGTACTCGCCGGCAGGCCAGATCCTAGCCGGCCGGCCGGGCGACCACCGTCCCTCGGTCATGAGCGCTCACCTCCTTCATGAGGACAGTCTAGCTTACTCGCCGTGCTCCTCCTCAAAAGCTTGGAGCGGGCAGCCGGATAGGAGTGGCGGTGCTACTCTTGAGGGGTTTCGCTAGCACCTTCTGGTAGCCGCTTGTGGGGAATAGTGCGCGAGATCCACTCAGAGCCATGTTTCACCGCGCGGTGAAAGATCGTCCTCAAAACACTCGACCTAGAACGCGGGCCGGGAGAAAGCGTATAAGCCCCGGAAGGACGCCTGGGCTCTTCTACAGTAGTAGTCCCGTTTTGGGGTCAGGCGCTCCGGTGTTCTTCGCTCTCCCGCCCAAGCGAGTTAGGGTGAGCCCGGATTAGCTCCCGGTAATCCTCCCTAGCGGCTTCGACGATACCCCCCCTGGTAGCGCCCCTCGCGCTGAAGGCTGCCACGAACGAGCCGTCTTGGCGCCGCAGAATCACTATGTCTGAGTCCGACTCGTCGAGGTAGTAGTTAAACTTGGGAAAGTGTAACTCTTGCAATGTAGTGATCTCCTCTTAGGTACATGAGGCGAAATAGGGCGCTTCTCTTACCCAACGAGACAGTTTTATGCAGGATTGTGGACTTCCCAAAATTTACCTTTCCACTCCCTTCGGTGAATAAGCTCCAGTGGCTGCTCTCGCTACTGCTCCTGACCTCACCTCCTCTTCTGGTCAGCCAACGTGTGCTCGATCGACGTCGAGAGTTCTCGGAGCGTGTCCGCTTGGCGATGCTCGTAGTCCGACAGGGGTCTACGTCGCTGCAGAAGCGCCAGGGTCTGTAGCGCGTCTTCTACGTGCGGCTTGAGTTCCGAGAGTGCCGTGAGCATGGGCGTCCCTAGCCGCAGCGGCAAGCCCTCGAGTGAACGACTCAGGGCTTCGTCGACCTCCCACTCGTCACTTACGCCGGGCACCTTCGGGATGTCGCCCACCATCTTCTGCCTCCTGTTCATCGTTCTGTGCTGGCGCCTTCTCGCACCCGACTCTGCCGGGCGCCGGATACCGTGGGATCGCGTGGCGGTCTCCCTGCGCCGCGATTCCGGGTGCGCAGCAGCCGTTGCTGCCTGCTTCTTGCGATCGGGGTTACTGTGGCGTGTCTGCTAGCGTCGTCTAACGAGTCACTCCCGTTCCTTGAGTTGCCGGAGTCCGCATGCGGCTCGTGTTCCTCTGATGGAGCCCATCTCGTTGCATCTTGAGGATCGCCCTCCGCGTGGAGGTTCCCAAAGGCCGCGAACGGGGTGGCGTAGGCTCTGCCGCCGAACACTGAGCGGTACCAACTCTTTCGGCGTGCCGCGCGAATGATCGCCATGGCGAGCGGGAAGGCACCGATGCCCAGGGAAGCCAGGATGATCACCCAGCCGAGCAGCTTGCGTGCGGCGTACTGATCGTCGGTGACGATGGACTCGACCAGCGCCAAGGTGGCCAATGAGACCATGGCGCGGGCGCCGCTCAAGGACGCCAACAGTGAGCAGCGGATGCTATCAGCAGCCACAGATCTCACCAACCGAAGTGCCTGAAAGGGGTGTTCTGGGAAGCCTGTGCCGCTTCGTGGTGCTCTCGATATGAGCACTCTTCCTCGGGGGAGCGCCGTGTCAAGGGCGAACACCGGGCAACCGCGGGGAGCACGGCGAGCAACGCAACCACCGGCACCGCCCCTACGAGTGTCTCGATGCCCCGTCTAAGCATTGGGCTCAAGTTGTTTTCCCCTTACTCTAAGAGAGTCTTCCTGCCCGCCCCGCGCGAGGGCGACGGGCAGAGCAGCAAAAACCTGTGAGGCGCACCACAAAAGGCGCACCTCTAGTAAGGGGTACTTAACCGGGGCGTTCTATGGCAAGCACTACGGCCGTGGGCGGCCCATGTGATTCGCGGCGAAGCCAAGAGAGTCTGCCCCCCTGCAGAAGCGCAACCGAGAATAGCGCCAGGACGGCAAATAGCAGCTGGAAGGCGTCTGCGGCAGACCCCGAGGCAACAAGCAGCGAGGACGAATAGCCCACAGGAGGCACTGGGGGAGCGACCGGCACGGGTGGAGGAGCAGCCGGGGGAGTGGCCGGCACGCCTGCTTGGTTAGGTGCCACGCCACCACCAAGCGCCCGGCCCGCCGCCTGTGCCAGCTCACCCACCGCGGCAGCGGACCGCTCGATCAGCTCTTTTACCTTCGACGCCCCTTCAGCGCCGATCGACGCCTGCGCCACATCGGTGACGCTCTCGACCGCGTCGTCTGCGATCTGCGCCACGGCCGCCGCGAGGTTGTCCGCAGCGGTCGAAGGGGTCGGATCGCTTGCCGGAGCTGCCCCGAGGCCTGGCATCGACTCGAGGCTAGGTTGCGAGGTCGGTTCGCTGGGCGGCACGGGGGCCGTGCTACGACCGCCTACGGGCTCGGTCTGCTCCGTTGTGGTGTCTGTGGGAGCAGGCTCGGGAGCGGGTTGCGATGACCGATCAGGTGCAGGTCGGGAGACGGTGTGGAGCGGGCTGCGATGACCGATCTGGTGCGGGTTGCGATGACCGATCAGGAGCGGGTTGCGACGACCGATCAGGTGCAGGTCGGGATGACTGGTGTGGTGCAGGCTGCGATGACCGATCAGGAGCGGGTTGCGATGACCGATCAGGAGCGGGCTGCGATGACCGATCAGGTGCAGGTCGGGATGACTGGTGTGGTGCGGGTTGCGACGACCGATCAGGTGCAGGTCGGGATGACTGGTGTGGTGCAGGCTGCGATGACCGATCAGGTGCAGGTCGGGATGACTGGTGTGGTGCGGGTTGCGACGACCGATCAGGTGCAGGTCGGGATGACTGGTGTGGTGCGGGTTGCGATGACCGATCAGGTGCAGGTCGGGATGACTGGTGTGGTGCGGGCTGCGATGACCGATCAGGTGCAGGTCGGGATGACTGGTGTGGTGGATGCGCGGGCGGGTTGCGATGACCGATCAGGTGCAGGTCGGGATGACTGGTGTGGTGCGGGCTGCGACGACCGGTCAGGTGCAGGTCGGGATGACTGGTGTGGTGCAGGCTGCGACGACCGGTCAGGTGCAGGTCGGGATGACTGGTGTGGTGCGGGCTGCGATGACCGATCAGGTGCAGGTCGGGATGACTGGTGTGGTGCGGGTTGCGATGACCGATCAGGTGCAGGTCGGGATGACTGGTGTGGTGCGGGCTGCGACGACCGATCAGGTGCAGGTCGGGATGACTGGTGTGGTGCGGGTTGCGATGACCGATCAGGTGCAGGTCGGGATGACTGGTGTGGTGCGGGCTGCGACGACCGATCAGGTGCAGGTCGGGATGACTGGTGTGGTGCGGGTTGCGACGACCGATCAGGTGCAGGTCGGGATGACTGGTGCCGTTCGGGCGAGTGGGCGGGGGCCTGCTCTGTGGTGTTTGGATCCTCCTGCGCCAAAACCGGCGTGGCGCTAAGCAACAGGGCGGTTGAGACTGCGGTCAGCGTCACAACGAGTGCGACAAACACCTTGAACACAAGGGTCACCACACCCGCCGTATAACGGTCGAGATTCTCGGTATGATAGCTCCCGTGCAGTTACACAAACTCCCTACCATAGGTCGCTGATCAGGAACTGCGCGACAGAACGAACTCTGAAGAGCAGTCTGTGCCCCACGCTGGGTTATTTGCATTGTCAGAACTATAGCAAGCCGGGACCGCCGGCGCATAGGCCGAATGTCAGATTTGCGCGCTCATATGTGCCGAGTGGCACGGATATAGCGTGGCTAGTATGTTCTATCGTAAAGTACGTAATGAAGTTGAAGTTACAAACAGTTCCTACCTAATAAGGGGGTAAGAAGGCGTTAGGATTCTAGTAGCCTCCGAGGAAGATTACCGCGCCTACCGCGAGGTGATTGCGGCTGGCATCGCGCTGCTGCGCCCGAACATCGAGGTGGCGACGACCCGGCCGGAAGAGCTCGCGCTGGAAGTGTCGCGCTTCAATCCGCAGGTGGTCATCAGCATCCAGTCGGAAGCGACCAGCCCGGCACCCGTGCTGGCGTGGGTGAAGATCTCTACAGACCCCGCCCAACCGGCGGAGGTACTTTTCGGTGGACGCCGACGGACGGTGAGCGGGTTCACCTTGGAAGCGCTACTCGCAATAATCGACGAGGCCGAACAAAGCCACCCACTGTGAAGACAACGCCGTTCTAGTACTAAGGATCGTGCACCCCTCACTCTCCTGCTCCCACGAGCCTCGGTGAATAAGAGGCCGTGCCAATAGGCTGGCAACTTTTCATACTTGGCAGCTCCCAGAGCGATTGCACAGTCTGTATGCGTCCTGTCAAGTGCCTAGAAGGTAGGAGTTCTCGGAAGGTAGAAGCGGTGGCCTTCCTCTATAATTGGCTAACCGGACGAAAGGGGAAAGTGATCTGATGAGCCCCGTGCTAAATGGCGCACTGGTAGTTTGTGTCGCAAGCCTCGTTGCGGTCGGGGGGCTGGAGTTGGTGCGGCGCTTAGTGCCCACGGAGACGCGCCAGAGGCACAACGACGTGGCCGGCTTCATCTACGCTGCCTTGGGTGTCATCTACGCGGTGTTGCTGGCGCTTGTAGTCATCGCTGCCTGGGAAGGTTATGAGAGGGCCCGCGTAACGGTGGAGGACGAAGCCAATGCGGTGGCGGAGATCTTCTGGATGGCTCATTGGATGCCGCAACCTCAGGGACGCGAGCTCCAGGAAGTCGCCCGCTCCTACGCCGAGGAGGTGGTCGATAAAGAATGGCCGCTGATGCAGCAGGGGCGAACGCCCAGCCTGGAGGGTACTGATGAGACTCCGAGCGGGTGGGTTCTCATTGACGATCTCCGGACAAAACTTCATGCCTTCGAGCCCCACACGGACGCCGAGCAGGACCTCTATGCAGAAGGCCTCGATGAAATCCAGAGGTTGGCAGACGCCAGGAGGATGCGCCTGGTCGCCGCCAGCGAGAGCATGCCCCCTATCCTGTGGGTCATTCTGATCTTTGCAGGGGTAGTGACGATAGGGTTCACCTACCTCTTTGGCCTGGAGAACACCTGGGCACACAGGCTGATGGTGGCGTCGTTGGCGGCGGTGATCGCGCTGGTACTCTTTACTATCAGCAGCCTGGAGCACCCTTTCTACGGCGGTACTCATGTTAGCCCGGGTGCCTTCGAGCTGGTGCTGGACAGGTTCGAGACGAGCAAGCTCAGCGACCTCCGATAATCCCAGCCGGCTAGAGCGACTGCCTGAAAACTCTCTTAGCGCCCCGCGGGCAACCTTGAGCGTAACTTCTTAGCCTGACCAACCAGCACGCGGACTAGCAGCCGCGGGCCAGGTATGGTGGCCACACCCAGTTGCTGCACCAGACCGAGCAGGTTAATCTCAACCCAGTGCTCCTCCACCTTGCCGTCCACCACGCGGTTGAACTCCATGCTGGAGAAGGCTACTTCCTTGCCGGTCGGCGGGAGGCCCTGGAACTCGCCGCGGTGGGTGCCTTCGAAAGCCACGCGGGCCGAAACCATGTCCCCCTCGGCCACGATGTCTTGTATGGTGAGCCGAAGGTCGGGGAACGCTTCCGTGAAGGGGGCGGTGAACTGCCTCCAGGCCTCCAAGCCCTCCAGGGGGCCTGGGGCAGCCGAGACGTGAGCTACGAAGCCGGGGGCCAAGACGTCCGCTTCTGCTTGCATGTCGCGCTCGTTGTAGGCCTCGATCCAGCGTCGAATGACAGCCTTGTTCTCTTCTCCTGACACCTTTCTCCTCTCCGACCGCTTACCTCCACCACAGGCATGTTGCCACCAACCCAACCCTAACGCGAACTTCCAGGAATCCTTCTTCTGAACCTGTCTCCCCGCGCACATCGTTCATAGAGTAAAAGCACTAGGCGCCCACGGAGTGAGGTTACTGGAAGCCATTTGGCGTCAGACGTAGAAACAGTCCGAGAGCACAGCCCTACCAGCGAGAGGGCTTCCTCCCCAAGGAGGAAGCCTACTCTGGGAACGCGAGAAGCGGGCTAGACGCGGGCAGCTCTCACGATCAGCCGCTTGTCTAGGTCGGGCAGGGTTATGCAGGTCGCTGCACATGGACGTCAGAGATGCAGACCGAGATCTACTTTATGCGGGAACGCATCCGAGCTTCGGGATCCACCACCCTCCTTCACTTGCAGACGAGAAAACGGAGGAGCGTAGATACTCCCCCGCTACATATAAGAAAATCCCGCGCCCCCTGCACGGGGACACGGGACGCCTAGATTCTGGTCGATGCTACCTGCGGCGCAGGACGGCGTACGTCAGAACGCCCGAGCCGAGCAGCAACGCGGCCGCCGGCAGGAGGATCGCCGGGCCACCGCTGCTCGGGAGCGGCACCACCCGTCTCCTGCCAGCCGGACCCTGGGTCTTCCCCATCGTCCCGTCTGCCAGCCGGGGCCCCGGTCTCCTCGGTCATCATGGTGGTGTCCTGCGCCAACGCAACGGGCGCCAGGACCAGCATGACCAGGAGAGCGGCCGTAGCCAGGAATATCGCCCTCTTCATCCAGTCCTCCTCTTCTACGTCGTTTTCCAATCAGCCTGCATCTGCCCCTCCTCCAGCAGAGAAGGTACCCACAGTGTACAGAACCTAAACGCAAAAGTCTCCATTATTTTAATAATTTTTAATGAAAATGACGCAAAAAGACCGTTGAAATTGCCGACACGGGCTGCGAAGCGGGGGTAGTAGGATTCGAACCTACGGGTGTTTTAGCACCTCTGGTTTTCAAGACCAGCGCATTCGTCCGCTCTGCCATACCCCCGTCGGCACATTATACGCCGCCGGGATTTTCAGCACGCTACGCCCTTACGGGCTTCGCGTCTCAGCACGCCTCCCTTCGATCGGCTTGTCAGCACGCTCCGGCTTCGCCTTCGCTTGTCAGCACGCTCCAGCCTTCGGCTTGCGCTTGTCAGCACGGCGCCGTTGGCGCCTTGTCAGCACGCATCAGGCTTGCGGCCCTCGCTTCTCAGCATTTCAGCTTTTTGTTCTATTAGGAGCCGGCTCTCCCAAGATCTTGGCGGGATCGATTGTTTCTAGTATCGGGGTAGGAGATGGCGGGCTCAGGGTCCGTAGCCGGGCGCGAGTAGTTGCCTGGCGAGCCGTTGCGGGTCGTAGTCGGAGGGGTCTATGAGCGGGGGATCCGGGAGCCCCGGCGGGGGCTGATACTTCTGGCCGATACCGCAATCGAAGACTACGACTTCCTCGTCTCTTGCCACCTCGCCGCGGTCGCGCAGTTCGGGGACGGCGGCGAGGGCGGCGGCGGACTCGGGGCTGACGTAGCCTGCGCCGAGGCGTCCGGCGAGCAGCTGCATTTCGGCGATGGAGCCTTCGTCGACTGCGACCGCGGTGCCGCCCGACTCGCGCAGCGCCTGGAGGATGAGGAAGTCGCCCACAGCGGACGGGACGCGGATGCCCGCGGCGCGGGTGCGGGCGTTATCGAAAGGCGCGGCGAAGCGCTCGCCGGCCTCGAAGGCGCGGACGATGGGAGCGCAGCCTTCGGCCTGAGCGGCGATCATGCGCGGGCGCTCGGGGCCTATGAGGTCCATAGCTTCTAGCTCCGCGAAGGCTTTCCACATGCCGACCAGGCCGGTGCCGCCTCCGGTCGGATAGACGATGACGTCGGGGAGACGCCAGCCGCGTTGCTCGGCCAGCTCGAGGCCCATCGTCTTCTTGCCCTCGACGCGGTAGGGCTCCTTGAGCGTGCTCACGTCGAAGGCGCCGAGGGTTTCGGCGAGCGAGGAGGCAATGCGGCCGCAGTCACTGATGAGGCCGTCCACGAGCACGAGTCGGGCGCCCATCACGAGCGCCTCGTCGCGGGTGGCTGGCGGCGCGTCGGCCGGGACGACGACGGTGACCCCGGCCCCGGCGGCCGCGCCGTAGGCGGCCAGAGCGCCCGCCGCGTTCCCGGCCGAGGGCGCTATGAACGAGGTCGCCCCGAGCTCCATGTTGCGGGAGACCGCAGCCGACATGCCGCGCGCCTTGAAAGACCCTGTCGGGTTCAGGCCTTCGGCCTTGGTGTAGAGGCGCGGCACCCCAAGGGCCTTCCCCAGCCCTGGCTGCGGCAGGAGCGGCGTGTCTCCTTCACCTAAAGAGACGACGCGCCCCCAGTCTCGCACCGGCAGCAGCTCGGCCCAGCGCCACATGCCCCCCGTGCGGCGGCCAGCCAGTGATTCGACGGTCAGGGTGCGGGCGGCCCTCTCCAGGTCGTAGCGGGCGAGGAGCGGGCGGCCGTCGGCCGGGTCCAGGTTCGCGGGCACGCCGGAGGGGTACGTCGCTCCGGAGAGAGTGCCCTCCAGATGGGTCAGCGTAGATTCCGTAAAGTCCAAGCCGATACCATAGCACGCCCTCCCGCCTCCCTAAGGTCGGCGGCTTGTCAGCACGCTCCGGCTTCGCCTTCGCTTGTCAGCACGCTCGCCCTTTCAGGGCTTCGCTTGTCAGCACGCTTCGGGCCTTGTAAAGGCCCTCGCTTTCAGCGTTTCAGGTGGTTGGCTTTGCGGGTTGGGCTCCGGAGGCGGCGACCAAGGCCACGGCCTGCGCGCGGGCGACGGCGCCCACAGCCTCAGGTGGGGGCAGGAAGCGCGGGTGGTGCAGGGGGAAGTGAGTCGTGCCGGGGGCGCCGTCGAGGCCAACGAAGACCATCAGGGCAGGCGCCAGCTGTCCATAGAAGCCGAAATCGTCGGAGCCGCAGGAGCGCATGGGCTGGGCCAGCTCGAAGCCGGCCTCGGGGAGGAGGGCGCGGGCAGAGGCGGCGAGGGCGGCGTCGTTGACCGTAGCGGGTTCTCCTTCTGTTACCTCCACGCTGGCGACGCAGCCGTGGGCGCGGGCTGTGGCGTCAACGATCTCGCGCGCGGCCTCGCGTAGCGGGCCGCGATCCTCCGGTTCGAGCGCGCGCAGCGTGCCGCCGGCCTCCGCCGTCTCGGGGATAACGTTCTCGACGGAGCCCGCGCGGGTCCAGCCCACGCTGAAGACGCCGGGGTGCATTGGGTCGAGGCGGCGGCTCACGAGCGATTGGAGCGCCACGACGACGTGTGAGAGGGCTAGGATGGGATCGCGCGCCCGGTGCGGGTATGCTCCGTGCCCGCCGGCTCCTTTGAGGGTTATGCGGAGGTAGTCGCAGGAGGCGTTCACCGGACCCGGTTCGACACTCACGGAGCCCCATGGCACGTCGGGATGGACGTGCGCCGCCACCACGGCTGCGACCTCTCCGGCGAGCGCTCGCTCGCGGACGATCTCCTCCGCGCCCGAGGGGTAGGTCTCCTCGCTCGGCTGGTAGAGGGCGATAAATGGCGCCACGAGTGAGGAGCTGCGCGTGGCGCGGAAGAGGGCGGCGAGGGCGGCCATGTGGACGTCGTGGCCGCAGGCGTGCATGAAGCCGTTTTCGGCGGCGAAAGGCGCGCCCGTCTTCTCCGCTATGGGGAGGGCGTCAAGCTCGGCGCGGACGGCGACGGCCTGCCCTTCGGCCGGCCCGGCGCGGGCGATGAAACCCGTGCCGGCTACGGGCTCGATGTCGGGGGCTTCGAGGGCTTCGGCCACGAGGCGGGCCGTGCCGTGCTCCGCGTTGCTCGGCTCGGGGTTCGCGTGCAGGCGTTTGCGCAGGGAGGTCGCTCGCCGCACCTCGGTATCGAGAGAGGCCAGGAGCGTGTGGAGAGGTTCAGTAGACACGCAGGTAGCGCTCGCAGGCCTCCTCGGGCGAGAGGCCCTGGAGGAGGGAGATCTCGGTCCGCTTAACGCTGATGTGGCACTCCAGGAGGTCGTCGGGGATCCAGGATCGCACGACCTTGTCAGCCTCCAGGGCCTGCAAAGCTTCCTCGAGCGAGTTGGGCAGGGCCTTCACGCCGAGCCGGCGGCGTTCGTCTGCATCGAGCTCCGAGACGTCACCCTCCGTCAGCGGCGGCTCGGGGAGCTCCTCGATTATGCCGCGCACGCCGGCGAGGACAAGCACGGCGAGCGCCAGGTGCGGGCAGGCTGTCGCGTCGGCGGCGCGGAACTCAAGGTTGAACTGGCGCGCCGGGTCGCTGTTCGCGATCTCGACGAGCGGCGGGATGCGGATGGTGGCCTCCCTGTCGCGCTCGCTTATTGTCCCGAAGCCCGCGCTCCAGTGGTGGGGTCCGAGGCGCAGGTAGGAGATTACGCTCGGGGCGGCGAAGGCGCAGAGGGCCGGCAGGTGCTCGAGGATGCCGGCCGCGAAGCGCGCGGCGACGAGGCTCATCCGGCCTGGCCTGCCGGGGTCATAGAACGCCGGCCTCCCCGCTTCGTCTACGAGGCTCATGTGGATGTGGACGCCGTTGCCGACGCCCTCGGGCTCGGCTATCGGCGCGAAGCTCGCCCTGTAGGCGAGCCTGCGCGCTACCTCGCGGACTACCTCACGCATGGCAGCGGCCCTGTCGGCGGCGGCGAGTCCCGGCGAAGGGGCGCAGGGGATCTCGTACTGTCCGGGACCATACTCCGGCAGAAACATCTCCGGTTCCAGACCAGCCTGCCGCAACGCGGCGATCGCCAGCGGCCCGAACGGCTCGACAACCCGCTGGGCCTCGAAGGAGAAGCAGGCGCCTGGATCCAACGCCGGGCCATCCAGCATAAACTCCTGCTCGAAGGAGGAGATCAAACGCAGCCCCGTCTCTTCTTCTAGCGAGGAGAGAGCGTGTTTGAGCAACGTTCGCGGGCACCCGTCCCAGGGGCTCCCGTCCGTGTTACTGGCGTCGCAGAGGAAGAAGTGGAGGGGCGAAGCGTCCTCCCAGAGGTCCACGCGGAAGCCGGCACCACCGTCGGGAAGCAGGCGAAGGTCGCCGACCGAGCCCCACGGGTTCGGCTCGGCGATTGGCCCGAAGGGGGTGAGCGCCTGGTCGGCAGGGACCCAGCCGACGCCCTCCCCGAGCCGTTTCTCGAGCTCCGATGCCGGGACCGAGCGCCCCCGCAGCAGGCCGGAGACGTCGGCGTGCAGGAACCCGACGAGCTCCTCGCCACGCGTCATCCTGCGTCCCCATCGGGCGTGCCGTTGTCCCAGTAGTGCAGCTCGAACCCGGCCTCGTCGAGCCTGCCGGCGAAAGCCGCGGCTGCGGAAGCCTCACAGACGCAGAGCACGCCCCCCTCCTGGCCGTCGCCCCGCTCGAGCGCCGCCGCGACGGCCCCGGCCGGCTGCAGGTGGTAACCGCCCCAGCCGAGCTCCGGGTACGTGTCACGCAGGGTGACGAGGGCGCCTCCCGGACCGCTCAATGTCGCCGCGATCGCCAGGAAGTGTCCGCAGTCCCAGTCCGGGGCGGGCGGCTCCACCGGTAGTCCGAGCAGGTAGTCGAGCAGCAGTCTCGCAGGGGCGTGTGATCCCCACAGGCGTCCGGTGCGTAGGTTGGCGACGAGCGTGCATCCGGGAACGTCGGAGGCCGAGACCTCGACGAGAGCGACCACGGCCTCCGCGGTCCAGGGTCCCGCGATGGGGATGACCCGCAGCGCGTTATCTGACAGCACCTCGATGCTGCGCGCCAACCCGGACGCGGACGTCCCGGCGAAAGCTGCGTCGCGGGAGACCGGAAGCGAGAGGCTGTAGTCGGTGCGGGGAGAGGCGCCGGGTGGCAACCACTGCGCCGGGTCCCCCTCGGCCAGGGTAGTCCCGGCGTGGAGCGCGACCTCGTCCTGGCCCGCCGGGCGGCCTGACGCCTCAAGGACGAGCGCCCCCCAGAACGGGCCGCAGAGCTGGTCCTTCTGGGGCATCGCCTTCTGGTGTAGGCCGGCCAGGTCCCCGGCGCCTGGCACGAGCATGACGGATCCTGCCATGGGATGCCTCAAGCCCCGCTACTCGGTCGTTTCCCTACTTTGCACGGCGCCGCTCTTCAGACCCTCCTGATCCGTCCTCGCCTCCATCTCTTGCCTCCCCTCGGGTGCCCGAACACCCCGAACGCATGTTATGTGCCGTACATAATAGCTATACGGCAATACCGTTGCACGGCCACACCCGGCCCGATCGAGCGGCGATTCCGATCCTGTCAGAGTCGCGCCGGGGAACGGGCCCTCGAGGAGGAGCGGATGCGGAGGGATCAGGGAGATCCGTCAGGAGGGCTCTCAACACTTCACGACGAACCCGCGTGAAGAAGCGCTCTAAACGGTGCTCGAAGGACAGATGTCGCTCAGGACGCAGCCGGGGCAGTCGGGCTTGCGAGCCTTGCAGACGCGGCGACCGTGGAAGATGAGGAGGTGCGAGAAGAGGGTACGCTCTCCTTCCGGCACCACCCCGAGGAGGTCCTGCTCTATCTTCTCCGGGTCCTTCTCCGCGGTGAGGCCGAGCCTGCCCGAGACGCGCCTGACGTGGGTATCGACGACGACGCCCTCGTCCACGCCGAAGGCGTTGCCGAGGACCACGTTGGCGGTCTTGCGCCCGACGCCGGGGAGGGATACAAGCCCGGCCATGGTGCGGGGGACCTCTCCGCCGTGCTCGTCGAGCAGGGCGCGCGCCATCCCCTGCAGGGAGCGCGCCTTGTTGCGGTAGAAGCCGGTCGGACGGATATCCGCTTCGAGCTCCGCAGGGTCCGCCCCTGCGTAGTCGGCGGCGGTGCGGTACTTCTCGAATAGCTTTTCGGTGACCATGTTTACGCGGATGTCGGTCGTCTGGGCGGAGAGCATGGTCGCTACCAGCAGCTCCAGGGAGTTCTCCCAGTTCAGCTCGGTCCTGGCGTCAGGGTATTCGTCCTTCAGGCGGCTTATGACCTCGGATATCGGGGCGGGGTATAGAGTACTTTGCACGATGGCCGGGCATTATACCGTTGATTAAACTACCAGTTCAGACGGGAGTCCGCGACAGAGGGGAGCCCAGAGATGGCCGAAGTCACCTTCGATTACCGAAACCTCGTGGAGGTGGAGGGCGGCCTGAGAAGCGACGAGCTGGACGAGGTGCGGCCTCGCCTGCAGCAGGCCGTGGACGAGTTGCTCGGGAGCCCTCCCGGCTTCATGCGGCTGCCGAAGACCAGCGAGTATGCCGAGGCTTCGGTGGGAGTGGCGGAGGAGATCCTGGGCTCCGGGGCCACGGACTTTATACACGTTGGGATCGGGGGCTCGGCTCTAGGCCCGATGGCGATCCAGAAGGCGCTCAACGACCCTTATTACAACGCGCTCCCCACTGAAGCCCGCCGCGGGCCCCGGCTGCACTTCGCGGAGAACACCGACCCCAACACTCTGGCTGCCATACTCGACTTCGCAGACGCCACTGGCACCTGGGTCAACGTCGTCACCAAGTCGGGCTCGACCGCGGAGACGATGGCCAACTTCCTCGTCATCCGCGGCTGGCTCGTGGAGGCTCTGGGCGATTTCGGCTACCAGGGGCGGACCATCGCAACAACCGACCCGGAGGAAGGCTATCTGAAGGAGATCGCCGACCGCGAGGACCTTAAATTGTTGCCTATCCCCAAGGACGTCGGCGGCAGGTTCTCCGTCCTCACACCCGTCGGGCTGCTGCCGGCTGCCGTCACGGGGCTGGACGTCCAGGCGCTGCTCGCGGGCGCCGCCCAGTGCGTGGACGAGGTGAACGAGCAGGGTGCCGAGCACCCCGCGGTCGTTGGCGCGGCGATGCACTACCTCATGGACACCGCGAGGGGCCGCAACGTCAGGGTCATGATGCCCTACGCCGACGCGCTCGAGAGGCTCGCCGCCTGGTTCGTCCAGCTCTGGGCGGAGTCTCTGGGCAAAGACGGCAAGGGCTCGACGCCCCACGGCGCTGTTGGCACCACCGACCAGCACTCCCAGATCCAGCTCTACATGCAGGGCCCGCAGGACAAGGTAGTCGAGATAGTCGAGGTCGAGAACCACCCGCGCGACCTGGAGATACCCAGGGCTTACGAGGACCTCGATGGCGTAGCCTACCTCGGCGGGCACACTCTGGCAGAGCTCCTCAACGTCGAGTGCGACGCGACGCGAAAGGCCCTCACAGAGGCCGGCAGACCCAACTCGACCATAAAGCTCGGCACGGTGAGCGAGCAGAACCTCGGCTACCTGTTCCAGGCCCTCGAGGTCCAGACCGCGGTGGCAGGCTCGCTCTACGGCGTCAATGCCTTCGACCAGCCCGGCGTCGAGGCGGGAAAGCAGATCACCTACAAGGGGATGGGCCGACCTGGATACTAGGCTTCAGGGTTTGCCGCGCGTCGTGGTCGAATGGCGGTTGCTCCGTGTGCCCTTACCTGAAGCCTACTTGATCGCGATGCCGAAGGTTGCTCTCGGCACGGCTCCTGCGTGGAGCGGGCGCTCCTGGCGGTCCCGGACCACGCGCCAGAGCCCGGGATTTTTTCGCCGCAGATCGCCGAAGGCGTGGTTCCTCTCCACGTCGTCGGCCAGGATCACGCCTCCGGCTCGCAAGCGGGGCCAGACAACCTCTAACTCTCGTCGCATGTTGCGGTAGGTGTGCAGGCTGTCGTGCAGGAAGAGATCCACGACGCCATACTCCTCGAGTAGCTCCGGCAGGACCCGCTTGCTGGATCCGCGGTGGATGCTCCATCGGGATCTCAGCGTCTCGTCCACGGCGATGCCCCAGAACTCGTCGTACCTCTTTCTCAAGGGCGGCAGGTCCACGCTGTGAAGTATTCCGTGACCGTTCTCTTCGAGGGCTCTGAGGATGAACGCAGAGCTCACCCCGTAGGCTACCCCGGTCTCGACGACGACCTGCGGTTCGAGGAGGCGGCACACAAGGTAAGAGCAGCGCGCCAGGAGCGAGTCGGCGGCCCAGCGGGGGCTGAAAGGATCTTTGTGCCGGATCTCTTCCAGCAGCCGGCGCGTATTCTCTTCGACCTCGGCAAGCGCCGGTTCTCCGAGTAAGTCCTCCACACGCCCCAGGTGAGCCTCGAGGTCACGGAGCGCGTCTTCCCAATTCACGGTCTCGTAGGCCGACGGTCTCGCGAAGAGAAGATCCAGGCAGAGATCCAGGCACCCTTCAGCCCTGTCACGAGCCTCCTGTAGTGACCCAGCGGGGAGGAAGAGTCCGGGTTTCTCGGCGTCGCGCACGGCGGCACAATGGTAATCCAGCGGAGGACCGAGCGGTAGTCGCAGGCACGAGGGTTATAATGGGGGACTCGCTAGCGTAAGCGCAGGAAGGAAGTTCAAATTATGAAGTGGCTCAAGGTCTACGGTCTGCCCCGGCTCCCGCTCTTCCTCGCTCGTCTGGCGATGCGGCTCGGGCTGCCAGGCCCGACGTGGTACAAGTGGAAGGCGGCGAGCGCCGGAACGGGGGTCATCCTGGACGAGATGATACGGGCCGCGGACGACCTCGGCTACGACGGCCAGAAGATCGGCAAGCTCGCCATGACCCGTATCGGCGAGAAGCAAGGCACCGACCTCAGGGAGCAGCTCGGCGTGAAGACGATGAAGGACGCCGTGGACGTGGTCATGCTCGCCAACCGCTTCTTCGACATCGAGATCACGCTCACCGAGCAAGGCGACGGGACCTACGTCATTAACGCCGACCGCTGCCCCTGGTTCGGCGGGATGGGCCACGACGGCGTTCCCGGCTGGGACGTGAAGCCCTGCGCCGCCTTCTCGACCTACGAGAAGGCGATGGTCCAGGCCATTAACCCGAACGTCAAGCTCTCCTACACCGAGAAGCGCACCACAGGCGGCCATACCTGCCGTGGCGTCTACCAGTACCGGGACCCCGAGCTCGGCGACAACGTCGAGCCCGAGTTCGTGAGCATCGGCAGGAAGCCCAAGTAAACGTGCAGCGCATCGAGATAGACACGGCGCGCGGCAAGAAAAGGGTGCCGCCGGGCCAGTACCTCGTCGGCGACCGCTGGCCGATCCTGACCTACGGCACGACGCCTGCCTTCGACCCCGAGACCTGGGACTTCACGGTCTCAGGGCTCGTCGAGAATCCTTTGCGCTACACCTGGGAGGAGTGGAACGAGCTGCCCGCCTTCGAGGTCAGGGCGGACATGCACTGCGTGACCTCCTGGAGCAAGCTGGACAACGTCTGGAGGGGCGTGCCTGCGAAAAGCATCCTGGAGATGGCCGGGCCGAAGCCGGATGCCCGGTTCTTCTCGGTCTTCTGTGACGGCGGGTACACCACGAACGCTCCCCTCGAGGAGCTCTTCGAGGATGATGCTCTCTTCGCCACCCACCACAACGGCGAGCCGCTCGAGCCTGGCCACGGTTACCCGATGCGCCTCGTGATACCGCGCCTCTACGCCTGGAAGAGCGCCAAGTGGGTTCGGGGCATAGACCTTCTCGCAGAGGACAAGCCGGGCTTCTGGGAGAACAACGGCTACCACAACTACGGCGACCCCTGGCAGGAGCAGCGCTACAGCTTCACGTTTTAAGCACGCTCCGGCTTCGCCTTCGCTTGTCAGCACGCCTCCCTTCGGTCGGCTTGTAGCACGGTCGCGCTTTCAGCGCCTTGTCAGCACGCTCGGGCCTTTAAAGGACGCGCTCGCGCTGTCAGCTTTCTCTTGGTTGGACTGTGCCCGTCAAGGCTGGAAGCCGCCTGGCGAAGCGCAGGCTGGCGTGCTGAGAAGTGCGCCACAGGCTGACATGCTGAAAGGCGCGAAGCGCCGTGCTGACAAGCGGAGGCGCTAGCCGGAGCGTGCTGAGAAGCCGACGACCGGAGGGAGGAGGCGTGCTCTCCTCAGTACCCGTAATGCTTCAGCAGGGGGAGTGTCAGGGCGGTGACTAGCGCCTTGTCGCGGGGCTTCATTCTGGAGATCCACTCGCGGTCGGTGCGCAGCTCTACGGCGCCGGTCTCGAAGCGGTTGGGGTTGCCCGAGACGGTGTGGCTTACGCCGAGCTTGACCTCGCGCTCGCCGACCAGCGGTGGCCCGGCGTCCGGCTCGCCGACGAGAGCCAGGATCTTCTCGAAGCTCTCTCGAGGGTCGGCTACGAAGTCCTCGTAGCGCAGGCGCAGGTACCTGTCCGGGGCGCGGCGCCAGAGGGCCCCGGCCGAGGCGTTCCATGAGTCCCAGAGGGCTGAGCTCTTGGCGGGGCTGAAGCGGACCATGAAGTCCCTGGTATTGGTGTCCGGCTGGGGCTTCTTCTTCGACCAGGAGTAGGCTGCGGCCCTGGGATCCCGGACCAGGTGCAGGGCGCAGAAGTCCACGCCTGGGACCATGCTCATCGCGAACCCGTGCGCAGGCTCCTTGGAGGAGTCCACGATCACGCGGCTGCCCGTGACGGCTCCTATGGCCTCGTATAGCCTGCCGTAGGCGATCAGGAGCTTCTCCAGCCTCTGTGCGAGGCTGCGCCGCCCTCCCTTGGTGAGCATCATGGGGATGTGCCTGGTGCGGGTCCCAAGATTCTGGAGTCGCATCATCGCCCGCGGGTCCACCCCGTCCATGCCGCCGAAGGCCTGGTCCATGACCCTCGTCCACACGGGACACTCGCGGAAGGGTCTCCCGCAACCGCAGAGGCGGTTCTCGAGGACGTTGTGCCTCCAGATGAAGTTTAGCTCGCCCCCGGAGAAGAAGCCCGGTATCTGGCCCAGTGAGTTCGAGAGGATCGTGCTCCCGCTCCGCCCGAGCCCGACAACGTAGAGGACCTTAACCTTATTCACTGGCCCTCACCCCCGGACCGGCGCCTCAGGAGGCGCAGCGCCACGTCGCGGAACGCGCCGATGAACTCCCTGTCCGTGTCGTTGAGACCGAGGAGGAGGAGCAGGATCAGGTACCCCGCGCCGAAGACTGCGCCTACGACGGCGATAGTCACCAGGAAGCCTGGGAGTGGCAGCACCAGGCCGGGCCAGGAAGGCCGCGGCGGCGGCGAGGATGCCGGCGGCTAGGGGCTTCAGCCAGGCCCAGCTGTAAGGCCAGAAACCGAGGCGCCGCTTCACGGCGAGCATCGTCCCCGTGTTCTCGGTGGTAATAGCGGCGGCCATGCCGAGGGCCGCGCCGAGCATCCCGAAGCTCGGGACGAGGGCGAAGCTCACGGCCACGCCCACGAGGGCGGCGGTGGCAGTAGCGACCATGGCAACGTTCTGGTTGCCGGTCATCGCGAGCATGCGCGGCGTGGGACCGACCGAGGAGCTATAGAGCTGGGCGGCGGCGACGATGATCAGGGCCGTCCACCCGGCTGTGAAGGCGGGGCCGAAGATGGCGAGTATCTCCCTGGAGAGGAGCAATATGGGCAGGAATATGGCGAAAGCGCCGGTGAAGATCCAGCGCGACACGTCCTTGTAGAGCCTTCCGAGGTCCTCCATCTCGTCCCTGGCGTAGAAGCTCGAGATTATCGGCGAGAAGATACCACTGAAGGCGAAGCGCACTATGGTCGAGAGCGTTGCGGTGCGGGCTGCTGCGGTGAAGATGCCTACCGTCCCCGCGGCGGCGAAGGCGCCCATGACCCAGACCGCCGACCAGGTGTTGAGGTACTGCGCCCCTGCTGTGATGCTCATCGGCACCGAGACGGCGAAGAGCTCTTTTGTCTCGAACCTGGCCGGTACCTTGTTGTCGAACAGCGGCGGGAAGAGCTTCCTGAGGTAGTACACGGCGACGAGCGAGCCGAGGAGCATCGAGACGCCGTAGGCGGCCACGGTACCGATGATCCCGGCCCCGAGCAGGTAGAAGACGGGGACGAGCGCCAGGAACAGGGCAGGGCGTATCATCTGCTGCACGTAGCTGGCGTAGGTAACGGTCTGGAAGCCCTGGGTGGCCCACAGGACCATCATCATGAACGTGAAGAAGGGCAGCGTGAGGGCGAAGGCCTTCAGGACGGTCTCCATGAAGGGCTTGTTGTAATACCACTCCGCTGCGAACCCCGCCCCGAAGAACATCACGGCGGAGATGACCACGCTCAGAGCGGTCGCCACCCCGATGGCCTGGATTATGGTGCCCCGCACCCGCGGGGTGTCCTCCCTGGCCTGGTGGTGCGCGACGTAGCGCACGACGCCGTTCTCCATCCCGAACCTGCTGAGTATCTGGGCCCCGTTAACGGCGGCGACGCCCAGAGAGTAGAAGCCGAACGCCGCCGGGCCGTACAGCCGGGCGATCATGACCTGCGTCAGGTACCCGAGCACCCGCCCCGCTCCCTGCCCTACGGTGCTGATGCCGGCTCCCCGCGCTACGCGGGCTACGTAGGTGTCGTCCCTGTCGCCGCCTATGGCGTCGGTCGCGGCCACCTCCGGTACGCCGGAGGGCGCGTCGCCCGCCGCCTCTGGCGGCCCTTCTGAGGGAGCGCTCACCTGGAGTCCTCGATCTCCTGACCTCGGCGCCGACCGCCGCTTCCGCCAGAAGCTGGCGAGCCCATATACCAGGAGGGTGAAGCCCAACCAGGCCCACCCGAGGCCGAACAGGATCCAGAGCGCCGTTCCGAGCTGTCCCAGGTCCCTGGAGAAGGAGATTAGCCCGCAGAGCGACGTGATGGCGAACGGCAACGCGCCCCAGACCGGCAGCGTCCTGTCCCTTCCTGTGGCGACGCCGAACAGTATGGAGCCCACGCCAAATACGAGCAGCCCGAGCCGGAGGGCGCGGTAGGCGGGAGCCGCCATGATGTAGCGGTCGTCCAGCCCGAGCCAGAACTCGCCAACGTCGCCGACCAGGATCATGATCAGCCCGAGAAGCGCCAGGAAGAAACCCGCCTTCTCGAGCCACCCGGAGCGCCTGGAGACGAGGAAGTGCAACCCGAGGAGGCCGGCCAGCAACAGCAGCGGCGCCGAAGGGAAGAGCTTCCAGAAGACGTTCGGGGTGTGGAACCTCATATCTGAGATATAGACGCCCACAGGAGAGAGCGCCCACAGCACGCCTCCCGGCACGCACAGCAGTCCGGTCCACCGAAGGAGAAACGAGAACGCCCTGAGCGCCAACTCAATACCTCGGCAGCGGGCCGCCCGCGTCGCCGATGACGTAGTCATCGAACATCCGCCTGGCCACGTCTGGGTTGGCGTCCGCTATGTCCGTGTTCATTCCGGGGTCCGCGCTCAGGTCGTATAGCCTGGTCTGCGCTCTGTCGTTGCGGCTCAACAAGACGTAGCGGTCATCGCGAGCCCACACGTACTCGTCGTAGCCCAGGGTGAAGTGGTTCCGCTCGGCCGGCTGGCTACCGCCGAAGATCACAGAGAGGTCCTGGCCGTCCATCGGGGATCTCCGCTCCACGTCGAGAAAGCCCAGGATAGTGGGTGCCACGTCGTGGGTAGAGGCGTAGTAGTCGCTGGTCTCTCCACCTCTCGTGCCCTCCGGATGACGGATCATGAACGGGATATCGGTGAGCTCAGGGTAGAGCGCCCAGAAGGGTTTGCCTGTGGCGTCGTGTTCGCCGAGAGCGACGCCGTGGTCGGAGAGGACCACGAGCAGGGTCTCCTTCGCGAAGTCCGAGGAGTCGAGCGTGTCGATAAAGCGGCCGAACCAGCGATCGGTCATGGTGACCTCACCGGCGTAGAGGGCGCGCATCCGCTCGAGCTCCCGCTCGTCGATCCAGCCGGCGTCGCTGTACTCCGGCACGGTCGGCTCGGGGCCGTCGTAGCCATCGTCGTAGAGTGAGATGTACCTGTCCGGCGGGTCCCACGGCTCGTGGGGATCGAAGCAGTCGACAACCAGGAAGAAAGGCTGGCCCCTGTCGGCGGTCTTCAGAAAGTCTGAGGCCATGCTGAACACTCTAGGGGCGAACCAGTCCTCCTCGGAGCTCCGGTCCCTGGTGTTGGCCAGATACTGTCGGACCTTGTCCTCCATGCTCCGGGAGTTGCCGGGGACGGTCATCTGATCCACCTTCTCCTGCGAAACACCCATGATCGGGCGGTAACCGTCCCGCTCCTGGCCCCGGATCCAGTCGAACACCTTGAACCCCCGCTGGAAGTTCATCGAAGCCTTGAACATGTGGTGGGTGTCCGAGAGCAGGACGGTATTGAAATCCTGTTCTTCGAGGATCTCGGAGATGGTGGTCTGCTCCTCGGGGATGTGCTGCCAGCCCGCCGGCATGAAGTCCTCCCCTTCGGGCGGGTTCCAGTTCCTGAAAGGCCAGGTCCTGAGGCCCGTGTGTATGGCGCGCCGCGCGCAGAGGGTCGGGATGGACTCGGGGTATGCCCGGGTGAAGCGCAGGCTCTGCCCGGCCAGCGCGTCGAGGCTAGGGGTCCTGACTCTGTCGCTGCCGTAGATCCCTACGTGGTCCTTCCTCAGGCTGTCCAGGATCACTAATATGACGTTCATTACGTCCTCTCACTCGGAAGGTAACCTACCTTCGGGCCGGCGGGACGCTATAGTCGCCGCCCGCGCAGCGCCATATTCTAATGGAATAATCCGCGGGTAGCGCCCCTCAACGCCCCGCGGGCGAGGCTTCGGGCCGACTCGAGCGCCCCGCGAACCAGTCCAGAGTCTTTTTGAGCCCCTCGCGGGCGGAGACGCGCGGCTCCCAACCCAGAGTCTCCCTGGCGCGGGTGATGTCCGGACAGCGCTGCCTGGGATCGTCCTCGGGGAGTGGCTCGCAGGTGATCCCGCCCTCGCCACCGGAGAGCTCTATTCACCAGCTCGGCGATCTCTCCCACCGTGTGCTCGATGGGGCGAGGTTCACGGGACGCGCCTTGGAGCTCCTCATCAACCGCCAGGCGCCTTATATGAGGTCGTCTACGTACTGTATGCTCCTGGTCTGGGAACCGTCGCCGTAGACGGTTAAAGGCCTCCCCGAGAGCGCCTGGGAGAGGAGGAGAATTGAGGAAGCTAGTTGGCTTGGTGGCCGTACTGGCGCTGATGCTGGTGCTCGCGGCGCCGGCGTTCGCCTTTGAAGATCTGAGCGTCCTCACTTTTGGCGACAACTGCGTCGTCAACGACTTCGTCGAGATCTGCAGCGTACCCCTCGGCGGTTCCTAGGACTTCCCTGGGCTAGCCGAGATTCGTCTTGGTACGGGGCGGGCAGTTAGCGGCTCACCCCGTATCTTCTGACACTTCGGGCAAGCTTAGTACGCGCCTTCGCGGCGCACAACGGCGCCGAGGGTTCGGAGAATGATCTTGACGTCGAACGAGAGCGACCAGTTCTCAATGTAGTAGAGGTCCAACCTCACCATCTCTTCAAAGGCGAGGTTGCTGCGGCCGCTGATCTGCCAGTAACCGGTCATCCCGGGGACGGCCTCGAGCCGCCGCTTGTGTGCCTCCTCCATCCGGTGGAAATCCCGCACCGGCAGGGGCCTTGGACCTACCAGGCTCATCTCCCCTTTAAGGACGTTCACGAGCTGGGGCAACTCGTCGACGCTCCAGCGTCTCAACAGACGCCCTGCCGGGGTCACGCGGGGGTCGTCCTTTATTTTGAAGACCGGTCCGTCCGCCTCGTTCATGAGCTCGAGCTCCCCCTGGCGCCGCTCGGCGTCCTCGTACATCGAGCGGAACATGTAGCAGATAAACACGCTGCCGTCCGCCCCGATCCGCTTCTGGCGGAACAGGATAGGACCCTGCGACTCGAGCCTTATCGCAACAGCGACGGCCAGGAAGAGCGGCGACAGGAGGAGAAGCCCGCCCAGAGAGACCGTCACGTCGAGGGCGCGCTTGAGGGCCCGCTGGCTGTTGTCCAGGCGGGGGTAGCTGACCTCGAGGAGGGGAAGCCCCAGGCTCTGGGAGACGGCGGGGCGGCTCCGCATCAAGGCGAGGGCCCCCGGCACGACCCGCAACGGGATGCCGCGCAACCGCACGGAGCGCAGGAGCTCCAGGAACTCCTCGTCGGGGAGGAGCTCCGCGCCGACCAGGACCACCTCCCGCGCCTCCGTGCGATCCAGCGTCTCCCGCAGCGCCGCGAGATCCACGCCCGAGTCACCGCAGCCCACCTCACCCGCGAGGGCATAGGCGCCCGGGGCGCGCTCGATCATCCGGCGTACCCTGGCCCTGTCCTCCTCCCTGCCGACCACCACGACAGGCGTCTGACCGATACCGCGGCGGTAGATCCTCTCTATGCCCTGCTCGTAGAGGAGCCTCAAAACTGCCGCGCACGTGAGAGCGAGAGGGGCCGCCGACAGGATCACGCCGAGCTCCAGGCCGCTCTCCGGGTAGATCGCCGCCGCGACGGCGACGAGAGCGGCCCACGAGAGGGCGGCCCCGACCAGCGCTGCCGGGTCGCGCCTGCTGTGCGCCCGGTCGTAGAGGCGAAAGATGGCGAAGACCGAGATCCAGGCCGCGAGCAAGAGCGGCACGAGATCCGCAACCCGGCCCCCTCCCAGGTACGCCGCGCCGAGAAGCCCCAAGACCAGCGCGGCACCGTCGGCGAGCGTCAGCACGAGGATGCTGAGGAAGCGCCGCAGGGCTTTGACTCCCAGCAACATCTTCGGGGTGTCCCTCAAAAACCGCATGGTGGATTCTCCGGAAGAGTATACGGCAGGTGAGCGCCGGCCGGTGAAACGCGCCGAATGTGATGGGATTTTGCCTTCTTCGAACGTTTTTGCCGGTTCATCCGTCACTTGCTATTGCATGTAACGTCCCGAGTACGCGATAGTTCCCCAGGGACGATCGGAGGATCGTCCTGTCGCTACGTGGCGAGCAGGAGGGGGAAGTCCATGGAACCCAGGTCGGGTAGTTGCCAGCCCAGACGCCGGGCATGCTTTCAATCACACAAACTCTGGCTGCCCGCGGGACCGGATGCCTAGCGCGTGAACGGATTCGAGTCAGCCCTCTCTCTATTGGCGAAGGCCCTCCATCTCGTAACCGCACCCGCGGGTTACGGGATCGCCGTCTGGATCCTCGGGATAGTCTTTGTGTGGAGCGGTATAGCAAAACTGCGCCGACCGACGCTCGCCGCCGTGGCGATGAGAGACTTCGGGATTCTCCGCCGGGTAAAGCCCCGTCTGGGAGGTGCCCTTGGAGCGGCAGAGCTCCTTCTGGCTATGTGCCTCCTAACCGGTACGCTCTCCGCGGTCTCCTTGCCAGTCACGGCAGGCCTGCTCTGGTCCTTCGTGCTGCTTATCGGAAGGGCTCTGATCTCCGGCGAAGACTTCGCCTGCTTCTGTTTCGGTGACGGCGATTCCAGGCTCTCGCGCCTGACGCTCGTCCGCACCGCCGCGCTCGCCCTGCTCGCCTCGATACTGGCCGTCGCGCCACCCACTGGCGGATATGCCGGCTTCAGCGACACGTACCTGCTCCAGGCGGTCTCGGCTGCGGCGATAGTGGGCGCGGTCGTGCTCGGCGGCCAGATATCCAGGCTGCTCCGCTGGAACAAAGACCCGTACAGAATAGGAACCATGGAGGTCAACGAATGAGTGCACTCGCGATCGCGGCGCTCGTGCTGGTCTGCCTGTGGCTCGGTGTCCTCACCCTGGTCGTCGTTCTCCTCGTGCGCCAGATCGGGCTTCTGACCGTCCGCCTCTCCGTCTCCAGCCAGGTGTCCTCGCTCGACGACGACGGCCCGGAGGTCGGCAGCGCCGTACCGGAGTATGTGTCCTCCGTCCTGCTGGATCTGGAGGAGCGGGCTTATCTCGTGCTCATCTCATCGACTTGCACCCCTTGTTGGGAGCTGGTGGCTGACCTCGGCGAGTACCGTTTCGAGCAGAAGATCGTAGCCCTCGTGCCGGGCAGAGAGGAACACGCACGCGAGCTCGCGGCGCTCCTTCCTTCTAGCATAAGGGTCGTGCTCGATCCCGAGGCGAGCAGGCTGGCCGAGAGCCTCGAGCTGGAAAGCACGCCGTTCGCCCTGGAGGTCCAGCGCGGGACGATCACCAGGAAAGCATACCTGCACGAGGGCGCCTCCGACCTTTTCGCGTTCGTGGAATCTGCGGACGCCGCAAAGGAAATGGAGGGTTTCGTAGAGATCACGGATAAGGAAGAGATCGAAGGTAGGTGAACGAGCATGCCGATTGACTACAGACTGGTAGCGGATCTCGAGGAGGGTCTCGGCGACGAGCACCTCTCGGAGATCCGGTTCGGGCGCAGCCGCTTCCTGCGCAACGCGGGCCTGGCGCTGTTCGGCCTCGCCGCCGGGGTGTTCGCCGCACCGCCCCCGGAAGCCGAGGCCGCTCCTTCCGGCTGCTCTGGGTACCAGACATGCCGCACCTGCAGGGGTTCCTTCTGCGTCCGTTGCCGCGGTCGCTTCCGCCGCCACTGCCCCTTTCGCGGCGAATCGAACGCGTGCTGGCGAAGCCGCTATAACGGCAGATGTGTCCGTTGTTGCGACTGGATAAACGCGTTTGGACGCCCTTGCATATGCCGGGGCTATTGCTGACGAGGACGACACCGTTCAGGGTGCTGCTTCCCGCCGGGCTCGTTGCCCTTGCCGGGGCGTTCTCGCTCGGCTTCGGGGGGATGGGCTGGATCTTCGCGCTGCTCGTCCTCTCCGCGGCGGTAACGGCGATTGTCCAGCAAACACTTCCGTGAAGCCCTAACGCGGCCTACGGGATCGCGAGTTCCGACGTGTATCGGAACCAGGCGGGCAGGAGTTGGATCAGCAAGGCGATCGTTTACTCGCTCTCGTCGGCGGTGGCCGGTCTCGTCACGGGAGCGGCCCTTGGCGCCGTAGGGAGCTTCCTTCCTCTCGACGCCCGCCTCGCCATAGGAAGCATCCTCGCGGTCGTGGCGATAGCCGTGGGGGCTCTTGAGTTCTTCGGCCGCCGCGTACAACCTCCACAGTTCGATTGTGAAACGCCCCAGCGCTGGGTACACAGAGGACCACTGGGATGGGCGATCCGGAACGGCCTGGCGCTAGGATTCGGGGCTACGAGCCGGATCGGGTTCTGGCTGTGGTACGTGGTTCCTTTGGGGGCCTTTCTCGTCGGAGATTCTAAATTCGGCGCCGTCATCTACGGCACGTACGGCATGATCCGGGCTCTGGGGGCAACGGTGATACTGCTCGGCATGATACGGCTCAAAACGGACATCTCGGACTGGCTGCTTGAGCGATACGGCGAAGCCCGGCTGCTAGCGGCAGGACAGCTGATCTTCCTCGGAGTGGCAACAGCTATCGTCGTCGGTCTATAAGCAAAAACCCATGGTCCCTGGTCCGGACGCCATCGCCGCGAGACGGCCCGCCGGAGGTAGCGGCAGGGTGCGTCCCCTCGCGCAGGGACTCTACATCTTCTCCTGCATCCCGAGGCGCTGCCTCACGACCCGTAAGAAAAAAAGGGGATTGCCGACGAGGTATCTTCGCCACAGGCGGCGGGGGTCGATAAGTAGGCGCGCCAGCCACTCGAAGCCGCTGCTGACCAAAAGTCGCGGACCGCGGCGCAGCCGCCCGGAGACATAGTCGAAGACGGCGCCGCCAGTGAGGACGACGCTGGCGTCGAGCCTGTGCCGGTTCTCCATCAGCCAGTACTCCTGGAGCGGCATCCCGAGCCCGACGAGCAGGATGTCCGGAGCGGCGGCGTTTATCTTCTGCACGATCGCCTCGTTCTCCGAGCGGTCGAAGTAGCCGTGGTGGACGCCGACCATATTCAGACCGGGGTAACGCTGCTTCAGCCTCCTCGCCGCCGCCTGCGCCACGCCGGGGCGGGCGCCGAGGAAGTAGAGCGAGAAGTTCTCGGGCTTCGGCGAAATCCGCCAGTTGCCACGCCCAGTCGGCGTAGGTGATCCTGACCGGTATCCGCCGGCCCAGGATCCTCGCAGCCAGCATCACGCCCGCCCCGTCGCAGAAGACGACCTCCGCGCCGTTGAAGAAGGCGCGCAGCGCGCCGTCCTCGTAGCAGAGGTTCAGGCAGTGGGCGTTCACGTTCAGCACGAGAGCATGCCTCCTTCCCTGAACGAGGCGCTCGATCTCCGCGTGCAGGTCCTCGACCGTCAGCGGGTCCACGCCAACCCCGAGCACGTTCACCCTTCCCGCGGGACCCTTTACAGTACGCGCCACAGGGCTTCCTCTATCTCCCCGAAGCGCGCCCCCCAGGAGTTGTCGCGGGAGAGCTCGATCCTGGCCCTCGCCCTCTCCTCCGTCTCGAGATCACCGAGCATCCTCAAGACGCTTACGAAGTCCTCCGGCTCGTCAGCGAGGTACACGTGCCCTGCGAGCTCTTCCAGCGCCGGGAGGGGAGACGCAACGACGGGCCTACCGGTCGCCAGACACTCGTAGGTCTTGGCCGGCGAGATTCCGCCGTGAGGCCGTTGATCTCGTATGGCAGCACGAAGGCGTCCACGCCCGCCAGCGCCGCAGGTAGCTTCTCGTGGGACACCTCTCCCCGGTAATCCATGCCGGGCGTCCTCAAGAAGGCCCTGTCACCGCGACCTGACTCGCCGAGGATCCGAACTTCGAAACCGGCTTCGCGCGATAGCCCGCAGCGCGGCGAGGTTTGTGCGCTCCCGGCTCACGCTCCCGAAGAAGCAGACGGTCTGGATCTCCTTTCCGGGTCTATCGTCCTGCAAGGGCGCGAACCGTTCGTAATCTACGGCGGGTCCGCTCAGGATGGCGTCCGGCCTGATGGGCCTCACCTTCTCGAGCAGACGCGTCGAGGTGCAGGAGACGATGTCGGCCAGCCGGATGAGCTCGCGTTCGGTGGCCGCGACGTCCCCTGGCGCGCCGGGGAAGTGCTCGTAGTCGTCCGAGCAGTCGTAGAGGACGGCTCGCGGACGGAGGCCGGAGATCAGGTCCAGCGTCGTCCGGGTCGGCGGGTACGCCACGACGACGGGAGCCGGTCCGGCTATCTTCAGGAGGTCCCCGGCCACCCGCGGCACGAAGAGCTCACGGTTCAACCACCGGAAGACCCGGCAGGTCGGCGGGAGCGCGAGCGGGGCGTAGACGGTGAGCTCCTTCTCTCCGGAGGGTCTGCCGTCCCCTGCGCGCCGGATCCTGGACGCCGCCTTGCGGAGAGTGGACCAACGCGGTGTGGGGTTGGCGAGGCCCGTGGTCTCGACGAAGACGGTCGGGTAGCCGGCGCGGGCGAACATGGTGGCGAGTGCGTGGTGGCGCTGCCAGAGGAAGCTCCAGCGGACGCCCGAGAGGATTATTACCGGCGGCTTGTCCAGGGGATCACCGCCGTACCAGGCTCATCAAGGCGTGCGCGCCCGAAGGGTCGGGCATGGGGGCCTCTCCGTAGACGCGATCGAGCCCGAAGAGACCGAGGATCTCGACGGCTCGCTCGAGCCGGCGGCCGGTCACAGAGCGCTGCCAGGCGTCCACGGAAGCGGCCTCGCCCTCGCGGCTCAGGGGCGAGGGACGGTTCAGGAGGGGGTATACGCGCTCGTCGAAATCTTCGCCGAGGAACGAGAACAGGCGCCGGAGCTCGTGCTCGGGACGCGTGAGGAAGTCCTCGTAGAAGCAGAGGTGTATCTCACCCGGCTCGAACTGCTTCAGGGGCACGTAGTTCTCGATGCACCACGTGAAGAGGCGGCGCTCGAAGCCGCCGCGGGCGGCCCGGATCTCGGCCTCCATGGGAACGAGGAAGTCTTCGACCAGTTCCTCCTGCGCCATCGTCTCCGAGAGGACGTCTCTCCACCCGAGCGCAAGCTGTGACGCGACGACGGCGCAGGGATGGCGGAGGAGGAGTACGATGGGCATGCCGGGAAAGTTCGCGCGCATCCAACCGAGCAGCAGGTTGGCCCTTATGTCCTTGATCAGCCGCCGTCTCGCGACGAGCTTCTCGTTGAACCGATCCGTCCAGAAACTCCTGAGCCCGCCGGTGAGTATGGTCCTTGCAGGACCGAGGTACTCCTCGCGCCGGTCGCCGGGCCTCAGATACTGCTTTCGTCCGAAGTTATCGCAGACACCAACCTTGTCCGGACGGAAGGGCTCGAAGACGAAGCGGTACGCGTTGCGGTGGTTGATCAGCCCGGATACCCACGTCGTCCCGCTGCGCCCGCTACCAGCCAGGAAGACCGAGCTCCGGTGATCACCCAGGTCCACGTGGAGCCCGCCTAGCAGCCGGGAGAGGTACGCGCTCCCCCCCGCTCTTCTCGCTCCCGCCACGCGGACCGCCGCTACGGCTGTGGTCGTTTGTCCGGGGAACTCCCACCGTCCGCGAGCCGGACTTCGACCTCGGGGGCTAACCACTCCTCGCAACAGGCGAACTTCGCGGTTATGCCGGCGAGGAAGAAGAAGAAAAGCGTCGAGCCGGGGATGTACCAGTGCCACTCGAGAAAAGAGGACACCAGATAGACTGCGAGCGCTGACGTGAGGCCAGCGAGCAGAAGCCGGCGCTCCCCGCGTGACCGCCAGGCGGCCCTCGCCGAGTAGCCAAAGAGCGTAACCACGAAGCCGGCTAGCGCCAGGAAAGCGAACGCGCCGGTCTCGGTGCCCTGCTCGAGGTACAGGTTGTGGACCTGCTGGACGCCCTGGGTGTTGGGCCTGTTCTGGAGCCAGGTGTACTTGAAGGTTCCGGCCCCCGTGCCCGTCAGGGGATGCTCCTTCCACGCCTCCCAGCCCACACGCCAGTAGTCGTCCCTGAAGCCAATATCGAGGGAGGCGAGCCTCTGCCCCATATCCTCGGTCTGGTTAGGGTTGTTCACGACCGTCTCGTAGGTCTTTCCGATCCCGCCGTACCCGTTCACAGCGGCGAACGCTCCGGCCCCGATCGCGAGCACCGTCACGCCGACGACGAGCATCCCGAGCACCCTTCGTCCGAAAGGCATCAGCTCGTAGCGGTTCGCCAGTAAGACGAACCCGGCCTGCAGGACGAAAGCCGCCACCAGGGAGATGATCAGGTCGTCCCTGAAGGTAGTCCCGAGTACCATCCTCTGCTTATCCGAGAGGTATGTGTTCATGAACCCCTCGAGGTCTCGGATCCGCCACAAGAGCCAGGCGCCGGGAGCGCTGAGGAGGAGCAGGTTGCCAAGGGTCTGCAATCGCTTCTCGGTCAGGACGAACAGGACTATCATACCCACCCCGAGCGAGCCGATGCCGCCGCGCGAGGCGGTGAGGTAGAGCGCCACCAGGAAGGCGAGCGTCAGGGCGGCGTAGACCCCCCGCAAGAGGGCGTTGCGCACCGTGGTCATCCGCGCCAGCGCCAGCGCGACACCCATCCCAATTATGGCGGCGGTTGTGTTCACGTACTCCAGGGTCGAATCTATCCTCACACCGTCGAGGGAGTCGATCGGGTACTCGACCGGGTTGATCTTCTGCAACAGCCCGTAGCCGGCGACCGCGGCGACCATGAGGACGGCGACGTCCATAAGCGGCCCAACCTGGCGCGCCGAGGAGATCGCGCCGAGCGCCATGACGAAGACCGCCAGGTACATAGAGGAGCGAACGACCTCGTTGATCGTCTCGGTCTCGCTTATGGACCACGCCATGGAGATCCCCTTGATAGCCACGAGCGCAGCCAGGAAAGCGACCATGATCCAGGCCGCTCGCGGCACGTCTGCGTAGTAGTCGCGCACGAGCACCGTCACGAGCAGCAGCGCCAGAATGCCAAGGGCCACCGGAAGCCACAGCCGTTCTGCGTAGAGGCCGTGGGTGAGCAACCCGTAGGCAGTGACGGCGGCGAGCGCCAGCAGGATGACGGCCTTGAAGATAGCGAGCAGGCGCCCCGTTCGGCGGCTCTTCTCCCCTTCGTCTCCCCGCGTGGGAGCCTGGCCCACTGCATCGCCAGGAGGTTCCACCCGCTCCTTCACGACCGCACCTCCTGGCGCGACGATCCGTTCAAAACCACGCCCAGGAGGTTTATCCCGGCGTCGAGCAGGTCGTCGGTGGTCGCGCGGGCCGTGCTCTTGGAGGTACGGGAGGCGTGCACGACGAGCAAGACCCCGTCGAAGCCCTCGGAGAGGTTTCTGGACCTCAGGACGGTCCCTGCTACCGGAGCGTCGAGGATCACCGCTTCGCACCCCGCCTCGAGGCCGCGCACCACCTCGACGAACCGACCGGTCTCGAGCGCGGCGGAGTCGGTAGGTACGGGACCCGTGGGAACGACAAGGAGCCCAGGCACGGCGTCGTGCCCGTAGTGATCCAGGGTCCTCTCACCCCTCAGGCTGCTGGTAAGGCCCACGAAGTTGGGCTCGCCGAGCATCCTGTGCAGGTGCGGGTTCTCGAGGTTGCAGTCGACGACGGCCGTCCGGTGTCCCATGCCGGCCAGCGCCGCGCCCAGGCCGAGGCATACGCTCGTGCTGCCAGCCCCTGGCTCGGGGCTGGTGACGACGACGCTCTTGACGTCCTCTCCCAGAGAGAGGAGGTTCTTCGCCAGGTCCTCATAGTAGGGCCTCACAGGCGAGCCAGGGTCGAGCAACAACCCTGCCTCCGCGCCCCTAATCGCGCCAAGACCCAACTCAGTCTTCCTCTCCGACGGAGGAATAATCCGGTATGACGCCGAGCACCGGCGCCCGCAGCGTGAGCTCGGCGTCGCGTGCGCCACGCCAGCTGCGGGCCCTACCCTCGAGCAACAGTGCCCCGGCTCCCCCCGCCAGCACCCCGGCCACGACGGCCGCCGCAGCGTAGAGCAGGAGGCGGAGGCTAGAAGGCGGCGCGGCCCTGTGCTCGACTACCGCGTCCGCGGCCAGCGTTCCCCCAGCGAGCCGGTTCTCGTTGAGCCACTCGACCCTCTCCACGAAGAGCCCGGCGTAAGCGTTCGCCGCGCGGGCGGCCTGCTCGGGATCGGAGCCCGAGAACCGTACCAGCATCCCGGTCTCGTCGCCCTGCGTCATGGTCTCGAAGTCGAGCCGGTCCTTGAAATCTGTTGTCGCCGCCTCCCAGCCAGCCCGGCGCATCACCTCTTGTATGAAGCCATCGGTGGCCACGACGGAGCCGCGGACCTCTTCTACGAACGCCTCCTTCTCCTGGTCGCTGACCAGCCTCTCCCTGGGCTCTATTCTCACCACCGCCTCGGCTGTGTAGACAGGCTCCCTGGAAAGGCCGAAGAGCAGCGCCAGCAGCACGAGAGCTAGCACTATCCCGACGACCAGCAGGCGCCGGCCCCACAAGATGTGCAGTATCTCGGAGAGCGGGAGGTCGTCCCGCCGCTCTCTCTGCCAGCCGCTCGAGCTAATAGATCTCACTCGTCACCACCGACTCGCGGTACGCATCAGGGTTCGTGTTCAGGAGCTGCAGAAGCGCCGGCGCCTGCGGGGATGAGCTCTGCGAGATGATCTCGCGCGCCTTGGTGTATCGGCCCTCGACCACGAGCGCGTCGGCGATAGCGAGCTGCATGGACACTATGAGCTGCTGCCGCTGCGCTTTCAAGGGCCCTTCGAGCTCGTCGAGCCTGCTCTCGGCCCTGCGTTTGGCGCGCTTTATGGCCTGCAGGCCCTCTTCGGGCTGGCCGGTTCGAACGTAGATCCTGCCAAGGTCGTAGAGGCCCTGGAACGAGAGCTCTTCCTCTTCTCTCAGCTTCTCGTACTCGTCCCTCGCCTCCCCCAGCTTCCCTTCCTCTATGAGCACCTGCGCCAGAGCCTCGCGAATCGTATTCTCCTTGGGGTTGAGCCTGAGCACCTCGCGGTAGTTCTCCTCGGCGGCGTCGAGATCGTCGAGCTCGTTGAACTGAAGGTTGCCCAGCATGAGGTACGGTATGTAGTTGTGCGGGTCCCGGCCTATCGCCTCCCTCAGGGCGGCCGCGGCATTCTCGTAGTGTTCCTGCTGCTCGAAAAGGAAAGACTGCGTCTCGAGCGGCTCGGCGTCGAAGGGGTCGAGGCGGGCCGCCGTCCGCGAAGCGTCTATCGCGCCCTCCGTGTCCCCGGCAGCAGAGAGCCGGCGCCCCTCGTCGAGGTAGTACTGAGAGAGGGAGAGCGCCGTCGCCAGCAGGACGAGGGCCCCTACGAGGAAACCCGCGGAGATTCTTAACACTACATGGCTCAAGACCTACTCACCGCGCATGAGGATATCCACAACACCAGCCGAATACAAGGCGCCCACGCGAGCACGAAAAGCGGGCCCCCGAAGGGACCCGCTTCTTCTAGTGCGCTGCTCGGTTAGTTACTACCGAACGATCCTGCGGGCCAGAAGACCACCGGCCACTAGCAGGGCACCAGCGCCGAGCGCCAACAGCGATGCACCACCCGTGGGCGGGAGCGCGCCACCAGCAGCCGCCGAAGCCGCCGCCGCGGAGCCGCCGCCGCCACCACCGCCGCCGCCAGCCGAAGCCGTAGCGGTGCCGCCGCCAGCCTTACCGGCCTTAGCGGTCGCGGTCGAAGTCGCAGCCGAAGCGGTGTTGATGTTCACGTCACGACCAGCAGCGATGCTGTCGAGGCACGCGAGCACCTGGTTCTGGCTAACGCCGAGCTCCTGCGCGATGCCGGCCTGGTTCTGGGTGTTGTTGGCGTTGTACTGACCCGTGGCCGCAGCCTGGATCTGGTCACAGTCCACGTACTGGACGCTGCCACCAACGGCCGTCGCTTGGGCGAAAGCCGGGGCGGCGGCGGCCAGAACCATGGCCATGACCGCTGCCAACAGCATTACCTTCCTCAACTCATTACCTCCTATGCCTGAGGATTACCTTACGTGCCGCATTTTTTCATCCTTAACTCCTAATGTCAACACCATTCACCGTATTTTTTACAATTTTCTTAAAACTTCTTAACAATATGGTCGCCCGTGGGGGGCATTTAATATGGTCGCCCGTGGGGGGCATTTATTGGCGACGGGTTCCGAGATCCACGGACCACGCGGTCGTTCTGGAGCCGTTGACGTGTCCGGTAGCTGCGCCCACGCCGACCTCATCGAGCGTGCGGTCGAGGATGTTGGATCCAGCCCCGAAGTTAGAGCTGAGCACCACCGCCATGTGTCTCAACTAGATATCCCCTCGTGCTCCGTATCCCCGCCGGCGGTGGTTCCCGAGCCTCCTGCTATTTTCGCGGGACTTATGAGCGAGGCTCGCCAGGGATTCGTAGGCGGCCAGGGATATGCTCTGGATGGCGGAGCGCGCGGTCCCCTCGGTAGTGTCGCCAACGATCACGACTATATAGTAGGCGTCTTGGGAGCCTTCGGTGAAGACAAGCCCGGCGTCGCTGAAAGTGTCGCCGTAGGAGCCTATCTTGTGGGCGACGCGGGCTCCTTCGGGTAGCGGCTGGGGCAGGCGGTCCTCGAAGGAGGTGTTCGTCATGAAGTCGAGCATCTCGGCCGAGAGCTCGGGGCTCGTGTATGAGGGGTCCGCGACCTTCTCCAGCATCACGAGGACGTCGCTCGCGGTAGTGGTGTTGGGTACCAAATACGCCGTCGAGCGGGCGCCGATACTGTAGAGCTCGGCCTCGATGTTGTAACTGCCCAGGTAGCGGTTGAGCATGACCCAGGCGGTATTGTCGCTCTCCGTGATCATCAGCTCGGCGCACTCGCGCAAGGTCATGGTGGTGCCGACGGGCCGGCGGTACAGGACGCCCGTGCCGTAGGCCTGGACGTCGGAGGCGAGCATGGTGATCTCGCCGTCGAGATACACCTCGCCGCGGGCGGCGGCCCTGTAGAGCGTGAGCAGGACGGGCAACTTGTTAAGGCTGCCTGCGACGAAGCTCCGGTTCGGGTTCATCACGACGGTCTCGCCAGATGAGGGGTGGAAGACGACAACCCCGTAGGACGCGGGGTACCGGTCCGCCACCTGCTCGAGCTCGGCTCTCAGGTTCCCGGCCACCAACTCAGGGGCGGGCTCGGGCGCGGCGAGCCGGGACTTTACCGTGGGGAGCTTCGCACGGACGACAGGCTCCTCTTCTACCGGCGATAGGAGGAAAAGGAGCCCCAAGAGGCCCAGGGGACTGATGAAGCTCAGGAACGCCATCCAGCGCAGCCCGCGCCGGTGGCCGAAGCTCCGCGGTTTCCTCAGTTGCTGGCGCCGCTCCCGGCGGCTCAGTAGCGTTTCGGGAGGGGTCTGCGGTTTAGGCCCCGGTGGATGTATGGGTCCCCCTGTAGCCCGGGTTCGCGCCCCGGCGCGCCGGGGCTACTTGTTAGTGGACCCGATAAAGGTACCTATTGAGACGGCGAGGGTCAATACCTCTACCTGAGAGTTAATCGCCAACTCTCCTAAACTACTTGACAGTTTGGGGTGACAGTCAAGAGCGACAAGAGGCACTTGCCCGCGCCAGCACATCTACATAATCCCTCTTCTGCTATCCCCACCTACTATATCTTGTGCCGGATAACTATCTGATTGCAACAACCTATACAACTTTGTGCGAGCAGTGTAAGATAAAAACAATCAGCCGGTGCCCATATCCTCCTTTCCCATTCACCCGATACGGGTACCGGCTCCCAAAAAGCATACAAAGCATAGCGCCATTCGAATAAGCTAGGGAGATGAAAGTAGGCAGGGGTAATTGACAATTGTTGACAGGTGAAAGTGCGGGAGTTGACAGCAGCAAGCAGGGAAATCAGGTTAAGAGGCGCACTCAGGCGCGGGTGCGCCGGGGCTACTTGTTAATTGATCTTATAAAGGTAACTATAAAGACGGCTGAGATCAACATCAGTCCCCCTGCGGCGACCAGGCCCAGAGAGACGAAGAAGATGGTGCCTGCGCTCGCCGGAGGGCCCCACAGCTTGCTGGCCCACACGAAGGCGAAGAGCGAGGCGAAGAAGGTCAGGAGGATCAGGATCATCCCTCCGGGGAGGTCCCGGATCTGGATCGCCGCCTTCTCGACCGTGTAGGCCATGCGGCCCCTGGTAGGGTAACCCGTCTCCCTCACGCTCTCGAGCGCCCGCCGGAACTCGGGTTCACTCGCGAGCCCGATGACCCGCGAGAGGTAGTAGGCCTCCGCCGGCGACTTGCCCATCCTCAGCAGACCGAGGTAGTTGCGTCTATATAGCTCCACGGCCCCCGAGTGAGGCGAGGCTAGCTGCTTCAAGAAGGCGTGGGTGTCGAGGCGGGTGGCGTAGCGGCGAGCCTCCTGCTGGGCTGCGCGGCTCGCGGCCGCCCCTGCGTCCGGAGGAGTGGCCCGCTATCTCCGCGACCTCGAGGAAGAACATCTCGCGGGAGAACTCGATGGCGCTCTGGCGCTCGCGCCTGCGGGAGGAGATCTCCGTCCTGATGCCGCGCGAGCGGTACTCCTCGCGCCTCAGGCGGTAGACCTGCTCCTGGTAGAAATCCCGCTCCGGGAGGGAGGAGGCCGCGTCCCGCAGCCTGTAGGCCTCCTCGAGCGTCTCCGGGATCCTTCGCTCTTCCATCGCTTAAGTTCTTACCCCACGCTCACGATCTCACGTACCCTCGGACCGTGAATGATACCACGACAACGATACTCAATACCCCTCTACCGGCCCTCCAGACGGCCTGTATCTTCGCCCTCATCGCGCTCCCACAGCGAGTAGAACAATCCGCCGCCGCGCACCCGCACGTCCAGGTGCCCTCCCTCGGCGAGCTCCTTGAGCATCCGGTCGGCCTCCGTCACCGAGAGCGAGGTCTCCATCGCCGCCTGAGCCGGACTCAACTCGCCATACTCCCGTAAAGCCTCCAGAAGCTCCCGTTCCTTGCTGTTCCCGGTCGGGATCTCTGCCTTACCTTCTCCCTCCGAGAGCCCTGCGATCCCCCTCACAAGCAGGCCGAAGGCCGGGAAGATCGTCCAACCGAACACGAAGATGAGCCACCAGAAGCTGGAGAATAACGTGAGCACAGGCTACCCCGGCTAACGCAACAGGAATCAGTACCGCCAGAGCCGTCGTGAGCTGCGCCCGCGGGCTCATGCTGTTCACGTCGAGCCCGAAGAACTCGTCGGGGTCGTGGCCGCCGTGGCGCCTATGAACGCGGCTATCGCGGCGTGGCTCGGGGCTGTGATCCGGTCTCTTCTCCAAGGAGGTGCCTCACCCCAGAATATACCAGCACATGGGGCAGCGGACCACGGTCGACAATGGCACGGAACACCGAAGATGCTACCCTCTCGGAACGTAGGAGAAAGGACTGGCGAGGATGGACCTGAGAGAGCACGTGAACAGCAAGAGAGACGCCCTCCTCGGCGAGCTCGAGGAGTTCCTGCGGATGCCCTCGATCTCCGCCCGAAAGGATGACGGCGCGGGCTTCCGCGAGTGCGCCGAATGGGTGGCGGGTAAGCTCGAAGAGGCCGGCGCCAGAGCTACGATCATGGAAACCGAAGGACACCCCGTAGTCTACGCCGAGGTTGGAGAAGGCGAAAAGACCCTCCTCTCCTACGGCCATTACGACGTGCAGCCCCCCGAGCCACTGGAGCTCTGGGAGAGCAAGCCCTTCGAGCCCACGGTCCGCGACGGTGGGCTGTATGCTCGCGGCGTCGCCGACGACAAGGGCGACGTCCTGGCCCGCATCCAGGCTCTCAGGCTCTACCAGGAGAAGCATGGCCCCCTTCCCTTCAACCTCAAGTTCTTCATCGAAGGCGAAGAGGAGGTCGGCAGCCCCAACCTGGCCCCCTTCGTGCGCGCCAACGCCGAGCTGCTCGCGGCGGACGCCTGCCTGTGGGAGGGCTCGATGAAGGACGGGTCGGGCCGACCTATGATCTACTGCGGCACCAAGGGTGTCGCTTACGTCGAGCTGCTCGCTAAAGGCGCCTCCTACGACCTCCACAGCATGTACGGCAACATCGCCCCCAACCCTGCCTGGCGCCTCGTCCAAGCCCTCAGGACGCTAAAGGACGAGGACGGCAACGTTACCCTCGACGGCCTCGACAAGCTCGCCGATGAACCCTCCGAGAAGGACCTGGAGGCGATAAGGAATATCCCGTTCGGCGCGGAGGAACTGAAAGAGTCCTGGGGCGTCGAGTCCTTCGACCGCGACCTCTCGGGCGAAGAAGCCTTGAGAGAGATGCTACTCGAGCCCTCGGCCAACATCGCCGGCTTCATGTCCGGCTACACAGGCCCGGGCTCGAAGACCATCGTCCCGTCCGAGGCTTTCGTGAAGATGGACTTCCGGCTAGTCGCAGGCCAGAGCCCCGGTCCGGTGGTCGAGTTGATCCGGTCCCACCTGAGGAAGCGCGGCTTCGAGGACATAGAGGTAGTCGAACTGCACGGGGTCGAGGCTGCCAAGACGCCGGTGGATTCCCCTGTAGTACAGACGGCCGTCGAGACATGGCGAGACCTCGGGCACGAGGACGCGGTCGTCTACCCCACGATCGGGGGTAGCGGGCCCACCTCGCTCATCGCCACGGAGCTCGGGATACCGACCATCATGACGGGGAGCGTCGCGAACACCGACAGCCGCCTCCACTCGCCCAACGAGTGGGTGAGGCTCGACGACTACTACGAAGCGATAAGCTACTTCGCCCGCTTCTTCGAGAGGTTCGGCGGCTGATGGAGAGACCCCAGGGGCTCGACCTTCCGGAGCGCGTGCGGCACAACATCGCGGCCGCCGTCGCTTCGCGGGGCGTGCAGGCGCGGGTGATCTCCACCCGCGGCCGCGACTCGATGCGCCCCCCCCAGGGCCACATAATAGTCGCCGCCGAGAGGGAGGCCATAGACGCCGTCCGCGGTCCGGCCCGCGTCGTGCGCCGGCTCGAGTTCTACAAGACCTTCTACGGTCCCGTTGTCCGCCTCGCCTTCTCCGTCTACCCAGAAGACGGGGAGCGGGACCTCTCGGCCGGGACCCTCCTCGACGTCTCGCAGGTCTCAGGTGACGCCGCGCTCTCCGGCCTCGGCCGCCAGAAGAGTATCTTTGTCCACTTCTACTACACGGAGGAAGGCGACCTCACCTACGCCTTCTCCAAGGAGGTACCCAACGCCGATGAGCAGCGGGGCGAGGCAAAGAAGGTGCTCAAGATGGCCCGCGACGCCTACACGGAGACCCCAGAGGAGCGCCGCAGCTTCAGGGCCGCCGTCGGCCTCGCCGAGAGGCAGTTCGAGTTGCCTGTACCTGCACCTGAAGAAAAGGCATAGTTTCTTTCCAGCTATCCGCGTATACTCTGTTGTCAATGCTGATGGGGAGCACGGCTAACGATTTCGTAGCGAAGATAAGCAAGGCCCTCACCGAGGCCGAGCGCAAGGGCATCTATGTAACCGCCGGCGCGGGATCTTGCGACCTGGAGGCCCAGCAGTTCGGCCCTCGCCCCTCGGACGAAGAAGAGCAGATGCCCGCGGGGCGTCCACACCACCTGGAGGAACCGCCGGGACCTCGGGACCCCGGAAGTCACGACGGCACTTCGCGGCTTTGCTACTTCCTCGATGGCGTGCAGAGCTCGCGTGAGATCGGGCGCATACAGATGGCTCCTGTCATCGTCGCCACAGTAGCTGCCGCGATCGTCAACCGCTGCGAGAGGCGCTTCTCGCGCATGCCGCTGGAGAGCCCGCCTGTCGTGGTGCAGGCCGTGATACTGCCCCGCAGCGCCGGAGACGCAGCGGTCGAGGTGTTCTGGGCCCTCCTGCAAGAGGCGGGGTTCTCGGAGCTCGGCCCGGAGGACACTCCCTTCTCATCGCATCTGGTGCTCGACTCGGTCGAGTATCCAGACAGAGGAATCGAGAAAACAGATTCCTCTGACTATGTCGGGATGAGGGAGCGCGCCCGTGGAAGGGTCCGGAGTCTCCGGGAACGCCTGGAGGGCGGGATGCTTCGGGCGTGGGAGGGAGACGACCGGACGTTGGAGGACCCGGACGCCTGGATTGCGGTAGATGGCCAGCTACAGGACCTCACCGAGTCAAACCGGCGTGCCGTAGGCCTCATAAAGAGCGTCGCCCGTCCCGAGTTTGTTGGCCGGGACGTGGGGATGCTGCTTGACCTGGAGCCGGGGATGCGCACTACCAGCTTCGTCCCGGACTGGCAGCTCCGGCGTAGTCCAGGAGATCATAGAACGTCCTGGTATTTGCGAATGTGGCCGCCGCAGCGCGGCGCGGACGCCCTGGGCTCGTTGATGCGGGTAGAGGCGCCGCGGGATACGGAGCCTGGTCAGATAGACGAGATCTCGCGCTGGATCCTGGCAGAGAGGGCCCCGCTGGCGAAGCCCGACCCACGCTGGCCGGCCATGATCTACCCCATCCACTACGTGGAGAAGATCCTGAAACCCCTCGTGCAGGGCTCCGAGAGAGCGTACGCGAGGCTGGAGCGGCAACTCGCAGCGAACGGGAGGAACTAGATGCTGCACCCGGACTACCTGGACACCGCCTCCGACCCTATCGGGCGGGTCGTGACCAGCGAGGAGCACCCCGCGACAGCCCACGAGTTCTACTTCTGGACGGCCGAGACAGATGCGGCCCAGAGCCTGGACATCGGGCACATCGTCGCCGCCGAGTCCGAGGACGCCACCGCCATCGCGGTCCTCGACGACCCGCGCCGCTACTCGGACCTGCAGTCCTTCCTCGACGACTTCTACGCCTTCGACGGCGACCCGTCTCTGCCGGCCCTCTCAGAGAGGGTAGAGATACTGGTCTTCCGCGCCCGCGTGCTTGCCACAAGGCACCGCGAGGAGCGAAAGAAGAGCAAGCGCCCGGTCAAGAGCGGGCCCGTCTACTTCGCGACGAGCGCAGCCATCGAGTTCGCCCTCGGCGCCGAGGAGTTCTCGGGAACCAAGATCCCCATGCTCCTGCACGAGAACGGCAACGAGAAGAACGGCGCCCCGCAGCGCACGTCCCTCTATGCCGACGCCGACTACCTGATGGGCCCCGAGGCGGGCCACCTGAACATCACGGGCATGAGCGGGCTCTCGACCAAGACCAGCCACGCCCTGTTCACCATCTCGAGCATCTTCCAGACCGCGAAGGACAAGAAAGTCGCAGCCCTCATGTTCAACGTGAAGGGCGCTGACCTCCTCTACCTGGACAAGCCCGTAGAGGTTGACTCTAAAGATGACCCCGAGCTCGCCGCCCGCTACGAGAAGGCGGACCAGAAGGGCCTCCCGCCCGAGGACAGGGAGATGTACGAGGCGCTCGGCCTCGAGATGGCACCGTTCAGGAAGCTCACCATCTTCGCGCCGCTCGCCTACGGACAGGACCCGCAGGAGAGCACTGTCTATCCATCGGACATACCGACGAGGAGGTTGAACACCCTCAGGACCGCGCGCGGCGAGGACACCAACGTGCACCCCATCTTGTGGGACCTCGGAGACGTGTTGCCGCACGCCGGGCGGATCTTCGATCCGACGGACTACGACGACAAGTTCCGCGGCTTCGTGGAGTACCTGATCAGCGCCCGCGTCGAGTCCATGGGCGCGTTCTACGGGGAGATCAACTCCGCATTCGACTACTTCGACGACAACGACAGCTCGTACTGGAACGGACACCATCAGGCGACCATCGCCAAGGTCCGCAACCGCTTCGACGGCCTCCCGAGCAAGTGCCAGGGCCTCCTGGTCAACGGCCGGGTGGACTACAAGGACTCCCCGAGCGTAGAGGACACCTTCACCGACCGCGAGATGCGCGTCGTTGACATCTCCAGGCTCACCGGCGTGCCTCAGGACCTCGTCGTCACCAAGGTCATAAAGAGCATCTGGGAGAAGGCCGAGCGCAACGAGCTAGGCGTGGACAAGTTGATCATCTTCGTGGACGAACTCAACAAGTACGCTCCCTCCGGCTCTCGCACCTCTTCCCTCAAAGATACTCTGGTAGACATCTCGGCGAGGGGACGCCACCTCAAGCTAACCCTCTTCGGGGCGCAGCAGTTCCGCAGCAAGGTGGACGACGAGGTAGTCGGCAACGCGGCGACTAGCCTCTACGGGCGCGTAGGCGATGAGGAGCTAACCAACGCCGCATACCGCTCGTTCTCCCAGACCACGCGCGAGGAGCTCTTGCAGCTCGAGAAAGGCCGCCTCCTCCTGCGCCACGCCCACTACTCCGTGCCGGTCTTCGGCCGCTTCCCGCGCCCCGCTGTCCTCATGGGCTCGCAGGGCACGGCCATCTACGGCCAGAGCGCCAAGGACCCTGCGACCTCCGTCCTCTCCGTCATGCGCAACCTCACCAGCAAGCCCCCCAAGATAACCGCCATCCGCTCCGACATAGAAGGCTTCCCTGAGGAGCTCATCTACGAGGCTCTCGACGCCGTGAGCGCGGCCTTCCGCTCCGGCAAGGGCGCCGCCGACCCGTACAAGAACTTCGTCTGGAACCTCAAGCGTCCCAACCGAACCCGCCGCAACGGCGGAGACGCCTCGCGCATCCTCTCCGGGCTCGACAGGATGAGCGATTAGCCCTGGCCGGGGTTTCGTTCGTGTCGCGCACCCAATTTCACTTTGGAGCCATTGGTGGACGATAACCGGGTTGAGGCATATTGGCAGGGCTACCTGGAGACGCTCCCGGCAGATTCGCCGGTGCGCGATGAACAGTACATCGCGGAAGGTTGGGGCGACTCTCCCGAGATGGCGGACGAGCTCGGAGCACTGATCTCGGCCGGGACCAAGACGGCGACCTGCTCGGCGCTCTGGGAGTATGAAGCCGAAGGGGAACCTTTACCCGAGACCGGGTTGAAGACCATCGTCCTTGACGGGAACGGCGATCCCATGTGCATAGTCCAGACGACCGAGGTAGAAGTATGGCCTTACGACGAGGTCGACGCTCGGTTCGCCTACGAAGAGGGAGAGGGGGATCGCTCGCTGGAATACTGGCGCGAGGCGCACTGGCGCTTCTTCTCGCGCACGCTACCGAATATAGGCAAGGAACCGGCAACAGACATGCCGTTGGTGTGCGAGCGATTTCGTGTGGTTTACAAATAGAACAAGGTTATGCGGGAGATCTCCGAAGCGGCGCAAGAGCGAGGTATGACGGAGGAGAGGTTAGAGGAAAAATGACACACTCCAGCTAGAATAGCTCTGGCTGAGAAGAAAGAAGGTCGTCAGCATAGTACGCATAGCCCACATCTCGGATACGCACCTTGGGTACACAAGGTACGCGAAGCTGCACCCCGAGACCGGGCGAAACCAGCGGGAGGTTGACGTACAGGAGGCGTACGCGAGGGCGGTTGACGCCATCCTGGAGCGGGACGTGGACCTGGTGATCCACTCCGGCGACGTATTCGACTCTGTACGCCCGGCGACGCACGTCATTATCGGCTTCCTGAAGCAAACCGCCCGCATTACCGCCCGCGCGGACATCCCATACCTGGTCGCCGCGGGCAACCACGAGACGCCAAGATTAAGGACTACGACCGCAGCTCTAGAGTACGCGAACCTGGTCAATGCCTACTCGGCCCACGGGTTCGAGCTCGACTACCACCCCATAGAGCTCGAGGACACCGTGGTCGGCGTGACGCTGGTGCCGCACGGGGCGGTCGCCACCGCGGGCGCCGTCACGCCTGAGCGTGACGCGGACATCAACATCCTGGTCACGCACGGGCTGGTGCCGAACCTGGAGGCGAGGCAGCACGAGATGGGCGAGGCGAACCTGCACTCGGGGATGCTGGAGGGCGCGTTCGACTACATCGCGCTCGGCCACTACCACGACTTCCACGAGCACAAGGAGAACTCCTACTACTCGGGTGCGACAGAGCGGTTCAGCTTCGGCGAGGTCGCGTCCGAGCCGGGGTTCGCTATCGTCGAGTTCGACGGCGGCGGCATCTCGGTCGAGCACGTGCCGATAGAGTCCCGGCCGATGATAGACCTCCCGTTCATCCGGGCTCGCGAGATGGACGCCACGCAGCTGACCGCTGAGGTCTACAAACGGACCGAGAACGTTGACCTGGACGGCGCCATCGTGCGCTTGCGCGCCTACGACGTTAGGCGCGGGGTGGCGAGCGGAGTGGACAGGGAGATTCTCCGGGACCTGCAGCGCCGCTGCCTGAACTTCAGCCTGGAGATCCACGCCGAGGAGAGTCCCGAGACTATGAACGGCGGCCCCACAACGGCCGTCTTCGGTCCCCTGCAGGAGGAGTTCGCGGCGTTCGTGAAGGGGCGCAGGGAGAGCGGGGATCTCGAGAAGGCTTTCTCCGAGGAATTCCTTGAGAAGGGGCGCGGGTACCTGGCGCGGGCCGCGAGCGAGGAGCCAGGGGGCGTGGCATGAACCTGGAGCGGCTCTACATCGAGAACTACAAGCAGCTTCGGGACCCTGTCGAGCTCTTCCCGCCGGAGGGCGCCATCGGGGTCGTTGGACCCAACGGTGCGGGCAAGTCCACCCTCTTCGAGTCGATCCTGTGGGCTTTCTTCGGCTCCAAGGGCGCAGGCCCCCGCTTCGCCAACGAGTCCATCCCCTGGAGCGGCGGCTCGACGAAGGACCCGACGGTCGTCGAGGTAACTTTGACGACCGGCAATGGCCCCTACATCGTGAGGCGTCAGCTCAAGAGCAACACCACGACCGCCGAGGCGCGCGACCCTGGCGGCAAGACCGTCGTGACGGGCGCGGCGGACGTGACCCGCTGGGTCGAGGAGGAACTGCTGCGGATGGACCGCACTACCTTCGAGGCCACGTTCTACGCCAAGCAGAAGGAGCTGAGGTTCTTCGCGCACGACGACGGTATCAGCCGCGTGCGCCGCGTCAGCAAGATGCTCGGCATCAGCGGCGTCGAGGTCGCCCAGCAGTTCCTGCGCGCCGACCGCAACGAGCTGCGCTCCGAGGCCCGCGTCATCGAAGCCCGCCTCGCCGAGGCCGACCTGGAAACCCTCCAGAGCGAGCTCGGGGAGGCGAAGGCGGAGATCCAGCGCCTCGAAGCTGATCTGGAGATGGTCTCGACCGAGTACGAAGAAGCACAAGGGGAGCTGAAAGCCGCCCGCGAGACTCGCGAGAAGCTAGACGCCACGTACCGTGAGCATACACGACTTACAGGGGAACTCCGTGAGGCCGAGGGCGAGAAGCGCCGGGCAGAGGACAGGGCGGCGGAGGCAGGGAAGGACCTCGAAGAGCTCGCGAAAGCCAACGAGGAGCTCGGGCGCCTCGAACCCGAGCTGGAGAAGCTGCCGGCGCTCGAGGCGGAGCTGGAGAAGCTCGAGGAGGACAGGCGGCGGGCGGAGAGGCGGGACGTGGCGCGGCGCGAGCTGCGGCAGGCGCAGTCAAGGGTCGCCGCCATAGAGTCCGAGGTCTGGGACATGCTGGAGGGTCTTGACGGCGACGAACCGCTCCCCGGTTGGAGCGTGCTCTTCGAGCTCGACGGGCCAGAGTTGCTCGAGGAGGCCGTCGCTGTGCTGGAGGGGGCGGTCGGGGAACTCGCGCTGGCCGAGGAGCGGTACGAGGCGCTGCGGGAGCTCGCGGCCTCGCACGAAGACTTCGAGCTCGTGGAGAAGGAGCTTCGCGAGGCCGAGGGCCGGCACGAGGAGGCGGTCGTCGAGGTAAGGAAGATCTCGGAGGAGCTCGAGGACGTCTCGGGCGGCGATGACCTGGAGAAGTGGGAGCGCGAGCTGCGCGAGGAGGAAGAGAAGCTGAGGGAGATCTCCGCCACGCACCGGGGCCGGGCCGCTGCCCACGAGCGCGAGGCGAAGAACGTGGATAGGGCCCGCGAGGCCATAGACAGCGGGGCCGACGATCACTGCCCCACCTGCCACCGCGGCTTCGAGGAAGAGGAGCAGGTGGAGATCTCCGACACCCTGCGCCGCCAGGCCGCCGCCCTCAGGCGCCTGGCCGCCAGGGAGAACGAGGAAGCGGAGAAGCTCTCGGAGGCCGCGGCGGTCACAGAGAAGAAGCTGCAAGGGGTCTCGGCGAAGCTCGCGCGCTGGCGAGAGGTCAGAGAAGCCCTGGCCCGCGCCGAGGACCGCGCCGCCGAGAGGCTCGAAGCCCTCGAGCGAGCCAGGGAGCACAGGCGCGAGCTGGGGGCGCGCCTCGAGAGCTCCGTGGCCCCGACAGAAGAGGATCTTGCGCAGGCCCGCGCCCGCTGCGAGGAGCTCCGCTCTCTGCGCGACGCTCGCCCAAGCGTCGTGAGTCTGGCCAGGGAACATGCCGACAAAACCAAGCGCGCCGCGGAGCTCTCGGAGGAGCTGGAGGACCTGGCAGGCGTCTCTTACGACCCCGAAGACCACCGGGCGAAGAGGCAGGTGAAGGCCCGGCTGGACGAGTCGAGGGGACGAGCCGCGGAGCTGGAGCGCCGTCTCTCATCCCGGCCTGAGGTGGAGGCGGCGCTCGAAGACGCCCGGCGGCTGGCGGGCAAGGCAGAAGAAAAGGCGGGCGACTTGCGGCTAGAGATATCAGCCCTGGGCTTCGACGAGGCGGCGTACGTGGCGGTCACCGAGAGTGTGGCGGCCGCGGAAGAGAGGGCGGGCAGACTGCGGGACACGCGGGAGCACCTTGGCGGCGAGTGGAAGGACGCGGACCACAGGATCGAGAAGGCCAATACGGAGCTTGGGCGGCTGGACGCGGACCGCAAGCTGGCCAACAGGAGGGCGTCCGAGGCGGCCAGGATGGACGAGATGGACGCGCTCTTCACCCTCTTTTTCAAGAGCCTCACGGCGCGGGCGCGGCCTATGCTCGAGGCCGAGGCGTCCGCGCTGGTGCGGGAGCTCACGGACAACCGCTACGAGCGCATGGAGTTCGACGAGAACTACAGGGTGAGGCTGCTCGACCGCTTCGACGACTCCTACTCCATAGACCGTTTCTCGGGTGGGGAAGCAGACGTGGCGAGCCTCTCGGCCAGGGTCGCCCTCTCCAAGATAATTGCCTCCCGCGGCGGCGCGACTCTGGGGTTCCTGATCCTGGACGAGGTCTTCGGGAGCCTGGACGCGGACCGCCGCAACAACGTGCTCCTCGCCCTCGAGCGCCTCAAGCGCTTTTTCGGCCAGATCTTCATCATCTCCCACGTCGCCGAGGTGCAGGAGTCCGCCCTCGTGGACGAGGTCTGGATGCTCGAGGAAAACGAGGACGGCAAGAGCACAGTGCGCCGCGTCGAACAGAGCTCGACCGTACCCGTCGAGCTGCTCCAGGGCCAGAAGCAGTAAGGGCGACCGTCCCTTCCCGCCAGTCCCAGCGTTCATCTCCGATTCATCACGGCCCGCCATTATCCCGGCAAGGCAGATGAGAACACGAAAGGAGGCGGCGAGTACCGCTGGAGGCTCCGCGCGTATAACAACTAGGTCTTGGCCTCCGGCGAGGGTCGCCCTCTCCAAGGACGACTGCGAGCACGCCGTAGAGCTGATCAAGGAGCAAGCCCCAGGCGGAGGTTGCCGACGCCGCCTGAGCCACGACCGCGAGGAAAGGACGAAACTACATGGAGCTGCCTTGCACTCGCCGGAGCGTTACTCCGTCAGGCCCCCGGCCCCAGGTTCTCTATCAGGGCGTCTGCGGCGTCGGCGCCGAGGTCGGTAACGCGCAGCTCCGCTCCGCCGCCGCCAGAGGCTACCTGCGCCTCGAAGGTGGAGAGACGGACGCGCCGCTGGAAAGGGCTCCGGACCGTGGCGCGCGACTGCAGCCGGCGCCGGGGCGCGATAGCCGTGGTACGGCCCAGGAACCGAGAGCGGACGACGAGGCGGTCCTCCTCGAGCGCCCATCCGGCGTCCCGGAAGCAAAGCCAGCCGAAGAGGGCGGCCGGTAGAAGGAGTAGCAGCGCCACGAAGACCCAGGCGGCCAGGTCGAAGACGAGGGAAGAGAGGAGCGCGGCCGCGGAGATCAGGACCAGAAAAGGCAAGGTAGACCTGAAGACGTAGCGCCGGAGGGCTCGCCTCGGGAGGGCGTTGAGCGGCGGGGCGACGGCGAACTCGGGGGCGGCTTCGAGCAGGAGACCGTGGACCTCCTTGCGTGGCAGGAGCGGGAAGAGGGTTGTCGAGACGCCCGCGTCCTCGCCGTAGCCGGCGCTCTCGACGCGCAGCGAGGCCAGGCCGAAGGGCTGGCGGAGGAGGCCCTCCACCATGCGGACGGCCTGGATGCGGGCGAGCGGTATCGTCGCCTCCCGTCTCTCCAGGAGCCCGCGCCGGATGTACAGGAAGTCCCCGTCGCGCGAGAGCGTGAAGCCGGTGTGGGCCAGGACCGTCCCACCGATGGCCAGCAGCCAGGCGAAGAGGCCGAGGATGAATACGTAGAGCAGGGCCGTGGTTACCGAGCGCGGCGCGAAGGTCTCGACGAGGCGCTGGGCCAGGTTCTGCGAGAGGACGTCGTCGAATAGCTGGGAAGCGACGGCGATCAGGGAGAGGGCCACTCCGATCTGGCCGCTGGTCGCTCCCGCGAGGAGGAGGTCTCTCGTCCCGAGTTTCCGGACGACGGTTGGTCCGGCGGTTTCCGTCTCGACGGGCTCTCTCCTGGACCCTGCGATCTCACGACGCAGCGCCTCGGCGTCGGCGCGGTCCAGGGCCGCGAGCGAGGCGTCGGGCTCGCTAGCCCCGCCCCCCGCCGTCTCTATCCTGACCTCGACGACGTTGAAGAAGCGCTGGATGATCCCCTGCACCGTGTCCACTGACTGGACGTGGTCCAGGGGTATAGTCCGCTCGTTTTTCTGGACGACGCCCCACCGCAGGCGGAAGACGCCGCCCGTGACCTCGTAGGTGGTGGCTCGCCAGGAGAGGAAGCCCCAGAAGGCCGCGAGCACCGCCACGACGAGCGCCCCGAGCAGCACGAGGGCTATTGTGCCCGCGTCGAAGCCCCGGCTCATCAGGAACGCTATGCCGGGGATGACGAAGGCGCTCAAGGAGCGCCGGACGCTCTTGATGGCGTCGATGAGCATCGCCGCCGGGTGTAGGTGGCGCGGCTCAGAGCTCATCCTGCTCCCTGGTGAGATCGGAGATCCTGTCTCGCGTCCGGGCTGCGACGGGCGCGGAGAGCTCGGGGATCTGGTTGGCCCCGGCGGCCGTGTAGAAGACCACGGTAGCCAGACCGAACCGGCGCTGCAGCGGGCCGCTCTGGGTGTCCACGTGCTGGATGCGCGCGAGCGGCACGAGGGTGCGCCTGATCCAGAGGATCCCACGCTGCAGGTCCACCTCGTCGTCCCGGATCTCGTAGCGCCACCGCCGCCATCTGAGGTCGGGCACCACGCTCGCGAGCGCGACGAACAGCGCCAGCGCCGCCAGGAACGGCAGGATGTCGAACAGGAGCGGGATGCCGGCGACGCGAAGCAGGATCCAGCTAACGAACGCGCCGCCTGCGACGAGCGGGAGCGCCCCGAGGGCGCCGGTTATGCGCCAGAGGGTCTTCGCCCGCGAGTCGAGCCTCTCTGCGGGTTCGGCTTTCAAGAACCTAGGAAGAGAGCGGGACGGCGGGACGGACCCTGAGGTCCTTCGCGGCGAGCTGGCCGCAGGCGGCGTCTATGTCCTCGCCCCTGCTTGGCCGCAGCGTCGCGGAGAGGCCGATCTCTTTAGCGTGCTGCAAGAACGCCTTCGCGTCGCGCCTGGAGGTAGCGGAGAAGCCGGTGTCGGTCCAGTTGAAGCGGAGCAGGTTGAGGTGATAGAGCGGGTGGTCGAGGAGAGTGCCGAGCGCCTCGACGTGACGGGGTTGGTCGTTCACGCCCGCGAGCAGGGTGTACTCGAAGAAGAGCTTGCGGCGTGTGCGCTCGACGTAGTAGCGGGCCGCGTCCATGAGCTCGGGGATGGAGTGGCGGGCGGCGACGGGCATCAGGTCCCTGCGCTCGTCTTCGAAAGGGTTGTGGAGCGAGATCGCCAGGTGGAACTGCTCCGGCTCGTCTGCGAAACGCCTTATCCTGTCAACAAGCCCGCTGGTCGAGGCGGCGATGTGCCGCGCCGCCAGAGCGAACCCGTCCGGGTCGTTCAAAGTCTTGAGCGCTGAGAGCGTCTGCTCGTAGTTCAGGAACGGCTCCCCCATCCCCATCACTACGACGTTCGAGACCCTGCCCGGCTCGATGTCGCGGGCGACAACGAAGACCTGCTCGGCGATCTCGCGCTCATCCAGGTTGCGCTTGATGCCGAGCAGGCCGGTAGCGCAGAACTTGCAGGCCATCGGGCACCCGACCTGGGTCGAGATGCACACGGTGTGCCGCCCCTTCTCGGGGATCATGACCGTCTCTATGGCGTGGCCGTCGCGCGTGAGGAAGAGGTACTTCCTCGTCCCGTCGGTCGCTCGCGAGACGCGGCGCAACTCCAGCCTCGCGGCGGGCGCCTCCTCGGAGAGCGCGGCTCGCAACCCTTTCGGCAGGTTAGTGGCCTCCTCCCAGTTCCGCACCAGGGAGCGGGTCAGGGCGAGGTAGGCCTGCTCGAGGCGGTAGGCGGGCTCGCCCCGCTCCTCGAGTACCTCTCTTACATCGGGAAGAAAGCTCGCCGCTCTCATCGCCCATGGATTATATAGGCCACCCGCGCAGGCGTCGCTCCGGCGGTAGAATCTGCCGGATGACGCCCATCGACCTGCTCATTGCTTTGTTCGTCGTTCTGACCGTGCTGCGCGGCGCCCGGACCGGCCTCCTCGCCGGCGTGTTCTCGCTCGTGGGGGTAGTGGTAGGTGCTTCTATAGGTTCGCGGGTAGCGCCGTATCTGATGCCTGAGGGCGAGAACCCGCTCTTCGGCGCGGGGATCACGCTGGTCAGCATCCTCGCCTTCGCGGCGCTCGGAGAGATCGCGGCGCGCGCCGCCAGCGGCGCTCTGAGGAACCGGCTCTCGAGCCCTGCCTCGGAGACGCTCGACGGCCTCGGGGGCGCGGCGCTCGGGCTGGTGCTCTCGCTCGTGCTAGTCTGGGCGATAGGGCTCTTCGCCCTCCAGGCTCCCCCGCTCGCGGGCGTGCACCCGGCCGTGAAGGAGTCCAGGATCTTGCAACTCCTGAACGAGCGGATGCCCGCCGGGCTGCTGACGAGGGCCGTCGCGGAGTTGAACCCGCTCCCCCAGATCCGGGGACCCGAAGCCGACGTGGCCGTCCCGAACAGCCGCCTCGCGCAGGACCCCGACGTGCTCGCCGCTGGGCCTCAGGACGGTGCGCGTAACCAGCATAGCCTGCGGCTACGGCGTCGAAGGCTCGGGCTGGATCGCCGCCCCCAACCTCGTCGTCACCAACGCCCACGTGGTCGCGGGCGGGGCCGCCACCAGGATCCAGCCAGGCGGCACGGGGTCGCCTCTGCGGGCCGAGGTGATCCTCTTCGACGACAAAAACGACGTGGCGGTCCTGCGCGTCAGCGGCCTCAGCCTCGACCCCATGCCGCTCGCCGCGCCCCGCGTGGGCGAGGCGACAGCCGTTCTCGGCTTCCCCGAGAACGGCCCGCTGAACATCCAGCCAGCCCGCACCGGCTCGACGCGGCGCGTGATCTCCGGCGATGCCTACAACCGGGGCCCGGTGGAGCGTACCGTCACCAGCTTCCGCGTCTACGTCCGGCCCGGCAACTCGGGAGGACCCGTCGTCAACGGGGACGGCGAGGTCGTCGCCACCGTCTTCGCCAGCCGTGCCGACTCGAAGGACTCGGGCTACGGCATCCCCTCCCAACTCGTCCAGCGACGCCTGGCCACGGCAGCCGGACGCACCGGACCCGTCAACACCGGCGGGTGTGTGAGTTAGCTGGCAGGCTTCAGTTCCTCGTTCGGCGGAACCGGTACAGCGCTAACCTGACTGCTGAGACCTGGTGCCTCTCACCTTTCATCGAGGATGATCTTCTCCAGCGCCAGCCTGCTCCGGTTTAGCTCGGCTTCGACGGTCGAGAGCCTCGCCAGGGCGGTCTCGCCCAGCCGGTCGCGCTCGACCTCCCGGGCCACGGCGGACGCCGCCTCTTCTATGGCGCTTACGGCGCTCTCCAGCAGCAAGACGTCTTCCTCTTCCATGAACGGGATACTACTACCAGAGCGCGAGCCTTGCGTCGTTGCGCTTCGCGACCATGTGACTGCTAGACGGGAACGTAAAAAGCTACGCCCAATAGATGGAGTACCAGGATGATCAGCCACCCAACCACACCACCGATCGCGCAGATGAGTACGGTGAGCAGGTTGATGGGTATGTCATCCGCCAAAACAAGGTTCGTCAGGAAGAGGAGAACCACCCCCACGATACCGTTGACGATGAGCCGCCCCAGGTAGCGTCCACCGCGGGTAAGCACCAGCAATACGACTATTACCACCAGTATGAGTACTACTAGTTCCATCAACCGTCATTCTATACCGGGCACCGCCGTCTTCCACGCTACCGTCCTGGTTGCAGAAGACCTGCCGCTCGTCGTCGAAGACGAACTCGGAGAGACCCCAACGGTGCAGGAGCAGCTCTATACCGAACAGTATCTCCGTTTCGTTGCGGCGATACTCACCTCTCGAAATGGGTTCCTCCATGCTCACTACGACCTCCGTTGGAACCGCTTGCCGCAGCTTACCTCGACCTACCGGCGGATGCGCCGTTTGGCAACCGCCAAGGCTAACTCGCGTACCCTCCTGTTCTTTAGGCCCTTGATGATGAGGCCGCGTGTTCGGGAGTTGCTCAGCGCCCAGATAACTATCTTCGCCTTCTTGATGATCATCGCCTCCCCGTCTGTTTGACCTCGTAAGGTGAGACGGTGCCGCGACGTTCGCCGTTACACGAGGCAATTCGAATGTCCCCACTCGGGCGCTCTACCGACCGACAGGTAGGGCATCGCAAGCACCGTTCTCCTGCGAGTAGCATCTTCCAGGCTCTTGAAGATCTAGTCAAAATCGTCACATCAGGTAGTTGCGGCAGATCAACGAAGAGCCCGGATGAAGGAACACCTCGTGGATGTCCCCGCGCCGCTCACTACGGATCTTCGGCTTTCGTACCCGGTCACCTACGCCATCGTAAGGGTAACATCATCCGGCCAGGTTGGTGATCCGAACCGGTACGGGCTGGTTATCATCGGGCCGATCTAACCCACGTCGTGGCGTTCTCCGAATGCCGGCACGCCTTCGAGTCGCAAGCCCCCAACGCCCTCTGGCAGGGCCGGATCAACGAGCAAATTCCGGCCTTCGGTATCGGGCTCGACGCCGAGCATCGCGCGCACGAGTAGCGGCACCGTACCCGCAGCCCACGCCTGCGGGCTGCACGACCGCGGCAGCTCGACCGGCTCGGAGACCTCGCCCCGCGCGTAGCCCGCGAAGACCTCAGGCAGACGGTAGTCGAAGCGCGGAGCGGCGTCGATTAGCGCCGCGACGATACGGTTCGCCTCTTCCCGAAAGCCGTAGCGCCGGAGGCCCTGTGCGATAAGCGCGTTGTCGTGGGGCCAGACGGAGCCGTTGTGGTAGGACTCGGGGTCGTATCCCCCCTCGCCCGCAGCCATTGTCCTGACTCCCCACCCCCCGAACAACCGCTCGTCCAGGAGGAGATCCGCGACGGCCCGCGCCTTCTCCTCGGGTACTATTCCACTCCAGAGGAGGTGCCCGGCGCTGGAGCTTACGGAGTCTACCTGGCGGCCCTCGCCATCCAGGGCCAGGGCGTAGTAGCTACGGTCCTCCATCCAGAAGTCCAGATCGAAGCGCTCCTGGAGAACCGCCGCCGCCTCCCCAAGCTCGGCGGCGAGAGGGGCGTCACCCCACACCCGTTCGGCAAGCTCGGCAGTCCGCAGGAAAGCATCGTATACGTAGCCCTGTACGTCGCAGGGCGCTATGGGCGCCCCGGCGAAGGTTCCGTCGCGGAAGAGCATGGAGTCCCCATGGTCCCTCCAGCCATGATTCTTCAGCCCCGCCGTAGAGCGGGTGGCGTAAGCCACGTAGCCGCTCACCCGGTCGGCGTGGTGCAGGATCCAATCCAGCGCCCGCCGCGCCGCCCCTTCAAGCTCCCCGACGAACGCCTCGTCGCCACTCCAGCGCCAGACCTCGCTCAGGAGGATGAGAAACAGCGGGGTCGCGTCCACGGTCCCGTAGTAGGGTGTCTGCGGGATCTCACCGAAATGGGCGAGCTCCCCGTGCCTGAGCTCGTGCAGGATCTTGCCCGGCTCTGCGTCGCGGAAGTCGTCTCTCTCGCGCGCCTGGCGCCGGGCCAGCGCCCTCAGAGCGTTCCTGGCCGGCCCTGGCCCCAGCACCATCGCCTGATACCCCGCGATGAGCGCATCCCGCCCGAAGAGCGCCATGTACCACGGCGCCCCCGCCGCCGGCACGACCAGACCCTCCCCCGCGTCGAAGGAGAGAGATCCCAGGTCCTCCACGCTCCGCTCCCAACTCCTCCGCAACGCCTCCCACCCCGTCTCGAGCGCCGGCGCCTCCCCATACAGCGGCGCGGACCTACCGAGGCGGACCTCCCTGCTGTCCTCTTCGAGGACCACCGAGACGCGCACAGCCCGCTCCTCGCCCGGACCGAGACGGACGTCGAACGAGAGACGGCCCAGCTCAGCGAGCGGCTCTATATCCTCCCCCTCCACCCGCACCACGGTCCCCCTCCGGAACCCCTCCCGCGAATAGGCGAAGCGCAAGTAACCATCCCTCGCTTCCTCCAGAACCTCCCCCCGCTCCGCCGCCCGGCGGTGACCCCTAATCTCGAAGATGTCCCCGAAGTCCGCCGCGCACTCCAGCTCGACCCTGACCTCGACCGCCACCCCGGACTCGTTGGCGAGCAGGATCTCCTCCGTCATCCCACCCCCTAGAGTGCGCCGCCGCACAACGTCCACACCCTCAGGTCCCACCCCGGCCGCCAGCGCGAACTCGGCCTCAGACCCCCGCACCCAGGAGCCCAGCGGAACCAGCCGCGCACCCTCTAGCCCGAAGCGGAGCCTCGAGAGGTGGCGCACGTCCCGGTAGAAGAGCCCCCCGAACGAGCCGTCGAAGTCCCCCACGCCGTCCGAGACGCAGTAAGCGCCCGGCGATACAACGCTAACGACCCCTTCCCGCATACAACTCCCTCCCACAACCAATGCCGAATCATACAGCCCACCGCTTCCTCCATCTTCCCACCTCATCATTGACAGAACGTTCAATCAAGAGTATGCTCTGGTTATTGAATGTTCAATCAAGCAGGAGAGGTTTTGGCGAAGGAGTTGGATCGGCGGGCACAGATCCTGGACGCGGCGTTCGAGGAGTTCTCGGAGAAGGGGTTCAAGGGAGCGACTATCAAGAGCATCGCGCGGGCTGCGGGGCTACAGTCGCCGGCTTTGATCTACTGGTACTTCCCGGACAAGGAGGCTCTCTTTCGAGAGGTTCTGGGGAACCGGATCCCCGTGTTGCGCGCTGTGCGGGACCCGGCCTCGCTTTTGGATCAACCGCCGGAGCAGGTACTGCCGATGATCGCAAGCAGGTACCTTTCGACATTCGACAATCCCGCCGCCCAGCGGATGGTGCGGCTGATGATGGGAGAGGCGATGAGGCGGCCCGAGATCGCGGAGATATTCGGCAACGCGGTGATAAAGAGAGTGCTCGGGTTCCTCAAGAGCTACATGGCGCGCCAGGTCGAGCTCGGCAGGCTCCGCCCGCATGACGTGCGGGCCAGCGCCAGGGCTTTCATGGGGATGCTCCTGCCTCAAGCCGGGGGCAAGCTATTCTTCCCCGTCATCAGAGAGGACGGCCTGACGGACGAGGAACACATAGAGACGGCGACAAGGATCTTTCTAGAGGGACTGCGACCCGAAGACGACCGGCTCTCAGAGACCGGGAAGGAGGCCCGTCATGAACCAGACGATGGCGGCCAAAGAAGCTCGACGAGCGGAGGATGAGGCGCGCGACATCACGCGCACGACCTGCTGCATAGTGGGCGGTGGGCCGGCTGGGGCGGTGCTTTCGCTGTTGCTGGCGCGCAAGGGCGTGGACGTAACGCTGCTCGAGGCGCACCCGGACTTCGACAGGGAGTTCAGGGGGGACACAATCCACCCTTCGGTCATGGAGATCATGGACCAGCTCGGTCTGGCCGACAAGTTGCTGGAGCTGCGCCACACCGAGATCCGTAGCGTGACCGTCCAGACCGACGCGGGTCCCTTCCGCCTGTGGATTTCATCCCACCTCAACACGAAGTATCCGTACATCACGATGATGCCGCAGAAGGCTTCCTCGAGTTCATTACCGGAGAGGCGGATCGGTACCCGAACTTCCGTCTCGTAATGGGTGCGCGGGTACGGGAGCTCGTCGAGGAGGACGGCATGGTCCGGGGCGTCCGCTACGAGGCCGAGGACGGCTGGCACGAGGTACGGGCCGTCCTCACGGTGGGGGCTGACGGTCGCGGGAGCCGGATGCGTCGCCTGGCCGGATTCGAGCCAGTAAAGACCTCGCCGCCGATGGACGTCCTCTGGTTCAAATTGCCGCGCGAGCAGGACGACCCGGAGGGCGCTATGGGCCGCGTAGGCCGGGGGCACATCGCGATCATGCTCGACCGCTTAGACTACTGGCAGGCCGGCTACGTAATCCCCAAAGGCGCTTATCCCGAGCTGCGTCACGAGGGGATCGAGTCGCTCCGGCGGTACTTCGCCGAGCTCATACCGCAGTTCGCGGCTCGCCTCGAGCACCTGGACGATTGGAAGGAGGTCTCCTTGCTCTCGGTCGAGTCGAGCCGGTGCCCGCGGTGGTACAGGCCGGGGCTGTTGCTAATCGGGGACGCAGCCCACGTGATGAGCCCGGTCGGCGGGGTGGGGATCAACTACGCTATACAGGACGCGGTCGTAGCGGCTAACGTGCTCGCCGGACCGCTGAAGGAGAGCCAGGCTCGGCTCGAAGATCTGGATACCAAGTACCTCGCGGCGGTGCAGCGGCGCCGCGAGCTACCGACCCGCTTCATCCAGGCGATCCAGACCCAGATCCAGCGCCGCGTGCTGGCGAACGTGCTCCGGTCGGACCAGCCTATCTCTCCGCCGCGCTGGCTGCGCACGCTGGTACGCGTGCCGCTGGTGCGCAGCGTACCCGCCCGTATATTCGGCCTCGGGCTCTGGCCGGTGCGCGTGAAGGAGTAACGTTATGACCACGGTAGACAAAATCCTCATCGTCGCGGCCTTCGATCTTTTCTGGCCGTGCTCTAGCAGCCTAGAAGTGGAGGTGCCATGAAAGCCAGCCAGACGAAGAGCAAGGAAGCTGACCTGGTCCTCCGGTTCGGGGACGTGGACCGCAGCGCGTTGCCCGTGGTCGGCGGCAAGGCTGCCAACCTTGGCGAGCTGACCCGGGCCGGATTGCCCGTGCCCCCCGGCTTCTGCGTGACCACCGCGGCCTACGAGACCGTGGCCGGCGGCGACGACCTGCGCCGGATCCTGGACGACCTCGCACAGACCCGTCCCGAGGACACGGAGCGCCTGGCGGAGCTCGCCGCAGACGCGCGCGAGGCGCTGCTGGCTGCGCCCGTCCCGCCCAACGTCTTAGAGGCTATCGGTGAAGCGTACCGGGCGCTCGGGGACGGCGCGCCGGTCGCGGTGCGCTCCTCGGCCACCGCTGAGGACCTGCCAACCGCGAGCTTCGCCGGACAGCAGGACACGTACCTCAACGTCGTGGGCGAGGAACCGTTGCTGGAGGCGGTGCGGCGTTGCTGGGCCTCTCTGTGGACCGACCGCGCCGTCAGTTACCGGGCCGCCAACGGGATAGACCCCGGGGGCGTGCGCCTCGCCGTCGCCGTGCAGCGGATGGTCGGGGCCGAGGTCGCCGGCGTCCTGTTCACCGCCAACCCGCTCACGGGGAAGCGCCGCCAGGCCGTGATCGACGCGAGCCCCGGTCTCGGCGAAGCGGTCGTCTCCGGCGCTGTCAACCCGGATCACTTCGTCGTGAACACCGCTACCGGCGAGATCGTCGAGCGTAGCCTCGGCGACAAGCGCGTGGCGATACTCGCCACAGCCGGCGGCGGAACGCGGCGCATCGAGCTGGAAGAGAACGGAGAGGCTTCCCTCACGGACGCCCAGATCCGTGCTCTGGCGGAACTGGGAGCGCGGGTCGAGTCGCACTACGGGGAGCCGCAGGACACGGAGTGGGCCATCGACGGCGACGGGAAGATCTGGCTGCTGCAGGCGCGTCCGATCACGACCCTGTTTCCGCTGCCAGCCGGCGCTCCGGCGACGGACGACGACCTGCGGGCGTACTTCTCGTTCAACGTGGCCCAGGGAGTGTACCGGCCGCTGACGCCGATGGGCGTCCAGGCGTTCCGGCTCGCCGCCTCCTCCGTAGCCACGCTCGCGGGTCGTCCGCCGCGCGACCCTTACGCCGGTCCGGCCTCTTTCACCGAGGCGGACGGACGCATCTTCCTGGACATAACGCCGATGGTGCGCAGCACGCTGAGACGCAAACTTCTCGAGCGGCTGGCGCGGATCGGGGAGGCGCGCTCCGCTCCCATCCTGCGCAGCCTCGCCGCCGACCCCCGCTTCGCACCCGTGAAGGCGTCGCGGTGGCCCGTCTTGCGCACCGTGCTCTTGCTGCTCATCCGGGGGCGCATCCCGCCCCGCGTCGCCCAGGCGCTGGTGCGTCCGGAGGCGGCGCGGGCCAGGGTGGCTCGTCTGCGCGCCGAGCTACTCGCGCTGGGCGACGTGCCGCCAGACGCTGACGCCACGCAACGCCTGCGCGCGGCCGAGCGCCTTCTCTCCGGCTTCGCGCCGCGCATCGTGCCCGGCTTGCTGCCGGTCTTCGCCACCGGCCTGCTGTCCAGCGCTCTCGCGGGCGTGCTCCTGCGCGGCCTCGCTACCGACGCCGAACGGCAGGTTGTGCTGCGCGGGCTTCCGCACAACCCCACGACGGAGATGGACCTGGCGCTCTGGGCGCTCGCACAGGAGGTGCGCGCCGATCCCGCCGCCGCGAGAACGGTGCGCGAAACGCCTCCTGAGCGGCTTGCGCTGGAATACCAGGGCGGAGATCTTCCTCCCAGGCTTCAGGCGAGCCTTGCGAACTTCCTGCGTCTTTACGGTCATCGCGGGGTGGCCGAGATCGACCTCGGCCTGCCTCGCTGGTCGGAAGACCCTTCCTATATTCTCGGGGTGCTGGCGAACTACCTCCGCCTCGACAACCCGGAGCTCGCCCCCGACCTCCAGTTCCGCCGGGGGGAGCGGGAGGCCGAAGAGATGGTCGCAGACCTGACCGGGCGCGCCCGGCGCAAAGACCGTCTCCGCGGTGCCCTGGTCGGGTTTCTCCTGAAACGAGCCCGCGCCCTGGCCGGCCTGCGGGAGGTCCCCAAGTTCTACGCCGTCCTGGTGCTGGCGCGGGCCAGGGAGCTGCTCCTGTCGGTAGGGGAGGAGATGGCGCGTTCCGGACGTCTGGAGAGCGCGGAGGACATCTTCTTTCTCACCCTGCCCGAGACGTGGCCGGTCCTGGCCGGCCAGGACCTCAGCCCCGTCGTCAGCGAGCGCCGCGCCGTTTACCACAGGGAGCTGAAGCGCCGGCACGTGCCGCGCATCCTGCTCTCCGACGGCACAGAGCCGACAGCAGGGGAGACACCCGAGGCGACCGCCGACGGCGCGCTGCGCGGGACGCCGGCGTCGCCCGGGGCGGTTACCGCTGAGGCTCGTGTGATCCTGGACCCGAGCAACGCTCGTCTGGAGCCGGGGGAGATCCTGGTAGCTCCCTCCACAGACCCCGGCTGGACGCCACTCTTCCTCACAGCCGGCGGCCTGGTGATGGAGATGGGTGGAGCCATGTCACACGGGGCGGTTGTCGCTCGGGAGTACGGCATCCCGGCCGTCGTCGGCGTGCCGGACGCCACCGAACGCATCGCTACCGGCCAGAGGGTCACGGTCGACGGCTCGAACGGGATCGTCACTCGTTAGGCGCCTGAATACTACACCGATTCGCGAAACGATCCCGCCAAGAAGCCGAGAGAGCCCTGCGCCTCCAACACAAAAAACGAAAAGCTGAAAGCGAGGGCCTTGAAAAGGCCCGAAGCGTGCTGACAAGGCGCCCGGCGTTGAAGCCCGGCGCCGTGCTGACAAGCCGACCGGAGGGAGGCGTGCTGACAAGCGGAGGCGTCAGCCGAAGCGTGCTGAAATGCGCTCTAGAAGGAGACTACGCTACGCTCCGAGGCCATCTGGGAGAAGCCGACCGGATCGGTGAATTGCGCTCCCAGGTCCGCAAGGTCCGCTTCGGTCACCCCACGGGCGACCGCGCAGGAGCCTCAGACGTACACCGGTATCTCGAAGTCCCTGACCTTCTCTACGAGCTCTCTGAGCGGCGGGAAGCCTACGCCGTGGATAGCGTCGATCATGCCGGGCTTGACCAGGCTCGCCGACTCGCCGAGCAGAGCTATGCAGCAGTCTATCTCCGCGCTTGCCGCACCCGTGGCTACCAGGAACGGCAGCGTGGCCAGCGTGGGATCGTCGGTGCCGTGAGTGGCTACGTACATCAAGGGTCTCTGGCCGCTCTCCTCCACGATCTACTCCCCTTTCACTATCTCCATTCGAAATGTCTTGCCGTCATCCTCCGTAATCTGCCAGGAGCACCCCCTCTGCTCGACCAGCCGGGGAATGGTCTGGCGGGCTGGGAGATAGTCCGTGATCACGGCCAGTTTGCTCCCCGCCGGGAGCGTCTTCAGCGCAGCCAGGGTATCCCCGGTCGGACCCGGACAGATGCTCCCCCTGAGGTCCAACTCCACCAGCGCCCCCTCGCGCTCTACTTCTGCTGACATGAGCACTCTCCTATGTAAGGTGATGAAGCATCTCACAGCGCCACTTCCTTTCCCACACGCCCACCACCGGAGCGGCTGCGACTATTGTAGCCAGGATTGCGAGGATGGCGCTACTTCTGAGGACGCACCTTCCACGGGCGGAACCCGTCGAGCCTGCCTGGCAACCGAGAGCGATAATATGATGCTGCCTGGTTGGCGGCCACGCCGCGTCACGCTGTGAACGCGTTTATTTGCGGCTTGTGGCTTTAAACGGTAATCTGTTGGCGCTGCGGAGGAGGGTCTTCGCGCGTGATGAATCAATGGATCTCTCGGCGTCTGACGAGCTAGGAGAACGGGGTCAAATGTACAAAGAGGTTTACGTCCCGGTAGACAACTCGGACTACTCCAACCAGGCGTGCGTCATAGGAGTCGACGTGGCGCGCCAGTTCGGCGGGAGGGTAGCGGGTTGCCACGCCTACGCCGCCAAGATGCACGACGTGCGCTTCAGGCAGATGGAGAGCGGGCTCCCAGAAGAGTTCCGCGACGAGGACGAGATGAAGCGGCAGCGCAAGATCCACGACCAGCTCATCACCAAGGGTCTGGAGATAATCACCGACTCGTATATAGACGTGCTCGAACCCCTCTGCGAGAAGTACGACGTCGAGCTGGTCAGGCGGTCCCTGGAAGGCAAGAACTTCAAGGTCATCGTCGAGGACGTGAACGCCGGCGACTACGACCTGGTCGTCATCGGCGCGATGGGGATGGCCGCCGTCAAGGACACGGTGCTCGGCACCGTAACCGAGCGCGTGGTGCGGCGCCTGACGAAAGCGGACACCCTGATCGTCAAGGACCTGGACCGCAGCCCCTTCGAGCACATCGTCGTAGCCGTCGACGGCTCCGCCAAGTCTCTGGGTGGATTGAAGCGCGCCATCGAGCTCGCCCGCGAGTTCGGGGGAACTGTAGAAGCGATAAGCGTCTTCGATCCCTACTTCCACTACGCGATGTTCCACTCCATAGCCGGTGTGCTCTCTACCAAGGCGCAGAAGGTGTTCCGGTTCAAGGAGCAGGAGAAGCTGCACGAGGAGATCATCGACTCGGGACTGGCCAAGATCTACACCGCCCACCTCGAGGTGGCGAAGAAGATCGCCGAAGACGAGGGAGTGGAGCTCAAGACCACCCTTCTCGCGGGCAAGCCATTCGAGCAGACGCTGAAGTACGTCAAGGAAGTGAACCCGACGATGGTCGTCATGGGCCGCATCGGCTACCACTCCGACGACGAGATGGACATCGGCGGCAACACCGAGAACATGATGCGCTACCTGCCGGCTAACGTGCTCGTAACGAACTTCGAGTACCAGGCACCCGACCTCTACACCGCAGAGCAGCACATGACGTGGACGAAAGAGGCCCTCGAGCGGCTCGACCGAATCCCCGGCTTCGTAGTCGGCATGGCTACCGGCGCCATCATCCGGTACGCCATCGAGAAGGGCTATACCGTCATCACCACAGGCGTCATAGACGAGGTGATAAAGAACATCCTCCCGCCCGGCGCGATGGAGTCCATGCGCGCCATCGGCGACCAGATGCGCGCCGCCGAAGCAACGGGTGAGGGCCAGCCCATAGACTCCCTCTTCAAGGACTTCGACGAGCGCACGCAAGGGAGTAACGGCTCCACCAACGGACACACCAACGGCGACGACGCGGCGGCGAAGCAGGAGATCTTCGAGACGGGGCGCGGCGGCTTCGGTCGCTCCGAGGACCAGGGGGACGTCGAAGGCATCTCGGCGGAGGTGCAGGAGGAGATCCGCCGTTCCGCCCAGGGCCTCGACCGCTTCGAGTGCGACGTCTGCCGCTACGTCGCCAGGGGCAAGCCGGCCCGATGCCCGGTCTGCGGCTCAGGCCCCACCCACTTCCACGCGGTGGACAGCGAGATCACGCAGGCCGACGTGAGCGAGGGCGAACTGAACCTCGCGCAGGTCTACGACGGCCGCGAGCTACACTGGACCGACGACGCCAGAGCTTTCCTCGACGCTCTGGAGGAGTGGCAGGAGAAGCGGCGCGTGAAGGCGCGCGTCGAGAAGAGCGCGCTCAAGAAGGGCTACACCACCATCACCCGCGAGTACGTCGAGCAACAGTACCACGAGGAGACGGGCCGCGAGGCCCCCGAGGTGAAGGAGGCGGAAGCCGGCGGCTGCCCCGTCTCGCACGCGAAGCTGAAGGTCGAGGAGACGTCGGGCGGCAAGTGCCCGATAGACCACTCCGCCTTCCAGAAGGCAGGGAACCTCGTCCCCGAGGGAGGCTCGAAGGACTTCACCTGGACGCAGGAGGCTATCGAGCGCCTAGACCGCGCTCCGAAGGGCTTCATGCGGAACATCTCGCGCAACATGACCGAGAAGCTGGCGCGCGAGCGCGGCACGACGCACATAGACCTCGCGCTCGTCGAGGACTCCTTGAGCGGGGCGCGCGACACGATGGAGGACGTCATAACCGGCAAGGTCTCCATCGCCGACCTCGCCCGCGACACGGGCGAGAAAATAGAGGCCGAGAACGGTGAGGCCCCACACCCGCCGATGACCGTCACCATGGTCTGCACCGTCTGCGGCGAGGAGCTGGAGGGTGTTGCGCCCCCCGAAGAGTGCCCCGTCTGCGGCGCGCCCGGCGAAGATTTCGAATCAAGATAGGCATCAGGCTACAGGCTTCAGCTTTGTGTTGATGCCTGAGACCTGAAACCTGAGATCCGAGACCTGACAAATGGCCAGGACGCATAAGGTAACGTTCAAGAAGAGCGGCGTCACCGTGGATGTGGCCGAGGACGAGTACATCCTCGATGAGGCCGAGGACGCGGGGCTGCGCCTTCCGTACGACTGCCGCAGCGGCACGTGCACCACGTGTATGCAGAAGTGCCTGGAAGGCGAGATCGACCAGGACCTCGCCTTCGCCATCTCCGACGAGGAGCTCGAGAAGGGCTACCGCCTCATCTGCATCGGCAGCCCCCTCTCCGACGTCGTGCTCGACGCCTGACCGGCGGTTCTAGCTCTAAGCCCTCTCTCAGGAAAGTCGCTTACGATCTTGGTGACTTAGAATGTCGGCACGAGGTTGGTGAGGAGATGAGACCAGGAACGCGCGTGCTGCTGGTGGAGGACGACCGCTCGATCTCCGGCTTCGTCGAGCCAGAGCTCGAGCGCCTCGGTTTCCGCGTGCGGTGCGCCTACGATGGTCTCTCCGGCCTGGAGGAGGCCCGGCGGTTCAGGCCGGAGCTCGTCGTCCTGGACATCATGCTGCCCAGGCTGGACGGGGTAGGGGTGTTGAAGGAGCTCAGGCGCGGGGGCAGCAAGGTGCCTGTGGTCATGCTCACCGCCCGCGACACGACGCTGGACAAGGTCCACAGCCTCGACCTCGGAGCCGACGACTACGTGACCAAGCCGTTCGAGATGGACGAGCTGTTGGCCCGGATCCGGGCGCTGCTCAGGCGCGCTGAGGGCGAGGAGATCCTGCGGGTCGCCGACCTGGAGGTGAACACCGCAACCCGCGAGGTGCGGCGCGGGGAGCGGGATATAGACCTCACGGCCCGCGAGTACGACCTGCTGGAGTTCATGGCCCGCAACCCCAGGCGGGTCCTCTCGCGGGAGTTCCTACTCTCCAGGGTGTGGGACCAAGACTTCGGCGTGACCACCAACGTCGTCGAGGTCTACATCGCCTACCTCAGGAAGAAGGTAGACGCGCCGGGTGAGCGGAAGCTCATCCACACCGTCAGGGGCGCCGGGTACGCTCTGAAGGGAGGATAAAGCGCCTTGCCGATCCGGTGGCGCCTCACGCTCTTCATCGCGCTGGTGATCGGCGCGATCCTCATAGTCCTTGGCCTCGCGCTGTATTTCCTGAGCAGGAGCGCGCTGCTCGCCAACGTCGAGGACACAACCCGGAGCCGTGCGATCTCGGCCGCAAATACCATCGAGTCCGGAGAGGTCTTGAGCAGCGACGACGTCGAACAGCTCACCCTCGACGGGGTATCCGTGATCGTGCGCGACGGAAGCGGCGAGGCGATCCAGACGGCGAACTTCCCGGCGAGTGGCGAAGGCAAAGACCCCGTGTGGCGGGAAGCGGTCCGCTCTGGGCAAGCTACGTCGGGGACGGCAGTGCTGGCGGGGGACGACCCTTACTTCGTCTACGCCGTACCGGTTGACCCGCCGGGTGGACCGGCGCGGGTGGTCGAGGCCGCCAGCCCCTACGAGCCAGCCCAGGACACCCTCGAGGTCCTTGGGACCGTGCTCGCGGCGGGCATCGGCGCGGCCCTCATCCTGTCCATCGGCGGCGCTTACTTCCTGGCGGGAGCGGCCCTGAGGCCCATGGACGCCGTGACGAGCGCTGCCAGGGAGATGGGCGAGGGCGACCTCTCGAAGCGGCTGCCCGTGGCCAACCCCGGGGACGAGGTCGGGCGCCTGGCCGCCACGATCAACGCCCTTCTCTCGCGCCTGGAGGCCGCCTTCGCCCGCAGGGAAGAAGCCCTGGAGCGCCAGCGGCGTTTCGCGGCCGACGCCAGCCACGAGCTTCGCACGCCGCTCACCGCCATAAGCGGCCACGCCAGGATGCTCGATGAGTGGGCGCTCGAAGAGGACCCGGAGAGGGCGAGACGCAGCGTCGGCGTAATCCGCCGGGAAGCCGGGAGGATGCGGAACCTCGTCGAGTCGCTCCTTGCCCTCACCCGCGGCGACGAAGGCGCCCGCCTGGAGGTCGGCAGCCACGACCTAGGCGCCGTCGCGGAAGAGGCTGCGCAGGCTGCCAGCGACGCCGCCGAAGGGAAGGTTTCCGTCGAGTACGTCCCCCCGGAGCGCGAGGTCCGGGCCACCTTCGACAGAGACAGAATTCTCCAGGCCGCCTCCATACTCCTGGACAACGCCGTAAAGTACACGCCGGAGGGCGGGAGCGTCGCTGTGAGGCTGAGGGAGGAAGACGGCCGCGTCGCGCTCGAGGTCTCGGACACGGGCGTCGGCATCCCGGATGACCAGCTGCCCCTCATCTTCGAGCGCTTCCACCGGACGGACCCCTCCCGCGCCGACGGCGGGGCTGGCCTGGGGCTCTCCATAGCACGCCAGATCGCCGAGTCCCACGGCGGCGAGATCCGGGCGAAGAGCGCCCCCGGCGAAGGCTCGACGTTTACGCTTCTCCTCCCCCCGCTCCTGATCGTTCCGGCCAGACCCGGCCGCCTTCTTGCCAGACCGACTTCGATTCATTCGCAGATACATCGATGTCTGTGTGTATCGAGAGAACGGAGGAAAGCCGATGGACAAAAATAAGCGGCGCCTGAACGGCGGAAGCTATCCTGGCCCTTGGCGGAGGCGGCACCGCTTGGCCGTCGGCGACTAGGAAACAAGTAACTTTAATACCGATCTAAACTTGGTCTCAGGGCGCGCCTCTAAGGTTGGACGCCACACTTGCGTTTCGTAAGCACCCGACCGGAGGAGGAAGTAGATGGGAAAGGCAGGAAGCTGAGATCGTGGCGCGCGCGTACGGCGCTCGCTCTGGTGGCTGGTCTGGCCGTGGTGGGCGCGTGCGGAGTCGATACGACGGCAGCGGAAAGGAGTTCCGGGCCGGCAAATGCGCCACAGCATCGACCACCGCGACCGGAGAAGGAAGATCGAAGACGATTCCCCAGCCAGTCGTTCTCGATGATCTTCCGACTGCACCGCAGGGTAAACGGGTGGATCTCGCCACGCCCTCGTTCTCCGACCCCACCAGCGTCACGAACCCTCTGTTCCCGGTCTCGAAGCAGGAGTCTGTCCTGATGGTGGGCCGGGTCGACGGCAAGCCGTTCCGAACCGAGGTCACGCTGCTTCCCGGACACCAGGATCATCGAGTGGCAGGGCCAGCAGGTCGAGACGCTCGTCTCACAGTACACTGCCTACCTCGACGGGCGCATCCACGAGGTCGCCTACGACTTCTACGCCCAGGCCGACGACGGGTCCGTCTGGTACTTCGGCGAGGACGTTTTCAACTTCAAGGACGGCTACATCGCCGACACCCATGGCACCTGGATCGCCGGCAAGGACGGCCCTGCCGCGATGATCATGCCCGCCGACCCGAAGGTCGGAGACGTGTACCGGCCCGAGAACATCCCCGGCTTCGTGTTCGAGGAGGTGACCGTAAAGTCCGTCGGACAAGACGCTCGACGGACCCCTCGGCCCCGTCCACGGAGGGATCGTCGTCGAGGAGCTCCACATGGACGGGACCACCGAGGACAAGACCTTCGCCCCCGGCTACGGCGAGTTCTACACGGCCGGCGGTGGCGACGTCGAGGCCCTCGCCCTCGCGGTGCCCACCGACGCGGCTTCCGGGCCTACACCGGCAGAGCTCCAAACCCTCTCTAGCGGCGCTCTCGACGTCTTCGACGCGGCCCGGTCCGGAAACTGGGACGCGGCCTCGACCACTGTCGAGAAGATCTCCGAGGCGTGGAAGACGTACAGGGCTGGCGAAGTGCCGAAGTTGATCGAGCCGCGGATGACCGACGCCCTCGGGTCGCTCGCCGAAGCGGTCGACGCCCGCGACGCCGCGCAGGCCCAGCAGGCGGCGATCGACGCCTCCCAGTGGAGCCTCGATCTCCAGCTGCGCTACCGACCTCCGGCCGAGATCGACCGCGCCCGCTTCGACCTCTGGGCCGCCCGGCTCACCGTAGACGCGGCGGCAGGCGACGCGGCCGCGGTCAACGGGGATCTCTTCACCCTCGACTACATACGGGACAGGATCCTTCACACGCTGGACGGGGCCGACGCCACCCGCGTCAACAGCGCGCTCGAGGAACTCCAGACCGCCGTGGACGACGAGGACCTCGCCGCAGCATCTGATGCCGCCGAGCGCCTCCGAGAGATCCTCAAGCAGCTGCAAGCGTGAGCGGAGGCGCCTCACACCATCCACTCTTCTCAGCACGCCGGCTCCCCGGAGGGAGCCGGCTTTCTCAGCACTTCAACGTCTTATCCCAGGAGAGGCCAGAGCTCGACGAGAGTTCTCTGGACGTGTTGTGAGATCTAATACTTCGAGTAACGCTGCACCTTGGCTCCAGTTCTGCTCTCAGCCGCCTCTCAGGTATAGCCATGATACTCCTGCGTCGCAGGCACACGACCGAGGGTTCCGAAAGGTAAGGAGGTCTACCTCATGCGGCAAGCCCACGTAATCTTGATCACCGTCGCGCTCGCACTTATCGCCGCCGGTTGCAACTCGGACGCCGACACAGGCCGGGCGCAGAACGGCACGGGCTCCGGCAGCCAGGGAGACCTGCCCCAGGGGAGCGAGCCGGTGAACCTCGACCCGAAGGACTTCACTACCAGGATCGACAACCCCTACTGGCCGATGGACACCGGTACGCGATGGACCTACCGCGAGACCGACCAGCAGGGTGGCGAGCAAACAGGTCGTCGTCACGGTGAGCGACCAGACGAAGAAGATCGCAAACGGCGTCACCGCCCGGGTCGTGCGCGACACGGTCACCGAAGACGGAGAGATCATCGAGGACACCTTCGACTGGTACGCCCAGGACAGTGAGGGCAACATATGGTACATGGGCGAGGACACCGCCGAGTTCGAGAACGGGAAGCTCAAGACGAAGGAAGGTTCCTTCGAGGCCGGGGTTGACGGCGCCCAGCCTGGCATCATCATGCCGGCCAACCCTCAGGACGGGATGCAGTACCGCCAGGAGTACTACAAGGGTGAGGCCGAGGACAACGGCGAGATTCTCAGCACCGACGAGATGGCCCAGGTTCCCTTCGGTCAGTTCGACAACGCGCTCCTGACGAAGGACACGATCACGATCGAGCCCAACGTACTCGAGTACAAGCTCTACGCCAGGGGCGTCGGACCTGTGCTCGTCCTGGGAGTCTCGGGCGGTCCGGGTAGCCGCGAGGAACTTCTCGACATCGAGAACGTCAGCAAGGTGGAGGCGGAGAAGGCCGGGACATCGCCGCTCGGCTCGGGTTCGTCGTAAGCGTCGCTAACGACGAACCCTCTGGAACCGGTGATCTCTGAGCGCGTTCTCAGCCTCCGACGGCATCGTGGTCTGCGACAAGAGGCAGACCAGGAAGGAGAGACAGTCGACAGGAGAAAGCTGATCATCGGCGGCGCCGCCGTCATCCTGACCCTTGGTGCGGGCGGCGTGGCTATCGCGGCCCAACAGGGCGAGGAATTCTCCTACGGCCTGCGCGGGGACTACGAAGCGTCGCCCACGGCTTCGCCACGCTCGAAGTAGCCCGCGGGTTCGGCATACCCCTCGACCTGGACGAGAGCTTCGACCGGCTGCTGCGCGCTTTCGTAGCGGGGTTACGGAAAGGCGAGCCGTAGGTTCCGCGCCTCGATCCGGAGCTCCCTACCTCATGTCGTCCGCGCCGAGGCCGGCTCTGAGCTCCGCGCGAGGGGCGTCGAGAGGATCAGGCGCGCCACCTCCTCGGGCTCGTCCAGCTGCGGGAAGTGCCTCGCCGTTGGCAACAGGAACAGCTCAGAGCCCGGGAACTTCTCGTGGAAGTCGCGGCCAACACCAGCGTTCAGGGAGCGATCGGCTTCGCCAAAAATTATCCTCACAGGACGCCTGAACGCCCGCATCTCGGGCTCGGCTCCAGCCCGGCTCCTGACGGTACCCAAAAGGTCGTTATTGAGAGTGAAGAAGGCCGGCTTGGTGCTAGGCGTGGCTGCGAACTGCTCGTAGAGGAGCGGCACGAACTCCTCCCTCACCTCCTCGTCCCTGATGAACCTCCTGCCTACCTGCCACCAGTAAATCCTGCGGAAGAGGTCAAACCTGCCCGAGACGAAGCGTGCGACGTTCCTCAAGACGGGAGTGGAGAAGAGGAAGATCGCTTCGGGCCGCCGGAGGCCTGACGTGCGACCGTAGTAAGTGTTGAGTAGCACGAGCGCCGCGGTGCGTTCCGGATGCGCCAGCGCCCAGTCGATCGCCGGCGGCCCCGAAGCGTCGTGGGCCACGAGCACGACCTCCTCGAGCCCCAGGTGCCCGATAACCGCGTCGAGATCCCTGGTCTGGTTGTCCGCCGTGTACGGATAACGCTCCGGCTTGTCCGACCCTCCCCAGCCAAGGAAATCGAAGGTCACTACCCTCCTGCCCGAGAGGTGCGGCACGAGCCGGTCGTAGAGGTGCAGGTTGTCAGGGAAGCCGTGCATCAGCACCACGGCAGGCCCCTCTCCCCCATACTCCCTCACCCGTATCCTGTACGGACCCCGCGGCACGAAACTCTCTGCGTACTCCATCATTCTCCCTTTCTCTCCAGGCCACCATACTGTAGCCCCAACGTCCCGATAGCCCACCAACCCGGGCGGCCCGCGATCCATCCACTCCCCAGAATTACTATTCTCGCTTGTATATGCACCTATTTGTTCGGATGAATCGTCCACAGGGTCGTTCCTCCGAGGGTCCTCTACGAGGTAGCCGCTGGTGCCTGGGGCGGGGCGTCGGTTGCCAGGGAGACGGCGCGGGCGGTGTCGCCGAGCAGGGCCTCGAACCGGTCTGAGCCCAGGGCGATGACGACCGCTTTCTGGGCCCTCTTCCAGAGCGGGTAGGCGTCGGCGAGCGCCCGCTCTCCCTCGGGCGTTACCTTGACGAGACGGGTCCTTCCGTCCTCTCCTGGTCTGACCTCGAGCAAGCCTTCCCTGACCAGCGGTTTCAGGTTGCGGCTGAGCGTGGTCCTGTCCATCGCCATCGTCCCCGCCAGCTCGCCCACCGCCGTCTCTCCCATCAAGCGGCTCGTGACCACCAGGGTGAACTGGGTAGCCTTCAGACCGCTCGGCGCCAGTACCCCGTCGAACAACTGCGTCACTACCCGGGCCGCTTTGCGCAGGTTGGCACAGGCACACGCCCTGGCTACCTCCTCAAGCTTCGTCGCAGCTACTCTCCCCGGTATCTCATTTACGTGCATATACATATATTGACACGCATGGACGGCTCTGTCAAGAATCCACCAGCCCTCGAACCCGGGGACTGAGCCGGCCAGGGTCTTGCTCATCTTCTCCCCCGCGGGGATGGACCGCTTTTTCGAAGAGGCGGCCGAGGGCCGCCTGCCGCTGCAGGCAGCGCCGGCAGACCCGGAGGTCCGGGAGAAGCTCGCGGCCTTTACCGAGAAGTACGGCTACGAGTTCGCGGAGCTCCCGCCAGAGCGGTAGTCAACACGTTCCAGCCGGTACAGCTGGATCGCGTTTCCGCGTAGTATATTCTCGCCTGCGGCCTCGGCTTCGGGGATGGTCAACTCTGCGTGCGCAACAAGCTCCTCGAGCGCCTGCCCGATCACACGCCGCCCGTCTATGGCGCTCATCCAGTGGATCTCCGGCACGCCTATGCCGTCGGAGCTGTAGAGGAGCTTGGAGAAAGGGGCGACGCCGAGCGCCTGGTGGGTGAAGGAGAACATCTCGCCGTAGCCGAGAAGCGGGATGCCGTACGAGAGGTCGAGGTAGACGTTCCCGTAGACGGCGGCCAGGTAGCCGCCCTCCCTGGTGTACGGGTAGCATTCGTGCAGCAACACCACAGGCATGCCCCGGTAGCCCGGCTCCTCGAGCACTGCGCGGAGGTGCAGCGGGTTCCCCAGCCGGAGGTCGGTGTCGGCGTCGCCGTAGCCGCAGTGGAACTGGACAGGTACCTCCTGCCGGGCTGCTTCAGCGAAAGCCACGTGCAACAGCGTATCCAGCAAGGGCTTGTGCGCCAGCCGCGCCGAGCCATCCCGGCGGTAGTCGCGCAACGAGGCCTCCGCCTCCTCGTCAGTCCACTCCCGGATAGCCAGCCCCGTGCGGTATGCGGCGATGCTCTTGAGCGCCACGTAGCCCTGAGCCCGCACGTCGTCGAGCGCTGCCGCGAGCGCGTCTTTCACGTGTTGCAGGGAGCCGTGCTCGGAGAGGAGACGCTGCATCAGGATCTCGAGTCGCAGCATGGGCTCGGTGCGGCAGTCCCCGAGCTCGGCCAGCTCATCTCCCGGCAGTACCTCTTCGGGTGGCGGGTAGCCGGTGTCGAGGAGCAGGGTCTCGACGTTCGCGGACCGGAGGAGCTCGCCGGTAAGCTCGGCGGCGTCCCTCCCGGTACGGACGGTGAACACGGTTTCCTCGTCGGGCTCGCAGTCGAAGAAGCTGGAGAGAGTACGGATCAGACGCCGGTAGAAGGCGGTCGTGGCGACGTGCTCGCGCGGCATCCCGGGGTCGTTTGACTCGGTAAAGGCCCGCCGCCAGCTTGTGATGTCGTCGAATCTTTGCGAGCGCAAGATGCCGTGGCAGTGGTTATCCACAACGGGCACGTCCCTGAGGTCTACGGCGTCCACGCCGGTCCTCTGCTTTCGCGGGGCATCAGTAGGTCATGGCCGCCGCTGCTGCAACCTCCTCGGGCGAGAGGTCCTTCGCCATCTTTGCCTGGGCGCGGGCCACGGCGAGGTGGGTGCGCACGAGCGGCTCGCCGAGGGCCCTGATGAGGACCTCGTTGCCCTCCAGCGCGTCGAGGGCCTCGTCGAGGGAGGCGGGCAGAGGATAGATGCCCCTGGAGGCGCGTTCTTCGTCGCTCAGCGTGGCGGGGTCCACCGTGGTCGGCTCTCCGGGGTCGAGGTCGCGCTCGACCCCGTCCATCCCGGCCGCGAGGACCGCGGCCAGGGCGAGGTAGGGGTTCGCGGTCACGTCCATCGGCTTGAACTCAATGTTGGCTGTCGCGGACTCGGCGCCGGCCACGGGAGAGGCTAGCCGCACGGCGGCCTCGCGGTTATCCGGCCCGTAGGCGGCGTAGGCGGAAGACCACATGCCGGGAGCAAGGCGCTGGTAGGAGTTGGGAGACGGGGCCGTGAAGGCCATGACAGCCGGGAGGTGCTCGAGGAGCCCGCCGACGAACCCCGAGCCGGCGCTGCTGAGCTTGCCCGAAGCGTCGAAGAAGACAGGGGAATCGTCCTCCAGAGCGTAGAGGCTCAAGTGCAGGTGGTGGCCGTTGCCGGCCTGGTTCAGGTACGGTTTCGGGGCCATCGTCGTCTGGAGGCCCATGCCATGCGCGACGCCCCGGATCGCCTCCAGCACCATAACGCGCCGGTCTGCGGCGGCCAGCGCCTCAGCCTCCCCCACCGAGAGCTCCAGGTTCCCGTGACCCACCTCGGCGTGGCACTGCTCCGGCCTGATGCCCATCTCCTCCAGCGCCTCAGCCAGCTCCGCGGCGAACTCCGCAGCCGCCGTCAGGGCGAAGCTCGCGGCGTAAGGCGTCCTGTCCAGCGGGCCTTCAGGACCCCTCACGTAGAACTCGGCCTCGTAGGAGGCAACGGACCTGCACCCCCTTTCGGCGAGCCGCCCCAGGACCCGTTTGAGAGCGCTGCGGGGGCATCCTTCCCAGGGCGTGGTCGCGTCCGGCTCCGTCATGTCGCAGGCGACGATCGCCTGGCCGCGGGCGAACGGGAGCGGGGTGAGGGTCGAGAGATCTGGGACGAGGCGGCACTCCCCTACGGGGCTCAACCCCGACTCCGGGTGCAGCATCCCGCTCGGGTCGAGCGCCAGCACCCCTTTGGCGAGCCCCACACCCGCCCTCGCCCTCTTCTCGAAGCCGTCCCTGTGGACGGCTTTGGTCTTCGGGATGCCGCAGTGATCAACAAAAACGAACCGCACCCACAGAGTATCTACCGGCAATGGTCTCGGCGTACTTTCCTGCGTCTCGCGCTCGGCTTGCATCTCTCCCTCCAACTCCTAGCCGACGACCTTTCTCTTCCCACAGGGGCGTGTCCAATATCTCACGCCGGAGCTACATGTTCTAGCCCTCCGTCCTGGGTTCCGTAGCGAGGCCCTCCTCGGCCAAAAACCTCTCGCCGGCGCGCTGTGTCGCCGCGTAGCGGACAAAGGTGACCAGGACTCCGGCGACGACCCAGGCGGCGGCGATGATCGGGTACCACCTCGCCGCCTCGGTCGGGTAGGGGTACACGTTGCGGAAGAGCGTGTAGCCGATGACTACCAGCGCCAGGAACGGCACAACTATCTCCCACGCTGCGATCCTCCGCTCACCGGAGAAGAAGAACAGCTTCGCGGCTCCGATGGTAGCGAACGCGTAAACGAGCAGCAGGATCAGGGTCCCTATCGTGCCCGACGCCACGAAGAGGTCGAAGGGCGCCACGCCGAACGCGAACCAGCCGAGGGCCATGATGGCGTACGCGCCGATAACGACGGCGGCCGTGGAGCGCGCCGGGACGCCGGTCCTCGGAGACACGGCGCCGAGCGGGGCTGGGCCGACCTCGTCGCGCGAGAGCGCGAACAGTAGCCGCGCGGCCCCCACGATGCAAGCCAGCGCGCAGCCGAAGGCGCTGACCGCGGCACCGATGGTGATGAGCTCGCCGACCCACCCCGCGACGAACTGGCTGCCGAGGTCGCCGAGCAGCGAGCCCGAGGCGATGAAGCTCTCCACTCCCTTGGCGTCGGTGCCGAAGCCCATCACCTCTATTGCGGTGACGAAGATGAAGTACAGGCCGCCGAAGATAGCGACGCCGAGGATCGCGCGCGGTATGTCGCGGCGAGGCTCCCGCGCCTCCTCGCCCAGCGTCGCGGCCGCCTCGAAGCCCGCGAAGGAGAGGAACCCGAACACCACGCCGAGGAACACGGCCGAGGTGCCCGTGCCGGCCGGCACCGAGAACACCGAGAAGTCCAGGGTGTTGCCGTTCGGGGCCGTGCCGGTGGCGAGCTTGATCAGGATGACGACGCTGACTATGAGGATGAGCCCGACCGTCGTTCCCTCGATGACAAGGAGCACTCTCGTTCCCTCGCGGATGTTCGAGGCCGCGAGCGCCCACACGCCCGCGAGAGCGATCGCGCCGACCAGGTAAGGCGCCCACTCCGGCTGGTTCGTCCAGATGCCGAGGGCGTTGAGGAAGTCCGCGCCGAAGATACCGGCGGCTGTGGACGTGACGACGCCGTAGAAAGTGTACGTGCCCATCAGCGCCCACCCTGAGATAACGCCAGCCCGCGCGCCGAGCGTCGCGCCGACGAAGCCGTACACGCTGCCTGCGTGGTTGAAGCGCTGGGTGAGTCGGACGAAGGTCCAGGCGATCAGCAAGACGCCGATGGTCGCCAGCGCGAACGCCAGGGGAACGGCGCGTCCGATGGTGGTAGCGGTGCCCTGCGGGTTGATGTTGGCGGCCATCGAAGGCGCCATCAGGGCCAGCGAGATGCCGACCGCCTCCCACAGGTGCAACTCACGCCGCAGGTGCGGGCTGTCGGTGTTGCTCACTTGTGTGGACATGGTGACTCCCTTGCTCTGTGGGTTACGGAGAATCGAGGGCGGGGTCAAACCGGGTCCATACGCACCTCACCGACGTCCACGGCTAGCAGGCGGCTGGCAGGCAACGGCCGCGGCACGTGCTCCTGTGCCTCGCGCTCGGCTTGCATCGTGCCCTCTAGCATCTCACTTTCCCGTGATGATGGATCCAATATCTCACGCTACGGGCCAACATTCCACAGTGTCGGGAGGCTTTCTCCAGCCAGGTATCACGGCCAGAACCTTTAGCCATCGAGTGCACCGATACCCAGGCAGTAGCAACAACAGCTCTCGCGGGAGCCTCTTCCGCGTCTCCTACTGACGGGTTTCCGGTCGCGTTGCGTGCGGAAGGTAGAGCTCGCGCACATAGTCCTGGACCATACGCTGTGTGCTAAAGGTGGGGGCGACGGTCTTTATGGCCTCCTTCATCATCGCGACCCATCCTTCCGGGACGCCCGAGGCACTGCGGTCGTAGTAGAGGGGAACGATGGAGCTTTCGAGTGTTGTGTAGAGGGACTCGGCGTCTTCGGTGTCCTGCTCTTCGAGGGAGGCGTACTCCCTCTCATGACCGATGGTCCAGCCGTTGCGGCCGTTGTAGGCCTCCGGCCACCAGCCGTCGAGGGCGCTGAAGTTCGGGGCGCCGTTGAGGGAGGCCTTCTGGCCGGAGGTGCCGCTCGCCTCCAGGGGGCGGCGGGGGTTGTTGAGCCAGAGGTCAACGCCTTGCACGAGGCGGCGCGCAACGTCCATATCGTAGTCCTCGAGGATCACGAGGTGCCCGGCGAAGTCTTCTGCGGATGCCCTGTACAGCGCCCTGATGAACTCCTTGGCCGGCTCGTCGGCAGGGTGAGCCTTGCCGGCGAAGAGGAACCGAACCGGGCGGTCGGGGTCTTTCGCGATCTTGCGCAACCGCTCCGGGTCGGTGAGGAGGAGGGTTGCCCGCTTGTAAGTGGCGAAGCGGCGGGCGAAGCCGATAGTGAGCGCGTCGGGATCTAGAGCCTCGCTCCCTGCCCGTCCACGTAAGCGGCGGTTGACGAACTCGACCATCGCGTGTTTTGTAGCACGGTGGGTCTCCCAGAGCTCGCCTGGTGCGATCTCCTCGACGAACGACCAGGACGCCGGTCGTTCGATCTCCTCACGCCAGGCCCGTCCGCCGCCGTGGCGGTCGAGGAGGGTCGCCATCTCGGGGGCTAGCCAGCTCCAGGTGTGGACGCCGTTGGTGATGTAGGTTATGGGCTCCTCCTCGCCCGGGAAGAGGTAGCCCCACATTTCGAGGGAGACTTCGCGGTGCAGCCTGGAGACGGCGTTGCGCGCCGCCGAAAGGTTCATCGCAAGAACGGTCATGTTGAAGGCCGGGCCCCAATTCTCCTCGTGGTGCCCGAGGCTCCACAGCCCCTCTTCGTCTGTGCCCAGCGCGGCGGGCCACCCGGCGGTGAACTCGCGGAAGAGGTCCCGGGGGAAAGCGTCGTGGCCAGCGGGAACCGGAGTGTGGGTAGTAAAGATAGTGTGCCGGGTGACCTCCTCGCGGGCATCCTCGAAAGAGCTCCCGCTAGCGACAAGCTCGCGCATCCTCTCGAGGACGGAGAAAGCTGCGTGACCCTCGTTCATGTGGTAGGAGGCAGGGTAGATACCGACGCCGCGCAGCGCCCTGACGCCGCCGACGCCCAGGACGAGCTCCTGGACGATGCGGGTGCGCAAGTCGCCGCCGTAGAGCCGGGCGGTGAGCGCGCGATCCTCGGGGGCGTTCTCGGGAATGTCCGCGTCGAGGAAGAGCACCGAGACTCGTCCGACCTCTGCCTTCCAGACCTTCAGGAACACTTCGCGGCCTGGCAGCTCGACGCTAACCAACACCTCGCGGCCTTCGGCATCGAGGGCGGGCACGACAGGCCGGCTCTCCGGTTCCAGGTTCTCGTACGCTTCTTGCTGGCGACCCTCGGCGTCGAGGCGCTGGCGGAAGTAGCCCTGAGCGTAGAGGATGCCAACCCCGACAAGGGGGACGCCAAGATCCGAGGCGCTCTTGAGGTGGTCGCCTGCGAGGATACCCAGGCCACCGGAGTAGACCGGGAGCGACTCGTGCACCCCGAACTCCGCCGAGAAGTAGGCCACCGGACCCGGAAAGTCCGGGTAGGCGCGCGCCATCCAGGTGTCGCGCCGGCCGAGGTAGCCGTCCAGGTTGCGCAAGGACCGGTGGTAAGCCTCTACGAAGCCCGCATCCTCGGCGGCGGCTCCCAGGTTGGGGGTTTCCCGCAGGAGCCCTACGGGGTTGTGTTGCGTGGCCTCCCATAGCTCCGGATCCAGGCGCCTGAACAGCTCTCGGGTCTCGACCTGCCAGGTCCAGAAGAGATTGTAAGCAAGCTCAGGAAGACGCTCCAACCGGCGGGGTACATTCTCCAACATGTCCTAACTCTCCCTTCTCCAGTGCACGAGCGTGCATTTTAGAGCGAAACGCGTCGGCTGAGGCGTGCCAGATCTCGAGGTACTCGGTCAGCCGATGACAACGAGAACCTCCACCTCCTCGCAGACCATGCGATGAGTCGCACCGCCGCGCCTTCAGGTCGGCGAGGGTCATAACGTCCGCAGCGTAGGCGCGCTGGTACTTCGCCCGCTTCTCGTCGGCATCGGCAAGATCGCCAAGTTCCGCGCCTTTAAAGACCAGGGGCATACGTTGAGGCGTTCCATCGTCGTAGGGTTTCAGCGTAGTGTCAGTGTTCAGGAGGGCCGGGGCGTCGCAGCTGGGCCCTCCTTGACCCAAGTTCCTAATAGAGAACCTCTCGGAAGCACGCCCTTACGAGTGTGCCGCGACTGCCGCCGAGGGGACAAAAGCGCATGCGCTATACCCTGGCATCGATGCGCCCGCAATCAGGTCGGCCGACGCCCTGTGAGCACTCCAAATGCGCATAGATAAAGGGATGGGGGGTCAGCGTGCACGCCTTGCAGCAAGATGGTAGCGCTGGGGGCCTCGAAATTTGGGACCAATTTTGAGGTGCGGAACCGAAGTGAAACACTCTCACGCTGCGGAGTAGTGCAGCCATTGAGGGTCTATGGGACGGGTTATCTCCTGGCAACGGCCCTATGCAGCAACTTCGCCTGTGTCGAATAGCTTCGCCAGTGGTGTCTTCTCGAAGTTCGCGCCAAGTATTCGCTAATGGCACCATAAGTGAAGTGGAAAGGATTAGCATCCTAGTGGGTGCTTGGGAGAGGAAAGGAGAAGGAGCGCATGCGCATGATGGTGGAGTTCCGCCTCCCGACAACAGAGGAGGTCAACGCGAAAATTAGGGACGGAAGCATCAGCCAAACGATGGAGACCATGCTCGGCAACCTCCAGCCTGAGGCGGCGTACTTCTGCCCCAGGGATGGTAAGCGAGGCGGGCATCTCGTCTTCAATATGGAGGAAGAATCCGAGCTAGTTACCAAACTAGAACCTCTTTGGCTGGAGATGGGAGCGACGGTTGAAATCGTCCCTGTCATGAACGCAGATGACTTGAGAGCAGGTCTCCAGAGGCTATAAAAAGCAGCTTAGAGAGGCGGCCTAGAGCCCTTTGCCCGTGAAATCGGTGTGGCGCAACTTGTATCTTGTGCTGACGTATATGTTCCTGACTCTTGCAGGAGGTGCGCGTGTATGTGTTGATAAGATGGATGTTCAGATTGCTTCTGTTCCGGGGGTTCTTACTCCTCTGGCGTATAGTCCGGAGGCGCTGAGCATCGCGCGCTGCTGGAGGATGCGCTCCTTAGCCTGAGAGGCTGATCTGCTGGGCCGGGGTCCTAGTACGGGGTCCCGGCCACTTCTGTGTCTCGTAGTCTCGTAATCCCCGCCCGTCACTCGGGGGCTACAGGTCCCTTCCTCGGGCCCACTCCCCCCGGATGCCGACCGTCTCGGCGTCGAAGAGCACCAAGTGCCCGCAGTCGTCGCAGAGGATCTTCACCACCCCGCCGCCCTCTGTCAGGTCCTCGTTACCCTCCTCCAGGAGCGCCCTGACGTAGGTGGCCTCGGCGAAGCGCCACCTATCCTGCCCACACAACGGGCACATGATAATCGCCTTCGAGCGCATCCACTCCTCCAAGACACGCTGCTGCGAATGGCTAAGGGGCACTAGCAGCCTCCCTCATCCGTCCGACGCCCCGGTCGTTGACCTCTTCGAGATAGCCATGGGCGTACTCCGTGCTGCTCCCCGAGACGAAGATCAGCTCCACCGCTCTGCCGATCCAAGCGTCGGGGACGGGCGTGCTCCTACTTCGCCAGTCTCGCTCAACCGCTTTGGCCTCGCCTTCTCTGCCGCTCCTCGGCCCTCTCCTCGGCGAGGCCCTCCTGCCACTCTTGCGCCCTCTCGTCGCGGTGCGGCCCCTCGCTCAACTCCTCAAGCTGGCGTCCAGCCTCGGTCTTGCGAACGGCCTTGAGCGCCTCTTCGAAGGATTCCCCGGTTCGCTCGGCGCGGACCCTCGCCTGGCGCGCTAGGACCTCGTCCGCCATATCGGCTACTTTTTGCTTCTTTTTCATGGCCTGCTCCTTCCGGGGGGCTCTCCCCGTATGGAGATGATGGTACTATCCTTCCCCGCTCCCTCAAGGCGCGAGGGCACGCCGTCGTACTGTTACAAGCGTGCCAGGGTCCTATGGGGTCCCGGCCCTTTTCGTGCGAACCCTAGCCCATCTGAGGTAGAGAAAGATCGCTCATTTTGGGGATGTGCGCTCCGTTACGTGGGGAGTACGCTGTACATGTTGAACGCTGGCATAGCGGAGCGGGCGAAGCCAGCGGAGAGAGGAAGCGAAGGAGAAGAGGTGTGCGAAGATGATATGCGTGACCGTAGAGATCCGGGAGGGCACCGTCACCCGCCGGGCGCGGCTCACCACCTCTTCCATCGAACGGGCCGCTTGAACTCGCGGGCGAAGGGAAGCCTGGTCGCAGGGTGCGCCTCGTGTTCCCAATAGACTCGGAGGCTTTCTTCGCCCCCGGGAGCTCCGGCCTAAGTTAGGAACCAACGACTTTCAGGCGGACCAACCATCTAAGAGAAGGACGAGCCATGAGGCGGCGCGAGCAGACCCCGATTAACTTCTGGAAGTGTGGGCACTTCTCTCCCGTGGTGATAGAGGAGGCCGAGGGCGGCAAGATCGCCCGCTGTTTGCTGTGCGGGGAGCTCGGACCGGTGCGCGAGGGGTCGGAAGAAGCCTTAGGCACGCTGAGGGATCTGGCGCGTCAGCGTGATGAGGCGCAGAGCGCCTAGTAGTAGTAGTTAGCCTCCTGCCACTCTTTTCACCCAACCGCGCCTGAGCTTGCCGCTCTCCCCAAACAGGTAGCGTGCCCTAGGAACGGAAGAAGCGCGATAGGGAGAAGTAGCGGACCACGGCTCAAGCAGAGGACTCCTGCGCTAAAGGCCCACCCCCATCCGGTTGTTAACCCCTAGAGAGAGTAGGGAAAAGCCCCGAAACCTTCGAACATTACGTCTCCTCAAGCGGATGACGAAACATCAGTTTCGGGGACTTCTTCTGTTCGGGCCGGGGCCTGGCAACGTAACCTCCCCGGCCTTTCTCTTGCCTTGCATAAGTGTTTTGCTCCGATCACGTCCCCATCTACCTACTCGTAACATTTTTCGTAACGCTTGGGAGACGGGCATCCGCTAAAGTGGTGTTGTGACAGAACGGGCAACGGAACAGGGTAGAGAAGGAGTCGGCACGGCGGGCTCTCGCGCCGAATCGTCCACCACAATACGTGGCCGCACTCTCCTCCTCGCTCGGGCGGCGTGGGCTCAGCGCCAGCAGACCAAGTGGGTGGTCTTCGGCTTCTCGGCGGCGCTCGCGGGTTTCTTGGGAACGATCGTACTCTATGAGAGCGTACCGGCGATCGGGCGGTCCGGGCCTCTGGGAGAGATGGTCGCCGAGACGGTCGTCTACGGGTTCCTGCTGCTGATTCCGCTCTCAATCGGGGTGGCGGTCCTGCGCTCGCGGCTCTTCGACATAGACCTCATCATCAACCGCACCCTCGTCTACGTCTCCCTTACGGTGCTGCTAGTGATGGTGTACGTAGGGTGCGTGGTCTCCATGCAGTACGCCTTCCGCACCCTCCTCACTGCCCAAGAGTCGCAGCTTGCCATCGTCGCCTCCACGCTGGCCGTCGCCGCGATTATCAATCCCCTGAGACGCCGTATTCAGACCTTCGTGGATCGTCGCTTCTACCGCAGGAAGTACGACGCGAGGAAGACCCTGGAAGCCTTCTCGGCCAAGCTCAGGGACGAGACCGACCTGGAGGCACTGAACGACGGCCTGGTTGGGGTGGTACGAGACACCATGCAGCCCGTCCACGCCTCGCTCTGGCTGCGCCCTGAGACAGGCGCGAAGGGCGAGGACGCCTAACGCGTACTTTTGAGAGGAGGCTAAAAGCCTTGCCCGAGCAGATCGGTTGCCTGGGAGGCCATCTGGTGGAGCTACTTCGACCATGGCAGAGGACGGGAAGAGCGGTAGCTTTGGACAGCACCACTCTTAGCTTGCGTTTTAAGCACGAGAGTTTTGGGCTGGATATAAAGCCCCTCGCAAAACTCCCTCTCTCCGCTATCTTCGTCAGGATTCAGGCGGCCTTCTTGAGGGCCGGGTAGCGCTTCGCCCGTCCCGAGAGGCGCCCTTTGGGCCGCCCCGGAGAGCGTCCGCAGGGTTTCGGCGGCTTCGCGGGCGTGCCGAGCTCCGCCAAAAGCGCCGAAACTACGCGATGGACCCGCACCGGTGTCAGGCGAGCAGCGTCGTAGTGGCGCTCCCAGGGCAGCCTCAGGTCCGCCACGTGCGCCCGCGCCAGCCTGAGCTGGGTGAAAGCGGCCACCACCAGCCACGTCCACCGGTCGGCTTGCTCGGGGTGCCTTACCCGAGGTGTAGTCCATCCCAAAGCCTGTTTGAGAAAGCGGAAGGTATGCTCCAGGTCGAAGCGCCTAACATAGGCGCGCCAGAGGAGCTCTAGGTCCGGCGCCTCCCCTTCGGGACCGTGCCACCACAGCCACAGCACACGCGGCTCGCGCCGCCTCTCCCCGCGCGGCAGCCGCTCTACCTCCACCAGCACTGAGCGTGCCGACCACGATGGGTAGAGGCCCGCGGCTACCACGACCTTCGTGTGCGCAGACCTTCGGATGCATCTTCGCAGAAGGCCCGCACTCTCACCGCTCCGTAACCGGAGTCCTCGCAGGCGTACTCTGCAGAAGGTTCAGGCCAGGTGCTTGGGTCTTTGCACTTCATCTTGGGCCCGTGGCGACGTGGCCTGCCGGTGTGGCGGGCGGGCCAGCGAGGCTCGGATCAGCGTAGAAGCGACGCCCGGCCCGCAAACGCACGAGGATCTGGCACGGACATCCCTCAAGCCCCTGCTGGAGCTTGACGGGATCGTAGCCAGCGTCGAAGACGAACAGCGGAGCGGCCCCTCCTGCTCTTCCTCTCCTCATGCGCGAGGCGCACGAACGCTCTCGACCTGCTCGGCGGCCACCTCGTTGGCGTCCTGCGCAGGGCGGACGCGCTCCACGTCCATAGGGGCAACCCAGCTCTCGCGAACGAAATTGAGCTGCGCGATGAACTGGTAGGCCCAGCCTGCGACGATGGGCTGCCCCGCGGAGTGGCGAGAAGGATGGTAGTAGAAACCTCGCTCGGGGCTGCACTCCGCGTCGCAGCGATCCCACACGCTAACGTCCACGGCGTAGACGGGCGTCGTCGTTTCGCTTCCAGCAAGCGGATGATGGGCGAGCAGCCTCCGCAGAGCTTGGGCGTCGATTCGTCCACGGCTGAGCGCGTTGTAGAGGCTGCCCCAGCCACGGCGATGAGAAGGCTGCTAGGCTCAAGTGCACTGGCGAAGGGACTGCCTCGGCGCTGAGGAGGGCGTCGGTGAGTTCAAAGAGGGCGTCAGCGCGGCGATGGAGGCAGTTGTAGAGTGAGTTTCTGAAGGCTCGGAAGGTGTCCAGAGCAGATAAGGAATCCATAGCGTGAAGCATTGTGCCTCGAGGTCGCCTTCCGGAGCCCGTGCTTAAAGCTTAGAGCCAAAGGTGGAGTGTGGCACAAAAAAGACAGAGAAGGCCGGCAAGGTACCCCACACCTCCATAGATACCGAGGCAGCTTGGACCAAATCTGGCTGGCACGGGTGGGTGAATGGGTGGAAGCTGCACTTGGCCATCACGGTGGCCGGGATGTGGATTCCACTCTCGGCGAGGCTCACCCCGGCTGACGTGGCAGACAACCAGATAGCTCCGTCGCTCATCGAGGAGCTGCCTGCCGAGGCGCGCTTCGTTTTGGGCGACACCCATTACGATGCTCAGAACGTACGCGAGAAATGCGAGCAAACAAAGCGGTTTCTGGTCACTTCCAAACGAGGAGCCTACCCGCACACCGACTCTGGGGTGGAGGTGAGGCGGATCTTCCACAAGCTGCGTAGAGGAGGGCCAACGAGAACTTCAACGAGCATTTCAAGAGCATCTTCGAGGTACACGAGCAGGTTCCCACCAAGGGCATTATCAACACCGCACGCTTCGCTCTTGGGGCGGTGTTCGTCTACCAGTTGGCTCTGCTCCACGGTCATGAGCACAAGTCGCAGCTAAAAATCGTGGACTCAAACCATTCCTCAGAGCCGCTTGATGAATTATGACCAGGCCTCACCTAAATAGAGGGGCCACAGACTACTCTAGACCCTTTTCGGACGGTCTCGGAAGGGAAATTCTCGGAAGTTCCAAATATCACTCATTTGAGGGTTGCGTCGACCTTCGGGAGAGGGCCATCATACCTGTAGGTAAAGCCAATTCGCTAGGGGAAGCGGGAAAGGAAACCATACTATGGCATGGCACCTAGAAGGAACGTACATAGAGAACTGCAACTGTGACGTCGTATGTCCCTGTCCCGCTAGCGGGTTCTCCGCTCCTGCCGACTACGAGCGCTGCACCGTGATGCTCGCCTGGCACATCGACTCCGGCGAGGTCGACGGCACGGACGTGAGCGACCGCAGCGTAGTGCTGGTTCTCGACTCTCCACGGCAGATGTCGGAAGGCAACTGGCGGGTCGGAATGTTTATGGATGAGCGGGCGAGCGATGAGCAGGCCGAGAAGCTCGGGGGCATCTTCTCGGGGCAGATGGGCGGTCCCATAGCCAACATAGTCCCGCTCATCGGCGAGAACCTCGGCATGGAGGTGGCTCCGATCGAGCACGTCGACGATGGCCTTCGCCACCGAGTCCAAGTCGGCGATGCCGTCGACGTGGAGATCGAGGATTTAGTATCCCCCTTTGACCCGGAAGGGCCACTGCCGAAGCTCACCGAGACCAAGCACCCGGCTAACTCGGAGCTGACTCCGGCCCGGACTCTCTCTGCTCGCGTGCAGGGCCTGGGCATCGATTACTCCGCCGACGGGAAAAGTGGCTTCTCCACCCCCTTCTCCTGGTCGGGGTAAGCGCAGCTTCTGGCTCGAAGCTCGTAGGAGCTCCGAGGATTCCGCGCAAAGGTTCAGCCAATAGGAACATAGGAGGGATCCTGAGGATATGTGGAGCGAGGTCCACGAGGTCGTACTGAGGCGAGACCGTATCGTCGTGCTGTCCGGTCTCGCAGCTATCACAGCGCTCTCCTGGGTTTATGTGGTTTCTCTGGCCTCCGATATGCAGAGCATGAATATGGGAGACATGGGTACACAGATGACCCTGCCCCGGATGCAGGCCTGGGGCACCGCTGATTTCGCCCTGACGTTCGGCATGTGGGCGGTGATGATGGTTGCCATGATGACGCCCTCTGCGGCCCCGATGATCCTCATGTTCGCCGCAGTCAACAGGAGACGCTGGAAGCAACAAGTTTCGTACGTACCGACGAGCGTTTTCCTTGCGGGCTACCTGGTGGTTTGGGCCGCCTTCAGCGTAATAGCCACCGCAGCTCAGTGGGGACTTCACTCCGCTTCCTTGCTCTCACCAATGATGGCAAGCACCAGCCCCATCTTGGGCGGCACCTTGCTTGTGGCGGCTGGAACCTACCAGTGGACGCCGCTCAAGCACGCCTGCCTGAGTAAGTGTCGCTTTCCTATTGGGTTCGTCCTGAACGAATGGCGAGAGGGCAGGTGGGGCGCTTTCCTAATGGGGCTCAAGCACGGCGCTTACTGCACCGGCTGCTGTTGGTCTCTCATGGCCTTGCTCTTCGTGGCGGGGATAATGAACTTACTCTGGGTTGGGGCTATCGCGGGGTTCATCTTGCTGGAGAAGGTGGTTCCGAGGGGTGATCGGTTGGGCCGAGTCGCAGGTGTAGTGCTCGTCGGATGGGGAGCTTGGATGGTTGCGGGAGGGCTCTGACCATCCTCTACGCTACAGCAAGATATATCATCGAAGTGCTCGCCGAAGCGCTGGTGGATACACGAGTAGAGTAAAGACGAGGCCTATTCACCGAAGTGCCCAGAGCTCGACTTTAGCCATTTGCAAGTGAAAAGGCTTGAGAGTACGCTCCTCGCTCGTCCGCTCGAAGCGCAGCGATCCATGCACTTACACCCTCACCGCTCTTCGAAGCTCACAGTGCTCTGAAATGGGCTGCTCTTACGCTCCTAGCCCGATACCCTAGGCCAGGTGCCGAAAAGGGCACCGCTTTCTTTCTAAGCCTCGTCAAGGACTCTGCGCAGAACAAGATAGCCGGCCGGTGTTACCCCAGGTTATACCGGGGGCCCGACGGCTACGCTCAAGGGTGGGGCTTCAACTCCCTGTTGGGTGCCATGTGGGCGCAAATGATGTGGGTGCTAACTGGCACCGGGGAGATCCGCCGCTGTCTGTGGTGTGGCAATACCATTGCCCTAGAACCTCCCCAGCAGCCGATAGGCTCAAAGAAGAATAGTCGCGGCAAGTACAAGACCCGCGCCGACAAAAGGTTCTGCTTTAGCAAGGACGGAGTCAAGGGCAAGTGCAAAGGCCTCTACCATTATCACTACAGGGTCAAACCCGCAAAGAATCGGTCATGAGTTCGCCACCCGCGCGAAACGCACCTCGCATGTTCCGTCGTTACCCAGCAGGGGCGCAGAAGGTAAGCTAGTCCAGACCGGTGGCGCTTTGACTCGTCCTTGATTCGTCCGCTTGACGGTAAACATCTCCCTCACCCCTACACACGCTGAGCTCGCGGAACGCCCGAAGTTTCGCTTGAGTAGGATCCACGTACGCTAATAGTACGGTCACAAACCTATTGACGTCGTGCTACTGTTTACCGATCTAATGATTATGGACCCGTCGTGACCGACGGTGGAAGGAGCCCCATGGCCGGAACAGTGGACCTGGGACGGCAGCACGAGTCCTCCGATGAGCGTCAGAGGAAGATCGTCGACGTGCTGGTTGACGCCTTCTCCGAGCTCATGGTGGCGGACCCCGATGCGTTCCGTCAGAAGTTCCGGAAGATGGCCGCCGGCCCTTTCGCCTTCTATCGTGGCAGCGCATGCCTCTTCTACTCGGACATGGAGCGGGAGGAGGATCGTTGGGCGGATGAGCGCACCAGCCGCGTCTGGATCCAAGGAGACCTGCACGCGGAGAACTTCGGCACCTACATGGACGGCGACGGGGTGTTTGTCTTCGACGTCAACGACTTCGACGAGGCCTATCTCGGCCACTTCACCTGGGACATCAAGCGGATGGTCGCAAGCGTTGCCCTGCTTGCGTGGATGAAGGCTATCTCGGACGCCGACATCGCGTCACTAATCAAGACGTACGTCCAAGCCTACGTACAGCAGGTGCGCTACTTCGTCGACAGCGACCGCGACCATCAGTACTCGCTGCGGCTGGGGACCACGGACGGTGAGATCCGGGAGATCTTACTTGAGACTCGCCTGAACACCCGCGTCGATCTGCTCGACAAGATGACCCTGGTCGACGAGGATTTCGAGCGGAGGTTCCGGCGCGGCGCCGGGGTCCGCGAGCTCGACAACACCGAACGGGCCAAGGTGCAGGCCGCCTACGAAGCGTACCTGAAGACAATTCCGGAGGCGAAGCGCTTCCGGAGCCTGACTTATGAGGTGAAGGACATAGTCGGCCGCAAGGGCTTTGGTATCGGCTCGGCCGGGCTTCCAGCCTACAACATTTTGGTGGAGGGTCCAACGCAGGCGCTGGAGAACGACGTGGTGCTCTCGATGAAGCAGGGGAACGTCGCGGCCCCAAGCCGAATCGTGCGGGACGAGCGCATCGAGCACTACTTCAAGCACCACGGGCACCGCACGGCGGTCTCACAGCGGGCGCTGCAGGCCCACGCCGATCCATGGCTCGGCTACACCGAGATGGAGGGGGTCGGCTTCGTTGTCTCCGAGCTCTCGCCCTACGTCGAGGACTTTGACTGGTCTGATCTCACCGAGCCCGAGCAGATGGCACCAGTGCTGGACTACCTCGGTCGGGCGACGGCCAAGGTTCACTGTGTCGCGGACAAAGACTCCGACCCAACCCTCGTTGGCTTCCAGACCGAAGATGAAATCATCGAGGCAGTGAGCGGCAACGAGCAGGAATTCGCTGAGGAAATGGTGGACTTCGGCATGGGCTACTCTGAGATCGCCCGCGACGACCACCGGCTGTTCGTCGACGCTTTCCGCAACGGCCAGATCCCGGGGCTATAAGAAAGTTGAGATGCTGCCGCACTCACAAGCGAACCCAGTATGCTAGCCATACAGCTAACCAGGTCACCCCGGCCATGTCCAGCCCCGTGGCCCTCCAGTGCCACTCACCCCACACCACTCTCTCATCGGAGGTGTGGCGAAGCAACTGTGCCTCGAAGTCCGGGAAGCTCTCGAACATGCCCGACCAGTTTTTGCGGACCTGTTCTTTGCCGCCGAATCCCCGGTTGGGGTGGGCTGGTTGCGCGCTCCGATAGCTCGGATCGAAGCACTCCACAAACGCTTCGATGTCGTGGCGGTTGAGCGCCTCCGCCATACGTTCGATCACCACCGCCATCGCTCTCCTTCGTTTCGTGTCTCGACTGTTACGCACAGAACTATGGCACACCCTGGCGCGCCACATCTGGCACAGGTTTCCTGGCCGGCTCGCAACCGGTAGCGGTTCGTGAAATCGGTGCTCACCGGTGCGGATCGTAGCGGTTAGAATCAATATACCGCTTCGGCAGGGGGAGACGCTTCTTGGGCACGAGGAGAATGGCTTCGTCGGGCTTCGACCAGCGATTTGACGGGAGGCTGTTCGATGAGCAGCTCCGGTCCTTACGTGAGCGAAGCCGGACGATCGCGAGTAAGCCACCACCAGATCTTCGGTACACGGTGTTCGTGCTGCGCCTGTTGTGGGTGGTCGTGGTGGTGCCGTTCCTTGCCGGAGCCGCCTGCGCCTTCTTCATGCTTCGGTAAAGCGCAATAGGCAGGAGCGAGCCCCTACCCATTGCGCGCATTTAAGCACGCTCCGGCTTCGCCTCCGCTTGTCAGCACGCCGCCCTCCCTCTGGTCGGCGGCTTCTCAGCATTTCAAGTCCTGCCGGGATCGATCATTTCGAGAATTGGAGTGCCGAGGGCGTGGCAAGGCGCCTTATAGCTCCTGTCGTCATCGCCGGTACTCCTCGCAGGCACCGGAGATAACGTCGGCGTAGGCCCAGGCGCCCTGAGGGGTGAGGTGTATACCGTCCCAGAAGTACTCGGGGTGGCCGGCGCTGGTGCCGTGCCAGTCGACGAGCACGGCCCTGTTTGGGTACCGTTGTACCCCTTCGGCCAGCACCTCGTTGTTGGGCGCCCAGCTGTAGCTGTCCGGGACCGTCACGTTCACCACCAGTACCATGCCCACGCCCCTGAGCACTCGCATCATCTGGTCGAACTGCTCGTCGGCGAAGACGCCGTTGTTGCCTATGTGGACGACAACCACGTCCCCGAGCTCGCCGGAAGCGCGGAGCTGCTGGAGGACGGCGATGGCCTCGGGAACCTGGCGGCTGCCCCGGGCGTCGATCACGGCGAGGTTGGGGATCTCCTGCCGGAGCGCGTCGACGGCACCGAGCATCGCCGAGTCGCCGATAGCCGTGACCGTGGGCGCCCCGGCTGATGAGCCGGTAGCCTTCCCTGACTTCTCGCCGGCTTTGCCGCGCGTTCGTAGCCGATTCTCCCTTTCGGGTGCGCCAGCGGATGCCCCGCCATCCTTCACCGCGTCAGGCTCCGGCACGTAGGACGAGGCTCCCGTTTTGGAAGCGTCCCTCCCGGCGGTCTCGCCCGGCCCGGACGTGGGAGCGGGGGCTTCGAGGTGAACCCTCGTGGTGGAGAGGTAGGATGGAGCTTCGGGCACCCTGGCCTGGGCCACGGCCACCCCGAGCACCGCGCAGACCGCCAGGAGGGGAACGAAGGTCCCCGCCCATCGGACGCCGATCTCCCAGAACCGGAACCCCTGCGCCTCTCGCAGCTCGCGCCAGGCTCGCCCAAGAGCGCCCCTCCGGATGGGGGTCTCCACGTAGCGGTAGGAGAGCTCAGCAAGCACCAGCGTGAGCGCCAGGCGCATCCCCAGCAGCGGTAAGCCCTCCAGGGGCACGTCTAGCTGGGGGCGGGTGATCATGAACACCGGCCAGTGCCAGAGGTAGATGCCGTAGGAGCGCTGCCCGATCCAGCGCAGCGGTTGGCTTCCCAGCAGGCTCGAGCCAAGCTGAGAGTGGGGGTGGGCGCACGCCATGATCATCAGGGCGCTCAGGAGCGCCACGGAGGCCAGGCCGCCGCGGTAGAGGAAAGGCTCGAACTCGCCGAGCCTGAGGCACAGCAACACGAGCCCGCCCAGAGCGGCGAGGCCGGCAAGGTCTAGCAACCGCGGGGCGATCCATCCCCAGCGGCGCCGCAGCCGTCCCCGAGTGCCGGATTCGCGGGAAGTCGGGGCGCCGACGGCGGAGATCAGCTTCTTCAGGCGCCGGAGCCCTGCCCCGGAATCCACACGAAAGCGAGAGCGGCTCCCACGAGGAGCCCTGTTGCCCTGGTGTCTGTCCCGTAGTAGATCCGAGAAGGGTCCACCTCAGGGCTGTAGAGCAACGCCATCAGCAGCGCCGACGCCCCCGCTCCCGTGAGCGCCAGCACCAGCACGCGCCGCCGTCGCCAGCGCACAGCCCCCAGACTCAGCCCGAAGGCGAGGACCAGCGGCCACACCACATAGAACTGCTCCTCGACTGCCAGTGACCACAGGTGCTTCAATAGCGATGGCCGCCCTATGGCCTCAAAGTAGGACTCATGACCCCACACCAGGTACCAGTTGGTCACATACCCCATAGCAGCCAACACATCACCTCTTAGCCCAGCCACCTCCCCTGGCAAAAACACTACAGCGTATGAGAGCGTGAGTAGTAGCACCAGATAGAGCGCTGGCAGCAGCCTTCTTGCCCTCCCAAGCCAGAAAGCCTTGAGCTCCACTCGCCCTGTGGTGCGCCACTGGGCGAGGATGAGGGCGGTGATCAGGTAGCCGCTTATGACGAAGAAGACCTCCACGCCGAGGAAGCCGCCAGGGATAAAGGCTCCTCCTCCTCCTCCTCCTGAGTGGTAGAGGAGCACGGCGATGACCGCGAGAGCGCGCATACCGTCGAGGCCAGGCAGGTAGGGCAGACGCCCGCCTCTCGGGTAGGTGTGACCGCCAGGAGTGCCTCTGCCGGGTTGCGCCGCTCTCTCGGACGTAACGAAATTACGCACCGGGAACCGTATCATGTTGCGCTGTGTCTCCCGCTCCACATTATTCCCAGGGAGGCGAGAGACGACAGTGGTCGAACGTCTGGCACGGCCTGTCCGCCTCGCGCAGTACCGTAGCGCCGGTCGCGTGATGAAGGCCGCCGGATGTCTCCGGGAATCTCCTCATGGTCACCGTCCGCCCTTTAACCGGACGGTTTCGGATGGGCCCGAACTATCTCCCGGCATACCACCACACGAGATCCATGTAGTAGTCCCACCACCACCAGGGACCGGGGCACTCGGTGTAGGCGACCTCGTTATGCCCCACTATGCGCCGGCGATTAATCGGTATCCCGTACAACCCGCAAAGGTACGCGACCAGCCTCGCCGAAGATCGGTACATCTCCTCGGTGAACCAGGTCGCGTCGTAGAAGTATCCCTCATGCTCGATGCCCAGCGACGTTCGATTCGTGCGCCAGGTACTGGCCTGCCAAGCGATGTTGATGTCGCTGACGCACTGGGCTATCTGACCATCGATGGACCTGACCACGTAGTGGGCCGAAACCTCCGAGCCAGGCGTCTGAAACCAGTTGACCGCCGAAGAGTAGGTGCCCTGGACTACGTGGATCACGATCGTTTCTATCTGGGGGGCTCCCCGGTAGGCAGCCGTGTAGTTCGACCAGTCGGCCGGGTGCCAGACGACCGGCGGTTTACCGACCATGAATGATCCGGATCGTAGGGTTGGACATACGGAGGGGCAACGAGATCATCTCACCCGAGGACATCCTCCTGTAAGCTCCCGTCTGCAGGGTTCCGAAGACCTGCTCAGCGTACTGCTCGCCTCCCCCGATCCCTGCGACCGCTATGTAGCTCTTGCCGGCTCCCAGCCCTCTTCCGACTACTGCGCCGAAGTAGTCCGAGAGCTCCCCATATGCGTACCCTCCTGCGGAACTGGCGAGCAGGGCCGCGCCGCCCCAAATGTTCGCGGCGCGATTCGTCTTGAGGACCTCCTGGGAGATGCCGGTGAGCCTGGAAGCTTCGCCCAGGGTGTCCGAGTAAGGGTTCTGTACCAGGGCCATGATCCCGTAAGAACCCAAACCGTGCAGATCGCCCCACCGGAAAGCGCTAGCCTCGGGCGGGGGCATCTCCCAGCGGGTGTTGACGTAGCCCATCGCCATCAATAGCTCCACCGGTACCCCATACTCCTCGGCGGCCTGTTCGAACTCCGCTACGAGGGAGGACTCTGGCGAAGGCCCCGCTTGAGCAAAGACCTTGCCGAGGCCGCCCGATCCGAGCAGGACCACGCCGAGCAGCCCGGCGCCACTAAGCTTCAAGAAGTCGCGGCGATCAAACGCCTCGGATGCCGACCGAGGTGACGCCTCAACCGACGGGTCGGTACGCTCGGAGCACATCCCCCCTCCTCCGGTAGCGCTCCTGGCTGTTATGCCGTGTATCTTACGTTATGAAAATTATACGAAGGCACGCCAACGCTAGTCAAAGGTTCGCCTCCACCAGTTTTTTCTTCGACAACATCTTCGGCAAAGACGTCACCTGCGCACAACATGCAGTGCGCTCAATTCCGGCCGTACTGATAAGCAGCCTGGGAATCCCAGGCGGCTTGCTGACCAGCGTGATCTGCAGAAGTAAATTACTTGTGCAGATCGCTTTAGCGGACTTCCACCTTATTGCAGGTGTTGGCCGCCTCGATCCTGGCGCCGGCCAACGGTAGACTCTGCGTTACAGTTGGCGCCGACTATGCGCAGGCCCGCGCGGATCGCGCGAGCCTGCGTGTGGTCAGTTTTCTCTACGCCTCGGTGCTCCTGTCGATCTGGGGTGGATCGCCGACCTCTTCCCTGGCACCGGCCCGGGGGTTCGCCAGGCCGAGCTTGTAGAGGGCGTAATAGAGAAGTCCTGCGGTGAGCATCCCGGCCAGCCACGAGAAGTCGAGGCCGTTCAGGGCCCGCGCTACGGGTCCCTGCAGCGGCGCGACGAGCCCGTAGAGGAACAGCCACGTCATCACGAGGCCGACGATGAGGGAGATGATTGCCGCCCAGTTCACGTCGCCGACCCGCGACTCGCTCGGGGACTGGTAGAGCGCCTCGACGTCTATGTTCTCGCGCTTGATGATGTAGTAGTGGACGAGCATTATCGCCGCCCACGGGCTCGCCCAGGCGACGACGGTCGCCAACCACGCGTCGAGCTGCTCGGCGAGGCTGCCCGCGAAGACCAGGTAGATCGTGAAGGCTGTGGCGAAGAGGCCGACGATGATCGTCAGGATGTGCCGGCGAACCTTGATGTCCACGGCGAGCGCCGAGACCGAGGTGGAGTAGACGTTCAGAATATTGGTGGCGATGGGACCGTGGAGCACCAGGAACAGCACCGGCACCGCCAGAGCGCCGAAGGTGTTGACGATGATCACGGCCGGGTCCGCGCCCGTCCCCGTCGTCGCGATGGACGCCCCGAGGATGCCGAGCCACAAGACAGGGATGAACTGCCCGAGGGCGGCAGCCCAGAAGAGCCGGCTGCGGCGCACCGTGCGCGGGACGAAGCGGGAGTAGTCCGAGGCGTAGGCGAGCCAGGTGATCCCCCACCCGATCCCGATGGCGGTCATGACCTGGCTCATCGCGGTCCAGCGCGCGGCGTCTGTGGCCTCGCCGGTGTAGCCCCACTGGATTTCGCCGCTACTCCACGCGACGATGGACATGGCGACGAGGATGACCAGGGTGATGGGCACGGTCCACTTCTCGAAGGTGCGGATGGCGTAGAAGCCTAAAGTTGCGAGGCCGACCTGTATCGCCATCAGGACGAGCACCACAACGACCTTGGTTGCCGGCGTGCCGGGGATGCCGAGCTTCTCGAGCAGGGCGACGCTGAGGTCCAGGATGATCCAGGTGTTGATCGCGATCCAGCCGGTCGCGATCACTATCTGGAAGAAGGCGGGGACGTACGCGCCCCTGCGCCCGAACGCGCTGCGCGAGAGGACCATCTGCGTCACCCCGGTCCTCTGGCCCATCAGCACGAACGCGCCGAAGATCAGCACCCCGATGACGTTCCCGAGCGCGAGGACGATCACGGTGTCCCGGAACCCCAGGCCGAGAACGATCCCGAGTGCCCCAAGCACCCAGTTGATCGGGGCGATGTTTGCGCCGGCCCAGATCCAGAACTGGTCCAGCGGCGTCGCGTCCTTGTACTCCTCAGGGACGGGCGCGATGCTGTTGTGCTTCTCGATGTGCACGGCTTCTTCGAGCTCGGCACGCTCGTGCCCTACCCGATCCTCAACGTCGGGTCGCCTGTCCACCTTCCTCCTCTCCACTACTCCGCGTCGTTTTCCTCTCGAAATCTACGACCTCGCCCATGAGACGGGATTCAGGCTGGCTCGTCTCGGATATCACCACTCCGTCCTTGACCACAAGCGTCGTAGGCGCGAGGCGCCGGATCGCCTCCCATCTGTCAGGCGCATCCACCAGCACCATATTGGCAGGGTTGCCCTCGGCAATTCCATAGTCTTTTAGTCCCAGGGTGCGAGCGGCGTTCACGGTAACCATGTCGAAGCAGGCCGTTACCTCCTCGCGGCCCGTCATGTGGCACGCGTGGACGGCCATGTGGGCTGGCTGCAGCATGTTGCCCGTGCCAAGGGGATACCACGGGTCCATGATGTCGTCGTAGCCCAAGGAGACGTTGAGCCCGTTCTGCCAGAGCTCCTTGACCCGCGTGATCCCGCGCCGCTTGGGGTAGGTGTCGTAGCGCCCCTGCAACGTTATGTTGACCAGGGGATTCGCCACGAAGTTCATACCGCTCTTCGCCAGGAACCCCATCAGCTTGAAGGCGTAGGCGTTGTCGTAGCTTCCAAATGCAGTTGTGTGGCTCGCGGTGACGCGCGACCCCATCCCGGTCCGTATGGCCTCGGCGGCCATGACTTCGAGGAACCTGGATTGCGGGTCGTCGGTCTCGTCGCAGTGGATGTCTATGGACCTGTCGTGCTTCCCGGCGAGGCGGAAGCTTTCCTTCACGGACTCCACCCCCATCTCGCGGGTCTGCTCGTAGTGGGGTATGCCCCCGACCGCGTCGGCACCGAGTCTCAGCGCCTCATCCATCAGCTCTACGCCGTTCGGGAAGGAGATCATGCCCTCCTGCGGGAAGGCGACGATCTGGACGTCCATCCAGCCGCGCACCTTCTCTTTGACCTCAAGCAAGGCTTTAAGGCCGGTGAACTCCGGGTCTGTGACGTCGGCGTGGGTGCGGACGTGCAGCACGCCCTGGGCCGCCTGCCAGCGAAGGAGCTGTGTAGCGCGCGAGATCACGTCCTCGCGGGTGAGGCTCTTCTTGCGCTCGGACCAGATCTGGATTCCTTCGAAGAGCGTCCCGGACTCGTTCCACCGGGGCTCCCCTGCGGTCAGAGTGGTGTCAAGGTGCACGTGGGACTCGATGAAGGGCGGCGAGACTAACCTGCCCCAGGCGTCGATCTCGCGCCCGGCCCCCTCGTCGAGCCGCGCGGCGATCCGGGCTATCCTGCCACCCTCGATGCCGACGTCAGCGACCTCGTCCCCGATCCGCGCCCCGCGTATGATCAACTGGTACACGCACGACCTCCCTCAGACGCCTTCCCGGCCATCGCCGCAAGACTACTTTTCGCCGCGAAGATAGTCAATATAGGAGGTCGCGATCCTCGCCGAGACTGGCCCCAGAGCATCACTCAGAACTACTGAGCTCACGAACCCAAACAACGCGTTCGGAGATCGACCACCGGCCAGTCACCAACACCAATGAGCTGAAATACTGAGAAGCGGAGGCGAAGCCGGAGGGTATGGAGAGCTCGCCGGTCGAGATCAGGATGAATGGCGCTGCGATGCCGAGCGCCCCGAGCACGAGCGCGGGAAAGGGCCGGCGCAGTATGTCCCGCAACTGGAAGAACGTAACCTCGACCGGAGAGAAATCCACGAGCGCGTACTTGATGAGCATCAAGGCTCACGAATACAAAACCGTCCGAGCTTAGGTTCCACGCCCTGCTGACGGAAGGAACTACTGACGTGCAGCTCGCGCTCAGCTAGACGAGGAGGCCTCCAGGTCTTGCTAGGAACTTATCACCTGCGGTTTCCTTCGATCTCATGCAACAGCAATTCGAACGGCTGCGGCTGCACCCGAAAATCCGTGCCGAAGGGGCGATCGAGGACGCTGATCGTGAACATAGCTACGGTGATTCCCGTAGCCAAGATACCAACGGTCAACAGGTGTAGTCGGCGGTTCTCCATACCGGCCAGGGAAGAGAATCCTATTGTGGCTATCGCTAGGATCACTAGACCGATCCAGAGGATAGAAGGCAAGCGCTGGTGCACGGCGAGCACGCGAGCCTCCCTGTCTGCGTCCAGCTCGTCAATCACATCGAGTTCCTCCCCAAAAAAGTCTTGTTCGGTACCCGAGCTGGTCCTGTACCCCTCCTGGATGGTACTGCGAAGGTCCTCAATGAGGGCGTCGGCGCGTGGACTCATCCTGTCTTCTTCCATGAGAGGCCATTCCTCGTTTACGACTACACGAGCATAAGAGGTGGCTAACCCTTGGATTTGTTCTTGCTTCGGTTCGGGAAGCGGTCCGGCAAGCCTGTAAATCTCCTCTACGTCTCCGGCTTCGCTTTGCAGCGCCTGCTGGGCGTCACTGTACTCGTCCAACACGAGAAAAGCCGTAAGGCCGATTATGATGCCGAACATACCGGTAAGTCCGACGTTGAGCAAGCCGAGGGGGACGGTGTGCGATTCGCGCAGCTTAACTGGCACCTTATTGTGTACCAGAGCTGTCCCCGCTACCACGAGTGTCACGGCCAGCAAAATGATCAGGATGCCCAACACCACTGTGGGTATTTGTGCCAATAAGTCACCTTCCCTTCTCTTGTTCGACATCCATCTGTGTGGAGGTAGGATGACGCTTGGCGCAGCTTATCGCATCCTTGAAGGCTTGTTTACCGAACGTCGTGGAGAGACTATCTGAAAACTAGGCGGAGGTGGTCTTTACGGTAGGAACGGCTCGCCACGACGCAAGGGTTACAGCGTGTCCGCAAACGCGTTGCAGGCTGGTGCATGGCAAGACATGAGACCAATTGACCAACAGCTGGAGCGGCTCGTGAACAAGCTGAAGGGTCTCCGGCGCACCGCTACGCGCTATGAGAAGCCAGCAGTTCACTACCTCGGGATGGTCGCTATTTGTTCTATGGGGTTCATGTCAGGCGAGTAGCTCGGAAGGAGCCACAGCTGGCAGCCCCTCTCTTCGATGAGCTCCCTCACCCACCCGCTCGTGTGCACAGAGAGGTTGTCCATGAGCACTATCTGCCCGCCCTTCAGGCTGCGGGGCCAGGACTTCCCTCATGTAGCGCCCGAAGGAGTCGGTGTCCGATGAGCCCTCGATGCTCATCGACGGTCCCATGCCCTCCAAACTGATCGAGGAGATGAGAGTCACGTTCTTGCCCCAGTTCCTGGGCGCCTTCCCGAATGCCCTCTCTCCCTTGGGCGCCCTGCCGTAGCGTGGGGTTAGGGCCACGTTGGTGGAGGACTCGTCCACGAAGATCAGGCGCGAGGCATCGACGCCCCTCAGGCGCTCTCTGAAAGCACCTCTTGCCTCTTCGTCTCGCTCGGTGGCACCCAGCGTCTTTTTTTGTAGCTCCAACCGAGCTTCTCTCGTATGGCCCGGCTCATCGCCGAGATGGACACCCTAACGCCCGTCTTTTGCTCCCACAGCTCGCAGTGGCGCTCGAGGGTGGCATCGTCGTTGTCCTCGAGCTGGCTCCCACAGGAGCCCTCTTCTCTTCGGGGGTGGCGAGGATGCGCCGCCTCCTTCCCGTAGAGACCCCGGGCGAAAGGTCCTTGCCTTCCCTCCTCATCTTCAGCCAGCGTTTGAGGGTGGTAAGGGAGATGGAGAAGATCTCCACAACCTCCCTCCTGGGATACCCCGATCCACCGCTGCAAGAGCCCTGATCCTTAGGTCCTTCGAGTAGATGTCCATGCGCGATACTCTTACACAGGACCACTCTATTCGCAAACCGCTCTAGTAGACCGGCGGCGCGTAGAAGCTCAGGGTCTCAAGGGGACGGTCCCCATCGTTTCTTATCTCGTGCGCCTCTCCGGCCTCTATGAGCAGGAGCGACCCTTCCACGAGGTCGCGCTCCTCGCTCTCGACCTGAGCCTTCCCGCGGCCCAGGATCACGAACAGCCACTGGTCGCTTTGCGGGTGCCGGTTGTCCGGGCCGCCGGTGGACTGCCCGGGAGAGAGCACCATCGTGGCCGCCTGCGAACGGGCGGTTCCCGCGAGCACCCGGAATCCACCCCGCATGTCGATCTCAGTAAGGTTCACACCGACCTCCTCGTCACGTTAGAGGACACGATGGACATTTCTTCCCCGAGGACCTCCGGAGCAACCGCCGAGACACTCGTGCGCTCGACTGGACCTTTGTAAAATTCGCGACAGGACGTTTCGAGCCGCCTGGTAGGCGGGTAAAGGTTTATAGTGAGAAATCCCTCCAGAGAGGACTTTAGATGGGAATACTGGCCTGGATAGTGGTTGGACTGATCGCCGGGTTGCTGGCGAGGCTGGTAATCCCCGGGGACGACCCCGGCGGCATAATAATAACGATTCTCATAGGGATAGCTGGCGCCTTCGTTGGTGGCTTCGTCTTCAGCCTCTTCGGCGGAACCGGGATGACGGGGTTCAACCTCTGGTCCATCCTCGTAGCCACAATAGGAGCCATCATACTGCTGCTAATCTACCGCTTGATCGCAGGGCGAACCACTTGATCAGGAGGAACTTTTTACGGAGGCCGGGGAAAAGCCCCGGCCTCTTTTCTTGCGCGCCGGACCGACCTCTACGCCAGGAGAGGCGTGAGGGCACGGTAGTGCTCGACCAGTTCGTCGAAGAGCATCCGGTTGAGACCCGAGGGTGAGGGCACGACGACACGACGACGTAGGTTACGCCGGGAGACGCCACCCGGCAGAGCCTGGAGTCTACCTGTCCTCGGGCCGCCTGGTCGTCTCGTCCTCTTCTGAGGCCTGGCGCGTCTCGGATACGTCCTCTGGCTCTAGCTCCGAGGTCTCTTCCTCCTTGAGCGGTCCGCTCTCCGTTTGCGTCTGGCTGCTGCGCGGGCTCGCCTCGGTGGTCTCGCGCTCGCCGGAAGCTAGCTCGCTATCGGGCGCGGTCCGCGGCTCGGCGGTACTCGTGCCGCCGTCCGGTGCGCGGCGTCCCCCGTCATCGGGGAAGACTATGTCGCTTACGGTCGCGTTCAGCTCCGTGACCCGGAGCCCGGTCAGGCTCTGGACGCGCTCGGAGATCCTGCGCCGCACCTCCTCGACGACCTCGAGGATGTTCCTGCCATACTCGACTCCCATCGTGAGGTCTACGGCTACCTCCGTCGTGCCGATCTCGACCGAGACGCCGCGCGTCTGGCTCTCCGAGCCTGTTATGCTGCCGATTATGCCGCCGGCGGCCCGGGAGGCGCTGCCGCCCATGTGGACGCCGTCTACCTCCTGAGCCGCCATGCCCGCTATCTGGGAGACGACCGAATCGCTTATGGTGGTCCTGCCGCGCTCGCCCACGAGCAGGCTGTCGCTCTGTTGCTGGTACTGCTCGCTCATACTTTGGCCTCCTCCGCTCACCTGCGTTCCGCCTTCTCCAATAATTACCCAAAAGTCTACGGCGCAACCTGGATGTTCCTTTCCAGCGAGGTAAACGCGCGTCGCATTCGCGGCAGTGGATATAAATCAGCAGGGACGGGGCGCAGCATGACCCTACCCTCGGGCATAGACGAGAGCAAGATAAGCGCCGAGGTCGACAACGGAATGATGGAGATCACCGTCCGGGGCGGCGCCGCGACGGCCGAGCCCCACCGCATCGAGGTCAAGGAGGGAACGATCTACAAGCTTACCTTCTCGGCTTTCCAGTCTAACTCGGGGCGAGCGCTAAAGCCCACCTTGGCAGCCTTCGGTTAGCAGGTGGAGTGGATGAGGGCGCCTACCCTCTCGGTCTCTCTCAGCTCGTTGTAGAGTGAGATAGCCTCCCCTGTCTGCCGGACGTGCGCGGCGACGCCCCTGTCTTCTAGCGTCCGCAGCGTCTCCGGGGTAACGCCGAGCCGCTCGTGGAAGCCCTTCGAGAGAACCACCGCGGTGGCGCCCCGCTCGAGCAGCTCCTCGACGTCGGCAGGCTGGATGCCGGGCTCGTGGCTGGTCCCGGTCTCGTTCCAGTCCCACGCCCTCGCGCCGCCCGGGAAGAGCTTGGCGTCCTTGAACGGGCCGTCCTCGCCCTCGACCTCAAGCCGTCCCCAGGAGAGGTGGGTGACCCTCGGAGATTCCTGCTCCATCATGCCTCCTCTCACGTCGGATAGCGGGATCAGGGTACCACCGGGGAGGCCCCGGTTCTCGCCGCTAGCTCGCCTCGGAGGAACTCGGGCCGCGGGCGCGTCGCTTCCACCACACCAAGCCTGCTGCGAGCACGGGTATGAGCCACCAACCGAAGACGAGGGCAGAGAGGATGACCGTAGCCAGCGCCTGGAGGACGGTCAGCGATGCGCTCCAGGCCTGCGCCACGACGCGGGCGGCACTCCAGGCGGGCGTTGGCGGGCCAGGGCGCGGGACCGGCTGAATGCTCAGGGAGATCCGGGAGGAGGCCGTGCGGTCTTCGAGGTACTGGATCCTACCCTGCACCTGTTCGATCTCGCCCCGGACCACCGTGAGCTCGCGTTCGATCGAGAGCGCCGCGTTGACGCTATTAGCCCTGTCGTAGAGCTCGAGCAGGCTCTGCTCAGCCGCCAATAGATTGCGCTCGCGCGACTCCAGGTCCACGAACTCCTCGGTCACGTCCTCGCCTCTTACGGTGTCGGTCGTGACCTTCTTGCCCAACCCCCGCAGCTCGTCGAGCGCCGCCTCGAACTCCGGGGAAGGAACCAGGAGCACGAGGTCCGCGGAGACGGAGCCATCGCCCTCTATCTGAGAGCTAAGAACGCTGCCGCCGAACCCCGCGGCGACCTGTTGCGCTTTCGCGGCGGCGTCGCGTACCTCATTCGCGCGGATGCCGAGCTCGGCTGTCTTGACGATCTTGCGGTCGAAGTCTTGCACAGCCAGGTCGTCGGGCACGCCCGTATCGGCGGCCGCGAACTCCCCGCCGCCCGCGCTGGGTACGGCCCGGGCCGCCTCCGCTTCCGAGTGCGCCGTCCCGCTCGACCGAGCCACCTCTTCCCCGCCGCACGCCGAGAAGGCTAGTGCGAAGAGCAGGAGCGCGCTCACGGTCCGTGCGGTGGCAGAAGATCTCATGGTTACCATGGGCCCCTCCTCTTCGGGTCCGTTACACGTCCGAGGAACAGGATCTCACCCGTCTCCCGCTCCGCGATGGCAAAGATGAACGGGCGATCCGCGCTCATCTTTACCGGTTCTGGCACACTGGACACGGTCGTCGCCAAAACCGTAGCAGCGGCGGCCTCCGTGCCCTTCTCGTCCACAGTGATGTTGGCCCTGTGCAGGGCCTCGGAGATATACAGTTTCCTCTCCCTCGTCATGCCGCTGAGCCGCGGCAGCTGGGTCGAAGGGTGTCTTCATCCCCATGGCCACGAGCAGTTCCGGGAGGTTCAGGTCGGTCTCGAAGTCGAAACGGGGCATGGTCAGCCTGACGTAATGCTCGCGCAGGCCGCCGCGAACCTCGTCTAAAAAGCCGGCGCCTACCGCTCCGCTACCTGCTCTTCTGTGACGTCCGGCGACTGGATGCGCTGCGTCTCGGCCCGGAGCAGTCTTACCTCCGGGCCAGGCTCACCGCCCGAGCCCGGTTCCTCAGGTCCGCAGGCGACCGGGAGTACGCACACGAAGAGCGCAAGGAGAAAGCCCTTCAGTATTGCCCTCATGCACACCTCTGCCGCTACGGCTATCATCCTCTCCAACTCTGCTAGTCGCCCGCCAGCGGGCGGCGAGGCTCCTCTCTATCCCCGTATACAGCGCTGAACCACGATGGGTTCCCGAAGATAGCTTCAGCGCACTGACGAGGCGATCCGGATCATCTCTCCCTTCGGCAGGTCGGCTCCGAGCCGCAGCGCCAACCCTCCCCGCTCCCAGAACAACGCGCTTCCGGGCAGGTCGCCCGTCCGGTCCGCCAGTGAAGGGGGACGATAGCCGGCCGGCACCCAGTAACCGCGCCCGTTCCCCACGCTCACTTCCTCGACCCCCGCGACAGCCAGGGCTCCGCCCCTGAGGTACGCCGACTCCACGCTCCCGGGCACCTCGGTAAGGACGAGCCCCACCCCTTTGTCGCCCATAGACGGCAGACCCGACCGTGCGCGGTACACGAGCACGACGCCGCCGTTCCGGGACGAGCCGCCAGCGTAGACCTGATCCGGCACGCCGAGCGTCTCGGGCAAGAGGAGCTTGCTTCCCCCCAACCTGGTCTGCGCCTCGCGCAGCGAGATCGGCTCCCCGTACCCCAGGTTTCCCCCCGAAGGCGGCTCTCCCGCGCCAGAGCTCGGCATGGGCCGCCCGCCGCTGCTCGGTCGCGCCGCTTCCGCGGCGTGATTACCGCCTTCGCCCTTAAGCGTGACATCGCCTCCGGCGGGCGAAGCCTCTCTAGCTCCATCCGCGGCCTGACCGCTGCTCGAAGCTTGCCCGCTCTCGAACCACCCTGCGACCGTGTCGCGCATCGCCGGAGAGAGGGCAGGGAAGGCGGCGAGCAGCACGACCGCAGCCACGGCCGCCCATCTCACCACCGGAAGATCGAACCACCCCCGGCGCGGCGCCGGTTGCTCGGCTTCTTCGAGGCGGCGGCGTACCGCCCGCGCCAGGTCCGGGGTCGGCGGGTACTCGACGCGGGACCCGAGCTCCCTGAGCTCTCTTTCGAGATCCCTATCCGGCTGCATCTTCGTCCTCCATCATCCTCTCGCGCAGCCTGGCCAGCGCCCGGGAGAGCCGCGACTTGACAGTTCCCGGCGCGCAGCCAAGGGCCGCGGCCATCTCCGCCTCGGAGAGTTGCAAGAAGTAGCGGTAACCGATCACCATCCGGTCCTCCTCGCGCAGCGCCCCCAGAGTCCCTAGCAGCTCGGCCCTACGCTCCGCCGCCAAGGCCGCCGTCTCGGGAGAAGCCGTGTCCTCAGCCGGGCTCTCTCCAGCAACTCGCAGGGCGAGGCCGAGGCGCCGGCCCGCAGCCCTGCGGCGGTTCCTGGCCTCGTTGGCGACTACCGCGAGCAACCAGGGCCTGAAGGGGGCACCGGTCCGGAAGCCTCCCAGGGCGCGGTAAGCTTTGACGAAAGCCTCCTGTGCGGCGTCCTCCGCCTCCGAGGCGTCGCCCGTGATGAGATAGGCGGTCCTGAAGGCGACCGCCTGGTGACCGCGCACCAGCTTCTCGTACGCGGCCGTATCCCCGTTCTTCGCCCGCTCGGCGAGCTTCGCGTCCTCCGAGGCGACAGCCCTCCCGCTAGAGTAGCCTCCTACCCTTATACAACGCCGGGCGCCGAAAGGTTCCCGTGGCCCATGATGGTCCTTCGGAGAGCCCGACGCGAGAGACCCCGGCGAAATTGCAAGGCTTTTTGGCCGTCTCTATACTTGGCACCGTATGAGAAGGTCTGGGCTTATTCGCGAGGATACAGGCTCTTCGCGGCGGAGGATCGGAGTTAGGAGCGCTATGAAACGAACTGTTTTGATCGGATTTCTGGTCGCGACTCTGTTGCTGGCCGGATGCGGCCAACAGGGCTCGGGAGAGTCGGCGCAGGGAGGCTCGGAGCCTGAGAAGTCTTGCGACTTAAAGAACCCGCCGCTCTTCGAGGAGGGGGTGCTGACCGTTGCAACGGACAAGCCAGCCTACCCGCCGTGGTTCGAGGGTGACCCGGAGAACTACTCGGGCTACGAGGGAGAGGTTGCGAACGAGGTCGCACAGAGGATGGATCTCCCGATAGAGTGGGTTGTCGAGCCGTTTAACAAGTCCTATGCTCCCGGCGCCAAGGACTACGATTTCGACATAAACCAGATCACCATAACCCCGGAGCGAGAGCAGGCCGTCGACTTCTCGGAGGGCTACTTCGACAACGCCCAGGGCGTGCTCGTGCTCAAAGATTCTCCCGTCGCCGACGCGCAGTCCATCTCCGACCTCAAGGACGCGAAGCTCGGCGCGCAGGTGGGCACAACGAGCCTGGATTTCATAAACGAGACAATACAGCCGAACGAGGAGCCCAAGGTCTACGACACCACCAACGACGCCAAGTCGGCTCTGGAGAGCGGCCAGATCGACGCCATAGTCACCGACCTGGTGACGACGGTGTACCTGCGCGACTTCGAGATAAAGAACACGGTTGTTGTGGGCCAGTACCCGAGGAACGAGCAGTTCGGGCTGCTCTTCGAACAGGGCAACCCGCTGGTGGGCTGCGTGAACGAGGTCCTCGGCGAGATGAAGGAGGACGGGACGCTGCAGAACCTCAAGGAGGAGTACCTGCAACAGTACCTGAGCGTCCCGACCCTCAAGGAGTAGTATGACGACAAGGGGCACCGGCCCCGCGGACACGCTCGAGCCGTCCCCGGGACGCGGCTCGAAGATGCTTGGCGGCCGCGCGGTCCTCGTCTCGAGCGTGAGCACGGTCCTGTTCTTCGCGGTCATCGCCGCTATCGTCGTGCTCGCGCCGGGCAGCGAGGTCGTCGCGGAGCGGTTCTTCGACCCCTTCCACCTCAGGCAGTCGTTCCTCGGGACGGAGAGCGAGCCTTCCGTGGCCCGGGCCTTCCTCCTGAACGTCTACATATTCACCATCTCGGAGGTCTTGATCCTGGTGCTCGCGCTAGTGATCGCCGTGGTGCGCCAGATCCCGGGTCCTGTGTTCTTCCCTTTCCGGATGGTCGCCGTCGCGTATACTGACCTCTTCCGCGGGATACCCCTGATCCTGGTGCTCTACATCATCGGGTTCGGGGTGCCGGGGCTCGGACTCGCGTTCTTCTCCTACGTCTCGGACGTTACCTACGGCATCATCGCGCTGGTGCTGGTCTACTCGGCCTACGTGGCGGAGGTCTACAGGGCTGGCATCGAGTCTGTGCACGAGAGCCAGAACGCGGCTGCCAGATCACTGGGGCTCTCGCGCTGGCAGTCTTTGCGGTTCGTAGTGTTGCCGCAGGCCGTCAGACGCGTGATCCCTCCGCTGCTCAACGACTTCATAGGCTTGCAGAAAGACACGGCGCTCGTCTCGGTGCTCGGCTCTATCGAGGCGGCGCGGGCGGCCCAGATCTACGGCGCCTCGCAATTCAACTACGCGAGCTACGTCGTCGCCGCGCTGCTCTTCGTCCTGATCACCATCCCGCTGGCGCGCTTCACGGACCGCCTGATCGCGCGTGACAAGCGCCGCCGCCAGGCGGGAGCAGTAGCTTGAAGAGCGAAGGGCCAGCGCTCGTCCTCGGGGACGTTCACAAGTCCTTCGGGAATGAGGAGGTGTTGAAAGGGATCGACCTCGTCGTCGAGCCGCACGAGGTGGTCTGCCTGATCGGAGCTTCCGGTTCAGGCAAGTCCACGCTGCTCAAGTGCGTGAACCTCACCGAGCCGGTTGACTCGGGGCGCATCGTGGTCGAGGGGAAGGAGATCACAGCCCAGGGCGTGGACGTGAACCGCGTGCGCCGCAAGATAGGCATCGTCTTCCAGGCTTTCAACCTCTTCCCCCACATGACTGTCCTGCAGAACATCACCCTCGCTCCACGCGAGGTGTTGAAGATGGACCGCAAGGCCGCTGAGGGACGGGCTATCGAGTTGCTCGAGCGCTTCGGATTGCTCGACAAGAAAGACGAGTACCCTGACAGGCTCTCGGGCGGCCAGCAACAGCGCGTCGCGATCGTGCGGGCGCTCGCGATGCGCCCGAGCCTCATGCTCCTCGACGAAGTCACCAGCGCGCTAGACCCCGAGCTCGTCGCCGAGGTCCTGAGCGTCATCAAGGAGCTCGCAGACGAAGGCATGACCATGCTCATAGCTACCCACGAGATGGGTTTTGCGCGCGATATCGCAGACCGCGTGTGCTTTCTCGACGCTGGCAGGATCCTGGAGCAGGGGCCTCCGGAAAAGATCTTCACCTCGCCCGAACACACCCGCACCCGCCAGTTCCTGCAGCGCATCATCGCCGCCGGCCGCCTCTAATGCGCAATTCAGCACGCTCCGGCTACGCCGTCGCTTGTCAGCACGCCTCCCTACGGCGGCTTGTCAGCACGGCGCGCTTCCCGGCGCCTTGTCAGCACGCTCGCCCTTTTAGGGCTTCGCTTGTCAGCACGCTTCGGGCCTTTTACAAGGCCCTCGCTTCTCAGCTCAGCATTGGCTTATTGTTTTCTGAGGTGCTGTCTCTCCGGACTACTTGCCGGGATGCACGGCGGCGCGGGTGGCGTGCAGAAACCCTAAACTACGGCTCGTGGGAGAAGACCCAGGGAGATCCGGCGATCGGCGCGCCACGGAGGTGCGGGAGCACCTGGCCAACGAGCGCACGCTGCTTTCGTGGGTGAGGACGGGAGTCGGTCTGATCTCGTTAGGCATAGTAGTCGAGCGCGCCGGTTCGTTCGTGAGCGCCGGCACCGGGAACGCCGACAGGCTGTCCGGGCTGCTCGGGATGGCGCTCACCCTCCTCGGGTGCCTCGCGCTCGTGCTCGGCACGGTGCAGTTTGTGCGCAACCGGCGCAGGATCTCCAGCGGCGAGTTCGTCCCCCAGGCGGCGATCTACCTCGTCGTAGTCGGCGGGGCCCTGATCCTCGGCGGCTGCTTCGCCGCCTACGTCCTCTACACGCTGCTGGCAGGTCCATAGGAGATTCCGACGGTCCCTCCTGGTAGAGTTTGGCGGCGCAGAAAGGATCGAGTACCCGGGAGGGGCATCTTTGAAGAGGACGCTCTACGCACCGGCAGCGATGATAGTCATCCTGGCTTCCCTGCTCCTGCTGCTGGGCTCCTGCTCACCCGAGCGCCCCGAAGGGCAGGCCGGTGCAGACAAGCAGGACGGCGCGGTTAACGAAGGTCAAGCCGGTGGACCTCAACAGGAGTCGGGCGGAAACCCGGAAGACGCTAGCCGAGCGGAGCCCCTCGTCCCTATAGTCCACCTCACCTCGAACAGAGAAAGCGTGAGCAAAGACGAGCTCTCACAGAACCGCGAGCTTGCCGTCCCGCAGGAGTCGCGGGAGACGGCACAGGAGCTGCTCGGCAGCTCCGGCTTCGAGGGCTTCGACTCCGCCGGCGCGGTCGTCGTGCCGTGAGGAACACCTGGCGCTCCGGCGTCTCCAGCAGCCGGCGGGCGAGCCGCCGCTGGCGGTCGGCGTCGAACGCGGCGAACACATCGTCCAGGAGCAGCGCCGGCTCGGTGCCGCGCGCGGCCCGGAGCGCCGACAGCTCGATCAGCTTGAGCGCCACCGCGGCGCCGCGCTGCTGCCCGTTGGAGCCGAACTCCCGGAGCGGCCGGCCGCCGACCTCGAGGAGCAGGTCGTCCCGGTGCGGGCCGATCGTGGTCATGCCGCGGGCCTGGTCTCGTGGCAGGGCCGCCGCGAGCGCCGCGGCCCAGGCGTGCGGGCTCCGCCAGCCCTTCGGTGCCGCGGTAGCGGAGCCGAGCGCCCGCGCCTTCGCCCAGGCAGTCGAACTCGGCGCGCGAACTGCTCGCCGCGCCCGCGGCCCACTGCTCCCGCATCCGCACCACGTCGGCGCCGGCGGCGGCGAGCGGCGCGTCGAACGCGCGGGCCAGGTCGGCCCGTCCCTGCCGGAGCGCGCTGTTCCGCTGCGCGAGCGCGGCGCGATAGCGCGCCAGGGATCGCAGGTACTGCCGGTCCGCGAGCGACAGGAGCCGGTCGAGATAGGCCCGCCGCTCGGCCGCGGCCCCGGCGGCGAGCCCCACGTCGTCCGGGAGGAACGACACCGCGAGCCACCCGCCCACGGCATCGGCCACCCGCACGGGCTCCTGGCCCTCGACCAGGATTCGCTTCCGCCGGCCCTGCGCCGCGTACGCGGCCCCGACGTCGGCGACGGGTCCGCCCTCGATCCGGGCCTCGACCTGAAACCCGGGACCCTCGAATCGCGCCACCTCCTGGTCCGGCGCGCCGCGGAAGGAGCGGAAGAGCACCGGGTAGTAGATGGCCTCGAGCAGGTTGGTCTTGCCCTGGGCGTTGGCGCCGAGGAGGACAAGGCCGGTCGCGGGAAGCTCGCAGTCGAGGTCCGAGAGGTTCCGGAACCCTCGAGCCACCAGGTGGCGGAGCCGCACTACTCGATGCGGATCTGGCGGCTGACCGGACTGCCCTGCTCGCCGAGCAGGTCGACGCCATGGACCCGGACGATCACCGTCGCGCCGCTGAGGCCGAGGGTCGAGAGCTGCAGCGCGAAGTCCACCGTGTCCTGCCCCTCGCCCCTGGATCGGCGAGAAGCCCTGGTTGGCGCCGCCGACCTCGAAGTACACCGTGTCGACCCCGTCGGCGTCGTAGGTGCGTCCCCGCACGATCAGCAGGTCGCCCTCGATGACCACGGTATCGGCCGCCGCGGGCTGATTGATCTCGGTAGTCGGGCCGGCGCCGTCACCCGGGTTCTCGACCGGAAAGGTCAGCCGGTCCCGCTCGCCGCAGCTCACCAGCGCCGCGAGCAGCCGCCCACCGAAATGCCCGTCCTGGAATCATGGAAAAATAGCCGGTTGCAAGGTGAAATTGCAGGCTCAGGACCCGGTGAAGACGGCCTTTCGCTTCTCCAGAAACGCCCGGGTTCCCTCGCGCATGTCGGCCGTCGCGCTGAGCAGGCCGAACCAGGTGGCCTCGAGCCGCAGCGCCTCGTCCAGGCCCATCTCGAGGCCGGCGTCCACCAGCTCGAGGCAGGCCCGGACGGCGAGCGGCCCGTTCTCCAGGATCGTCCGGAGCAGCGCGTGGAGTCGGGCAGCAGCCGGTCGGCGGGAACCACGCGGTTGACCAGCCCGATCCGCCATGCCTCCTGGGCGTCGATCATGCCGCCGGTGAGCAGCAGCTCGAGCGCGCGGCCCCGGCCGACCAGCCGCGGCAGCCGCACCGTTCCGCCGTAGCCCGGGCCGATCCCGAGCTTGACCTCGGGCTGGCCGAAGCGCGCGGCCTCGCTCGCGATGCGGAGGTGGCAGGCCATGGCGAGCTCGCATCCGCCGCCCAGGGCGAAGCCGTTGACCGCCGCGACCACCGGCTTGCCGCACTGCTCCAGCCGCCGCATCATGCGCTGGCCCGCGCAGCGCGCGCGCCTGCCCGTCGGTGGCGCCCTGGCCGCCGATCTCTCCGATGTCGGCGCCGGCGACGAACGCCTTGGTGCCGGCACCGGTGAGGAGCACGCCGCGGATGGCGCGCTCGCGCTCGATCCGGCCGGCCGCGTCGTCCAGCTCCGCGATGACCGTGGCGTTGAGCGCGTTGAGCTTGTCCGGCCGGTTGACCGTGATCGTGGCGATGCCGTCCGCGAGATCGAAGAGCAGCGTGGTATAGGCCATGGAGGCGACCCGGTGAAGGGCTGGAGGAGGTGGCGACCGGGATCCGGACTCAAAGATAACCGCGGCTCGCGAGGCCGCCCGCGGATTATCTTTCCGGCATGACCATTCCCCAGCCCATCGCCTGGACGCCGGACTTCGCGGTTCGCATCCTCGACCAGACCCTGCTTCCCGACGCGGAGACGCTACCTCGAGCTCGACACGGTGGACGCCGTCGCCGAGGCGATCCGCACACTCCGGGTGCGGGGCGCGCCGCTCATCGGCATCGCCGCCGCCATGGGGGTGACGCTCGCCCTGCGCCGGGGCGCGGCGACCGCTCGAGACCGTCTGCGCCGCGTCCGCCGCCCTCGGCGCCACCCGACCCACCGCCGTCAACCTGCGCTGGGCGCTCGGCCGGATGGAGCGGCGCGCGGCCGCGGCGGCCGCCGCCGGCGAGGACCTGCCGCGGGCGCTCCGCGACGAGGCCGACGGCGATCTGGGACGAGGACCGCGCCATGTGCGCGCGGATCGGCGCGGCAGGCGCGGCGCTGATCGACGGCGACGCGGTCGTGCTGACCCACTGCAACGCGGGCGCGCTGGCGACCGGCGGGATCGGCACCGCGCTCGCGCCGGTCTACACGCTGCACGCAGGCCGGCCGGCGCGTCTCCGTCGTGGCCGACGAGACCCGGCCGCTGCTGCAGGGCAGCCGGCTCACCGCGTGGGAGCTGCGCGCGGGCCGGCATGCCGTGACCGTGATCGCCGACGGCATGGCGGCGAGCCGGCTCCGCCGCGGCGACATCACCTGCGTGATCGTCGGCGCCGACCGGATCGCCGCCAACGGCGACGTCGCCAACAAGATCGGCACCTACGGCGTGGCGCTCGCGGCGCGGGCGCACGGCGTGCCGTTCTACGTCGCCGCGCCGAGCTCCACGATCGACCTCGCCACGCCGGACGGCGCGGCGCATCCCGATCGAGGAGCGGGCCGCCGAGGAAGTCGCCGCGCTGGGCGGCCGGCGGTCGGCGCCCGACGGGCGTCCAGGTCTGGAATCCGGCGTTCGACGTCACGCCGGCCGAGCTGGTCACCGCGATCATCACCGACCGCGGCGTGTTCGCGCCCGCGACGTGCGAGCGTGCTGTGACCGGGCTGCGCCGCGTCGCGTCAGCGCTGATGCCCTCCATCCTCGCGCTCGACCAGGGCACCACCGGCTCCACCGCGCTGGTCGTCCACCAGGACGGCAGCGTCCTCGGCCGCGGCTACCGCGAGTTCACCCAGCACTATCCCCGGCCCGGCTGGGTCGAGCACGATCCCGAGGAGATCCTGCGCGTCTCGCTCGAGGCGATGCGCGAGGCGCTCGCCGGCGCGGGCGAGCGGCCCGGCGGGCATCGGCATCACCAACCAGCGCGAGACGGTCGTGCTGTGGGACCGGCGCACGCTCGCGCCGGTCGCGCCGCGCCATCGTCTGGCAGGACCGCCGCACCAGCGAGCGCTGCCGCGAGCTGCGCGAGACCGGCGCGAGAGCGCTGCTGCGCGAGCGCACCGGCCTGGTGGCCGATCCCTACTTCTCCGCCACCAAGCTCGAGTGGCTGCTGCGCGACCCCGACGCTTCGCCGCCGCGCCGGAGCGGGGCGAGCTGGCGGCCGGCACGGTCGAGAGCTGGCTGGTCGCCCGGCTCACCGGCGGCCGGGCCCACGTCACCGATCACACCAACGCCTCGCGCACGCTGCTGTACGACCTCGCCGCGCGCGCCTGGGATCCCGAGCTGCTCGGGCTCTTCGGCGTGCCGCCGGAGATGCTGCCGAGCATCGTCGCCCTCGGCGGGCGTCGTGGCCGAGACCGACGCCGAGCACCTGGGCGTCGAGCCTGCCGATCGCCGGACTCGCCGGCGACCAGCAGGCCGCGCTGTTCGGCCAGGGCTGCTGCCGCGACGGGCTGGCCAAGAACACCTACGGCACCGGCGCGTTCCTGCTGGTCTACACGCGGCGACGCGCTGCCGCGTGCCGGCGCCGGGCGTGCTCGCCACCGCCGCCTGCGGCCCGCGCGGCGAGCCGGCCTACGCGCTCGAGGGCAGCGTCTTCATCGCCGGCGCCGCGGTGCAGTGGCTGCGCGACGGGCTCGGCCTCATCCGGACGCGCCGCCGAGACCGAGGCGCTGGCGCGCAGCGTGCCGGACACCGGCGGCGTGCATTTCGTGCCCGGCGTTCGTGGGGCTCGGGCACGCCGCACTGGGAGGCCGAGGCGCGCGGCACCATCACCGGCCTCACCCGCGGCACCACCCGCGCGCACCTGGTGCGCGCCGCGCTCGAGGCGATGGCGTTCAGCAGCGCCGAGCTGCTCGCAGGCGATGGCGGGCGGCGGCGGGCTCGACGTGCCCGCGCTCCGGGTGGACGGCGGCGCGCGGCCAACGACTGGCTGATGCAGTTCCAGGCCGACATGCTCGGCGTGCCCGGTCGAGCGGCCGGACATGGTCGAGACGACGGCGCTCGGCGCCGCCGGGCTCGCCGGGCTGGCGCTCGGCGTCTGGCGGAGCAGCGCCGAATTCCTCGCCGGGCGGCGCTTCCCGCGGTTCGAGCCGGTCGACGACGCCGGCCGAGCGGCGGACGCTGGGGCCGGCTGGGCCCGGGCCGTGGCGCGGCGCTGGCCTGGGCGCGGGCCGGCGGCGGCCAACTGGGGTCTTGAATAACTCCGGCCGGGAGAGAAGCTTTCCGAGTCGGATACCGGTTCACGCCAACAAGGAGCAGACCATGAAGGCCGGTCACAAGTTTCTGCTCGGCGCGGCGCTGATCGTGGGCAGCGTGGGCTTCCTGATCGCCGAGGGCGTGAAGGAGACCGGCGTGTACTTCCTGACGCCGGCCGAGCTGGCCGCGAAGACGGCCGCCGATCCGACCTTCGTGGAGAACGTCGGGTTCAAGGTCGGCGCCAAGGTGGTGCCCGGCTCCGTCCGCCGGGACAATGCCACCCGCACGATCGACTTCAAGGTGTCCGACGGGGTGAAGACCTACCCGGTCACCTACCACGGCCTGGTGCCCGACACCTTCACCGACGCCAACGACATCGAGGTCGTGGTCGAGGGCCGGCTGGGCCGGGACGGCGTCATCCGCGCCACCGACGTGCTCGCCAAGTGCGGCTCCCGCTACGAGGCCGTGCCCAAAGCCTGAGACGCCTTCCATGACACTGCTGGGACAGTTCGCGCTCTGGGCCGCGCTTCCTGCTCGGCCTCTGGGGCGTCGGCCATCGCGCTTCTCCGGGCGCTGGCGCGACCGGCCCGAGCTCGCGGCCACGGTCGTGCCGCTCGGTCTACGCGGTGCTGCGGCTGCCTGGTGGTGGCCTCGCTCGCGCTGTGGAAGGGGCTCGTCAGCCACGACTTCAACATCGAGTACGTCGCCGCCTACACCAGCCGGAATCTGCCGCCCTACTACATCTTCTCGGCGTTCTGGGCCGGGCCAGAAGGGATCGCTGCTGTTCTGGGCGGTGGTGCTCTCGCTCTTCGCCAGCCTGGCCCAGCTGCTGACGCCGCGCCGCTACGCGCGACCTGATGCCCTACGTGGCGGGCGTCACCTCAGCGGTCGTGGCGTTCTTCGTGAGCGTCATGCTGTTCGGGGCGAACCCGTTCGAGCGGCTGCCCTTCACGCCGGCGGACGGCCGCGGGCTCAATCCGCAGCTCCAGAACGTCGGCATGGTCATCCACCCGCCGATGCTCTACCTCGGCTACATCAGCATCACCATCCCGTTCGCCTTCGCGATGGCCGCGCTGCTCTCCCGGCGGCTCGACACCGGCTGGATCCACGCCATCCGGAAGTGGACCCTGGTGTCCTGGCTCTTCCTCTCGATCGGCATCACGCTGGGCATGTGGTGGGCCTACGTGGAGCTGGGGTGGGGCGGCTACTGGGCCTGGGATCCGGTGGAGAACGCGAGCTTCCTGCCCTGGCTCACCATGACCGCCTTCCTCCACTCGGTGATGATCCAGGAGAAGCGCGGGATGCTCAAGCGCTGGAACCTGGGCCTCATCATCGGGACGTTCCTGCTCAGCATCTTCGGCACGTTCATCACCCGCTCGGGCGTCATCGCCAGCGTGCACAGCTTCACCCAGTCGAACGTCGGCTACTTCTTCCTGGCCTTCCTGGTGGTGGCCGCCGTGCTGTCGTTCACGCTGCTCTACACCCGCTGGCCGTCTGCTCGAGGCCGAGGTGCAGCTCGAGTCGATGCTGAGCCGGGAGGCGGCGTTCCTGTTCAACAACCTGCTGCTGGTGGGCATCGCGTTCTCGGTGCTGTGGGGAACGCTCTTCCCGATTCTGTCCGAGGCGGTGCGGGGCACCAAGATCACGGTCGGCCCGCCGTTCTTCAACCGGGTGAACGTCCCGCTCGGCCTGCTGCTGCTCGGCGCTCACCGGCATCGGGCCGCTGATCGCCTGGCGGAAGGCGTCGACCGGCCAACCTGCGGCGGCAGTTCATCGTGCCGGTGACCGCCGGCGGCGTCGACGCTGGTCGCTGCTGCTCGCCGCGGGCATGCGGGACTTGTACGCCGCTGATGGCGCTGGCGCCTGGCCGGCTTCGTGGCCGGCACGATCGCGCAGGAGTTCTACCGCGGCGTCCGCGCCCGGCGGCGGATGCACGGCGAATCGGCCCCGCTCGCGTTGGCCCGGCTGATCGGGCGGAACCGCCGGCGCTACGGCGGCTACATCGTGCACGCCGGCATCCTGATCTACTTCGTGGCCTTCGCCGGCATGGCGTTCAAGGTCGCAGCAGGAAGCCACGCTCAAGCCGGGCGAGTCGGTCGAGATCCGGAGCCCGTTCGGCCACACCTATCGCTTCACTCACATGGGGATCTCGCAGTACGAGGCGCTCAACCGGGTGGTCTCGCGCCGCGACGGTCGAGGTCACCAAGGACGGGCGGCCGGCCGGGCTGCATGACCTCGCGAGAAGCGGCAGCACGTGGACAGCTTCAAGCGGCCCACGTTCGAGCCGTCCACCGAGGTCGGCATCCGGAGCGACCTGCAGGAAGACCTGTACATGGTGTTTGCCGGAGCGGTGAACGGCACCGAGGAAGCGGTCTACCGCTTCAACCTGAATC
>CAWFVR010000009.1:0-166610 GCA_963819315.1 uncultured Rubrobacteraceae bacterium
TTCGCAGCCAGATGCCTGGCGCTACCTCGTCGAGGTCCAGGGACGGCCGGTCGGCCGGCCGATGCCAGCGGGTACCGCTAAGACCGAAAGCCGAGGGTGCCCAGACGGAGGGCTCAGGATCACTCCTTTACCTGGTGCTGCAACCGCGGTACCTCGATTAGGTTGCTCCGAATAGCCAGCTCCTGTCCTACCTCACGCGTTCTCCTAGCTGGCGATGCCGAGGTCAGGGAGAAGGATTACTTGGCCAAAGTCCTGCGCCTCTTGTACACCAGTAGTACACCAACCCACGCGAACAACGGCGAACGGCCATGAATGCTCTCTAGAGGAAATACGCCGATTTTGCAGGCAATTTTGAACAAGGCGGACGCCACGACAATATGGCTCTGACTTTGCACGGCGGAGGTCAGGGGTTCGAATCCCCTCGGCTCCACTCTAGAAACGTCGCCGTCGTCATAATTACCAAGCGGAAATTTCTTGCTTCGTTGGAATCGCGGTCTGGTTCACAATTCCTCGCATTCGAGCCACAGCGCGAACTGCTCGACGGGGTCGACTTCGAGCGTGTGTTTCTCTAAGGAGGCCTGCTACATCCCCCCGAGGAGCGCCTGGCCGAGGAGCAGCTGACGGCGCAGCGACACCTGCGCCAGCTCGTTCTCCTCCTCCTCGGTTAAATCGCCCTGGTCTCGCCGCCGCTCCAACTCTCCAAGCCGGTAAGAGAGACGATATATCTCTCCTTCGTTTCCCGTTGGTGGGGATGCCTTTATCCCGGCTAAAGTGGGTGTAGCCATCCTCCCGCCCAACGGTGGCTAGCTGGGCCAGCTTCTTTGCCACATCCTCCGGCTTCTCCTCCACCATCAGCTCAGTGCGGATCGATGCCCTCTGACTCCTCCACCACTATCAGCTCGTGCGGATCGACGCCCAACACCCCCGCCAGGCGACGAACCGTGTCAGGGCGGAAGGTTCTCTCGGGTTGTCTTTCTATGCGGTTGATGGTCTCGGTGACGACGCCAGCAAGCTGGGCAAGTTCGCGCTGGCTGAGGAGGAGGGCACGGCGTAGCTCTTTGACACGCCTGCCGTCGATCCGTGCTCCGCCGTCCATCATGATCCCTCCTTTCAGTGTTGCTAGTCAGCTTTCTACGTTCTACGTTGGTCATATTACTACCTACTCTTGGCAATATCAACTTTCTATGTTGATTCTTTCACAATCTAGTCTTGACAAAGTCATACAGTAACACTATCCTGTGTACGTAAAGAAGAAGCCCGAGCGTCGGGGCCCACTAAAGAGAAGTGAAGGAGATAAAGCATTGGTAGCAAGTAGAGCGTTCAAGGAACACGGCGCCCCGGCGTCGTACAAGCAGAGGCTCGGCATAGGGATTAGCAGACGGTAGCCACAAGCCTTCCCGCACAGTTTGACAGAGGACGAGAGCCGGGGAAACTCTCGAGCGGCTTTTTAGTGATGAGTAAAACTACGGCGAGCAAGCCGTGGCCGACCTTACTGGGTTGATCAGAAGCAACCTGTCCAAGCGAGTTGAAGAAATAGCAAGCTGAAGAAAAGGAGATGAATCATGGCGACGAAGGAAGTGAAGTCAGCGGAGCGAGCCGAAGGTAGAGGTGGGATGAGAATCGCGAAGCCTCAGCTGGCCGCGCTGATCATGACTGCCGCCGGGGTCGCGATAGTGTTTTCTATCTCGATGTTCGCGGTGGTAGCTAGGCCGCTGTTCCTGGTCGCGGCGCTCCTGGGCCGAGTTCGGCAGGAGGCCCAAGGCCCAGGCAGAGCCTCTCGCTAGGCTCTAAGCGGCGAAGCCGCAGTTGGTCAGTAAGACGTAGCAGGACGGTGCCGCGACCGAACCGGGATGTGATCACGCTACGGGGCGGCAGAAAGGACAGTGTCATGCTAGATGAGCAGACGCAAGTAGTGGTGAAGCCCAGGCGCATCGGGCGCCGGGGCGCGGTGCGGTGGGTCGCCGTGGGCGTGCTGACGCTCGCGAGCGTGGGCGCCCTCGCCGGGTGCAACCAGTCGGGGCGCCCGCGCAGGAGGAGGACCCCTCCGCCGAGGAGCTCGCGCAGCAGCGGGAGCAGAACGCCGAGCTCCAGAGACAGATCGACGATCTGGAGGAGCAGCAGGACGAGCAAGAGAAAGCCGACCTGCAGAAGCAGATCGACGACCTGAAGGACCAGCAGGAGAGGAGGACCAGGAGCAGCAGTCCAACAAGAAGCCCGAGCAGGTGGTGGTCGAGCAGAACTTCGCCACCCCTGCCGAGGCGCCCGAGGGCGTCGTCGCGGTCGCACCTTCCTACGACGTCGCCGTCGCCACGCAGGACGAGATCGCGGTCCTCAACGCGGCGGAGGCGTACTACGCCGCCGCAGAGGTCGGCGACTACGGCTCCACGTGGAGCCTGCTCTCCGCAGACGACCAGCTCAGCTACCCGCCCGAAATGTGGGCGCAGGCGAACACCAACCTGGACTCGGCAGCCGGGGAGTTCGTCGTGTACAACGTCGAGCCGACCGGGGACGCCGGCTTCTACTACGTGGACCTCACGGCCTACCTGGCCGACGGGACGTCCTTCGAGCGCCGGACGATGTTCCACTGGGAGGGCTACTGGGCGCACTGGCTCACCCAGGAGGAGATGTCCATGTTCAACGGCGCGCTCGCCTAGGCGGGTAGGGCAGCCCGTAGAGTCCGGGCGCAGCGGGCCTCCGGACCGGCGAGACCGCTGAGATCGACCTCGGCATCTAACCAGCCGGAACGCAGACACTACCGACGGCGAGACAACAGCAGCCGCTTACCTGGCAGCGCGAAATAGGTAGCAAGTTAAGGGCCTGGGCCTCCTATGCGGGGGCTCCGGCCAACGAAGGAGGGAAGATGAAGAAGACGCTGGAAGACCTGCGAGCCGAGGACCACGCGAACGAACTAACCAGAATCCTGCTCATCGATGACCATGTTTCATTCCGCCAGGCCCTGGCCAATGTGTTGGAGAGGCAGCCCGAGTTCAAGGTGGTCGGGGAAGCAGGCTCGTTGGCCGAGGCACGCAAGCTCTCCGGCAAGTCGCTAAAAGACGTGGATGTCGCGGTCGTAGATCTCGCGCTCCAGGATGGTGACGCTTTCGGGTTGATCGAGCACTTCGCTTTGAACGAACCGCAGGTAATGATACTGGTCCTCAGTGGGAGCCTGGAGCCTGAACGGTTTGCCCGCGCGATCGAGGCCGGAGCCGCCGGCGTGCTGGATAAAGCCACACCCATAAAGGACATAATCGAGGCGATCAGGCAGCTCAAGGATGGGGAGGCGCTGCTCTCTCGGGCTGAGGTCATCGAGATGCTCAGCTGGGAAGGCCAACACAAGCAAGAGGCGCTGCAGGCCATCGAAAAGCTCACCTCCCGGGAGAAAGAGATCCTCCGGGCGCTCGCCGAGGGCCTGGAGAGCAAGCAGATTGCCGAGAAGCTGAACATCGCGGTGGATACGGTGCGGCACACCCACATGGTGAACATCCTCCACAAGCTCGGCGTGACACTCGCGGCTGCAGGCTCTGGTCTTCGCGGCGCGCCACGGCTTCGTCGAGATACGCTAGCTCCCTCAGAGACCGGCTCTTGTGTGCAGGTCTGGCGCGCCGAGCGTCCAGCCACATTGGGCTAGAAAAAGATACCCCCTATTGGTGAGGCGAGAGCTCCGCCGGGGAGGTTATCATCGGTCCATGAGCGGAACGCACATCCTCGTTCCCTGGCAATTCCTTGTGCGGTGTCGCCCTCTACCTCCTCGCTCACAACGCCTTCAGGCTGCGCGACGAGGGCAGCGTGAGCGTCCCCAGGCTGGTTGTGACGATTCTCTGCTGTGCGCTCGTCCCCCTGGCGATGTCGGTCTCCTCTTTCGTCACCCTCGGCGTCCTGGCGTTGCTGCTGTGTGGGCTGGCGGTCTTCGAGACAGCGACCTCCCGCGAGTTTCGGCGTGAGCGCCGAGCGCGCTAGAAGCCGCAGAACACGGTGTAGGTTCACCCAACAGCGTAGAAGTATGGAGTTCTCGGACGCTGGCATAGAGTACGTGCGGCTGGCATCATGATTGCGCCGGAAGCTGTTAGCCTTCTCGGGAAGCGGGAGAGGGGAGTAGCCACAATGCCACATCTCGAATCCGGGGTTGTGTGGGGCACGGTCTTGCTCGTCGCTGGGGTTCTGGTGGTTCTCAATGCTCTAGGACTTGAGATCGGATTGAGTCCCTTCTTTGGCACACTCCTCATCGTCGCAGGAGCCCTGGTGCTGTTCCGGGTGCTCAGGCTGGAAATGGCTACCCGGAACAGTAGACGGGGGGGAGGGGAAGTAGCCGCCCTGATGGAATATCTCCAATCTGGGCTTGTGTGGGGCATACTCTTGCTCATCGCAGGGGCTGTGCTGGTTCTCGATGCTCTAGGACTTGAAATCGTGTCGGTAGCCTTCTGGGGCGTAGTCATGCTCGTCGTTGGAGCCTTGATGCTGCGCGGAGCACTGGGCGGTAGGGGTAGCCGTTGAAGGAAACCTCGAGCAATGCAACTCACCGCCTTTGCACGGCGGAGGTCAGGGGTTCGAATCCCCTCGGCTCCACTCTAAATTGTGAGGATTTGCAGGATAAACGCAGCGAGAATGAGTAGCGGAGAAGTTGCAACGATTCTCGCTGACAGTTACCTAAGGATCGACGTACAGGAAAATCAGCTATGAACTGTTGCCCCGGGCCCCGGCTGGCTCGAAGCCCATCTGATAGGCGAAAGCCGCTACACCGAGGAAGAGAAGAACCTTGCTTCCCCGCTTGACTCTCGATTAAAGATAATCGATAATTGCCCGTATCAGGGAAACGGAACCTGGAGTGCACGCCGATCGGGTGTTGGTGTGCGGGCCTGCAGGAGAGGAGGACAAGTGGACACGAATACCAACGAGATTCTCGGAACGTTCCACGGCGATGAGAACTTCCCTGTTGACTGGAAAGAGGGGGAGGCGGAACTCTTCTGGATTCTGGATGACCTTCACTGTCCGAACCCGATCTCTCCGATGTTCTTCGACATCGGCGGGTGGTGGCTCACGTGTGATCACATGTTTCGCAGGTTCGGCACTCCATTCGCCTCCGACTGGATCGCCAAGCGGGTAAACGGCTATCTCTACACGGCCGCTGTCCCGGCCGACCCATCGGCCTACGGAGAGGCCTCCGAGTACGGCAGTCGCTACGTTCCCAGGGTGCCGGAAAGTGGCGAGTACGCGAGCAAGATCGGCGCGTACTTGGGTGCAGTGCTCCCCCACTACGCGTACAACTTCCTCGACTGGTGGCGTGAGAGGCTCAGGCCCGAGATGGACCGCAACTTCGCCTATCTCGACGGTCAGGACACGGAGAGCATGGATATGGTGGAGCTCGCCGTGCTGCTAGAGGATGCCATAGACATCCACGACCGGCACTGGAAGATCCACTGGATGCTCAACTTCGCCCAGTTCTCGGCGACGACGGCCCTCAACGCGACCATCGCGGAGGTCAAGGGCGAGGCGGACCCGGGCCTCGTGGGCAGGCTGCAGAGCTCCACCGAGGACCGCAACTGGGATGCCGTCGAGGACCTGTGGAGGATGAAAGAGGAGATCAAAGGCGACGAGGAGCTACGGCGCGCCTTCGAGGCGGACACGGCGGCCGGTATCGTGGAGGCCCTGAACGGTACGGAGCGTGGCAGGCGCTTCATCGCAGAGCGCCTCGAATCGCACCAGCAAGAGTTCGGTTATAAAGCGATTTGGGCTCACGAGTTCCAGTACCAGACCTGGAAGGAGAACCCGGCCCCGATCCTGGAGGCCGTTCGGGGGTACCTTGCAACTGACTACGATTACCCGAAGGCCATCCAGGCAGTCAGGGACGACCTCGAGGCCGCAAAGCGGGAACTCATGGACGACGTGCCCGAAGGCGAAGGCAAAGTCAGCCTCCAGGGTGCGCTCGACCTCTCCCTGCGGATGAACCCGCTCACACCGGACCACCACTTCTACATAGACCAGGGCACCAACGCCCGCGTGCGGCTCGTCCTGATCGCAATCGGCAAGAAGCTCGTCGAGGCGGGCCTGCTCGATGATCCCGAGGACGTGATGTTCCTCCGCTACAACGAGCTGCGGGTCCTGATGTTCAACCCGGACGAGATAGACGCCCGCGAGATCGTCTCCGACCGGCGAGATGAGCAGGAAGACGCCTACGAGGTGCGGCCTCCCGAGTGGATCGGTACGGCGACCCAGCAGGCGCTGGACTTCCCGTACAACGCGCTCTGGGGTTTCCCCGAAAAGTTCTACCGTGAACCCTCCGAGAAGACTGATGAGGTCGTGGGGCTCGGAGCGTCGGCCGGGGTGATCGAGGGTACGGCCCGCGTCGTCACCTCCATAGAGGAGTCGGATCAGGTCGAGGACGGCGACATCCTCGTCTGCCGGATGACGAACCCTGCCTGGGTCGTCCTCTTTACCAAGGTCAGCGCTCTCGTCACCGACGCTGGCGGGACCGTCTCCCACCCGGCGGTCGTCTCCCGCGAGTTCGGCATACCGGCCGTGGTCGGTACCTCCGACGCCACCCACAAGATAAAGACCGGAGACCGCGTCCGGGTGAACGGCTCCAGCGGCGTCGTGGAGATACTCGCGTGAGCCTGACCCGAACCGTGCTGCGGGAGCAGATCCGGGAGCTCCTGCTGGAGCGCATCCTCAAGGGTGAGCTCCAACCCGGGGATCGGATCGTCGAGCTCCAGATAGCTCAGGAGTTCGGCACGAGCCAGGCGCCGGTGCGGGAGGCGCTCAGCGAGCTACAGTCGCTCGGTTTCGTAGTGTACGAGCCCTACCGGGGGACCCGGGTGCGCAGGATCACCGAGGAGGAGTTGGCCGAGATCTACCCCGTGCGAGCGGCGCTAGAAGAGCTGGCGGCTCAGGAGGCGGCGAGCAGGCTCGACGGGAAGGTTGAGGAGCTCGAAAGAGAGTTCGAGGCCATGCGCGGAGCCGCGGATCGGAACGACCTCCAGGACCTCGCCGCCCACGACGCCACGTTCCACCGCCTGATCGTCGAGGCCGCCGGAAACCAGGTTCTCCTCGACACATGGAGGACCTTGAGGGTCGAGGCGCGCGTGGTGGTCACGGCCCTCAAGACGGACATAGACCTGCAAGAGCTTGCCGAGCTGCACCGGCCACTGCTGGAGGCTTTGAAGGAGGGATCTCCGGAGAAAGCCGGCGGCGCGCTCCGGCAGCACTTCGAGACGCTGCGAACGATGATGAAAAGAGGAGAGAACGCATGAGCAGGATCGTGGACCTCTCGATGCCGGTTCACCGGGACATGGTGACCTTCCCGCGCATCAACCCGCCTCAGATGCTAATGTTCGATACCTGGGAGGACTTCGCGAAGGGTGTCGGGGCGGATAAGTATGGCGTGGACAAGCTGACCGCCTCCTACACGATCATCCAGAGCGACCACGCCGGCACCCACATGGACGCCGTAAAGCATATCCGACCCGACGGTCCGGGCGCCAGCGAGATTCCACTCGAGTACTGCTTCTCCGACGGCGTTGTCCTAGACTTCCGCCATAAGGAATACGGAGCGGGTATTTCGGCCGCCGAGATAGACGAGGCGCTCGATAAGATCGGCTACGAGCTCAAGGAGAAGGACATCGTCCTGATCCAGACCGGAGCCTCCGCCTACAACGACGACCAGGAACGCTACCTCCGCGATCACTGCGGAATGACCCGGGAGTCCACGCTCCATCTCATCTCCAAAGGCGTCCGCATGATGGGCATAGACGCCGTGACCTTCGACCCGCCGGTGTGGGCGATGTTCGAGCGCGAGCAGTTCTGGGAGGCCCACCGCGTCATGTGGGAGGAGGACTACTGGCACCTGGAGAACCTGACTGCAACCTGGATCAGCTTCCCCCATACGGCTTCAAGCTGTCCGTGCTGCCCATCAAGTGGGTTGGGACCACGGGAGCTCCGGTTCGTGCGGTGGCGATTCTCGACGATTAAGAGCCACCTCGGAGAGGCGATCAGAGCCGATGAACCGACGAGATAGAGAAAAGACTGCTTTGGAGAACGCTCACGGAAACGCCGTCGTCTGGTTTACGGAGGAGGCTTGCCGGGAGGTGGAGGTGGCCGGTGGGAAGGGGGCCAGTCTGGCCCGCATGACCACCGAGGGACTCCCGGTACCCCCAGGCTTCGTGATCCCCTCGTACGTTCTCCAGAATTCCATCGACGCCGAGCGGATGCTGGAGCTCGCGGCCTCCCACTCCACGAGAGACCTCCAGGAACTCGTCGCGGCTATCGAACCTCCGAAGGAGAAGATAACGGCCGCTTACGAGAACCTCGTGGGTGGGCGGCTCACGGCTACGTACAAGCTTGTGGGCAACAAGAAGGTGGCCGTTCGTTCCTCCGCCGTCGCGGAGGACTCCGAGGCCGCGAGTTACGCCGGTCAGCAGGAGACCTACCTCTTCGTCGAAGGTGCCGAGGAAGTCTGCAGGCGGGTCGTGGACTGCTGGGCGTCTTTCTTCTCCGAGCGCGCGCTCTTCTATCGTTCGCAGAAGGGCTCCCTCGAAGATCTGCGGATGGCCGTCGTCGTCCAGAAGATGGTGGATCCCGAGAAGTCCGGCGTGATCTTCACCGTGGACCCTGTCAGGCGTCGCCGCGACCGGATGGTTGTCGAGGCCGTCAGGGGCATCGGGGAGCGGGTCGTCTCCGGCGAGGTGACCCCGGACCACTACGCCCTCGACCGCAAGGGAAAGGTCAAGCGCGAGAAGATCGTGGATGACCGCGTCCTTACCGACGAGGAGCTCCAGAGACTCGGCGACCTCGGCAGGCAACTAGAGGAACGTCACAGCGTCGCACAGGACATCGAGTGGGCAATGATTGGCGAGGAGATCTACCTCCTCCAGTCCCGGCCCGTCACGACGATGTAGGCGTACTATTTGACGCGGTTTTGGAAGGAATTTGAGATGGCAATGAGCGCACCGGAGTGGCACGAGCCACGCTCGCTGGACGAAGCTCTCTCCCTGCGTGCTGAACACGGGGAGGAGGCGACCGTCGTCGCGGGCGGCGCCTTCCTCGGGATCGTCATGAACCAGAAGCTCTTCGCCCCCACGAGGCTCGTCGCCCTCCGCAGCGTCCCAGAACTCGACTATATCGAGGCCGATGGCGAAAAGTTAGTGCTCGGGGCGATGGCCACCCACCGGGCCGTCGAGCGCTCGCCCGTAGTGAAGGAGGCTTGGCCTTCGCTGGCCTTCACCTTCTCGGTCGTCGCCAGCCCGCGTGTCAGGAACCAGGCAACTGTGGGCGGGGTCGTCGCCGACGCGGACTACGCCTCCGATCCCCCCTCGATGCTTGCGGCCCTTGAGGCGCGGGTCGTCGCGCGGAGCGTGAGGGGAGAGCGCGAGATACCGATGGACGAGTTCGTCCTCGACCACTACGAGACCGCACTCGAAGAGGACGAGCTCGTCACAGAGCTCCGGATACCCCGCAGCGAAGGAGCCTCCGTCTACCGCAAGTTCCGCTCGCGCTCAAGCGAGGATCGGCCCTGCGTCTCTGTTGCTGCGGCCCAGGAGGACGGCGCGCTACGGGTCGTGGTCGGCGCGGTCGCCGGACGGCCCCAGTACTTCCCGGAGATCTGCGACCTGGCTAGGGGAGAGCGCCTGAGCGACGAGCTCGCCACCGAAATCGGACGCCGCTACGCCGAGGAGATTGAGCCGCTCTCCGACTCACGCGGCTCGGCTCGATACCGTCGCCGCGTCATCGCCGTGGAGGTCAGGCGTGCCCTGGAGGATCTGCACCATGACTGATCCCCGCGTTACCGGAGTCGTCCGCTACTCGCAAGACGTGGCGATGGAGGGGATGCTTCACGCCCGCCTCGTGCGCTCGCCCGTGGCCCACGGTCGCGTGGTGGGGGTGGACGCCTCGGCCCTCCCGGAGGGCATCATTGTCCTCGTCGCGGAGGACGTCCGGGATCTCGGCGGCTACGGGCCGCAGATAAAGGACCAGGAGATCCTCCCTCAGGAGCGAGTTCGCTACGCCGGGGACGTAGTCGCGGCCGTCGCCGCCGAGACACTTGAGGAGGCCGAGGAGGCGGTGGGGCTCATAGACGTTGAGTACGAGGAGCTTCCCGCCGTCTTCGATGAGGTAGAGTCCGCATCAGAGGAGGCGCCGCTGGTCCACGAGACGATAAACATCTCTAAGAACGACGCTGCGTACTTCGGCATTCGACCACAGCAGGGAACGAACATCTGCCACCGCTTCCGGCTCCGCCACGGCGACGTCGAGGCCGGGTTTGTGGAGGCCGACGCCGTAGTCGAGGAGACTTACCATACCGCCGGGGCGACGCACGCCCCGATGGAGCCCCACGCCGCCGTTGCCCGCTGGGACGGGGACCGGTTGGAGGTCACGACCGGCACGCAGACCCCGTTCAACATGCGCACGGACATCGCCGGACTCTTCGGCATAGACGAGGAGAAAGTCAGGATAATCTCACCCCCTATGGGAGGCTCGTTCGGGGCGAAGACCTTCGTCAGGACGGAGGCGATAGCCGCGTGCCTCGCTCGCAAGGCGAAGAGGCCGGTCAAGATCGTTCTCGAGCGCGATGAGATGTGGATGACGCTTAACCGCCACCCGGCCACGGTCCGGGTGAAGCTCGGTGCTCGAAGCGACGGAACGCTTGTCGCTAGCGAGACTGAGTGCTGGGCCAACACCGGGGCCTACGCCGACTGCGGTCCCGGCGTCGCCCAGAAGATGGGCTTCGCCGCCCCTGGGCCGTACCGCATCGCCAACGTTCGGGTCGACTCACGCGCCGTCTACACTAACCTTCCGCCCAATGGCGCCTTCCGCGGCTACGGCCAGATGCAGTCCACCTGGGCGAGGGAGCGCACCATGGACCTCCTCGCCGACAAGCTCCGGATGGACCCACTGGAGCTGAGGGTGAAGAACCTTCTCAAAGACGGGGACAATTACTGCACCGGCGAGACTATGCACGACGTCCACTTCCAAAGGCTCCTGCAGGACGCCGCCGACGCTGTGGCCTGGTCCGAGAGCCGGAAGAACAAGGGTCTGTGCGTCATGCTCAAGGGCATGCAGACCCCCAGCCGGGCGGCGATCGCGTTGGAGGCCGAGGACGGCGGAACCTACACCATCCGTTGCGCGACGACCGAGATGGGCCAGGGAGCTAAGATGGCGATGCGCTTGATGGCCGCCGAGCTGCTGGACGTGGGCGTGGAGAAGGTCAGATGCCCCGACCCGGACACCGACGTCGTCCCGTACGATACCCGCACGACCTCTAGCCGCTCGACGCATATGATGGGCCGGGCGCTCAAGGTGGCCGCCGCCGACCTGAAGGAGAACGGCAAGCGCGGCTACGGCGAGGTCGTGGACGAAGGCGGGCTCGATCCCGATACTGGTCAGGGCGTTGCGTCGTCGCACTGGCACCAGGGGGCGGCGGCCGCCGAGGTCGAGGTTGACGAAGATACCGGCAGGTTTCGGGTGATGAAGCTTCACGCGCCTATCTACGCGGGCCGGGTGATAAATCGGCCCGCGGCCGAACTCCAGAACGAAGGGTCCATGATCATGGGCCTAGGAACCGCCCTCTTCGAGAGCAACGAGTTCTCTGAAGGCCAGATCACGAACGCCAACCTCTCCGACTACAACGTCCCGGCGATGGACGACATGCCTGCAGCTCTCTCGCACGAGCTGGTGGAGCGCGAGGGCGGAGAGGTGCAAGGCCTCGGCGAGACCGCCCTCCCGCCGGTCCCGCCCGCGATCGGCAACGCCCTCTACTCCCGCGGCATACACGTGACGGATCTGCCGATCTCCGCCGAGCGAGTCCTCGACGCCGTGGACGCCCGAGACGGCAGAGGCGACGCCTCGGCCAAAGCTGCCTCCGCGCTCGTCTCCACAAACGGCCGGAATGACAGTCCGGAAGAGCGCGTTTTCGCATCCGGGAGTGCCCCGGAGCCGACGATGCCGGTGAACGGTTCAGACGGCCGGTCGGATCAGGGACCGCCTGCTAGTGTGAGATCTTTGCTGACTTCGCCGTCCGCTGTGCTGCTCCTCGGGATGTTCGGTGGGGGGCTTCTAGCGATCGCGCTCTACCGGTTGCTCCACCGCAGGGTTGAGGCCGGAAAGAAGGCTTCATATGGGCCGCGGGTACTGAGGAGGTAGAGTGAAGGTCCGCTTTAACGTAAACGGGGAGGCCGTCGAGGTCGAAGCCAGGGCGCACGAGATGCTTCTCGACGTTCTCAGACGCGAGCTCGGCCTGACGAGCGTCCGTTACACCTGCGGCGTAGGGGTCTGCGGGGCGTGCACGGTGCTGGTGGACGGCGAGCCGATCTCGACGTGCATCCTGCTCGCCCTGCTCGCGGAGGGTAAGGAGATCACAACCATCGAGGGGCTCGGGGGGGAACATCCCGTCCAGAGAGCGTTCGTCGAGGCAGAGGCCTTTCAGTGTGGCTACTGTACTCCTGGCATGATCCTCACAGCCAAGAGCCTCCTCGAAGAGGACCCGGAACCAACGGAGGAGAAGATCAGGAACTACATGGGCGGTAACCTGTGTCGCTGTGGTTGCTACCTCAAGATCGAAGACGCCGTGAACCTGGCGGCAAGCAAAGCCGCTGCGCCGATCAAGGGAGGCGCATGAGGCTGGTTACCTACGATGCCGGGCAGGGGCCCAGGGTAGGGATTCTTGAGGGCGACGCCATCCTGGACGCCGGTTTCGACGGCGACATGATCGCCTTTATCGAGGCCGGTGCCCCGGTCGGTTCGCAGACCCCGGTAGAAAACGCTCAACTGCTCTCTCCCTTGAGGCCGCGCTCTATGAGGGACTTCCTCGCCTTTGAGGGACACCTCAAGAACGCCTTCCGCCGTCTGGGGCGGCCGATACCGGACGAGTGGTACGAGGTTCCCGCCTTCTATCGGGGGATGCCTGACACCGTGATCGGGCCGGAGGAGATCATCCCTTACCCGTCTTACACACAGAAGCTGGACCACGAGCTGGAGCTCGCCGCCATAATCGGGCGCAGGGGCAGGGACATCCCTCGTGAAGAGGCGGATAGCTACGTCTTCGGCTACACGATCTGGAACGACCTCTCGGCCCGCGATACCCAGGCTCGCGAGTTGCCGGTGGGGATGGGTCCGTCGAAGGCGAAGGACTGGGACGGCTCGAACGTCCTGGGCCCCTGCATAGTGACCGCCGACGAGGTGGACGCGGGTAACCTGACGATGGGTGTCCGCGTCAACGGCGAGACATGGGGTGAGGATAACTCGTCCAACATGCACCACAAGTTCGCGGACATGATCGCCTACGTTTCCCAGGCGCAGACGATCTACCCCGGTGAAGTTTTCGGCTCGGGGACTGCCGAAGGCGGCGCAGGTATCGAGACGGACCGCTACCTGAGCGAGGGAGACGTCGTCGAGCTCGAGATAGAGGGCATCGGTGTTCTGAGGAATACGATCGGAAAGAAAGGAGCATAGAGATATGGCTTTCGTTGTCGTGGCGAAGTGGACGGCCAGAGAGGGTGAGGCGGATAAAGTCGAGGAGGCAATAAGGGAGCTTACGCCGCTCTCACGGGAAGAATCGGGTAACCTGTTTTATCAGGCTCACCGCGACCCGGAGAACCCGAACCTATTCTTCCTCTACGAACAATACGTTGATGAGGACGGCTACAAGGCGCACGGCGACTCCGAGCACTTCCAGAAGTATGGCTTCGGCACGGCGATACCGCTCCTCGAGAGCCGGGAGCGCGAGTTCTACGTGACGCTCGACTAGTAGGCATGAACGTCTCCATGAAGATCATAGACCTCAGTCCGGCGGTCCCCCATGGCTTCAAGGGACCACCCTCGACGGATCTCGGGGTGCAGATGAACGTCAGAACGAAGAACGGGACAGGGTACTGGCAATCCACGCAACTCGACCTGATGAGCCTGCACACCGGAACGCACGTGGAGTCCGCCCTCCACACGGTCGAGGGTGGTGAGGCCATAGACGAGGTCGCGCTGGATCGGGTGATCGGCGAGGCGGTGGTTCTCGACCTCACGCCTACAGAGCCTATGCAGATCATAGACGTGGTCGACCTCGAGAAGGCGAATGAGAGGCTGGAGTCCGCGGGCGAGTCGATTCGGTCCGGCGACATCCTGCTCCTTAGGACCGACTGGGCCCAGAGGCACATCGGAACTCAAAAATATTTCAGGGAGTCGCCCGGCCTGACAGCGGAGGCCGCCAGGTGGATCGTCGAAAGGAGGCCGAAATCCGTCGGCTGCGACTTCTTCGAAGAGCCCGCGGCCCGGAAGCCAGGCTGGACGGCGGACGAGTTCGTCGTACATGGCGCTATCCTGGGCGCGGGCATCCCGCTGATTGAGGGTCTCGTGAACCTGAGAGATCTACCGCCGCGGATTCGGTTCTTCGCTCCCTTCTACAAGTTCTCGAGGGTAGAAAGCGCCCCTGCCCGCGCGTTCGCCCTGATCGAAACTGAGTAAGCTAAGGGGAGCCGCTCTGTTATCCACTGTGAGGATCCATTGGGTACGGCACGGCAAGATCGCTTCTCACAGGGGAAACGTCCCCTTGACAGACGAAGGGGCGGCCCAGGCTCGAGAGAGGGGGCGGTTGCTCGCCGAGAACCTCTCCCCCGGGGAGTTCGTCCACTTCATGTACGCTCCTACCCTCCGAACCCGGCAGACCGTCGAGGAGATCCGGGCGAGCATGGCCGAAGCCTTGGGGCCCGATGGCGATGCGTATCTGCTCGAAGTCAGCGAGGAGCAGGCCATCCGTAACCCGGACCTCTACGTCGCGGGCCAGCGGGTAGAGATGGTGAGCACAGCCGAGACCCTCGCGGAACAGCTCTGCGCGCCGCCGGTGGATCCCGAGACGCTCTCGGAGCATCATTTCTTCCGCGAGTTCTGGGAGTCGCCAGATCGAATAGGCTATTGGGTGCGCCATCTTGACCCGCCCGGCGAGGACGCGTTGGCGGTGGCCCGGCGCCAGATGACCTTCGCCATGAGCTTGCCGGACAAGCAGGAGGACAGACCGGTCCGTTACGTACTCTCAACCCATTCTCCCGTGCTGCGGGCTATCTTATCTGTTACACGGGAGAGGACCCAGGCGAGCCGGGATACCTAGAGCCCATAGACCTGATCTTGTCAGAGAATGGGTCGTCGGAGCTTCGGTTCCGAGGCCTTCGAACGTTACTTTCCGGTACTAAGGTGGTCAAAGGCATGACCCGGTAGGTGGTACGTGGGCGGCGACTGAAAGCTCCGGCAAAGTATCGTGCCGCCTTTGCACGGCGGAGGTCAGGGGTTCGAATCCCCTCGGCTCCACATCGAAAGAGTAGCAAATTGCAGGTAAAAGCTGAGGGGTGGATAGAGTTACCAGAGCGTTTTCCGGACTTCGGTAGAGGATCACGCTAGAGCAACTCGCCGAGGCTCTCGCTGCTCTATGCAGCCGGCACGTTACATTCTCGGCAGAACAGCTATTTGAGGCGAATTACGAACACGCTGATCATCACAGACTTGGTCTTCCCTTATGTTTTTGCGTTTCCCATCTTGCGTGCTAAGCAACTCACTAACAAGCATATATGAGCAATCACTGATGTGCGTATCTTTGACAATTCCGCTCAGATATGATTGTATTTGTACAGAAAGGGAAAGTTACAAAGAGGGAACCTGAACGTGGCGGGCGGAGAACCCTTAAGCGCTGTAGTCTTTGGACACACGCTCCCTGCAGCCAGGCATGGTGCTACAGACGATCAGTTCGACATCTCTCCAAACACTAATGAAGAAGGAACTCGCAGGTGCTAGACGCAGGGCGGCGGCAGGAGATAGTCGAGATCGTAGAGCAGAACAACGGTGCCACCGTTGCGGAACTTAGTGAATTATTCGGCGTTAGCCGAGCTACCGTGCGACGAGACTTGACTCGACTCAGCGAGCAAGGTCTGATCGAGCGGGCGCATGGTGGTGCGGCTCCCAACCCACGAGGACGAGCTCGGGGGTTTCCTGAACCGCCCATGCTAAAGCGGGCTTCGCTACAGGCGCAGGAGAAAAGATGGATCGGGCGTGCCGCCGCCAAACATGTCGAAGACGGAGACGTAGCGATCATTAGCGGGGGAACCACCACCGTCCAGATGATCCCGCACATAGCCCAGCGGCGGGAGCTTACGATCATAACCAACGCCTTAAACATCGCATCGCTGCTAGCGTCCTACCCGAACATCTCCGTGATCGTCCTGGGCGGCGCCCTCCGGCATTTAGAGCTCTCGATGCTTGGATCTATCACCGAGGATGCGCTAAGGAATTTACGAGCCGACACGCTTTTCATGGGCACTCCTGCTATCCATCCCGACTACGGGCTTTCGGCCGACGATATGACCGAGGTGCAGAGCGACCGGACCATCATGGCCATCGCTCGGGAGATTACCGTTCTCGCCGACCACACCAAGTTTGGCAGAATAGCCACGGTACGGCAGGCTCCTATAGAGCATGTGCTCCGGGTGATTACCGACCCTGGCGTTTCTGATGCCATCGTGACAAGCCTGAACGAGCGGGGAGTTGAAGTGGAAATAGCTTCACCGGGCTAGCCAAATATGTGAATTGTGACATGGAGAGTTGGAAACATGGACAGGATATGGAGGTAGCTCCCTTGAGTAACGTGAAAAGAACCGAGGGTCCCGAAAAAGGCTCGCGCGTGCGCGGCTTGAGCCGGCGGGAGTTCCTCCGTCTGGCCGGGGTGGGTGCCGGGGCCGCCACCCTTCCCGGGTTCCTTGCTGCGTGCGGAGGAGAACAGCAGCAGACAAGGGAACGCGCCAAATGCGAAGAGTGTCAAAGGCAAGCTCACGTTCTGGTATTGGGCCGAGTCTGACGCGCCGGGTGCGAACGATTGGATGAACGAGACTGTCAAGGCCTACAAGGAAAAGAAACCGGACCTGGAGATCGACGTGGTTCCCCAGTCCACCGACACGCTCATAAGCTCCTTCCAGGCGGCTGCCTCTGCCGGGCAGGGGCCGGATATCGCGTCTCAGTGGGCCACGGGCCCGGTGCTCGCGCAGGTGTGGCAGGACGCGGTGGTCCCGATAAGCGATTACGTGCCACAGGGAGAGATCGACCAGTGGCTCAACACCAGCGAGAACGTCTACAACGGCAAGCTCTGGGCTATGCCCTACTACATAATCGGCATCGCGACGGCATACAACAAGGAGCACTTCGATAAGGCAGGTCTTGACCCGGAGAACCCGCCGCAGACGTGGGACGACTTTCTGGCAACTTGCGAGGAGCTCAAGAAGTCGGGCGTCACGCCCTTCAGTATCGGCAACCAGGACGGTTACGGGGGCGCCTGGCATTTCTCCAACATGGAGCTGCAGTATCTAAATTCCCTCCAAGAGTGGGTGGACGCCATAATCGGCCGGGAGCCGCTCACCGACGAGAAGTACACCGGTTGGTATGAACTCTTAAACGACTTGGTCCAGAAGGGTTACTACAACGAGTCGGTGAACTCTTTGACCCTCAGCCAGGGCCATGCCATCTTTTCCCGCGGAGAGTCGGCCATGTCCTTCGGTACGGATGGCATAGTGAGGCAATGGCAGCAGGACCTGGGCCAGGACGCGGTGGGCATCATGAAGTATCCGAAGGTCGCAGAGGGTAACCTCGCCGATGCCTTCAACGCTACGCAGTCCATCTCGTACTTCATTACCAGCTGGTCCAAGAACAAGGAAGAGGCAGCGAGCCTTCCTTCAGTTCATGCATACCCCGGAGCGCATGCAACGTTGGTACGAGCAGACCGGAGTGGGGCTGGCCGACAAGCGTTTCGACGCCTCGTTGATCAAGGACCCGGTCTTGAGAGAGCTCTATGAGTGGGAGACCACCGGTCCTCAGGTGTGGTTGGAGAACTACAACCCGCCGCAGATCGACAGCGAGGCTAACCTCAAGGCAGGGCAGCTGATCTTCTCCGGCAGCGGCACTCCGCAAGAGGCTGCCCAGCTGTGGCAATCGGTGGCCCAGCGGTGGCGCACCCAGAACCCCGACGATCTGAAGAACTGGCAATCCTGGCACCCCGAGGTCTCCGGGACATAAGGAGAGCAACGCCCATGACCCGATCCGGTACCTCGGAGAGGAGTCAAGCTGCTCGTAACCAGGGGCGAGAACGGCCGAAAAAGAGCCGCCTGAGAAACGCTCCCTGGACTCCATACCTCTACCTTCTGCCCGCAGCCGCCTTCATGGTGCTGGTGTTCGTCTACCCGCTCATCGAGATCGTTCGCACCAGCCTGCAGGTTCCTGCGGCGACCGGCGGGACGACCTTCGGGTTCACCAACTACGAATTCATGCTCACCGATCCGGCGTTTCGGCAGGCCGTCCTGCACAATCTGATACTGTTGCTTTCGGTCCCCATAATGACGGTGCTGGCACTGTTGTTTTCGTTGCTTTTGTGGGAACAGATGCGAGGATGGAAGTGGTACCGGGCCTTCATTTTCATGCCTTACATCCTGGCTATACCGGTTGTCGGCATCACTTTCATCTACCTCTACAGCGCGGATGGCATCGTGAACACCGCTCTCGAAGCCGCCGGCTTGGGGTTCTTGACGCGGGACTGGCTCGGCGACCCGAGGTGGGTGCTGCCCTCGATCATGAGCGTCATCATCTACCGGGAGCTCGGGTTTGGAACCATACTCTTCTTGGCGCGGATGATGTCCATTCCCACCGACCTGCTGGACGCCGCGAAGACGGAGGGCGCCAACTGGTTCCAGGTGCACCGTTACGTGACGATCCCTCAGATGCGCTCGGTTATCGAGTTCTTCGTGGTGGTGGAGATCATAACCATGTTTAGTTGGGTATTCGGCTACGTCTACACGATGACCAAAGGGGGGCCGGGGTTTTCTTCGATTATCCTGGAGTTCTATATCTGGCAGAACGCCTTCGAGTTCCAGTCCCCGGGCATTGCCTCGGCGGTGGCGGTGGTGCTGATGGTGGCCATCTCCGGCCTCATATTCCTGCAGGTTCGTGTTAGGAGCGATGAAAGTGGCGACGACCCGGAGCAGTAGGGCAGGCAAGGGAACTCCTAGGCTCGGCACGATCCTGAGTCACGTGGTGCTGATCGCTATTAGTGTCGTAGCGCTCTATCCCATCTATTATATGGTTATTACCGCGTTCAAGAGCCGGGAGGAGTACCTTAGCAGCCAGTTTCTGCCACCCTTGCACCCGACGCTGCAGAACCTTCGAGATGCCATCGCTCAGGGGGATTTGCTACAGTGGATGCTCAACAGCGTCATCGTTACGGCGGTCTCCGTGCTCGCCGCCACGGCCGCCGCCGTCTTGGCCGCCTATGCTCTGGCGAGGATGCGGTTCCCCGGCCGTGACACCATCCTCAGCGGCATAGTGTCCCTCATGGTTGTACCGCCCGTGGTGCTCGTGGTCCCGCTTTTCCTGCTGATGGTTCGGGTGGGCCTCATAAGCACCTTGCCCTCGGTGATCGTCGTCTACGTGGGACTCACGATACCGCTCTCGGTCTACCTGCTCACGAACTTCTTCCGGGCGTTACCCTACGAGATCGAAGAGGCCGCCCGAATCGATGGCTGCTCTCCACTTGGGCGTTCTGTGGCGTATTGTGTTGCCCCTCTCCGCGCCGGCCTTGTTGACCTCTATCGTGGTCAACGCCTTCTGGGTGTGGAACGAACTGCTTATAGCCTTGGTCTTCCTCCAGAGCAACGAGAGCCGGACCCTGGTGGCCGGACTGACGCTTTTTCAGGGCCAGTTCCAGGTAAATGAATCGCTTGTCATGACCGGTGCGCTGATCGCCACAATACCGATGCTATTGCTGTACCTGTTCGGCGCGCGGTTCTTCATCCGTGGTCTCGTTGCGGGGTCCGGAAAGTGACAAAAGGGGCGGAACGCCGATGAGCCTGAAGAGTTCGATAAGCTAAGCGCCGCACGCCAAAGGTGGCTTGTGACCTCGGGTGCCCGTTACGTGTGGACGCAGCCGCAAGTGGTCGAGAGCCGCTCCCGGCTTTACGAGAACCTGACGCCGGTGATGGGTGACCCGCACGGGTGGGTTGTGGATCGTATCGCGGCGTCGATCGAGAAGTACGTGCGGGCATTCAACCTGTTCGGATCCGCGGAGCTACTTGGCGAGCGAGCGAGCGGAGGAAACTGAGTACGTAACATCCGTAAAGGAGGAACATGTCAAGCGAGTCGATTCTGCGGGAGATACGCGAACTGCCCGCTGCTATACGGGCCACATTAAGCGGAAACGCGCCCTTCGGCCGCTCGGAGCAGCTTCTGCCATACGGGAACGTTCGCCACGACGCGTCTACGTCATCGGCAACGGCACATCTTTCTACTCCGCCCTGTCCGCCAGCTATGCGGCGCGAGCCTTGGCCAGCCCTGAAGATCCGTCCGTACTCGCTATGATGTCCGGGGACTTTCGCTATTTCACGCCGGCGCTCGGTACCGGCGACGCGGTCGTCGGTGTCACCGCTTCGGGCGAGTTCCGGGATGTGCTGGCTACGTTCGAGCGGCTGGAGGGAAGGTGCTTGCGTATCGGCATAACACACGTTCCGGGCTCCTCGATTACACGCTTGGCGGATGCCACACTGATCGGTGGCGGAGGGCCAAGTAGGGTCCCGGTCACGACGAAGACGTACGCCAGCACGCTCACGGCCGCTCACCTATTGATGCTCGAGCTCTTCTCCGCTTCCAAGGAGTACTTTGCGGATCTCGAAGCATCGGCGGACCGCGCGGCCGCGGCGATCAGCGAGGCAGAGAAGTCGGTTCCATACCTTGTGCCCGAACTTTCTGAGTTCGAGCATGCCTTCTGCTTCGGTGCGGGCAGCGGGTATGCCGCCGCGCTCGAGGGAGCGCTCAAGATGAAGGAGATGCCCCTGCTGCATGCCGAGGGTAGCGAAACCTGGGAGATGGCTTCCGGCCCGTCCACGATGGTCGACGAGCGGGCGCTGTGCGTCGCCTTGTACACCGGCTCGGAAGGCGATGAATCGACTGCCGCGGTCGCCCGACACGCCAGGGAATGGGGCGCCCGCGTAGTAGATATCGGTCCCGACGCACCGGCCGACGATATGCATCTTCCCGTGGCCGTCCCGCAAAGAGAAGCTTTCGCGTCGCTCGCGCTGGTGGCGCCTCTGTACCTTTTAGCTTATCGAGTCGCTCGTGCGCGGGGCATCGATCCTGAAAAGCCTCATTGGCGCGAGCGGTATCATGTACAAGGTATGACGCATATCGTTGGAGGGTAGCGCATTATGGAAGACTCTCCCCTAGCTGTTGGTGTCGACATCGGCGGCACTCACACCAAGCTGGCGCTGGTAGATAAGGGGGGAAATATCGTGGAGTTCCAGCGTATGTCATCCGATGCATTCGGAGATCCACAGCCCTTCTTGGACGAGCTGGTACGCCGCATCCAGAAGCTCCGCGAGGGCCGTGAAGAGGTGATCGGTATCGGTCTGTCGGTGCACGGCTACGTCGACCAGGAGCGCAAGGGACCTATCGTATGCCCCAATACGCCGGCGCTCCGTGGACTCGATCTACGAAGGCTGATGGAGGATAATTTCGGATTGCCCGTTGTGATCAACAACGATCTGACCGCGCACGTGTTGGCCGAGTACGATTATGGTAGCGGAAGGGGGACGCGTCGCTTCCTGTGTATGGCGGTTGGCACGGGATTGGGAGCAGGGGTAGTCATAGACGGAGAGCCGCTGCGCTACCTCGGCGGCTGCGCGGGCGACACGGGTCACGTGATCATTAAGCCCGGAGGACCCACCTGCTCGATGGGATGCCGGGGGTGCGCCGAAGCCCTGTGCGGGGTTGCGGGCATCGAGCAGCTGGCAAAGGAGCGTACTGGACAGGATACCCCCGCGCACGAGATCATCTCCAAGGCCCGTGAGGGCGATCCGGAGGCTGTCGCGATCATGGAGCAAATCGGCGAATGGCTTGGCTTGACGCTTGCCTCGTTGTGCTCGATCTTACCTGCCGGAGCGAGTGGCGCTGACGGGCGGGGTTTCGGAGGCCGGTCCCGTCCTGCTCGAAGCTTGCGAGCGGCGCTTCCGCGAACTGGTTGGCGTCTACCATGAACGCACCGTCGAGATGGCCGGACAGTTTTACAAAGGCGTCGAGTTTGTGCAGGGGGAGATGCGCGGTCAGACCGGCGTCGTAGGTGCCGTATGCGAGCTGCTGCGTCCGCACAAGAGTACTCAAGAGGGATCCCCAAGCCGGCTCGGAAGCGGACATGGATCATCTTGATGACGATCGGTCTGCATCGTGCGAGTGGATCGAGTCTTGTTGTCGATTAGTGCCAGGAGCGATGATGACCCCTTCGTGGATAGAGCAATTAAGAGAACGAAGTAGGTACCGGCCGGGTAATCGACGAGGAAGCCGAAATATCGCGCTACAGTTACGATAGGTGGCCGGTCGCCGCAAAATGGCTCCAGCAGGGCAAACAACCCTATCGCCCTGACGTGGTCGTGCGTCCAAAGGCGTGGGCGAAGTAAGCATCTGCTGTCGTGGGCCAGCGCGAATGGTGTGCCGGTGACGCCGCGAGGAGCGGGGTCGAGCGTTACCGGTGCGCCGTTGCCGATGCAAGGGGGCATCTTTCTAGATATGTCGGCAATGCGCAGCATGCTTGCGCTCGACGAGACCAACCTGCTGGTAAGGGTGGAAGCCGGTATGATCGGGCACGAGCTGGAAGAGAGGCTCAACGCGCGGGGCTACACGCTGAACCATTCTCCTCAATCTCTTCGCCTCTCGAGTGTCGGAGGGTGGGTTCCACGCGTGCGACGGGCCAGTTTTCGTCTCGCTGGGGCGGGATCGAGGACCTGATCGCGGCTCTCACGGTCGTGCTCCCGACAGGTGAGCTGGTGGAGACCGAACTCGCGCCCCGCGCGGCGGTCGGTCCTGAACTGCGCGAACTCTTCGTCGGCTCGGAGGGTACGCTCGGCGTGGTGACCGATGTAACACTCAAGATGTTCCCGATCACCGAGCATCGCCTCTTCGAGACGGTTTCCTTCGAGACGATCGATGCCGGCCTTACCGCTGTGCGCCGGATCATGCGTCTTGGTCTACGCCCGTTCCTGGTACGCCTCTACGATAGAGACGAAGCGCGGCATCTGATGAAGGGTGAAGAGGCTCCCGGCAATATCCTGCTGATAGGTTTCGAGGGCCTCGAGGACGTTGCCAGGGCCGAATACTCTGCAGGAGTCGACATTTGCCGATCCGAAGGTGGAAAAGTACTTGGTCCGAACCCGGCGCTCGCGTGGATGGAACGCCGCTTTGACTTTTCCACGGTGGAGAACCTGCTCGAAGAACCCGGCGGCTTCGCCGAGACCATAGAGGTAGCGCACTTCTGGGGCGGCATCCTCAGAACGTACAACGAGCTCAAAAAGGTGCTTGCTCCGCTGAGTACGGAAGTACTCGGCCATTTCTCTCACGTGTACCTCCAAGGCACATCGCTTTACATGATTTTGCTCGGTAGGGTCGAGGATGATGCCGCTGCCGAAGAACGCCTCATGCAGATCTGGGACGTTGCCATGAACACGTTGTCTCGAGCGTGGCGCGGCGATCTCGCACCATCACGGAGTGGGATTGGCTCGACTACCTTACATCTGCCGGGAGCTGGGGTCGAGCAAACTCGTTCTGCGACGGATCAAGGGGGCGCTCGATCCCGCCGGCGTCCTCAACCCCGGGAAGTATGGTCTGAATCAAGAGCAATGAAATGCTTGGAAGCCGCGTCGGAGAGGAATGGAGAAAGATGGACTCACGAACGGGCAAGAAGATCAGGATGGGGAGGCTATTCAACCAGAGGAGTGGCAGGTCGCTGATCGTCGCTTACTCACATGGGATTTTGATGGGACCACGGCCGGGCATGAAAACCATGGAAGACATGCGGCGCCTAACGCAAAGCGTCGTCTCGGGCGGACGGTTTGATGGTAGCGCCCGGAATGCTTTCACGCCTGGAAGACGCTTTCGTGGGGAGGGATCACCCCTCGCTCGTGATCCATCTCGACTACCAGAGTTTCAGCCGAGATATCCTACCGTATCGGGAAGGCGCAACGGTCGGGCTGGCCCAGGATCGAAGACGTGCTTGCGGCCGGCGCTGATGCGGTCATGACATATCTTTACGTTGGCTACGAAGACCCCGAGCGCGAGAAGATGGAGGTCGAACGAAACGCGCGACTGGCACGGGCGTGCGAGAAGTGGGGTCTCGCAATGATGATCGAGCCTCGCAGCGCGCGCGAGAGGACGAATGCCGAAGACAAGACCACCCCTGAGCTGTTAGCCATGTACTGCCGCATCTCGGCCGAGATCGGAGCGGATATCGTCAAGTGCATCTATCCCGGCAACGTGGAGGCGCTTCGGACAGTCGTTGAGGGATGCCCTGCTCCTCTTCTGGTCGCCGGCGGGGCGAGGGCGGGAAAACCCGAGGACGCTTACCGGCAGGCACAGGGCGCGATGGAAGCCGGCGCAGCCGGTCTTGTTTTCGGAAGGAATATCTACGAGTCGAATAAGCCCGCTGCGGAGTTGGCCCGCTACCGCAGAATCGTGCACGGCGAATAGATGCTGCATAACTTCCACAATACGTCTAGATGAAACCATCCTTCCCGATCGTCGCCTTTACACCCAACCTGGCTCTTGGCCGAACTCTCGAATTGGACCGGCAGCTGACGCCAGAGAAGCTGCATCGAGTACGTGTCACGCATGAAGCGGCAGGTGGGGGAGGGGTGAACCTTGCTCGAGTGGTAACGGCGTTGGGCGGAGAAGTGATCGTGGCAGGCTTTCTGGCAGGGTGGAATGGTCAAAAGTTCCAACAACTGTTGTCAAGCGAGGGTTTGTCTGGCGTTTTTCAGGAGGTCGAAGGGGAAACACGGGAATGTCATATACTGCTCGATGGTCGACCCCACCCCACGGAAGTGTACGAGTCGGGCCCCTCGGTGTCCGCCGAGGATTGGGCGGAACTCGTTGAGAAGCTCCCTTCTGGGAAAATCGTAGTCTCTGGAAGCCTGCCGCCGGGCATAACTCCGGAGGCCTTCCGTACTCTATTGCGAGCGTTTCCGAGTCGCCCGGTAGTAGACACGAGCGGACCGACGTTAGTTGCCGCGCTTGAAGCGGGAGTTGCGTTAGTCAAAGCCAACCAAGCAGAGCTTGCGAGCGTGATGGGTAGAGACTCGGCAGGGATTGAAGAGGCTATAGAACTTTTCCGACAGTACCAAACCCCTATTCTCCTCACTCAGGGAGCCAGCGGAGCCGCCCTGATCGATCGCGAAAGCTATTGGGCGAAACCTCCAGAAGTCTCTGTTCGGAATCCCGTATGCTCCGGAGACAGTTTGCTCGGCGCATTTCTCTGGGAACTGGCTCAAGGAGCCACGTCGGCTAAAGCTCTGCGAATGGGTGTGGCAGCAGGTGCGGAAAATGCGCGTGCAACCGAATGCGAGGTAACCGCCGAGGGTGTCCTTGAGCTATACGAGCGAACGCAGACGGGAAGGATAAACTAGCGAGCGGCTGGGATGCCACAACGGTACTACAACCATGTCTAGCATCCTTCCTGACCCTTCGCGAGTACAAACCATGGTGAGAGTGCCATGTTGCCCTTGCGTGAGTCCCGGTGTCAGTCTATGTCCTATGGCTTGGAGGCTTACGAAAGTAACGGTCACAGATTCGGGTTCTGCCGCGCGTACCTTGTGTGCAGCAACCCGAGTAAATCTCCTGAAAGCTCGGGAAAGAGCGTAATCTAGAAAATACGTATGTTTGCAGCCGTTTTGCAAGCTCCAGACATCTCCAGCAAAGTATCGTGCCGCTTTTGCACGGCGGAGGGGTAGGGGGTTCGAATCCCCTCGGCTCCACTTCGATATTCCTTACGGATGAGCGGTTTCACCATGCTACGCCTATCTGATTAGTGGTCACGACTTGAGATGCAAGCATTCGGCGTGCGTTTGCGCGGCTTCGAGAGCGGGTACGCCGATTAACACAGAGCAAGAGAGAAGGGGAGAGGAACTTCTATGGTTATTCGCGTTGCTTGAGAAGCTGCCTGGCAAGAACGACCAGTAGAAGCTTGCAAAGGGAGCACCCTGCGCGGCGACTTACTGAGAAGTTGTTGCGCCAGGTGAAAGAGTGTGAAGGCAACTACCATCGCGGGGGAAATCAGAGCGTAGCCCTGCTTGCCCGAGGGGGGCCGCAGACGTCACAGAAGGGGACAGGGAGACGACGAGCTAGCCGTAATGGATCACGCGCCACATACTTTTTTCACAGCACAAGGGAAGCGGAGGAGGCGTCGAGATGAAGGGAAAAGTCGCGGCCCTGGTCGGGCCCGAAGAAGTGATTGTTAAGGAGTTCGAGGTTCCAGAGCCGGAACCCGGGGCGGTACTCATGAAGATCCGGCGCGCCCAAGTCTGTGGTTCGGAGGTCCACATCTTCCACTTCCACCACCCGCTCATCCGCGAGTGCGTTCTCGGCCACGAGTTCATCGGGGAGATCGCGGCCCTCGGCGAGGGCACGGAGACGGACTACGCTGGAAACCCGGTGCAGGTCGGCGACCGTGTCATCGCTCCCTACTTTCTCACTTGCCGGAGATGCCCGGCGTGCTTGCGTGGCGACTTCAACCTCTGCCAGAGGGCCTACTCGTTCTGGTCGAATCCGCCCGAAGTGGAGCCGCACTTCACCGGGGCGTTCGCGACGCACTATTACGTGCATCCGGACCAGTACCTCTACAAGGTGCCGGACAACGTCTCCGACAAGGTGGTAGCCGGGGCGAACTGCGGGCTCTCGCAGGTCCTGTTCGGGCTGCACCAGATCGGGCTCGCGGCGGGCGACAGTTTGGTGGTCCAGGGCGCGGGCGGCCTCGGTCTGTATGCTGCGGCGATCGGCAAGGACATGGGGGCTCAGGTCACCATGATCGAGGGCGTCCCGGAACGCATAGAGCTCGCCAAGCGGTTCGGGGCCGAAAATATCGTGGATATGCAGGAGCATCCGACGGCCGAAGAGCGGGTGGAGCAGGTTCAATCGCTGACCGGCGGCTACGGCGCGGACGTTGTTTTGGAGGTGACGGGTGTTCCCGCTGCGTTCCTAGAAGCCCTGCAACTCGCGCGGCCCGGCGGGAGGGTAGTCGAGATCGGGAACGTAAGCCTCGGCAAGGAGCACGAGGTCTCGCTCGCCCCCGGCCTAATCACCCGGAAGAACCTGCGCGTGCAGGGCGTCGTACGTTACCAGCCCTGGTATCTGCACAAGGCCTTGCGATTCCTGGAGAGGAAGCACCGGGATCACCCCTTCGATGAGCTTTCCGACCGGGAGTATGCTCTTGAGGACGCCGGCAAGGCCATCGAGCTGGAAGAGGCGAGAAAGGTCGCGCGCCCGGCTATAGTGCCGGCATAAGTCACACGGAAGGAGAATCAATGAGCACGGTACAGGTCGAGAGCTATCCCGCCATCATCGGCGGGGAGAGAGTCAACGCTGGTCGGACGTTCGAGGTACTCGACCCTTCCACGGGACGGCCCTGCGCGGAGGTGGCACGGTGCGGCGAGGCCGAAATAGATCAGGCGGTGGAGGCGGCACGCGAGGCGCATGAGAACACTTGGCGGCGTACAACACCGGCAGAACGAGCGCGCGTACTGCACAGGATTGCGGAGCTCTTGCACCGGGACCACGAAGAGCTGGCCCGGCTTGAGAGCATGGACACCGGCAAGCCCTTGAAGCAGGCGCGCACCGACGCCACGGTGGCCGCGCGCTACTTCGAGTTCTACGCGAACACCATAGAGTCGTTCTATGGGGATACGATCGCATCGGCCGGGGAGATATTCGCGTACACTCTGCGCGAGCCCTACGGGGTCACGGCGCACATCATCCCGTGGAACTACCCGATCCAGATCGGTTCCCGCTCCGTCGCTCCGGCGCTGGCTGCGGGCAACTGCTGCGTGATGAAGCCCGCCGAAGAGGCGCCCCTCAACCCCATCAGGCTGGGCGAGCTGGCCCTGGAAGCGGGACTGCCTCCTGGAGCCCTGAACATCGTCCCGGGCTTCGGTGAGGAGGCGGGCGCTCCGCTGGCGGCCCATACCGGTATAGATCACCTCGCCTTCACAGGCTCGGTCGAGGTCGGCCAGCTCGTGAGCAAGGCCGCCGCCGACAACGTCATCCCCGTGACGCTGGAGCTCGGCGGCAAGTCGCCGAACATCGTATTCGACGACGCCGACATTGAAAGCGCGGTCCCGGTCATCGTGAACTCTATCATCCAGAACGCGGGGCAGACCTGCGCTGCGGGGTCACGGCTGTTGGTGGATCAAAGTGTGCAAGACCAGGTCGTCGAAGCCGTTGCCAAGAGGTTCGGAGAGATCGAGATTGGGCCAGGTCTCGAAGACCCCGACCTTGGGCCGATCATCTCCAAAGAGCAGCGTGAACGCGTGGACAGCTACGTCCAGGTGGGCAAGCAAGAGGCGGATCTGCTGGCAGGCGGCGACATCCCGCAGGAAGAGCGGCTACGGGGTGGCTTCTTCTTTGTGCCTACCCTATTCAGCGGGGTCTCGCCCGGAGACACGCTGGCCCGGGAAGAGGTGTTCGGTCCCGTGCTGGTCGCGTCCTCCTTCGATGACCTCGAAGAGGCCGCCGAGATAGCCAACAGCACGGACTACGGCCTGGTCGCAGCGGTGTGGACTCGCGACGTGGGCAAAGCACACTGGCTCGCCCGAGAGATCCGAGCCGGTCAGGTGTTCATCAACACCTACGGTGCGGGCGGGGGTGTCGAGCTCCCATTTGGAGGATTCAAAAAGAGCGGACACGGCCGGGAGAAGGGTTACGAAGCTCTGTACGAATACTCTCAGGTCAAGACCGTCGCCATCAAGTACGGGGTGTAACCGGAGTTTGCTGGTTCGGGTAAGCTTTGAAGTCTGAGCTGCTTGTCTCGTTGGGGGGCGCAGGGGCCCCCCAACGAGCGCCACATAAGCCGTTACCTATTATTAATGGAAGGGCACTTCTCGGAAAAAGACGAACCGTGCGTCCGCCGAGCGTTTCAGGAGGCGATCCGGTCGTTTCTGTCTTACCAGGGGAAGTTCGCTGAGGAGAACATAAGTATGGCACGTATCGCGATCGTTGGCGCCGGAGCCATGGGTTCCGTCTATGCCGGGCTCATGGCTTCTGCTGGCCATGAGGTACATGCGGTTACCCTGTGGAAAGAGCACGCGCAAGCCATAACGGCTCATGGCTTGCGCGTCGAGGGCATCAGCGGAGATCGAACGGCACCCGTCCGGGGAAGCACTACTACTAAAGGCATCGGTTTCTGTGATCTCGTCATCATATCCACCAAAGCGGCCGATGTTGAGACGGCCGCACGCTCGGCTCTATCGCTGCTCGGTCCCGAGACATCCGTACAGACGATCCAGAATGGGTTGGGATCGGCGGACCGGGTTGCTTCGATCATAGACCCCGACAGAATCGCTGTAGGGGTAGTCGGGGGCTTCGGCGCTTCGCTACGCGCGCCTGGGCATGTGCACCACAACGGAATGGAAATGGTTCGCTTTGGCGCCTATGCCGGCTTGCCACGCACCGCGCTCGAAGCCAGCGCACAGATCTGGCGCTCTGCCGGATTCGAGGTCGCACTATTTGATGACACTGATCGAATGGTGTGGGAGAAGCTGATTTTTAACGTGGCGTTCTCCGCCACCTCGTGTCTAACCGGCAAGACGGTCGGCGAAGTACTGTCCGACCCGAACACTTGGTGGGTAGCCCAACATTGCGCTCTGGAAGCAGTTGAAGTCGCTGACACACTTGGCGTAAGGTTGCACGTGGGAGATCCGCTTGAGTATATCCGCAGGTTAGGCGCCAAGATTCCGGAAGCACGGCCGTCCATGCTGCTCGACCACCTTTCACGACAGCCGTCGGAAATAGAGGTGATCAACGGCGCGATCCCACGGGAAGCGGAGAAGGTCGGGCTGACCGCGCCGGTCAACGCCACGCTGGTCGCGCTGGTAAAGGCGCGTGAAGCGGAATGGAGCCGATGAGGTGCCGCGACGAATGGGATCTGCTGCGCGGGCATTACCGTTATGTAGCAGTCTTTGCGTGTGTGGAGCAGGCACGTAAAGATGAGAGAATAGTTCCGGCAAACCATCGTGCCGCCTTTAGGATGCGCCGCCAGTCGAGACCGCACCTTTGACCTGGTTTATCAGTCTCTGCGCTTCGGCAAGGTCCTCCCAGGGGGGATTTATTATCAGCTCATCGAATCCGAGTTCCTGCACCTGGATGGCGAACTCCGAAAGTCGGGGTGCTATCTTGGGAGAACTGTGCAGGCGCATGACGTAGCTGAACGGCTCGTCGAGCCGCCCAAATTCCCCGCGAAGGTTCTCGAGCGTCTCGAGCAGTTTGGCGAGTTTCCCAGGGTCGAGCTCCCCCCTTTGGAAGGCAAGCCAGCCATCGCCGCGGAGCGCGGCGCGCCTAAGCGCCGCCCGGCTCATCCCGCCGACGAGGATAGGAGGACCGCCCGGCTGGGCGGGTCGCGGCTCGAATACTAGACCCTCCGGCACGATGATCTCCTTACCCTCGAAGGGCCGGGGTCTTCCCGTCCAGCACCGTCTCAGGACCTCGATCATCTCGTCGGTACGTTGTCCCCGCGTCCGGAACCCGTAGCCGAGCGCCTCGATCTCCTCAGCGAACCATCCGGCACCTATCCCAAAGACCAAGCGTCCTCCGCTCAAGGCGTCCAGGGTGGCGGTCGTCTTCGCCAGCTCCAAGACGTTGCGCTGCGGGAGGATAAGGACCGAGGTGCCGAATCCTGCACCTCGAGGTGGTGGCGGCCAGGAAGGAAGCGGCCGTAAGGCATTCGTACCAGGGCATATCTATGGGCCACGGGATAGCGCCATCTGGGGTGAACGGGTAGGGTGAGCGCCCACCTTCGACCATCAGGAGGTGGTCGTTGACCCAGAGGCTGTCCGCCCCGGCGTCTTCTGCCAGCCGCCCCATCTTCGTGAGGCCTATCTCGCGGGGCTTAGCACTGTTGTTGGGGATCTGCACACCGATCTTCATGGACATATCCTCAGTGTCGCCCACCTTCCAACTACTTCCGCAAGCCGAGATGCCATTCTACTCCTCTCATGGCTGGCGAGACTTTCTCAGTTTGCTGATCCTTTTGGCTTGGTATGTATCACCTCAGAGCACTGAAAGGGGCAGCACATGGCGAACGTAGCGGTTGGGGAGAGGTTCCCGGCCTTCATACTACCGGACGAACACGGAGAGCCTTTCGATCTGCGCAGCCAGCTTATCGAAGGTCCCCTGATGTTCGTCTTCTACAGAGGTGACTGGTGACCGTACTGCAATGGGCAGCTGGTCAGCTTTGCCAGGGATTATGAAGAATTCGAGCAACGTAAAGGCAGAATCGCCGGCATCAGCGTCGACCCGCCGAGTAGCAATGCTGCTATGGTCGACAAACTCGATCTCCCCTTCCACCTCCTCAGCGATCCACGGGGAGACCTCGTAAAGCATTGCGGACTATGGAACGATGAGGAAGGCGTCTCTGAGCCAGCTCGCCTTGGCCTGGGTACTGCAGCGCGACAACGTCAGCAGCGCCATCATCGGGGCGTCACGCCCCGAACAGGTTGAAGACAACGCCAAGGCTGCTGGGGTGAGATTGTCGTCCGATGTTGTTTCTGAGATAGACAGCATCTTGAAGGACGTGATACAGCCCAGCTAGGCGGTTCGAATGGGCCGAATGGCACAGGGATTACACATTCCAGGGAGGGACGCTATGGACACGCGACGGATCGGATCGCTCGAGGTGTCGGTGGTGGGGCTCGGCTGCAACAACTTCGGTCGGCGCCTGGACTCGGGCGCCACCTCAGCGGTCGTCGACGCCGCGCTCGACGCCGGCATCAACTTCTTCGACACGGCCGATGTCTACGGCGGCACCAAGAGCGAAGAGTTCCTGGGCCGCGCGCTAAGTCAGCGCCGCGACGAGGTTGTGCTCGCCACGAAGTTCGGCGCTCGGTTGGACGAGCAGCGAAAGGGTGCCAAGCCGGAGTACGTGGGGCAGGCTGTCGAGGATAGCCTGCGTCGCCTCAGAACCGACCGCATCGACCTCTACCAGCTTCACAGGCCCGATCCCGAGGTGCCGATTGAGGACACGCTCGGCGCCCTCGACGAACTGGTGCGGGCCGGCAAGGTGCGTGAGATCGGCTGCTCGAACTTCTCGGCCGAGCAACTGCGTGAGGCGGAGAGGGCAACCCGCGACGGAGGTGCGCGGTTCGTGAGCGTACAGAACGAGTACAGCGTATTGCACCGCGAGCCCGAGCGCGACGTTCTCCCCGAGTGCGAGCGCCAAGGGCTCGCGTTCATACCCTACTTCCCGCTGGTCAGTGGCCTGCTCACGGGGAAGTATCGCCAAGGCCAGCCCGCCCCCGAAGGAAGCCGCCTCCAGTCCGGGAGGGGCGATAGCCTACTCACCGATCGGAACCTTGCCGTAGTGGAAGAGCTTATCGAGTTCTCAGAGTCGCGGGGGCACACGATACTGGAGCTCGCCTTCTCGTGGCTGCTCACACGGCCGGCCGTAGTGTCGGTGATCGCCGGGGCTACGTCGTCAGAGCAGGCAAGGAGCAACGCGGCAGCTGCCGGCTGGCGGCTGACCGATACGGAGCTCGCCGAGATCGACTCGATCGTGTCGCGTCCGCACTGAAAGTCCCGGACCAGTTCTACTCAATGGACTACAAGTGAGGAGTCCACGAGGCAGGTCGAGCACGCGAACAGAAACCGTCGGCGGTTATGGCGATGGCGAAGACCGCATCGGAGAAGATGATTTTGCGGTCCAGCTTTCTGCCAGCCTCGGATCTTCTGTCCGCTTCTTTCGTCATGGTTACGGCTTCCTCCGACACCCTGGTCCAGCATTCGGCAGTCTAGAGTAGTGAGGGCTAGTCCTTTGAATTTTCCGTTTGCTGTGCCCAAGGGAAGGGCTTGCGGCGCGAACTTGGCTAGAGATAATGGGCGCAAAGCACACAGCAGATCGGGGCTATTTTGCTTCAAGAGGAGGGATATGAGTTCCGAGCATGCCGGAGGAACTTCTAGATCCGACCCCGAAAGCGAGCCCAGAGCTCTCGATCGCAAGGCGTTCCTGAAGCTCAGCGGGGCTGGTCTTGCCGGCGTGGCTCTGCTCGGGTCTTTGGGCTCCACAAGGGTCTTGGCACAAACAAGGCCTGAGGCACAGCCGAGGTCATCCCTCGTGGCCGAGTTCCGAAGGGCTGCCGATGAGCACGGTGTTCCGGTAGAGCTTCTTATGGCCATGGGCTGGGTAAACACCCGCTGGGAGATGCCCCCTCCGGACGCCAACCGGTACGAAGTGGGGAGCCTGCATGGCTGGGGCTCTTACGGAATCATGGCCCTGGTGCAGAACCCTTACTCCGACACCCTGAGCGAGGCTTCCAGGCTCACGGGCATCCCTGAGGAGGAGCTCAAGACCGATCGGGCGGCGAACATCCGGGGTGGGGCTGCGCTGCTGGCCAGTGCCGTTGGGACACAGAAGCTCGCGCGGCTTGCAGGATTCTTCGGGGCGGTGACCGGCAGGGGAAGTGCCTCGGGCAACAACTACCATGCGGTCGCTGGGATAGGAAGCGGAGAACTCTACGCCGAGCAGGTATTCGATGCCTTGCGGAGAGGTATCCCAGAAGAGAAGCTAGAGTCCGGCGAACGATTGTCCCTCGAAGCACGGAACCTGAGCGATACGATCGGGGCGCCCTGATGGCTCGCAAACCGCCTGTCGTCTGGTACCCCGCACACTGGTCGAATTACACAGGGGCCAACCGTGGAGCGCCGCAGATAGACGAGATAGTGATCCACGTGACACAAGGGTCGTGGTCATCGGCAATAAACTGGTTTCAGAACCCTGCCTCAGACGTCTCAGCTCACTACGTCATCCGTTCTAGGGACGGCAAGATAGCCCAGTGCGTCAGCGACATCAACATCGCTTGGCATGCAGGCTTCTGGCCCACCAACCGGATCTCGATCGGCATCGAGCACGAGGGGTTCATCAATGACCCCAGGTGGTTCACTCCGGAAATGTACCGCTCGTCGGCGAAGCTGACTGCCTACCTGTGCAGGAGGTACCGCATCCCGATAAACAGGCGCCACATAATCGGACACAACGAGGTGCCGGGTTGCCCCGGTAAGGGTGGCGGGGTGGGCTGCCACACCGATCCGGGGCGCTGGTGGTGGTGGGACTACTACATGAAGCGGGTGCGGCGGTTCGCCTAAAAGTGGTGGGTGCCGGCCTTACCCACCGACCAGCCTCCGCCAAGACCCCTTATTCCTCTCGCTCTCTAGTTCCTCTCGCAACCTGTTCGCTTCTTCTTGCAGCTTATCAGCGCGTTCGTGCTCCTTGCGGTACCGCTCTCGCTCCTGCTCTAGCTCGGCTAGCAGAAGCTCCCTCTCTTCTTTCTCGATACGCCGTGCAAGATTCAAGCGGTTCCTTAAACGTCCCACCCCACTGTGTAGATTGCCCAATTCGTCTACCAGTTCTTGGATCATCTCCGTAGACCGGTCTGGGAACTCTTCAGAATGGCCCTCAGGTGACGGAGCGGGAGATACGAGCTCGTGTACGGTGTGCTTCGAGATCTGCCACCGACTGCTTTGCGGGTCTTGTTCTCCTACTATCTCTCCGGCTTCGAGCATCTCCAAGAGACGGCGTTGGGGGATCTCAAGAACCCGAGCCGCCTCTGCCAGTGTGTAAAAGTCCCTAGTCGGCATCGTCTATATTCTATCCTCGAGTCTATAACCTTTCGAATAGCCCTACCCCGAGCAATAATACTAATAGCACTGCTGGCCTCGCCTGACAGCGCGCAAGGATCGGATTCAACGAGTTGAGGATCGCAGGACGAGGAGAGAGTGTAGCTCGTAATTGCCTTCCGGAGCAGTAGTGACTCGCACGGCCCTGGTCACCGGGGGCAACCGCGGTATCGGCCTCGAGGCGTGCCGCCAGCTCGCCGGATCGGGAATGGACGTCGTGCTTGCCGCTCGCGACCGCGAACGAGGCGAACAAGCCGCTCGAGAGCTGCAGGACGAAGGGCTGAACGTCACCCACGAGCCGCTGGACGTTACAGACCAACATAGCGTCGAGGATTGCGTCCGACGGCTGGCCGACGCCGGCACGGAAATAGACGTGCTCGTCAACAACGCCGGCGTTTACCCGACAGAAGGTGTGTTCTCCGTGAGCGAGGAGACCTTGTTGATTGCTTTGGAGGTCAACACGCTCGGACCGTTCAGGACCTGTCAGGCATTCGTACCGGGAATGGTGCGGCGTGGCTACGGTCGTGTTGTCAACGTCTCATCCGGCGGCGGTTCGTTTGGCGAGGGCCTGGGACCTGCCGCCTACGCCATCTCCAAGGCCGCCCTCAACGCTCTTACCGTGAAGGTGTCGCAGGCGGTGCGGGGAAACGTGAAGGTCAATGCCATGTGCCCCGGCTGGGTCAGGACGGACATGGGCGGCTCCGGTGCGCCGCGGTCGCCCGAGGAAGCGGCTGACACGCTGGTGTGGCTTGCGACTCTTTCGGAGGATGGTCCAAACGGCGGATTCTTTCGGGACCGGAAGCCCATCCCATGGTAGTAGATCGTGAACTTCCCTGATGCTATCGGCGCTCGTTGGCCTCCGTCTGGTCACTGTCCCATCCCGGTTCATACTCGTCTTGACCGACCCTGCTTGCTCAAAACATGAGCGAGGGCGCAAGGATTTCGAGGTCGTGGGAGGACCCAGAGGACCGGACAAGCGGCAATGACACTGGAGTAAAGGAGATGCCGATGAACATCGACGCGCTAATCGAGGAGATCAATACGGCGTACCTTCGGCTGAGCGCCGCTACGGACGAACTGGCGAGGTCCGACGGCGAGCTCGCCGGGTACGTCAGGAGGGTCCGCCTGGACAACGCCGAGGCGATCCTGGAGGCCAAGAACGAGAGGACGGCGAACCTCTACCTCGACGGCCTGCTCGACACCGAAGAGCATCAGCCGCCTGGAGGCCGGCAGGGCGAGGGCGGAACTCGACCACCAGCACGCCAGGCTCGAGGTCGAACGGCTGCACCTGATCGTCCGTCTGCTCGGGACCCAAGCGGGCCAGGGGATGCAGCGGATGAGCGCAGAGGCAGACAGTCGGGAGGGCCGGGACCCTTGTCCGAGCCGGACAGGAGGCCCACGTCTACACCGACGGGGCATCCACCGGCTCTCGTGGTCCCGGAGGCTACGGGGCCGTTATCTCTTTCGGGATGGTAAGACCCAGGAGATCAGCGGCGGAGAGCACGACACCACCAACCTGAGGATGGAGATAACCGCCGCTTGCGCCGCCCTTGAGACATAGAGGGAGGGCCATACGGTGACCGTCTACTCCGACGCCTCCTACCTCGTCAACTGCATGAGAAGGGGCTGGTACGAGAAGTGGCGAGAGAACGGCTGGCTCAACCGCCGCAATAGGCCTGTGGCGAACAGGGATCTGTGGGAGAGGCTCCTGAGAGCGACGGCGGCGCCACCGGGAAGTGCGATGGAGGAAGGTCAAAGGCACTCCAGAGACGGCCGGGGCGCACAAGAGCGGAAACGACCGGGCCGACGAGCTCGCCGTGACCGCGAAGAAACAGATCGGCGGCAGAAGAACGTGATACTGCTTAGAGAACCGACTGAGGCGCAGATCCAGTGCTTCCTCGGAAGCGATCCCCGCGCTTCTCCTACCCTGAGGTGGGCGTCCTCGGCCGCCTCTTCGGGGTCTGGTCGCTAGTTGGGTAAACGCCCGACCGCCAGTAGAATCGTCCCGTAGGCAGCGGGGGTCGCTAACCCTACCGATCACGAAAGGAAGATATACGTCATGGATTGGAAGATCGAACTGGTGGCCATTCCCGTCACGGACGTGGACCGCGCGAAGGCCTTCTACACAGAGAAGGTCGGCTTCAACGCGGATCACGACCATAGGGTCAGCGACGAGGTTCGCTTCGTGCAGCTGACGCCTCCAGGGTCTGCCTGCTCGATCGCGCTGGGAACCGGGTTCTCGCAGTCGCAGCCTGGCTCCGTTCAGGGTATTCAGATGGTGGTCTCGGACATAAACGCCGCGCGTGCAGAACTCCTCGAACGGGGGGTGCAGGTCAGCGAGGTCCAGGAGTTCGCCTGGGGCTCGTTCGTCTTCTTCAGCGATCCGGATGGAAACGGCTGGGCCGTGCAGCAGATTCCCGCTCGCGACTAGCGGCGCAGCATCGGCGACGATGCCGAGGCAATGAGCAACGCCACGCTTGCCTACGTGCCGCTCGTGCAGGTGCCGCCCCGCGGCGTCTGGGGAAAGAGCGGGCCCGCCACACACACCACCGCCGAGGCCTGGCTCGGCCGTCCGATCGACCGTGACCCCTCGCTGGAAGAGATGGTATTGCGCTATCTTGGGGCGTTTGGACCGGCGAGCGTCAAGGACGTGCAGACCTGGGTCGGGCCTGACCCGGCTCGGCGAGGTCGTCGAGCGGTTGCGGCCGCGCCTGCATTCCTTCCGTGACGAGTACGGCCGGGACCTCTTCGACTTGCCCGACGCCCCGAGGCCCGACCCGGACGCCCCGTCCCCGCCGCGTTCTTGCCGGGGAGGGAGAGCGGCTCATCCGGTTCATTGAACATGGCGCCGAGACGTTCGAGGTGAATATTGTAGAGAGCCTAGGGAGACTTCTTCACACCGTGTTCGGTCCCGTGCTTGTTTTCGGGGGCGGGTTGTACCCCTTCGCCGTCCAGGGGTGACTTCGGGTTGGTGGCGGGCAGCAGAGCAACGAAGACGAAGGGCTCAAACCAGGTCACGTATGGGTAGAACCAGTAGTTGGTGGTCAGCTCAAAGCCTATGATCAGCGCCGCTGAGAATGCCGCCAGCCGCCGTATCGTGCGCCTTCTCGGCCACATCGCCACGATAAACGCCAGCACTATGATTCCAGCAAGGAGCGGCTGCTGGATGATCCCCAGCGCTGGCACCTGGCTGAAGATCGTCCACGGCGTCTCCCTAACCCCCTGAAACGCTATTGTCTTCTCGTAGAAGAGCCTGGCTGCCTCCAGCGGCCTACCCTCTAGCAGCACAACCCAGAACGTGAGCAGAAACACCCCCACACCCCCCAGTACAAAGTCAATTATCGGGCGGCGCTTGACGCCATCGTGCATCATCCACAAAGGAGCGAGGATGATGGGGTAGAGCTTGAGGGAAAACCCAGCCGCTATGCTAGCCCCGCGCCCAAGCGGCGAGCTTGCTGCAGCTAGCCCTATGGCCGAGATGGCTGCAACTACCAAGTCGTTTGTGTTGTTGTTGGCAGAGTAGAGGGTGTAGGGGAACGCTGCCCAGGCCAACGTTAGCGCTGCTGCGCCCTTCGCTCCTGAGAGCCTCCAGCCTGTTATGAACATAGCAAGAGCCCCACCCACGAATGCACAGGCGGTGAGGGCGTGGGCAGCAGGCAGGAAGTCCCACTCTCCAGAGAAACCAAAGATCAGCACGAACGGCACGTAGAGCAGGTAGTTCAAGGGTCCGTAGGTGTCCCCTGTGCCCACATCAGCAGGCATGTTGCCGTAGGGGATGGTGCCATCTAAAATCAGGTTTGCTCCAACAACCCCTGCGTAGCCAACGTCTATGACGCGCGAGTCAAGGTTTAGCCCCAGCACGAGCCCTCCTGCGAGGCCAGCGAGCGTCATGAGTAACCAGGTTGGGAGGTTGGCTGTCTTCTGGACCCTCTCACCTATGCCAAAGCCCATAAGCAGGGTGCGAAAAAAGAGGTAGATCAGGGGTGGGTACCACAGCAATACCGCCTCAAAGACTACCCCCTCGCGGAAGAAGCTGTGGGAGATAAGGAAGGAGAGCAACGCCACCACATCGAGGTTGCGCAAAGAGAGGAGCCTGTCGGTGCGCACAAAGGCGAGGGCGAAAACTAGTGCGAGGGGACCCCAGATATAGAAGTAATTGGCTTGTTTGCCGTAGGCGCCCTCTTGGCCGCGGGCCATCGCCCAGCCGACCTGATCCCCGACCCAGGCATACTTTACGTCCCAGGTCTCGTCATCCACCCCTACGCGAGCGACCTCCTTCCGATCTTGGCCCCACGGGCTGCCGCCAACCAGCCCGCTCTCATCGACGTAGAAGTGGACCGTCCACTCGCCGTCCTCGTACTCTGCATCTCTGCTGTAGGGACCGTGCTTGGAGAGCTCGGCCTGCACCCGCTCGTCGGCGAGGGCCAGCTTCACGGCTTCCTCTTCGGTGAGGGATGGGTAGTCGAGCGTGGCGGCCCTGGACGAGACCTTCACGTTCTTCGCCCTGCCGGTATCGTCGACCACCGCGAAGCGGGCTACGGTCTTCCTGGAGACTTCATCTGTGAGAACGACACGCCAGGTGTCGGCGTCATCGTCGTAGGTCGCGGAGGTCTCGACCGTGGGCTTCGAGTAGTACCTCTGCAGCTCTGGGATGAAGCTCGCTTGCTCGCGGGCTTCGTGCTCACTCGTCTGCGGACCTGGTGTGAAGCCCGTAACAGCGAGGAGAAGCAGGGGCAACAGAAGGAGTACCGTCGAAGAGCATCTCGCACGTGGCCTCACTGAGTGTCCTGCTCCGGGGTGTTTCGGGGCAGGAAGAGCAACAGGCTCCAGAGGAGGGGTAGCAGGTTGCGGGCGAGGAGGAGGTCGGGTCCAGGGAGCCCGAGGTTCACTAGGCCGCTGTAGTCGATGGGCAAGACCAGGGTGCTCATCCAGCAGGCGGCGAGAAAGACCACCGAGGCGCCAAGCCCCGCCATGCCTTCCGCGCTCAGGGGAGCAAGGGAGGCGAGCCAGATCACGTACTGCGGAGAGAGGACATTGGAGCCGTGCATGAACTCCAGTATAAGCGCTGCGGCGGAACATGAGCGCTCCGCACATAGCCACCACGAGCCTCGAGGACTGAAAGGAAGAGGAGTCGTAGGATAACCCAAAGACCTACGGCCGGTCGCCACCGGCTTCGGCGCGACTCCGGGCCGTCGCCTCCTCGTCCACGACGAAGTCGTGCTCGGCGTCCGTCAGGACAACGCCGTAGGCCTCCAGGGCGCGCTCGGGGGAGACGAGACCGTCCTCGACGTCGCGGCGGACGAGCTCGGGGTCGCGTTCGAGAGGGTCTCCGTAGCCCCCGCCGCCCGGGAGCTTCAGGACCAGGTGCTCCCCGGCGGGGATGCGTTGCTGGCGTTTGGGGTGGAGGGTTTCGCCGGAGGCCGTGCCGACCGAACCCGCGGCGCCGTCCCTGCCGCCGAGCATCCCGGGGGCTGGGAACCGGGTGCGGTCGTACATGGCGGAGAGGGTCCAGGATGGGCCGCCGTCCTCGCCGCGGACACCGAGCTCCATCTCCTGGCCGAAGCCGCCGCGGTGGCGGCCCGCGCCCTCGGAGTCCGGGCGCAACTCTCGCTTGTGCATGACGACGGGGGAGATGCTCTCTATCACTTCCGCCGGGACGCCGCGGATGCCGCTCGGGAAGGCGGTCGCCGAGAGGCCATCGCTCTCGGGCCGGGCGCCCATCCCACCGCCGGAGAAGAAGACGTAGGTGAAGGGCTCGCCGTCCGTCTTCTGGCCCGTGATCTGGGTGTTCCACAGGCTGTCGGCCCCCTGCGCGAGGACCCGCTCCGGGACGACCTTCGCCAGGGCGCCGTGGACGAGTCCCGGCAGAAAGTGACCGATGATGTGCCGCCCGCCCACCGGCGCGGGGTGTTGGGCGTTCAGGATGCTCCCCTCTGGCGCCGTGACGCGGATGGGCCGGAAGCTGCCGTCGTTGTTGGGCACATCGGGGCTGATGGCGCACTTGACTCCGAAGGTGGTGTAGGCGGCGGTGTAGTTCAGCACGACGTTGATGCCGCGCTCGCTCTGGGGCGAGGAACCCTCGTAGTCCACGACGATCTCATCCCCCTCGACGCGCACCGCGACGACCAGCTCTATCGGCTCGTCGAAGCCGTCGGTCGAGGTCCGGTGCTCGTAGATGCCGTCGGGTATCCCGGTGATGGCCTCGCGCATGGCGTTCTCGGAGCGAGAGCAGACCTCGTCAGAGAGCGACTCTATGTCTGCCAGGTCGAACTCCTCCATCATCTCCAGCAGGCGCGCCCCGCCGACCTCGTTGCTCCCGGCCTGGGCGTAGAGGTCGCCGACGACCTCGAAGGGCGTCCGCACGTTCGCCCGGACCACGCGCAGCAGCTCCTCGTTGGGCTCGCCCCCGGCGAAGAGGCGGCTGATGGGCAAGAAGAGCCCCTCCTCGTAGACCTGCCGGCCGTCGGCCCCGAAGCCCCGGCCGCCGAGGTCCAGGGCGTGGCAGCAGTTGCCGAAAAAGGCGACGAGCTCGCCCCCGCGGAAGATCGGCGTCATCACGGTGAAGTCGTTTAGGTGGCCCGAGGTCTGCCACGGGTGGTTCGTGACGAGGGCGTCGCCGGGCCGGAGGGTCTCGACCGGGAACGCTTCGAGAAAGTGGTGGGCGCTCGTCGCCATCGCGTTGACGTGGCCCGGGGTACCTGTCACGGCCTGGGCGACCATCCGGCCGCGGCGGTCGAAGAGGCCGGCCGAGAGGTCGCCGGCCTCACGTACCACGCTCGTGAAGGAGGTCCGCATCAGGGCCCGGGCTTGCTCCTCGACGACCGAGACCAGGCGGTTCCAGAGGACCTCAAGCAGGATCGGGTCCAGACGCTCCGCGCTCACTTCTCCCACCTCACGATCAGGTTCCGCGACCCGTCCACCTCGGCGCGGGAATCGGGGCCGACGATCACCGTCGATTCCCGCTCTTCGACGACGGCAGGGCCGTCGAAGGCCGCGCCGGGGTCGAGGCGGTAGCGGTCGTAGACGGGGACGGCCGCAAAACCGTCCTTTTCGGGGAGGTAGATCTCCCTCTTCCCCTTCCGCGCCTCGTCGAGGGCTCTGGGGTCTCCGCCCCTCTCTTCCTGGAGGATCTCTGGCCGCGGGGCTGAGACCTCGACGCGCCAAGTAATGGCCTCCAGCGGCACGTCAGGCCCCTCGCGCCCGTAGAGCCGCCGGTACTCTTTGCGGTAGCCGGCCGAGATCCCGCCCACGTCGTCGGGGCCCAGAGTTCCCTCCGGCAGCTTCACCCCGACCTCGTGCCCCTGACCGACGTAGCGCATCTCGCCAAGGCGGCGCACCAGAACGTCTTCGTCCGCGACCCGCGAGGCCCGCAGGAGCTCCCGTCCTTCTTCCTCCATCTCCGCGAGCGCCGCGTTGGCGGCGTCCCAGTCGAGCTCGTCGAGGCGGCCGTAGAGGCTGCGGGCGAGGTCAAAGGAGAGCGGGGCGCACAGGAAGCCGAAGGCGGAGGCCGTCCCCGCGCCCAAAGGTGCTACGAAGCCCGGGACGCCGAGGGCGTGGGCGACGCGGTGGGCGTGGACCGGGCCCGCGCCGCCGAAAGCGATGAGCAGGTACTTGCGCGGATCCTTGCCGCGCTCGACGGCGTGCACGCGGGCCGCGTTCGCCATGTTCTCGTCCACGACCTGGTGGACGCCCCAGGCCGCCTTCAGGGGGTCCACGCCCAGGGCGTTGGAGATCTTCCTCATCGCCTTCTCGGCCGCCCTGTAGTCCAGGCGCATCCTGCCGCCGAGAAAGAAGTCCGGGTCGAGGTAGCCGAGGAGCAGGTCAGCGTCGGTGACTGTCGGCTCTTCGCCGCCGCGGCCGTAGCAGGCCGGGCCGGGGTCCGCGCCGGCGCTCTCGGGGCCTATCTTGGGCAGGCCGAGCGGGCCGACGCGGGCGATGGAGCCGCCGCCGGCCCCGATCTCGATCATCTCGATCACCGACGTCTTGACCGGGAGCCCAGAGCCCTTCTTGAAGCGGTACACCCGCGCGACCTCGAAGTCCGTATTCGTCAGCGGCTCACCGCCATCAATAAGACAGGCCTTGGCCGTAGTCCCGCCCATGTCGAAGGAGAGGACCTCCGAAAAACCCGCCGTCTCCCCGTAGAAAGCCGCGGCCAGGGCGCCCGCCGCGGGCCCCGACTCGAGCAGCCGCACCGGGAACCGGCAGGCCGTCTCGACGCTCGCCGTGCCGCCGTTGGAGAGCATGACGTAGAACGAGCCGTCGAACCCGAGGCGGCGCAGCCGCTCTTCGAGCCTCTGCAGGTAGCGCTCTACCAGCGGGCGCACGTAGACGTTTGCGATCGTGGTCGAGGTCCGCTCGTACTCCCGTATCTCCGGCGAGACCTCCGAAGAGAGCGAGACCACGACCCCGGGCGCCTCCTCGGCCAGGATCTCGGCGACCCTCTGTTCGTGAACCGGATTTCGAAAACCGTGCAGAAAACTGACCGCCACGGCCCCGATCCCCCGTTCGAGAAGCTCGCCCGCGATGGCCCTCACCTGCTCCTCGTCGAGATCTCGCAGCACCGAGCCGTCGTCGAGGACGCGCTCGCGGACGCCGTAGCGCAGGTTGCGCGGCACGAGGGGCTCGGGCTTCTCGAGAAAGATGTCGTACATGTCGTAGCGGTGCTCGGTGCCGATGGCCACCGCGTCGCGGAAGCCCTCGGTCGTGAGCAGGGCGGTCGCAGTACCCCGGCGCTCGATCAGGGCGTTCGTCACCAGCGTCGTGCCGTGGATGATCGTCTTGAGTTGAGACGCGTCGACGTCTTCGCGTTCTAGCAGCCCACGAAGTCCCTGCTCGACGGCCTCCGACGGGTCGTCAGGGGTAGTCAGGACCTTCCCGATCGCACGTTCGCCGGAGGCGTCGTCGATCAGGACGAGATCCGTGAACGTCCCACCGATGTCGATGCCGACGCGGTGGCTTTTCTCCGAGCTCAACCTTTGCACCTCGATCCTGTCAGGGCATCAGTCCATCAACTGGAAATCCGTGCGGTAGCGGTCGGCGTTGAAGACGCCGGCGGCCTTCGCACCGTCGACGGCCAGGCCCACGCCGTTGACATAGCCGTTTCCCGGCGAGACGAGGAACAGGGCCGCGCGGGCGACCTCTTCGGGGGCGGCCACCCTCGGCGTCGGGCTGTTGGCCAGGACGCGCCGCAGCCCCTCCTCACGGTCGCCGAACGAGTCGATGATGCCCTCGATCATCGGCGTGTCGATTGCCCCGGGGCAGAGCGCGTTCGTTCGGATCTTCTTGTCCGCGTAGGTCACGGCGAGCGACTTCGTCAAACCCATCACGGCGTGCTTGGTCGCGGAGTAGAGAGGGTCGCCGGGCCGCCCGACGAGGCCGCCGTTCGACGACATGTTCAGGATGACCCCGCCATCCGGGTTTTCCAGCAGGTGCGTGATCGCGTACTTGCACCCGAGAAAGACGCCCTTGAAGTTGATGGCGACGATTCGGTCGAATTCCTCCTCTGTAGTGTCGGGGATCGGCTTCGTCAGCGAGATGCCGGCGTTGTTGAAGATTATGTCCAGCTTCCCGTACCGCTCGACCGCACCGTCGATAAGCCCCCGCACGTCGTCGGCGGAGGTTACGTCCGTCGGCACGAACTCGGCCTGACCCCCGTCCACCTGTATCTCCTCGGCCGCCCGCCGGCCAGCCTTCTCGTCCACGTCTCCCAGAGAGAGTTGCGCGCCCTCCCGGGCGAAGAGCCGCGCGGTCGCCAGCCCGATGCCGGAGGCCGCGCCGGTGATCACCGCCACCCTGCCCTCTAGCAGCATTTGCCTAGCCCGCTTTCCTGGTCGAAGTCCGAGCACAACCTTGCGTCCAACCGTATCACCTCCGTACCGGCCTCAACGGACATTTCAAATATACATCAGCCGGCCTCGTGTTCCCCCGCGGTCGCTCGGGCCGTCGAAACGTTAGGATGGTTTCCACGACCTTTGGCGTGGTCGGATCCGCGACCAGGAAGGAACCCGATTTATGTACGACGTGATCTTGGTTGGCCTCGGCGGGATGGGGAGCGCCGCTGCCTGCGAGCTCGCCCGCCGCGGCAAGAGGGTGCTCGGATTGGAGCGGCACGCGCGTGGACACGACCGAGGTTCCAGCCACGGCGGCTCCCGCCTCATCCGCCAGGCGTACTTCGAGGATCCCGCCTACGTCCCCCTCGTCCTCCGGGCCTACGAGCTGTGGGAGCGACTCGAGAGGGAGACGAATAAGGACCTGATGACGCTCTGCGGCGGCCTGATGCTCGGGCAGCGGGGGAGCAGGGTCCTCGAGGGCAGCCTCCTGAGCGCTCGAGAACACGACCTGCCGTGCGAAGTGATCGAGGCGGAAGAGTTGCGTCGGCGCTTCCCCGCCCTGGCCCCCACCCGCGAGACCGTCGCTCTCTACGAAGCGAGCGCGGGGTTCATCGACCCCGAGGCAGCCATCGACGCGCAGTTAGACCGCGCGGCCAACCACGGGGCCGAGCTGCGCTTCGAGGAGCCGGTGGTCTCGTGGGAGGCCGCAGGCTCGGGGGACGGTGTCAGGGTGGAGACGCCGGCGGCCGTCTACGAGGCGGAGCGGTTGGTCCTCGCGCCCGGCGCCTGGGCCCCGGCGTTGCTCGCGGAGCTGGGCCTCCCCCTGGAGCCCGAGCGGCGCGTGATCTGCTGGTTCGAGCCCGAAGGGGACGCGGAACCGTTCCTCCCCGGCAACTTCCCCGTCTTTATCTGGGAGCCGGAGGACGGCAACACGTTCACCTGCTTCCCGCTCGTGGCGGGGAAGCGCGGCGTAAAGTCCGTCTTTTTCCGAGCCGGCGGCGCACCGTGCGACCCGGACGCGCTGGACAGGCGGGTGCGCGAAGACGAGATCGAGTTCATCCGAGGGTACCTCGAGCGGTACGTCCCCGCCCTGGCTGGCAGGTGCCTCGCGACCGACGTCTGCATGTACACGAACACCCCCGACGAGACCTTCGTCATAGACCTGCACCCCGACCATCCGCAGGTCTCCTTCGCCTCGCCGTGCTCGGGGCACGGCTACAAGTTCGCCACCGTTATCGCCGAGATCCTCGCGGACCTCGCGACCGACGGCGCCACTCGACACCCCATCGAGATGTTCTCCTCTCGTCGTTTCTAGAACGCCTAGAGAGACTGCGTGGATTTCGGGCGTCGGGTCGCCGGCCTTGCCCGCTCTCCCCGAACCTCAAGGTCTTCCATCGCCTTTGGCGTCAACCGAACCACCTCTCGTACCAGGGCGAGCGTCGCCGCCCCAGCTCCGCCTCCAAACGCTCGATCAGCAGGCGCTGTTCCTCAAGCTCTTGCAGAAGTCGGTCCCGCTCCCCCCGAAGGACAATGATGCTCCCGACCTCCTCGGCATGCTGCGGTATCTCCCCTAAAGACTTAGGAGCACCAGGCCTGGTCTCTCTCCTTTGCGCTTCCTCGGAGGGCCCCTGCTGCGGCTCGCCCCGAGGTGCCGTTGAGTCCGCCTCGAGCCAATCCAGCCCCGCAAGCGTGACGGTATAAACGTTCCTCGTGACGCCGAGGTCCGTGGGTTCGATGTAGCCGTGCTCCAATAGGTAGTCTTCCGCAGACAATAGCTCTTCATCGGTAGGGCCCGAGCCAAGCTCTCCGCCGAGCTCCTCGACTATGTCAGGGTCGCGCGGCGCGACCAACCGAACCGTGGTGCCCTTCGCTTGAACCCGGTTCACCGCCTGCAACACCAACCAAGCGACCCGTTCGCTTCCTCGAATTACCTCTTGTGTCAAGGTTCCGCCCTTTGCCCGTCCTCCGTCTCTGCCATATTAGACCTTCGGTGGGAGGTCCGTACTGGAACACCAGATGTAGAGGCCACGCACTTACGATCCTCAACCCCTCGAGGGGCGTGGGGAATAGGCGAGCCTCGGGATCAGCGCGCCATCCTTTCGCAGGATGCAAACCCTAGGAGCACAGAGCCTGGCCAAGTGAGAAGACGGCGCCGCGCGCTGACGTCTCAATGTGAAGGACCAGCGCCCAACAAGGCTAATTCCGATTCTTACGGTGGAGAACCCGGCGCGTTCCGCCACTGGCTAGCAGAGAGATGCGTGTGCTCATAACCTTCCGGAGCTACGCATCATGCCTCCGTCTATGACGTAGGTGCTGCCCGTCACGTAGGCGGCGTCGTCGGAGGCCAGGTACACGGCCAGGGCTGCCACCTCTTCCGGCTTTCCCATCCTCCGGAGGGGTATCTCCGAGAGCAGTTGCTGCATCTTATTTGCATCCTCTTCGAGGGGTGCATCCATCGGGGTATCTACAGCGCCAGGGGCGATATTGTTGACGGTGATGTTGTGCGGGGCCAGCTCGACGGCAATGGTGCGCATTAGCATCCTCAAGCCTCCCTTGGTGGCGCAGTAGGGGGAGTTGGTCGGCATCGGCAAGTCCTCGTGCACAGACGAGATGTTAAGGATGCGCCCTGATCCGCCTTGGCTAACCATCTGCTTGGCCGCCTCCTGGCAACCAAGCCATGCTCCCGTAAGATTCACAGCGATGGTCTTGTTCCACACCTCCAGCGGGGTCTCGAGAAAGGGCATCTTCTCTTCCATGCCGGCGTTGTTGATCATCACATCGAGTCGGCCGAACTCTTCGACGGCCTTCTGGATCAGGTTCTTGACGTCTTCTGGGTTTGAGACGTCCGCGTGTACCGAGATGGCCCTGCCCCCGAAGCTTTCTATCTGTTCGACGATCTCCTTTGCTTCGTCGGGGTGGCTCCTGTAGTCGACGGCGACAGCGGCCCCCTCTTTGGCGAGGGCGAGTGCTATGGCGCTGCCGATTCCCAACGATGACCCCGTGATCACGGCGACCTTGTTCTCGAGCCGCAAGATCTTACCTCCCATCATCCGCGAGCACGTCCAAGAGCAGCGCCGCCGTCCAGGAGAAGGCGATCGATCCAAGCCCAGCGCCACTGGTTGGGTCGAAGTACTCGTGGAATCCCTCGCTCCGGCACAGATCGACGATGGTTCGTCGCAGGCGCTCTGCGTGGTCTTTGTAGCCGTAGGCTTCTAGTCCGTGCATCAAGAACCAGTTTATGTTGATCCACACGGGTCCTCGCCAGTATCTCTCTTCCGAGAAACTGTAGCCGCGCAGGTCGTAGCTCGGTATGGGCGTAATGTTCTCGTCAGACAATCCGAACCCATCGTTTTCCAGGGTGTCCAGCATGCGGCTTGCTCTATCCTGGCTGGGAATACCAGCATATAGCGGTCCCGCCAGGTTCGGCCCGAAGTAAACGCGTATGGGCCTCTCATCGGCAAAATCGTAGTCCAGGTATATCCCGCGATCCTCGTCCCAGAGTTTCTCGTTGATGGCACCCTTGGTCTTCTCCGCCAGTTCATCATAGGACGAAGGGTCCTCGCCAATCACTCGCGCTATCTCGGCAAGATCTCTGTTGGCCTTGCACAGGAGCGAGTTAAACAGCACATCCTGTACAAGGAAGGGGCACTCCGATCTTATTCGGGCCTCGTCGTATTCGCGATCAGCGAAGAACTTGACCAGGTAGGCGAACCGGTCATAAGCGGTGCTGGTAGGACGGTCCGAGCTGGAGACGGTGTGGGTGTCTGCGCGGCGATATTTGGGGATTTGGTCTGCCCTGAGGTGTAAGCGCTGCATGATATGATCCCACATCGGAGAGTTGTCCATGCCCGACTCCCAGGGGTGGCGAATATAGACCAGCCCCTCGCCGCGCGGGTCGCGTTCACGGTAGAGGTAATCGTGCCAGGCCTTCAATCTGGGGAAGGCGTACTCGAGGAACTCCTTCGCGCCGGCTTCGTTCTCGGCGTGTTGGTAGACGTAAAGGACAGCTGCGGCGTGAACGGGCGGTTGGGTCACGCCTGAGGTCTCGCGGTGGTCGGGGGCGTCGGGACTTTCTTTAGCGTGCCAGAAGTTGGGTCCCGGAAAGTAATTCGTGAAGCGGGGGTTGAAAACGATCTGGGGCAAGAGACCGTTCTTCCATTGAGCTTCGAAGAGGTGCTTGAGCTCCTGTACTGCGCGGTCCTGGTCGTAGCGGGCGTAGGCTAGGGCGATGAGTCCCGAGTCCCACGACCACTGGTGCGGATAGAGCCTGGGGCCGGGCATCGTGTATTCACCCGTCCAGTTGAAATCCAGTATAGCCTTCGCCTGATGGATGAGCATGTCGTCTTTGCCCGGTTGTGTCATGTTGCTCTACCTTCCTGTCGTCGGGCGTTTACCGTCACTCGAAGAGCTTGGAAGTATCGGGGCGGGCGAACAGGTCGATCATCCAGTCGGCAAGCACCTGCGCCCGGTTGAGGTTGTAGCCGAGTTCGTAAAGGTAGATGCCCTTCCAGATTAGCGCACTGATACGGCCACTGGCCTTTGCGCCCAGGATATCGACGAGGGCGCTGCCTTCCCCCAGGTCGACGAGCTGACCCAGGGAGCGGTACCTGAAGGGCACAGGTGCCTCGCCCTTGATCTCCGCTGCTAGGTTCAGCGCCGCCGTCTTGCCCTCCTGCTCTGCGGCCTGGGCCAGAGCGGGTACCGGCGGACCGTCGTAGTCAATGCTGGTGCAGTCTCCCACGGCGTAGACTCCAGATCTGCCCTTCACGCGCAGGAACTCGTCAACGAGGATCCTTCCGCGACGGTCCTTCTCCACTTCGAGGCTCTTCACGAGCGGAGGGGGCTCGATGCCCGCGGCCCACACCGTTGTGCGGGCTGGAATGGTACGTCCATCCGAGAGCACCACGGCGTCAGGTCGAATCTCTTTGGCCTTCGCATTGTTGATGACCACTATCTGCTGTGAGGCAAGCCTTTGTGTGGCGGCTTGCACCAGCGAGGGATCGAGGCCCTGGAGGACATGATCTCCGGCGTTAACCACTACGATGCGCACCTTCCTGAAGTCTACATTGGGATAGTCGCCCTCCAGCCCGTCAAAGATCAAATCGTGTGTGTCGGCCGCGGCTTCTACCCCGGTGGGACCGCCGCCGACGAAGACGAAGGTAAGCAGGCCGTCAGGTAGCTCCCCGCGCAGTCGCTCAGCATCCTCGAAACAGTCGATTACATGGTTGCGTATATGCACGGCATTGAGCAGACCTTTGGTGTCCATGGCGTTCTCCTCGGCGCCAGGGGTACCAAAGAATGTCGTGCGGCTGCCGGGCGCCAGGATAAGGTAGCGGTAGGAGAAAGTCCCATTGTCCGTCTTCGCTTGGCGAGCTTCGAAGTCTACTGCCGTGACCTCCTCCTGAAAGTACTCCACTCCTAAGGGCCTGAGGATGCGCCGGAGGGAGTGGGTGACGTGTCGCATCTCCACGTTGCTGGGGATGACCGAAGGGACCAGCGGCCAGAAAGTCGTGTAGTTCACACGGTCCAGCAGGGCCACGCCCACATCTTGGCTCCCGCCGAGTGTGCGCGCCAACTCCCTGGCCGCAGCGAGTCCTCCGAATCCCCCACCCACGATGAGAACCTTGGTTGGAGTGTGCGCGTAACTGCCCTTGAGCGGCGCGGGTTTGCGTAGCCAGCGGTTGTAGGTTACACACGCTGCTGCTGCGATTAAGCCAGCTCCCATGAGCTTGCTCTTCATCTCTTACTACTCCTCTTGACTGTTTTCTACCGGGGTCTCGCGCCGTCAGCCTGCCTGGCGCTCTCGCCGAACTCAACCTACTTGACCACCGTGCACTACTGCGGTGGAGCCGCGAGCCCGCTCATCACTATTGAGATAACGTTGAGGACAACGGCGACGATGCCGAGGATCCGGCTCGCCCGATCCTGGCTCGTTAAGCCGAGGTAGTAGCCTAGTGCACCGAGTATGATCCCCGGAAACTCTATCGAGATGCCATCTAAAACAAAGATCCCGACCACGGCGCAGACCACACCGAGCACGCCCAACAACCCTCCCGCCATCGCTCGTAGAGCCATAAACCCTCTCCTCTTAACCGCCTCCTCTTGGACCGCTCCCACTAACGAAGACCCGGTACCATCTTGGTTTCCCGAGCATTACCGCTCTCTCGACGCACGGAACGCAGATTACTCGCCGCTTCCCGCTGTGCGAAATCGCGATCACTGCCGTTAGCGACGGACCATCGTATCGTGTGGCGTCGTACCTCACAACCTATAAATTGCAGGTTGAAGGACCTCTCTTGGCCATTGGACTATCTCTCTGTAACCTCGGGTTCTTCTTCTACCATTTGGGCCAACACGGCATTCATCTGAATTCCGACGAGCACGATCAAACCTATCACGTAGAGCCAGGTCAGAAGTACTATACCGGCCCCTAGCTGTCCGTAGAGTTGATCATAGTGAAATACGTCGGCGAGAAAGTATCTCATGACTTGGTTGGCAATGAGCAATAGGATGGCAGCCATAAATCCTCCGGGGGTGACCCACCTGAAGGGTATGTCGGCATCTGGCGCCAGAAAGTAGATGACATCCAAGGCTATCGTCACGGCAAGAAATGTCAATAGCCACCCCAATAGCGTCCAGAAGCTAAGAAAGACATCTGGCAATCCCACAGCCCTTTGTAGATAGACTCCTGTTTGGAGGCTCAAGACCATAAAGGTCAATGCCACAATCATCAGGGTAAACCCAAAGATCAGAACAATGGCCACACCCCGTACCTTCCAAAACGGGCGCGATTCCCGCACTCTGTAGAAGCGGTTAGCTGCATTGCTGATGGCCTCGGCCGCTGCCGAGCCCACGCCGAGAGTGAATAGTACGGACGAGACGAATGTAGTCAAGGATGTGCTCTTTGCGGTGCGATCGAGGTATCCTTCGATAACCTCGACCGTTTCTTGGGGCCAGAAGGACTCCATCCTCATGGCTAGGTCCTTGAGGATAGTCTCGGGCTCACTCACCACGAAGCCCGCCAGAGTAAGCAGGAATATAAGAAAAGGGAACAAAAACAATATAAAAAGATAGCCCAACTGGCCGGCAAGCGCCAGGCCGTTGTTCTCCAGTAGCTGACGTACCACCCGCCTTGATGCCGTAGGACCCAGAATACGCTTCAAATCATTAAAGAACTGGGCCACAGTAGTAAGCTGCTTTCCTTCTCGTCTCCCTTACCCCGATGAAGACGATATCGTTCTCTAAAGCGACGTATCGGGGAAGAATCTCAACCTCTATTCAGCGGTATTCTTTCGGCCGTTTGATGACATCGGCGTTCTATTGTTCCTCTGCCTTGCGGAACAGCTGAGCATTTATCTCTATCCCGGCGAGCACCACAAGGCCCACGACAAAAAGCCAGAGCAAAAGCACTATGCCTATCCCCAACTGTCCGAAGAGTTGGTCGGGATGGAAGACGTTGGATGCCCAGAGGATGAAGATCTTGCTGGAGATCAGCAGGAGAATTGTGGTCATGAGACCCCCGGGAGTGATCCATCTGAAGTGTAGATGAGCGTTCGGGGCCAGGTAGTAGAGGATATCGAAGGCCAGGGTCAGGTTGATGAAGACCACTATCCAGCTTAGAACACCCCAAAAGTGCAGGAAGACACCCGGTAGCCCCATCACGCTTTGGAGATAGGCGCCTGTGTGGGGGCTCAGGACCATGAAAGCCATCGTCGCAAAGAGCAGCGTAAAGCCGAAGATAAGGACTACATCGATGAACCATCTCTCCCAAAACGGGCGCGTCTCAGGTACCCCGTATGCGCGGTTGGCCGCGTGGATGATTGACTCGGTCGATGCCGCGCCCATCACCAGGGTGAGCAAACAAGAGATGAGGAAAGTGAAAGAGGTAGTACTCTGTAGTGTGCGGTCGAGGTAGGCATTCAGTAATTCGATTGCTGCTTGGGGCAAGAAACCTTTCGTGCTCGTAACCACGGCCTTGAGGATGGACTCTGGATTTTCCACCACGAGGCCAACAAGGGAGACGATGAATATCAAGAAAGGGAACAAGAAGAGGATGGAAAAATAGGCAAGCTGGCCTGCGATTGCCATGGCATCGTGCCCTAGCAGCTGACGCACCACCCGCCTTAGTGCCGTAGGACCCAGAATGTACTTTAGATCTGCAAGAAATCGTGTCAAATTCAGGTGTGAGGTCTTTGCTTCATTTCCTGCCTTTCCTCCGCAGAATTGTACCTGCCTTACGCTAAGACGTATCAAGGCAAAGCCATAGCTATCTCCGTTTGTACTCGTGTTCTAGAGAGCATGGGAGGAAATCGACCCGGCATCTAGTCGAGGACTCTTGCAGCCAGGAACACGGCCAGCGCGACACACAGCAGCCAGATGGCGACGACCACGACCGCTGCCACGCGACTGACGGGCTTCTCGCCCTGCGCCACCGCACGAGCCTTATCCTGGCACTCCTCCAACACGTCTCCTGGGACCATCTTCGCTGCTATCCAGACGCCGATGGGAACCACCACCATCTCATCGAGCAGCCCCACGCCGGGGATGAAGTCGGGTATGGGGTCTATGGGGCTGAAGACGTAGCCGACGATGAGGGCGGCGAAGACCTTGGCGTACCAGGGGGTCTTCGGATGCCGGTACGCCAGGTAGAGCGCGTATGTCTGTGCCGAGAGTTGCCGCGCCCGCCGCTTCCACGTTTCCAGGCTCATCGCTGATGCGCCTCCTTCGCGCTCAGGGGGCACCCGGGCCAGCCGAGCCATGATCCGCCGCCTCGAATACCGACCGGGCGAAGTCCTCCAAGTCCTCCCGGCAAGCTCCAACCTCCCGCTCGGCCTCTTCCACTAATGGAGCGCCAAAGCGGTCCCGGGCGCGCACCTTGCCGAACCATGCCTCCAACTTGGCTAGGTCCTCCTCGTTCTCCTCCAGCTCGGCAAAGGTGAACTTGCCCGCCTCCCGCTCCCTCGCAAGCTCGACGTGAAAATCGCGGCACCGGTCCAGTATCTCCGAGTACTCGTCATCGCGCGCTGCATTGAGCGCTCCGACAAGCGCTTCGTCATCGCCGACCAGCGGGCCGCGCATCAGGTAAGCGGTACCCTCGTACTCTCTGACCTCTTGGGCGACCCCGCGCATCACCCGCTCGCTCCCCGGGTCGGCCGGCAGTGCCGCTACTCCATTCTGGAGGTAGATGGCGCCCGCAGCCCTTAGCTTCCTCCAGACGCTCGCTCGGTAACGGGTCGGTTCGGGAGGCAGCTTGTAGACCAGGACGAACCAGTTGCGCGGATGTCCTTCACGGGGGTGCATTACACTGCTATTATAACTACCGTTAGCACTAATGAGAAACAGAAGTAGGAGAGACAGGGCTCGACGCGCTGCGGGGCTACGCCGGGAAGATTATGGCGCTGCAGAGGACTGGCAGCTGGAGAGGACGCTGGGTCTCCCTAGTGTGCGGCAGCGCGGCATGGTCTCCCTTCCAAAATTCGCCGCTAGTGGCGCCATCTCCTTTGAGGCAACGTGCGTATAAAGTACAGTGGAGGCTATCGGAAGCCGGGAATACGGTCCGCCATACTAGGAGGGGTCGTTCCGGCAGCCCGATGTCGTGTTGCTATCGGCTCCAGGGGCGTTCAAACCGGGCGCGACCGGAGCAGACTACGGAATGAAGCGAGCAAGGGGCGAGAAAGCGGATGTTCGACGTAAAGACCAGCACAGTCACGTTTCTCTTCGCAGAGGTGGGCGACTCGATCTCCTCCCGGGAGAATCGTCTAACGGGGATGTATGAGGCCTTAGCCTGCCGCGACCGGATCCTGCGCAAGGCCGTCGAGGACAACGGTGGCTCCGTACATAGGTCGCTCGACGAGACCTTCTATGCGGCCTTCACCAGCGTCAAGCAGGCTCTGGAGGCGGCCGTGACGGCACAGCGGGGCCTCTCCGCCAAACGGAACGGGCACACTGGAGAACAGGTAAAGATGGCTCTCCACACGGGGGTGGTCGGGGAACGCGGCGGAGACTACTTCGGTCCTTCGGTGGACAGGGTTGCACGCCTGCTCTCGGCCGCACGGAACGGGCAGGTACTGGTCTCGGCCGCCACCTCAGAGCTTGTGCGCGACACCTCGGGCTTCTCCGAGCTCGGTGCGGAGCTCAGGGACCTCGGCGAACACGAGCTGGAGGACCCGGGGAGTTCCGAGCGGATCTTCCAGCTCGTCGTCCCCGAGTTGCTAGAAGTGGCGCCGCCGATACCTCCCGGGTCGTCCTTCGACGAGCGCTACGAGCCCAAGCAACTCATAGGTGACGGGGGGATGGCCGCAGTCTACCTTGCCCATGACCGGGAGCTAGACCGCGACGTGGCCTTCAAGAAGCTCAGGCAGCAGTACGCTCACGACGAAGATGTAGTCGAGCGCTTCGAGCGCGAGGCGAAGAGCGCAGCCTCGCTCTCCCACCCGAACATAGTCTCCGTCTATGACCGGGGTAAAACCGGGGACGGCTCCTACTACATCGTCATGGAGCACGTCCCGGGCGGCAACCTGAAGGAGCGTATCCTGGAGGAGGGCCCGCTCCCTCCCGACGAGGCCGCCGCGATAGCATTGCAGGTGGCGCGAGCCCTGAGGGCCGCCCACAAGGGCGGCGTGGTCCACCGCGACGTGAAGCCCCAGAACGTGCTGCTCACCGAGTCCGGGGAGGCGAAGGTAGCGGACTTCGGCATCGCACGAGCAGTCGCTGCCTCGACGGCGACCAAGACCGGTTTCGTCGTGGGCACAGCCCACTACCTCTCCCCAGAGCAGGCACTTGGGCATCCTGCCACCGCCCGGAGCGATCTGTACTCCCTGGGTGTGGTCCTCTACGAGATGCTAACCGGGGAATTGCCCCACGACGCAGAGACCCAGGTAGGGATAGTGATGAAGCACGTCAGCGGGCGGCTTCTACGCCCGAGAGACGTGAACCCGGAGGTGCCTGAGGAATTAGATGCCGTAGTCGCACGCCTTCTGGCCCGCGACCCCGAGGACCGCTACCGGGACGCAGACGAGCTCATCGAAGATCTCGAGCGGGCACGAAGGGGAGAGACTCCCGCATTTATTGGCGCTCGACACCAGGACACTAGCGCGGCAACCTCGTCGCTTGAAGCGCGTGAGGACGACGAAAATGGGAGGCGGCGATACTGGATTCCGTCGGCGCTAGTACTCTTTATCGTATTGCTCGGCGGCACCGCCTACGCTCTCGTTCCGGATCCGGCCCCGGAAGCCGTGGTCCCTCACCTCGCCGGAGCCAGCTCCATGGAAGAGGCGCGAGAAATGGCTGGCGATCGGTTCGAGGTTGTCGAAGGCAGCAGCGTAGAGAGCACAGAAGCAGTTGGCACTATCGTGGCGCAGAGCCCGTACGCAGGTGAGATGGCCGAAGAGGGGTCGGAGATCTCCGTGGACGTCGTTGGCACCCGGATCGCGGACGTGCCCGACGTCCAAGGAAAAACGCGCGAGGAGGCCGAGCGAATCCTCAAGGAGGCGGGTTTCGAGGTCGAGGTCAAGACCGCGAAGAGCTCCGCGGAAGACGAGAACCTGGTAACCGGGCAGAGTCCGCGTGGCGACGCAGGCGAGACAGCCAGGGTCGGCTCGGCCGTAGCGATCACGGTCGGCGAGGGACTCCCGAACGTAGAGGTTCCTAGCATCACCGACCACGCCCTGAGCGGGACGGAGCAGATCCTCGAGGAGGCGGGTCTGAAGCTCGGTAGCCAGATGGAGGTTCCGAACGACCGGGTGCCGGTGGCTCACATCGTCGAGCAACACCCCGCTGCCGGCATGAAGGTTGAGTCGGGCAGCGCTGTGGATGTCGTCGTCAGCTCCGGTCCGCAGCAACCTCCCGCCCCGAAAGCCGAAGACGCTACGCAAACGGTCGGCTCAAATGCCCCTGCTGCGAAAGCACCCGCTTCAGCAACTCCTGCATCGGCAGCCCCTGCATCAGCAGCCCCTGCATCGGCAGCTCCTGCTTCGGCAGCTCCTGCTTCGGCAGCTCCTGCCGCGGCAGCGCCTGGTTTGGCAGCCGACGATGAGGATGAGTTCGAGGACGAGTTTGAGGGCGAGTTTGATGACGGTGATGACAGCGGCTTTGATGACAGCGGCTCCGATGACAGCGGCCACGGAGGTTCAGGACGACATTGAGGAAAAGTCCAGCGCGACCCTTCGCCCGCCTGCGCACGGGACTGGTCTCTAACGAATTGGCTTCACCATGATCAAACAGTCGCAATGGGCCGGCAAACCAGCGGCGATCGAGGGTTCACGATGTGGACAAGACAGACCAGTCGCCGCGCTCGAGGGGTGTCAGAATCGGCATTACATCCATGTTGGCCTCGACGGCTCGAGTGACGGGCTCGGTCAATTCCGCATACCCAATAAGGATGGCGCCGCATACTTTCCCATCTCTGAGGACGAGCTTGCGGTACCGTCGCGGGTTCCGGTCTTCGAAGCTCAACTCGTGTGCCCCTTCGCCCGGTGCTTCGGTCTCCCCGACCAAAAGCAGATCTATCTCCGGCACCTTCAGCTTCGTCGGGGGTAGGGCGCCCGTATAGCGCAGGTCGCCGCCAAGCAGGTTGGTGGCGGCAACGTGGGCCTGCTCCATGCTCGCCGGCCAGAGCCCGTGTACGCGTCCCTCATGCTCGGTGACGTCGCCGGCGGCAAAGATGTGAGGGTCTGAGGCCATCATCCGGTCGTCCACGACGACGCCGCGCCGGACGTCGAGCCCCGACTCCCGCGCCAGCTCGACGTTAGGCTGGATGCCGGTCGCCACAAGACACAGGTCGACCCCGAGCTTCCGTCCGTCAGAGAGTACGACGCCCTCCACGCGCTCGGTGCCGAAGATTCGGCGCGGCTCGGCCCAGGGCAGTATGGCTATGCCGAAGTCTTGCATCATCATTCCGAGGAGCGTGCCGGCGGGGCGGTCGAGCTGGCGGTTCAAGGGCCACTCGTTGCGGTTGAGTACGAAGGCGTAGGCCCCCAGCTCGGTAATGCTGTGCGCGGCCTCCAGGCCGAGCAATCCGCCACCGATGATCAGGGCACGCCGGCAACTCCGGCGGCGGATGTACTGCTGGACCTGGACGGCGTCGTCGATCGTCCTGAGGACAAAGGTGCCCTCGAGGCCGAACCCTTCGATCTCCGGCACGAAGCTCTGGGCACCGGTCGCAAGCAGCAACCGGTCGTAGGGTATGGATTCGCCCTGCTCCGTTCTTACCTCCTGTTTCGCCCGATCAATGGCTGTCGCGGACACGCCGCGCAGGTAACGGATACGCCTGGCTGCAGCCCAGTCGCGCGGCATGAGGTACAGCTTGTCGATCGCCGTGGCCTCTGAGACTAGCTTGCCGATGGCCATGCGGTTGTAGAAGTCGTACGGCTCGTCGCCGAGCAGGGTGATCTCCGCACCGGCGTGCAGCTTGCGTACTTCGATGGCGGCGTTGACGCCGGCGGCGCCGGCCCCGATGACGACGATCCGCCGGATCTCCTCGCTGATCGCAAAACCGGGTGTTAGCGTTGCGCTCTCCTCCGGGACGGTCGCTGCCGGCTCTCCCTGGACGGCGGCCGGATCTGCCGTGGGAACGACCGTCACCGGTCCCTGAACGTGGGCACTACACGCCATCCGGCACTCCGCCGGTAGGCCGAGCCGTTCGAGCGTGGCGCGCTCGGCCGAAGAGACCGGCGACAGGTTCTCCATACCGGCGGTAACCCGCACCGGGTCTGCGCCGCACATACCCATCCGGCAGCCGGCCTCCATATTCACCTGATTGGCTTCGGCCACCTCCAGTAGCGACTGGCCGCCCTTCGCCAGCACCGTGGGTCCGGGAGTGAACGCGACCTCGACCTTCTCCGCGCGGTTCTCATCATAAACACGCAAGACGCGGTCGGTGTCCCTGGCGGGGGTGGTGTGCGCGGCGCCGAGGAAGAGGCGCTCGCGCGGCAGGGCGCGTAGGAACCACACGACCGTGAGCACGGCCACGGCTGCCTGGAGCACGTACTGCAGCGGGGCCTCTCCCAGGCCAAACTGCTGCACCGCCCGAGGCGCGACGAACCAGTAGAAGAGGTTCAGCGCGACCACAACATGCACCAGAACGAGCTTATAGCTACTGAGGTTGGAAACTGCTTCGACCGCCATGAAGACTCCGATGCCGGCAGCCACGAAAAAGAGGATCCTGCCGTAGAGGAAGAGGACGCTGGTCGCCGTGATGTCGGAGAGCTCGGGCTGCGTGAAGAACGCGAAGATCAGCCACGGCATCGCGCCCGCGAACAGTTTGCGGTTGGCCGACAACCGCGGGTTTTCGTCGTAGAGATCGGCGAGATAGGCCGCCGTAGGGTTGAAGTCGTAGCAGTTCTTGGTGCAACCGACACAGGGACGACAATGGCTGTTGCGCACTACAAGCAACGGGCTCTGCCCGTAGAAGCGCTCGACCTGCAGCATCGGACAGAACTGGCTGCACCAGCCGCTCTTGCCCTTGAAGATGACGCCGCCAAGGAACGCCAGGGCGAGCACGCTCACCAAGAAGACGGCGAGTGCGGACCCGCTGCTCTCGAGCAGGACCTTGCGGAACGGAACGATGGCTAGAAAGAGACCGGCGCTGATGAGGGGAGCGTACTGCTGTACCCGTAAGGGTAGGGTCAGACCCCGGGTGAAGCCAAGAGTACGCGGGATCTGATTGAGGGAAGCCATGGGGCAGACATTGCGCCACAGGGCCGGCGCGACCAGGAAGACCAGCGGGACGATGGGTACGAACACGCCCCAAAAGATGAGCAACCCGAGTGACGGGGCGAGGATGCTCGCCGTGACGATGCCCAGTGCGCAGGCGACGCCGAACCAGCGCAGGACGGTCCAGACGCGAGGGTGAACCCGTTCGGGCATCTGCGTGTAGGGCTCGAAGAGGCGGACGTTGGGATCTGCGGGTTTATTGGTGGTCTTCGAGAGTTTCATAGCTCACCCGGCGCGGCTGAGCTACGCTCATGCTCGCGGAGACGCAAGCTGACGATGCGGGCCAGGTGTAGCACAAAGCGCACAGCCAGCTGTGGGTGTGCCAACCGCAACCGGTCGAAGCCGGTCGGCGTCAGGACGACCACTTCGGAGTCATCGACCGCGCGCACGTCAGTAGATGGAGGCTGATGGTCAAGAAAGGACAGTAGGCCGAAAATGTCGCCAGGCCACAGCAGGATCATCTGCCGGGCGCCGGGCGCAGTGTGTTTCAAGACCTCAAAGCGCCCCGCGGTGATCACGTACAGACTGTGATCGTGGTCATTCTGTCTTATCGCCGGTTCGCCCCGAGCGTAACGCCGCGCCTGGGTGTAGCTCAATACGATCCGGACTTCGTCGTCCCGCAGATCACCCAGGAACCGGCCATCACCTTCGGTACCACTCGGGTACTGGAAAAAGACCGAGGAATCCATCTATCATCCTTGAAGACGTGAATATGGCCAAACCTACGCTGTCCACACACGGTTGGTGGGGTGCGCGCTAGCCGTTTATACGCAGCTCGAGTCCCGGTGGTCGGACCCGCTGCAGAAGTTGAACAGAATTACCCGCGAACGGCCTTCCCGGATCCTCCCCTTCTGGCTCATCCGCGGCAACTTCGTCACCCAAAGCCAACATCGTCCCCGCGATCATGGGTCTTGCCGGCCCTATGGCGCAGGGTTCGATAAAGCCGTTGCTACAGTCGCCCAGGTGGGATCAGGGTTGCCCTTGCCGACCAGCCTGCCGCCACGAGCAATGGAGATCCGCAAGACGGCGCCCTTCCGCAAACTCAAAGGTTCACGAAACTTCCTTTCAGGACCTCATCGCCGCTGGCTCCGGGGTCCCCATCGTCGGGCTCGCGGGTTATCTCGATCTCCGGGTAATGCTTAGCGGTGGCCGGCGCCGTCAGGTTTACGGTAGTATCGCCCTCAGGCCCCACCCGGAAGGTTCCGCAGCTGATCCGGCCGCCATCTTCTGCGTAGTACCACATCTCGTAGTACTCGCCTTCCTTCAGTTTGGGCAACCCCCTAACCTCCAGCTTGACCTGCAGGTTCTCCCCGACCTCCTCCACACGTACCTCGCCACCGGCGTCAGGGGCAAGAGCCGTGGCGGCCAGCGGTACACCGGGCGAGGAGTCGTCGGTGATGGCCCGGAGGAGGCCGGTGCCCAGTACCGCTACGACCAGCAGCGCGGCAGCCATCGGAGCCCAGAGCTCCCACCTGTATCTGGAGCGGGCCGAACTCTCTCCCTTGGCCCGCGCGAGGGTCCGGGCTTTCAGCTCTGGAGGTGGTTCGCTGGCGGCAGCTCTTCGGAGGGCGTTATGGGTTCCCCAGACGATACTCAGCTCGGTCCAGCACGAGGGGCACTCCTCCAGGTGGCGCTCCAGCTCGCGCTCCTCGTCGGTGGTCAGCTCCCCGAGTACGTAAGGACCCAAGAGCTCCCCGAAGCGGTCCTCACTCACCCAGGGCCTCCTCCGCCGGAGGGTTCGTCATGGTTCTGTGGAGCCTCTTGAGAGCGGCCGTAGTGCGGCTCTTGATCGTCCCCAAAGGCACACCGGTACGGCGGGAGATCTCACGCTGCGTCAGGCCCTCGAAGTAGGCCAGGGTGAGTACCTCCTGGAGCTCATCAGGGATGCGGGAGAGGGCCCGGGCCACGTCCCAACCATCCACGCCCGCTTCGGGCTCCGGGCCACCGGCTACGGCCCGCAGCGGGTCCTCCCCGACGGACACCGGCCTGACCCTGCGCTTCCGATCCAGGTCCACGGCGCGGTTGCGTGCGATGCGGTAGAGCCAGGTCGAGAAACTCGCCCGTTCCGACTCGAACGATTTTGCCTTCCGCCAGACGTTGGTGAAGGCGTCTTGGACCAGTTCCTCGGCCAGGGAGGCATCTCCCAGGAGCCTGACTCCCGTAGCATATACGGGTCGCGAGTACCGGTCGTAGAGCTCCGAGAGGGCCCGTTCGTCACCCCCGCCCACCCGGCGCACCAGATCCTCGTCCTCCACATTTTTCATCCTCGAGCCAAACTTCTCCCAGCCTGTCGACCAGGCACGCGAAGCCACTACTGCTCTCCGATCCCCCATTTTTCTCGGCAGAGCATTCGCAGCGCATGACCTCTGAGCAATTGTATCCGTTCCAGCCCCTAGGATTGAATGCTACCAGCACATCTTACGTCTGCCGTTTATACGGACGCCTGACCCCTTCGGTTTGTTTCACCCGACCAGAGTGTTGGGAACCAGGAAAATCCGCTTGTCTATACGGTATTCTGAACGTCGGCTGACGAGCAGAGGTTAGTCACATCGCCTTTGCGCGGTGGAGGTGTCACGCGACGGAGCCTAGGTTTTGAGGCGGTACCCTGTCTTGAAGATCCACCACACAATCGCCAGGCAAATGGCAAGGAAGACGACCGTCATGCCCAGGCTCAGGCCGACGCTCACGTCGGCGATCCCGTAGAAGCTCCAGCGGAAACCGCTGATCAGGTAGACGACGGGGTTGAAGAGGGTGACGGTCTGCCAGAACGGCGGCAACATCTCGACGGAGTAGAAGCTACCGCCGAGGAAGATCAACGGCGTGATTATAAGGAAGGGCACGAGCTGAAGCTTCTCGAAGCCCTCGGCCCAGATGCCCAGAAGGAAGCCGAAGAGGCTGAAGCTCACGGATGTGAGCACGAGGAACGCCATCATCCACAGGGGATGAGCTATCTCCAGCGGCACGAACAAACCCGCGGTGGCCAGGATGATGAGACCCATTATGACCGATTTGGTCGCGGCCGCCCCGACGTAGCTGATGACGATCTCGATGTAGGAGACGGGGGCGGACAGGATCTCGTAGATCGTGCCCGTGAACTTGGGGAAGAAGATGCCGAACGATGCGTTCGAGATGCTCTGCGTGAGCAGAGAGAGCATGATCAGGCCTGGCACGATGAAGGAACCGTAGCTGACGCCGTCGATGTTGGTAATGCGCGAGCCGATCGCCGCTCCGAAGACGACGAAGTAAAGCGACGTCGAGACGACGGGCGTGACGATGCTCTGCAGCAACGTACGAAAGGTCCTCGCCATCTCGAACTTGTATATCGCGCGTATCGCGTAGAAGTTCACCGTCCCTCCCTTACCAGATCGACGAAGATCTCTTCGAGCGAGCTCTGCCTCGTCTGGAGATCGTTGAACTTGATGCCGGCTTTGCTGAGGTCCGCGAGCAGGGTGGTGATGCCCGTGCGCTCTTTCTGCGTGTCGTACGTGTAGATCAACTCGGTGCCATCTTCGGCAAGCTCTAGACCGTAGCCGGCGAGTGCGCTCGGAATCTCGTCCAGATTGTCGTGCAGCTGCAGCGTCAGGCGCTTCTGACCAAGCTCGCGCATGAGCTCGGCTTTCTCTTCGACCAGGATGATCTCGCCGTTGTTGATCACCCCGATCCGGTCTGCCATCTCTTCGGCCTCGACGATGTAGTGGGTGGTCAGGATGATGGTCACGCCGGTCTCGCGCAGCGAGCGCACCATCTCCCACATCTCCCGCCTCAACTCGACGTCGACGCCGGCCGTAGGCTCATCGAGAAAGAGGATCTGCGGCTCGTGCGAGAGGGCCTTGGCGATCATGACCCGCCGCTTCATGCCGCCGGATAGCGTCATGATCTTGCTGTCCTTCTTGTCCCACAGGGACAGGTCCCTGAGCACTTTCTCGACGTAGGCTGGGTCAGGCGGTTTGCCGAACAGCCCCCGGCTGAAGTTGACGGTGGCCCAGACGGTCTCGAACGCGTCGGTCGTTAGCTCCTGCGGGACGAGCCCGATCAGGGACCGGGTCTTGCGGTATTCGGTAATGATGTCGTGACCGCCGGCCGTTACGACACCCTCTGTCGGGTTGACGATCCCGCAGATGATGTTGATGAGCGTCGTCTTCCCGGCGCCGTTAGGACCCAGTAGAGCGAAGATCTCGCCGCGCCGGATGTCCAGGTTGATTTTTTTGAGCGCCCGGAAGCCGGAAGCGTAGGTCTTGGCGAGGTTGGACACTGAGACTATGGGCTGCAAGACCACCTCCCGCTCGACCATCGTCATTCGTTCGTCTGTCATTCTGCTCCTATATCTCGCGAAAACCTGGTAGCGTCACGGGCCGGGTCTTCTCCGCCGATACCTTCGGATATGGTCGCACGGAGAGCGATACCGCGCGCCAAACTGGAGTACGGTTTTCGGCATGTACCTTGGTACAGGTCGAACGCTGCCGGGCCCCGTGTCCGCCGGACAGGAGTTGCTTCAAGCTGCATAAAACTAAGTGTAGCCCAACACTTGCGACATTCACTCCTGGATTTCACGCTGTCCACCACCGCGTCTTCGGAAAGCTCGTGATTAACGTTTGGTGGGAGCCCCGGCCGTCCCCGGCTCTCGTGGTGCTGTATAGAATGGGGCGCAAAGAGTCGATGGAGGCGGACGATGCGGCATGCGGTTCTTGGAGCGGGCGGGGTGGGAGGACTAGTGGGTGGCGCGCTCGCGAGAGCTGGCCATCCGGTGACCCTGCTCGTGCGGCCAGAGCGCCGGGACCACTATCCCGAGCGGATGACGGTCGAGAGCGAGGCGCTCGGTGCCTTCGAGGCGCCGGTGCGGATCGCTGAACGGCTCGATGAACCGTTCGATGTAGTCTGGATCACCGTCAAGGCGATGGCGCTAGAGGAAGCCCTTGACTCCGTACCTCCGGAGAGACTCGGCAGTGGCGTCGTGGTCCCGCTGCTCAACGGCGTTGACCACGTCGAACGACTGCGCGACCGCTACGGGCCCGAGCGGGTCTTGCCGGGCACGATGCGGGTCGAAGCAGAGCAGATCGGGCCGGGACGAATACGCCACCTCTCCGCGTTCGCGGACGTGCAGATCGCGCCGGGTAGCGCGACGCGGGCGCTGGCGGAGGCCATCTCCGACGAGCTGCGCGGCGCCGGGTTGACCTGCGAGGTCAGCGAGGACGAGGTCACGATGCTCTGGACCAAGCTTTGCTTCCTGGCTCCCTTTGCGCTGGCGACGAGCGCGTCGGGAAACCCGCTCGGGGCCGTTCGCTCGGACGCGCAATTGCGCGCTCTCATGGAGGCGTGCGTCAACGAGGCCTGCGCCGTCGGGGTCGCCGAAGGTGCCAGGGTCGCCCCCGGGCCGGTCCTCGCGGCGCTCGAAGGGTTGCCCGACGGTTTCCGAAGCTCGATGCAGAAAGACGTGGCTGCGGGGCGCCCCCCTGAGGTCGATGCCATCGCCGGACCAATACTCCGTGGCGGTAGCAAGCACGGTATCGACGTGTCCGCCACTCGTGCCCTCGTGGACCGGATCGTAGCGCCACAGTAAAGACCAGTGAACGACCACACCAATCCTCGAAGAGATCAGCTCCGCCAGGAACTCGGGAGAGCCCGCGCCCCCGAAAACAAAAAGCTGACAAGCCTGCGAAGCAGGCGTGCTGAAAGCGGAGGCGAAGCCGGAGCGTGCTGACAAGGCGCGAAGCGCCGTGCTGACAAGCGGAGCCGTCAGGCGCGGAGCGTGCTGACAAGCGAAGCCCGGCGAAGCCGGCGTAGCGTGCTGAGATGCGCGGTCGTCGAGCGCGAGCTCGTCTCCGAGCCAGCGCGTATGGGGCTCCGCGCCGATGAAGACGAATGGATACCATACCCGTACGATCGGGCCGCTCGCATAGCCCCGGCGCCGCATGGTAATGTCGAGGGCCACATACCAATGCGGTGGGCGGGAGGATGGAGAGTCATGGATGGAAGCAAGATGCTCAAGGAGATTCGCGAGCAGCCGGAGGTCTTGGGACGGGTGCTCGACGAGGGGTGGGGGGAGGTTAGCGCTGCGGCGCGCGAGCTGCGATCGCGGGGTTTCCGCTCCGCGATGCTAGCCGCGCGGGGCACCTCGGATAACGCCGCTCTGTATGCCAAGTACCTCTTCGAGGTGATCCTGGGCGTCCCGACGGCTCTTGCCTCGCCTTCGACCTTCACCCTGTACGAGAGCGAGATGAAGCTCGACGATGTCCTGGTGATAGGCATCAGCCAGTCCGGCGAGAGCAAGGACGTTCTCGAGACGGTCCGAAGGTCGGGGGAGCTGGGCGCCAGCACCCTCTCCGTGACCAACTACGAAGGTTCTTCGATGGCCGCCGCCGCGGAGTTCCACTTCTCACTGCGCGCGGGCGAGGAAGAGAGCGTCGCGGCGACCAAGTCCTACACCGCGGAGCTGCTCGTTCTCTACCTGCTCGTGCGCGCCCTCAACGGAGAGGAAGAGCCTGGCGCCGAGGTTGGGCGGTTGCCCGAGGCGGCGCGGGAGGTGCTGGAGGCAAGCTGGAAAGGGACGGAGCGATACCGGTACGCCGACCACCTCGTGGTCACCTCGCGCGGCTACAACCTCGCGACCGCCAAGGAGGCGGCCCTCAAGCTCATGGAGACGACCTACGTGTTTGCCGAAGCCTTCTCGGCGGCCGACCTCAGGCACGGGCCAATAGCCATGATCGGCCAGGACTTCCCCGTGATCACCATAGTTCCTCCAGGCAAGGTGCGCCAGGGGATGGTCTCCCTCGTCGAGAACCTCTGGGAGAGGGGGGCCGAGGTGGCCGTGATAGGCGACGACGAGACGCTGGCCGACCGGGCGGGGGTAGGCTTCGTAGTGCCGGCTTCGTGCCCCGAAGAGCTCTCGCCCGTGCTGTACGCTATCCCACCCCAGATGCTCGCGCACGACCTGGCACGCCTGAAGCGGCTCGACCCCGACGCCCCGAGGGGCCTGAGCAAGGTGACCGAGACCTGGTAAACGAGCGTTTCATCCACGCGGCGAAGGCTCAGTGTGCAAAATCTCTAACCTGATGGTGCCGGTAAGGTAGGATCTTGGAGTGGCGAACGAAAGCGAAAAGAACGGCCTGCCCTTCGAGTTGGGCGTCTTCGACCTCGACGGGACCGTCTTGCGGCGGGACCTCGAGATCACGAACAGGACCAGGGCCGCCATGGACGAGCTGCGGCGGCGCGGGGTGCGACTCGTCGTGGCGACGGGGCGGCGTTTCGAAGGAGCGCGCGAGCACTCAGGGAGGCTTGGCTTCGCAGGTAAAGACCCCCTGATCTGCTTCGGCGGATCGATGGTCCGCCGCATGAACGGCGAGACCCTCCTTCACCGCACGTTGCCAGGAAACCTTGGCGTCGAGGTGCTCGAGTGGGCGGCGGAGAGGGGCCTGCACGCCCGCGTTTTCGTGGACGAACGCGTAATCACCTCTCCGGATACTCCGGCGGCTTTCAAACACCTGCGCCGTTACGAGCAGCCCGGGCTCTCTGTGGTCGAGGACCCGGCAGCCTGGCTGCGGGACGCCGGAGTGGAGCCGACCAAGCTCGTGCTCGTGGATCACCCCGAAGAAGTCGAAGGCTGGCTCGAGGAGGCGCAAGACGCGTTTCGGGGCCGGCTCTTCGTCACCCGCAGCCTGCCGCACTACGTAGAGGTCGGGAGCCTCGATGGCACCAAGTCCAGAGCTTTGCGCTTCATCTGCGAGCGCTGGGGTGTAGACCCGGCGCGCGCGATCGCCTTCGGTGACGCGGACAACGACATAGACATGCTGCGCTTCGCCGGGCACGGGGTTGCGGTGGGGGGGATGACGGACGAGGTGCGCGACGCCGCCGATGCCGTCGCGCCGCCGGTCCACGAGGACGGCGTCGCCCTCTACCTCGAGAAGTTACTGCGGGACCTCTAGTGCCCGAGCTCCCTGAGGTAACGGTCATCTCGGAGGACATAAGGTCTCTGGCAGGCGGACGCGAGGTCTTGCGGGCCGGGGTCTTCCGCCCTGACGTGACCAACGTGGAGCCGGAGGAGTTCACGAGAAGGCTCGTCGGACGCACGCTGCGCGGTACGGGGAGGCGTGGGAAGATCACGCTCCTCGACTTCGGGGACGTGATCGGGGTCGTCCACCTGGTCATCTCCGGACGGGTCCTGCGCCTCCCGGCCTGGACGGAGCCGGACAGGATGAACACCGCCGTCCTCGAGTTCGAGGGAGGGCTCGTCCTGGCCTTCACCAGGCTCTGGCTGGGCTACTTCCACCTCTACGAGCCAGGGACGGTAGACGAGCACCCCCTGATCTCACGCCTCGGTCCCGACCCTTTCTCGGACGGCTTCGCCCCAGAGTATCTGGCCAATGCTTTCGAAAGAAAGGCCTCCGTCAAAGGGCTCCTTCTCGACCAGTCAGTGGTTGCCGGCCTCGGCAACATCTACGTGGACGAGGTGCTCTTCGCCGCGGGCGTACATCCCGCCCGCAAAGCCAACACCCTGGGCCCAAAAGAGATACTCGCCATCCACGCCGCGACGCGCGACATCCTCGGCCGCGCCATCGAGCTGCGGGGTACGACCTTCGACTCCTACCACGACGCGTTCGGCGAGAGCGGCGAGTTCCAGCACCAGCTCAAGGTATTCACTCGCGCGGGCGAGCCCTGCCAGGTCTGCGGCACGAAAGTAGTCAAATCACGCGTCGCGGGCCGCCAGACCTACACCTGCCCCGCTTGCCAGGAGGCAAGCTAGTCTTAGCACGCTACGCCCTTACGGGCTTCGCTTGTCAGCACGGCGCCGTTGGCGCCTTGTCAGCACGCTCCGGGCTCTAGCAGCCCTCGCTTCGTCAGCATCTCAGCTTCTCTCTGCGCCTGAGCGCTAGCTGACAAGCCGTCTCTGGCGAAGCCGAGAGGCTGGCAGTGCTGAAAGCGAGGCCCTGAAAGGGCCGAAGCGTGCTGACAAGCCGACCGAAGGGAGGCGTGCTGAGAAGCGAGGCGTTAGCCGAGCGTGCTATTCGGGGCGTTTCCGCTTTCGGGTGCTGCCTCGATCAGTTTCGGCTTGGAGTCGGCGAGATCCTGGGCCTCTCCGTAGGCCTTCTCCGCCTCATCGTAGCCGGCCCCGATCTCATCGAGGAGGTCGAGGGCCTTATCCCTGTTGTTCTCGAGGGCGGGGTCCTCTTCGAGGAGATCGTAGAACTCTACTTCCTTGGCTTCGGCGGCGAGCTGGGCGTCCATCGCTTGTGAGAGCAGCCTCGCGTACTGCTTTATGTCCTTGTCGACGTCGAGGTCCTGCACGGTTGCGAGGGATTCCCTCGCGTCGTCGAGGTTGGCGCGCGCCTCCTCGAGTGTGTTCTTGGCCTCGGTAATGTGGTCCCTCTCCGCCGAAGGATCTTCCCCCGACTCTATCTGCTGCTTGACCTCCGCGTAGGTGTCGCGGGCCTTCTCGAAGAGCTTGTTGTGCTCGGCTATCGACTGGTTCGCCTCGACGATGGCATCGTTGGCCTGCTCGCGTGGAGTCTGCCCGAGCACGCCCGAGCACCCTCCGAGGAGGAGCGCCGAGAAAGAGATCACGACGATTAGCGCGCGACGGTTTATTATATGTGCCATGAACCAGGAAAGTTTACCGTTTTTCACGCGCCTTGCGCTGCGCTCCTTCCCGGGCAGCCTCAAGCGCGCGCTTGGCCGCTTCTTCAAGCGCCGCCGCGGGGAGGATGCCGGAGCTCCTGACGACCCCACGCTGCGCTCGCGGGCCGCCGCGGCGATCCGGGAATACGCCGAAGCCCACTCCACGCTCTTCGAGCGGGCCGAGCGCTTGAGGGCGAAGGCCGAGCGGCTGGAGAGGGCAGGGATGCCGAGCGAGAGCGCCCGCAACCGCGCGGAGCGGGCGAGGAGAGAGGTCGAGGCCGGCCTCGCCGCCCTCCGGGCCTCGTTCGCCGGCGGGCGCGATGAACATCGCGCCTTCGACCGGGAGGTCACGCTCCGGTACCCGGCCTTCGAGGTCTCCGGCGAGAACCACTGAGCCCCGCGTGCGGCAGGTGCTCCCTGCCTACTCGTCCGAGGTGAGGTTCCCGTAGGCCTCCATGGCGAACTTGCGGACCTGCGGTCCGGTCTTCGGGCTGAAGAAGAGGAAGCCCACGGCGGCCACGAGTAGCAAGAGCAGTAGCTTTCTGCCGCCGCCACCGCTGCGCACCTTCTCGCCGCGCACCCGCTTGCTGCCCTCCTGGGCGGCCTCGGCCGCGGCCTCGACCTGCTTGCGGAGCTTGTCGTCGTCCCAGAGCTTGGTGATGATCTCCGATGGTTCTTCGCCGGAGAGCTCGTCGAGTATGTTGCGGGCCGACGTGATGAAGACGCGGAGGTTGTCCCGAAGGTCGTCGTCGTAGAGCAGGCGCTCTATGACCGGCCTGGCCCCGGCGTAGGCCGCCGCCAGCGTCGCCACAGGGATGAGTCGCGACCCCTCGGCCTGCTCTTTCAGTCTCTCCGCCCGGCTCTTTCTCCCAAACACCGCAAACCTCCCTGTCGTTAGGGGTCGCTTTTCGAGGTTCCTACATCATACCCAACTTCGCCACGCTTCTACCGTGCCGGCTCTAGCCTGACCCTGATGACCTCGCCGTCGACGCTAAGGCTCTCGCCATCCGGGGCCCCGTCCTCGAGGTCGAGCTCCCGCGCCAGTACCTCTGCCCTGAAGTAGTCGCCCCACCGCCCCTCGAGCAGAGCCGTGATGCGCGGGCTCCCCGAGAGGGCCACCCTGACGCCCTCCTCTATCTCGAAGCCTTTCTCGCGCCTGAGGTTCTGCACCTTGTGGACCAGCTCCCGAACGATGCCCTCTTGCGCGAGCTCCTCGTCCAGCTCCGTGGCTACCGCGACCGCGAGGCCGCGATCTCGCTCCAGCGCGTACCCCTCCTTGCCCCCGGCTTCGACGAGCAACTCCTCCGGGGAGAGCGTGATCTCCTGCCTTTCCACATCTACTGTGACCGGCTCGCCCGCGGCGGCGCGCTCGCCCGCCTCAGGCGAGACCTCTGATAAAGCCCTGCGGATGCCGGGCACGAGGCGGCCGTACTTCGGGCCTACCACCCCGAGGTTGGGCTTGAGGTCGTAGGAGAGAACGTCTCCGGGCTCGGCGAAGGCGAGTTCCTTGACGTTCAACTCGTCGAGCACGATGTCCTGGAGGCTCGAGACGCTCTCCTCGAAGCGCTCGTCGCTGAAGTCCGGGGCCACGACGACCTCCCGCAGGGGCTGGCGGGTCTTGATCGCCGCCGCGTTCCTTGCCGCCCTCCCAAGCGCTACGACCCGGCGCGCAGCCGCCATCCGCGAAAGGAGGTCCTCGTCGAGCATGAAGTCCTCCGCCTCCGGCCAGTCCGCGAGGTGTACGCTCTCGGGAGCGTCCTCGTCCACGTTCACGACGAGGTTCTGGTAGATGGACTCGGCGACGAACGGGGTGAAAGGGGCGGTGAGCTTCGTGACGGCCGCCAGGCACTCGTACAGCGTAGAGTGGGCCGCCTTCTTGTCCAGGTCGTCCTCGCCCTTCCAGAACCGGCGGCGGCTGCGCCTCACGTACCAGTTCGAGAGCTCGTCCACGAAGTCCCCGATGGCCCTCCCCGCCGCCGTCACGTCGTAGGCGTCGAGCCTCTCCGTCACGGTCCGTATAGTATTGCCGAGCAGGCTCAGGACCCAGCGGTCCATGAGGCTCCTGTCACCCTGAGGGACCAGATCCCTCTGCGGGTCGAAGCCGTCTATGCGGGCGTAGGTGACGAAGAAAGAGTAGGTGTTCCAGAGGGTCAGGAGGTACTTGCGGACGGCCTCGTCGACCTGATCTTCGGAGAAGCGGCGCGTGTTGCCAGGGCTCGTCGAGGTGTAGAGCGCCCACCTGAGAGCGTCAGCTCCCTGCTTCTCGAAGATGTCCCAGGGGTCTATGACGTTGCCCAGCGACTTGCTCATCTTCTTCCCCTCGGCGTCCAGGATGTGCCCCAGGACCAGGCACGTCTTGAACGAGGTCCTGCCGAAGAGCATCGTCGAGATGGCGTGAAGCGAGTAGAACCAGCCGCGCGTCTGGTCCACGGCCTCGCAGATGTAGTCGGCCGGGAAGTGCCGCTCGAAGTTCTCCTGGCTGCCTTGGGCGTAAGGGTACGTCCACTGGGCGAAAGGCATGCTCCCCGAGTCGAACCAGACGTCGAGGACCTCGGGGACGCGGTGCGCCTCCTCGCCCGTCTCGGGGTGCCTGATGCGCACCGTGTCTATGTACGGGCGGTGCAGATCGTCAGGCACGGGGTCCATCGCCAGCTCTCTGAGCTCCTCCACGCTGCCGACGACGATGACATCGCCCGCCTCGGTGCGCCAGATCGGGAGCGGCGTGCCCCAGTAGCGCTCGCGGCTCAAGGCCCAGTCTATGTTGTTCTTGAGCCAGTCTCCGAAGCGCCCCCACTTTATGTGCTCGGGGACCCAGTTGATCTTCTCGTTCTCCGAGAGCAGCTCGTCGAGTACGGCGGTCGTCCGGGCGTACCAGGCCCTTTTGGCGTAGTAGAGGAGCGGCGTGCCGCACCGCCAGCAGTGGGGATAGGCGTGCTCGTACTCCTCGGCCCTGAAGAGCAGACCTTTCTCCCTTAGCTCCTCCACGAGCCCCGCGTCCGCGTCCTTCACGAACTGTCCGGTGTACGGTCCGACGCGCTGGTCGAACGTCCCGTCCGGCTTTACGGGGTGGATCGTGGGGAGGCCGTAGCGGCGTCCGAGGCTGGCGTCGTCCTCGCCGTAGGCGGGGGCGATGTGCACCAGGCCCGTGCCCTCGGTCGTGGTGACGTGCTCACTGAGGACCACCTTCCACAGGTTCTCGTGCTCTTCGGCCCTCTCCACGGGCACGTAGTCGAAGGGGCGGCTATACCTCAGCCCTTCGAGCTCCGCACCCTTGCGCGTCTCTAGGACCTCGTAGTTCCCCTCGCCCAGCACGCGCTCGAGCAGGTCGCGCGCCAGGATCAACCTCTCCCCATCGACCTCGGCGGTCGCGTAGTCCACCTCGGGGTGGGCCGCGACGGCGGCGTTGGAGATGAGGGTCCACGGGGTCGTGGTCCAGATGAGCAGGCTGGTGTCCTCCTGGTCCACCAGCGGAAACCTGACGTATACGCTCGGGTCGACCACGGGGTCGGGGTACTGCTGGTAGCCCAGGGCGACCTCGGCGGCCGAGAGGGAGGTCTGGTCGCGGGGGCAGTGGGCGCTGACCTTGTAGCCCTCGTAGAGGAGGTCCTTCTCGTAGAGCTCCTTGAGCGCCCACCAGACGCTCTGCATGTAGGAGTTGTCGAGGGTGCGGTAGGGGTGCTCCATGTCTATCCAGAAGCCCAGGCGCTCGGTCATCGCGCGCCAGTCCTCGACGTAGCGGAAGACGGACTCGCGGCAGAGCCGGTTGAACTCCTCGACGCCGTAGCGCTCGATGTCGTCCTTGCCCGAGAGGCCTAGCTCTTTCTCGACCTGGATCTCGACGGGGAGGCCGTGGGTGTCCCAGCCGGCCTTGCGCTCGACGCGGTAGCCCTGCATGGTCTTGTAGCGCGGGATCAGATCCTTGAAAGCCCTGGATAGAGCGTGGTGGAAGCCCGGCCTGCCGTTGGCCGTCGGCGGCCCCTCGTAGAAGACGAACGGCCTGTCTTCCGGCCGCCGCTCGACGGACTTCTGGAACGCCCCGATCTCCTCCCAGAGGCCCAGGACCTCCTTCTCCAGCTCGGGGAAATCTACCTGCGGTCTTACCTTTTCGAACGCCATGCCAATCACACCTCTCAACGCAAAAGCCCCGCCCACTGCGGCGGTAGAGACGTACCATGGTACGTCTCTACCGCCGCAGGGACGGGAGCCTGGAAGACCCTCGCGGTACCACCCTGCTTGCCCGGCGCCTCGCAGCCCCGGACCTCTCTACGGGTGCCATAAACACCCTCGCGCTGTAACGGGCGTACCCGGCCGGTCCTACTAACGCCTGGGCTGGCTATCGCCTGACCCTTCGCTTTCGGCCGGCGGCTCGGGGAGGATCTTCGGGCCGCGTCCCGTGCCGGGCTTCGCACCGCCCCCGGCTCGCTCCTTCGGGGTTGTGCGGCCTTACTCGTTCCCGTCGTCGCCTTTTGTATAGAGCGTTTGTAGCCCTTGGCGGCGCGCGTGTCAAGGCTGCGCGGGCCGGCCGGTGATCCAGGGCCGCCCGCGCCGTCGTAATAGCAGGTGTAGAGGCCGTGAAATAGGTCGATGATAGTATTGTTGCAAGAGCGAGAGCGCAGCGGGCGAGGCACAGGCGAGGCACAGGAGAGTAGGTCATGAGCGGCAGGTCTAGAGCGGGAATGGCGGGCGTCGTAGGGGCGATCGTGGCGTTCGGCGTCGTGGAGCTCGTCCACGGTCTGTATCCCCCTGTTCCATCTGTGTTCGTAGCGCTCGCCCAGCAGGTGGTGGAGCGGACGCCGGGCGAGCTCGTGACGAGGGGCATCGAAGTCCTCGGTCAGGCCGATATACCTGTCCTGGTCACGTCGATGATCGTCGGCGCTCTGGTCGTCGCCGGCGCCCTGGCGTACCTCGGCGTACGGCGCCCTGGCCTCGCCCTTGTCGGGGTGGGCGCGCTGGCGGTGGTAGGCATCGCAGCCTCGCTCGCCCAGCCGTTCGTCGCTCCCGTCCCCACGGTCATAACTATCCTGGCCGCCCTCGCCCTCGGCGTCGCCGTCACCGAGACCCTTCTCCGCATCTCCGGCCTCCGGGCGGGGAAACCGGCCGATTCGGACGCCACGCCGTCAGCGGCGGGACCACCCGACGATCCATCCCCGGTCGTGAGGTCCAGGGAAGCGTACTCATCCGAGGGTACGGCGGTCGGACGTCGCGGTTTCCTGATGCTCGGCGGCCTCGCGGCGGTACTCGGACTCGCGGCCGCGGGCGTGGGACGCGCGCTGGCCGACCGGGGACCCCAGGCGTCCTCCGCCCCGAAACCGCTGAATCTGCCCGAAAAGTCTCCCTCCGAGACCCCGGAAAAGGGCGCCGGTGCGGAGGAGGCGGTGAAGCACGAGACGCTCCCGCCTCCTCCCAAAGACGCCTCGATCGACGCGCCGGGGATGGTGCCCCTTATCACACCGGCCAGCAGCTTCTACCTCATAGACACAGCGCTTGTTTCCCCCCGGATAGACGTGAACAGCTGGAAGCTCTCGGTCAAGGGCGCCGTGGACAACCCGATCGAGCTCTCCTACAAAGACCTCCTGGGCATGTCCACCCGCGAGGCCGACATCACGCTCTCGTGCGTCTCGAACGTGGTCGGCGGGGGGCTCGTCTCGAACGGACGCTGGACCGGCGTCCTGCTCTCCGACGTGCTCGCCGAGGCGGGGGTGAGCCGCGACAAGATCACACGCTCCAGCAAACAGCTCGTGGGCCGCAGCGTGGACGGCTTTACGACCGGCTTCAGGACAGATATAGCCCTGGACGGCCGCGAGGCGCTTGTCGCCTTCGGCCTGAACGGCAGCGAGCTGCCGATCAAACACGGCTATCCGGTACGCCTCGTCGTACCAGGCCTCTACGGCTACGTCTCGGCGACCAAGTGGCTCAGCGAGATAGAGCTCACCAGCTGGAACTTCGACGCGTACTGGATCCAGCGCACCTGGTCCAAGGAAGGCCCTATCAAGACCCAGAGCCGTATAGACACCGTGCAGGACGGCGAACAACTCTCCGCAGGCAAGATCCCTGTCGGCGGTATCGCCTGGGCGCCCCACCGCGGTATCGAGCGCGTCGAGCTCTCGACCGACGGCGGCCAGACCTGGAACCAGGCCCGCCTCGCGAAACAGCTCGCCATCGACACCTGGCGGCAGTGGATCTATGACTGGGACGCCAGACCCGGCGAATATACCCTCATGGTCCGCGCCACAGACGGCGAAGGCGTGACACAGACCGCGACGCAAGCCCCGCCACACCCCTCCGGCGCTACCGGCTACCATACTGTCGGCGTCACCGTGACCTGACCAGCCGCGTTGGATCTCTTACCCTGATTCATAGCTTCAACGTGAGGCTTCATGCGCGCCCTGGCACGTCGTGGGGCGCAAAACCCGGCTTTGTAACCAAAGTGTTTCCCTTACGTTACAAAACCGTAACACTAAGGCAAGCTCATCGTAACCGGGCAACTGTAGTATTCGGATTATACCGAGCCCCGGCCGATGGGACCATTCCCCCCTCCAGATTCCATCGGTCGGGCTGGTGTTTCTGGGATCGCACGTCTGGTTCGCCCCATCTCTGCTGAGAAGTTCTGGGATAATCGCTCTTGAGCCATGAAGGTTGAGAAGCTTCACGGGTTCGACGTGTCGCCTGCGGAGGCGCGGCGCTTGCAGGGGGAGCTGGCGTCCGGGGTCGTGGCGGGTCCGCCGCTGGACCTTGAACGGGTGCGCTACGTAGCCGGGGCCGACGTCTCGACGCAGGAAGGCATGGCATACGCTACGGTCGCGGTGCTCGACTACCCCGGGCTCTCGGTGGTGGAGGTGCGGGGTTTCGAGGCGCCGCTCGAGTTCCCGTACGTGCCGGGGTTGTTGTCTTTCCGGGAGATGCCTTCGGTCCTCGGGGCTCTGGAGAAGGTGGAGACTGATGTAGACGCCGTGATCCTGGACGCCCAGGGGCTCGCCCACCCGCGGCGGATGGGGCTCGCTTCGCACGTCGGGCTGTTCGTCGACGTCCCAACGGTGGGGTGCGCGAAGAGCGTGCTCGTCGGCACCTTCGAGGAGCCTGAGGTCGAGAAGGGCAGCGCCACGGACCTGGTGCACCGTGGAGAGGTCGTGGGGAGGGCAGTGCGGACGCGGGAGCGGGTCTCGCCGGTCTACGTCTCCGTAGGAAACGGGATAGACCTGGACAGTTCCGTCGAGCTGGTGCTCGCCAGCTCCACCAGGTACCGGTTGCCGGAGCCCACGCGCCAGGCCCACAACGCGGCCAACAGGCTGCGAAGGGGCGAGGACATGGGGGGCTCGCTCTTCTAGGTGGCGGCGCGGAAGAGCAAATGATACCGTACGTGGTAACGCGGATATTTCATCCGATGGGGGTCAGAAGGGAGCATGCCTTGCCAAGGAAAAGCATCCAGTTAAGCCGCCGTGACTTCCTCAGGTTGAGCGGCGCGGGCCTGGCCGGCGCGACGCTGCTCGGCGTTGCGGGTTGCGGCGGGGGCGGGACCATCCAGGGCGGCGGTGGTGGAGGCGGGGGTGCGCGGGACCGACACCTTCGTATTCGGGCGCGGGGCGGACTCCGTATCGCTTGACCCGGTCAACATCACGGACGGCGAGTCGTTGCGGGTGACGCGCCAGATCTTCGACGGCCTGCTCGACTTTGCGCCCGAGACGACCGACGTAATACCCGCGCTCGCGACCGAGGTCCCCGAGCCCGAGGACGGCGGGCGGGCCTACACCTTCAAGCTCAGGGACGGCGTCAAGTTCCACGACGGCGCCGAGTTCAATGCCGAGGCGGTCAAGTTCAACTTCGACCGCTGGCGCGACAGCAAGAACCCCTACCACACGGGCGGCGGGGGCCAGAGCGAGAACTTCGCCTATTACGTTGGCCAGTTCGGAGGCTTCGACGACGACTCCATCATAACGGGCGTCGACGTCGTGGACGAGTACACGGTAAGGATCAACCTCAAGGAGCCGCAGGGACCGTTCCTCAAGAACGTCGCCATGAGCCCGTTCGGGATGGCCTCGCCCAAGGCGATAAAGGAGGACGTAGAGGAATTCTGGCAGAACCCTGTTGGCACCGGCCCGTTCAAGTTCGTGGAGTGGAACAGGGGCTCAACCGTCGAGCTCGAGGCCAACGAGGACTGGTGGGGCTCGGACCTGCCAGAGAGCGAGGGCGGAGGCGGCCCTGAGGTCAAGAAGGTCTCGATCCGCTCCATCCCGGACAACACCTCGAGGGTGGCTGCGCTCACGGGCGGCGAGCTCTCGGCGGCCGACGGCCTCACCCCTGACGACGTCCCTACCGTCAAGCAGTCTGGCCTAAAGGTGGAGTTCCGGCCGCCGCTCACGATCGGGTACCTGGCCATGAACAACCAGAAAGAGCCCTTCAACGACCTCAACGTGCGGCGGGCGATCAACCACGCCATAGACATGGACGCGATCGTCAAGGCCTTCTTCGGAGACACAGGAGAGGTCGCGACGACCTACATGCCGCCGACCGTGCCGTTCTGGAATGGGAACATCGAGCACTACCCCTTCGACCCGGACAAGGCGAGGCAGATGCTCCAGGACGCGGGTGTCGATAACCTGGAGACCGACCTCTGGTACATGCCGATCCCGAGGCCCTACATGCCTGACGGCAAGGGCATAGCCCAGGCGATGCAGCAGGACCTCAAGGAGGTCGGCGTGAACGCCAAGCTCGTTACATACGAGTGGGGCACCTACCTCGAGAGGACCGGCTCCGGCGACCACTCGATGGCGCTGCTCGGGTGGACCGGGGACAACGGCGACGCCGACAATTTCCTCAACGTGCTCCTTGGCAGCGCGAGCGCGACCGAGACCGACGCGCTCAACATCGCCTACTACAAGAACCCCGAGGTGGACAAGCTACTCCAGACGGGCCAGTCCACCATCGAGGAGGGCGAGCGCGAGCAGGCGTATATGAAGGCCCAGGAGCTCCTGGTCCAGGACGCCCCGTGGGTCCCCATCGCCTACGCCAAGCCTCCTCTGGGCTTCCAGAAGAACGTCTCGGGCTACCAGGCGAGCCCGACAGGCGGCGAGGCGTTCAACACCGTCTCGCTTGGCGGCCAGTAGGGAGCGGGTTCTCTCCTCAGGAGGTTATAGGCCCTGGCGGAGTATATAGGCCGCAGGATCTTGCAGATCATCCCGGTGCTGCTCGGGGTGTCCTTCGTGGTGTTCTTCATGGTGCGCGCCATACCGGGCGACCCGGCGCAGCTGCTCCTGGGGCAGCAGGCGACCGAGGAGCAGGTCCAGCAGGTGAGGCAGAACATGGGGCTCGACAAGCCCGTTATCGTCCAGTACGGGATCTTCCTCGCCGACGCAGTGAGGGGAGACCTTGGCGATTCAATAGTCACGGGGCGGCCGGTCACGACGGAGCTTCTCGCGCGGTTTCCCGCCACGCTCGAGCTCACGGCGTTCGCCATGCTCGTCGCGATCCTGGTCGGGGTGCCAGTGGGCGTGATCTCGGCGGTCAAACAGTACTCGTTGCTGGACAAGTTCACCTCGGTCCTCGCGCTCACGGGGATAAGCATGCCGATCTTCTGGCTCGCGATGATCCTGATCGTCATCTTCTTCGTGAACCTGGGGTGGCTGCCTTTCCCGGGCCGTCTGTCTACCGGCTACGCCGTCACCTCCATAACCGGGCTCGTGCTCGTTGACTCGCTGCTCACGCTCAACTTTGCCGCGTTCTGGGACGGGCTCAAGCACCTCATCCTGCCAGCCATAGCCCTGGGGACGATACCTATGGCGGTCATCATGCGCATGACCCGCTCCAGCATGCTCGAGGTGATGGGGGAGGACTACGTGCGCACGGCCCGCGCGAAGGGGGTCGTCCCGTGGCGGGTGATCTTCAAACACGCCCTGAGGAACGCCATGCTGCCTACCGTGACGGTTATAGGGCTGCAGGCCGGGCTCCTGATGGGCGGGGCGGTCATCACGGAGACCATCTTCTCCTGGCCCGGGGTAGGCCAGATCGCCTACGACTCCGTCAACCGCCGCGACTACGCCATGATCCAGGGCGTCGTGCTATACGGGGCGACGCTGTTCGTGCTGGTGAACCTCCTCGTGGACGTCCTCTACGCGGTGCTCGATCCCAGGGTGAGGTACTAGGGCAGCTATGGCCGAGGCCCAGATACAGCAGGACACGGTAGCCGCTCCCGGCGTCGAGACGCGCAGCCGTAGACAGGACTTCTTCCGGACGTTCTTCTCCAACCGCCTGGCGGTTTTCGGAACGATCGTCATCGGCATCTTCGTGTTCATGGCCGTCTTCGCGCCCTTCATAGCGCCCTACGACCCGCTGCAGCAGGAGCTCACCGAGAAGTTCGCCCCGCCCAGTCGAGCGCATCCCTTCGGGCAGGACGAGCTTGGCAGGGACATCCTCTCGCGCGTGATCTACGGCGCAAGGATCTCGCTGACTGCCGGGCTCGCCGCCGTGGCTATCGCGACATCGGTGGGGACTATCATCGGCGTGGTGACCGGCTACCTCGGACGCTGGCCCGACTCGTTGCTGATGCGCCTGATGGACGTGCTGCTCGCCTTCCCCAGCATCCTGCTCGCCATCGTGATCGTCTCCGTGCTGGGGCCGAGCCTGACTAACGCCATGCTCGCCATCGGCATCGTGTTCATCCCCCAGATGGCGCGGGTGGTGCGCTCGGCGGTGATCTCGGTGCGCGAGCGCGACTACATCGAGGCTGAGCGCGCCGTCGGGGCCGGGGACACCCAGATCATCGTCTCCGGGGTGCTCCCCAACAGTATGGCCCCCCTGATAGTGCAGGCCACCCTCACCCTCGCGACCGCCATACTGGACGTCGCAGCCCTCTCCTTCCTTGGCCTCGGCGCCCGCGCCCCCACCCCCGAGTGGGGCGCTATGCTCACCGACGCCTTCCGCTCCGGCTACGGCGTATTCGTCCAGGGCCAGCACGCCATCATCTTTCCCGGCATCGCTATCGCCCTCTGCGTTCTCGCCGTGAACTTTATCGGCGACGGCCTGCGCGACGCCCTGGACCCCCGCCGCAGAAGGTAGGGGGCGCGAACCGCCCCTGGACTACCTCCTGTATCTCCTGTCGTTCTGTTACGTAAAACGGTATGATTAGCGACCGTGAATGAGAAGCCTTTCGAATTCAGGACCCGGACAGACGAGAAGTCGAGCTACCACAGGTCGAAGGTGAGGCGGAGGTTGGGCCGGGGTACGCTGGCGCTGCTGGGGGTGGCTCTGATCCTGCTTTCCGTCGGCTGGGTGGTGGCTGACGTCCAGGAGGTGGGCAACGTCGGGGCCGTGGCGAACCCGAAGAGCGAGAGGCTCAAGCTGTCGGTGCCCAAGCTCAAGCGGGTGCGGGACATCCCCGTCTACACCGGCGAGGGAGGCGACAAGGGCAAGCTCGCCGCCGGCGTCCTCCACCTCGAGGACACCGGCTTCCCGTGGCAGGCCGGCTCGAACGTCTACATAGCAGGCCACCGCTTCGGCTACCCGAGAACGAAGAGCTGGCTCGTCTTCTGGCACCTGAACAGTCTGAAGCGCGGGAACAAGGTGGTCCTGGAGGACGCGGCGGGCCGGAGGTACGAGTACGAGGTCTTCGACAAAGAGGTCGTCGAACCGAACGACAGCTCCGTCAAGAAGCCCGTGAAGGGCAAGAACATCGTCACGCTGCAGACCTGCACCCTCCCTGACTACAAGGACCGCCTCATAGTGCGCGCCCAGCTCGTCCCTAACAACTAGCCCGGCAGGAACCCTGGGCTTCTACTTTTCCGCTCTTCTCCCATTCATGCCGCGTCTCGCAACGAACCCCCACGTAAAGGTGTGGGAGCACTATCTCCCTATCGCGCTTCTCCCGCCCCTGTGAGCGACCACTCCATCCTGCGGCTGTGGAGGCGTCCGCCGTGAGGACGGGATGCTAGGCGTCCTGGGTACCAGGCTGGTCCGGAATCCTCGCCAGACACACGAGGCAGGCCACCATCTCCTCGAGGGGCGTCATCTTCGGCATCGCTTTATCAGCCCCCGCTGCGAGTGCCTCGGAGAGATCCTGGCTGGCGGTAAGCACGGCCACCGGTGTGCCAGGACTTCGCCTCTTGATCTCCCTCACGACAGTAGTCCCGTTTCCGTCGGGCAACATCAGGTCGACCACCGCCAGATCGAGCGGACGGTCCCTCGAGACGAGCCGCAGTGCCTCAGCGATCGAGGTGGCGTAGTAGAACTTCGGGAAATTGCCGGGTTTCTCTGGCTCGCCAGGGGACCTGAGGGCGCGGGCGAGCATGACCGCCAGCATCTCCGCGAAGAGGACATGGTCCTCCACGATCAGGATATTTTTTCCGGTCCGCCCTCTTTCCATGCGCGGGCACTATAAAAACAAATTGCGATGAATCCTCGATGAATCGTGGCGCTGACTCACCATGCCCGCTAACATGCTAGTGTTGGCTCGCTGAGGGAGGGTGGTAAGACGTGCAAGACGACAGCAGCCTCGGCTCCGGACGTTACTTGTTGGCCCTTTTCGCCCTGTGTTTGTTGGCGTTGTTGGTTTTCGCCACCGCAGTAAGCGCCCAGGACGATACTACGGGGGCTAGCCAGCAGGCCGCCGACCCTGGTCGGGGAGACCACGGCCGAGACGACCTTCGGCCTCTGCCAGCGCCTCACCAGCGGAGACAACAGGCTCCGCTGACGCGCAGACGGCCGACGTGAATCGGGATGCGGACGAGTTCCGGTGCGAATTCTTCTTGCACGTGGTCAGGAATGACCGGGGTAACGTGCGCAGCCAGTACGACGAGCAGATCACGCGCCGCTTCGAGCGGTGCCTCTCCAAGGACGTAATCCCCGGCACCATCGTCAGGAGGAAGCTCCCCGCCACAGGCGGAGTACCTCTGCTCGTGCTGGGTTTCCCGGCTATCGCGCTCGTCGGGGCGGGGATTCTGCTGGCGCGAAGGCGGTAGAGTCAGGTCTCCTGTTCGCTCGAGAAGCTTTGGGTCACGCGCCCATCACGCTGGAAGGATCCGCGCGGCGCTGTCGAGCGCAGGAGGAGTCGCCCCATAGATTCCGCAGGGTCCCTCGAAGCTCGATTTCTCCGCGGTGGGGCCGCTCGAAAGGTACGTCACCTCGCACGTCGTTGGGGCTTGTCCGAATGCCACGGACGCTGCCAGGATCATCACCAGCGCCACTCCCAACACCGTCCACTTTCTCATCTTCAGAGCTGCCACACTCATCGTCATCTCGCTTCCACTAGAGGGAACGGTCCACTCCGTTTCACCACTACTCCAATGATCGCTCGAGCACAAAGACGGCACATCGGACGAATGATGAGTTCCTTTCTAGGACTTTAGTCGTAGAAGGAGGCATCTCTTGCTGCGGTGGTCCCCGCCTCTCGGTTGGCCTACCTGGTGGATGCAGCAGGCGACACTCCTCTGCGTGAAGTTAAGAGTCATTAACGACTCGGATATGGTGTTGACGCCGCCTGGCGTGAGGAGTACCGTGAATAGCTACAAAAGTATCATAGATACTGTTGATCAGGTACATCCGAGGGGGGAGAAGGGGGTTGCTGGATGACGACCATGATCAAGCGCTCAGATGGGCACTATGAGGTGCGGAAGACCTCATACGGTGAGGCCTACGTTTGGTGCCCCGAGTGCGTTGAGGTTGAGTGCGACTGTGGGGAGAGGCCGGTTCTGAGCGCCTCCGAAACGGTATGTATCTGTGGCAGAGATCATGAGGCTCTGCTCCGGAGGGTGCTCACTGCCCGAAGAGCACCACATCCATGGGATGTTGAGTACCGCGAGTGGCGTAAGAACCAGGACGAGTACCTTATATCGGAGGAAACCTACTGGCTGGAGCTGAGTGGCCTTGATTGATCCCAGTGGCACAGGCTCGCACGGGTCTGCGGTGTGGTTTTCAGAAAGGCACAAGCCGCTTCAGCACTATCTGATAGTCGCGCACGCTAGAAAGGGCCTGGAGCTGCCCGACATCCTCTCGGACTCTGGCGAAGAGGTCCTGCCAGTATTCTCCTCCGAGGAGGCGGCACAGGAGTTCCTCTCGTTGTCCTCCCTCGGGAAGAGATGGTATATCAGGGACTTCTCTTGCGGGGAACTAGTCTCGGTTCTCTTCGCCTTTCATGCGAGAATAGAGGGAGTCCTGATAGATCCGCACCCTGGCGCTCTCTCGGGGGACGTGGCGGTATCCGTTGTGGGGCGACATGTTTTCGTGAGTTCACTGCTCGAATCCCGAAGCCACCAACCTGCCGTCGGTGCACGTCTTTAGCTTCTGATCCAACAGAAGAACAGAAGGCTGGCACGGGCGCCTACGAGGACCCGAAACCTCGAGGCCCGGCGCGGAAGTCAGCCTCCTCGCGAGCGCTCCGCCAGGGTCATCTGAATTCCCTCCTTTGGTCTCAGCGTGATCGAGGCGTAAGGCTCCACGCTCTGGCCAGAAACGCGTTCCAGCCTGAACCGCTGGGCCACCGCGGCCAGGACGAGGCAAGTCTCCGTCATCGCGAAGCGAGCGCCTATGCACTGTCTGGGTCCCCCGCCGAACGGAAAGTACGCGAAACGCGGCAATTCCTTCTCGTGCCCGGCAGTCCAGCGATCCGGGTCGAACCGCTGTGGGTAGTGATGGTAGCGCGGGTCGTGGTGTACTACCCACTGGCTCATCAGCGCTGTGCTGCCAGCTGGCATCCGATAGCCGCCGACCTCGCATTCCCCGACAGTCTCTCTTCCCATCACCCAGGCAGGTGGATAGAGGCGCATCGATTCCTTGATGACGCGCTCCACGTAGGGTAGGCGAGGCAGGTCGGCCAGGGTTGGGGTTCTCCCTCCGAGCACGCGTTCGAGCTCTTCAGCCAACTTGGCCTCGGCCGCGACGTTCAAGGAGAGAAGCCAGAAGGTCCAGGCGAGGGTGTTGGCGGTGGTCTCGTGGCCTGCAAGGAACAGGGTCATGACCTCGTCCCTGAGCTGCTTATCCGTCATCCGCTTACCGCTTTCGTCTTCGGCGAGCACGAGCATGGAGAGGAGATCTCCCGTATCCTCCTCATTCTTGCGGCGTTCTTCGATGATTGTGTGGACGATCGCGTCGAGCCTTCGAGCCGCCCTTTCGAAGCGGAGGTTGTGCGGGGTGGGGATGCTCTTGGGGATCCTGATCAGGCGCCGCTGGGATGAGAAGTCCTCCAGAGCCAGCTTCATGGCTCTACCGACGTCTTTGGTCTCAGCCCCAACATCGGCACCGAAGAGGCATTTGGCAACTATCTCGAGAGTCAAGCGCATCATCTCTGCGTGGACGTCGATAGTCTGGCCGTCTCGCCAAGCTTCGAGCGAGCGCTCCGAGAAGGCGGCCATCACCTCTCCGTAAGCTGCTATTCTCTTACGGTGGAAGGCTGGCTGGGCGAGCCGTCGCTGGCGCCGCCAGAACTCGCCCTCGCTGGTCAACAGCCCCTCGCCGAGCAGGCGGCGGTTTCTCCTGAGGATTCTCGTCTTGGTGAAGTTGCGATTGTTCTCGACGAGCACGTACTCGATCAGGTTCGGATGCGAGAGCAGGTAGAACATCTGACCCATGAAGCGCAGCCGTACTACGTCCCCGTACTCTCGAGCGCAGCGAGAAAGGAAGCCCAATGGGTCCCTGGCGTACTCCCGCAGATTGTCACCGAGGAGGTGTCCCTTGGGGCCAGGAGGGGCGTGCTGTGTCCCCACTATTTGTTTCCTTTCCTCGTCGGAGGATATCCACGATGAACGTGATAGTCGCGCGGGGCGACTAGTGCTCAAGTATACCGTGGTGCGTTCCTGGACCGAGGATGTACATTACCATCGTGCCGGCTCTGACCGCGTGACGGCGAAGCCTGCAGCGTTCTAGCCGGGCGCGCCGCAGGCCTTTGAGGGGCGAAGTACCCCTCTGGGCGCGTGCCAGAGAAACAACACCATGGAGCAGGGACGCTTGTAAGAGCATGAAGGGCTTCTAGGCGCCTCGAGGAGCACCAGATCCCAAAATAGCGTACGCTGCAGCCGTGGGCGTAGGATCTTGGGGTAATGAGCGCAGGTCTGCCGCTAGAGAATGAGACGGAGCTGCTCGCCTGGGCCCTGCTGCGGGCGGCCAACAGGACGCAGGGCAGGGATACCACGGTCCGGCTCGTCGTCCCGCGTGCCCCTGAGGTAGCCCACGACCTGGGCATTGAGCAGATCTCCCAGGAGCGGATCGTGGAGGCAGAGGAATGGCTTGAGGAGCGAGGTTACCTCGCCCCGCTCAACGTAGGCCTCACCTGGGGTACCTATACCATAACCTCCGCCGGGCTGGAGTGGCTTCGAGGAGGGATGCCCAGGCCCCTGGAAGCGCCCCAGAAGAAGGCCACGGAGCCCATGCCCAGCTCCGGGTCTGCTTCGGGAGGGGTTGATGCTGCTGTGGCCTCCGAGCGGGTCTCGTGGTGGCGCAGGCTGTTCGGGGGCACAGGATGACTTGGGGGTTTTCCGGGTATCCTGATCCCCATCTTCGCCGCTGAATTACGACTGTAGATGGCGAGAATCTCGCGCACCTTTTCTGCCGTCGCGCACTTGAAGTTGCTTGAGCCGGAAGAGCGCAATCGCGTGTACAAGATGCTCGATCTCAAGGTTCTGGTTCATGAGGACGGCAATCTGGAGATTAGGTGGGCTCTTTGCGGGGGCCCTTGTAGAGATACCGAACCTCTACCTCCTGGCGGTTGCCGCACTCAGGGCAGGTGAACGGGCGGACCTTGCGGGAGCTGAAGGCGGGGACGATGGTGGTCTTGTTGAAGTCGAAGACGTAGCCGCACCCTTCGCACTTCTGCCGGAAGGTGACGACCGTGCCCCGCTCCTCGACGATCTTACCCCCCGTCATCTCTATAGCCATCGTAGTAGCCTCCTGAAAACTTCCCAACGAACAGACGCATCCGACCGGATTGTACTCGAAACGCCTACCTCATAGTCTATTCGGGTGGTGTTGATTCAACAGTACGGAACATGGTATCTTATTTACAACAAAGTGGTGAGAGGCGGGTCTGCGGTTGCGCATATCCCAGAAATTTGAACAGCTGCGGGACAGGTACCGCCGGCCGGACGGCACCAGATGGAACGGCCAGCAGCTCCAGGACGCCACAGGCGGGGTGGTGACGCGCTCGTACGTGAGCATGATGCGCAAGGGCAGGATAGAGAACCCCGGCTTCGACAAGCTGCGGGCCATGGCGAAGGCCATGGGCTTCCCGCCCGAGTCCTGGTTCGAGGAGTCGGATGGGAACAGGACAGCCGCACGGCTGGATCCCGAGGATGCAAAGCGAGACGTCGCCGGCCGACTGAACCACCTCTTCGAGATCGTCAGGAACGAACGCACCGGTGAACCCTACTCCAGCGCCGACATCGCCCGTATGAGCCTCGGGGACCTCACCGAGGACGAGGTCGAGGATATCAGAACCGGGACGCTCGGGAACCCCGCCATAAGCCAGGTAGTCGCCCTCGCGGAGGCGTTCGGCGTCCACCCTTCCTACTTCCTCGAGACGGGCAGGAATCCGGCTTTGCTCGGGGAGCAGGAGATGAACGCGCTGGGCGACAGCAGGACGCGCGCCATCCTCAACAAGAGCCTGAACCTCTCGGACCGGGAGAAGGACATGGTACTCGACATGATCCAACACCTCGGTAACCTGCACGACCGCCAGTAGATCCTCGCCCCACACCCCCACTGAAACCTCCGCCACGCGGCAAGCGCGCCCGAACTGTAGCCCACCCCCGGAACACGACATCTACGTAAAATCATTTGTACATTCGTACAGTAAACTTGACAATACCCGCACACTAAGGTAACGTGTTCTCCTGACCACGGAGGTTTAGGCGGATGACGGGACCGGGTGACGCGTCGTGGAAGGCAGTTCGGGCTCCTCCTCGATCCGGAGCGTACGAGGGGTGATCGGGAATGGGAAGGAGGTAGGCGGTTTGACAGTAATGGTTGCTCATCGTCCTCTGGAGGACATTTCTCTGGAGGAAGCGCCGGATCTCTTCGTAGAGGAGGTTCTCTCCGGAGAGCGCACGGCACCCGACATCTACGAGTTCCCTATCGCAGAGGTCGAACACTTGGAGCGCGAGACCGAGTCTTACCTTGTCTGGGTCGTCGTACTGGGTTTCGTCGCCTATGCGATCGCGCTGTACTGGGCGCACAAGTGCGAGAGGAGAGGTGGAGACGCCAGCATAAAGTACAGCATCCTCAGGGGCTTCATAGTCAGGTGCGTCAAGTAGCGGCGTTGGCGGTGCGAATACACATCCCCGGCCCGCGTGTCTACGCGCGGGCCGGGGGCGGTGGAGAGGGGCAGGCCCTTGAGCGGCCTTCGGGTCAGCGGCGCGACGAAGCGTTACGGAGGCAAGACGGTAGTGAGCGGGCTCTCCCTGACCGTCGAGCCGGGGATGGTCGCCGGTCTCGTCGGGCCGAACGGGTGTGGCAAGACCACCACCCTCGGCATGATCGCCGGTCTCGTAACACCGGACGAGGGGAGGATAAGCGTCTCGGGCTACGATACCGTTGTTTCCGCTCTGGACGCGAGGCGCAGCCTCGCCTTCGTGCCCGATACTCCGAGCGGTTTCGAGCATCTCAGCGTGCGCGAGTACCTGGAACTCTACCGGAACCTGTATCGCCAGCCGCCTGACCGGTACGAGGAACGGGCCGGGGTCATGCTCGAGGCCTTCGATCTGCTGGAGTACGGCGAGGCCAGCCTCGGCGAGCTCTCTCACGGTATCCGTCGCAAGGTCGCCACGACCGCCGCCCTGTCGTTGGACGTGCCGGCGATCCTGATCGACGAGCCCACGGTGGGTCTGGACCCCGAAGGGGTGGTGGTCCTGAGGCGACTCGTGAGACACATCGGCGGTACTGGTTCCGCGGTTTTGCTCGCGACCCAGGATCTCACATTCGCCGAGCGCGTGTGCGACCGGCTGTATCTCCTCTACGAGGGTGGGCTCGTTGCGGACGGAAGCCCTGATCTGCTGCGTGAGCGTTACAGGGCGAGCAGCATCGAAGAGACGTTCCTGGCTGTGACCGGTATGGGGAGGCGGATCGATGATTTCGAGCGGCGCCTGGACGCTTTTTCGCGCTAACGCGTTGTGTCTGATGCGGCGGCTGCGGCCGGTTGCCCGGAGTAGCCCCGTACTGGCGCTCCTCGCTCCCGCCGGGCTCCTCGCCGGCCTGGCCTGGGCCGGCTGGCGAGGAGTGGCGAGCATGGCTGCTTCGAACGACGGTGCTTCGACGGCTGTAGTCTTCACGGTGGGCATCGTTTTCGCCATTGTGGGCTTCAACGTGCAGCACGTGTCATCGGCCGGCAGGTCGCTGGACGCCCAGGTCAGATCCGCGCCGCTCTCTAGGCTGGGGCTGTTCATGGGCACCATCGGCATACCCTTTGCAATCTGTTGCCTCGTCGTCTCAATATTGAGCCTGGCGTTGTTCGCGCCTCTTATCTACGCAGCAGGGTCACCCCCTTACGCGCTGATCGATCTCGCGCTCTTCCAGGCCGCGGTTTTCTACGCGGCGGGAGCGTTGGGAGAGGCCCTCAAGCGCGTGACGCGCCGGCAACCCGCGGCGCTGCTCGCCGGCCCGGCGCTGGTGCTGGCGTGGGTGGCAAGCGGCCACGCGACAGGTGGCGGAGCATGGCCCGGCATCGCTCGACCGCTCGGCCACGCGGTCCTGAACACCACAACCGAGCCGGCGCTGCGGCTCACGGGCGGGTTGCTACTCCTGCTCCTAGCCGGAGTGGGTGTTTGGGTCTCGGTGGCCGCTTTCCTGGGCTTGCCGGAGCAGCAGACCTTCTCCCACGTAGGCCGCCGGCTCTGCGTTCCGGGCTCCGGATTCGGCTTCGTCTCGTCAGTGGCATTGAAGCGTATGGTTCGCGACAGGTCGGTGCAAAGGCACACGTTGTTTGTCGCGCTCGTAGCAGGAACGCTGTCGTGCCTGACCTCCGCCTTGCTTCCGGACGTCGCGCAGGCCGCGGTCGGAGGTCTCCTCCTGCTGGCCGCGCTGAGTATGGCGATAGTGCCCCTGGCGACCTACGGAGCGAACCGGGATTCGAGCTGGTTCTGGAGGTCCGCGCCCGTCTCCTTCGCCACTTACGTTCTCGGCATGGTCGGCGCCGGCATTTGCGCCGGCACCGTGGTTGTCGTGGCGCCGACGGCGGCGGCGACGCTGCCGTTCTTCTGGGTAGGAAGGGGACTGCCGGAGCTCGCGGTGGTCGTCGTCGTGGGGGTCGTCTTGCTCGTGGCCACGGGGGCGGGGTTCCTCGTGCCTTGCAGCCTGGAGAACGCTTCAGAGCAGGTCCTCTCCTACGCCGCGTTCGGCGCGTCGCTGGCCGGCATTTTCGCGGCCGGGTCGTGGGTTGCGCCGCGGCTCACGGTCCTCGGCCTCCCGGAGTCGGTCGTCGTGGCTGGCCTCACCCTCGTCGTGGCCGGCCTCGTGGTCGCCGCTGCCTTCTCGAGGGAGCGCGAGCGGAGGAAGGCGTGATCTTCGAGGTCGAGGTCCCTGCCTTCCCTCCGGCCGTTCTACTCCAGAGTACCCACCTCCTGGATACCGTGACCGGCGATAGGGTCTCGCTCAACGAAACCGCGTACTTGATGCTCTCGCTGGTCGACGGCAGGCGTACAGCGAAGGACATAGGAGGAGCGGTGGCGGCGGTCTACGGACTCGCCCCTCGGCAGGTAACCAGCGACTTCCTACAGATCGCTGCTCGACTTAACGAGAAGTGCTTGCTGAACTTCGACACCCCGCTAAGGAGCCGGTGCGCCACCTTCCCCGGGATCGTCAGGCTTTTCCTCATCGACGTCGCCCTGGGTCAGCTACGGTCTCCGTGGCGTAGAAAGCGGCTGGACTTTTGCAACGAAAGCAGACGGATCGGTTCGCTATCAGTCGTGAGGCACCTGAGCCTGCCGGCTGCGATGATGGGAGCGCCGCTCTCTCTAGCGGTGTGGCTGCTGCTTGGCGACGTTATGTCGTCCTTCTGGATCGCGGCTGGCATCGCGCTCGGCTTCGCGGTGAGCCTGGTTCTCCATGAGGCGGCCCACGCCATGGCCCTGGCGCCGGTGCCCGCCTTCCTTAGCCTGTGCGGTCCGGTATTCCTTGTAGGACATCCGGAGATCCCTCCCGGCAAGGGATTTCTGGTCTCTGCCGCGGGACCCGCGATAGCAGGGCTCACGGGCTTGCTCCTCATGCTGGTGAGCTGTGTCTTGCGCTCGGAGCCCCTCGTGTTCGCCGGGGAGATCCTGTCAATCAACCTGCTCGGCATGACGACCGTCGCCGCGGACGGGCGCAAAGCGCTGCGCAACCTCGCGCGCGTGCTCGATCCTCCCGACAGAAGGAGCGCTAAATGTTGAGGGTGGCAGCGGCGTCCTTCGTGTTCGGTTTCCTGGCGGTCGGCCTCCTGCTCATCTGCTCCGCTTTCGGGCTCGCCATAATCGCGGACGTCCAGGGATGGGGGTCCTTCGACGTCGGGAGCGGTCTGTTGACGATCATCAGCTACAGGCGCGTGCCGGACGGCACACAGACCGTCATCGGCGCCGGAACCATCGTGCTCGCGCTGCTGGCGGGCGTTCTGAACGCCGTCGCCGGCGCGGTGCTGTGGGCGCGGACGCCGAGCAGGCGTTAGGGACCAGGCGGCGGTACGACGCGGCGCTCCTTCTTCAGCTCCAGTTTGGCTACGGACGCGCGGTGGACCTCATCAGGGCCGTCGGCGAGGCGAAGGGTACGGGCGTTGGCCCAGAAGTAGGCGAGGGGGAAGTCGTCGGAGACGCCGGCGCCGCCGTGCGCCTGGATCGCTCTGTCGAGCACGCGCAGAGCGACGTTCGGGGCGACGACCTTTATCATGGCGATCTCGGCGCGCGCTTCCTTGTTCCCGGCCGTGTCCATCATGTGCGCCGCTTTCAGCGTCAAGAGCCTTGCCTGCTCTATCTCGATGCGCGAGTCGGCTATCCACTCCATGATCACGCCCTGCTCCGCGAGCGGCTTGCCGAACGCCTCCCGCTCCCTGACCCGCTCGCGCATCAGCTCCAGTGCCCGCTCGGCGACGCCGACCAGGCGCATGCAGTGGTGGATGCGGCCCGGACCGAGGCGCCCCTGGGCTATAGCGAAGCCCTTGCCTTCGTCCCAGATCATGTTCGATGCGGGGACGCGCGCGTCCTCGAAGGAGATCTCCGCGTGGCCGTGCGGTGCGTCGTCGTAGCCGAAGACGGGGAGTGTGCGCTCTATCTCGACGCCCGGCGTGTCCAGGGGCACCAGGATCATGGACTGCTGCTCGTGGCGCGGCGCCGACGGGTCTGTCTTTCCCATGACGATGGCGAGGCTGCAACGCGGGTCCCCCGCTCCCGTAGACCACCACTTGCGCCCGTTCACCACGTACTCGTCCCCATCTCTCTCTATGCGCGCCCTGATGTTGGTCGCGTCGGAGGAGGCCACGTCAGGCTCGGTCATCGCGAAGCACGACCGTATCTCACCTCTCAGCAAGGGCTCGAGCCAGCGCTCCTTCTGCTCCGGGGTCCCGTAGCGAACCAGAACCTCCATGTTGCCCGTGTCGGGAGCGTTGCAGTTGAAGATCTCGGGAGCTATGGGGCTACGGCCCATGACCTCGCACAGAGGGGCGTATTCCAGGTTGGTGAGGCCAGCGCCGTACTCGGACTCGGGCAGGAAGAGGTTCCAGAGCCCCGCCGCCCTCGCCTCACCCTTGAGCTCCTCCATGATGGGGAGCACCGTCCAGCGGCTGTCCGCGGCCTCGAGCTGCTCCTCGAATACCCTCTCGTTCGGGTAGACGAGCTCGTCCATGAACGCCTCGAGCCGCGACACGAGCTTCTGGACCTTCTCGGAGTAGTCAAAGTTCAACGGTGCCCTCCCGGCGTAGCGAAAAACCCGGCGTCCCCTTCCCGGAGCCGAATTCTGGCACGGCGGTCCGGTGCTGGCAAGCGGCTCGTCTTTTCAGGCGGCGCCGTCGCGCCTCAGCCCGCGAGACCGAGTACCTCGACCAGGTCCTCGAGCTCGCGCAGCGTCTCCTCGTCGAGGGCGGGCGCCGGGAAGCGGACGTGGGAGGAGGAGATCACGCCTCGCAGCTTGAGGATCTCCTTGCGGATGCCGACGCCCCCCACGCCGAGCTGGGCCTCGAAGCGGATCAGGGGCAGGTAGCGGAAGAAGTACTCCTGGGCCTCGCTCTTCTTACCCTCGACGAAGCGCCTGTAGGTCTCGACGAGCACGTGTGGGTAGGCGAAGCCGGTCATTATGCCGGCGGCGCCGCGCGCGAGCTCCTCGTAGAAGTACATCCCGCCGAGGCCACCGAAGATGCCTACCTCGCTCTTTGCGTTGTTCAGGAGAGCGGAGATCTTGATAGTCGTGGGCGCCTCCTCCAGCTTGACGTGGCGGCAGCCCTCTATCTCGTCCACCAGCCTGGCGATAAACGGCGCTGGCATGACGACGCCCGTGTTGACCGGCTCGTCCTGCACGACCACCGGCACCGAGACGGCCCCGGCCACCCGACGGTAGTGCTCGAAGACGAGGTCCAGGCTTCTCTGGTTGTTTGGCGGCGCGACCATGACGGCCGCTGCGCCCGCCTCCTCCGCCGCGCGGGCCCTCTCCACTACTATCCTCGTCGCTACCGCCGAGCAGCCCACGACCACGGGCACGCGCCCGCCGATGGCGGAGATGTAGCGTTCGGTTACAGCCTGCCGCTCGGCGTCCGAGAGCTTGTGCGCTTCGCCCATGATCCCGAGTATGGTGACGCCGTGGACGCCGGAGTCCAGGTAGAACCCGGCGAGCGAGCCAATGCTCTCCTCGTCCAGGTCCCCTTCGCCGGTGAAGGGGGTGAGCGCTATGGTGCAGACGCCGTGCAGGGGCATGGGCCCAGTATAGCGAGGAGAGGGTCAAAGTTTACCCTCCCGGAGTGCTCGGCAGGCGCTACACTCTTCTGCAATGGAGCAGATACTCCGCCTGATCGAGCACTACGGCTACCTGGTCGTGTTCTTCGGGGTGATGCTGGAGAGCACGGGCGTGCCGCTCCCTGGCGAGACCATCCTGCTTACCTCCGGCTTCCTGGCGCAGCAGGGCCACCTCGACGTTGGCGACGCCATCTTGTTCGGCATTCTCGGGGCGGCCGCAGGCGACCAGCTAGGCTACTGGGTGGGGCGAGAGGGGGGACGCCCGTTCGTGCTGCGCTGGGGCCGCTACGTCCGGATCACCCCCGAGCGCCTCTCCCGCGCGGAAGCGTTCTTCGCCCGCCACGGGGGGAAAGCCGTGTTCCTGGCCCGCTTCTTCGCGGGCCTCCGGGTGATCGGGGCTCTGGTGGCGGGGATAAGCCGGATGCGCTGGGAGACCTTCACCCTCTACAACGTCCTGGGCGGGACCGTATGGGCGACTGCTGTGGTCCTGGTCGGCTATCTCGTGGGCGGGAGCATCGGGCTCGTGGAGCGGTGGCTGGGCCGGGCCACGCTACTGCTGGCCGTCCTCGTCGCCGTGGTGGTCGGCTTCTACCTTCTCTACCGCTGGGTGGTCGCGCACCGGACGCAGCTCGCAGGCTACGGAGAAGCCGCCCGCTCCTACCCGCCGGTGGCACGACTCGGAGCCCGCTACGAAGCCCAGCTCAGCTGGCTGCTTCGACGCCTCACGCCGGGCCAGTACCTGGGGCTGCACCTGACGCTCGGCCTCGCGGCGGCCGCGGGGTGCCTGTGGCTGTTCGGAGGGCTGGCCGAGGACGTCCTCACCAACGACCCCATCGTGCGCTACGACCGGGCGATAGCACGCTTACCTGCACTCCCTGGCGAACCCGCCCCTGACCACGTTCTTCCTTATCGTCACCGCCCTCGGCTCCATCGAGACGTTAGCCCTCGTAGGGGTGGTCGTCGCGGCGATACTCGCCCGGCGGAGGCAATGGCTCTACTTCTGGACCTGGGCTGTCGCAGTGGGCGGCAGCGCGTTGCTCAACCGCCTGATGAAGGAGCTGTTCGCCCGGCCCCGACCCTTCTTCGAACACCCCTTGCTGCTGGAGACCTCCTACTCGTTCCCGAGCGGCCACGCTATGGAGTCCTTCGTCGTGTACGGGATGCTGGCCTATTTCGCCGTGCTGGCTCTGCGGAGTTGGCGAGCGCGGACAGCCGTGGTATTCGGCGCGGCGCTACTGGTGATCTTGATCGGCTTCAGCCGGATGTACCTCGGCGTCCACTACTTCAGCGACGTCGTGGCGGGATACGCGGCGGGAGGCGTATGGTTGAGCGCCCTCATCACGGGCGCCGAGACGATCCGGCGAAGCAAGTCCCGCTCTAACCAGGCCCTGGACGAGTCCCCAGGAAAGCACCTTCCGCGAGCTTCGAGATAAGGAGATGCTCGAAGGTTAACGGTTCTGGCCGGCAAGGCGAGAAGAACGGTTGCCTCCAACAGCGCGCTCGGGCGAGAGCCTCGCCGCTGAGATAAGCGCTGACGGATACTCGAGATCCGTGCGTGACTTGAGCGTCGAACACCTGCTCGAGGTCATGGACAGGGCCGAGGAGGATTAGAGCCGACCCTGATCCGCTTCGCGCCGAACGGGGTTGGAGAGCGGCTCGAAGCCGGTGATGCGGCATTCGACTACGTCGCCATCGTCTATGACCACCGCTCCCGGCGTCCCCGTCGAGATCACGTCCCCCGGCAGCAGCGTCATGACCCGCGAGTGGAACGAGACGAGCCACCGCGGAGAGAAGATCATGCTCGAGACCGTGTTGGTGCGCCCGACCTCGCCGTTGAGGACCGTCGAGACTTCAAGGGCCTCTACGTCCTCTATCTCGTCGGGCGTCACGAGTTCGGGGCCGAAGGAGAAGAAGGTGTCGAAGCTCTTGGAGCGCGTGAGGTAGCGGGGGTTCTTTCGTAGTATGTCCTCGGCGGTCATGTCCAGGACCGTCGTGAAGCCCGCGACGACCGAAAGAGCGTCTTCTTCCGATACATCCTTCGCCTCCCGGCCAATGACGACTGCCAGCTCCGCCTCGGCGGTCACGCGCTCGGACTGGGCGGGGAGCACTACCTCGTCGCCCGGGCCGATGATGGTAGTGTCTGGTCGCATGAAGCTCGCCGGCTCCTCCGTCGGCGAGGCTTCGTCCAGATCCTCTGCGTGCTCGACGTAGTTGAGGCCGATGCCCCAGATCTTGCGCGGACGACGGTAGAGCGGGCCGTAGGGGGATCGCAAGACTGTCTCTCCCAGTGCCTCTCCCCGGTCGTAAGACTCCTTCAGCTCATAGAAGCGCCCGCTCTCGAGCAGGGAGAGCAGGTCGGCTTTCTCCCCAGGGAGGGCGCCAGGCTTCCGAACGGGCGCCACGCCATCGGGGAGCACGACGGCCGCTTCTTCTCTTCCTCCCTGCCGGATGGTTACGAGCCTCAACCGTGCCTCCTCTCGCCGCCGCGATTATTCTCATCCAGTAGAAGCCTTGCGTAAGTCGCAGCCCCACGCAACCGCAAAGAATAATCGCAAGGCAAGCTGCGCGTGGATCTAGTTGCCGCCGACCGGGGGCTCCTATAACATCTGCCCGACCCGCCGTCGGATCCTTTAAGGAGGTAGAGGATGGATCTTGGTCTTGAGGGCAAGGTCGCGCTGGTTATGGCGGCGAGCAAGGGCCTTGGGAGAGCGGTAGCGACGGAGCTCGCCCGCGAGGGGGCGAGCGTGGTGATCTCCAGCCGCGACGAGCAGACCCTCGCCCGGACCGCCGCCGAGATAGCGGAGGAGACGGGCGCCGAGGTGGAGCCCCGCGCCGCCGACATCACCCGGGCGGAGGACGTGCGGACGCTCTTCTCGCATACTACGGAGAGCTTCGGAGGCCTGGACGTGCTCGTGAACAACACCGGCGGCCCGCCCGCCGGCACCTTCGACGACTTCGACGATGAAGGCTGGCAGGCCGGGTTCGAGCTCGTCTTGCTGAGCCTAATCCGCGCGGTCCGTGGGGCGCTACCCCTGATGCGCGAGCGCGGCGGCGGGCGCATCGTCAACATCGCGTCATCGTCCATCAAGCAGCCCATCGAGAACCTCATCCTCTCAAACACCTTCCGCGCGGCTATATCAGGGCTCGCCAAGAGCCTGGCGATCGAGCTCGCCCCCGACGATATCCTGGTAAACACCATAGGCCCGGGGCGCATCTCCACCGCGCGTTCTCGGTCTATGGACGAGAGGAACGCGGAGGCCGCTGGCGTCGCCGTCGAAGAGGTCAGGGGGCGGTTCGAAGCGCAGATACCTCTCGGGCGCTACGGGACCCCGGAGGAGTTCGCCAGGGTGGTGGCGTTCCTGGCCTCCCCGGCCAACAGCTACGTGACGGGACAGTCGATCCTGGTGGACGGCGGCATGGTACGCGCGCTGTAGCGCGGCCGCAGGGAAGGAGTCGCAGGATGCTGGTGCCGAAGAACAGCGTGGGCGGCGGGGCGAGGAGCGCGCTGTGGAGAGAGTTGCAGGCAGACGTGTACGGCGTCCCCATCCACCGCACGACCGCCGACGAAGGCCCGGCCTACGGCGCGGCGCTACTCGCAGGGGTGGCCGCTGGTGTCTACAACGACGTGGAAGAGGCCTGCTCGACGGTGCGGCTGCGTGACGAGGTTGCCGAGCCGGATCCCGAACGAGCCAGGATCTACGACCAGCTCTACGAAGTCTACAGCTCGCTCTACCCCGCGACGAGGGAGGCGATGCACCGCCTGGCCGAGCTCGCCGCCAACTCGGCGGAGCCCGGTTAACGCGATCACCTCCCCCTGCGGGGAGCGCAAAAGGCGCGTGCTATGATCAGCCGCGTGCCTGATTCCGCGCCCATGAACGGCCTCCCGGCAGAACCCGAAGCCTTGAAACGCCGTCCCGTTCTGCTCGCTGTGGCGGTCGCGACCGCCACGGTGCTCCCTGCCTTCCTGACCGGCGGGCTCGCGGTTCAGGTGCGGGGCGAGTTCCAATTCGGCACGGCGGCGCTCGGCCTCGCGGTCGCGGCGTTCTTCGTCACGGCGTCGGTGGCCTCGGCGGTCATGGGGCGGGTGGTGGAGCGGATCGGGCCTCACCGCGGGATGCGGCTCGCCGCGGCCGGGAGCGCGGCCTCGCTACTCGGCGTCGCCCTCTTCGCCAGGTCCTGGACCGGGCTGGTCGCCTGCCTCGTCCTCGGAGGTCTGGCCAACGCGGTGTCACACCCTGCGGCGAACCTCTCGCTGGCGCGGGAGGTCCCTGCCGGGCGGCAGGGGCTGTCGTTCGGGATAAAGCAGGCCGCCATACCGGTGGCGACCCTGCTCGCGGGCCTGGCCGTGCCGACCATCGCCGTCACTCTAGGCTGGCGCTGGGCGTTCGCCGGTGGCGCCGCCCTCGCGCTCGCCGTCGCGTTCCTGGTACCGGCCGGAACCCGGAGGAGCATCGTCCGCCAGCCCGGGGTGACGAGGGAAAAGGACGCTCGTACCGGACCCCTTTTCCTGCTGGCCCTGGGCATAGGGCTCGGCTCGACGGCGGCGACGCCTCTGGGGGCTTTCCTGGTCGAGTCGTCTGTGGCGGCGGGCCTGCGGGTCGAGACAGCGGGGTTGCTGCTGGCTTCGGGAAGCGCGGCCAGCATCGCCGTGCGCGTTCTGTTCGGCCGCCTCGCCGACGAGATGAGCGGGGGAAGGCTCTTGCTAGTCGCGGCGATGCTCGCGACAGGGGTCGCGGGGTTCGCCATGCTCGCCACGGGTGAGGAGGCCCTGATCGTGCCCGGCGCCCTGCTCGCCTTCGCCGCCGGGTGGGGGTGGCCGGGTCTCTTCAACTTCGCCGTCGTCAAGACCAGCCCTGGCGCGCCCGCTGCTGCGACCGGCATCACCCAGACCGGCGCCTCCGGAGGGGCCGCCGTCGGCCCGCTCGTCTTCGGTCTCGTGGCCGAGGCCGCCTCCTACCAGGTGGCCTGGCTCGTCTGCGGTGCCTTCGCTCTCGGCGCCCTTGCGGCGATCGTCGCAGGCCGGCGCATGATCCTGCGCGACCGCCGCGCGGTCGCGCAGGGAACTTTCGACGCGAGGACGGTGAAGGGTGGCTCCCGTACGTAAGTTTGCGGCAACCCTTTACAAACCTTTGCGTCTCCTAGTAACGTGCTCGTTATGAAATCATTCGTGAGTCGCGACACGTCGTGGGCCTACCGCTCGGTGCTCGTGCTGTCAGTCGTCATGATCCTCGTGGGGCTCTGGGCCAGGGTCTGGAAGCTCGGCTTCCCGGGGCAGCGGGTCTGGGACGAGATCTACTTCCCCGTGATGGCCCGCAAGTTCCTCGAGGGGACCTACCAGTTCGACCTCCATCCCCCTCTGGGCAAGTTCATCATCGCGGTGGGGATCGTCCTCTTCGGGGACACGCCGATCGGGTGGCGGGTGATGCCGCTCCTGTTCGGGTGCGCCATGATCCCGCTCGGCGCGGCCCTCGGCTGGTACCTCATGAGGGAGAAGGTGGCCGCCCTGCTGCTCGCAGCCTTTATCGCGGGGGAGACCTTCCTGATAGCTTACTCCCGCATCGGGATCATGGACGGCATCCTGGTGTTCTTCACCCTCGCGACCCTGCTCGCGGCCCTGCGCGTCGAGCGGCGCAGCCAGGTCCTCTGGGTGGCCGTGCTGCTCGGTCTGGCCATCAGCGTCAAGTGGGCTGTCTTCATGGTGGTCGTGCCCGTAGGCTACGTCCTGTGGCGTAAAGGATTCCTCAGAGAATTCGTCGCCAGCCTGTGGGTCTCGGCGGTCCTGTACATCGTAGTCGTCTACGTCGGGGCGCTCATCGCCGTGACGACGAATCCCTGGGAGGCCTGGCAGTGGACGTGGAGCTGGCACCTCAAGGCCGCCGAGAAGATAACCGCCGCCATACCCAACTCCTGGGGCTCGCCCTGGTGGAGCTGGCCGCTGATGCTCCGCCCCATACGCCTCTCGGACCTGTTCGCCACGGCTTCCGGAGACCTGCAGGTGATCTCCACCCTCGGTAACCCGGTCCTCTGGTACGGCAGCACGCTCGCCGTGGTGGCGGGTATCGTCGAGGCGGCGCGCCGCCTCTTGGCGCGCAAGCCCATCGCCGACGACCCGCTCGTCCCGATACTCCTCGGGTACGTGTTCCTGCTGCTGCCCTGGATACCGGGAACCCGGATTCCCTACATCTACAATTACCTGCCGTCCTACGCCTTCGCCCTCATGGCGCTCGTCTACTGGCTCGTGCGGCTCTGGAGGCGACCGCCGTGGGGACCGTGGGTCGTGGTCGCCTTCACCGCCCTGGCGCTGGCCGCCACTATATTCTTCCTCCCCCTCGCGATGGGGCTCCCGCTCAGCCCCGAGGCCATGCAGCGGCGCGTCTGGATGGACTCGTGGTTCTACCCCACCGCCGAGGTGCCCTAGGCACAGAGCGGCTCTCGCGTCCGAAGCACGGGGCCCGATGCTTTAACATTGTCCCGTGGTAGGGAGAAAAGGACGCGGCGCGGGCCGCTACGCGCGTTACCCGGCTGGGGCTATCCTGGTCCTCGCCCTGTGCGTGTGCGCCCCGGCGCCTGACGCGAGGACGTACCACCCGCCGGTGCCGCTCGTGGCATCGGGTCTGATCGGGGACCGCTCCGGCCCCGTGCTCGCGGTCTCCCCCGAGGAAGCGCGCGGAGCCTCCTACCTGCCCGCCAGCAACGTGTTGCGCCTGCCCGGCGGCAGGCTGCGCTACCTGCCGCCAGGCGCCGCAGAGGCGGTGACGGTCCCCCCTGACGACCCCGGCGCCGCGGAGGCGGCAGCCGCGAGCCGGGCGTGGCTCGCCGAAGGGACCGTCCCCGGCGGCGACGCCGTGGAGCGCGCCATCTCCGAGCGCGCGCTCCTCGACCTGCGCCTGCTCACGCGTCCGAACGGCGCAGCCCTCGCTGGTTTGCACCCCCGCTGGCGCAGCGTCTGGCCGCGGGACGCGAGCTTCGTGGCCGTGGCCTTCGCCGCGACAGGCCACCACGAAGAGTCTTACCAGGTCCTCTCCTTCCTCGCAGCCGCCCAGGAACCGGACGGGACATGGGAGGCCCGCTACGACGCCGCCGGGACCCCGGTGCTAGACGGGCGTACCCGGCAGCTCGACGCTACGGGCTGGTTCCCCTGGGCTACCTGGTACTGGTTCGTTACCGCGGAGCGCGGCGAAAGGGAGCGCGCAGGGGCGCTGTGGCCCGCCACGCGCGCCGCGGCCGACGCGGCGGCGGCCTCGCTCGGGGCCGACGGTCTGCCGCCCGGCGGCGCGGACTACTGGGAGGTCGAGACCTGGAGGCCGAACCTCGGGACGGCTGCTCCCCTGAGAACGGGCCTGCGCGCCGCCGCGGACCTGGCGCGCAGGCTCGGCCACGAGTCTGATGCCAGGCGTTACGCGGCGGCGGCCGGGCGTCTCGACGCAGGGCTAGCTCGCGAGTTCGCCCCGGCGGGCTACCAGCGCACCCCCTACCCCCGCAGCGGCGCCGACGCGGCGGTCAACTTCCTCGCCCCGCCTTTCGCGCCGCCCGACGCCCGTATCGAGGGGGCAATAGACGAAACGGTAGAGCGGCTGCGCGCCCCCAACGGCGGCGTCCTCCCGGGTGAGAGGTGGCCGCAGGACCCGACCGTCGCCTGGACGCCCGAGACTGCCTTCTTCGCCCTCTCGGCTGCGGCTTCCGGCGACGGGGAGGAGGCCGGCCGCTGGCTGGGCTGGCTCGCGGCTCACCGCACGAGCCTGGGCGCGTTCCCGGAGAAAGTGGATGGCGACGGCGAGCCCAGAGCCGCCGCTCCTCTGGGCTGGACCGAGGCAATCGTGCTGCTCGCGCTGGCCGCGAAGGACGAGCCGTTGCCCACGCCGCCCGTCCCGGAGCGGGTGCCCCCGGAGACGAGCACGCCTCAGCTCCCGCCGGTTATCGGGGTGTTGCTGTGCGCTGGTGTTCTGGCAGCGTTCGCCGGCGCTAGAAGAAGAGAACCTACTCCACCTCGATGGCGTCCCGGGCCTGGATCCGGCCGCCTATGATCACCCGCGCGCAGATCCCGCCGCGCCCCCTCAAAGCCCGCGTCATACCCGGCTCGCTCAGGTCCTGGACGTGCCTGCACGGCGGGCGAGGCCTGTCGTACTCGAGCACCGCCTCCCCGACGCGGAACCTCTTGCGGCGCAGGTCTCCCAACCTTATGCCGCGCGTGATGATGTTGCGCCGGTGCTCGCCGTTTTTGACGCTTATGCCTAGCTCGTCTTCGATGTAGTCGAGGTCCTCGCCCTCGATCAGGGTGACCTGGCAAACGTCTCCATAACGCGTCCAGAACCCCGTCCCCTCGCAGTAACGGTCGCCCTCGATCCCGCAACCCTCGATGGTCTGCGCCTCCTCGACGTGCTCCATCGCCGCGCTGCCCTCGCTGGTCACGAAGATCCCCTCGACAACACCCTTCATTCCAGCGCTCCTTCTGGTTCGACGGCTATGTGCCCGGAGTCTACAGGGAAAACCACCGCTCCCGTTACTACTCCCGGGCTCGCCCGTACCCTCCGCCGCCAGGGGTGCGGACAGTGACCACGTCCCCCTCTTCGAGCTCCCGGCCGACTTTGGGGGGTAGCTCCTCGCCGTTGAGGAGGTTCTCGCCCACCTGCCCGGGCTCCCCGCCCTCGGCGCCGCGCGGGGGGTGGCGCCTGCGGTCGGTGAGGAGGGAGAGGCTGGCGGGTTCCAGGACCTTCACCGAACGCTCGATGCCGTCGCCGCCGCGGTGTTCGCCTGCGCCGCCGGAGCCGTAGCGCAGCTCGTAGCGCTCGACCCGCATCGGGTACTCGAGCTCGAAGGCCTCGATGGGGGTGTTGAGGGTGTTGGACATGCCGATGTGGACGCCCGAGGGGCCGGGGCCCTTCGAGGAGGCGCCCTGGCCGCCCCCTATCGTCTCGTAGTACGTCCAGCCTCCGTTACCCGACCCGCCGATGATGGTGTTGTTCATCGTCCCCTGGCCCTGCGCAGGGACGTCTTCCGGGGCGAAGCCGGAGAGGGCCGCGAGGACGGTGTCGGCGATGCGGTTGCTCGTCTCGACGTTACCCGCGACGACCGCCGCAGGGTACCTGGCGTTCACCAGGCTGCCCTCGGGGGCCTTTATCTCGAGGGGCGCGTAGGTTCCGGCGTTGGCGAGGATGTCTTTGGGGAGGAGGACGCGCAGGGCGAAGTAGCACGCCGAACGCGTCACCGGCAGCGGGCAGTTGATGTTGCCGCGCACCTGGTCCGAGGTGCCGGCGAAGTCTATGGTCATGGAGTCGCCGTATATCGTGACGGTCGCTCTTATGGGGATGTCTTCGTCCACTATCCCGTCGCCCTCCATGAAGTCTTCGGCCTCGTGCTCGCCGTCTGGCAGCTCGCGGATGGCCTCGCGGGTACGCCGCTCGGCGTAGGAGACGACCTCGTCGAAGGCCGCAAGGACTACGTCTTTGCTCCGGCGTTCGATCAGCTCTCCTATCCGCTCTTCGGCGATGTTGTTAGCGGCGATCTGGGCGCGCAGGTCGCCGCGCCTCAGGTCGGGGGTGCGCACGTTGGCGAGCAGGAGGTCGAGGACGTCGTCCACGTACTCGCCGCCTCTTACCAGACGCACGGGGGGGATGATGATGCCCTCCTGGAAGATCTCGCGCGAGTCCGAGGGCATGGAGCCGGGGCGCATCCCGCCGACGTCGGAGTGGTGCGCCCGCGTGACGGCGTAGCCCAGGATCTCTGCTTCGTAGGCGACGGGGGAGACGAGGGTTATGTCCGGGAGGTGGGTGCCGCCCGAGTAGGGGTCGTTTATGGCGAAGACGTCTCCCGGCTCTGGGTCTCTGCGCATGATGGCTGCGACCGCCTCTGGCATCGCTCCGAGGTGGACGGGGATGTGCTCAGCCTGGGCGACCATTTTGCCTTTCGCGTCGAAGAGGGCGGTCGAGCAGTCGCGCCGCTCCTTTATGTTCGAGGAGTAGGAGCCCCGGATCAGGACCGCCCCCATCTCCTCGGCTATGCCCGCCAGAGCGCTCGCCAGCACCGAGAGCGTTACCGGGTCCAGCCTCGTTTCGCTCATTGCCTCTCCAGTACCAGCGTTCCCACGCCGTCAACGGCTCCCCTCCAGCCGGGCCGCACGACGCAGGTGGACTCCTTGAACTCGACGATAGCTGGGCCCTCTACCTCGGAGCCCTCGCCCATACTCTCCCTGTCGTACACCGGCACCTCCAGCCACTCGCCGTCGAAGTTCGCCTCCCGGCGCTCGGATACGGCCTCATCCTCCGCCGCCGGCTCGTCCAGCCCCGGCTTCTCGACCGGGACGGTGGCGATGAGGCGCAGGTTCACCAGCTCCACGGGCTCGTCGTCCATCCGGTAGCCGTATCGCTGCTCGTGCGCGGCGTGGAAGCGCTCCTCGAGCTTCTCGAGAGGGTCGGCCTCGACCGTCAGCTCGAAGGACTGCCCCGTGTAGCGCAGGTCAGCCCTGCGGGTGAACTCTGGAGCTTCGAGCTCGTCAGAGGCTATCTTCTCCATCCGCTCGAACCTCTCCTCGAACTCTGCTGCGTCCACCTCAGCGAGGGGCGCGAGGTAAGGGCGCACGTAGTCGTGCCTGAGGTCCGAGATGGCCAGGCCGAGAGCGGAGAGCACGCCGCCGGCGCGGGGGACGAGGACTGTCTCGATGCCGAGCTCCTCGGCCAGGGAGCAGGCGTGCATCCCGCCCGCGCCGCCGAAGGCCAGCAGGGCGAACTCGCGCGGGTCGAGGCCGCGCTCGACGCTGATCACGCGCAGCGCCCGCACCATCTCCGCGTTCGCCACCCGCACGATGCCTAGAGCAGTCTCCTGCGCGTCCAGGCCGAGCCTCTCTGCCAGATTATCCAGAGCTTCCTCCGCGAGGTCGCGTTGCAGCACTACCTCGCCGCCGAGCTCGGCCCCGTCGCGCAGGTACCCGAGATAGAGGTTGGCGTCCGTCACGGCTGGCTCCTCGCCGCCCATGCCGTAGGCGGCCGGGCCCGGCTCCGCGCCGGCCGAGCGGGGGCCGACCCGTAGCGCCCCGCCCGCGTCGGCCCAGGCTATGGAGCCGCCGCCGGCGCTCACGGTGTGCACGTCCACCATGGGAAGTTTGATAGGCACCCCCGCAACCACCGTCTCCGTCGTCGTCTGCGCCTCGCCGCCGATGATGGGGGCGACGTCGGTGCTCGTCCCGCCCATGTCGAAGGTCAGGAGGTCCTGGTAGCCGCCTAGAGCGCCCACGTAGGCCGCGCCGACGACCCCGCCCGCGGGTCCCGAGAGGACGCAGCCAGCGGCGTCCTCTATAGCGTCGTCTATCCGCGCCACCCCGCCCGAGGACTGCATGATCAGGGGCGGGAGGACGCCTGACTCTTCGGCCTTGCCGGCCAGGTTCTTGAGGTAGGCGGCGAGCCTGGGCGCCAGGTAGGCGTCGGCCGCGGTCGTGGAGAAGCGCTCGTACTCCCTGAACTCCGGGAGCACCTCGCTGCTCAAGGAGACGTGTACGTCAGGGAGCGCCTCCCTGAGCGCCTCGCCGACCCGCTCCTCGTGCTCGGGGTGCGCGAACGCGAAGAGGAGGCACACCGCGACGGCCTCGACCTCAGCTTCTTCGACGGCGGAGACGGCGGCCTTCAGGCTCTCATCGTCGAGCGGTAAGATCTCGCCCTCAGGGCCCATCCTCTCGGTTACGGTGAAGCGCAGCTCGCGCGGGACGAGGGGGGAGGGCGGTCGGCGGCGAGGTCGTAGAGGGAGGCGCGGTTCTGGCGCGCGATCTCGAGCACGTCCCTGAAGCCCTCCGTCGTTACGAGCGCTATCCTGGCGCCACGGCGCTCGAGGAGGGCGTTCGTGGCCACGGTCATCCCGTGGGCGAGGGCCGAGACGGCTCCAGGCTCCACCTCCGAGGTCCTCACGGCGTTCATCACGCCCTCCGACTGGTCGCGCGGCGTCGATGGGACCTTCGCCGTGACTAGCGTTCCGTCCGAGAGGGCGACCAGGTCGGTGAACGTGCCGCCGACGTCCACCCCGAGCCGTGTCTCGCTCAAGGCGCTATCCCTGCTCGGCGACGAGCCGGCGTTCCTGCGGTTCTTCTTCGTAGATGTCCTTGCGATAGGTCTCCTGCGCGAGGGCGTAGCACACTACGCTCAGGGCGCACAGCGCGGCGACATAAGCGGCTATCAGGGTCGTCCCGCCCTGCGGGTAGAGCCAGGTTGCGATGAGCGGCGCCAGAGCGCCCCCGAAGATGCCCGAGAACTGGTAGCTGAAAGAGGCTCCACTGTAGCGCACCCGTGTGCCGAAGAGCTCGGCGTAGAAGCTGCCCTGGACGGCGTAGACCGCGGCGTGGGCGATAGAGAGCCCAACGATGGTGGCGAGGATGATCAGGATCAGTTGACTTGGTGTTGAGCAGCCCGAAGAACGGGAACGTCCAGATCCCCAGCAGCGCCGCCCCTCCTATCAGGAGGGGTTTCCTGCCCACTCTGTCTGAGAGCGAGCCGAAGGAGGGGATGGTGAAGATCTCGATCAGGGCGGCGATGGAGACCGCTAGCAGCCCGATGTTCGGGGAGAGACCGAGGTTCGCGGAGATGTGGGTCAGCGAGTACACGGCGAGTATGTAGAAGGCAGCGTCTATGCCGATGCGCGAGCCCACGCCCAGGGCCACGTTCTTCGGGTACGTCCTGAGCACGTCGATTATGGGCATCCTGGCCTCGGTCCCCGACTCCCGCACCTGGTTGAAAGCCGGGCTCTCGTAGATCCTCAGGCGGATGAAGAGCCCGACTCCTATCAGGATGATGCTCAGGAGGAACGGCACCCTCCAGCCCCAGACTTCGAACGCGTCGCCCGTAATGGCTGAGACGGCGGCGAAGACGCCCGTCGCGAGCACCAGCCCGGCAGGGGCCCCCATCTGCGGCCAGCTACCGTTGAGCCCCCGCTGTTCCGGTGGGGAGTGCTCGACGGACATCAGGACCGCCCCGCCCCACTCGCCGCCGAGCCCAAGACCCTGGGTGAGGCGCAGCACGACGAGAAGGATGGGAGCCCAGACTCCTATCTGATCGAAGGTCGGCAGGCACCCGACCAGGAAGGTCGCTACGCCCATGATCAGGAGCGTTGTAACCAGCATCGCCTTGCGCCCGATCCTGTCCCCGAAGTGGCCGAAGATGATGCCGCCCAGAGGCCTGGCGGCGAAGCCGACGGCGAAGGTGGAGAACGACAACAGGGTCCCCGCCAGCTCGGAGAAGTCCGGGAAGAACAGTGCAGGGAAGACCAGGGCGGCCGCGGTGCCGTAGATGAAGTAGTCGTACCACTCGATAGTGGTGCCGATGAAGCTCGATACGACGACCTTCCGGATCGAGCTCGGCACCCCCGTGTCCTCGCCGCCTATCCTCTCCATGCTTACCCTCCCCTGGAATCCTCCTGCCAGCACCATTGTGTCAGACCTCATACTCCGCGTCCAAGCTGTCCGTTATGATACGCGGGACGGGAGGCGCGATTGGAGGGCGGGCACGGTGGCTATGATGTACGAGAGGCACTCGGGAAAGTCGAACAGAGAGACCCGGGGGGCGCATTCGTGGGGTCCTTCGTGGAGTTGTTCGGCCTCTATTTACCCGGAGCCTCGTCGCGCGGCACCAGAGCCGAGCCTGTCGCCAACCGCACTGCGGGCGGCTCGTAGGGTGCCGGCGTGATCGGGGGCGCGCGGGTCTTCGACCTCGAGCAGCCGCGTATGGCGGAGATGCCCATCCACCCGGCCCACGTGCAGGCCGGCTACTCCTACATGCTCCACCGCCGCCACGAGGACGAATACCGGCCCGAGGTGTCAGGGCCGCGTACCGGCGCCGCCGGGGTCATCGTCTGCGCCGAGCACACCGGCACCCACATAGACGCCCTCTGCCACCAGTCGGAGGCCCTCGTGCTCTACGGTGGCGTGAAGGTGGATGGCAGCGTGCAGACCCCGCGCGGGTTCAAGAAGCACGGTGTCGAGGAGATACCTCCTATCCTCGCCCCCGGCGTCCTCCTGGACGTGGCGGCGAGCAAGGGCGTCGAGGAGATCGAGGCCGGCTACGCTGTGACCGCAGACGACCTGAGGGCCTGCTGCGACAGTCAGGGCGTGAGCGTCGAGCGTGGGAGCGTGGCGCTCGTGCGCACAGGCAACGCCCGCCACTGGAGCGCCCCCGAGCGCTACCTCGCCGGTCCGGGGATGGAGGCGAGCGCCTCCTACTGGCTGGCGGAGAGGCTCGTCCTCGCGGTGGGGGCGGACAACATGGCGTGGGACGTGCCGGGGTTGCGCGACCCTGAGCTCGGCTGCCTGAATCCGGGGCACCTGATCCTGCTCGCCAGGTACGGCATCTACATCATCGAGAACCTGGCGCTCGAAGACCTTGCCGCCGCCAGAGCCTACCGCTTCGACTTTGTCTGCACACCCTTGAAGTTCGTCGGGGCGACCGGCTCGCCGGTCAGGCCGGTAGCGGTAGTTTCTAACGGGTAAGAGAGCGGTCAGAGTCGACCGTGGTGCCGTAGCCAACGATTCTTGCAACTTACGGTCTTAGGCGAACGACCCCACACTTCATTGTGTTGACAGTCGAGATGACCTGGCACCTTCAAGGATAGTTCCCACTTCAACTACGCGATACACTCTATGGAACAAATGCTCTTGCGTCACTATATTGATGCATCATCTCTGATACATCCGCTCAAAATGGCCCGAAGTGTGCAGGAAGTATGCATATCAAGGCCTATCACGTGCGGACAGCGATGGGCCATTCGCAACCCATCGGATCGCAGCCTGTCGAAGAGAACGTGTCAACGCGAGTACGGTAGCACTGCAAAACGTTCCAGATCTCGATGCTGACCAATTCAACAGGTTCAACTTTTCCAGCCGCTGTGCTCGACTTCGTCATTATGCTGGCCAAGTGTCGGTGGAGGACGCCGGACTGGCGGCCGCTCCCCGTCCACGAGCACGGGCGAGGCCAGCATCTCGAGAACACCTGCGGCCGGGTGCTCGACCGTCTGTAGCATCCCCGAGCTCAACACGTGCTCGTCTGAGAAGACGTCGGCTAAAGTGTTGACCGGACCGATGGGCACCCCGGCCTCCCGGATCTTCTCGACCCACTCGTCCGCCGCCCGCTTTGAGAACTCTTTTTGGAGGACATCCACCAGCTCCTCCCGGTTGGCCACGCGGGCGGGGTTGGTAGCGTAGCGTTCGTCGCCGGCCAGCTCCGAGCGACCGATGGCCGAGCACAGCCTCCCGAACTGAGCGTCGTTGCCGACGGCGACTGCGATCTGCTTGTCCGAGGCGTCGAAGGTCTGGTAGGGGACTATCGTCGGGTGGGCGTTGCCCATGCGGCCCTTGTCCTCGCCCGAGACCAGGTACTCCTGGCCCCGGTTGGCGAGCCAGCTGAGTGTGCTCTCGAAGAGCGGGACCTCGATGCGCGCGCCCTCGCCGGTCTGCTCGCGCTCGTGCAACGCCGCCAGGATCGCGGTCGCGGCGTGCAGGCCGCAGACGATGTCCGCTATCGCGACGCCAACCTTCGTCGGCTGGCCGTCCGGTTCGGGAAAGCCGGTTATCCCCATGATGCCCGCTCGAGCCTGCACCAGGAAGTCGTAGCCGGGGCGCTCCTCGTCCTTGCCCGGCCCGAAGCCGGTGATCGAGCAGTAGACGAGGCCGGGGTTCGCCTCCCTAAGCGCCTCGTAGCCGAGACCAAGCTTCTCCAGTGCGCCGCGCTTCATGTTCTCGATCAACACGTCAGCCTCGACGGCGAGCCTCTTGACCTTCTCCAGGTCCTCCGGCTCTTTGAGGTCAACCCCTGTGGATCGCTTGTTCCGGTTGACGGAGAGGAAGTAAGCCGACTCGCCTCCCGCGAAGGGCGGGCCCCACTGGCGGGTGTCGTCGCCGCGCTCGGGGTGCTCGACCTTGATCACGTCCGCCCCGAGGTCGGCAAGCACCATCGTCGCGTACGGCCCTGCCAGTACCCGCGAAAGGTCGAGCACCCTCAGGCCTTCGAGGGGCAGGTTCACGACCGCGTGTCCGGGTGGTCGTCTATGAGGAAGAGCCGCGTCAGGCCCGGTGCCAGGTTGCGGCCCCGGTGCGCACCGCCGCCCAGAGTGGCCGGCGGGAGCAGGAACGCCTCGCCTTCAGCGGCCCGCAGCGGTTCGCGGCCGTCGTCGAACTCGTACTCGATCTCACCCTCCACGACGTAGCCGCGGTGGCCCTCTTCGCACCACTCCTCGCGCCTCGCCCCTTCGCCGTACCGGACTATCGCCCAGCGCGCCCCATCCACCTCGGCCTCCCTGGCCAGGATGCCGGGCGCGTCGTCGGTCCACTCTATCTCCCCAAACGGCACGTTCTTCGCTTGTCCCATGACCTCTAGTTTAGCGACCCGGCCTCGAATTTGTGTGAGAATTCAGTCGCGCAGCGGATACAAGGAGAGACTAGAGTCATGACCACAGCGCAGACGGACCGCGGGACGGACGGGGACGGGCGGACGCCCGGACGCCCCGGCCCGCACGACTTCCTGAACGTAGACGCCCACCTCTCCGAGGAGGAGAAGGAGGTCCGGGCGGGGGTCCGCGCCTTCGTCGAGGACAGGATACGGCCCAACATAAGCGACTGGTTCGAGAGGGCTCACTTCCCGCGCGAGCTCATACCCGAGATGGGCACCCTGGGCCTGCTCGGGATGCACCTGAAAGGCTACGGCTGCGCCGGCAAGAGCGCTGTGGTCTACGGTCTGGCGTGCATGGAGCTGGAGGCCGGAGACTCGGGGTTGAGGACCTTCGTCTCGGTACAGGGGTCGCTGGCGATGAGCGCGATCCACAAGTTCGGCTCAGAGGAGCAGAAGGAGCGCTGGCTCCCGCCAATGGCGCGCGGCGAAGCCATAGGCTGCTTCGGCCTCACCGAGCCCACCGCGGGCTCCGACCCCGCCAGCATGAAGACCTTCGCCCGCAGGGAAGGCTCGGACTGGGTGTTGAACGGCGAGAAACGCTGGATCGGAATGGGAACCATCGCCGACGTAGCCGTGGTGTGGGCCAGGACCAACGAGGAGGGCAACCCCATCCGCGGCTTCCTCGTTCCAACCGACGCCCCCGGCTTCACGGCCAGAGACATAACCGGCAAGCTGTCCATGCGAGCCTCGGTGCAGTGCGACCTCTCCTTCGAGGACGTCCGTCTGCCCGCTGAGGCGATGCTGCCCGGCGCCGAGGGCCTCAAGGGTCCTTTCGCGTGCCTCAACGAGGCGCGCTACGGCATCATCTGGGGCTCGATGGGCGCTGCGAGAGACTCATTCGAGTGCGCATTAGAGTATGCGAGTGAGCGCGAGCAGTTCGGCAAGCCCGTCGCCAGTTTCCAGCTCACCCAGGAGAAGCTCGTCAACATGATGCTCGAGGTCGAGAAGGGCATGCTCCTGGCGCTGCACCTCGGGCGCATGAAAGACGAAGGGACGTTGAGGCCGGAGCAGATCTCCTTCGGCAAGCTCAACAACGTCCGCGAGGCGATCAAGATCGCGCGCGAAGCGCGCACCATACTCGGCGGCAACGGCGTGACGCTCGACTACCCCATCATGCGCCACGCCAACAACCTGGAGAGCGTGAGGACGTACGAGGGCACCGACGAGGTCCACACCCTCATCCTTGGCCACGCCATAACCGGCCTCCCGGCCTTCCGCTAGCTCACAGTACTCGGGGGGCGGGAAGGAGAGGCGCCTCCATAACCGGTACCCCGACCCGCCCGACGGTTGGGGGTTAACATGTGCCGGTGAGTAGCGAGCCACGCACCGACGCATTCCCCGACCATGGGGCGACCTCGACGAGCTCCTTCACGCGCACGTCTTCGACCTGGCTGGCATATCTCCTGGTCGGGTACTTCATGTACGTGCAGGCGTCTCTGGGCCCGGTCATCCCGTTCCTGCGCGAGGACCTCTCTCTTGGCTACGGCGCCGCGGGGCTCCACTTCGGGGCCTTCGCCCTTGGCGTCCTGTTCACCGGGTTGCTCGGCGACCGCCCTGCACGCCTCCTGGGCAGGCGCAAGACGCTCTGGGGCGGCGCGGTAGGGATGGCGGCCGGTGCAGCAGGGCTTGCCGCCGCGAACGGCATTGCAGCGAGCCTCGCGGCCACCTTGCTTACGGGCTTCTGCGCGAGCCTGCTCCTGATGAGCGCCCAGGCCGCCCTCTCCGACCTGCACGGGGAGTGGAGGGCGGCGGCCATCTCCGAGGCCAACGTGGTCGCCGGAGCGGCCGCCATACTGGCCCCGCTGCTGGTCGGGGCCTTCTCGCGCACCGAGTTCCCCGGCTGGCGCGGCGCCCTCCTCTTCGGCTCAGTCCTCCTCGCGGCCATCTCCCTCTTCCTCGGACGCGCCCCAATCCCGAGCGCGAAGCCTGCGGCGAACCGAAAGGAAGCGGACGATGGGGGAGTGGGCAACCGCGTACTGCCAGCCGTCTTCTGGGGCTGGTGCGCGGTGATCTTCTTCTGCACGGCGGTCGAGTGGAGCGTGGCCTACTGGGGCTCCTCTTTCCTGGAGGGAGAGGTTGGCCTCGAGGCCGCCGACGCCGCGACGCTCATGGGCGCCTACTTCGTCGCCCTCCTCCTCGGCCGGGTAGTCGGCAGCCGTCTGGCCCGCAGGGTGCGTCCCGGTGTACTCCTCGTGGGGGCTGTTACCCTTTCGGCCGCGGGCTTCCTGCCGTTCTGGCTCGCGCCTGTGGTCTTACCCCCCGCGAGCGCGGCTACGCTCGCGAGTGTGGCAGGCCTGTTCATCGCGGGTCTTGGGATCGGCAACCTCTACCCTCTCGGCGCCTCCCTGGCGACCGGCGCGGCCTCCCGCGTCATAGACCTCGCCACCTCGCGTATAGCGCTGACCGTCGGCTGCGCGACCCTGATCATACCCCCCGCGCTCGGGATCGCCGCCGACCGCATCGGCATCGGCAATGCCTACGCCATCGTGGCCGCCCTGCTCCTAGCCGCAGCCATCCTCGCCACAACAGTAGACCGCAAAGCCCAAAAACAACAAAAATAAAAAGCGGGGAGTTCACCCCCCACCCCAATAGCTGACAAGGCGCCAAACGGCGCCGTGCTGAGAAGCGGCGGACGCGTGAAAAGGCGCAAGCGCCGTGCTGAGAAGCGCCCGACGGGCAGCGTGCTGAGAAGCGGAGGCGTCAGCCGGAGCGTGCTGAAAGCGAAGCCCGAAGGGCGTAGCGTGCTCTAAATCACCGAGCTCGAAGGGCCGCCGGCGACGTAGATCGTCTCGCCGCTGATGTACGAGGCCTCGTCCGAGACGAGGAAGGCGACGACGTTGGCCACGTCCTCTACCCTCCCGAAGCGCTTGAGCGGGATGTTCTTGGCGAACCGCTCCTTCATGTCCTCCATGGTCATGCCGGCGCGCTCCGCGGCCTCCTTGGTCATCTCCGTCTCGATCCAACCCGGAGCGACCGCGTTGACGTTGATGTTGAAGCGCCCCAGCTCGAGCGCCAGCGTCCTCGCCAGCGCCTGCAATCCCGCTTTGGCCGACGAGTAGTTGGCCTGCCCCCTGTTGCCGAGAGCCACGATCGAGCTTGTCATCACGATCTTGCCGTACTCCTGCTCCACCATGTACTTCTGCGCCGCCTTCGAACAGAGAAAGCTGCCCTTCAAGTGCACGTCCAGAACCGTGTCCCAGTCCTCCTCGCTCATCTTGAAGGCGAGGTTGTCCCTCAAAACCCCAGCGTTGTTGACCAGGATGTCGATCCGTCCGAAGCGGTTCGCTATCTCCTCGAAGGCAGCCTCGACCTGCTGCGCGCTTGAGACGTCGCACGCGACAGCGAGCGCCTCGACACCAGCCGCCTCTACCGCCTCCACCGTCTCCCGAGCCGCCTCCGCAGAGAGGTCCACCACCGCAATGTTGGCGCCCTCCTGCGCAAGCCGGATCGCTTCGGCAGCCCCGATGCCCCGCGCCGCACCCGTCACGACCGCTACACGCCCGCTGAGTCTCACAAGGTTCACCTTTCTCGCTAGCCGAACATTCCTCGTCATGCCCCGAAGGGTGTGGAGTTTGTTACATGCTAATTAATTGTAAACGAAATGAATTTATGTGTCCAGCGATAGATATACGCTTATACGTATTTAGGTGTTAAAGCAGTCCCATAGAGCGTATCTTTACGCTGGTATTGTATACGGTTACAGGGTCTCTGTGTCTGGGGACGCAGGTTCACGCGTCAGAGAGAAGCCCCCGCCGGTAGGGGGCGGGGGCGTCGAATCGCTGACTCGTCGTGCTGCTAGGTCCTAATGTAGACCCCGCCGTTTATGTCGAGGGCCTGGCCTGTGATGTAGTCGCCGTCCTCGATCAGGTAGCGCACGGCGCGGGCTATCTCGTCGGGTTGGCCGAAGCGGCCGAGGGGAACCGTCTTCAGGAGCTTGGATCTCGCCTCTTCGGGAATGTTGGCGACCATGTCCGTCTCTATGAAGCCGGGGCAGATAGCGTTCACGGTGATCCCGCTGCGGGCGAGCTCCTTGGCCGCGGTCTTGGTGAAGCCGAGCAGGCCCGCTTTGGCCGCCGAGTAGTTGGCCTGGCCGATGTTGCCCGCCTCGCCCACGAAGGAGCTCATGTTGATGATCTTGCCCCCGCCCTGCTCCATCATGTGCGGCAACGCGGCGTGCACCGTATAGAAGGCGCTGTTCAGATCTACCTGGATGACCTTGTCCCAGTCTTCCACAGAGAGCTTCTTCAGCGTCCTGTCTATGTTTATGCCGGCGTTGTTGACCAGCACGTCTATCCGGTTGAACTCCTCTATCGCCTTGTCTACGAGGGCCTGGGCTTCCTCGGGGTCCGAGACGTCAGCCTGCACCGCTATCGCCCGCGACCCACCCTCCTCGATCCGGGCGACCACCTCTTCCGCCGGCTCCTTGCTCCGCGAATAGTTGACCACCACGTGCGCCCCACCACTCCCCAACTCCTCCGCTATGGCAGCCCCCAAGCCCCGGCTCGCCCCGGTGACAACCACCACCGCTTCCTTCAAAGTGCCCACTGACGCCTCCCTTTCCGTAAACTTTCTGTATCCCACGTTTATTGACAGGAAAAATCCGTCGCAAACTATGTACATCGCGCATATAAACCGGAACAATGTCCTTGCTGACGCGACGCAGGATGCCCCCTGAGGGCCCAGGCGCAAAGCGCTACAATTGCAGAAAATATTCCATCTGCACCCTTGACGGTTCAGAACCTATATGTAAAATGCACATAGAGATGGAAGAGAGAGTCATGGACAATGAGGAACGCAAGGTTGACGCCGAGGCCCGGGAGCGCGAGTTCCGGGGGGTTGAGGCGCGGCCGCGCAACTGGCTGGTACCGGTAATATTGCTCTCTTTGCGGGAGTGGAACTCGTACGGGTACGAGTTAATGGAGCGAGCGGCTGCCTTTGGGTTCGAGGCGATGAACCCTGGGACGCTATACCGGACGCTGCGGCAGATGGAGAAAGAAGGCATTGTCGAGTCCACCTGGGAGACTTCCAGGGGTGGGCCGGCGCGCCGGATGTACACCATCACGGATGCGGGCCGGGCCTACCTCGACTTCTGGGCCCAGTCGCTCGAGCAGTACCAGAAGACCATGGACAACTTCTTCCGGATGTACACGGGCAGGCCGCCGCGGCCCGAGAGCGACGACGAGAAGTAGCGGCGGGGAAAGGAGTTGGCAGTGGCTAACATGGACAAGGCGAACAAGGCAGCGGAGCGGCTTGCGGAGACGACGCGGGATTCGTTAGGGACGGTCGTGGATCACGCGGTCGGCCTGCAGGAGCGCAACGTGCGCTTCGCGCAGGGGCTGGTAGACGGACTCGATCAAGGAGCTCCGCTACCAGGCCGAGAGCAACAGGGCGCTCACGCAGGAGCTCGTGGAGCGGGTCGAGAGGCAGCGCGACGCCTTCCAGACTCTCCTGGAGGAGTCTGTCGACGCCTACGTGGACCTGGCATACGCGCCCCTCTCCTACTACAAGGAGGGTCTCGAGGCCGCCAAGAAGGCCGTCAGGTAAAGAGAGCCACAGAAGAACGAGAGGGGGGAGCAGGCTTCGGCCCGCTCCCTTCGTTGCGATGGGACGCTCGTCCTCAGGTGTAAATAGCGCCTACGGGGTAAGAGAAACTCGTGAGCATAAAGAAGGAGAGGAGCCAGGTTTAATGGATGAGAGACAGCAGAAGCAGGTAAACGAGGCGGCCGAGAAGTTCGCCGAGGCGATCAAGGAGTCCTACCAGGCCCTCGCCGACCGGTCCGTATCGGCCCAGGAGCTCAACGCGCAGCTCACCCAGGACTTCTTCAACGGCGTCATCAACAACCTGCGCACCCAGGCCGAGAGCAACAGGGCTCTGGCGGAGGACCTCATCGAGCAGCAGCGCAAGCAGCAGGAGGCCTCCCAGGCTCTCACCCAGGAGTCGGTGAACGCCTACACGGAGTTCCTGAACTCCATGTTCTCCTATTACAGGGGCAGCCTGGATGAGGCTCAGAGGAGCGCCAGGAAGTAACGGAAGAAGGACCGTAGTGGAGCCCGCGAGGCTCGGGCCCTTGCAAGGGCCCGAGCCTTGTTTTTTGGTGTATCCTCTTAGACAAGATTCAGAGGGAAGGAGTATGCGTGAGCTTCGGCAACGGTAACGGAAACGGCGAGATCGTCATCTCGACACCCTTGAGGACGGGCATCGGCACCTTCGGCGGGGCGCTCAAGGACGTCCCGGCGACGGATCTCGGATCCACCGTCGGACAGGAGGTCCTCTCCCGCTCCGGCGTAGAGGGCGAGCAGGTTGACCAGGTAATCGTCGGCAACATCCTCTCGGCGGGCCAGGGCATGAACCCGGGACGGCAGGTCGGCATAAAGAGCGGTCTGCCTGTAGAGGTGCCCGGGATGACGCTCAACAGGATGTGCGGCTCCGGCCTGCAGGCCATAGTCTCCGCGGCGCAGGAGATAGCGCTCGGTGACGCGGATGTGGTCCTCGCCGGCGGCATCGAGAACATGGATCTGGCGCCGTTCCTCATGACCAAAGGCCGCTACGGCTACAGGATGGGGATGCCCGACGCCAAGATCTACGACCACATGGTCTACGACGGCCTCTGGGACGTCTTCAACAACTACCACATGGGCGTTACGGCCGAGAACGTCGCCGAGGCGTACGGGATCACCCGCGAGGAGTCTGACGCCTACGCCGTGCGCAGCCACCAGCGGGCGGCCAAGGCGCACGAAGAGGAGCAGTTCGACGGCCAGATCGTACCCGTCGAGGTGAAGCAGAAGAAGGAGACCATCCAGTTCACCGACGACGAGCACATCCGCCCGAACGCGAGCGTCGAGGGCCTGCAGAAGCTCAAGCCGGTCTTCAAGAAGGACGGCGGCACGGTGACCGCGGCCAACGCCAGCGGCATCAACGACGGCGCGGCCATGATGCTCGTCTCCAGCGAGAGGAAGGCCGGGGAGCTGGGCCTCCCCGTAGCCGGCAGGCTCGTCTCCGCCGCCGTGGCCGGCGTCGACCCGTCCGTCATGGGCACGGGCATGATCCCCGCCTCCCGCATGGCCTTGAAGAAGGCCGGCCTGAGCGTCGACGATCTCGACGCCGTCGAGGCGAACGAGGCGTTCTCCTCCATAGCAATCGCCGTCGGACGCGAGCTCGGGGTGCCGGATGAGAAGCTCAACCCGGTAGGCGGCGCGGTCGCGCTCGGGCACCCCATCGGTGCCACCGGCGCTGTGCTCACCGTCAAGCTCCTGCACTACCTCGACCGCACGGGCGGCCAGTACGGCCTCGTGACCCTCTGCATCGGCGGGGGCATGGGTATCGCAGCCGATCTTCGAGCGAGTGAGCTAGTACAACAGCACGCCGCCTGGGGGATTCCCCCAGGCGGCTTATCAGCACGCTGCCTTCGGCGGCTTGTCAGCACGGCGCCGTCGGCGCCTTCTCAGCTGACAGCCTGCTCCCTGCGGTCGACAGGCGTGGTGAGCTGGACTCTAGCGTCTGGCTAGTGCTGACAAGCGGAGGCCGTAAGGCGGAGCGTGCTGAAACAGCCGCGAAGCGGGCGTGCTGTAAATCAGGCAGCTTCCGACCGCAGGTCTATCTCGATGTGCTCGAGCGCCGTTCTCCCAGCGTTGACGCTCCGGGAAGCTCCAGGCTGCGCAGCAGGCCTCAGCATCACGCGGTTCTCGCGCATGACCAGCGCGTGCAGGTGCCCGATGCCCCTCTCGCGGGCGGCCTCGATCAGGCTGCCTGCGTCAGCCCGATCCCCAGCCCCCTCCCCTGGAACCTGTCCTCGACCAGCGCCGCGTACTCGGCCCCGTCTCGTGCCCCGCCTCGCGCTCGTAGCGCACGACCGCCACGATCTCACCCTTGTCCTCGGGGTCTAGCGCCACCAGCGCGAAGCGGTCCACGCCATCGACCTCGGCGAAACGCCGGGCCCTCTCCTCGGAGAGCTCCTTCACGGGGCCGAAGAATCGCAGCTCTATCGAACGCTCGCTCGACCGGCCCACAAGCCGCCGTAAAGCCCCGGCATCCTCGGCCCGGATCTCGCGTACCGGAACGGCACCCCATCCCTTAACGTCAGAATCCCCGCTAACCGCTCACGCCGACCTCCACCTTCTTCGTCTATAGTGCGTTCTGCATATAAAATTATTGTACCGCGGTCTGGGGCGGCGGCAAACACCGGTGCTGGATTCCTGTTAACGTATTAACCGCCTGGCGCTTCGGGCCCTCCCTCCTTCGTGGTTTTCGGCTGGATCATCTCCAGGAACTGGCTCTCCTGGACTTCGAGGTATTCTGCGAGCAGTTCGGGGGTAAGACGGTCGGACATGGCTTCTTTGAGGGTGTCGCGCTCTCGGCTGCAGGAGTTCGATGGCGCTGGCGGTGGTCTTCCTCGAGCGAGCCGGTCCAGGCTCGGTCTGCGTCGCGAATCGCCTCTTCGAAGCTCTTTTCCTTCGAGGACTCAGGGCGGCGAGCTCGACGGCCCTGTACGTGGAGGTCGCGAGGCGGCGCTGGGTGGGGGAGACTAGCCCGACGGTCGTGTTGAGGCTTACGGCGTAGCGCAGGAGGCCCGCTACGGCCGGGCTTCCTCGCGCTGTGATCCTCAGCTCCGCCCTTGACGGTTTCTCGGGTCTTGCACATGGCTCTACCGGTCTTCTCTTCGCGCGCCGGGTTGCCCGTTTCGGGGGCGGGGGGAGAAGGCGCGGTGGCCGGTTATGGCCTGGCCCTACGATGAGGGTGTTCACGTCGTTGGTGCCCTCGTAGGTGTAGACGCCCTCGATGTCTGCCATGTGCTCCATCACGCGGTAGTCGAGCAGGATGCCGTTGCCCCCGAGGACCTCTCGCGCCGTGGCGGCGATGCGGCGCGCCTTGGCGACGTTGTTCATCTTGAACATCGAGACCGTCGCGCGGGTCGAGCTCGCCGGCGTCCTTCAGGCGTCCGACGTGGATGGAGAGTAGCTGGCTCAAGGAGATCTCGTTGACCATCTCGACGAGCTTCTGCTGGACGAGCTGGAACGAGGCGATGGGCTGCCCGAACTGCTCCCTCTCTCTTGGCGTAGGCCAGCGCCGTCTCGTAGCAGTCGGTGGCCTGCCCGAGCCCGTCCCACCCGACGCCGTAGCGCGAGTGCGTCAGGATCGAGAGCGTCGAACCGAGACCTTCTGCCTTCGGCAGCCTGGCGCTCTCGGGGACGTGGCAATCCTTCATGGTGATGTGCGTCTGCCAGGCGGCGCGCTGGGAGCCCTTGCGGGGGAGGACGTCGGCCCGGAAGCCAGGGTTGTCGGTCTCGACGAGGAAACCCAGGATCTTACCTTCTTCGGTCCTGGCCCAGATCACGGCCACGTCCGAGAAGGAGGCGTTGCCGATCCACTTCTTCTCCCCGTCGAGAACGTAGCCGCCGTCCCTCTCTACCGCCGTCGTGCCGAGTGAGCCGGGGTCCTAGCCCGCCTCGGGCTCGGTGAGGCCGAAACACCCGATCTTCTCGCAGCTGGCCATCGGCCGGGAGCCAGCGCCTCTTCTGCTCCTCTGAGCCCAACTCGTGGATGGCCGTCATCGCCAGCCCGCTCTGGACGTGCAGGAAGGTGGATAGACGACCCCGACCCGCGCGCCAGCTCGGCTATCGCCAGCCCGTAGGCGACGTTGTTCCATCCCGCGCAGCCGTACTCCTCCGAAATGGTCCCGCCCATGATCCCAAGCTCCCCCAACCCCGGCAACAGCTCGAACGGGAACTCCGCCCTGTCCCAGTAACCCGCGGCCACGGGGACGACGTGCTCGTCCACGAAAGCGCGCACCCGGTCGCGCACCCCTTCTCCTCCTCGGAGAGGAGGCTCCCCACGTTCACGAAGTCCACGGGCCGCGTACCCCGGCGGATCCCCTCGGGCGTGACCGTCATCTTGCCCCTCCGTTCTCGAGCACTGCCCCGATGAGGCAAGCATAGGTTCTCCCAGCGCCGCGGTCAATTCTCAAAGCCCGTGACTCGAACTGTGTAGCCCGATTGCATACGTATGAACCATGAAGCCCGCTGAGTAGCGTGAGACCATGGCCGGAGCGGGAGATCCTCATCCATGCTCGCGAAGCATGGATGAGGATCTCCGTCCGCTCTCAGGGTCGGCGGTTTGGAGGGGGAGCCGCCGACCCTGTATATGGCCGCCAGCGAGAGAAGTTATTCACCTTACGTATATAAGTTCATCTTTATTATATGTGCACAGCGCATATAATCTTGCTGTAGCCTTGAAGGCTCACCTGTTATCGAGAAGGAGGTTGGTGACCGATGAAGGGCATCTTCAAGCGCAGATCGGCGGGGGCCACCGGCAAGGCCGGCGACAAAGTACGCGCGCGGCGCAAGCCCCCGGTACGCAAGAGGCAACTGGTACGCGGTTAGGGGTGCCAGCCAGTAACCGGACTCGGAGGGCCGAGACTGATGTCTCGGCCTCCTGTCCGTCAGGCGACGTGCGACGACCGGGAGGTCAACAGACGTGAAGGATGCGCTCTACACGATAGCGTTGAAGAACGCGGACAGGTACGAGGCGCTTGCCAGGCGTGCCGCAACGTCCAGTGATGAGGAGCTCGCCGAGTTCTTCCGCCGGATGCGGGACGAGAGCCGCGAGAATGCCGAGAGGGCGAAGAGGCTGCTCTCCCAGAGGGTAGCGGAGTAGCTCCGGGAGGTAGTGACGTGCCGGTGATGATCACCGATAACACAAGCATAGACTACGACGTCCAGGGAGAAGGACCGCCGCTGCTCTTGATCGGGGGGCTGGGCTTCGGGCGCTGGGCGTGGTTCAGGCAGGTTCCTGCCTTCTCGCGCCACTTCAAGACCATCACCTTCGACATCAGGGGGCAGCGGGACTTGAAAGGTGGGGTCGCCGACCTCGTCTCCGATACGGTGGCGCTACTCGAGCATCTGCGCTTAAAGAAGGCCCACGTCCTCGGCACCTCTCTGGGCGGCTTCGTGGCTCAGGAGCTGGCGCTGGAGAGGCCCGACCTCGTAGACCGGCTGGTGCTGGTTTGCACGAGCTACGGCCGTGGGGGTCCCGAGACCATGTCGCCCTGGGCGCTGGCCGACATGATCGGGCTTCCCTCCCTCAACTCTGAAAAGGCGGTCAGGCAGGGTCTCGAGGCGGCCACGTCGGACGCGTATCGCGCCGAACGATCGGAAGAGTTCGAGCAGATAGTGCGCTGGCGCCTGGCGGACTCGCCTTCGCTGTCCACCTACTACGAGCAGTTGAGGGCCGGCGCCAGATTCGACGTCTCGCGCGACGTGGGGCGCATAACCTCTCCGACGCTCGTGATCCACGGCTCGGAGGACCAGTACGTACCGGCGGCCAACGCCCTGGCGCTTGCCGAGGCGATCCCCGGCTCCAGGCTGCGCATCCTCGACGATGCCGGGCACCTGGTCTTTATCGAGCGGTACGCCGACGTCAACAGGGAGGTCGTCACCTTCCTCAAGCCGCGCAGGTCACGGAGGAGAGATGGGGGGCATGACGCTCCGGCGAAGGGTATCGGGGAGCCGCTCCGGAGGGCGGTGCGCCGTCTGGTCGGGGAAGCGAGGGCCAGGGCGTCCTGACCTAATACAGGCTATGCTACGAAACCCGGCGAAACGGGTAAAGAAACAAGAAGTGAACCGAGTATCCGAGAACATGGAGGAGGACCCATGAGCGAAGGCGGAGTTGGCAACGACAGCGAGAGAGGCGAGGCGGCCGTGCCGGCCGCGCCGCTGGCGCCCTTCGACGTGTGGACACAGTGGCTCAAGAGCAACATGGGCGAGGTGATGGCGCCGCCCGGGGTCAGCGTCCCCTGGCTCGTGCCGGCTGGCATCAATACCGGTGAGGAAGCGGAGGCACTGCCGGAGGGAGCTTTAAGGAACGATCCCATGCTCCAGGTCGTGGAGCAGCTGTGGAACGCCAACCCCTTGCAGAACGTGCTGCCGATCAACTGGGTGGAGATCACGCGCGCGCTGCAGACGCTGTGGGCGCGCGAGATGAGCGACCCTGCGGCCGCCGCGCAGCGGGCCGCCGAGTACAACCGGCGCTTCTTCGAGACCACGATGGAGGTGTGGAGCGACGCGACGGCCCGCTTCTGGGGTCTGCCTCAGCAAGAGAAGGAAGAGGAAGAACAGACCGGACAAGCGCTTCGCCGAGCCCGAGTGGGAGAGCAATCCTTTCTACCAGACGCTCAAGGAATCGTACCTGCTCGCCTCCGAATACCTGATGAACGAAGCCCAGGAGACAGACGGCCAGGACACCGAGGAGCAGCGGCGCCTCAAGTTCCACCTCAAGCAGTTCGTGGACGCGATGGCGCCGGTCAACTTCTTGCTAACGAACCCCGCGGCCCTGAGGCGCATCGCAGAGACGGGGGGGACGAGCCTCGCAGAGGGGACGCGGAACCTGCTCGCCGACCTCAAAGAGGGACGCCTCAGCATGACCGATACGACGGCCTTCGAGCTCGGCGAGAACATCGCCGTGACGCCAGGCAAGGTCGTGTATAAGAACGATCTCATCGAGCTCATCCAGTACGAGCCCACGACAGAGCAGGTCTACGAGACGCCCATAGTCTTCTTCCCGCCCTGGATCAACAGGTACTACATCCTGGACCTCACGGCCGAGAAGAGCATGGTCCGCTACCTCGTGGACCAGGGCTTCCAGGTCTTCATGGTCTCCTGGAAGAACCCAGACGCCTCGATGAGCGACACCAGGTTCGAGGACTACATGACGGATGGTCCGCTCGCCGCCGCCGAGGTGATCAGGCAGATAACGGGGTCTGAGAAGGTAAACCCGGTCGGCTACTGCGTCGGCGGTACGCTGCTCGCGGTCACGGAGGCCTGGCTTGCGGCCGGCGGGGACGAGAGCCCGTTCAACGCCTCGACCTTCATGGTCGCGCTGCAGGACTTCGGCGACGTCGGGGACACGGCGGTGTTCATAGACGAGCCGCAGGTCGAGTTCATGGAGCAGTCCATGATGGAGCGCGGCTACCTTGACAACCGCAAGATGGCCAACATGTTCAACCTCCTGCGCTCGAGCGAGCTGATCTGGGCCAACGTCATCAACAATTACCTCCTCGGCCAGAAGCCTCCCGCCTTCGACCTCCTCTACTGGAACGCGGACGGAACGCGCATGGCGCGAGACGCCCACAGCTTCTACATGCGCAATACCTACCTCGAGAACAACTTCATAGAGCCGGGCAAGGTCGAGATTAAGGGCAGGCCCATAGACCTCGGCAAGATAGAGGGTGAGGTCTACGCCGTCGGCGCCGAGAGGGACCATATAGTGCCCTGGTACTCGGCGTGGAGGATCGGGCAGCTCACCAACGCGACGACCCGCTTCGCCCTCGCCAACAGCGGTCATATAGCGGGCATGATCAACCCGCCCTCCAGGGGCAAGGGCAGACACTGGGTCAACGAGGGCGGCGACGCCGGAGAAGCGAAGACAGCCGAGGAGTGGCTGGAGAACGCCACCGAGCACGAGGGCTCCTGGTGGGAGAACTGGACCAACTGGCTCGAGCCACGCTCCGGCAAGAAGGTGGACCCGCCGGGCGTCGGCAGCGTGCAGTACCCGCCAATAGAGGACGCCCCGGGCACCTACGTCAGGGAGAGGTAGCCGGCAGAGAAGGGAGGGCCGTACGGCCCTCCCAATAACTCATGGCCTGGTGCTCTACGCCGCAAGCTGCTCTACAGGCCTGGCGGAGTCCTCCACGAAGAAGGTCTCGGGATCTATGGGAAACGCTACCTCGCACTCCTTGTCCGGGTTCTGCATACCCACGATCTCCAGGGCCCGCTCGATACTCTCGGCCTGCACCATTACCCTGAAACGCGCGGCGCCGCTTCTCACCTGGACCGAGATCCTTATCATCCTCCTGCACCTTCCTTCTGCGCGAAGATCGAGCCGATCGTTACGTTCCAATTATACGTCACGATCCTCACTGTAAGTAGTGAAGATATGCTGGAAATCAAAGAATTTCGAGCCTGTAGCGCGGAGGATGGATCCCGCCTCACTTCTACTCCAGGACACAAAGCCAAAGTCCTGAAAGCGAGGGCCTTGTAAAGGCCCGAAGCGTGCTGAGAAGCGAAGCCCTAAAAGGGCGAGCGTGCTGACGAAGCGGAGGCGTCGAAGGCCGGAGCGTGCTGACAAGCCGCCGACCTTAGGGAGGCGGCGCGCTAAAGTCGGCGACGTTGGGGATGACCTCGCTGCCGATGATTTGAAGTGGTGTTATGCGATCCACGTGCGGGACGAAGCCGATAACGGTCTCGACGCCCATGCTGGAGAGCCAGCGCAACTGCCCGGTCAGCTCGTCCACCTTCTCGCCCCTCTCGCCGACGTCGAAGGCGAAAGCGCAGGTCTTCTCTATCGAGGCGTAGTCCCGGCCCTCATCCTCGCAGTGCTGGCGCAGAACGTCGAGCTTCCTGGGGATCTCCGGTTTCGGGCGGAGGCTGCAGGCGTCGGCGTAGCGCGCCACCAGGCGCAGGGTCTTCCTCTCGCCGTCGCCGGCGATCATAATAGGCGGATGGGGCCTGCTCAGGCTCTGAGGGAGGTTGAGCGGACGCTCGAGCCGGTAGTGCTTCCCCTCGAATGGACGCTCGTCGCCCCGCTCGCCGCTCCACATCCGCAGGGCTATCTGGATGGTCTCCTCCAGCATCTCGAAACGCTCCCTTTGCGGCGGGAAGGGAATGCCGAGCCCCCTCGCCTCCTCCTCGTAGTGGCCGGAGCCGACGCCGAGCCAGGCGCGGCCCCCGGAGAGAACGTCGAGTGTGGTCACAGCCTTCACCAGGACCGCAGGTTGGCGGAAGTGCACCCCGGATACCATCGCCGTCAGCCCTACTTTCTCCGTGCTGGCCGCGAGGAACGAGAGCATCGTGTAACACTCCGGCTGGTTCGCCTCAGGGCCGCCCATGATCGGGTGCTGCCAGACGTGGTCGGACACGCCGATGCGGTCGAATCCGGCCTCCTCCGCGGTCCCGGCGATCTCGCGTAGCGTAGATCTGAAGCCTTCCGGTCCCCCGGTCCAGTCGAAGCTGTTGAGTTGAAGTCCTAGTTTCACGTACTCTCACCTCCTGTTTCGCCATCCGACCTCTCGTCATCGAGCCATTCGGTGGTCATGCGCCGGCTGGTGTGATGTCTATTGTTGCGAAGGCTCTTCGGGCCAGCGTGTCGGCGCTCCCTTTGTTCATGAGCCGTCTCCTTTCTTCGGTTGATCGCCTGTCTAGCGTTCTACTCGTAGCGCAACGCCTCCGCGGGGTAGACCTTCGAGGCCTGGCGGGCGGGCAGGTAGGTGGTCAGGAGCGAGGCCGCGTATCCGGCGACGACCACGAGCAGCAGAGCGCCACCACGGCACCCTGTACTCCATGCCCGGGGATGCTCTCGCGGATGTTGTCTATGAGCGTGCCCGAGAACCCGAGCCCCAGAGCCACCCCGACGCCGATGCCCAGCAGGGCGATGAAGGAGGACTCGATCAGGAACACGAGCCGTACCTGACCCCTCTGGAAGCCTAGAGCGCGCATCATCCCGATCTGCTGGCGCCTCTCGACCACCGAGCGGGCGGCGATGACGCCCAGAGCGCAGATGCCGACCACGAGCCCGAGGCTCATGAAGCCCCGCAAGAGCAGGAAGACGATCCTGCGCGTGGCGTCGTTGTCCCGGATCACCTCGGCCGTCAACCTGCGTCTGGAGGCCGTTGTGAGGCGAAGTCCTTCTCGAGGCTCCTGGCCGTGGCTGCAGCGTTCGCGCCGCTATGCGAGGTCGAAGTAGTAGGTCTGGGGCGGGACGGGGCCGGCCTGCCAGTGCTTCGAGCGTATCCTGGGAGGTCACGACGTGCCCTGCGAAGGAGGCCGAGCTACTCGAGGACCCCGATCACACGCAGGTCCCTCGTCTCTGCCGGATTCGGGGTCTTCTACGCGCAGGTAGAGGTCGTCGGGCAGGTGCGCGTCGTCGGCGTAGAAGCCGGTGAGCTTCACGGGAGGCTCCACCGAGGGGCCGAAGGTCGAGGCGTTCCGGGAGGGCGCGAGGTCGGAGGAGATCACGGCCGTGTCCTTCTCGTTCTGGAGCGCCTTCCACACCTCGCGGGCCGAGCCGTAACCCTTCGCGGTCGTCTGGAAGCCATAGCCGACGCTGCCCGTGTAGCCTCCGTCCACGCCCTGCACGTAGAGCGATCCCGGGCTCGCGGTCTGTGCCCTTCTGCTTGACCTCCGCGGGAAGGTTGGAGACCTCGCCCACGGCCGCGATGCTCGTCTCTCTGTATACCGTTGGCGTCTTCGAGGGCGGCCTCCATGTCGGGGATGGGGGTTGCGTAGCCGGCGTTGGCCTGTATCTCGAAGCCGCCGGAGAGCTCCTGCGTGTCCCCGAAGGCGGCGCCCATCGCAGCCTGGATGAAGTTCATAGCCGTCAGGGTGAAGACGACCAGCATGAACATCGCTAGCGTCATGCCCGTTCTGAAAAGGCTCTGGGTCGGGTACTTCACGGCGGTCTTGAGGACCGGGGGAAGTCCCCTGATCCGTCCCGAAGCGTGGCTACGACCAGCCACAAGAGCACGTCGGCGTTGAAGATCACGAGCCAGACTCCTGCGACGACGATGGCGATACCGGAGACGAAGAACATCTCCGGTCCCCTGCGCCATCCCGGCCGGCGTCGTGATGAGAGGCGGGGGTCAGCCACAGCGCGAGCAGGACCAGGCCGGACGCGCTGAAGGCGACGCGGTCGGGGACTCCGAGGACGCGCGCCAGGAGGGCGGCCCCGATCAGGACCAGCGAGATGCCCGCCGAGGTAGAAGGCCATCGTCTCGGTCAGCGAGTCCCTGCCAGAAGGCCACAGCCCCCGCGAGCGGCAAGAGGACGGCCACGATCACGCCCAGGACGCGTGCGGCCCTTCCTGTCCGGCTCGGGGATGTCGCGGATGGCGCGCACCACGTTCAGGCGGCTCACTCGCCAGGAGGAGATCAGGACGACGGCGAACGTGAGCACCATGCCCATGCAGAAGGCGAGGACGACGTTCTGGGGGCTTGTGGCGAAGACGATCCGGAAGTCCTCGCTCCCGCCGGCGAAGCCCTTGCCCAGTAGGCGGACCATCACCCAGCCGACCCCGACGCCCGCGACGCTGCCCATGGCGCTCGCCGCGAGCGCGTAGAGCGCCCCTCGAAGGCGAACGCGCGAACGAGGTTGGAGCGCTGCATCCCGACGGCGCGCGCCATGCCGAGCTCGCTCTTGCGCTCGGCGGCGAGCATCACGAAGATCAGGAAGATGAGGAGCATCCCCGCCGCCACCGAGAACTGCCCGAAGAGGACGAAGAGGGTCGAGAAGATCTCTCCCTGCTGGTCGGCCCTGTCAACGGCGTCCTTCTTGACAGGATCCGCTTCGAGGCCGTTGGACGAGAGGACGGGCCTTATCTCGTCCACGGTCTTGCTCGTGTACCTGCCGCCCTCGACCGCCGGGCCGCGGTGGGTGATGAGGACCTCGTTGATCTTGCCCTTCCTCGCCGACGAGCTTCTGGAGGTCCTCCAGCGGCATCACCATCGAGGTATCGGAGGCGGGGTTGGCCCCGCTCTCGTAGACCCCGGCGACCTCGAGCCGTGGGGAGCTTTGCTGGCCCTCCGGCCTGGCGGCTACGCGCCTCACCCGCCGGTCTCCGCGAGGACGCGCTCCGGCTCTCGAACCCCGCGGGGGATTCCCGCTCGCAGCCCTCCGGGAGGTCCTTGCGTTGCCCCGGGGCGCCGCTGGCTCGCCGGCTCCGGAGGCGTCTCGCTCCGGTCTCCGTGGCGGGCCTGACCAGGGACGCCTCGATCTCGTCTCCCACACCAACGCCCAGCCCTTCGGCGGTCTTCGCGCTCAGGTAGATCTCGTTCTCCTCGAGATCCCCGAGGGCGAGGGTCTTCCCCGAAGCGGTCCTGAGGTCGTCGAAGCCCTTCATCGAGTCCGCGTCCATGCCGAGCACGTCCACCCGCGGCTCGGAGAGGTCCGTCTCCGGGGAAGTCACGGGCACGGTCTCTCTGGCGAGCGGGGCTACGCCAGCGACGCTCTCGTCGTCCGCGAGGCGGTCCCGGATCTTGCCGGCGAGCGATTCCGTCGAAGTAGCTCTCGCGCGCCTCGGGAGCCGCCGGTCCCCCGGCGCCCGGTCCGAATGGCGCGCCGTCGTCCGACTCCGGCTGCTCCGCCTTTACGACCACGTCCACCCGCCCGATGTTTTCGAGGGCCTGAGTACGCAGTGACTTCGTCAGCGTGTCACCGGTGGTGAACGCCGCCGAGAAGAGCACAGTCGCCAGCATCAGACCCACGACGATCAGGGTAGCTCTGCGTCTTGCGGCGCGGGATGTTCCTCACAGCCATCCTGAAAGAGGTCCGGTCGCGCGCGGCCAGTACGGCCAGGATCAAGGCTCCCACAGCGAAGACGCCGAGGAGAACCAGCGTCAACCGCTCGGCGGGTATACCGAAGAGCTCATCCATTTCGACCACCCCCGCCGGTCGGCCCGTCGCCCTCGATCCTGCCGTCGCGCATGCGGACTATGCGGTGGGCGCGACGCGGCGACAGAAGCGTCGTGGGTGACCAGCACGAAAGTCTGGCCCTGCTCCCGGTTGAGCCTGACCAGCAGGTCCACGATCTCCGCGGAGGTCTCGGAGTCCAGCGCCCCGGTGGGCTCGTCGGCCCAGACTATGGCGGGTGTCGTTCACCAGGGACCGGGCGACCGTCACCCTCTGCTGCTGGCCGCCGCTCATCTCGTTCGGGCGCTTGTGCGCCTGCTCGGGGACCCCGACCGTCTCCAGCACCGACATCGCCCGCCTGCGGGCCTCCTTGGGCCTCGCGCCCGCTACCAGCAGCGGCAGCTCGACGTTCTCTACGGCGGAGAGGACGGGGATCAGGTTGTAGGTCTGGAAGATGAAGCCCATCTTCTCGCGCCCTGAACCGGGTACGCTTTCTGTCGGACATCCCGGAGATGGACTCGCCGCCGACGAAGACCTCGCCCCCGTCGAACTCGTCGAGCCCGGAGAGGCAGTTCAGGAGGGTGGTCTTGCCCGCAGCCCGAGGGTCCCATGACGGCGACCATCTCGCCGCGGCCTATTCTCAGGTCTACGTCCCTCAAGGCGTGGACTCGCACTCCGTTGGCGGCGTAGGTCTTATCCACGTTGCGAGCCTCCACCATGGCCGTGCCCGCGCCTTCCTCGCGCATCACGCTGTCACTCGCTTTCCCTATCAAGATCCACTCCTTCCTGGAATCGAGGATTTGCCGATGCTCACGTTGTTTGCGCCACCCGTAAAAGCCACGTCATAGCGGTCGGCGGCGCCGTCGTAGTCCCGGTCCCGCAGGTCCAGCTCGCTACCCGCGGCGCCGATGTGCCTTTCGTCGAACTGCAGGTTGGTGGCGCCCCCGCCCACACGCAGCCGCGCGGCGACCCCGTTCGGCCGGTGTATGGCGACGTTGCTGGCGCCACCGAGGATGACCACTGCCACGGCGCCCGAGGGAGCGGGAAGCACCACCTCGAGGCGGCTCGCGCCACCGTCCAGGCTGAGAGATCCGAGCCTGAGCTTGCGCAGGTCTGCGACGAGCCGCGAGGCGCCGCCGCGGATCTCGACGTCCCAGGGTATGCGCGCGTTGAGCTCGACCTCGGCGGGGCGCTCCGACCGGACGTTTAGCCAGTCGCAGTCCGCAATACGGGGGAACCGGATGGTCACGACACCTCCTCGCACGCCTACCACCGGCTTCCGGTCTCCAAAACGGGCGCGGTAGAGGCCCCGCAGGTGCACATCGGCTCGGATGACGACCCGGTGGGCGCCGCAGGTGAACCGCAGGCGCCCGCTCGTCGAAGAGCCGAGCGGAGCCAGGAAGTAGTCGCTTCCCCGGTCTTCCCTCTGCGTCCCGGAGGACGCGATGGGGTTCTTCATCGGATCGGTGTACCTCTGTCCGGCCACGCCAGGTCCTAGCCTTTATTCTTCGGCGTCTTGAAGAACTTGCCGAGGAGGCCGGCGACCCTCGCCTCCTCCAGGCGGTTCAGCGCCGCCTCGCGCAGCATCTCAGCTCGGCGCTGTTCCGGTACCTCCCTGTTCACCGTGCCGTCCACCTTGGATCTCCTCTCTGGCGCGACCCTCGATCTGCACTCATGACAGTACAGTCGAAACGGGTGGAGAGGGATCGGCCAAAAGGTAGATAGGGGGGTAGAGATTCTCGCGTCCCGACCGCCAGGCGCGCCGCGATCGGAACGCCACCCCGATTACGCCAGATCAGTGATCACCCGATGGGCACGAGCTCGAAGCGGGACTGGTTCATGCCCTCTATCTATGAGGGATGGTCGTCGTCCGTGTCAATGCATCGGTTGGCCGATTCCGAAGAGATTGCCATCGACGTCCCTGAACCAGGCGGCCTTCTCGCCGACGCCACCCTTGCTCGGGTAGTTCCCTGCGACCTCGGCGATGCCGTTGACAGTCTTCAGGCCCGGAAAGTCGTATTCCTCGAACACCACTCCACGCGCTCGCAGCTGCTCCACCGTCGCCTCGATGTCCTCGACTTCCCACCCCATCTGCGTATGAGTGCCCGAGGCGGCGCCGGTCGACTCGAAGAGAGCGAACTCCCCCTCACCGCAGCGGTAGAGTAGACCTCCTGGCCTCTCTTCGCTCGGTTCGAGACCCAGCTTCTCCGCATAGAACGACCTGGCCCGTTGCAGATCCTGTACCGGGATCCGCGCTACGACTTTGCCGTCTTCAAGCATTTTTCTCGTCCTTCGCGGCTGGCTCGTAGATGAGTATGAGGGTCTCACTGTCGGCGAACTCTCCCGACCTCGATGGCCAGGCTTTGCAGAAGCCCTCGTAGGCCGTGCGGCCCAGCAGCAGAGCGTCGCTTGCCATCACCTCGCTAGACTTCGAACCCATTCGTCTCCGTTCCCGAATTTGCAGCCGTCTGATCCGAGCATACGACAACAGTCCTGAGATCCAACCAATATTTCTCGGGCGACAACTCCCCCTCGGGGAGTTATCACGTAGGGTGCGGATCACGGATGAAGCAGTCCAGCGGCATCGAGAGCCCGGCGTGCTTCTAGAGAAGGTTCTAGAGAAGATCCAGCTCCCTTGCCCTTGCCACCGCCTGCGTGCGGCTGTGCGCGTCGAGCTTGCGGTAGAGGTTGTTGAGGTGGGTCTTGACGGTGCCCACGCCGACGAAGAGCTCGGAGGCGATCTGGCGGTTGGTCTTGCCGGCGGCTATGAGCTGAAGGACCTCGCGCTCGCGCTCGCTCAAGTCTTCGGGGAGCCCCGCGGCCGGCGACGCGGCGCCCGAAGCGTCCCGCTCCAACACCGCCAGGAGCTTCCTGAGGTAGTGCGCAGGGACGGGAGTGTCCAGGCGCCCACTTTGTCGAGCTTCGAGTACCCTGGACAGGAGTTCGTTCATCGGAGGACCCTCGTCGGCGAATGTCCTGACGTAGCCCTCCGGTTCGGCCAGAACGAGGGCTTCAGCCAGGGTGCTCACGGCTCGCTCTCTCTCGCCTTTTGCCTGCAGGGCCAGCGCTTGCAGCGCCAGTATCTGTACAGTCGTGCCCGCGGTCTCTGCCGCCTCGCGCAGTTGCGCCAGCAGCTGCAGCGCTTCCCGAGGCTCGTTTCGGGCGACAAGCAGCCGTGCCAGCAAGAGGCGCTCCAGCTCCCGGGACTGGGGCCGGACTTCGCCCACGCGCGCCGCACGCTCCTGCTCGGAGGAGGCGGATGCCAGATCCCCACTTGCCAGGTGCAGCCTCGCCTTCCAGACCGCCGCGTCGACGATCGCTTCGTCGGCGCCCGAGCTCTGGGCCACCAGCTCCGCTTCCCTGGCCGCCGCGAAGGCGCCCTCCGCGTCGCCCTGCGCGAGCCTTACCTTCGAGAGGATTATATGTCCCCACATGAGGATCCCGACGTCTCCCGTTCGCCCCGCGAGCTCCACGCCCTCCGTCAGGTGGCGCGCCGCGGCGTCCACCTCGTTCCACTCGTAGCAGAGCTCGCCCGACGCTATGTGCACGCTCCCCAGGGCCGGCAGCAACTCGGCCTCCCGCTCGGCTGCGAACCCGAGGGCGCTCCGCAGAACCTCGTCCGCTTCGCGTAGCCGGCCCCTTGCCAGTTGCAGGTGGGCCCGGGACGCCATGGCGCTCAGCGCTATGTAATCGTGGCCGGCGGCCTGACCCAGAGCCCCCGCCTCGGCGAAGGCCGCGATAGCCGCCTCGAGGTCGCCGGCCGCCTGGTAGGCCTGCGCCAGGGCGATGGCGGCGAAGGGACGCGGGTCCAGGTTGTCTTCGGGCAGGAGCGCGAGGGCCCGCCTGGCGTGCTCGATGGCGCCCTGCGCGTCCCCTCTGAAACGGGCGTGCATGGATCGGACGGCCGCGGCGGTTGCCAGCAGACGCGAGTGATCGCCCCCGTCGGGTCGCGGCTCCTCACCCTGGGCTTCGCCGAGCGCACGGTCGGCTTCTCCCAGGAGGGATTCCACGCCGTCCAACTGGCCCGCCAGCATCAGCGCCGCTGCGTACCAGACGAGCAGCAGCGGTCGGTCGCGCATCGCCTCTCCGGGCAGCTTCTGGAGCCAGCCCAGAAGCGTTACCACCTCGCCGCGGTACCAGGTCTGTCCGACACCACTCTCCATCAGCCGCGCGGCCCTTTCGTGGTCGCCGGCGGCGAGCGCGTGCCTGACCGCCTCGATACCAAGCGCGTTCTGCTCGCACCACTCGGAGGCCCTGAGATGCAACGTCGCCAGCCGCTCGGGCCGCTCGCGCGTAAGACGCCCGCGCAGGAAGTCGGCGAAGAGGTGGTGGTAACGGTACCATCTACGCTCGTCGTCCAGCGGGACGACGAGCAAGTTCTCCCTCTCCAGCCGCTCCAGAGTCTGCTGGCCGTCGTCGCGGCCTGTGAGAGCGTCGCACAACGGGCCGCTCAGGTTGTCCAGGATCGAGGTCTCCAGCAAGAACGACTGCACTGTTTCGGTCTGCCCCCCCAGCACTTCCTCGGCCAGGAAGTCGAAGACGTCGCGGTGGCCGCCCGAGAAGGACCGGATGAAGCCCGAGGCGTCCTCGCGCTTCCTCATCGAGAGCGCGGCCAGTTGCAGGGCCGCGATCCAACCCTCCGTGACCCCTTCCAGCGCCGTGACGTCATCGGCCGAGAGGTCCAGGCTCATCACGTCGCTCAAGAAGGCCGCCGCTTCCTCCGGTGTAAAGCGCAGCTCGGCGGCGTGCAGCTCGGTCATCTGGTCCCTGACGCGCAGCCTGGTCAGGGGAAGGGGCGGGTCGACGCGGCCGGATATCACGAGGTGCGTGTTCTCCGGCAATCGCTCCAACAGGAACGAGACGATCCTGTGTACGCTCTCGGAATCGATCTGGTGGTAGTCGTCGAGGACCACCGCGACCTCCCCTGGGAGAGCGGCCAGCTCGTTGACGAGGGTGCTCAGCACCGCCTCCATCCGCGGCGGCTCGGGCGAGCGCAGCGCGGCCAGGACTACCTCGCCGAACCCCTCCTCGCCGGTCCCCCTGAGCGCGGCGACGAGATAGGACACGAACCGGACGGGGTCGTTGTCTCCTTCGTCCAGCGAAACCCAGGCGACGGAGCCCGTACGGTCTCTGGTCCACTCGCTCAAGAGGGTGGTCTTTCCGAAGCCCGCAGGAGCGGAGAGGAGGGTCAGCCTGCGCCCCGGCTCTCGCGTCAGGCTCTCGATCAGGCGCGGCCTCGCCACAAGCTTCGGACGCGCCAGGGAGGGATGCAGCTTGGTCGATAGGAGTGGCTCCAATGCGCTGGCTACCTCGCCTTCCGATCACCGACTCATCGTGGCACCCATGTTAATAGCTTCGCCCGTCTATTAAAGGATTAAAGGCTCCGGGTATCGATCGTACTACTCCGGATCTGCCTCTTCACGGGTCGTCTTTTCTGCCGGAGCGATCTTCGCCGAGTTGAGCCGCACGCCACAGGGTCTTCCAACGCTCACGACCTGGCGGACCGTGCGGAAAGCCGGAAGAAGCTGCGTCTCCCAAAACAAAAAGCTGAAATGCTGAGAAGCCGCCGACTGAAGGGAGGCGGCGTGCTGACAAGCGAAGGCGAAGCCGGAGCGTGCTGAAATGCGCGCTAGGGGTAGGGGCGTGCCCCTACCCCTAGCGCTTTAGCGGGCCGCTAGCCGGAACGCTCCGCGAGCCAGCCGCCAAGCTTGGGCCACAGGCCCTTCTTGGCGCCGCGGCCTGTCATAAGGCCGACGTGGCCGGCGTCGAGGACGAAGAACTCCTTGTCCTCGCTGCTGACGAGGTCCATGGTGGCCTCTGCCTGCGGGAGGGTGCAGATATGATCCTTCTTGCCCGCGATGTTCAGGAGCGGAACCTTTATGTTCGAGAGATCCACGCGGCGGCCGCGGAGGTAGATCTCACCCTTCACCAGCTTGTTGTGCTGGTAGAAGTCGGTGATCCACTGCTGGAAGGCCGCGCCGGGGAAGGGTGGCCCGTCGTTGACCCACTTGTTCATCGCGAGCCAGGTCTCCATCGGCTTCTCGTCGAAGATGCGCTCCCACATGCTGACGTAGGTGCCAACGTAGTTGGTGACCGGCTTGAGCATCCTGTTGCCCGTGTCGATCATCTCGCCGGGGATGTTGCCGAACGCGTCGGCCAGCAGCCCCGGGCTCAGGTACTTGTCGTCGGTGAAGATCTTGTAGAGACCGATCTCCTCGCGCGGGAAAGATACCGGGGTGGTTAGCAAAACGAGGTTCCTGAGGTGCTCGGGGAAGAGGGAAGCGTACATGGCGCTCATCGTCCCGCCCATGCAGTAGCCGAACAGGGTGAACTCCTCGGAGCCCGAGATCCTCATGACCTTCTTGGCCGCCCGCGGCAGGTAGTCGAGCACGTAGTCCTCGAAGTTGAGGTCCTTGTCCTCGTCGCCGGGGATGCCCCAGTCGAGCATGTAGACGTCAAAGCCCTCGCCCACGAGGTACTCGATCAGGCTGTTGCCCGGAATGAGGTCGAGGACGTAGGGGCGGTTTATGAGGGCGTAGACGATGAGGATCGGGACCGGGTACTTTTTTGGCTTACCAGGCTCGTAGCGGTAGAGCTTGGCCTTGTTCTTGGTCCAGACGGTCGCCTTGGGAGTCTGGCCCGTGTCGGCCTGGGCACCCTCGACGACGATCCTCAGTCCCTTGTTGTACTTCCTGAGGAAGTCCTCGAGCTCCGAGGGCGCGACGCTCGACTGCTGCTCCGTCACCTTGCCCCTCCTCTCCTGCGCACGTCATCAACCGTGATCTGGCCCCCTGCTCCGGTCCCCACGATCTCCGTGAGGTCCACGCCGAGCTCCCGAGCCTTGCGCCTGGCCGCGTCAGTGGCCTCCGGGGCGCCGTTCTGCGCATTCCCGTTCTCCAGGGCAGCGAGGAGCCGGTCCAGCTTCCCCTCCACCCTGTCGAAGCGCTTCTCCAGCTCGCCGAGCTCCTCCGCGGTGGCGGGCTTGGCGTAGCCGTACTCGAACTCCTCGAAGGCTTCCTCCAGACGGTCTACCTTGTCCTCGAGCGCCACGACGAGGCCTGCGACCCGCGTTATGTCGGAACGGACCGGTACCTGGAGGCTCTTCAAATACTCCTCGGAACGGCGCGCGAACAGCTTGTAGAAGCTCGCGTAGTGCTGCAGCCACTCGCTGGCTGGCTCGAGGAACTCCTCCCGCTCGATAACGTCCTGGATGAACTCGGAGAACGGGCCGCTGGTCGCGTTGTACCACTGCACGGCGAACTCCAGCGGATCCTTCGGGAAGCTGCCGGCGCTCATCAGGTTGGTCCGCGCCTGCTCCAGCATCTCGAAGTAGCGCGGGGTCATGTTCAGCATCTCCCCGCCGAGCTCCGCGGACTTCTCCCAGGACTCTACACTCGCGTCGAACCACCTGCGCCACAGCTCCCGCGGATCGGCTATCTCCGCGCTCTCTGTGCCGTTGGCCGCCGTGGCGCCCGTCATCTGCCTGCGCGCGATCTCCGCTCCCTCAAACCACTGCCTGTACAGGCCATAGGGGTCCGAATAGCCCTCTCCCTGCAGCATGCCGGCCCACGCTCTGGTGCCGGTCTCGAACCACCGTCTCCAGAGCTCCGCCGGGTCCACGCCGGTCCCGAGCCGCCTCTCTTCCGTCAAGCCCATACCTCCTGGTCTCTCACGTCAAACGCGCCTCGCAGCGCCCGGGCGGCAACCCGCCCGGATGCTCTCCGTGGCCCCTCTGCGCCAGATTATACTTGATAAACGGAGGTATATGTTATCCACACATACCACAAGCGTTGCCGGGCTAACAGGCCTGTCGCGACGCCTTGCATGGCCTGGAATCTCTGTCGGCCAATTGGGATGCGAAGGTGGCAGTGGGGCTTGACAGTGGCAGGTGGTATGCGATCTAGATTTGCGAACCGCTGCCGTGCGGCAGAGCGGCTTCGATGCTCCGTTTCAGCTCCTCCAGACCGCAGGGCCACGGTAGGCGGATGTGTTCGTGCGAGCCACCGTTGGGGGTCGTGATCAGTTCGATGACCGGCAGATCCACCGTCGCTGGGTGACTCCTGATACCCGCTATGAGAGCCTCGTTGCGCCTGGTGCTCAAGGCCGGCAGGATGAGCGCGACCCGGGCCCCTTCGAACGGCTCGGTGGAATTGGGCAGGTATTCGGGGAAGAATCGCGCGGCGAAATCGGTGGACCGGAGCAGTGACTCCAGAGCGTTGCCGACCACCGGATTCTCGCCGAGTATTGCCACGGTAGTCGGTCCCTCGGCCGGTTTCAACATCTTCTGGCGCCTCTCTGACGCCTTACCAGGTTCATGCACTAAGTATGGGGTGATAAGGGGCGTTTGCGTATACGCCGGGTGGCGTATTTTGCATATGCCACCTGGCATATTCGTCCCGGATGGCGGCTTCTATCAGGATTCGGGAGTCAGCAGACCCATCTCGATAGCGCGAACGGCCGCCTGGGTGCGGTCGGAGACGTTCAGCTTCCTGATTATCCGCTCGACGTGAACCTTGACGGTCCCCTTGCTGATTACCAGTGTCTGGGCGATCTGCTGATTGGTCCGCCCGGTCGCCAGAAGTCCCAGGACCTCGAGTTCGCGCGGTGTAAGCGGTTCGCGCAACGATTCGCGTGGCTCCGGTTGTTTCGGGGCCGGCTCGCTCTTTCTTTCTTCGGCCAGGCGCCGGAGAAGCCGGGCTGCGAGCTCCTGATTCAAGGGTGACTCGCCCTTCAAGGTTCTGCGAACGGCGCTGATCAGGCGTTCGGCCGGGCTGTCCTTTAGGACATAGCCGGCGGCGCCCGCGTCCAGCGCCTCTAAGAGGTAGGCCGTATTCTCATGCATGGTCATTATGAGCACGGCGATGTCGGGATGCTCGCGCTTGAGCTCGCGGGTCGCCGCGAGGCCGTCCATCTCCGGCATGCGGACGTCCATCAGCACAAAGTCCGGACGCAGGCGGCGGCAGAGCTCGATAGCCTCCCGGCCGTTCGACGCTTCGCCGACTACCTCCAGGTCCGGCTCGCCGGCAAGCAGGCTCCGGAAGCCTCTCCGGAGAAGATGGTGGTCGTCTACGATAACGAGCTGCGCTGGCGTGGTACGCTTCTCCGACGAATTCTCATCTTGCATGATCGGCGCCCTCCTCCATATCCGACAGTCCAACCTCAGCAACTACAGACGTGCCGGATCCCGGTTCGCTGTGGATCTCGAACCTTCCGCCCAGCAGGGAGACCCTCTCGCGCATGCCGGAGAGGCCCACCCTCTCGCCAGGACCGCCCTGGTTCAAAGTATCTCCCGGCCGGAAGCCCCGACCCTCGTCCCGGACCAGGAGGCGGACGGTCTCGCCCGAGCGTTCGAGCGTTACGTGCGCGCAGGAGGACCGCGCGTGCTTGCGCACGTTCGTGAGGGCCTCCTGCGCAACGCGGAAAAGCGTCGTCTCCATCTCGGTAGGCAGGCGGCCGTCCCCCAGCGCTTCTTCGTAGTCGACCTCCCACCCCTCCGACCGGAGCGTCTCTACTTGCAGCCGGATAGCGGCGGCCAGCCCGAAGTCGTCGAGCACCGTGGGGCGCATGTCAGAGATGACCTGCCGGGCCTCGCCAACCGCCTGTCGGAAGAGCTCCAGGGCTTCCTGGAGCTCTTCCCGAGCAGTCGGCGACTCGGGAGGGTAGTGGCGCGCGAATATTTGCAAGTGCTGGTAGGCCGCGGCCGCCGTCTGGGCCAGGCCGTCGTGGATGTCGTAGGCGACGCGACGCCGTTCTTCTTCCTGGGCGGTTAGCAGTAGCCGCACCAGTTCGTGCAGCCTGCGTCCGCGTGTGGCCAGCTCCTCGTATAGTCGGGCGTTCTCCAGCGCGCTCGCGGCCTGGTTCGCCAGGCTGACGAAGGTCTCGGCGGCTCCGCTCTCCGAGAGGGTCTCGGGGCCGTAGACTTCGAGTACCCCGATCACCCGGTCCCTTACCCGCAGCGGCAAGTACAGTCCAACAAGGCGCTCTGCGGGCGGCGCCGATCCTTCCAGCTCGAGCAGCTTTTTATCCTCGTTCTCGAAGGCGGCGCGACGCGCGGCCGATGTCGCGGGTTCGTCGTGGATTGCAGCCAGGACGTCCTCCGATCCGAAGCTGCGCCACGGGCGCAAGTGCTCCAGGTCGTCGCCAAGGTCTATGATTGCCGCCGTGGTTCCCGAGGTCCGTCCTATGATCTCGAGCAGTCTGGAGCCGATCTCCTCCCGGTCGAGGCTCGAGCTCAGAACCTGCCCCGTCTCGTAGAGGGCGAGTAACGCGTCAAGGCTATGCCTCAGCGCTTCTTCGGCCATCTTGCGTTCGGTAATGTCGTGGGCGACGACGCACAGCGCTCGAAGGCCGCCGTAGGAGATCGCGCCGGCATTGACCTCTACGTCGATCAGAGAGCCGTCCTTGCGCCGGTACATTCTCTCGCCGATAAAGCGGCGTCCATACTCGAGGATATGCTCGATGTTGCGGTTGATGGTCTCGCGGTCGTGGGCGACGATGTCGTAGAGCGTCATCCGTTTGAGCTCCTCGGGCGAGTAGCCCAGCGAGCGGTGCAGTGCGGCGTTGGCCTGGATGACACGCCCGGTCTCGGCATCCACCAGGAAGATGTTCTCGGCGGCCTGCTCGACCACGCTGCGGTAGAGCTCCTCGCTCTCAAGCAGACTCTGCTCGGCCTCCTTGCGCTCGGTAATGTCTCGCATGACTTTCGAGTAACCGCGCAACTTTCCGTCCCTGTCCTTCAATGCTGTGATCAGAACGCTAGCCCAGAACTTTGAGCCGTCCTTGCGCACCCGCAAGCCATCTTCCTGGTAGCGACCCTCGGAAGCCGCCACGCGCAACTCCTCCTCGTGGTGGCCGCGCTCCAGGTCATTCTCGGTGTAAAAGACCGAGAAGGGCTCGCCGATCATCTCCTCTTCCCGGTAGCCGGTGATGCGCTCAGCCCCCGCGTTCCAGCTGATAACACGACCCTCCGGGTCGAGCATGAAGATGGCATAGTCTTCTACACCTTCGACCAGCAGGCGGAAGCGCTCTTCGCTCCAGCGCAGGCTCTCCTGATGGGTCTGAGCCTCCACGGCGCTCTGCTCCGCCCGACGCCTCGCGACGCGGAGCGCCTCGGTTAGCGAGCTGATCACCACGCCTTGTATCCCAAACAGCACCAGCGGCAAGAATGCCACACTCAGCCCTGTGAACGAACCATGCGGCGGCAGGAAGAAGTAGTCGGCGACTAACATACCGAGCGCCGTGGCCAGCAATCCCGGGCCAAGGCCACCGAACCAGGCGGCGACCACCACGGCCCCCGCCAACAGCAGGAAAGGGGACTCCGGCGTGATCAGGGGTGTCAGCAGCAGCCTGAGCAGCAGGACCAGCGCTACGGCCAGCGCGGCTACCCCGTATCGTAGAAGCGGAGAAGAGCGCTTCATGAGGGGGTGCCTACAGCAGATTGCAATGTAGTTGCTCTCCGAGGACTCATACGCGCCGCTCTTCGCAGGCGAAGCACGTTGGGCCCGGGTTGCCGCGGGAGAGCTTGGCCGGCTCACCCAAGGCGGGGTAGGCAACGCAGCCCGATACATTCGAGCACCTGGAGAAGGTTGTAGCAGATTTCTGCGTCATGGTTTCATCCGTAGAGTCCTCCCCGTGTCCTATCGGCATGGCGCGGATCCGGTTGTGTGGAGGCATGCGCGATACCCAATAGTGGTATGCGCTCGAGCCGTTCAAAAAATACGCGCAAACAAGCGCTTTTTTAGGGCGGGTTGCGATGAGAGATCGAACCGGAAGCACAACGAAGGCATGTAGATGCACTCGAGTACCCAAGACAGGAGAAGGCTTCTACGGTCGAGCGTGGAGGTCATAGAGTGTTAGGCAGTGAGGCCAATATCAGTGCAATCGGCTGTAGCCTTGCCGCCTGTCGAGACCAATCGGGATTCTTACTTCTCAGCGCTCCTGTGCTATTTTCCATTTACTGCCTTCTTGAGTACCTGCAGCGCCATTGTGAAGGCATACGAAGACGCTGACATCCCCCAAATGAACCATTTTTGACGATTATCCTGAAGAGGTTTTCCCAAGATCATCCACATGAAGGCGTTTCGTTGACAGATGATACGTAGCAGTTGAACAGACACCGCAATAACTTTGTCAGAGGAAGTACCGGAAGACCGGCCACGCTAGACGGCCGCAGCCCGGGAGCTCGACTCGGGAGCTGAACGGCACCTCAAGACACCCGAAGGTGCGCGAAAAAGCACTGGCCGCAAATCCCAAGCACGACGTATACAGGCGTAACGCCTAACTGAGGAAGGAGGTATGCCCGCCTCACCAGGTTGCCGCTGGCCGGGGCCGCACGTATATTCCCCGGAGCAACCGGGTATCCAGGAGAATAAGAGGTGTTCCTGAGGGGAGAGGAGGCACGCTACCATGCAAGGGAACAGCGGTAACGAGACCATCTTCACGATGGAGGCCACGCCCCTGAAGTATGGCCCTGGCGCGGCAGAGGAGGTAGGCTGGGAGGTGAAGCGACTGGGGGTCGGGAGGATCATGCTCGTCTCCGACCCCGGGGTGGTGGAAGCTGGGATCACCCCCCGCATCCAGGAGCTCATAGAGGATGAGGGTATAGAGGTCGAGGTCTGGCACAAGGCTCGTGTGGAGCCGACGGCCGACTCCTTGCAGGCGGCTGCGGACTTCGCGTCTCAAGGCGACTTCGACGGGTTCGTTGCGGTCGGCGGCGGGACGAGCATAGACACGGCGAAGGTCTCCGACCTCATCGCGACGCACGGTGGTGAGATCATGGACTACGTCAACGCCCCCGTAGGCGGTGGCAAGAAGCCGCCCTCGCCGCTGAAGCCTCTGCTCGCTGTCCCGACTACGGCGGGCACGGGCGCCGAGGCGACGACGGTGGCCATCCTGGACATACCCGAACAGAGGGTGAAGACCGGGATCTCGCACCAGTTCCTGCGTTGCGACCGCGGCGTTGTGGACCCGTTACTCACGGTAACGATGCCGCCCCAGGTAACCTCCTCGTGCGGGCTCGACGTAGTCTGCCACGCCGCCGAATCCTTCATCTCCAAGCCCTACGACGCCCGCCCCAGGCCAGAGAGCCCGGACGACAGGCCCCCCTACCAGGGCGCGAACCCCGTCGCGGACATGTGGAGCGCCAAGGCGCTCGAGTACGGCGGCAAGTATCTCCGGCGCGCCGTCGAGAACGGCGAGGACACCGAGGCCCGCGGCGCGATGATGCTCGGGGCCTCGCTCGCGGGAATAGGCTTCGGCTCGGCCGGGGTCCACATCCCGCACGCCTGCGCCTACCCCATAGCCGGCCTCAAGCACGAGTACGAGCCGCCAGGGTATCCGAAGGACCACCCCTTCGTCCCGCACGGCTGGTCGGTCATCGTCACCGCCCCGGCAGCCTTCAGGTTCACATACCCTTCCGACCCCGACCGGCACCGGCGCGTCGCCGAGCTGCTCTCGGGCCAGGAGATAGAGAAGGCCGACGAGAACACGCTGCCGGATGTGATCATCCAGCTCATGAAAGACGTCGGAGCGCCTCGCGGGGTACGCGAGCTCGGCTACGGCGAGGACGACATAGACGACCTCATCGACGGGGCGATGAAGCAGCAGCGGCTGCTCGTCGGGGCGCCGCGGGAAGTCACCGAGGAGGACCTGGCGAACATCCTCCGCGAGTCGATGGAGAACTGGTGAGTTTCAGCACTTCGCACGCTGCTTCGCAGGCTTGTCAGCACGCTCCGGCTTGCGCCTTCGCTTGTCAGCACGCTCGGCCTTGGCCCTCGCTTGGCAGCATTTCAGCTTCTCTTAGTGCTGAGAGAAGCTGAGAAGCCGCCTGGCGAGCGAAGGCGTGCTGAGAAGGCCCGAGCGTGCTGACAAGCCGCCGAAGGCGGCGTGCTGACAAGCCGACGCGAAGGGAGGCGGCGGGAGAAGATGGAGGAGCGCGGGTTGTATGAGGCCTGGCCGCACAGGGTAGCCGTGATAGGAGCCGGGACGATGGGCCTCGGCGTCGCAGAGTGCTTCGCCGCCGCGGGCATCGAGGTGCGGCTCACGGACGCGACGCCGGAGATGACCCGGGAGGCGAAGGAGAGGCTGGTCCGGCGCGCCAGGGGGCACGCGGAGGCGGGTCTGCTCTCGGCGGAGGCGGCCGGGCGGGCCGAGGCCGTCGAGCCGGCAGATAGCGCGCCGGAAGCCTCTAGCGGCGCCGGGCTCGTCTTCGAGGCGGTCTTCGAGGACCTCGACCTCAAACACGAGATCCTCGCCGCCTGCTCGAACGCCGCGCCGCCGGAATCCGTCATCGTCTCCAACACCTCCTCGCTGCCGATAGACGATCTGGCAGGGGCGGTGGAACGCCCGGAGCGGTTCCTCGGGGTGCACTGGTTCAACCCGCCAGAGTGGACGCCTGGCGTCGAGGTGATCCCCGCCGCAGCGACCGATCCGGAGGTCGTCGAGCGGGTGGTGAGGTTCCTGAAAGATATTGGAAAGCGGCCGGCGATCGTTGGCGACGGGCCAGGCTTCGTGGCGAACCGTATCCAGAACGCGTTGTTTCTGGAAGCTCTAAGATGTGTCGAGGAGGGACTGGCCTCGCCGCAGGAGGTGGACGAGGTGGTTCGGAGTTGCTTCGGCTTCCGGCTGCCGTTCTTCGGTCCGTTCCAGATCGCCGACATGGCCGGGCTCGATGTCTACGTAAACGTACTGGAGACGCTCGAAGAGGGTCTCGGCGAGAGGTTCGAGGTCCCAAGCGTACTCCGTGACCTCGTGGAGCAAGGACGCACGGGCACGAAGGGTGGCGCGGGGTTTCTAGAGTACTCCGACGAGGAGCGCGAAAGGTTGCTCATCGAGCGCGACCGCCGCTACGCCGCGCTGAACGAGCTGCTCGAGAGGCTGCCGCCCGTGGAGGCGGGGCGGAGTGAGGAGGGATCATGATCGAGGCCAGCGTACTCGTCGTCGGCGCGGGGGCCATAGGCGGCGTCACGGCGGCGAAGATGACGGGTGAGGTGGACCGCGTCGCCGTCCTCGACGCCGACGAGGAGCACGTCGAGCGGATGCGGGGAGACGGCCTCTTCATCGACGACCTCGGCGAGGAGCGCAGGGTGAGGCTGGAAGCCCACGCGGACCCCGCACAGCTCGACGGCCCCTTCGACCTCGCCCTCATTACCCTCAAAGCGCCGCACCTGGAGAGCGCCCTGGGACCGCTGCGCGACCTCGGGCTGGTGGACACCTTCGTCTCTCTGGGCAACGGCCTAGTGCAGGAGCGCGTGGCCGGTATAGTGGGGGGAGAACACCTGATCTGGGGCACTGTAGAGTGGGGCGCGACGAACCTCGGCCCCGGTCGCCTCGCCCGAACCACGCGCGGCCCCTTCATAATCGGCGAGCCGGACGGGAGCGTGAAAGATCGAACCAGGCTGCTCGCCGACGCTCTGGACACGGTGGACGAAGCTAGCGTGACGCAGAACATCCGAGGCCAGGTCTGGTCCAAGCTGCTCGTCAACAGCTCCTTCTCGGGCCTCGGGGCGGTCTCCGGTCTTCTATACAGGGAGGTCGTGGCGGATCCCGACGGCCGCGAGGCCGCGCTGGCCGTCTGGCGCGAGGGTTACAACGTCGGGATGGCCCAGAACCTCGAGCTCGAGAACGTGCTCGGCGTGTCTGCCGGATCGCTCGTCGTGCGCGGCCCCGAAGACAGGGAGCGAGCTGACGAGGCGCTCGAGGTGGCCATGCGGCAGGCGGGGGCCACCAAGGCCTCGATGCTCCAGGACCTGGAGCGGGGGATCAAGACCGAGGTAGACGTCATTAACGGCGCCGTCGTGGATAAGGGCGGGGAGTACGGCGTAGACACGCCCCTGAACGCGCGAGTCGTGGAGATGATGCACGCGATGGAGCGGCGCGAGCGGCGCCCTGGCCGGGACGCCCTGGAGGAGTTGCGGGGGCTCGCGTAGTGGCGGTTCGCGAACCGCCACTATTTCTTGCGCTTTAGCCGCGCTCGCCGGGTTCCCAGGGGCGCAGGCGGGGCAGCCAGGCTGGCACCGCGCGCCGGTAGGCCTCGTAGTCTGCGCCGAACCGGCGGGTGAGAGCCGGTTCCTCGTACCAGCGGACGAATGCTGCGGTGATCACCCAGAAGGCCGCGGCGTACGGTAGCAGAACGAGCTGGCCCAGGATCAGCGCCTGACCGACTATGACCGCCAGAACCGCCACATACATGGGGTTGCGGACATAACGGTACAGCCCGCCGACCACCAGGCGCTCGGGAGCGGCGATCGGTGCCGGTGTCCCGAGGCCCTCCACGACGAAACGTACGAACGCCTGGACCAGAGCGAACAGTCCCGCGGCGAGCAGTATCACCCCGAGCACACGCATGGGCGCCCAGTACGGCACTGGCTCGCGCACCCGCCAACCCGTCAACCACCACGGGATCAGACCAGCCACGATCCCAGGACCCACCAGGAAGAACACCGCGCTGCCCACTGCCGCCGCTGGTCTGCGCATGGTTACCTGCTGGCGTGGTCTCTGCCTAAGCGGAAGCTCGAAACCTCTCCTCAGAACGCGACCGCGGCGCGGCCCTTGAGGCCGAAAGTCTCGCGCGCCTCATCCGGGGTGGCCGGCGCGCGGTCGAAGAGATCGGCCAGAGCGACCGCCTTCTCGACGAGCTCGGCGTTGGACTCGGCCCGTTTGTCGCGGCGGACGCGGAGGTTGTCCTCGAGACCGACGCGGACGTGGCCGCCGAGCATCAGGCACATCGCGGCGAGGTGGTACTCCGCAGGGTAGCCGACGCCAGCGGCGGAGAAGGTGAAGTCGTCGCCAAAGAGGTCGAGGGCCGTGCGGCGCATGTGCATGAACTGCTCTATGGGGGCCGCGTTCGCGCCCATGACGCCGAGGACGAACTGGATGTGGACCGGGGCGTCGAGCAATCCTTTACCCAGCAGATATTTGATGTTGTAGAGGTGACCTACGTCGTAGGCTTCGAGCTCCGGCTTGGTCTCCGACTCGCGGACCATCTCGCAGATCCTCTCCATGTCTGCGAAGGTGTTGCGGAAGACGTAGTCGCGGGTGCCCTCGAGGTAGTCCACCTCCCACTCCTCGTAGTCCCCGCCGCGCTCGGCGATGGGGAAGAGGCCGAAGTTGAAGCTGCCAGTATTGAAGGTCGCCATCTCGGGGCGGAGCTCGGGGAGGACGGCGGCCCTCTCTTCGAGCGTCATGCCTTTGCCGCCGCCTGTGGTGGGCTGCACGATCACGTCGCACCGCTCCTTGATGCCCGCGACCACCTCGCGGAAGAGCTCGAGGGATGAGCTCGGCTTGCCCGACTCCGGCTCGCGTACGTGGATGTGCACTATAGCCGCGCCCGCCTCGTGGGCGCCGACGGCCGAGTCGATTATCTCCTCCGGCGTTATGGGGATCGCCGGGCTCTGCCCCGGTACCGTCATGCCCCCGGTGATCGCCGCGCTGATGATGACCTTCTCCACGTCCCGCCCCTTCCGTCGCAGTGCTACCCCTCGGATCCATGTTAATGTCCGGGCCGGAGCGCCGCAAACAGTTCACGGCCCTCCAGTTCCCGCCGATATACTCTAGTCTGCCGGCCCAGAGACCAACCTCCGAGAGGAGCACGCTTCGACCGACCCGGGGACAATAGAGGACCGCATAGCCTTTCTCCGGTCCTTGAGGGCCGTGCGGAGCTTCCGGCCCGACCCTGTGCCTCGTGAGGTCGTGGACGACATCCTCGAGGTGGCGCGCTGGTCTGGGAGCGCCTCCAACCGCCAGCCGTGGGAGCTGGTCGTGATCCGGGACCCTGAGACCCTCGGTGCTCTGGCCCGCGTCGAAGGCTACGCGGCGCACCTGAGCGGGGCTACTCTGGGCATCGTGCTCGTCATGGCTGGCGAGCGGGCCACGCAGGAGACCTACGACGAGGGACGTCTCTCCGAGAGGATCATGCTCGCCGCCCTGGCGCACGGCGTCGGGTCTTCGATCGGCTGGTTCGTCGGGGACGGCCCGGCGGCCGCGAAGGAGATCCTGGGCATCCCCGAGGACCGCACGGTGCGGACCGCGATCTCTCTTGGCTACCCGGAGGAAGGGGCCCGGCGCCGGAGGTTCGACCGTCCGCGCAAGCCCCTCTCGGAGATCGTGCGCGAAGAACGCTAATCTCGGCTATGACCACGGCTACGAACCCCCCAGGTCGAGCGGGTCAGGGTAACCGAAGAAGGCGAAAGCGGCGCGGCGGGCCTCGTCGTCCGGCACGTCGTCCGAGTCGTATCCCGGGGAGCCCGTGATCTTGTCTCTAGCCGTCTCCAGCTTCACCCCGTCCTCGTCCACGCTGGTCGCTGCGTGGACCGGGATCAGGAAGCTGCCCTCCTCGCCGCTCACCTTGATGAGGTGCACGGTGGAGGGACCCTCCCAGAGGTAGAGCTCCTCGACAGCGCCGACCTCGTCCCCGTTCTTGTCGAGGACCGTGCGGCCCCTCGCTTCCTGCCAGTGCTCGTCTATCTCGCCCTCGAAGTCGTCGAGCCTGACGAGGTTGGATCCTTCTTGAGCCATAACCCTGTCCCCCTTGGAAAGCCGTCTTCCTACCCTTATTCCTGCACGCGGCGGAGGCTAAACGCTGGTAGCTCCCGAGAATGTCCATACGTGGACTGTTTGCCTCTAGTCCGGGGAGGCTTCAACATAACGGCAGTGGAAGAGTATCTGATCACGGCGGTCGACTACCTGCGGTTGGTGATCGAGGCGATAGGCGCGGCCGTAGTGGGGTTCGGCTCCGTGGCGGCGGCGGTCAGGCTCCTGCTCACCCTGCTTGGCATAAGGGATGACTCGAACACCGAGATCCGGCTTTTCCTCGGACGTTACCTCGCGCTGGGGCTCGAGTTCCAGATCGGGGCCGACATCCTGAGCACCGCGGTCGCCCCGACCTTCGACGACGTGCTCCTCCTAGGGGCCATAGTGGTGATCCGGACGGTCCTCAACTACTTCCTCTCGAAGGAGCTCGAGCGCGAGCGCCAGCAGGTGACGTCCGAGAGCGACGCGTTGCGAGGCTAGAAGTGGGTCGATACCACGCCGTGGTGGGCGCGGTACGGATGTTCTCGCTGCTCGCGGGTAGCATGGTGATCTTCCTTGGCATCCTGCGCGCCGCAACCGAGAGCAGGGGCGCCGGAGGCAGGGAGAGGGCCGCCCGGCGGATATCCGACCACGCGGCCCTCGGCCTCGAGTTCTTCATCGCGGCGACCATCCTCAACCTGATACTCAACCCCACGTGGACGGCGGTGGCGGCCACGGCCTTCACCATCGCGATCCGCCAGCTCCTGACGATCTCCTTGAGGCTGGCGCGAGCGGGGTAGCCGCTAGCCGGGGACCATGAAGGGGAGCACGTAGGCCTGGAGCGTCACCAGGATCGCCATCACGACAGTCAGCCCGATCGACCACTTGAAGACCAGGCGCAACAGGTCGCCCTCCTTGCCCTGCAGGCCCGTGGCGCTCGTGCCGACGGCGAGGTTCTGCGGGCTGATCATCTTCCCCAGGACGCCGCCGGAGGAGTTGGCGCCCACGGTCAGTACGGGACTGACCCCGATCTGCTGCGCCGTGACCTTCTGCAGATTGGCGAACAGCGCGTTGGACGAGGTATCCGAGCCGGTCAACGCCACCCCGAGCCACCCGATGAACGCGGCGAAGAACGGGAAGAGGGCTCCCGTAGCGGCGAACGCCAGACCTAGAGTGTAGGTAATTCCCGAGTAGTTCAGCAGGTACGCGAGCCCTAGGATCGAGGCTATCGTGAGGATGGCCCACTTGAGCTGGTTGAGCGACCAGCCATAGATCCGCAGAGCCCTTCCCGGCCCGACCCTCAGCACGATGAGGGAGATGATGTCAGCTATCAGGATGAGCGTACCCGCCGCCGAGAGCCAGTTGGTCGTAAAGACAGCGGTGTACGGCGCGGGCTCGGACACCACGGGGGGCGTCTGTTGGATATGCCCGTCGAGGCCCGGCCATGGCACGACAGGCAGTCCTGTCGTCTCGCTCACCTCCGCGGTCGGGAAGTTCACGGCGGTCTGGATCCCGCCTATGGCGTCCTTGATCGGGGGCACCTGGGCGAGGAGAAACATCGCGTTTAGGACGATCCAGACTATCGGGAAGAGCCCGAACGCCACCCCCAGAAGCGTGGAGTCGAGCGCCAGCCCTACCGGCATCCCGTAGACCAGAACGGCGATGACGAGCGCTACCGCAAGGGTCGCGAGCGACGCCCACTGCGCTGCGACCCTGACCCCCGCCAGCAACACGAAGAGAACCACTATGGGGATGGCGGCCACCAGCGCCGAGAGTGCCAGGCTACCCGCGACCGGCTCGTAGACCTGCTCGTACACGAGACCCTACCTCCCTATGGACGTTGCCGGCAGCAAAGCCTCCCAGCCAGGTACCAACCACGTTCCGCCGGCTAGTAGGTTTAAGAATCGCCAGCATGGCACTCCCCGGTACCCGGCGCAAGTCATGTTACCGGGGCTCTACTTGTCCCTCCCCTGAGACGAGCGCCACGCGCAGGTCGTTGACGTTGGTGCCGGTAGGGCCTGTGACGAGGGGCGCTCCTCCGGCCTCGAGCGCCGCGTACGCATGGTTATTCGCCAGGGCCTCTTCGGGGTCGGTTCCGCCGCTTCGGATGGCCTCGGCCGTCGCGCCGTCCACCAGCCCGCCGGCGGCGTCTGTGGGGCCGTCGTTGCCGTCGGTGTCCGCCGCGAGCGCCGCCCAGCCCCCGATGCCGTCGAGCTCAACGGCCAGGGCGAGGGCGAACTCCTGGTTCGGGCCGCCCACACCGTCCCCGCGAACCGTTACCGTGGCCTCGCCGCCGGAGACGACGGCGCAGGGTGGGGGGAGGGGATTGCCGCTCTCCAGGACCTCCCGGATCACCGCCGCGTACACCGAGGCTATGCCGCGGGCATCCCCTGTGATGCTTGTGGAGAGCAACATGGGCTCGTACCCGAGCTCCCGCGCCTTCGCTACCGCGGCCTCGGCCGCGTGCCGTCCGCTGCCGCAGATCAGGTTCACCACCCTCTCGAAGACGGGGTCGCCGGGCTTGGGGGTCTCCGGGGCGTTCTTCAGGTACTCGGCGACGCTCCCGGGCAGTTCTATGCCGTAGCGTTCGAGCACTCTTCGGGCGTCGTCGAGGGTCGTCGGGTCTGGCGCGGTGAGGCCGCTGGCTATCGCGGAAGGGTCATCGCCCACCACGTCGGAGAGGAGGAGGGCGAGGGTGGGCGCGGGGGCGGCGAGCTTAGCCAGGCCGCCGCCTTTGAGCACGGAGACGTGCTTGCGGACGGTGTTGATCTCGCTTATGTTCGCCCCGCTTCTCAGCAGCGCCCCGGTGAGCTTCTTCAGGTCCGCGAGCTCTATTGGCGGCGCGGGGTCGGCCAGGAGCGCCGAGGCGCCGCCGGAGATGAGGGCGAGAAGAAGGTCTCCCTCTCCCAGGGAGCGCGCGAGCTCCTCGGCTCTTCGTGCCGCCTCCACGCTGTTTTCGTCAGGCTCGGGGTGGCCGGCGAATATGATCTCCAGCTTCTCCGAAGACGCCTCGTGGCCGTACTTGGTGACGATGAGCCCGCCCGCGATGCGCTCACCGAATAGCTCCTGGGCGGCACGGGCCATAGCGCCCGCCGCCTTGCCTGCGGCCAGCACGAAAACCCTCTCGGCTTCGAACCGCCTGTCCCCGGCATCGACGGCGTTACCCTCGATGCGCACGCAGCGCCTTACGGCCTCCTCGGGGTCCGCGGCGGCGAGGCCAGCGGAGAGGATCTCTCTCAAGTGATTCTTCACTGGTGCGTTCTAATCTCTCTCGGGAACCCCTCCGACGACCTGGCCCGCCAGCTCGCGCGTCCCGTCGAGGATGGGCTCGTACTCGTTGATCCTGTCTATAGAGAGACCCATCGCGGCGTTGGTCTCCCGCTCGCAAATGATCTCGACGAGGGCGGGGACCCGCCGCTCCTCGCTCGCTCGGACAGCCCACTCGAGGGCGCCTTTGATCTCCTCTGGCCTCGTTACCCTGCGCCCGAGAGCGCCCATCGCCTCCATTACCCCGACGTTGTCTATGCCGTACTCGTTGGCCGGGCCCTCGTAGCCGAGGTCCACCGCGAAGTTCATGTCGTAGCCTAGCTCCGCTTGCCGGATGAGGCCCATGTACGCGTTATTGAGCATGACGAGCACGTAGGGAACCCTGTACTGGACGGCGACCGCTACTTCCTCCATGAGGAACTGGAAGGAGTAGTCCCCTACGACGCCGACTACCAGGTTCTCCGGACGGCCGAGCTTGACGCCGATGCACGCAGGCACCTCCCAGCCCAGAGGACCGGCCTGCCCGCAGCAGAGGTAGTGGCGGGGCTTGTAGGTCTTCTGGAACTGGCCGCTGAAGATCTGGTATAGCCCTATGGCGGTGACGATGATCGCATCCTCGTCGAAGAACTCGTTCATCTCCTGGAAGGCCCGCTGCGGCTTGACGGGCACGTCGTCGAAGTCCGTCTTCCGCAAGAGCGTCGAGCGCAGCTCGTCAACCCTCTCGACCCACTCACCAGGTTCGCGCGCCGGCGTCATGTCGCGCGCGGTGTCGAGCATCTCCTGTAGCGCGAGCCTGGCGTCGGAGACCACAGCGAGGTCGGGCTGGAAGACCCTTCCCAACTGGCCCGGGTCTATGTCTATGTGGATGAACTTGCGATTCCCCCGGTAAACGTCGAGATCTCCTGTGTGCCGCTCGGCCCAACGGTTGCCGATCCCCACGACGAGGTCGCTCTCTAGAAATAGGGCGTTGGCGTAGCGCTGCTGGGTCTGGAGACCCACGATACCGGCGTACAGCGGATGGTCCTCCGGGATTGTGCCCTTTCCCATGTAGGTAGGGGTCACAGGAACCTGCAGGTACTCCGCGACATCCACGAGCTCTTCTGAGGCGTCGGCGATGATGACCCCGCCGCCGGGCATCAGCATCGGCCGCTCGGCCTCCAGGATCATCTCCACGACCTGCCTGATGGCGTTCGGGTTGGGCGCGGGCTGCGTGAAGGGCAACCGGCCGCCGCGCCTCGGGTCGAAGTCCACCTCCATGCCGGATTTCGTCACGTCGAGAGGGAGGTCTATGAGGACGGGGCCGGGCCTGCCTTCCCTGGCCACGCGGAAGGCCTCACGGAAGGTCCAGACGAGCTGGGAGGGCTCCTTTACCTGCACGGCCCACTTCGTCACAGGCTTCGCTATCTCCACGATGTCCACAGCCTGGAAGGCCTCCTTGTGGAGCATGCTCGTCGGGGCCTGGCCGGTTATGCAGATCTGCGGTACGGAGTCCGCCATGCAGGTGTAGAGGCCGGTGATCATGTTGGTGCCGGCAGGTCCGCTGGTCCCTATGTTGATCCCGACCTTTCCCGTAACCCGCGTATACCCGTCGGCAGCGTGTGTCCCTCCCTCCTCGTGCCTGACGGAGTAGTGCTTTATCTGATCCGACTTGCTAAGGGCCTTGTACAGCGGCAGGATCGCCGCCCCCGGTACCCCGAAGGCTACCTCGACACCCTCGTCTTCCATCACCTTCACTACCGCGTCCATCACGTCCATCGTCGGCATGGAGATCCTCCTTTCCCGGGTCCCCCAACCCCTATTCCCCAATCGTGTGCTGCGAGAGATCCTCGATGATCCGGAGCAAGGCCGAATGGTCCTCCCCGCCCCACCCCTTCCTCCTCATGGAGAGGAGCATCTGGTCCACTATCGCGGTGACAGGCAACACCACCCCGTACTCCCTGCCAGCAGCCAGCGCTATCCCAAGGTCCTTGTGGTGCAGCTCCGACCGGAAACCAGGCTCGAAGGTGTGAGAGAGGAACTTCTCCCTTTTCACCTCCATCACCTTGTTGGACGCCAGACCTCCAGAGAGTACATCCAGGATCTTCTCCGGCGATACCCCACCCGCAGAGCCCAACACAAGCGCCTCTGATACAGCCTCTATGGTTAGGGCTACAACAACCTGGTTTGCTGCCTTGGTGACCTGCCCCGCGCCCGTGGGTCCCACGTGGGTTATGGTCTCTCCCATAGCCTCAAAGAGAGGTTTAGCCCTCTGGAAGTCTGCCTCCTCACCTCCAACCATGATCGAGAGGGTTCCCTCTATGGCGCCCACGTCCCCTCCGCTTACCGGCGCGTCCAGCATGCTCGCGCCCTTCTCCTTTAGCGCTTCTGCCAGCTCCTCTGTGACGACGGGGGAGATGGTGCTCATGTCTATGAGGAGAGCGCCTTCGCTGATGCCCTCCAGCACGCCGTCCTCCCCGGCGACGACCTCCCGCACCTGCGGGGAGTCGGGCAGCATGGTGATGACGACGTCGCTGTTCTGTGCCACCTCCCTCGGGGTCGCGGCCACGGCCGCCCCCTTCTTGCCCAGCTCCTCGGCCTTCTCGGGGCTCCGGTTGTGGACCGTGAGCTCGTAGCCCGAGTCCATCAGGTTACGGGCCATGGGCATGCCCATGATCCCAAGCCCTATAAAGCCAACCCTCTCGGTCATATCAGCCTCCTCCTACAGGTTCAGGTCTCCGACCTTCATGTCGCCGCCGCGCAGCCTTTCGGGTATCCACGCGAAGCTGTCCTCGGTCCTCTCCGTGGTGGGGTTGTACTCGAGGCCGACGTAGCCGTCGTAACCGAGCTCCTCGAGGACGCCGAGCACGTAAGGGTAGTGGATCTCACCCGTCCCCGGCTCCCCGCGCGCCGGGGAGTCAGCAACCTGCACGTGTCCTATCTCCCCGATGTGCTCCCGCACGTTTACGGACAGGTTCCCCTCCATCCTCTGCATGTGGTAGAAGTCGTACTGCAGCCCGACGTTCGCCGCCCCGATGCTCCTCACAAACGCCGCCGCGTCGCGCGTCGTATACAGGAGGTACGGACCATTCTCGAAAGTGTTGACGGCCTCAACGAGCACTTCCACGCCGTACTCGGCCGCCCTGCCCGCCGCCCACGCCACGTTCTCCCGCGCGAGCTCTAGCTGCTCCTCCCGGCTCATGCCTGGTATCTCCTGTCCCACCAGGGCGTTGAGCTTCGTACAACCCAGCCTCCGCGCCAGCTCCAGCGCCACCGGAACGTTCTCCCTGAACCGCTCCTGCCGGTCCGGGTCGCTCAAGAGCCCCCTGTCCCCGGCAGGCATGTCCCCGGCGTCGAAGTTGAACAGGGCCACCGAAAGGCCGGCGTCCCCGATCGCCGCCTCCACCTCGCCGAGGTCCTCGCCCGAAGGCCACCAGAACTCCACAGCCGAGAAGCCAGCATTCCTTCGCCGTCCCGAAGCGCTCCAGAAACGGCGCCTCCTTGAACAGGATGGAGACGTTCGCGCAGAACCTCATGATCCCTATCACCCTCTCCCTGTGGCGTATCTTGCCAGTTTCCGTATTCTAAACGCAACCGTTGCTTGCCTCCGGCGGAGCACATGCTCTTCAGGCACGGTCGAAAACTATGTCCTGTGCGCCCTCCCAGAGGCACAGCTCGCCCAGAGCGCGCAGGTTGTCGTGGCCTTCGGTGATGGTAAGGAAGTGGTTGCCGGCGAGCGTGCCCAGCTTGCTCTTGAAGTGCGTGCCGTAGTAGGGGAAGAGGATCTCCGTCTCCGAGTAGCCGCCGGGGTAGAAGAGGATCTCACCGGCCTGCGGATAGCTGGTGGCGTCCTCGAAGCCCACCCCGAGGTCGTAGTCTCCGAGGGGGATCCAGCACGACTCCCCGCTCCACCTTACGTGGATGATCTTCTGGCGGTACGGCAGCAGCTTCTCGAAAGCCTCGCAGGTCTCGGGCGACTTCTCGCGCTCCCAGCGGGCCATGAACTCGAAAGGTCCGGCGGTGATCCTGACGTCGCTCACGTGTTTATGCTCCTCTCTGTGGCATTGCAACGGTCTGCCGGCCGGGTCTGATGAGCTTGCCGACCGGGTCGGAGACGATCTTGTCGTCGCGGAAGACCGTGGTCCCACGTACGATCGTGCGGAGGACTTTTCCGCGGAACGCACGGCCCACATAAGGGCTAATCTTGTGGCGGTAGAAGAGGTCCTCGGTTCGCAGGGTGAAGCTCGAATCGAGATCCACGAGGGCGAGATCCGCGTCGTAGCCGACCTCGAGGCGGCCTTTCCGGGAGAACCCGAAACGGTCCGCCACGTTCCCTGCCGTGAGCGCGGCTACCAGCTCTAGCGGCAACCTTCGTGCGTGGTATCCCTCGTCGAGCAAGACGTTGAGCAGCGACTGGCAGCCGGAGATGCCGCCCCAGACCCTGAAGAAATCGTCGCCGACCTTCATTTCCGGGGGACAGGGCGAGTGATCCGAGGTGACGAACTCGACGTCGTGATCGAAGATCCGTTCCCAGAGCTCCTCGAGATCCTGGCGCGGACGGAGCGGTGGGGCGCACTTGGCGGCCGCGCCGAGCTCTTCGGCATCCTCATCGGTCAGGACGAGATAGTGAGCGCAGGTCTCGCAGGTTACGTCTACTCCCCTGGCGCGCGCCGCCGCCACGAGGGCGACGCCCTTACCCGTGCTCACGTGCACGACGTGCAGCGAGCATCCGGCCTCCTCGGCGAGAATGATCGCCCTTCCTATCGCCTCCAGCTCGGCTACGACGGGACGCGAGTCGAGGTAGTCGCGCACGTCCAGGCGCAGCGTGCTTATTGCGCGGTTGGCAAGACCGTCCGTGATAGTCCTGTTCTCTGCGTGTACGAGGACGGGAAGCCCGAGACGGGCCGCTTTCTTCATCCCCTCGAAGAGCGTCAGGTCGTCTGCGGTCTGGAAGTCGAGCGTGCCGACGGTGGACATGAAGGCTTTGAATCCCGCGACTCCTCTACTAGCGAGCTCTTCCATGTCCCCGAGGTTGCCGGGGACGAGCCCGCCATAGAACGCGAAGTCCACGAGCGAGGAAGCCTCCGCGAGGGCGAGTTTCTCGTCGAAGCACGCCGCGTCGCAGGTGGGCGGATAGGCGTTCAGCGGCATCTCCACGTACGCGGTCATGCCTCCGGCTGCGAGAGATCGGGAGCCCGTGGCGAAGCCCTCCCAGCGCGTGCGGCCCGGCTCGTTGAAGTGCGCGTGCGCGTCGATGACGCCCGGAAAGACGTGGAGTCCCGAAGCGTCTACCTCTTCCCGAGCCGTGTCCTCCAGGTCGGGTGTGATGGCGGCGATGCGGCCATCCTCGATGGCGAGGTCGGCTTCCGAGGAACCGCCGGGCGTAACGAGGATGCCGCTCCTCAGGATCAGGTCGTAGGTACTCATGAGCTCGTCTCCCGGGATGCGCCGGGGCGCACGTCCTGGGCGAGGAGCTTGAGAAAGCGGCTCATCACCTCTATAGCCGCCCCCACGTCCTCTCTCCTGACCGACTCCGCCGGGTTGTGGCTTATGCCCTCCTGGCACCGCACGAAGAGCATCGCCACGCTGGTGAGCGCGGCCATCTGTGCCGCGTCGTGGCCCGCGCCGCTCGGCAGCCTGTGAACAGATACGCCCGAGTCCTCGACGGCCCTCTCGAGCAACGCGCTCAGCTCCGGGTCCGCGGGCACGGCGGGCGTCTCCTGACGCAGTTGCCAGCGGAGCTCGCACCCGCGGGAGGCGGCTATCTCTCTTGCCCTGCGTTCGAGGTGGTCGCGCAGCCGCTCTCGCGCCGCGTCTTCGGGGTGGCGGAGATCCAGTGAGTGGTCCGCCTCCCCAGGAATGACGTTGACCGCCCCGGGGAGAGCGGAGATCTCCCCGACGGTCGCGACCGATCCCGGCTCCGCTTTCGCGGCGCACTCGACCTCGAGCACGAACTCGGCGGCGGCGCACAACGCGTCCCGCCTACCTTCCATTGGCACGGTGCCCGCATGTCCGGCTTTGCCGATGAAGCCGGCCCTCACGCGGCTCTGGCCGTTGATAGCCGTGACCACGCCTACGGGGAGGTCCTCCTGCTCCAGCACGGGTCCCTGCTCAATGTGGACCTCGCAGTAGCCGAGAAGGTCCCCTTTCCCGCGGCCTTCCAGGGCGCCGGGATCTCCGCCAAAGGCGCGGACCGCTTCCCGGAGGGTCACGCCGTTCCGGTCTTCGAGGTTCAGGCGGCTCTCGTCGAAGGCGCCGGCGTACACGGAGCTGCCCAGGAAGGTAGTGCCGAAGCGCAAGCCCTCCTCGTCGGCGAAAGCGACCACCTCTATGGTGTAGGGGAGGCGTTCGCCGCGGTCGTGCAGTTGCTGGACGCAAGCGAGTGCGACCATGACGCCGAGCTGGCCGTCGTACCGGCCCGCGTCGCGCACGGTGTCGAGGTGGGAGCCGACGACGAGCGTCTCGTCCCCCGTCCCCTCGTAGCGGCCGATGAGGTTGCCGATCTCGTCGAATCTCGTGGTCATCCCGGCCACGCGCATCCAGCCGGAGACGATGTCGTTGGCTTCTCGCATCGCCCGAGAACCGAAGGGACGGGTCAGACGGCCGGGCTCTTCGCTGATGTTGCCCAGTAGCTCGCACCGCTCCATGACGGTGGTGGCAGTGCCTTTCATCGGAGGTCCTCCTCGCCGGACCGTGCCTGACGCTCCTATACTAGCCGCGGGGCGCGATCTCCGGGACGGCGCGCTCTTCCCTTCGCGCCGTCGCCCAGTAGAGCGCTCCGGAGAGTCCGGCACCTATGAACCACGAGAAGGGGGCGAGGGCGCTGAACGTCGGCACCAGGGCTATGACCGCCGCTATGGCCGCCGAGACGACGAATACAACGACGGCGTGGCGGTTGATCCCTCGCTCGTACCAGTACGGCGAAGTGACTTCCGCCCGGTAGAGACCCTCTACGTCGATGTGTCCCCGCTTCACGAGATAGTAGTCCACCACGATGATGCCAAAGAGCGGGCCGAGGAAAGCGCCGAGGCCGCCCAGGAAGTAGTTCACGGCCACGGGGCTGTTGTAGATGTTCCAGGGCGTCACCAGCAGGGCGAGGAGGGCCGAGATCAGACCTCCTCGCCTGAAGTCTATGTACTTGGGGATAGCATTCGAGAGGTCGTAGGCGGGCGAGACGAAGTTGGCGACGATGTTGATCCCAACCGTCGCGACCGCGAACGTCACGGCGCCCACGATCAGAATGAAGGTGTTGGGGATCTTCGCGACGAGCTCTACCGGATCGGTGATGGCCTCCCCATAGACGGCCACCGAGCCAGCCGTGACGATCACGGTTACCAGCGAGAAGGCCGTGAAGTTGACCGGCAACCCCCAGAAGTTGCCCACCTTGACCATTCGCTCTGAGGGCGAGAAGCGCGAGAAGTCGCAGAAGTTCAGCAGCAGCGTCGAGAAGTACGCCACAACCAGTGAAGCGGCTGTAACGAACGCGAGGATCGTGCCGCCGGCCGTGAGTTCCTTGGAGCCAAGGCTGAAGTCTATGTGGCCGCCAGACTCGATGACGATCCAGACCGCGAGCGCGAACATGGCGACGTAGATAGCCGGCCCCGCCCAGTCCACGAACCTCCGGACGGTCTCCATCCCGTGACGCAACACGAACAACTGCGCCGCCCAGAGGACGAGGAAGCAGATCCAACCCAGAGTCGAGAGACCCAGGATCGAGTTATGGGCGTACGAGTCTAATCCGGGGAATATCCTGAGCAACAAGATGACCACCGCTACGGAGGCCAGCCACGTCTGGATGCCGTACCAGAAGATGGCTATGATCGCCCGGATCAGGGCCGGTATGTTGGCTCCGAACAACCCGAAACTAAGGCGCGCCAGAACCGGATAGGGGATGCCGTGCCTCTGGCCCGCGATCCCCGTGAGGTTCATGAGGAAGTAGACGATCGTGATGCCGACGAGCAGCGCAAGGAACACTTCCCAGCCCGCCAGCCCCAGAAAGAAAAGCCCCGCAGCGAACGTGTAGCCGCCGATGCTGTGGACGTCGGCCATCCACATGGCGAAGAGGCTGTAGGCGGTCCATGTGCGCTCCGTGACCGGAGCGAGGTCCTCGTTGTAGAGACGGTCGCTGTATCCCGCAGGTACGTTGCTTGCTTCCATATCCCTTTCCCCTTTGCCGACACCCTTTAGAAACAATACTAGTCGCGAGGCGGACCCGGAGTCTATGTACGCGAGACTAAAGAGGCTCCCGCCACGTTTGTTCTCCTAGACAAAGCGGCGCTTCAGCGCAACTCGGCCGCCCTGACGGCCAGGTAGAGCTGGGCCGCGTCGTCGAACCTCGTCACGTCGAGCCCGGTTAGCTCCGTCACCCTGCGGAGCCTGTAGCGGACGGTGTGCTTGTGGACGTGGAGAAGGGCGGCGACCTCCGGGATGTTGCCGTTGCACCTCATGTAGGTGCTCAGGGTCTCGAGTAGTTGCGTACCGTGTTCTCTGTCGTAGTCTATGACCGGCCCCACAGTGCTCTCTTCGAAGCCTCGAAGGGTTTCGGGGCTGTCCTGGCTCAGCGCGAAAAGCATCCTCTGCACGCCCAGAGCCGAGAAGGAGTGGATCCTGCCCTCTACATCTCTTGCACTTTGCAGGCGTTGCCCGACGCGCAGAGCGGAATCCGCCTCCCGGCACGAACGGGTTATCTGGTCGGGGCTCTCGCATGGTTCACCCAACCCCGCGTGCACAGGTACGTTTTTCAGGCGTTCCCGGCACCGCCTCAGGATGTGCTTCGCGACCATCTTGCGGTCCTCGATCTGGCTTCCGAGCAGCAGCAACACGCCGTCCGGGCGCGGGATGCAGATGCAGTTCCGATGGACCTCCTGCACCGCTCCATTGACGGTTTCGTAGAGCAAGGTCTTCAGATACTGTACCTGCAGGTCGTCGAGCTTCCTGGCTACGCCGTCCATGTCAGCCAGGTCGAAGACGAGCATCACCGCGCCGCCGGCGAGGTCGCACCCAAGGAGCGCCGCCCGGCGGAGGATCTCCTCCCCCGATATCTGACCAGAGAAGAGCTCGTCGAAGAAGCCCCCGCGCAGGCGCATCTCTGTCTCCACCCTGATGAGCTCGGTCTGCTCGGCGAGGAGATGCCTGTAGAAGCCGGCCAGCACGCGGGACCAGAGGACGCCGATCGGGACCTCGGCCACCGGAAAGGACTCCCGGTCTGCGGTCTCGAGCACGCTCTGGGGTATGGTGCCGAGAAACCTCTCGGGCTTGAGCATCAGCCCCGCCACTCCCCGGTCCGAGAGGCCTTTGACGTACTCGTCGCGCCGCTCGGGCTCCACGGCGAAGAGCGTGCTCAGGATCAACTCCCCCCCGAAGACCCACTCCGGTAGATCTGGCTCCTCTCCAACCGTGATCCAGTACACCTCGCGGTCAAGGCCCCGCTCCCCGGCCACGACCCGCGCCTGGCTCAGGCACTCCATCTGCAATACGTCCCTGACTGTGACCAGCATGCTGTTTTCCTTACCCCACCAGGCCAATCTCTGGACCGGCTCCGACCTTTAGAAACGATCTTAGCATGAAGCTCACCGTGCCACTGAAAGCTGTGAAGCCGGTACACTCACCATAAACGGTGCGAACGGCAAGGAGTTCTCGCTGCGCAACTTCGAGCCCGGCTTTGGGATAGAATTGCGGAGGATTCGGAGACAGCGTCCGCAGCGGACGTTGACCAGGTGATCCCGACATCGAAGGGGAAGGGCGACGGGGAACACTCGACCATCTTGACCTTCGCAGGAAGGTTCTGGCGAGAGGTGGTCCCTTGGAGGAGGTGCACGTGGAGCGAGAAGCGCTCATAAAGACGATGAAGTCCATTCTCGGGCCGGAGGGTGTCATCTCCGAGCGCGAGCAACTCCGATCTTACGAGTGCGACGGCCTGATGAACTACAGGGTCATCCCCGACCTCGTCGTCTTGCCCGAGAGCGCAGAGCAGGTGCAGAAGATCGTCAGGACGTGCTACGAGGAGGGCATCCCGTTCGTGGCGAGGGGTTCGGGGACCGGTCTCTCCGGCGGAGCCTTGCCCGTGGAAGCCGGGATATTGATAGTCATGTCGCGGATGCGAAAGATCCTCGAGGTGGACATCCCCAACCAGCGGGTGGTCGTCGAGCCGGGCGTGATCAACGTGTGGGTCTCTCAGGAGGTCGCCGACGAAGGTTACTACTACGCGCCGGACCCGGCGAGCCAGATCGTCTCCTCGATCGGCGGGAACCTGGCGGAGAATAGCGGCGGCGTACATTGTTTGAAATACGGCTTCACGACTAACCACGTCATGGGGGCTGAGGTCGTATTGCCCGACGGCTCGGTGGCGCACATCGGAGGCGGCAAGGCTCCCGACGCGCCTGGGTACGACCTGATCGGGGCGTTCGTGGGCTCGGAAGGGACGCTGGGGATAGCGACCAGGATAACGCTCCGTATAGTGCGCAAGCCCGAGTCGGTGAGGACGCTGCTTGCGGCGTTCAAGGACACCGAGGAGGCCGGCGGCGCCGTCTCGGGGATCATCGGAGAGGGGATCGTCCCGGCGGCTATCGAGATGATGGACGCGCTCACCATCGAGGCGGTCGAGGTCGCTGTGCACCCCGGCTTCCCGCAGGCTGGCGCGGTCCTGATCGTCGAGCTCGACGGTCCCGAGGCCGAGGTGGCGGACCAGTTCGATCGCGTCATCAAGATCTGCGAGGAGTCGAACGCCTCGGAGATCCGGGTCGCCGAGGACGACGAAGAGCGGGCGCTCTTCTGGAAGGGCCGCAAGGCGGCCTTCGGCGCGATGGGACGCATCTCCAACGACTACTACGTGCAGGACCCGTCGTCCCGCGCACGGAGCTCGGGAAGGTACTGAAGAAGATCTCCGACCTCAGCAGCGAATACGGCTTGCGGGTCGCGAACGTCTTCCACGCCGGCGACGGAAATTTGCACCCGCTCGTCCTCTACGACAACAACGCTCCCGGAGAGGCCGAGAGGGCAGAGGAGCTCGCCGGGGAGATCGTATTCACCTGCCTGGAGCACGGGGGCTCGCTCACAGGGGAGCACGGCATCGGCCAGGACAAGAAGAAGTACATGCCAAGGATGTTCACTACCGACGATATGAACGTCATGCAACTATTGCGGTGCGCCTTCGACCCGCACCAGATCTGCAACCCCGGCAAGATCTTCCCTACTCCGCGCCTGTGCGGAGAGAGGCCCGGCCCCTTCCAGATGCACCCCCTCCAGAAGGCCGGCATCGTGGAGCAGTTCTGATGGACACGCGCACGAACGTCCCCGTAGACGAGCTTCAGAACATCGTGGGCGCGGACAACATCCGCGAGGCTACCCCGGAAGGACGCCGTGGACGGCGTTGAGCCCTCCTTCGTCGTCGAACCGGGCTCCGTCGAGGAGACGAGCGAGCTGATGAGGCTCGCGAGCCGCGAGGGGCTAGTGGTCTCTCCGCGGGGTGGCGGAACCAAGATGCATCTCGGCGACCCGCCCGCGTCGCTTGATCTCATAGTGAGCACCGCGCGCATGAACGAGATCATCGAGCACGTCCCCGGCGACCAGGTGGTGAGGGTGCAGGCTGGCATAAGACTGCAAGATTTGCAGGAACAGCTCTCCGGCTCGGACCAGATGCTCGCCATAGATCCGCCGGAGAGGGGGGCTACGATCGGGGGCATCGTCGCGGCCAACGCTTCGGGGCCGAGGAGGTACAGGTACGGGACCATCAGGGACCTCATCATCGGCATAACCGTCGTTCTGCACGACGGAACTGTGGCGAAGGCCGGCAGCAAGGTCGTCAAGAACGTGGCCGGCTACGACCTCTCCAAGCTGTTCACGGGATCTCTGGGGACCCTGGGAATCATCGTGACCGCCAACTTCAGGCTGCATCCGATCCCCCAGGCGTCGAGGACGGTCGCCGTCGAGGTCGAGAGCCCCGAGGCGGCGGCGGGGGCGGCCCAGGCCATGATGCACTCGCAGGTCGAGCCGACGGCCGTCGAGCTGCGCTACGGCGAGGACGCCAGGCAGCTCACGGTCCTCCTCGAGAGCATACCGGCCGGCGTCGAGGAGAAGGTCGAGGCTGCCTCCTTCCTGCTCAACCCCTTCGGGGAGGTCCGGACCCTCTCCGACGAGGAGACGGATCATCTCGGCCCATCAACGGGCGGTGAGGACGAGGCCGCTGTCAAGCTCTCCGCCCCACCGGCTGACCTCACAGACGTGCTGGGAACGGTCCTCGGGGCGGCGGAGCGCAGAGGGCTCGACCATCCTCGTATCACGGGTCACGCCGCCAGCGGCGTAACCTTCGTCGGGTTCTCGGGCGGAGACGAGGACGCCCGGGCCGGGTTCGTCGAGGAGCTGCGCGAGATCTGGCTCCGCAGAGGAGGCAGCGTAACTTTACAGAAGGCCCCGCTGGCTCTGAAGAACAGGGTCGGCGCGTGGGACCAGGGGGGCGACTACCTTGGCCTCATAAGGCGGGTAAAGGAGAAGTTTGATCCCCGGGGCGGCATGAACCCCGGCAGGTTTGTGGGAGGTGTCTAGTGACGGAGCGTGACGGCGAGGGGCGCTACGAGGCGACCGGCGCCACCGAGAGGCGCGACGGCGAGGGTACGCACCGCGAGGAAGCGGCGGCCGAGGCCATCGGCGCCGGCAGCCCGGAGGACGTGGGGCAGACCACCTTCGCGGCCACTACCGACTCGCTCCAGCAGACCGTGGGAAGGGACCGGCCCGAGAGCGGCAGCTACCGCTTCCCGGCCTTCGACGACCACCATCCGCCGGACAAGAAGCTCATAGACGAGTGCGTCCACTGCGGCTTCTGCCTGCCCACCTGCCCGACCTACGTGCTCTTCGGCGAGGAGATGGACTCGCCAAGGGGGCGCATCTACCTGATGAACAAGGGCCTCGACGAGGAGGCGATGGACGACACGATGGTCAGGCACTGGGATCTGTGTCTCGGGTGCATGGCCTGCGTCACCGCCTGTCCCTCCGGCGTGCAGTACGACAAGCTCATCGAGGCCACGCGGGCACAGATCGAGCGCCGCTACGAGCGCCGCTCCGACGACAGAGCGTTCCGGGAGATGATCTTCCAGCTGTTCCCCTACCGCAACCGTCTGCGCCTGGCGGCGGGTCCCCTGCGGCTCTACCAGCGCTTCGGTATCGGTGAGAGGCTTCGCAAAGCCGGGGTCATGGACCGGCTCCCGGCGCGCATGCGGGCGATGGAGGCCCTCATGCCGAAGCTGGGGAGGGAGGAGACGATCCCCGAGTTCACCGGACCGGCCGGCGAGAAGCGCAGGCGGGTCGGTGTCCTCCTGGGATGTGTGCAACAGGTCTTCTTCTCCCGGGTAAACTCCGCGACGGTCCGGGTGCTCGCCGCGGAGGGCTGCGAGGTCGTTGCACCCAAGAGCCAGGGCTGCTGCGGCGCTCTCAGTACCCACGCCGGACGCGAGGAGGAGTCCCTGGATTTCGCGAGGAAGACCATAGACACGTTCGAGAGACTGGATCTGGACAACGTGATCGTCAACGCCGCCGGCTGCGGCTCGACGATGAAGGAGTACGGTCACCTCCTGCGCGACGATCCCGAGTACTCCGACCGCGCCAGGGCCTTCTCGGAGAAGGTCATGGACGTGATGGAGTTCCTGGCCGAGATCGGACCCGCAGCCGAGCGCCAACCGCTGCCCCTCTCCGTCGCCTACCACGACGCCTGCCACCTCGGGCACGCGCAGGGCATCCGCAAGCAGCCGCGCACGGTTCTGAAAGGGATACCGGGGGTCGAGATCAGGGAGATAAAGGAGGCCGAGATCTGCTGCGGCTCCGCCGGTATCTACAATATGGTCGAGCCTGAGCCCGCCGCCGAGCTCGGCGAGCGCAAGGCAAATAACGTCCTCAAGACCGGCGCACAGATGCTCGTCACCTCCAACCCCGGCTGCATCCTCCAGATACAGGCCAGCCTCAAGAGAACCGGTAACGATATTCCTACGGCCCACCCGATGGAGGTCCTCGACGCCTCCATCCGGGGCGAGCCCGTGGAGACTCTGCTCGACGGAAGATGAGAGCACCGCGCTCCGTCCTGGCCGTCCCCGCCTCGAACCTCGGGATGGCGGAAAAAGCCCTCGCCTCCCCAGCCGACGCCGTCTTCCTCGACCTCGAAGACGCCGTCGCCCCCGACGAGAAGGCAGAGGCGCGGGGGAAGATTGTCCAGGCGCTTCAGGAGCTCGACTGGGGGAATAGACCGACCCTCTACCGGTCCAACGCCCTCGACACCCCTTACTTCTACCGGGACGTGATCGAGGTCGTCGAGGAGGCCGGGGACAGGCTGGATAGCATCCTCATCCCCAAGGTCCAGCGCCCCGAAGACCTCCACGTCGCCGCCACGCTGCTGTATCAGACCGAGCTTTCTGCCGGCCTCGAACCGGGCAAGATAAAGATCGAAGGTCAGATAGAGAGCGCCAGAGGGCTTGTCAGCGTGGACGGAATTGCCGGCGCCACCGGGCGCCTCATGGCTCTCCACTTCGGGCCCGGCGACTTCGCGGCGAGCGTAAGGATGCCCCAGACGAGCATAGGCGTGATGGATGAGTGGGACGAGGTATATCCGGGCCACCGCTTCCACTACGCCATGCAGCGCATAGTCGTCGCCGCCCGCGCCGCGGACCTTCGCGCCGTGGACGGTCCCGTCGCCGACTACCGCGACGAGGATGGACTTCGGAAGAGCTGCCTCCTCGCCCGGTCTCTGGGTTTTGACGGCAAGTGGTGCATCCATCCGGCTCAGATCGAGACCGTCAACGAGGTCTTCCAGCCGACTGAGGAGGAGACCGAGTGGGCGAAGAAGGTCCTGGAAGCTTACGAGGAGGCCAACGCTGCCGGGCGAGGCGCGATCACCCTCGACGGCCAGATGATAGACGCGGCCTCGATAAGGATGGCCCGGAACACCCTCGACCAGGCGCCGGACTAGGGGTCGCCGCTCCGCGAGCGTTGCATACCTCGGATCACGGCGTTGTAAGATGAATAGGTGAACAGGCCGGGGCACCTTCCTCCCGTAACGAGAGCCGTAAACCTGGATGCGCGGGCTGTCAGGTTGTTGCGGCTCGTGCTGCTTGCGACCGTCGCGGCGCCCTTCGTGCTCCTCTACGCATTCTCCAGCGGTTTCCGCTCCGAGGTGCATCAGGCGCTGGGCCTCCTGGGACGCGGAGACATAGCAGGCTTGAGAGACTATATCCTTTCGTTCGGGCTGTGGGCGCCTGTGGCCTCCTGCTTCTTGATGGTGTTGCAGGCGCTCGTGGCCCCGGTGCCGTCCTTCCTCATAACCTTCGCTAACGGGCTGGCGTTCGGGGTGTTCTGGGGCTGGATGTTGAGCCTCTTCGGGCACGTCCTGGCGGCCGCGGTGTGCTTCGGGATCTCGCGCTCCCTGGGGCGCGTGCCGGTGGAGGTGCTCGTGGGGAAGACGGGCCTCCAGTCCGCAGACCGCTGGTTCGCCAGGTGGGGAATCTACGCGGTCTTCGTCGGCCGCCTCATCCCCGGCGTCGCCTTCGACGTCATCTCCTACGCCGCCGGCCTCACTGACCGCGATGTTCAAGCGGCGCCACTGTTCGTGACTCCTGGTCTGTCGTCCGCAACGTGTTTGCCGATTTCAACCTCTCAGGGACATATCGCTACTCCACCGGACAGAGCCTTACCCCGATTACGGGCATGAACACCATGTTCAATAACAACGCTTTCGGAACTGCTGCGCTCCAGAATCCGAATGCGGAGGGAATGGGTGTTTCCACATTGACCCCGCTGACGAACGCGACGGGCGCCACGGTGGCTTACCTGACAGCCAATCCGAACGCCCGGTTGATTCAGGGCGCTCCTGAGTTTTCGCCGGCTTCAATCGGGGTGGTGTCATGCTACCTGACACCCATAACTTCGACGTTGCGGCCGTGAAGCGCTTCAACTTCATGGAACGCGCGGCGTTCGAACTTCGCGGGGAAGCGTATAACGTCTTCAACCGCCGCAACGTTTCGACGACATCGCTGCACAGCATTAGCTGGCCGGGCTTCGTGAGTTCGTTCGCGGTTCCCGGCACGATCAACTTCGCCGACATCAACCGGCTGGACGCGATCATGCCGACGAACCCGCGGACACTGCAGTTGGCCTTGCGCCTTACTTTCTGACAACCAGCAAAACTCATTAGGACAACAACTCCGGGCGCGGCCGACATCGGTCGCGCCCTTTTCTTTTTCGTAATCACGGCCTGTCCGACGGCATCGAACGCGTGTGATGTCAGAAGTGTCCACCCTGAACGGACTGATCGAAGTGTGCCGAACCGGACAATCGGCGTTTGCGAGAGCAGCGTCCGAAGTATCCGACGCGCATCTGCGGCAGCTCGCTGGGCGAGTACTCAGAGCAGCGGGCGCAGTTTGCGTTGCAGTCGAGTGCTCTCGTGCGACAACTCGACCCGGTTGCCGTGGAGGCTCCTCGAGGAGGGATGACCGAGAAGTCTGGGGTCAAAGGAGAGAGCGAGTCCAGCATTCTCGAAGGATGCGCCCGCGGTGAAGCCACTGCTCTCGTCGCTTACGAGAAGGCGCTCGGGCACGACATGCGGCCTGCTTCCCGTGACGTGGTCCAGTCCCAGCGCCTTCAGATCGAGGAGGTTCGCGGCCGGATAGCCGAGTTGCTCGCACACGTCAAGGCGCGCCCAGTTTTCGACTGAGAAGCCCCACGGCGCCGTGGATCGTGCCTGCGAATGGTTCGACCCCCGCCCGGCAATTGACCCACGCGAGGGCGGTCGGAACGCAGTCCTGCCTCGGGCGACGATGGCAGATGCGTTGCGTTTACGACGCGGCGGGACGGAGATGAAGCATTGGTGCCCATTTGCTCGACCTGACGAACCCGGTGAGGCCACTCGTGTCACTGAGTAAGCACCGGCGCCGCAAACCCGCGTTCAGTAAGCTTGGGGCCAAGCGCAGGGCGGAGAAGTACGGAGCGCGGATGTACGAAAGGTTTCCGGTCGTTACTGGGATCGGCGGCTCGATTAAGAATGCAACGGCACGTCTGCTTACAGTCGCTGGAACCTGGATCGGCTCCGTCAGTCGCAGGCGCCCGCGCGCGGAGCAATTGCTGGCTCTGGGTCGGCATCGGCCGGCAGCAGCACGGCGGCCGCACTTCCGCGTCCGCGCTTCGTCCGGCTTCCACCACCACCGCCGCGGTGTCACTGTCGTTTTGCGCTTCTCGACGGCGTAATGATGGTCCGCATAGCCGGCGATCTGAGCGAGGTGCGTGACGCATAAGACCTGATCCCGGCCCGCTAGCGCCTTCAACCGACGACCGAGCAATACGTAGTTGTCGAGCGTAAACAGGCACATAAAAAA